>CAVUBM010000059.1:0-77456 GCA_963739645.1 uncultured Actinomycetota bacterium
GCGACCCGGTACCGGCCAGTCAACGGTGTGTTGACGAGCCTGGTCGCCCGCACGAGCGTCCAGTCCAGGTCGGACTCCCTGACCAGGTCCTCCATCCGGCGCACGTCCGCGAACGGCTTGGCCAGGATCCGCGGCAGGAGCTGCTTGACCAGCCAGTTCATGTGCGGGTCGCCGGTGATGAAGGCGCCAGCGGCCGACACACAGATCAGGCGCCTGGCCCCGGTCTTCCGCATGGCCGCGACGGTGTTCGCGGCGGCCCCGGCCAGCAGCCCGGGGGCCTTAGCGCCGCGGGGGCCGAGCGCTGAGAGGACGGCGTCGGCCCCGGCCACCGCCTCGGCCACCGCGGCGGAGTCGAGCGCGTCGCCCCGGGTGACGATCAGGCCCGCGGCGGGCCCCGTGCGGCCGCGGCCCGTGTGTCCAAGTTCGGCGTGTCCAAGTTCGGCGTGTCCGGGTTCAGCGGGTCCGAGTTCAGCGGGTCCGAGACCCGCGCCCCCGCAACCTGGGCGCTCGAGGTCAGCACGTCCGGTTTCAGCGCTTCCGGGTTGCGGGCGAGCACGTGCACCTGGTGCCCGTCCTCGAGGGCCCAGGTCAGCAGGTGGCCGCCGATCTCGCCTCCCGTCGCGCCCAGGATCGTGATCCTCATGTCAGCTCCTTCCGCCGGGGTGGTGGGCCGCGGCCCGGGTGCGCCGCGGCCGACTCGATACGGCCGGCCGGCAGACTCGGACGATGCCCTCGTCCCCGGCGGCCGCCGGGCCCAGCCGGCGCCGCGGTCAGCTCCTCGGCGCGGCGCCGGCTGCGCGGCGCGGGAGGCCCAGCATGAGCAGGAAGCTCAGCAGGAACACGCCGACCTGGAACCAGAGCGTGCGGACCAGCGCGGCGGCGAAGTCGTGGCGCACCGCGTTGCCGCCCGCGGCCGCGATGACCTGGTGGGCGGCCGGAGGCAGGGTCTGGGCCGCACCGGCCGGCCTGCAGGACGCGGGCGTGGCCGTCGGGTCGGCGGCGACCAGCCGGTCGTGCAGGCAGAGCTGCGGAACTGGGTCTCGATCGGACCGGTGTACCGCGCTGGCACGCCCGCGGCCACCAGCCCGGTCCGCAGCTGGGGCGCTACCGCGGTGGCCGCGGGCCCGGACTGGCTGCCGAGCAGGCCGAAGAAGATCACTCCGACCAGCGCGATGCCGATCGAGTTGCCCCAGCTGCAGGCCGGTGTTGAACACGCCGGACGCCGAGCCCGCGTCCTGCCTCGACACCCGGTCCAGCACGATGTCGGTCAGCGGCGCGATCACCGTGCCCAGGCCGATGCCGGCCAGGAACAGGGCGGGCGTGAGCTCCCAGGTGGTGACCGCCGGCCGTAGTGGTGCACGATCCCGATCACCGTGGCCATCGCGGCGGCGATGATCAGCGCCCCGGCCATGGTGACCCCGCGCCCGAACCGCGGCGCCAGCCGCGCGGCCACGCCCGAGGAGACGAGCACGCCGACCGAGAACGGCAGGAACGTCAGCCCGGCGTGCAGCGGCGTGAAGCCGAGCCCGATCTGCAGGAACAGCGTCAGCACCAGGCCAAACGAGGCGATGCCGAGGAAGAACGCGACCGAGCTGGCCATGCCGACGCTGAACCCGCGCTCGCGGAACAGGCTCAGCGGCACCAGCGGCGAGCCGTCCCGGCGGGTCTTGATCGCTCGTAGCCGATGAACAGGGCGAACACCGGGGCCGACGCGGCCATCGCGATGAGCGTCCAGAGCGGCCAGCCGAGCTGGCGCCCCTCGACCAGCGGGTAGAGCAGGAGCAGCAGCGCGGCGCTGATCGAGGGCGACGCCGACCGGGTCCAGCTTCGGCGGCTGCGGGGCCCGCGACTCGCGGACCAGCACGGCCGAGGCGGCCACGGCGATGATGCCGACCGGGACGTTGATGAGGAAGATCGTGCGCCAGCCGAGGCCGAACAGGTTGTGCTGGATGAGCAGGCCGCCCAGCAGCGGCCCGCTGACCGTGCCGAGGCCCGCGGTGATCCCGAAGCCGGCCAGCGCCTTGATCCGCTCCCGGGGCGGGAAGGTGACCTGGATCACGGCCAGGACCTGCGGGACCATGATCGCGCCCATCGCACCCTGCACGACCCGGCAGGCGATGAGCTGGCCAGGGCTCTGCGCGGCCCCGCATAGCGCCGACATGATCGTGAAGCCGGTCACGCCGATCAGGAACAGCCGCTTACGGCCGAACGTGTCGCCGAGGCGGCCGCCGGTGATCAGGACCAGCGCGTAGGCCAGGGTGTAGCCCGGCCAGCGCCCACTGCACGTCGGCGTAGCTGGCGTTCAGGTCCCGCTGGATGGACGGGATCGCGATGTTGACAATCGAGACGTCGAGCAGGTTCATGAAGGCGGCCAGCAGCAGGATGACCAGGGTCAGCCAGCGCCGCGGATCAACGCCGTCGCTCGCGGGAGGTGCCAGGACCTGAGCGTCGGAAGACATGTCCTTCTCCGGTTCGTGGATGTATCTTGATTACTAGGGAACTTAACATTCTCAGCAAGTCATTGTCTAGCTAGCTTAATAAATAGGGAGCTTGATCATGTCGGAGGAGCTGCCCCGGCCGCCAGATGGTGAGCAGGACGACGATCAGCACGACTGGGACGCGGCGTGGATTGAGGCCGTCGGCACGGCCGTCCTGAGCGCGCCCAGCTGGCAGCCAAGTTCGGGGAGGGGTTCCGCAAGACAGGTTCCCTGATGCAGCTCATGGGCCAGGCCGCCGCGGACCGGATCGGTGTCAACGCGACAGACCTGAACTGCCTGAACATCCTGAGCTTTGCCGGGCAGATGACCGCCGGTGAGCTGGCCAGGGCCACCGGGCTGACCACAGCCTCGATCACCGGGGTGGCGGATCGGCTAGAGGAGGCGGGCTACGTGCGCCGGGAGCGCGATCCCAGAGACCGCCGCCGGGTGGTCATCCGCCTGGTGCTCGACCGGGCCCTGCAGGATGTCGCCCCGGTCTTCCTGCCGCTGGTCCAGGACTGGCAGGGGGTGGTCGGCCATTACACCGACGACGAACTGCGGCTGATCGTGGACTTCTACGGGCTGATGGAGGAGGTCATCCGCGAGCACGTGACCCGGCTCCGCGGCCCGGCTGCGCCAGGGAGCCAGGCCGAACCGGGCGAGGCAGGCGCTAGGTAAACGCCGACCGCCCGCCCGGCGCATCGCATGCCGGGCGGGCGGGACGGGCCCCCGACGGGCTACTGGTCGGCCGGCGAGCTCACCTGGCGGAAGCCGGCCGGGATCGTGACCAGGGTCTTGGCGATGTTCGCCGCGGTCGGCGGCAGCCACGTGACGTCGGTCACCGACGAGCTGGTCGAGCGGGGCCACCGGCCGCCGAACGTCGTCCCCGAGCTGTCCAAGCGCACCGGCAGATACGTCGTGGGGTTCACGTACCAGGTCCACCGGACCGTCAGCCACTTTTCGCCGAGACTCCTGGCCTCACCCGCCGGCAGCCTGATGGTGACCGGCTTCCCGGTGATCTTCGTGGTCTCCACGCCGTCGACCCAGACATGCCCGGTCACGGAGCCCGCGCCGCAGGCGAGCGTCGCGGCGATGAAGTTCGACCACTTGCTGGTCGGGATCGAGGGGCCGCCCGTCTCGAGCGCGGCCGTCGTCGAGCACGCGCGGGCCGGCTTGGACAACGGCAGCACGCTCCACTTCCGGTTGTAGTAGGTGACGTAGACGCTGGTGAGCTTCCCGTGGACCAGGGCGGTTCCCGACGCTAGGGTGAGCCCGGATCCGCCGCGGTGGGTGCATGCCCCGCTGGATGTGCACCAAGTGCTCCCGGCGAATTCCACAAACTGGCCCCGGGAACCATGCGCCCAGGTGGCCCACGTGACGGTGGATCCCCCGATCGTGGTCTGTCGACCGCGCGGCATAGACCAGGTTCTCGCTGGCCAGCGCATTCTTGACCCGGCTGGTCACGTACGCCACCGTGCGCGCCTCGGCAGCGCTGGGGCCGGTCGGGCCGAAGTCCCGCCGGCAATGCCGGTCGCGGCGATCATGGCCGCCGCGGCGATCACGGCGGCGGTCGCGCTGACCATCGCGGCCCGCGCGGCCCGCCGCCGCCGGTGAAGCCGGCCGGCGGCACGGGCCAGCCCAGCGGGTGCCCGCACCTCCCCGGTGAACCTCTCCATGCCATCGCGCAGCAGGTCCTCAACGTCAGTGTTCATGGTCGTGTCCCCTTAACCTTGCCTGGGCTAGTTCTGAGTGGGGCCGCCTTCTGCCTGCTGCCAGCCGTCGGCGAGCTCCCGGAGCCGCCGCAGCCCGCGGGAGGCGGCCGACTTGACGGTGCCTTCCGGCCAGCCGAGCACGGCGGCGGTCTCGGCCTCGGTCAGCTGCTCCCAGTACCTGAGCACCAGGACCGCCCGCTGCCGCGACGGCAGCTGGAGCATGATGCGCACCAGCGCGTCGCGCAGGTCTACCTCGGTGATCGGGTCTGCTGGCGGCTGGGTCCCGGCCCTGATCAGGAGCAGCTTGCGCTGCAGCCTGCCGTGGCGCCGGAAGTCGTCAGCAGCCAGGTTGTAGAGGGTCCGGCGCAGGTACGCCTCGGGGTCGCCGTCGAGCCTGCGCCAGTGCCGGATGAGTCGCTCCAGCGCGGTCTGCAGCAGGTCCTGGCCGGCTTCGCGGCTGCCCGTCAGCAGGACCGCCGCACGCATCAGCCGGTCGGCCCGCTCGGCGAGGAAGAGCTCAAGCTCCCCCACCGTTCGCTCATCTGCCATTGGCCGTCCTCCCTTCGCCCATCAAGCACGAAGGAGCAGGCCCGCGGGTTCCCCTGCCAGCGGTCCGGATCTGGCCTGCTGCCCAGGCTGGCCCGGCCGGCCGTCAGCCGGCGCCGCTCAGGCGCGGATCTGCTCGCGGACGGCGTTGGTGACCTGCTCGGCCCGGCTGATGACGCCGTCGGCCTTGTCCGCCTCGGCGATCATCTCCAGGCTGGCCTGCGCGTCGGTGATGCTGGCCAGGTTGATCTCCACGTTGACCCGGGCCGTGGCCGCCGCCGCCCGGGCCGCCTCGGCCGCGGCCGCCACGTCGCTGGCCACGTTGCGGTTGCCGATCGCGGCCAGCGCCTCCGCGAGATCGACCACCATCCCCGCGATGCGGATGACCTGGGTCGGCGGCCACGCCGCGCCGACCAGAGCTTTGGCCAGGGCGGCGGACCGGTCCGCGCTCTCCGCCTCGGTGGACCTGGGCATCCGGTAGGCGTCGGTCACCGCGCTGAACGCCTCCGCGTCCGCCTCGGCCAGCCGGAGCGCGATGCTGCGCAGCTCGTCGGATTCTGTGACGATCCGGCTGATCGTCTCCTGGTCCGCGGCGTACTGCTCGCCGGTGCTGTACCTGGCGACCATGCCGAGCAGGGCCGCGCCCACCGCGGCGTGCAGGGCGGCCGCAGCGCCGCCGCCCGGGCCGGCACGCGGTCGGCGAGCTGATCCAGATAGTCGCCGATCTTCTCGTCGCGCATGAACCCATCCTCCGGTTCCGGGTGCGGTCACCGCATGCGCGAAGATCCTCCCATAACTCGGGGTCGCGTCCGGTCCGGACGGGCGGGTGCTCGGGTGGGCAGGCGGGCCGACGGGGATCCGCGCCGGACCCGCGGCGGCGGCCGGTCAGGCTTTCACGCCGAGGTCGGCCAGGACGGTGCGGGCCGCCCAGTCTCCGCACATCCCGTGCACCCCGCCGCCCGGCGGGGTGGATGACGAGCAGAGGTACACGCCGGGCAGCCCCGTGCGGTACTGGTTCCACCGCGCCGTGGGCCGGAACAGGGTCTGGCGCAGCGTGGCCGCGCCGCCGCTGACGTCCCCGCCCACGTCGTTCGGGTTGTAACGCTCCATCTCGGCGGCCGTGCGGACCGACTTGGCCAGGATCAGGTCGCGGAACCCGGGTGCGAACCGCTCGATCTGCGCCTCGATCCGGCCGGACATGTCCACGGTCGAGCCGGACGGCACATGGCAGTACCCCCACAGCGTCTGCTTCCCGCCCGGGGCCCGGCCGGGGTCGACCACGCCCGCCTGGGTCACCAGACAGAACGGGAGACTCCGGATGCCGGCCCGCCGCCACATCGGACTCGCTCCTGGCGACCTCGGCGAACGTGCCGCCCACGTGCACCGTGCCCGCTTCCCGGCAGGCCGCGGCGTCCCAGGGCACCGGCCCGCTGAGGGCCCAGTCAACCTTGCAGACCCCGGGGCCGTACTGGAAGCGCTCCAGCTCCCGGCGCTCCCGGCCGCCGAGCCTGCGGCCGGCCAGAGCCAGGAGCTGGCGCGGGGTCACGTCCAGCAGCACCGCCCCGGCCCGGGGCAGGCTGTCCAGCGACTCCACCCAGCGGCCGGTCTCGACCCGGCCGCCGAGCGACGTGAGCTCACCCACCAGGGCGTCGATGATCCGGGCGCTGCCGCCCTCCACCACCGGCCAGCCCACCGTGTGCGCGGTCATCAGGAACAGCGTGCCGAAAGCACTGGTCAGCGGCGCGGTGAGCGGGAGCATGGCGTGCGCGGCGGTGCCCGCCACCAGCACCTTGGCCTCGTCGCCCTGGAACCGCCGGGCCAGCACGCTGGCAGGCAGCAGGCCAGGGATGCCGTAGCGCGCCATGGCCAACGGATGACTGGGCACGTTACGCAACGGCCCCAGGATGGTCGGCAGCGTCAGCGGCATCTCCCGCACCAGCGGCTCAACCAGGCGCCGGTAGGCGGCACCATCGGGGCCCAGCGCGGCCGCGGTCTCCTCCACCGACCCGAACGCCGCGCCCGCGCGCCCGCCGTCCAGCGGATGGGCGAAGGCCACCTTCGGGGTCAGCAACGTGACCCCGCGCGCCGCCAGGTCGGTGCCGGTGAAGAACGGCGACACGCGGGCCAGGGGGTGCACGGCCGAGCACACGTCGTGCCAGAACCCCGGCAGGGTCAGCTCCTCGGTCCGGCAGCCGCCGCCGGGTGTGGCCGCTCCCTCGATGACGTGCACGCTGACCCCGGCCCGGGCCAGGGTCACGGCCGCAGCCAGGCCGTTAGGCCCGGACCCAACGACGACCGCGTCGGGGGTCCCGCTAGCCACGGTGCTGGCCTCGGGGGGGCGACCCCCCCAGACCCCCCCGCGTGCCATCCGCTCGGGCCGGCCTCCCGGCAGGCCGTCGCGGATGGCACGGCTTCGCCGTGTGGATGAGATTGGTTCACAGGTCGATTATTTCTCCCTCGGCGGCCACGGTGACGTAGCCAGGGCCGACGGCGACGCGGCGGGCCAGCGTGTCGAGTGCGTCATCGGTGCGGCCGGGCTTGTGGTGGGCCAGCACAACCCGCCGGGCCCCGGCCCGCAGGCCGAGGCCGATCGCGTAGTCGGCCGCCGCGTGACCGAACGCGGCCTCCGCGGCCACCTCCTCGGGCAGCAGGAACGAATCGTGGATCAGCACGTCCACGTCCCCGGCCAGGTCGAGCGCGGCCGCGTGGTACTCGCCCCATCCCTCTGGCCCGGGCCCGAGGACCGTGGGGCAGTGGTCCGGCATGTAGGCGATCGCGCGGCTGCCGTCGCTGACCCGGTAACCGAAGGTCACGCCGCCCTTGTGCGGGATCTCCCGCGCCTCGACCGTGAAGCCCTCGGCCTTCAGCGGGCCCGGGGCAGCGAAGCCGAAGGTCCAGGCGCCGCGCAGGCCGCTGGGCGGGATCGGGAAGTGGGGTGGTGACATGCCGCGGGCCAGGATCTCCTCGGCGGTCGCGCCGGACCCCTGCTGGGGCAGCAGCAGGCTGACCTTGGCGTCGTCACGGTCGCCTCCGGTGAAGAACGGCAGCCCGTGCACGTGGTCCCAGTGCAGGTGGGTGAGCAGGATCGTGCCCGCGAACGCGTGCCCGCCCAGCAGCGGGGTGACCTGCCGCAGGCCGGTCCCGGCATCCAGCACGAGCGCTGGCCGGGACGCGTCGTCGTGGGCGATGGCCACACACGAGGTGTGGCCACCGTATCGGAGGAAGTCCGCGCCCGGCGCGGGCGTGGAGCCGCGAACACCGCAGAGGTAAAGACGCACTCGCTGCCCTCAGGTCTGCCCGGCGTCTTCGCGCCGGTGCCCCCCGGCCAGTTCCTCCAGCGCCGCCCGGTCGAGCTGGCTGGCATCGACCGACGCGACCCGGCACGCGGTGACCGCGGTCAGCGTCGACGTCCTGGTGCCGCCCTCGAGGTGCGCGCGCTCGCCCATCATGGCGCCGGGCCCGTACTCCGCCAGGCGCTCGCCGTCGTGCTCCACCCGCAGGACCCCGTCCAGGATGAGGTAGATGTCGGCGCCGGGCTCGCCCTGGCGGACCAGCACCTCATCGGCCTTCAGGCGGCGGATCGTGGGCTTGGCCGCCCCGTGCATCAGCTGCACCGAGAGCGTCCGCTCGAGCGCGGTCTCCACCGCGGTCACCAGCGCGGGCGAGTCCTCGTCCCCCCACGGGCTGTGCTTGCCGAAGGACGTGCGGTACCAGTCCTTGAAATCGGTCAGCCCGGACTTGTGCGAGAGCTGGCCGGCCTTGTCGTAGACCCAGTGCCGCGGGAACGGGCTGCCGCCGGTCATCGCAGCCTCGCTCGTCCCGTCGGCGCGCAGGGTCAGCGACAGGGTCGTCCACACCAGCGGCGCCTGCCACTGCACGTAGGGCGGGCGCTGCACCCGCCGCGGAGCGGGCAGTCCGGTCCGGCCCCCGGTGGTCTGGACGAACCGGATCCACCCCTCTCCACGCTCCGGGTCATGCTGGAGGTCGGGAAGCTGGACCGCCTGGAAGCGGTACTTCAGCGCCCCCAGCTGAACGGTGGTCGACCCCATCAGACCGGTTCCGGCGTAACCGCAGCCGGTGATCTGCCCCGACCCGTCCACGTCGATCCAGGCCTGCAGGACGTTGGCGAAGCGGAACCGGTCCGCCAACCTGAGCTCTTCGATGTCACCGAGCTCGCCGGGTGGCGGATCGTCGTAGTGGGTGAAACCCGCGTCAAAGGCCATCCGGGTGCTGCCCTCCACGGCCTCCGACGGGATCCATGACAGCGAGGTAACTGAGCTTTCGTAACGCATAGCCCTATCGTCGTCTCTCTGCGGCCCCGAGGCCAGGGTGGTGCCCGGCAACCGCGGGGTGTGCCTAGCACCACCGCCGTTCCAGGTGGTCGCTCACTGGCCGTTCCGGCGGAAGGTGTGGGACAACTTACTAGTGGACCAGACCGCAGCGCCCGACCAGCGCGCCATCAACGTATTCCTCGCCGACGACAACCTAATCGTCCGCGAGGGAGTACGCGCGCTCATCGAGCGTCACCCCGACCTCCATGTGGTAGGCGTGGCCGCCGACTACGACGGGGTCGTGAACGGCGCCATCGCCACCGAGCCGCAGGTGCTGGTCACCGACGTCCGGATGCCGCCGTCCTTTCACCGGGAGGGCATCGACGCCGCCAAGGAGGTGCGCAAGCGCCACCCGGGGACCGGGGTCGTGGTGCTCTCGCAGTACGACGACCCCGAGTACGCGGTCTCGCTGCTCGCCGAGGGCTCGGCCGGCTACGGCTACCTGCTGAAGGACCGCGTGGCCGAGGGCAACCAGCTGGCCGACGCCATCCGCAGCGTGGCCACCGGCGGCACCGCGCTCGACCCGGCCATCGTCGAGGCCCTGGTCCAGCCGGTCATCTCGCCCGGCGGGCTGCTCCCCGCGGAAGAGGAGCTGCTCAGCATGATCGCGGAGGGCAAGCCGATCAAGGCCATCGCGGTGGCCAGGCAGGCTCCGCCTGAGGCGGTCGACGCGGAGGTGGAGGCGGTCTTCGTCAAGCTGGCCGCGGGTGTCGCGTCAGGGAACTCGACTGCGCTGAACCGGCTCAGGCTGCTGCACCAGGCCATCGTGGACCGCGAGGAGCAGGGCGAGACGCTGTCCCGGCTGCTGCCCGGCGGGCTCGCCGAGAAGCTCCGCGACGGGCGGCAGCGGATCGGCGAGACCGAGCGGGTGATCGTGACCGTGCTCATGAGCGACATCAGGTCCTACTCGACCATCGCCGAGCACGCCGACCCGAGCCAGCTGGCCGGCCAGCTCAACACGCACCGGGCGGCCATGAACCGTGCGATCCTCGGAGAGGGGGGAACGGTCATGCAGTTTGTCGGAGACGCCGTGATGGCGGTCTTCGGCGCCCCGTTCCCGCAGCCCGACCACGCGGACCGGGCCGTGGCCGCGGCCGCGGCCATGCACTCGCTGCAGGCCGAGATCAACGTCCGCTGGGCGGCCGACGGGCTTGAGCCCTTCGGCCTGGGCATCGGGCTGTCCACCGGCGACGCCGCGGCGGCCCTGCTCGGCTCGGAGGAGCGGCTGGAATACACCCTGGTCGGCGACACGGTCAACCTGTCCCAGCGGCTGCAGCAGCTCGCCGCGGCCGGCGAGACCGTGCTCTCCGAAGGCACAAGCCAGGCCCTCAGCGTGCCGGCGAACACGATCGCGCTGCCCGCCCAGCTGGTCAAGGGCCGCGATACTCCCATAACCGCCTATAAGCTCGCGGCGCCCGGGACCCCCATCCCGGTGCCGAGCCCGATCACAATCCGATGACGACCCGGGGGGGCCGATGAACGAGACCCAGCCAGCCCTGACTGTGCGCGGTGTGCGCAAAACCTTCGAGGCCGAGAACGCGCCGGTCCGTGCGCTTCGCGGCGTGGACCTGACGGTGACCGCGGGCGAGTTCGTCGCCCTGATGGGGCCGTCCGGATGCGGCAAGTCGACCCTGCTGAACCTGGTGGCCGGGCTCGAGATCGCCGATGAGGGCCGCATCACGGTCGCCGATGAGGAGGTGACCGGGCGCGGCGAGGACGACCTGGCGCGACTGCGCCGCAAGCACATCGGCATTATCTTCCAGTTCTTCAACCTGCTGGAAGGGATGACGGTACTGGAGAACGTGGCCCTGCCCGCGGTGATCGCGGGCCGCAAGCGGAAGATGGCCGAGACCCGGGCCCGGGACCTGCTGGACCTGCTCGGCATCGGCGACAAGGCGGCCGCGGTTCCCGGCGTGCTGTCCGGCGGCCAGCGCCAGCGGCTGGCGATTGCCCGGGCGCTGGCGAACGAGCCGACCCTGCTGCTGGCCGACGAGCCGACCGGTGCCCTGGACTCCGACGGCGGACAGGAGGTCATCGAGCTGCTGAGCCGACTGCACCACGGTGGCCAGACCATCGTCCTGGTCACCCACGACTCCCAGGTGGCGTCGGCGGCCGAGCGCATCGTGCGCATGCTGGACGGGCGCATCCTCGCTCCGGAGACCGAGGAGGCCGAGCACGGCCCGAGTGTCACCGCCGAGGCTCACTAGCCGTGAACCGGTCCGCGGCATCGCTGGCGTGGTACCGGTTCCGGGTCACGTTCCGCCGCCGGCTCGGCGGCTACCTCACCCTGGCCATCCTGGTCGGGCTGATCGGCGGGGTCGCCATGGCCGCGGTGACCGCCGCCCGGCGCACCGAGTCCTCCTACCCCGACTACCTGACCAGCACCAACCCGTCGAGCCTGATCATCCAGCCGAACACCAACCTCACCGGCGCGGAGCACGGCCGCCCAGGCCGAACGGCTCTACCAGCAGCTGCTCAGCCAGCTCCGGCGCCTGCCGCACGTGAGCGGGCTGGCCACGTCGACGCCGTCAACGCCGCGCATGCTGACACCGCGCGGCGGGTACGGCACGGTGCTGTTCACCCAGGTGCAGCTCGTGGCCAGCAGCGACGGCATGTTCACCCGCCAGGACCGGCTGACGGTCATCGCCGGCCACCGCGCCGTCGCGCCCGGACCAGGTGGTGGCCACCACCCGGGCGGCCACCGCGCTGCACCTGCACGTGGGCTCGCGGCTACGGCTGGTGTATGGGCGTCCAGCCCTAAGCCGGGACTGCCGCCGTTCTACCGGAAGCTCGACCTGACCGTGACCGGTATCGGCGTGGTCGGCACGCAGATCGTGCAGGACGACATCGACACCGCCCGCACCGGCTTCCTCATCGGCACTCCGGCTCTGGACCGGGAGTTCATTTCCTGTTGCACCGGCACGTCCTACATCGGGCTGCGGCTGGCGGGCGGTGGCCGGTACGACGCAGCCGTCGACCAGGACTACGTGAACCTGGCGACCTCCATCTTTCGGGAGCGGCTCCAGCCAGCTGCTGCAGCTCCTGCAGGTCTACAACACCGCAGCCATCGAGGCCGAGGCGCAGCGGGCCATCCGTCCCGAGGCGATCGCGCTGGGCGGTGTTCGGGCTGATCGCCGGGCTCGCCGCGCTGATCACCGGCGCTCAGTCCGTTTCCCGGCAGGTTCGCGCCGCCACCGACGACGCCGGCATCCTGCGAGCCCTGGGCGCTGGGCCCGCGGCCACCACCGCCGACGGCACGCTGGGCGTCCTCGCCGCGGTCGTGGCCGGGGCCCTGCTGGCCACGGCCGTCGCCGTCGGCCTGTCGCCGTTCTCGCTTTTCGGGCCGGCCCGCCAGGCGGAGCCGGGGCGCGGCATCTACATCGACTGGGCCGTGCTCGGCTTCGGCATGCTCGGGCTGGTCGTGGTCCTGGGCGCGATCACCGCCGTGTCCGGCTACCGGCAGGCACCGCACCGCGCCGCCACGCGCGAGCAAGCCGCCGACCGTGGTTCTGCCCTGGTCCGGGCCGGGCTGGGCGGCGGGCTGGGAGCCTCGGGGGTGGCCGGGCTGCGGTTCGCGCTGGAGCCTGGCCGGGGCCGGACCGCCGTCCCGGTACGGTCGGTGCTGACCGGAGCGGTGCTGGCCGTCATCGTGGTCGCCGCGACGCTGACGTTTGGCGCCAGCCTCAGCTACCTCATTTCCCGGCCCGCCCTGTACGGCTGGAACTTCAGCTACGCGCTGTACTCGACCGACGGGTGGGGGCCGTTCCCTCCGCAGACCACGCCGCTGCTGCACCGGGACCGGCTGATCGCCGCCACCACCGGGGTGTACTTCCTCACCGTCCAGATCAACGGGCAGACGGTGCCGGCCATCCTCTCCCCGGCCCGCCCGGCCATAGGCCCGCGCATCCTGACCGGCCGCGGGCTCGATGGCCCCGGCCAGGTCGTGCTCGGCCCGGCCACGCTGGCCGCGCTGCACAAGCAGGTCGGCGACGAGATCACGGTGCGGCTCGGCCCGGTGATCCGCGGCGCCCGGCTGAAGATCGTCGGCACGGCGGCGCTACCCGCCCTCGGCGACACGCTCGGTGTCCATCCCTCGCTGTCCACCGGTGCGGTCATGCCTACCAGCGTGGTGTCGCGGGCCGCGCTCCGGCAAGACGGCCCGGAGTCCGGCCCCAACGCCATCCTGGTCCGGATGCGGCCCGGCGTGAGCCAGGCCGCGGGCCTGCGGTCGCTGCAGCAGATCGCCGGCGAATACGACAAGATCGCGCATTCCCCGCAGATCGTGGAACACGCGGGCCCGACGGCGCTGGAGCTGACGGCGAACGTACTGCCGGTGCAGCGGCCCGCCGAGATTGTGAACTACAAGTCCATGGGCACGATGCCGGTGATCCTGGCCGGCGGGGTGGCGGCCGGGGCGGTGGCCGCGCTCGCACTCGCCCTCTTGGCGTCGGTGCGGAGACGGAGGCGTGACCTGGCCCTGCTGAAGACGCTGGGCTTTACCCGGCGCCAGCTGGCCGGGGCCGTGGCCTGGCAGGCCACGGTGGTCGCTGTGGTGGGCCTGGTCATCGGCGGGCCGCTGGGGATCGCGGCGGGCCGATGGCTGTGGACTCTGTTCGCGCACCAGCTGTCCGCCGTTCCGGATCCGGTGATCCCGGCCTCCTCCATCGCCCTGGCGGCCCTGGTCGCGCTGATCCTGGCCAACCTGGTCGCGGCTCTGCCGGGCCTGCAGGCGGCCCGCACGCCGGCCGCGCTGCTGCTGCGGGCGGAGTAACGCATGCGGAAGGGAGCCGTGACGCGGGTGGCCTGGTACCGGTCCCGGGCCACGTTCCGGCGCCGGCTCGGCGGTTACCTGGCCCTGGCCGTGATCATCGGCCTGGTCGGCGGCGTGGCGATGGCCTCGGTCATCGCGGCCCGGCGCACCGACGCGTCATACCCGAAGTTCCTGGCCAGCACCAGCCCATCGGATCTCGTGGTGCAGCCGTTCACGACGCCGTCTTATGCACCTGGGTTCGCCCGCCAGCTGGCCCGGCTGCCGCACGTGCGCGGGGCCGCGGTGGCCGTGCCGCTCACCGCGGCGACCATCACCCGGAGCGGGAAGCTCGGCACCGTGCTGCTCGCGCACGTGCAGCTGGCCGCCCCGGTGGCGGGCGGCGGCCTGTTCTCCGGTCAGGACCGGATCACGATCACCGCGGGCCGACGGGCCGACCCGCGAAGCCCGGACCAGGTGGTCGCCACGCCGGATGCCGCCGCGGTGCTCCACCTGCACGTGGGATCGCGGTTGCGGGTCGGCCTGATCAGCAGGACCAAGTCCAGCGGCATCCCCCGGAGTGCCGATCTGTCCGTCGTCGGGATCGGCGTGCTCAACAACCAGGTCCTCCAGGACAGCGTCGACTCCGGCCGGACCGGCTTCCTGGTCGGCACGCCCGCGCTGGCCCGGGAGTTCGCCTCCTGCTGCGCCAGCGGCATGACCGTCGGCCTGCGCCTGGACGGCGGCAGCAGGTACGACACGGCCGTGGCCCAGGAGTACCAGCATCTGCTGACGACCAGCTCTTATATCTCGCCCGGCCAATCGCGAGCTCTACGTCTACGTCACCTCGGCCATCGAGGCCCAGGCGCAGCGGTCGATCCGCCCGGAGGCCATCGCCCTGACGGTGTTCGGGTTGATCGCCGGGCTCGCCGCACTGATCATCGGCACCCAGTCCATATCCCGGCAGCTCCGGGCCGGGGCGGACGACGCCGGAGCGCTGCGGGCGCTGGGTGCCGGACCGGCGATGATCATGGCCGACGGGCTGCCTGGCATCGTGGCGGCCGTGGCGGCCGGGGCGCTGCTCGCCGCCACGGCGGCCGTCGCCCTGTCACCGTTCTCGCTGTTCGGGCCGGTACGGGAGGTAGAGCCCGGGCGCGGGATCTACCTCGACTGGACCGTGCTCGGGCTGGGAGTGATCGGGCTGGTGCTCGTGCTCGGCGGCGTGGCGGCCGTCATCGCCTACCGCCAGGCCCCGCACCGGGCGGCCGGCGCGCGACCAGGCCGGCGACCGCAGGCCGTCCGTGGTCCGGGCCGCGACGGCGGCCCGGCTGCCGGCCGCGGGAGTGGAGGGCCTGCGGCTGGCCCTGGACCCTGGGCGGGGGCGTACCGCGGTGCCGGTCCGCTCGGTCCTGGCGGGCGCGGTGCTGGCCATGGCCGTCGTCAGCGCCACCCTCACCTTCGGCGCCAGCCTGACCACGCTGGTCGCCCATCCGTCCCTGTATGGCTGGAACTTCAACTACGCCCTGTACGCGGTGCAGGGCTGGGGCAGCGTGCCGGTCAAGTGGGCCGGCCCGCTGCTGGCCGGCGACAGGTCGGTGGCCGCCACCACCAGGGTGGAATTCGCGACGGTCCAGGTCAACGGCCAGACCGTGCCCGCCATCGCGGCCCCCACCCGCCCCGCGGTAGGCCCGCACGTCCTGACTGGGCACGGGCTCGACGGCACCCACGACATCGTGCTCGGCCCGGCCACCCTGGCCCAGCTGCACCAGCGGGTGGGCGGCATCGTGACCATGGCCAGCGGCGCCTTCCACGTGCGGCTCCGGATCGCGGGCACGGCCACCATGCCGGCGATCGGCGGCGTGCTGAGCGTCCACCCCTCGATGAGCACCGGGGCGCTGTTCTCCACGGCCATTCTGCCGGGAGCGGCTGGCTCCGGCCCGTTCGGTGCTGTTCTGGCCGGCCCGAACGCGATCCTGGTCCGGCTGCGGCCCGGCGTCAGTCCGGCGGCAGGTCAGCGGTCGATGCAGGCGATCACCAGGCGGATCACGGCGGCGCTCAACTCGCCGCGAGTGCTGGCGGCCAGCGGCGGTGACTCGGTGGCGGACACCGTGGATCTGCTTCCGGCGCAGCGGCCAGCCGAGATCGTGAACTACCGCAGCATGGGCGTCATGCCCGCGGTCCTGGCCGGGGGGCTCGCCATCGGGGCGGTGGCAGGCCTCGGCCTGACCCTGGTGGCGTCGGTGCGGCGGCGGCGGCGCGACTTCGCGCTGCTCAAGACGCTGGGCTTTACCCGCATCCAGCTCTCGGGAACGGTGGCGTGGCAGTCCTCGGTGATCGCCGCGGCCGGGCTGGTGGTGGGGGTACCAGTGGGTATCGCGTTCGGGCGGCTGCTGTGGCTGGCCTTCGCGCACCAGCTGTCCGCGGTTCCTGAGGCCGTGGTGCCGACCGCCTCGATCGCCCTGGCCGCGGCGGCCGCGCTGGTGCTGGCCAACCTGGTCGCCGCCCTGCCGGGCCGGCAGGCAGCCCGCACCCCAGCCGCGCTGCTGCTGAGGGCCGAGTGATGGGACGGGGGGAATCAGCATGACGCGGGTGGCGTGGTACCGGTTCCGGGTCACGTTCCGGCGTCGGCTCGGCGGGTACCTGGCGCTGGCCCTGCTGGTCGGGCTGGTCGGCGAGGAATTCGGCCCGATCTCCGGCCCCAACGCCATCTTTATCCGGATGCGCCCCGGCCTGAGCCCGTCGGCCGGGCTGCGCTCGCTCAGGCAGGTCACCGGGCAGCTCAACCGGGACGGGACCTCGCCCGAGGTCACCGCCATCGTGGGCGACATCACGAAGTACCTCAAGTTCGCCTCGCTGCTGCCGGTACAGCGGTCGGCTGAGATCGTGAATTACCGGTCGATGGGCCGGGTGCCGGCCATCCTGGCTGGCGGGCTGGCGGCCGGGGCCGTCGCCGCCCTCGGGCTGACGCTGGTCGCGTCCGTGCGACGGCGCCGGCGCGAGTTCACACTGCTGAAGACGCTAGGTTTCACCCGGCGGCAGCTGGCCGGGGCCGTGGCCTGGCAAGCGTCCGTGATCGCCGTGATCGGGCTGGTGATCGGCGTGCCGCTGGGCATCGCCGTCGGCCGGTGGCTGTGGCTCGCCTTCGCCCACGAGCTGTCGGCTGTGCCCAACCCGGTGATCCCGGTCGCGTCGGTCACCTTGGCCACCGTGGGCGCCCTGATCCTGGCTAACCTCGTCGCCGCGCTGCCTGGCCGGCGGGCCGCGCGTACACCTGCGGCTGAGGTCTTGCGAGCGGAGTGAGGATGGACAGTAGCAAAGTCATGACGAACACCGCCGTCAACGATCCGCCCGCCACGGCCACGTCGCCGGGCGGCAGCGCCGCGCCGGCTCCTGGCTGGCGTGCTGGTGCCGGTGCTCACCGTGGCGATCGTGGTGATCGGGCTGCGCGTGCCCGCGGGCGGGCTGCCCACGCTGCAGGCCGTGGCCTTCGGCCTGGTCGTGGTGGGCGCGGTGTCAGGCGCCATCCTGGCCCGGTCGGCGCAGCGGGTCGCGATCTGGCAGGTGGCATTCGGCGCGCTGGTCGCGTCGGTGGCGCTGACCGCCGCACGGATCGGTGACGAGGCGGGTCAGCATCACGCCGCGCGGGCCGTGGCCACGGTGGCCGTCCCCGTGGTCATCGCGATCTCCTGCCACATGCTGCTCGCCCTGCCCGACGGCAGGCTCGGCGGTCAGGCCCGCCGGGCCGGCGCCTGGGTGGCGTACGCCGCGGCACTGGTCATCGGCCTGGCCCTGGCCATCGCCGGACGCCCGTTCCCGGCCTGGGCCGCGGCCCTGCTCTGGGTGCTGGCCTGGGCGTGCGCGCTCCCCGCGGTCCGGCTGCGGTACCTGGCCGCCAGCGCCAGGGACCGGCAGCGGATGCAGTGGATGGCCGTCGGCGCCATCCTGGCCGCCGACGCGGCGCTCGTGGTCGCGGTCCTGCATGTGCTCGTCGGGTGGCCAGCACAGGTCGCGGCCGTGGCCGCGGGCTGCGCGGCGCTGCTCGCGCTCGGCATGATCGCCGGCGAGGTCCGCGGGCTCGGGCCCTACGGCGGCCGGGTGCTGGTCCAGGTGCTGTCCGTCGCGGGCTTCACCGTGGTGGTCGCGGCCATTTACCTCGTGATCGTGCTGGGCATCGGGACCCAGCCGCATGACTCGGGAGACCGCGAGATCCTGGGGCTGTCGATGCTGGCCGCCGCGGTGGCGGCGATCGGGTACCTGCCGGCCAGGGAGCGGCTCGTGGCCTCGGCGACCCGGTTCGTCTACGGCGCCAAGGAGGCGCCGGACGAGACGCTCCGCACGTTCGGCAGCCGCCTGACCCGGGCCATCCCCATGGACGAGCTGCTGCTGCAGCTGGCCGAGTCCCTGCGCAAGACCATGGGGCTAACCAGCGCCGAGGTCTACACGGGAACCGGCGACGTGCTGGAGCGCGCGGCCGCGGTGCCCGACACCGGGGCCAGGTCGGTCGTGGTCACCTCCCGGGAGCGCCAGGTGGTGGCCCGGGCCGGGGTCTCCGGCAACGCGTGGGCCTTGGTCTGGCTGCCGTCGCTGCTGGACGGGCGCGGCCAGGTCCAGATCCGGGTGGCGCCGGTCAGTCACGGCGGCGAGCTGCTCGGGCTGATCGTCGCGGAACGGCCGGTCACGGCCGACGTGTTCTCCGATGAGGACGATCGCGTGCTCACCGAGCTGGCCCGGCAGGTCGGACTCGCGGTGCACAACGCGCGGCTGGACACGGCCCTGCAGACCACCCTGGACGAGCTGCGCAAGCAGGCCGATGAGCTGCGTCAGTCCCGGGCCCGCGTCGTGGCCAGCGGCGACGCCGAGCGCCGCCGCGTGGAGCGCAACCTGCACGATGGCGCGCAGCAGCACCTGGTGGCCATGGCGGTCAACCTGCGGCTGGCCCGCGACATCATGACCGACGACGCCGAGGCCGCGGGCGAGATGCTGGACCAGCTGGCCGATGACGTGAAGAACACCATCCAGGAGCTGCGCGAACTGGCCCACGGCATCTACCCGCCGCTGCTGGCCGACAGCGGCCTGGGCGAGGCGCTGCGCGCGGCCGCCAACCGCAGCCCGCTGGCGGTGGGCGTGACCGCGGACGGGATCGGCCGGTACGGCCCGGAGATCGAGGCCGCGGTCTACTTCTGCTGCCTGGAGGCGCTGCAGAACGCGGGCAAGCACGCGCCGCAGGCCCGGGTCGAGGTACGGCTCTGGGAGGAGTCGGGCGGCCTGCTGTTCTCGGTCATCGACGACGGCCCCGGCTTCGACCCGGCCGCCGCCCGCGGCGGCCACGGCTTCGTCAACATGGCCGACCGGCTGGGCGCGATCGGCGGCACGGTGCGCTGGGAGTCGCAGCCCGGCCAGGGCGCCCAGATTCTCGGCTCGATCCCGCTGCTCGAGAACTGAGCTAGCCCAGGGGGACGACCCCCTGGAACCCCCGCGATGCCATCCGCTCGGGCCGACCTCCGGCCGGCCGTCGCGGCTGTCAGCGGGAGACGGTGCTAGCGGGAGACAAAGGAGCCGGAGTTGCGCTCTTCCCAGAGCTGGCGGATCGTGTCAGCGGCCAGCCGCTCCTTGTTCACGTACGCGGCCGCGCCGCTGGCCGCGGCTCCGGGCGGCAGATCGGCCGCGTCATAGGTCGAGCACAGGATGACCACGACGTCGGGGTGGGCGGCCACAATCTGGCGGGTGGCCTCGATCCCCGTCATCTCCGGCATGTTGATGTCCATCAGCACCAGGGCCGGGTGCAGCCGGTCAACCAGCTCGATCGCCTCGGGACCGCTCGACGCCTCGCCGGCGAACTCGAAACCCTCGAGCCGACGCAGCACCGCCCGGGCAGCCGAGCGGAACGGCGCCTGGTCGTCTACCACAAGCACAGAGCGCGGGATGGTGGTCACCAAACCAGCCTCGCATGAGCCGCCGGAGAAGCCGAGGGTGGTGCCATCCTCCGGCGGGGTGTGGCCAGCCTCCCCCCGGCCATTACCGGCCCGGCCTCTGGCTGAGGAACACGAGCACCGCCTTGACCCGGCGGTTGACGTCCTTTTCCTCGGACAGCCCCAGCTTGGCGAAGATCGAGTTGGTGTGCTTCTCCACCGCGCGCTCGGTGACGAACAGGGTGGCCGCGATCGCCGCGTTGCTCTTGCCCTGGGCCATTTCGGCGAGGATCTCCGACTCCCTGGGCGTCAGCGACGACAGGCCGGACTGGCGCTCCTGCGAACGCGCCCGCACCAGCTCGTCCACGACCATGGGGTCGATCACCGACCCGCCCTGAGCCACCGTGCGGATCGCCCTGGCCAGCTCGTCCACGCTGGCCACCCGCTCCTTGAGCAGGTAAGCCGCGCCCGGCCGAGCCGTGCTCGAGCAGCGCCACCGCGTAGCCGGGTGCGGTGTACTGGCTCAGCACCACCACGCCGACCGTGCGGGTGGTTCTCCCGCAGCCAGGCGGCGGCCTGGATGCCCTCGTCGGTGCCGGTGGGCGGCATCCGGATGTCGGTGACGACCACGTCGGGCTGCTGCTCAGCCACGACGGCAAGCAGCTGCGGCAGGTCGGAGGCCGCCCCGACCAGCTCGAATTCGTCATTGGCCGCCACGAGGCGGGAAATGCCCTCCCGCAGGAGCACATTGTCCTCGGCCAGCGCCACCCTGATCACACCCATCGCGCCGCGATCGTAGCGCGTGGCCGTGCATTTCGGCAGGGCCGGAGTCCAAATCACGCCGCGCTGCGCGGTCTGTCGCGGGCCGGGCCCGCCCAGGGGTGGTGCTGACCTCCTCTGAATCAGTGGTGCCGCCCCTCCTGCCTGTCGCCTCCGGCCAGAGCACAATGACTGGCATGACCGATGATCGCGGGCCAGCGGCAGGCTGACGATCTGATGCGGACCGCTCTGTACTGGTCGCGCGCGACGCGCAGGGACACCTGGCGGGCGGCGCTGGCTGTGGCGCTGCTCGGCGGCCTGCTCGGCGCCGTGGCGCTGGGCGCGCTGGCGGGCGCCCGCCGCACGGTCTCCGCCTACGGCCGGTACCTGGCCTCGATCGACGCCAGCGACGCGTTCGTCAACGTTCCCGGTGCGGTGCCGGGCTTTCCGCTGACGCTCCCGATGACGCTGATCTCGCAGCTACCTGGGGTCGCCGCCGGCGCCGGGTACATCGGGCTGTCCGCCGCCCCGGTCGTGCACGGGCACATCGCGGACTCCTTCCTGACCCACAGCCTGACCGGGTCCCTCAGCGGCGCCTCGTTCACCGCCGACGGATTCGGCCAGGACCGGCTGACCGTGCTGGCCGGCGCTGCCCGCGGCCAGCGCCACGGACCAGATCGCGCTTACCCCGCGCATCGCCGCCTTCTTCGGCGTCGGCGTGGGCGGGCGGGTGACCTATCAGCTGTACCGGCAGAACCTCCTGACCGGTCAGGCGTACCCGTTGCGGCGCGTCACGTTCGCCGTCACCGGCATCGTGGACATCCCGCCGGTCCTGGTGGACCAGTCCGACCAGAAGGATTCCGGGGTCCTCCCGCCTGGCGCGACCCGGCGGCTGCTGGCGGCCTACGAGTTCGCCTGGGTCGGGGTTCGCCTGGACCGCGGCGCCGCCGGGATACCGGCTCTGCAGCACGGCCTCGCCGCGCTGGCCAGCCGCGCGCAGCGGCTGGTGCTGCAGCGGGACCATCTGAAGCTGGCCAATCTGACCTTCAATATCAGCCGCTCGGACATCACCCACGACCAGGTGCAGCAGGCGATCAGGCCGCAGGCGGTCGCGCTCGCGGTCTTCGGCGCGATCACCGCGCTGGCCATGCTCGTGCTCGTCGGCCAGGGCATGGCGCAGATGCTGAGCCGGTCCGCGCCGGACATCTCCGCCGCGCGCGCGCTCGGGGCCACCCGGGGCCAGACCGCGCTGGCCGTGAGCCTGCCGGCGGCCCTCGCCATCCTCGGCGGCATGATCCTCGCCGTGGCCGGAGCGGTCCTGCTGTCCCCGCTGGCCCCGGTGGGCCCGGTGCGCCAGTTCGACCCGGTCCGCGGCCTGGGCGTGGACGGCCTGGTCCTGGGCGCGGGATCGGCCCTGCTGACGGCCATCCTGGCCGGGCTGCTGGCCATCATGGCCGGGCGGGCGGCGCGGCAGCCGGCCACCCGCGATGAGGGGCGGGCCCCGGTCATCGCACGAGCGGCGGCGGCGGCCGGCCTGCCGGTCTATGCCGTCCTGGGCAGCCGCAACGCGCTGCAGCCGGGTTCTGGCCAGCGCGCGGTCCCGGCCCGGGCGGCCCTGCTCGGATCCATCACGGCCGTCACCGCGGTCACCGCCGTGGCCGTGTTCGGCGCCAGCCTGACCGGCCTGATCACCCACCCGGAGCGATACGGCTGGAACTGGAACGTTCTGATCCAGGCCGAGGGCGGGTACGGAAACTGGTCCGAGGCGACGATGAGCCGGCTCGTGAACGGCCAGCCCGCGGTGGCCGGCTGGTCCAGCTTCGGGTTCGGCCAGCTTCCTGTCGACGGCACCGTGATTCCCGTGCTCGGGCTGCAGCGCAACCGCGGCTCGGTCGAGCCGCCCACCATCAGCGGCCATGAGATCGACGGTAACGACGAGATCGAGCTGGGCACGGTGACCCTGCGCGAACTCGGCAAGCGCATCGGCGACACCGTCCTGGTCGGCAGCACACCGTACCGGCGGCGGCTGACGATCGTCGGCACCGTGACCATGCCCTCATTCGGGGTGGCCCTGACCGACCACGTATCGCTGGGCCGGGGGGCGATGATGTCCGAGCGGGCGCTGCTGGGGTTCGCGGGCGCAACGACAGAGAACCCGCAGTCGGAGAGCGCGGCCGCGCAGGAGCTCCCGTCCGCGGCGGCGTTCGACCTGGTTCCTGGCACGAGCGCGGCGCAGCGGGCCCGGCTCGTGCACCACATCACGTCCGCCAACCCGGACGGGACCCCCGGCGGCACCTACGCGCTCGGCCAGCACCTGGCGGCTGCCGTGGTTAACGCTTCGAAGATGGGTGATCAGCCGCTGGTGCTGGCCCTCGGGCTGGCCGCGGCCGCTGTGCTCTCCCTCGCCCTGACCGTGTTCGCCTCCGTGCGCCGGCGGCGCCGGGAATACGCCCTGCTCAAGACCCTGGGCATGAGCCGGGGCCAGGTGCGGGCCGTGGTCGCCTGGCAGACCAGCGCGATCCTGCTCGTCGCGGCGCTCATCGGCGTGCCGCTCGGCATCGCCGCCGGGCGGCTGTCCTGGATCAGCTTCGCCAACTCGCTGGGCGTCGTGCCCGCGACCGTGACCCCGGTCGCCGCCCTCGTCGTGGGCTTCGTGGCCCTGCTGCTGGCCGGGAACCTGCTCGCTGCCCTGCCGGGAAGCCTGGCCGCCCGGACCTCGACCGCCGGCATCCTCCGGGCCGAGTAGCCCTGGCCGGGCCGGCCTGGCCTAGGGCGCTGACGGTGGCTGAGGGCTTTGGCGCGGGGCCGAGGCCGGCCAGGCGGCACTGGGGCCGCGTCAGCAGTGAGAGCTTGTCGTCGTGGGTGAACGCGGCCTGGCACATGGCCTGGGCGCGGCTGCCGCACTCGTGCATGATCCCGCCGCCGGTGGAACTCGGGGCGGTCACGGTGACGCAGCCGTTCGCGGAGCGGCCGTACCCGCCGGGTTTGACCGCGGTCCAGATGCCCAGGGCGGCGAACCCGGCCAGGATCAGGGCACCGACAATCGCGATCCCACGCTTGTCCCGCGTGGTCAGCGGCTCGGCCGGAGGGCTCTGGGTCTTCCGGTACATATACCGGTGAAGTCTAGGCGGACCTCAGGGAAGCTCGCCCTGGCCGGGCAGACGCCAAGCCAGGGCGAGCCTGATGAGCCGGTCCCCCGTATCATCGTTTGGGTCCCCCAGAAGCATGATCGCATGCCCGTGATCAGGGATGATGCACCGGGTGCCCAGATCCGTGACGTGTCGGCCCCGATGCCTCATCCGGGCGGGCGCGATCCCGGCGATGCGGCCTGCAGGACGCGGTCGGCGAACCGGTAGCCGGAGCGCGGCTCGGTGATGAACAGCGGCTCGGCGTCCGGCGACTCGAGCTTGGCGCGCAGCCGGGCCACGTACACCCGGGTGTACTCGGTCTGCGTCTCGTAGCCCGGGCCCCAGACCCGGCGCAGCAGCGTCGCGTGGGTCAGCAGCACGCCCGGGCTGATCGCGAACTGGCGCAGCAGCGCGAACTCGGTCTGGGTGAGATGCACCAGCCGGCCCGCTTTGGTCACCCGGCGCCGGGTGAGGTCGATCTCGACGTCCCCGACCGTGATGACGCTCGGCTCGGGCGGGCCCGCCAGCGCGGGCCGGCTCCGGCGCAGCGTCGCGTTGATCCTGGCCAGGAGCTCCTCGACGCCGAAGGGCTTGGTCACGTAGTCGTCGGCGCCCAGGTTGAGCGCGCGGACCTTGTCGGTCTCGGCCCGCCGGGCGGACAGCACGATGATGCCCACCTCGGACAGCGCCCGGATCTCGCGGCACAGCTCGAAGCCGTCGGCATCGGGCAGCATCAGGTCAAGCAGCACGACGTCGGGGACGCGGAGCTCCAGGGTCCTGGCGATGGAGCCGCTGCCCCGCGAGACGACCACGTCGTGCCCGCGGACGGACAGGTTCGACCGCACGAGATCGACGATGTTCTGGTCGTCCTCCACGATTAAGACGACGGTCTTGTCAGCCAATCCAGTACCTCGTCCCGCACGGCCGTGGCCGGGCCGCATGGCGCCATCGCCCCGGGGGCGATATCCGGTCAGGATAACGGCCCGACGAACACGTACAACACCCCCCGCAACGCTATATTCAGGGATCTTCCCGGATTATTGTCGCCGCGCCGAGGCAGCGCAGCGCGCGGTCAGAAGATCAGCTTTACCGCAGAGACCACGCCGATGATCACGACGAATAGCAGGGGAGGGGCCTCCGGCCAGGTCCCGGGGCCGGGGGTGTCCAATGGGCGGATGGAACCCCTCGACCAGCAGATGCGGTTCGTCACCGAGATCGACCGGCTCAAGGCCGTGCTCCGGCAGACCATGCTCACCGCGCCGCCGCGCCGGGAGAACTCGGCCGAGCACTCCTGGCACCTGGCGGTGATGGCGCTGACCCTGGCCGATCACGCCCCGCCCGGCACCGACATCGGGCGCGTGACCGCCATGGTGCTCCTGCACGACGTCGTCGAGATCGACGCCGGGGACCTGTTCGCCTACGCCGACGCGGATCAGCAGGCCCGGCAGGAGAAGGCGGAGCGGGCCGCGGCCGACCGGATCTTCGGGCTGCTCCCGCCGGACCTCGGCGGCACCTTCCGCGGCCTGTGGGACGAGTTCGAGGAGCGCCGGACGCCGGAGGCCAGGTTCGCCCGCGCGCTGGACCGCCTCCAGCCCATGCTGGCCAACCTCAACACCGGCGGGGGGACCTGGGCGGAGCACGGCATCACGGCCGACCAGGTGCTGGCCAAGGTGCAGCTGATCGAGGACGGCTCCGCCTCGCTCGGGCGCTACGCCCGGGATCTGGTCGACCGCTCCGTCGCCGACGGCCTGCTCGCGCCGGCCCCTGACGGCCGCTAGACCGGCGGCGAGGGGCGCCGCGGGGCCGGGTGCTCGACCACGGCGATGACCCGGCTCGCCATGAAGCGCGCGGTCCGCACCGCGGTCCCGCCCCTGGTCAGCTCGCTCACCTCGATCTGCCCGCGCCGGTTCACCACCTCCACCCGGCGCCCGGCACGGGTCGCCGCCACCTCGTAGGTCTTGGTCGTGCCCCCGGCATCCACCACTACCTCAACCTTGTCGCCCTTCATCGCTGGCCTTCCCGGACGCAGTCAGCCGCTGCCGCCCAGTCCCATGATCCGCCAGCGGCCTAGTGATCCGCCAACCGCGTCAGCGCAGCCGGGCGGCCCGGGCGGTCCACCGGGAGGCGTGGCGCTCGACGATCAGCGGGAGCCCGAAGCACTTGGAGAGGTTGCGCTCGCTGAACACCTCCTGGACCGGGCCGGCCGCGAGCACGGTGCCCTTGCGCAGCAGCATCGCGTGGGTGAAGCCCGCGGGCACCTCCTCGACGTGATGGGTGACCAGCACGACCGTGGGCGCCTTGGGGTTCACGGCCAGCGCCGAGATGCGCTGGAGCACGTCCTCGCGGCCGCCCAGGTCCAGCCCGGCCGCGGGCTCGTCGAGCAGCAGCATCTCAGGGTCGGGCATCAGCGCGCGGGCGATCTGGACCCGCTTGCGCTCGCCCTCCGACAGGCTGGCGAACTTGCGCCTGATCAGGTGCGCGCAGCCCAGCGCGTCGAGCAGTTGCACCGCGCGGACGACGTCGAACGAGTCATAGTCCTCGGTGTCGCGGCCGAGGATCCCGTACGAGGCGGTCAGCACCAGGTCGATGACCTTCTCCGCGGGCGGCACCTTGTCCGCGACGGACGCGCTGGCGAACCCGATCCTGGTCCGCAAGTCGTCGATGTCGGCGTCATCGAGCGGCTGCCCGAGAATCTCGGCCTTGCCCTCCGTCGGCGTCAGCATCGCGGCGGCGACCTGCAGCAACGTGGTCTTCCCCGCCCCGTTCGGGCCGATCACCACCCAGCTCTCATCGCTGTGGACGCTCCAGTCGATGTCCCGGAGCAGCATCGACTGCTCCCGGCGGACTCCCGCCCCGCGGAGCCGCAGCACCTCATCCGACAATGCGGCTCCTTCCAGCACCCCGCAGCATCAGCTCGAACTTACTCCGGTCACCCCGCCGGTTTGCCGCGCCACCCGGTCAGTGAGCGCGCGTGTTGCTGTGTGATTTTGCCGTTACGCTCTACCGGTCGAGCTGCCGGACGGCCAGCAGCGCGGCCTGCGTGCGGTCCTGCACGCCGAGCTTGGCCAGCACCGCACTGACGTGGGTCTTGATCGTCTTCTCGGACACCTGCAGCAGCCGGGCTATCTCCCGGTTCGAGCGGCCCTGGGCGATCTGCGCCAGCACCTCGCGCTCCCGGCCGGTGAGCGCGCCGACGCCGCGTACGGCCGGGGATGAGGATCGCAGCAGCGCCGCGGCCACCTCGGGCGCGAGCAGCGTGTGCCCGTCGTGCACCGAGCGCAGGGCCCGGACCAGCGCGTCAGGGTCGACGTCTTTGTACAGGAACCCGGCCGCCCCGGCCTGCACGGCCAGCGTTTCCAGGCCGCGGTCAGCCGCGCTGGTCAGCACCAGGGCCCGGGCCCGCAGGCCGGCGTCCCGCAGCTCGTTCAGCACGGCGACGCCGTCCATGACCGGCAGCTTGAGGTCGAGCAGGATCACGTCAGGGTCGAGCTCCGTGGCCATGGCCACGGCCTGGGCGCCATCGGCGGCCTCCCCCACCACGTCGATATCGTCCTGGACGCTGAGCAGCACCTGCAGCCCCTGCCGGACGACCGGGTGGTCGTCGGCGATCAGCACGGTGATCGGCTTGGTCATGACCGCCCGGCCCTGATGGGGAGCTCCAGGCGCACCAGCGTGCCGTCCCCGGGGGCCGAGCGCACGGTCAGCCTGCCGCCGGCCGCCGCGGCCCGCTCGCGCATCGAGGCCAGGCCCAGGCCGGCAGTGAAGGGGGGAGTGGAGAGGGCCAGTGAAGGGGGAACGGGGCGGTGGGTGGGGGGTGGGGGGTGGGGAGAGGGAGGCGGGGCATCGGCGGCGAAGCCGCGCCCGCGGTCGGCGACCTCCAGGATCATCCGGTTGCGCCGCGCCGCCAGCGACACGCGGATCGTGGGCGCTCCGGAATGCCGCAGCGCGTTGTGCAGCGCCTCCTGGGCTATCCGGTAGACCGCGGCCTCCTGCTCGGCGCCGAGCGCGGGCAGATCGGCCGCGGCGTCGAACGTGACCTGGACGCCGTGGGTGCGGCCCGCGAGCACCGCGTAGCTGCGCAGCGACCCGGCCAGCCCGCCCGCGGCCAGGTCGGGCGGGGCGAGGCCGTCGATCACGGCCCGGAGCTCGGCGTGGGCCTGGCCGCTCAGCTCGGCGACGCTCTCCATCTCGGCCACCGCCCGCGACGGGTCCCGCGGCACGAGCACCTCGGCGGCGCGGGCCTTCACCCGGATGCTGAACAGCTTCTGCGACACCGCGTCGTGCAGCTCCCTGGCCAGCCGGGCCCGCTCCTCGAGGACCGAGAGCTCCCGGCCCCGTTCGTACAGCCGGGCGTTGGTCAGCGCGATCGCCGCGTGCGACGCAAACAGGCCGAGCAGCTGCTCGTCGCGCTCGGTGAAGCCGCCAGGCACGCACTTGCAGGCGGCGAAGATAATGCCGAGCACGTCCCGGCCGTCCTTGATCGGCATGCCGATGAAGTCGGACATGTCCGGGTGCGCCGACGGCCACCACTCGAACCGGGGGTCGGCGCGGATGTCATCCACCCGGATCGGCTGGCCCTCGCGCAGCAGCACGCCGAGCAGGCCGTGCTGACGCGGCACCGGCCCGATCGCCTTCTGCTCGCGCTCCGAGATGCCGTCGGTCACGAACTCGGCGAACGACCCCTGATCGTCGGGCACGCCGAGCGCCGCGTACCTGGCGTTGACGAGCGACCGCGCGGACCTGACGATCATCTCCAGCACGTCGCGGGTGGACAGCTGCCGGGCGACCGCGAGCACGACCTGGCTGACCCGCTGCAGCACGTCGTCCTGGCTGCCGGCCGCGGGACCGCCGTCATCCCGGCCGTCCTGGGCGGCGCCCGGCGACTGCTCCTCGCTCACACTCCGGCTCACATACCGCACGCTACCTGCGCTCCGGCCCGGCGGGATCGGCCACGAGTCCTAGGACCATGGGACCAGGCCGATCGGGCCGCGCGCCCGATGCGCGGCGGTGGGGCGCTGCCTAGCGTAAAGGCCATGGATGAGACCAAGAACGCTGTGATCACCGGCGCGTCCCGTGGCCTGGGCCTGGCGCTCGCCCGCGGCCTGGCGGCCGATGGCTGGTCGCTCGTGATCGACGCCAGGGACCGCGACGCGCTCAGCGCCGCCGCGGCCAGCCTGCCCGCGGCGGTCACCGCGCTGCCCGGCGACATCGCCGATCCCGCGCACCGCGAGGCGCTCTGCCGTGCCGCCGAGGACCTCGGCGGGCCCGATCTGCTGATCAACAACGCGGGCACGCTGGGGGCCAGCCCGCTCCCGGCGATCGCCGATTACCCGGTGGCGGAGCTCAGGGAGCTGTTCGAGGTCAACGTGGTGGCGCCGATCGCGCTCACCCAGCTGCTGCTGCCCGCGCTGCGGCGCCGCGGCGGCGCGGTGCTGAACATCACCTCGGACGCGGCCGTGGAGCCCTACGAGGGCTGGGGCGGCTACGGGGCGGCCAAGGCCGCCCTGGAGCAGGCCAGCAACATCCTGGCCGCCGAGGAGAGCGTGGTCCGGGTCTGGTGGGTGGACCCTGGCGACCTGCGGACCCGCATGCACCAGCAGGCCTTCCCCGGGGAGGACATCTCGGACCGGCCGCTGCCGGAGACCGTGGTCCCCGCGTTCGCGCGGCTGATCGGCGAGCGCATGCCCAGCGGGCGGTACCGGGCGTCCGAGCTGACGCCGCCCGCCCCGGCCGTCACGGGGGCATGGTCATGACCAGCATGACCGTCGCGGTCGGGCCGGGGTGGGCGGCGGCCGCCGAATCCGGGCTGGCCGACGAGACCGGCCTGGCCACCGACGCGCGCGACCTGCTGGAGTTCACGCTCCCGCCGGAACGCGAGGCGCACGAACCGCCCGAGGCCCGGGGGATCCCCCGGGACGGCGTCGCGCTGATGACCAGCCGCCGGGCGGCCGGCGAGATCAGCCACCACCGGTTCACCGGCCTGCCGGGGCTGCTGCTGCCCGGTGACCTGATCGTGGTCAACACGTCGGCCACGCTGCCCGCGGCGGTGCGCCTCGCCGACGAGCGGCTGACCGGCCGGGCGGGCCCACCGGGCTCGCCGTGCACTTCTCCACGCCGCTGCCGGACGGGGACTGGCTGGTCGAGCTGCGCGAGGTCCAGGGCGGCACCACGGTGCCGTTCCGGGGCGGCTGGCCCGGGCAGGAGCTCAGGCTGCCCGGCGGGGCGGGGCTGACCCTGGGCGCGAGGTTCACGCCCCGGCTGTGGCGGGCCCGGCTGTCCACCGCGGTCGTGCCGTACCTGCTCCGCCACGGCGAGCCGATCCGGTACTCGTACGTGCAGCGGCCCTGGCCGATCGAGGCGTACCAGACCGTGTTCGGCACCAAGCCGGGCAGCGCGGAGATGCCGAGCGCGTCCCGCCCGTTCACCCCGGAGGTCGTGGCCCGGCTGGTGGCGCGCGGCATCACGTTCGCGCCGCTCACCCTGCACACCGGGGTGTCGTCGCTGGAGGGCGACGAGGATCCCTACCCGGAGCCCTACGACGTCCCGCCCGCCACCGCGCGGCTGGTCAACCTGACCCGCCAGCACGGCGGCCGGGTGATCGCTCTCGGCACCACCGTGGTGCGGGCGCTGGAGACCGCGGCCAGGGAACCGGGCCCGCAGCCTGTCTCCCCCTCGTCGGGGTGGACCGCGCACATCGTGACGCCCGAGCCTGGCCACCGGCTGCTGGCCGTGGACGGGCTGATCACCGGCCTGCACGAGCCGCGCTCGTCGCACCTGCGGATGCTCGCCGCGTTCGCCGACACGGACCTGCTGCGCCGCTGCTACGCGGCCGCGATCGACGAGGGCTACCTCTGGCACGAGTTCGGCGACCTGCACCTGCTGCTGCCGTAAGCCGCCACGCCGGGATGCAGCCCGTGGCGTCCGGGGAGCCGGGGTAGCCTGGGCGGCGCCATGTCCAGTTCACAGACCACGCTGCTGGTGACCGTGACCGGGAGGGACCGGCCCGGCGTCACCTCCCGCCTGTTCACCGTGCTGGCCGCGCACGAGCTCAGCGTGCTCGACGTCGAGCAGGTGGTGATCCGCGGGCGGCTGGTGCTCGGCGTGCTGCTGTCCTGCGGCCCCAGCCCGGACCTGACCGCGATTCACCGTCAGGTGGCCGCGGTCGCCGCCGACCTCGGGCTGGAGGCCGAGATCACGGCGGGCTCGGCCGAGCCCGCCCGGCGCCGCGGCAGCCTGCACGTCACCGTGCTCGGCCGCGAGCTCGCCCCGGCCGCGATCGCGGCCATCGCCGGGCGGATCGCCGCGAACGGCGCGAACATCGAGCGGATCTCCCGGCTGGCGCACCGGCCGGTGACCTGCATCGAGTTCGACATCTCCGGTGCCGACCCGGCGGAGCTGCGGCTGGCCCTGGCCCGCGAGTCGGCCGAGCGCGGGGTGGACGTGGCGGTCCAGCGCGGCGGCCTGTACCGGCGCGCCATGCGCCTGGTGGTGATGGACGTCGACTCCACGCTGGTCAGCGGCGAGGCCATCGACCTGCTCGCGGCCCGGGCCGGGTGTGAGGCCAAGGTCGCCGAGCTGACCGCGGCCACCATGCGCGGTGAGCTTGAGTTCGCCGCGGCGCTGCGCGAGCGGGTGTCCCTGCTGGCCGGGCTCGACGCCGCGGTGCTGGACGAGGTCCGGGCCGAGCTGCGGCTGGCCCCCGGCGCCCGCACCCTGATCCGCACGCTGCGGCGGCTCGGGTACCGGTGCGGGATCGTGAGCGGCGGCTTCACCCAGTTCACCGACGTGCTCGCCGCCGATCTCGGGCTGGACTACGCGGCCGCCAACACGCTCGAGATCTCCAGCGGGAAGCTCACCGGCAACATCACCGGCCCGGTCATCGACCGGGCGGGCAAGGCCGCGGCGCTGCGCGACTTCGCGGCCGCGTCCGGGGTTCCGCTGAGCCAGACGGTAGCGGTCGGCGACGGCGCCAACGACCTCGACATGATCGCGACCGCGGGACTGGGGATCGCGTTCAACGCCAAGCCAGCGGTCAGGGACGCGGCGGACGCCTCGGTGAGCGTCCCGTACCTGGACGCGGTTCTGCACCTGCTCGGCATCTCCCGCGACGAAGTCGAGACCGCCGACGCCGAGGACGGGGCCCTGGACCCCGGGCCTGCCGCCCGGACCTGACCTGCCGCCCCGCCTCCCGGCTGGGCGGGCGGGCCGCGGTCAGGTGGCGGTCTTGCCCGCGGGCGCCTTCCCGTCCTGATCCGTGTCCTGGTCGGGCTCGGTCGCATCGCTGGCGGTGTCGCTGGGGGCGCCCGGCCGTGACGGCTGGGCTCGCGCTGGCCTCGCCGGGGCCGTCCGCGGCGATGCTGATGGACCGGCGCTTGGAGATGACCACGGCTGCGACGATGATCGCCGCCGCGCCGACCGCCACGCCGATCCGCAGGGGGTTGTTGTCGCTGTACTTCACCACGCTGGTCGCGATCAGCAGCGAGACCAGGTTCATGACCTTGATCAGCGGGTTGATGGCCGGGCCCGCGGTGTCCTTGAACGGGTCGCCCACGGTGTCGCCGATAATGGTCGCTTCGTGCGCCTCGGAACCCTTGCCGCCGTAGTTGCCGTCCTCGACCAGCTTCTTGGCGTTGTCCCAGGCTCCGCCGGAGTTGGACAGGAACACGGCCATCAGCGCCCCGGCCGCGATCGCGCCGGCCAGGTACGAGCCGAGCGGCCCGTAGCCGAACCCGAAGCCGACCACGATCGGCGCCAGCACCGCCAGCAGGCCCGGGGTGGCCAGCTCCCGCAGCGAGTCCTTGGTGCAGATGTCCACGACCCGGCCGTACTCGGGTTTCTCGGTGAAGTCCATGATCCCCGGGTGGTTCCTGAACTGCTCCCTGACCTCGAACACCACCCGCCCGGCCGCCCGGCCCACCGCCATGATGGCCAGGCCGGAGAAGAAGAACACCACGGCCGCGCCGATCATGAGGCCGACCAGGTTGTTCGGATGGTCGATGGACAGGCCGAACGTTGACGCCGAGCTGAGTGCGGACTCGACCGAGGTCCGGAACGCGCCGAACAGCGCGGTCGCGGCGAGCACCGCGGTCGCGATCGCGATGCCCTTGGTGATGGCCTTCGTCGTGTTGCCGACCGCGTCCAGGTGGGTCAGGATCTCCGCGGCCTCGCCGTGGATCTCACCGGACATCTCGGCGATGCCCTGTGCGTTGTCGGAGACCGGGCCGAAGGTGTCCATGGACACGATGACCCCGACGGTGGTCAGCAGGCCGGTCCCGGCCAGGGCGACGGCGAACAGCGCGATCGTGGCGTTGCCCGTGCCGAGCAGGAACGCGCAGTACACGGCCCCGCCGATGAGCAGCGCGGAGTACACAGCGGACTCCAGGCCGATCGAGATCCCGGCCAGGATCACGGTGGCCGGGCCGGTCAGCGAGGCCTTGGCGATGTCGCGCACCGGCCTGCGGCTGGTCTCGGTGAAGTACCCGGTCAGCAGCTGGATGGCGCTGGCCAGCACCAGGCCGATCAGCACCGCGAGGATGGCCAGCCACCGCGGGCTCCCGCCGTGGTGCAGGATCGCGAAGGAGCCCGCGCCGGTGACCCCCTTCAGCTGGCTGAAATCGGCCGGCAGGTACAGGAACGAGGCGCCGATCACCAGCACCAGCGAGATCAGCGCGGAGACGAAGAAGCCCCGGTTGATCGCGGTCATGCCGCTGCGGTCGTTCTTGCGCGGGGCGACGACGAAGATGCCGATCACCGCGGTGATCACCCCGCACATCGGCACGATCAGCGGGAACACCAGGCCCGCGTTGCCGAAGGCCACCTTGCCCAGGATGAGGGAGGCGACCAGCATCACCGCGTACGACTCGAACAGGTCGGCCGCCATCCCGGCGCAGTCCCCCACGTTGTCGCCCACGTTGTCGGCGATCGTCGCGGCGTTGCGCGGGTCGTCCTCCGGGATGCCCTTCTCGACCTTGCCGACCAGGTCCGCGCCGACGTCAGCGGCCTTGGTGAAGATGCCGCCGCCGACCCGCATGAACATCGCGAGCAGCGCCGCCCCGAAGCCGAAGCCCTCCAGCACGCTGGAGGCGTTCTCCCGGTAGATGAGGACCACGACCGCAGCACCGAACAGACCCAGGCCCACGGTCAGCATGCCGGCCACGCCGCCGGTGCGGAACGCGATCCGCATGGCGGGCCGCTCGCCCGCCTCCTTGGCCGCGGCGGCCACCCGCACGTTGCCGCGCACCGCCAGCGACATGCCCAGGAACCCGACCAGACCCGAGAACACGGCCCCGACCAGGAAGAACAAACTGCGTCCCCAGCGGACGGACTCGCCGTCAGCGGGCAGAACCAGCAGCACAAAAAAGATCAGGACCACGAAGACCCCGATCGTCTTGAACTGCCGCTGCAGGTACGCCGCCGCACCCTCCTGGATCGACTTCGCGATCTCCCGCATCTTGGGCGTGCCCTGGCTGGCCGCCAGCACTTCCCTGACCAGCAAGCCGGCCACGACGAGGGCGAGCAGCGCGACCACGCCCACGACGACAACCCACGTGAGGTTGGAGCCGGTCACGCCGACTGGCCCGCTCGCAAGAGCGGTGTTCGACATCTGTCCTCCTTGACAGGGCACGCGCCGCGCGCGATGCAACTGCCCGGTGCTGTTTTCCTTGGGCGGCTGCCCAGTGCACTGTCTTCCAACCAGGCGTGGGCAGCTACAACGTCCTCGAGGAGCGCCACCACGACAGTGCCGGGAGTCTACGCATCTGGGTCACTGAATGGTAATGCGGCCCCCCGGTGTGACGTTCATCCGACCCGCTGGTAACGCGGTCGCAACCGCCGGTAGACCGCCGGCAATCGGCGGTAATGCGGTCAAGACGGCAGTCCGACCGACGGCCAGCTCATCCGGATGCTCGTCCCCGCATCCGTCTCGCAGATCTGGACGTCGTCGGCGAGTTCGGCGATGACGGCGAGGCCGAATCCCTGTGGCCTGCCGGTGTCGGTGACCTCGACCTCGAACCGCCCGGCCTGGTCGGTCAGCGCGATCCTGACCGGCTCGCCCGGGCAGTGCGCCCGGTGGGCCTCGACCGCCCGGGAGCATGCTTCGCCCACGGCGAGCCGCACCTCATCCAGCAAGGACTCCGCGACACCGCTGCGCCTGGCCACCGCCGTGGCCACGAGGCGCGCGGTACGCACATGGGCGGGCAGGGCCGTGAAGCTGACTTCAACTGTGGGCATCTCGGGGGAGCCGGGCGCTACTTCTCCGACTTTCTCTCCTTGATGGCTTCGTCGACCGTGTCGTGAATGCCGAACACCTTCGTCAGGCCGGTGATCCTGAAGATCTTCAGGATGCGCTCCTGCGTGCAGACCAGGTCCAGGGAGCCGTCGTGCGCCCGCACGCGCTTCAGGCCGCCGACCAGCACCCCGAGCCCCGTGGAGTCGAGGAACTCGACCTTCTCCATATTCACCACGAGCTGATAGAAGCCGGTGTTGACCAGCTCGATCAGAAGCTCACGCAAGCGTGGCGCGGTGTAGACGTCGATCTCGCCTTCCACGTCGACGATCTCGATCCCATCCTTGGTGTGGTGATCCAACTTCAGATCCACAAAATCCTCCAGCGCCATGCGGTCAGTGTCTGAGCGTGCAACCGGGCCCGAGCGGCGCCCGGCACGGGTAACGTTCCAGCGCGCATTCAATCACGCTCTGACGTCATGTCTATACCAGATCGGTGTTCGAGGCACTCCCCCGTTGGCATGACACACTGAAAGCCTATGCCTGCGGTGCCGCTACTCGCCGGATGCGAGCTGCCGATCCCGCCGAGTGCCGCCCGGGTCCTTGAGGCGGGCGCACGGTCGGGACGGCTTACCCATCTGGAGCAGGTCCAGGCCGCCGCGGGCCAGCGGGTCGACTGGCCCGACTGGGCGCCGCCGCAAGTCACCAAGGCGTTCGAGAACGTGGGTGTGCCGGGGCCCTGGGCCCACCAGGCCGCCGCGGCCGACCATGCGGCAGCGGGCCGGAACGTGATCATCTCGACGTCTCCCGCGTCCGGAAAGTCACTCGGCTACCTGCTGCCCGCGCTGACCCAGGTGCTCGACGGCGGCACCGCGCTGTACCTGGCGCCGACGCGGGCGCTCGCCGCCGACCAGCTGCGCATGGTGAGCTCGCTGGATATCCCGGGCGTCCGGCCGGCCGTCATGGACGGTGACACGCCGGCCCCGGACCGGGCCTGGGCCCGGGCGCACGCCACCTATCTGCTCACCACCCCGGACATGCTGCATCATTCGCTGCTGCCGCGGCACGCCCGCTGGGACGGGTTCTTCCGGCGCCTGAAGTTCGTGATCGTCGACGAATGCCATACCTACCGCGGTGTCTTCGGGTCGCACGTGGCCCAGGTCCTGCGCAGGCTGCGCCGGATCACCGCACATCACGCCGCGTTCCGCGGCGAGCGGACCGGCCCGGTCTTCGTGCTCGCCTCGGCCACGATCAGCGAACCCGAGACCTGCGCCCGGCTGCTCACCGGGCTTGACGCGGTCGCGGTCACCGCGGACAGCGCTCCGCGCGGACCGCTCACCTTCGGGCTGTGGGAGCCGCCGCTCACCGCGCTGCGCGGCGAGGCCGGGCGCCCCCGTCCGGCGCACGGCCACGGCCGAGGCCGCAGGGATGCTGGCCGACCTGGTGCTCGGTGGCGTGCCCGCGCTCGCGTTCGTCAGGTCCCGGCGCGGCGCCGAGGCGATCGCGCTCGGCGCGCGGCGCAGCCTGGCCGAGGCCGGCGCGGCCAACCTGGAACCCCGGGTCGCGGCCTACCGGTCCGGTTACCTGCCGGAGGACCGGCGGGCCATCGAGGAGGCGGTGCTGGCGGGCCGGATCACCGGCCTGGCCGCCACGCCGGCGCTGGAGCTCGGCGTCAACATCGGCGGCCTCGACGCGGTGCTGGTCGCTGGATGGCCCGGGACCAGGGCCGCCCTCTGGCAGCAGGCCGGGCGAGCCGGACGCGAAGGCCGCGGCGCGGTCGCGATCCTGATCGCCCGCGACGACCCGCTGGACACCTATCTGGTGCACCATCCTGAGGCCCTGCTCAACCGGCCGGTCGAGGCCACCGTGCTCGATCCGGGCAACCCGTACGTGCTGGCCCCGCACCTGTGCGCGGCCGCCGCGGAACTGTCACTGACCGACGCGGACATCGACCTGTTCGGCATGGCCGCGGCGGCCGTCGTGGACGACCTGAGCCGCCGGGGGATGCTGCGGCCCAGGAAGACCCCGGACGGAACCAGGTGGTGCTGGACGCGCAGCGGCCGGACCGCGATGACCGGCCTGCGCGGGACCGGGGGCCAGGCGGTGCGCATCGTGGAGGCCTCGACCGGCCGGCTGGTCGGCACCATGGACGAGCCGTCCGCGCACGTGCTGGCGCACACCGGCGCGGTCTACCCGCATCAGGGCGAGATGTACCTGGTGACCGAGCTTGACCTGGACAGCTGCGTCGCGCTGGTCGAGGCCGGCGATCCCGGATACGCGACGTCGGCGCGGGAACTGACCGGGGTCGAGGTGGCCGCGACGCTGCGCCGGGAAGCCTGGGGCGACGCCGAGGTCGGTTTTGGCGACGTCCTGGTGACCCGCCAGGTGGTCTCCTACGTCCGCCGCCGCCTCGATACCGGGCAGCCGCTGGCGTGGTGCCGCTGGACCTCCCGCCGCGCACGCTGCGCACCCGGGCGGTGTGGTGGACGATCTCACCCAGCCAGCGGAACGCCCTGGCCAGCGCGGGCGTAGACCTCGCGGGCGCCGCGCACGCGGCCGAGCACGCGTCGATCGGGCTGCTCCCGCTGGTCGCCTCGTGCGACCGCTGGGACGTCGGCGGCGTGTCCACCGACTACCATCCGGCCACCGGCCGGGCTGACCGTGTTCGTGTACGACGGGCACGACGGAGGGGCGGGCTTTGCCGAGCGCGGATTCCGCGCCGCCCGTGATTGGCTGCGTGCATCTGCGGATGCAATTGCGTCGTGTGAGTGCAGCGCCGGATGCCCTTCCTGTATCCAGTCACCGAAGTGCGGGAATGGCAACGAGCCACTGTCCAAGCAAGGCGCGGTGATCCTTCTGGAATGCCTTCTCAGCGGGGCGGCCGCCGGATCCTAGGCCGGGCTGCGGTCCACAGACCCAGCAGAATTGCTGGTCATGGACGTGATGTGCGTCACGCACGTGCGCCTGGCACTGGCTTTCATGAGATGAAAAGAGGCGACCCCCGCCGGGGGGGAGAGCGGGGGTCGCCGTGCGGTCCGGCCCCGGGGGGGCAGAGCCGGTCCCGTCACCCATGAAAGCCTACGTGCAGCGAGCCAAAGTTACCAGCCGGTCATGCGGAGTAAACCTAGAACTTGTTACATTCCCCTATGCTGCCGGATCGTGGGCAGTTCCGTCGAGGCCGATGGCACAATTGCGGCCGCATTCTTTGACCTGGACAAAACGATCATCTCACGGTCGAGCGCGCTGGCGTTCGGCCCGTCGTTCTACCGCCACGGCCTGATCACTCGCGCCGACGCCGTCCGCTCCGCAGTGGCGCAGCTGCTGTTCCGGCTCAGCGGCGCCGACCACCAGCGGATGGAACGCATCCGTGCCCAGGTGAGCGAGCTGTGCCGGGGGTGGCCTGCGGACCGGGTGAGCGAGATCGTCAGCCGGCACCTGGACGAGATCATCCTCCCGCTCGTGTACGCCGACGCCCAGTGGCTGATCGCGGCGCACGGCCGCGCCGGGCAGGACGTCATCATCGTGTCCACATCGGGCCAGGAGATGGTGGGGCCGATCGGGAACCTGCTCGGCGCGTCCGAGGTCATCGCGACCCGGATGGAGGTCGCCGACGGGCGCTACACCGGGGAGATGGAGTTCTGGGCCTACGGCGAGGCCAAGGCGAGCCGGGTCCGGGAGCTGGCCGGCCTGCGCGGTTACCGGCTCAGGGACTGCTACGCGTACAGCGACTCCATCACCGACCTGCCGCTGCTGGAGGCCGTGGGCCATCCGCGGGTCGTGAATCCGGACCGCGCGCTCAGGAGAATCGCCCGGATGAGGCAATGGCCGGTGCTGGCGTTCAGCGCGCGATCTGGCTGCGCCGAATCCGAGCTGCTGGCCGCGGCGACCCCGGCCGCCGGATCGAGGGGCAGCCTGCCTGCTCAGGACATGTGAACAGGGAAATCGATCGAGATCACGAATTGGTCACGCCTAGGGCTTCACAAGGCCGCGGATCCGTCGTAGAAAGGGGTCACGGACAACAGGTCCGGACACGGCAACCTGGTACCCACGCGCGACCAGCCGCGGGAGGCGTGCCGTGCAGGCAAGCTCGGCAGGCAGCGCCGGGAGGCGCACTGAGGGCGGGCCCGCTCGGCAGAGAAGGTGCACGCTTGGTAGCCAGGACTTGACGTGGCAGGCGGCGGCGCCCCGTATGGGGCGCCGTTCGCGTTTTGTCCCCTCTAATTCGCGAAGTCGCCACATCTCGCGAAGAATCCGTCGCAATCAACGTCCCGCCACGCCAGAGTGGATGCGGTGCGAACGTCGCGATGGGGCATGAGCGAGACTTGTTGCGACAGCCTGAGAAGGGGAGAGCATTAATGGCCGAACCCGCAGTCAAGCCCGGAGCTGACGGCGACCGCGACCAATCCATCGGCAGCCTGGTATCCCTGGCCATCACCGACGTTTCCAAGCTGTTCAAGGCGGAGCTCGACCTGGCCAAGCTGGAGCTCAAAGACGACGTGCGCCGGGTCGGCATCGGCGGGGCGCTGCTCGGGATCGCAGCGTTCGTGGGCTGCCTCATCCTCGTGCTCCTGTGCTTCGCGTACGCCTACGGCCTGATCGCGGCCGGCATCTGGGCCTGGGCCGCGTTCCTGATCGTCGCGGGCACCTGCGTGCTCCTGGCCGCGCTGGCCGTTCTCATCGGGTACCTGAAGTTCCGCGGGATCAGTGGCCTGCGCCGGACCCGGCAGACGGTGCAGGAAGACCTCACGCTGCTCAAGCGGGATGACGGAGTGCCCTCTTCGCCCACGCCCGGTACCGGATGAGCCCGGGATGACCACCCAGGTAACCAGGGGATGAGCAGGTGACGACCCGCCGCGACGCGCCGATCTTCATCGACGGCCCCTGGTCGCACCGGTCGATCAGCGCCAATGGCACCCGGTTCCACGTCGCCGAGAGCGGGGACGGGCCGCTGGTGCTGCTGCTGCACGGCTTCCCCGAGTTCTGGTGGACCTGGCGCGAGCAGCTGTCCTCGCTGCAGGGTGCCGGCTACCGCGCGGTCGCCGTGGACCTGCGCGGGTACGGCGGCAGCGACAAGCCGCCCCGGGGCTACGACTTGATCACCGCGGCCTCTGACGCGGCCGGGCTGGTCCGCTCGCTGGGTGAGGCGAACGCGGTCATCGTCGGCCACGACTGGGGCGGGCTGATCGCCTTCACCATGGCCACCTACTTCCCCAAGGTGGTCAGGCGCCTCGCGGTCGTCTCGGTCCCGCATCCGCTCCGGCTGCGCGCGGCCGTGCTGTCCGACCCGCTCGGCCAGGGCCGGCGCAGCGGGTACGCGCTGGGGTTCCAGCTCCCGCTGCTCCCGGAGCGCCAGCTGCTCAAGAACGGTGCGCAGCGGGTCGGGCGGATGCTGCGCACGTGGTCCGGACCGGGCTGGCCGGACCAGGAGACCGAACGCAACTACCGCGCCGCCATGTCCCTGCCCTCGGTAGCTCACTCCGCGCTTGAATACCACCGCTGGTTCATCCGGTCCCGCCTCCGGCCGGACGGGCTGCGGTACGCGCGCAGCATGCGGGCCCCGGTGCAGGCACCGACCCTGCATCTGCACGGCTCCCTGGACAGCTGCGTGCTGCCCAGCGCGGCCCGGGGCTCCGGCCGGTACGTCGAGGCACCCTACCGGTGGCGCCTCCTGGACGGAGCCGGGCACTTCCCGCACGAGGAGACGCCCGAGCGCTTCGACGCCGAGCTCCGCGCCTGGCTGGCCGACCCGGAGCCGGAACGATGACCGGGCCACGCCAGCCCGCGCGGGATCAGCCCGCACGGGGCCGGGACAGGGACACCGTCGGCCGCCCGCGCAACGCCCGGCCGCGCGATGCGCTCGGGCGGCCGCTGAGCCGTGACGCCGCAGGCGAGCCTCCGCTGCCCGACGACCTGACCCTGCCTCCCGACGCCGCGCTCGATCTCGCCCAGGAACTGATCGACTCCGGCCGGGCGTTCCGGGCCCACGAGGTGCTGGAGGCGTCGTGGAAGGCGGCGCCACCTGCCGAGCGCGACCTGTGGCAGGGGCTTGCGCAGGTCGCGGTGGGGCTGACCCACGTCCAGCGGGGCAATGCGCGCGGAGCCGTGGAGCTGCTGCGCCGGGGCGGTCGGCGGGTAGGCGGCTACGCGGACTCGGCGCCCTACGGTATCGGGGCCGCGGACGTCGCCCGCTTCGCCGCGGACCTGGCCGAACGCATCGAGCGCGAGGGCCTCGCCGCCGCGACCACACCCGAGCCGCAGCTCAAGCTGCGGCGTTAGCCCGGGGGGGGGTCAGTCGCATCCCTGGGTGGAGACGCTCGCGGTGGCGTTCGCCCCCTTTTCGGCGTCGGCCTGCACCTCGGACGCGGTCAGCGCATACCCGGTGTGCGGGACCGAGATCGCCGCGGCGAACACGACGCCGTAGACCTGGCCCCCGGGGGTGAGCAGCGGGCCGCCGGAGTTGCCCGGCTCGACGATGGCCCTGACCGCGTAGATCTGGCGGGTCACCTGAGCCGACTGGTAGATGTCGGGGCTGGTGGCCTCCTCGGTGCCGCCGACGCGGGCGGGCACGGCGGTGAACGGCCCGTTCTCCGGGTACCCGGCCACGATCGCGTTGGCGCCGACCTGGGCCGGGCCGGTGAAGTGGAGCGGCTTGGGGAGCAGGCCCGGCACGTAGAGGACGGCGAGGTCCCGCTGCGGGTCGTAGAGCACGACGCGGGCCCGGAACGGCCCGTGCTGGTCGTAGGTGGAGATCTGCGGCCCCTGGGTCACGCCGGCCACCACGTGCGCGTTCGTGAGGATGTGGTCGCGCGCGTACACGAAGCCGGTGCCCTCGATCCGGTGCCCGCAGCTCGGCGCGACGCCATCGATCTTCACGATGCTTGGCCTGGCCGCTTGCAGCCCGCCGACCTGGAGGGCGGCCTCGCTCGGCGGGCCCACCGCCAGCGCGCCCTCGGCCCCGAGGGCCCCGAAGACCTGCGCGTACGGACCGCTGGACAGCAGACTGCGGAAGTCGGAGAACATGATGTTCGCGGTCGGCGGCATCAGCCGGTCCACGGCCCGGAGCACCGCGGAGTCGTTGACCTGCTGGGAAATGGCGGGGAACGGGGCGTAAGCCACCGCCGACCCGATCAGCCAGGCGATCAGGAGCACCGAGATCGCGCTGACCGCAGCACCGCCGACGGCGTCCACGACCGTGGCCGGACGCCAGGTCAGCCGGGACCTCAGCGCCACGCCCAGGCCCGAGGCGATCAGCTGGCCGATCATCGCGGCCAGGAAGACCACGGCGATCGCGGCCACAGCCTGCCAGGCCGGGTTCATGGTGATGGAACGGGCGATCCGGGGGCCGAACAGGGCGCCGATCGCGCCGCCTCCGATGAACCCGGCGAAGCTCAGCACGCCGATAATGAACCCCTGCCGGTACCCGGCCACGCCGAACGCAACGACGAGCACGATCAGTATTAGGTCCAGCAAATCGCCCGGCACGAGCCCAACCGTATAGCGCGATTGGAGGTAAGAGGGCCAGGCACGGAAACGCGGGAAACCCGTCGCGGGGATGCCCGGGCTGGTGCGCTGGCGAACCCGAGAGCGCGCTGCATCCAGGCCGAGAATTCGCTGCGGACAGTCCCGGAAACTCCTTCAGGCGCTGCGGTCCGGGGCGCCCGCCGCGGCCTGCAGAACCTCGGGCGGCAGGTCCTCGATCAGCCCGGCATTCCACGGGCGTTCCCAGCCGCCAATGGCGAGCAGCCGGTCCAGGATCATCGCGGTGAAGCCCCACACCAGCATCGAGCGGACCCGGAACGCGGGCCCGGCATCCCCGGACGGGTAACGGAGGGTCACCCGGTTGGCCGGATCGGCCAGCTCCGAGATCGGCACCCGGGCCACAGCCGCGATCTCCATCGGGTCGCCGGGTTCCACCGGAGCGGGCTGGCGCCACCAGGCCAGCACCGGGGTCACCGAGAACCCGCTCCGCGCGATGAAGAGCTCCGGCAGCACGGCGATCACCTGCACGCCGGCGGGATCCACGCGGGCCTCCTCGGCGGCCTCGCGCAGCGCCGCGGCGACCACGCCGTCGTCGGACTCGTCGATGGCACCACCAGGGAATGCGGGCTGCCCGGCATGCCGGCGCAGCCCGGGGCTTCGCTGCACGAGCAGCAGATCGGGTCCCTGGGGCCCGTCGCCGAACAGAATGAGCACCGCGGAGGGACGGCCGCCGCCGGGCGGTGGCCGCAGCGGGAGCGGCACGGTCATGCCGACCGCCGACTCGGCCAGCTGGGTCAGCCAGGCGGGAGGGCCGGTCACGAGAACGGCCCAGGCTTGACCAGCTTGGCCGCGACCACCGGGTCGGTCGGCCCCTCGCCGTAGGACGGGCAGAGGGCGGCCAGCCCGCAGGCCCCGCAGGCGGGTCTGCGGGCGTGACACACCCGCCTGCCGTGCCAGATCATGCGCTGCGACAGGTCGGTCCAGTCCCGTTTCGGGAACAGCGAGCCCACCTCCTGCTCGACCTTGTCCGGGTCGGTCTGCGTGGTCCAGCCGAAGCGCCGGGACAGCCGGCCGAAGTGGGTGTCCACGGTGATGCCCGGCACACCGAACGCGTTGCCGAGCACCACGTTGGCCGTCTTCCTGCCCACCCCCGGCAAGGTGACCAGATCCCGCAGCCGGGGCGGCACCTCCCCGCCGAACCGGTCGCACAGCGCCTGCCCGACGCCGATGATGCTCGTGGTCTTGGCGCGGAAGAACCCGGTCGGCTGGATGATCTTCTCGATGTCGTCGCGGTCGGCGGACGCGTAGTCCGCCGCCGTGCGGTAGCGCGCGAAGAGTGTGCGTGTGACCTGGTTGACCAGCCGGTCGGTGGTCTGGGCCGACAGGATCGTCGCCATCAGGAGCTCAAGCGGGTTGGTGAAGTCCAGCTCGGGTTTGGCGTCCGGGTAGAGGGCAGCGAGCTCGCGGCCGATGCGGCGGGCCCGCCGCACCAGCGCCGTACGTGACGGGGAATCCTGGGGCACGGCCCCAGCCTATTGACTGGGACCCATGCCGCGCACTGGACGCATGCCGTGGACCGCACAGAGCCACGGCCGGAACGGCCCGGGCGAGAACCCGCTGCTGACGGCCGTATCGTCCAGGTGCCGCCCGAGCACCACGACCGCGACCGACCGCGCGCCCGCCAGCCTGAGGGCGGCCGCGGCGCTGGTCGCGCTGGATCCCGATGTCCAGGTGTCGTCCAGCAGCAGGACGGCCGCCCCGGGCAGCCGTCCGCACTGAAAGCGGCCGGGATCGGGGTCGCAGGCCTCCTTTCCGTCGCGATACGCGAGGGACAGGCGGACCCACGGCAGCGCCAGGTAGGGCTCGACCATGGCCCGCAGCGGATGCGCCCCAGGCCGTCCGCGCCTGCTCGGGACGACGGCGACGCAGGCCGGCCCCGCCATCCCGGCGTAGCGCCATACGCACGGCCCGTGATCGCGCAGGAAGACCAGCAGCAGCGAGCGCAGCGCGTCCCTGGCCGCCGGGGCGCCGGGGCGGCCGGACTTGTACAGCCACAGGTTCGTGGCGTGCGGGCTGCCCTTCTCGGCGTAGGCGACCGGTGCCACCACGTCAGGCAGCAGGCCAGGCAGGTACTCGCGGTGCAGGTAGCAGGGATAGCAGCGGCGGCTCCCCGGCCGGGCCGGGCCCCGGCAGAACACGCAGAGCCCGGCGCCGCCCGGCCACGGCGCGGTTAACTGCGCAGCCTGGCCGCAGGCCCGGTGGCGGAGCCGCGGCCAGGCGTCAGGATCGCGCGGCGCTGGCGGCATGAGCGTGAGGCTACGCCCCGGCGCTGACGTTATGCCTGCGCAGACAGAGCGGTGCAGGAACCCTGAGCAAGCTCACAGCTGAGCTTCGATGTAACCCGTGCCCGGGCTCCGGTATCCTCACCAGGGCAGATTTATGCCAGCCACCCGCCAATCGGATGCCCTTGATGCGAATGCCAAAGACAGCCGCGGGGTCGGCGACCCCCGCCGGGACCGGACAGGGCACCGGTCCGGCCGCGCCGGCCGCGCCCGGAGCTCGCCTGCACCGGGTCCGCGGGCTGGGCCGGCTGGCCCGGCGGCACTGGCTGATGACGATCCTGCTGCTGGCCGGGCTGGTGCTGCGGCTGCTCGCGCAGCTCGCCTACCGGCCCGCGCTGCTGTACATCGATTCGCTCAAGTACCTGTACAACGCCTGGGCCGGCACCGATCCGCTTGGGTACAAGGGCGTGCTCAAGGCCATCTTGCTGGTCGGCAACGTACAGACGGTCACGGGCGTCCAGCACGTGGTCGGGCTGGCCATAGGCGTGGCCATCTACGCCGTGCTCCTGCGCCGCGGGGCGCCGCGCTGGCTGGGGGCGGTGGCCGCCGCGCCGGTCCTGCTCGACGCCTACGAGCTGCAGATCGAGCAGACCATCATGCCCGACGTGTGGTTCGAGGCCCTGATCGTGGCCGGCCTGGTCCTGCTGCTGTGGCAGCGCAGGCCGCGGGCCTGGACCATCGCCCTGGCCGGAATTCTGCTGGGGCTGTCGGCCACGGTGGCCCAGATAGGCGAGATCCTGGTCGTGCCCGCCGTGGTCTACGTGGTGGTGGCGGCGGGCGGCTGGCGCCGCGCGATCGCCAGCGCCGCGCTGATGGGCGTGGCCTTCGCGCTGCCGATCGTGAGCTACATGAGCATCTCCGAGGCGATCAACGGGCACTTCTGGCTGTCGCGCTCCGGAACCTCGATCATCTACGGCCGGGTCGCCGAGGCGGCCGACTGCGCGACGCTCCGGGTGCCGGCCATCGAGCGCTCCCTGTGCCCGACACCCAGGCAGAAGCGACTTGGCGCGGACGGCCTTGATCACGATGTCACGTCCCCGCTCAACCAGTTCGTGGCGCCGTTCGGCACCCGGGAGTCCCCCTACGTTTCCCGCTTCACCAAGGCGGTCATCACCCAGCAGCCGATGCGGGTGGCTGGTGCGATCGCCAGCGACACCATCCGGCTGTTCGCCCTGCACCGGGTCACGGTCCCGGGCGATACCCCGCTCTGGCGCTGGCAGTTCCAGGGCAACTACCCCAGCTACCAGAACTACATCCGCACCAACGCCGACAACGTGATCATCGTGGGGCTGAAGGTGCCGAACACGCCCTCGGCCTACACCTACGAACCACTCAACCCGTCCATGGGCGGCAAGGCGATCGTGATCCGGCCGCTCGCGAAGTTCCTGCGGTCCTACCAGCAGAACGGCGGTTACACACCGGGCCCGCTCTACCTGCTCGCGACCGTGGCCGGTGTGCTGGGCTCGCTCACCCTGCTCCGCCGCCGCAGGCTCGCCGAGCCCCTCCCGTCCCGCCCCGTCACCGACCGTGACCAGGCTTTCGCCTGCTTCCTGTTCCTCATCACCCCGGTGGTGCTCCTGCTCGCCTCCGACATCCCCGAGTTCTCCTGGCGCTACCAGCTCCCGGCGATCGTGACCCTCCCGCCCGCCGGTGCGCTCGGGATCGCCGTCATCATCGCCTGGATGAGGGGCCGTAAGCCCGCTCCGGACGGGACAACCTCCAGGCCGACCGCCTCCGACCCGGCGTCCCCGGGCGCCCCGCCCGCGCCGGATCCGGCCACGCCCGCGCGGTGACTCGCACCGTCCGGGGCGACAGCCCGGTGGACTCGCCGCTGCGGCGGCACGCATACGCGCGGTCGCTGCTGACGGCGCTGCGGCGGCACTGGCTGATCGCGGCTCTGGTCCTCGCTGGGCTGCTGCTGCGGACGGGCGCCGAGATTGCCTACCGCCCGGTCCTGTTCTATATCGACAGCACGAAGTACCTGTACCACGCGGCGGCCAACGATCCGGTCGGCTACCGGGTGCCGCTCAGGCTGATCCTGCTGGCCGGCAACCTGGACACGGTCGCCGCCGTACAGCATCTGCTCGGCCTGGCCATGGGCGTGGCCAGCTACGCCGTGCTGGTGCGGCGCGGCGTGCCGCGCTGGCTGGCGGCGCTGGCCGCCGCGCCGGTCCTGCTCGACGCCTACGAACTGCAGATCGAGCAGACCATCATGCCCGACGTGTGGTTCGAGGCCCTGATCGTGACCGGCCTGGTCCTGCTGCTGTGGCGGCCCAGGACGCCCGCCTGGGCCATCGCCCTGGGCGGGATCGCGCTCGGCCTGTCGGCCACGGTGGCCCAGGTGGGCCAGATCCTGGTGCTGCCCGCGGTGATCTACGTGGTAGCCGCGGCGGGCGGCTGGCGCCGCGCGATCGCCGGCGCCGCGCTGATGTGCGTGTCCTTCGCGGTGCCGATCCTCACCTACATGAGCATCTCAGCCGCCGTCACCGGACACTTCTGGCTATCCCACTCCGGGAGCACGACCCTGTACGGCCGGGCCGCCGCGGCCGCCGACTGCGCCACGCTTAGCCTGCCCGCCGCGCAGCGCCCGCTGTGCCCGACGCCCAGCCAGAAGGCGCTCGGCGCCGATGGCCTTGAGCACAGCCCGCGCTCCCCGCTCCGGCCCTACTATGCCCATCTTCCCAGCTCCGAGGCTTCCCGCACGGTCTCGGCCTTCAACCGGGCGGTGTTCACGCAGCAGCCAGGGCGGGTGGTTTCTGCCATCGCAGGCGACGCCGTGAAGCTGTTCGCCCTGACCAGGAACACCAGCCCGGGTGACACCCCGATCTGGCGCTGGCAGTTCCAGACCAGCTATCCCTACTGGCTGCACGCGTCGCCCGGCCAGGTCAGGTCGGTGATCAGCGACTTCGGCGGCGGCCAGCCGGTCGTGGTGAAGCCGCTGGCCGCGGCCCTGCGCTCGTACCAGCTCGGCGGCGGCTTCACCCCCGGCCCGGTATACGCCCTCGCGGCCGTGGCCGCCTGATCGGCTCGCTCAGCCTGATCAGGGGGCGGGGCAGCCGCCGCACCACGGGACAGCGCCAGGTGGCCCTGGCCTGCCTGTTGTTCTTCCTGGCCGGGGCGGCCGTGCTGATCGTCTCCGACGTGTTCGAGTTCTCCTGGCGCTACCAGCTTCCCGCCCTGGTCACGCTCCCGGCCGCCGGGGCGCTCGGGATCACGGCCATCGTCGGCCGGCTCCGCCCGTCGGGTCAGGCGAGGCGGCCCAGCACAGACTCAACCGCCCCGTGATCAGGCCGCGCGTGTCCCTTCCCTGGCCCCCGCCGCGCGGCGGACGAGCACGTCCGTGACGCCGCTCGCAGCCTCGCCGAGACCTCCGAAGCCGCCGCTCGAGACTCGGCGGACGACCATCTCGGCCGCGGTGACCGCCTCGCCGGCCAGCCTGCGCACCTCGGGCGAGGTCCTGATCGAGTGCCAGGAGGAACGCATCCGCTCCAGGCCGTCACGCCCCTCCCGCGTGCCGACCAGGTAGCCGGCCACGAATCCCAGTATTGTCTCCATGATCCCCTGCCTCGCGTCGTTGCCGGATCAGTGCGCCCGCATCACATCTCGCGGAGTTCGAGATAACGCTTGATGTCGGGCAGCGACTGCACGATCACCGCCAGCACGGCGGCCAGCAGGGCCGCCTTGATCAGCCTGCTGATCATGTTGTCCTCCTTGGACAGTTGGTGGGCCGCGAACCCCCCGTGGGCCGCGGTGAAGCTCAGGGTGGCTCAGGGCCGGGATCGATGGGCTCAAGCTCGTCGGGTGCGAAGTACAGGAACCTCCCGTGGCTGCGCTGCAGGTCGGCCGCGGGGTCATCCTCCGGGCTCACCGCCACGTGCACTTGTCCGTCGACGTCATGCAGCACGGCCTCTACCTCGGCGATGCGGCCGATCAGGAACAGGTCCTGCGCGTCGGCGCGCCGCGACCCCGGGTGCATCCTGACCTTGCTGCCGCGGGCGACCCTCACCCCGGCGATGATCACGTGGTCGGTCTCGGGCGACACCGAGCTGTCCGAGCCCGGATCCCACCAGGGGACCTGCGGCCGGTCCAGGATCGGGTCGAAGCTGTCCGCGGCCGCCGCGGCGGGTGTCGGGTGGGGCGGCATGGCCCGGGCCCCGGCGGGCGCCGACCTCAGGTAGCGGATCGCCCCGTGCATGCGCTCGAGCATCTCGGCTGGCATGTCGTCCAGCCGGTCCATGATCTCGGCCGCGCGCGGGTCGGTGGCGCGGGCCTGCCGCTTCTCGTCGTCGGTCAGTGCCATCGTCCGCAGCGTGAGGATCTCGTCGATCTCGGTGGCGTCGAACAGGTCACCGGCGCTTTCCGCGGCGATCTCGGGATGGTCGTAAAGGATCACTGGCGAGGACAGCACGATGTCGCGGCAGTCCTCGGGCCCGGCCAGTACCGGCCAGGTCCCGGTGTTCACGCAGGCGGCCGCCTCGCCCGCGGCCCATTCCGGCGGATCGGTCAGGGACAGGAACCTCCCGCCCGGCACGCCGATCAGCTCGTGCGCCGCGATCAGGCAGTAGGGCAGGCTGTCGTCCCTGGCTCGCAACGGCACCTCGGGGTCGGTATGGTTCTCCACCCGGACCCGCAGCCGCAGCGCGCCGTAGGGGCCGGCGACCCGCTCGGCGCTCAGGTGGATAATCCCGTCGAGCGCGGACCAGCGCCGGATCAGCCGCCCGGCCCGGCGGCCTTCGGCATCGGTGAGGTCCTCGGACCGTTCCCCGGAGCCGATGTGGAACTCCAGCTTCCGGTCCTGCCTGAGCAGCGCGCCGACATTCGCCGAGGCCTGCTGCTGGCGTTCCATGGCCTCATCCCACGGGATGTACTCGGTGCCGTCCACCTCGAGGAGGTCGACGTCGTGCAGCTCGCCGGGACCCGCCGCCTGCACGACCCGGTGCTGCAGCTGCAGGAACCGGACCAGAACCAGGATCTCGGCCTCGTCGGAGCACTCGAGCAGGCACTCGGTCTGGCACGCGGACCGCTCGCACTCATCGAGTCGCCTGGTAGGCAGGCGGCACCAGCACCCCGAACTGGAACCGCGCCTGGTTCTTCTGCGCCGACTGGCGATACGGGTACAGCAGGTAGCCCTCGTACAGGATCGCGTCCGCGACCTTGCGGGCCTGCTCGAGGTGCACCGAGTCCAGTCTCATGGCTGGTGCTCCGCACTCTGGGCGGTCTGCGCGAGCAGCGCTGCGAGCGTCGCGTCCCAGGTGGGCAGCGCCTGGCGGGTCTTGAAGCGCTGCAGCTCGTCCAGGGTCTGCAGGCTCATCCTGATCCAGGCGCTGTTCGGGAAGTGCATATCGATGGCCTCACGCCAGACGCTGACAGGAAGCCGGTAGGCGGCCTCCTTGCTCCATGGGACCTGCTGGACCTGCAGCCTGCCCTCGGACGTGGTGAACATGGTGCCGCTGAACAGCAGCAACAGCGGGACCTCGCCCTCCTCCAGTCCGGCGAAGTACCTGGTCGCGCCGATCTCCATGTCGTAGGTGAGCATCACGGGCAGGTCTATATCGGTGCTTCCGGTGAAGCCGGGCACCATGATGGACACCGTCGTGAACTGCAGCGGCTTGAGCGTGTCGGCCCAGCGCTGAGTCTCGCCGAACAGATCGTTCAGCCGCTCGGCCTCGGCGTCGGAGTAACGCCGCCGGGCCGGCTCGATCCTGATCTGGCAGCGCAGCGCGATCGCTTCCACTTTCTGCCCGGTGGTCTCCGCGATCCGCAGCACGAACGACATCGAAGGGGCCAGCGCGTACCTGTCGGAGTGGGCGCCGACGCAGTCGAACGCTAGCTCGGCCATGTCAGGGTCTCCTGGCTGAAGGCCCGGGACCGGGACCGAACCCCATCGAGGAACTCGGCGATGCTCTGCCTGGCCTCGGATCCGCCGTCAAAGCCGCGCCAGAGCAGGCGCATCCGCCCGGCCAGCTCGTAGCAGGCATCGATCGGCACCAGGAAGTACTCGACGCCGTCCTGGTCGCGCGAGATCAGGATGGCCTCGACGTCGGGCGCCGCGGCGGCGAGCATCGGGTGGGAGGCGGCGATCCGGTCCCACGCTTCCAGGTCGAGCCGGCATTCCGTGGCTCCCGCCGGGCTGGGGTAGAACCCCGTGACGTCATCCTCTGGCGAGCGGAGAAAAAACGCGAGCCCGACCGGAACCTCGAGGGTGTCCCACTCGGCTGCGGACAGCGGCCGGGCCGGGTCGCTGGCGTACCGGTCAGGGACCGCCCGGTACCGTCCCCGGCCCGCCTGGGAGCGCGGGGAGGCCGGCCTGGGAGTGGGTGAAGAGCAGATAGCACGCACGGCAGGCGCACATCAGCGTGGACTGGTCCAAGTCCGCCACGTGGCCGTGACCGGCCGGGATCGGTGTGGCGCAGAACTCGCAGGCTTCCTCGGCCCCCGGCCGGGCGCCCGGCTGGGCCTGACCGGTCGGTACCTGGCCGATCGGGAAGGCCGGGAAGGCGGGTCCGGCGGCGGGGTGCGAGAGGCGGGTGGTGCCGAGGAAGCGGGAGGCGCGGGGGGCGCCGGGGCGGCCGCATCAGAGGGGCCTGGCGAGGCCGGCGTCGGGTCTTTGACGAAACGGCGCAGGCCCGTGCTGCCTGTCATCTGCGCACCTCCGGCACGGTGCTCACGAACGGACCGTTTCTGGCACGGCCACGCGGACACCGTGACTGTCGGCGAGGAGCGGCAGCGGGTCGAGGTGCAGGGCCGGATCGTCGAGGCCCTTGCCGGCGAGGCGCACGTCATAGCGGGATCCGCAGTCGCTGCAGGTCAGCTTTTCGCGGTCGAGGACCCCGTCGGCCAGTGAGCGCCCGCAGGCCGCGCACGCATCCCGGTAGGCGTAGAGCGTGCCGCGCACCGAGCAGACCAGCACGCTGATGTCGCCCGCGGCGGCCGTGACAGGCCGCGAGCTCGGCGGCCCGATGCTGGGCAGGGTTATCCAGCCGACATCGCCGGCCCCGGCTGGATTCCCCGCGCTCGCCAGGGCGTCATCCTCCGGGCGGCGGCCGATCTGCAGCAGCGTCGGGGCGGTGGGCGGCGCGGTCATGCCCTCCACGACGACCTCGGCGACCTCCGGCGCGGCATCCTGGACCGCCCCCTGGATGGCCAGCTGGACGGTGACTGTCGACGACGGGCAACCGTGGCAGCTGCCCTCCAGCCGCAGCCGTGCCACCCCGTCACTCACGCCGAGATATTCCACCCCTCCCGCGTGCGAGCCCAGGTAGGGGCGAACCCGGTCGAGGGCACGCTGGATCCGTGCGTCTACGTCGAGCGGGTGCAGGTCATGGAGCAGCAGCAGGCTCTCCACCAGCGGGTCGTCGGCCAGCCGGTCCAGCATCGCGGCGCCGGGGGCACCCTCCTCCCGCAGCACGGTGACGATGCGGCCCAGCGCGTCGCCGTACAGCCCGACCAGCAGCCCGACCAGCTCCTCGGCGACCGGGGCCGCGTTCTCGGCAGGGCCAGTTCGCAGCGCGGCGAGCAGTTCCTCGACCCGCGCCCCGACGTCTTGCACGCCGTTCATGTGCCTCGCCTCCGTCTGCCGGTCATCGGGCCTTCCCCGTGCCGCCGGCCGGGCCAGGCTGGAGCCGGGACCAGCCCGGACACGGGCCCGGGCCGGTCCAGGGACCTCAGGTCGACAACGTCACCGTCATGGGGGAATGCACCTTGTCCAACATCTTGCCGTTGCCTAGGTACATGTGGACGCCGCAGGGCAGGCAGGGGTCGAAGCTGCGCACGGCGCGCATGATGTCGATGCCCTTGAACGACTCCGGCGGGTTCTCCTCGAAGATCGGCGTGTTCTGCACCGCGTCCTCGTAGGGCCCTGGCGTGCCGAAGCTGTCACGGACGCTGGCGTTCCACGGAGTCGGCGGGTACGGGTGGTAGTTCGCGATCTTCCCGCCGCGGATGACCATGTGGTGCGACAGTACGCCGCGGACCGCCTCGGTGAACCCGCAGCTGTTCGCCTCGTCCGGGACGCTGAACGGCTCCCAGGTCTTCGTCCGCCCGGCCCTGATCTCGGCGAGTGCCTGCTCGGTGAAGTACAGCGCGCAGGCGGCCGCGTACGCCTGGAAGTAGGTCCGGGCGCGGTCGCGCTCGATGGCGTTGGACAGCGGCGCACCTGCCTTGTCCCTGGGGATCTTCCACTCGAAGGTGACCTCAGGCTTGCTCACCGTGCGGGGCAGGTTGATCAGCACGCTCTGGCCGGTCGACTTGACGTAGCCGAAGTCCACCAGGTTGCCCAGGGCCGTGGCCCAGAGTCTGGCAATCGGCCCGCCGCCGGTGTCGGCGGCGAGGTGGTTGGTGCCGTCGAACCAGCGCGGCGACATGACCCAGCTGTACTTGTCGTCGAAGTCCCGTTTGGCCGGCCGCGGGATCGTGTGCTGGTTCCACGGGTGCCTGCGGTCCACCGGGTTGCCCAGCGGGTCGCGGGTCACGAACATCTCCTGGTCTTCCCAGTCCTCGTAGTACGAGCTGCCGAGCAGGATGCGGATCCCGAGGTTGATCTCGACCAGGTCGTTGGTGAGCAGCTCCCCGTCCCTGATCACGCCGGGGCTGACGAACATCTTGCGGCCCCAGTTGGTCATGTTCTCGTACCGGAAGTCGCAATGCTCCGGATCGTTGAGGCTGCCCCAGCAGACCAGGTCGGCGCGGCGGCGGCCGACCTCTTCGTAGCCGGGCAGGGCCTCATAGAAGAAGTCGAACAGGTCGTCATGCATGGGCACGACGCGCTTCATGAACTCCACGTAGCGCATGAGCCGGGTCAGGTAGTCGGTGAACAACTGGATGGTCGCGGTCGTGCCCACGCCGCCCGGGTAGAGCGTCGAGGGATGCACATGCCGCCCCTCCATCAGGCAGAACATCTCCCGCGTGGAGCGGCTCACCTGGAGTGCCTCGCGGTAGAACTCGCCTTCGAGGGGGTTCAGCGAGCGCATGATGTCGCCGATGAACTTGTAGCCATGGTCGGCCGCGTGCGGTGCCTCGGTCCGGTTGGCCAGCTCCAGCACACCGGGATTCGTCTCGCCCACCATCCGCTCGCAGAAGTCCACCCCGACCAGGTTCTCCTGGAAGATGTTGTGGTCGAACATGTACTCAGCGGACTCGCCCAGGTTGATGATCCACTCGCCGAGATGCGGCGGACGCACACCGTAGGCCATGTTCTGGTTGTAGACCGAGCAGGTGGCATGGTTGTCGCCGCAGATCCCGCAGATGCGGCTGGTGATGAAGTGCGCGTCCCGCGGGTCTTTGCCCTTCATGAAGATGCTGTACCCGCGGAAGATCGACGACGTGCTGTGGCACTCGACGACCTTCTTCTGCTTGAAGTCGATCTTGGTGTAGATCCCCAGGCTGCCCACGATCCGCGTGATCGGGTCCCAGGCCATCTCCACTAGGCCGGTGTCGTCGACCGTCGTCATCGCTTACCCCTCTCTGTTGGCCTGGGGGACGACCCCCAGACCCCCGCGCGCCATCCGCTCAGGCCGGCAAGCCGGCCGTCACGGCTGAGCAGCTCCTGCGGAGCTATCGATCGATGTCACCAGCTCTTCTTGTAACCGGTCAGGAGCTCGTCGCCTCTCGTGCGCCACTTCGGCTCCTCGTCCGCGGTCCGCGCCGTGAAGCCGCGGAGCGTGCGGATGACCGTTCCGTACAGGGTGCTCGCGGTGGCCGACACCTTCGAGCCCGGCGGCTCGTCCATGAACGGCATGAACTTGTCGGGGAAGCCCGGCATGGTGCACGCGATGCAGATCCCGCCGACGTTGGGGCACCCGCCTACGCCGTTGATCCAGCCGCGCTTCGGCACGTTGCACTTCACCACGGGCCCCCAGCAGCCCAGCTTGACCAGGCACTGGGGCGAGCCGTACTCGGTGGCGAACTGGCCCTGCTCGTAGTAGCCGGCCCGGTCGCACCCCTCATGCACGGTGGCCCCGAACAGCCACGTCGGGCGCAGCGCCTCGTCCAGCGGGATCATCGGCGCCTGGCCCGCGACCTGGTACAGCAGGTAGAGGATGGTCTCGGAGAGGTTGTCCGGCTGGATCGGGCAGCCCGGGACGCAGACGATCGGCAGTCCTGCCTTCGACTGCCAGTCCCAGCCGAGGTAGTCGGGCACCCCCATCGCGCCGGTCGGGTTGCCCGCCATCGCGTGGATGCCGCCGTACGTGGCGCAGGTGCCCACCGCGAGGATGGCCGTGGCCTTAGGCGCGAGCCGGTCGAGCCATTCGTTGGTGGTCATCGGCTGACCGGTGGCCGGGTTGTTGCCGAAGCCGCACCAGTAGCCTTCTTCCTTGATCGCCTCGTTCGGGATCGACCCCTCGACCACGAGCACGAACGGGTCGAGCTCACCCCGGTCGGCCTTGTGCCACCATTCAATGAAGTTGTCCGCGCCGGTCTCCGGGCCGCACTCGAAATCGATCAGCGGCCAGTGCACCGCGATCTTCGGTAGCCCGGGCAGGGCGCCCAGCGCGATCTCCTCGATGCTGGGCTGGGTGGCGGCGGTCAAGGCCACCGAGTCCCCGTCGCAGCCAAGGCCCCCGTTCATCCAGAGGATGTGCACGACCGGGTCAGCTTGCGCCGTGGCGTCTGTCTCTGTCCCAGTGGCCATCGCGCGGCCACCTCCTCGCTCCTGGATCGGCTGGATACCTAGGGTGCGTTGAGTGGGGCCGCCCAGTTACGGGCCGGTCCCAGCCCTTGTTTCGCCCGGCAGCGATCGTTGGCGCGCCTCCGGCACGACGATTGCTGGCGCGCCTCCGGCGCGACGCCCGAGCGGATAGCCAAGCCCGCACCTCGCCTTCGTGATGCGTGGACGCCGCCATGCTAGACCCGTGAGATCCCACCTACAAGACGCAACGATCATTCAGCCGGACAGAAATGTCTGTGACCCAGGTCTCATTTGCGCACCCTCCGTAGCAATCCCACCCATCTCTGGCTGCACTTGCAGGTGCACGGGATTCCCGAACGGCACTCCATGCGCGTAGCCTGTTCGTCAACTCGCCACAACACCCCCTGGCGCCGCTAGGAGACAGCGTGCCGGTGAGGGGGGAGAAGGCTCAGATGACAGGGGCGGCTGAGGGAGAGACCGGTGGCTGAACCCTTCCACAGACCAGGACCGGCCGACCCGATCGAGGTCGTGCCCGTCGTGGTGCTCTCCCAGGTCTTCCCCGCCCGGCCGTCATCGATCCCCGACATCCGCGACTTCGTCCGCCGCTGCCTGGCCGAGTCACCGCTCACCGACGAGGGTAACCGCCAGGTCGGCGAGACGGTGTTCCGCGCGCTGCTCGACGCGGCCGGGGCGACCGGGTCGATCCAGGTCGCGTTCCGGATCTTCCCCGAGCACGTCGAGGTGGACGTGCTCCACTCGGACAACCAGGTCGCGCAGCCGGGCGTGCCGGGGGGGCCGTCCTCCGGCACGTATCCGCCGACCACGGTGCCGCGCGCTGCGGCCGCCGGCCCGGCGGCCCAGGCTCCGGCCGAACCGGTCCCGCCTGCGCCGCTCGCTGGTGTCCCGGCCGGCCCGGTGATGATCGGCCAGCCCGGACATCCGGCCACGTTTGCCGAGTGGATGTCCACGGCGTTGCGCCGGGAAGGACTGACCCAGGAGGCGGCCGCACGCCAGCTCGGCGTGTCCGTGAAGACGGTCAGCCGCTGGGTCGGCGGCGCCACCGAGCCGCGGATGCGGGACCTCCGGCGAATCCAGGAGGTCTTCGGCGAGGTACCGCTCCCTTAACCCGATTCCGCTGTCGCGGCCTAGGTCTCCCCTGGCGGCGTAGGACCCTTGTGACCAGACCGAACGCCATTCGGCCAAGGCTGTCCGGTTGGACTACTGGACGTCCCCCCACATGTGTCCTACGGTGCTCCCATGACGGTTCGCGCTGGACGTCACCAGCTCGGCACAGATCGTGGTCGAATTGTCCTCCGCACCTACCGGGACGGGCTCGCCGCACAGGCCGGACATGACCTGATTATCGAGGTCAGCCGGTGGTCGGGCGAGCTGACCATCAACGACGATCTGACCCCCGCCGATCTCGAGGTCCGGATCGACATGAGCTCGCTGGTCGTGCGTGAAGGCTCGGGCGGGCTCAAGCCGCTCACCGACCGGGACCGCCGCGAGATCGCGGTGACCGCGCGCAAGACGCTGGGCGCCAACCGTCATCCAGAAGCGAACTTCGCCGCCACGAAGTTCGAGCCTGCGGCCGACGGCGGCCTGATCACTGGCACGCTCACGTTGGCGGGCCAATCCAGGCCGCTTCGGCTGCAGGTAACCAGCATCGGTCCTGACCACTACCGCGCCACCACCTCGGTGGTGCAGTCTGAGCATGGGATAAAGCCTTACACCGGGTTCCTTGGCGCGCTCCGGGTGCGCGATGCCGTTGACGTCGAGGCCGACGTCGACCTCTCGGAGCCGACCGAGGCGACAGAGGAGTGATGGACGTGGTGCCGGACGCCGAGCGGCTGTTCGGGCTGCGGGCGGCGCCCGTCCGCGACCTCGCCGAGCAGGCCGAGGCGGTGGCCAACGCCTGCCACGCCATGGCCATGCGCTTTCACCTGGGTGGCAAGCTGCTGGTGTTTGGCACCGGCGGCGCGAGCACGGACGCGCAGCACGTCGCGGTCGAGTTCGTCCACCCGGTGATCGTGGGCAAGCGCGCGCTCCCGGCGATCTCGCTGACCACCGACGTCGCGACCGTGACCGGCGTGGCTGTCCGCGAGGGCATGGCCGGCATCTTCGCGCACCAGATCCGTTTCCTGGGCGAGCCCGCGGACATCGCGCTCGGCATCTCCGCCGACGGGAACGACCCCAGCGTCATCGCCGGCCTGCAGGCCGCCCGCGTGCGCGGCATGCTGACCATCGCCCTGGCGGGCGGCGACGGCGGCGCCATCGCGGCCAGCCCGGCCGTCGATCACCTGCTCCTGGGCCGGTCCGCGGACCCGCGGATCGTCAAGGAGGTACAGGTAACCACGTACCACGTGCTGTGGGAACTCGTGCACGTGTTCTTCGAGCAGCCCGGCCTGCTCGACCCGGGGGTGGTGGCGTGACCGGTCAGGTGCCCGAGTGCCACGATGACGTCTGCATCACCTGCTCGGACACGGCTGTCGCGGTCAGGATCGTGCGGCTGCTCGATGACGACCTCGCCATCGTCGACACCGGCCAGGGCGAGGAGGAAGTCAGCATCGCGCTTGTCACCGCGGGCATCGGGGACGAGATTCTCGTGCACGCCAGGGAAGCGATCGCGGTCGTGCCGGAGGCGAGCCGATGATGCGGCAGAGCGATCCTGGCGCGGGAGCGATGGAGTCGCTTTACCCGTTCCTGTACTCGGGCACCACCGATCTGTCCGCCGTCCTGGACGAGGTGCGGCGGTCCACGGTGGCCAAGGCCGAGGAGATCATCGAGTTGCGCCGCGTGGTCGCCGAGCGCGACGGGGAGCGGCTGACGGCCTGCGCCAGGGACGCCGCCGCCCGGTTCGCCGCGGGCGGGCGCCTGCTGGCCTTCGGCAACGGCGGCAGCGCCACCGACGCCCAGCAGCTGGCCACCCTGTTCATGAACCCCGGCGGAGACGCCAGCCCGCTGCCCGCCCTCGGCCTGGCCAACGACACCTCCGTGGTCACGGCCCTGTGCAACGACATCGGCGTGGAGGTGGTGTTCGCCCGTCAGATCGCTGCCTTCGGGCGGCGCACCGACATCGCGATCGGGTTGTCCACGAGCGGCAACTCCGACAACCTGCTGCGCGCCTTTGACGAGGCGAGCCGGCGCGGGATGCTCACCATCGGGATCGCCGGGTACGAGGGCGGCAAGATGGCCGAGCTGGACAGCATTGACTACCTGTTCGTCGCGCCCTCGGCATCGGTGCACCGGATCCAGGAGGCGCAGACCACGGTCTATCAGGTGCTGTGGGAGCTCACTCTCGCCGAGCTAGGGCGGGCGGGGAGGTGAGCCGCATGCTGATCGCCGGCGTCGGCAACATCTTCCTCGGCGACGACGGTTTCGGGGTCGAGGTCGCCGGCCGCCTGGCCACCGCCGAGCTGCCCGACTGGGTCCGGGTCGCCGACTACGGGATCAGCGGCATGCACCTGGCCTATGACCTGGCCGAGGGGTACGACACCACGATCCTCATCGACGCCGCGCCGCGCGGCGACGTGCCCGGCACGGTCTATGTCATTGAACCGGAGATCGGGAAGGCACCCACGAATAGGGGAAACCCGCTACTTGATGCGCACGGCATGCAGCCCGATGTCGTGTTCGGCATGCTTGACTTGCTCGGCGCCGATGCCGGGCGGGTGCTCGTGGTCGGCTGCGAGCCTGCCAGCGTCGACGAAGGGATCGGGCTGAGCCCACCGGTCACGGCCGCGGTGGACGAGGCCGTCCGGATCGTTCTCGACCTGGTGCGCGCCGCCGACACCTGCGTCGAATCCGCGGACAGGGACCACGCCCAGGACACGCCTGCTCGCGCCACCGCGGGCGAGGCCGTCAGCACGGTCACCGATAAGGAACAGAGGGGGTCCGATGTGCCTTGGCATACCCGGTGAGGTGATCGAGTTCCTCCCGGATCAGCCCGACCTGGCCCGGGTCAATGTGAGCGGCGTCCGGCGCGTGATCAATGTCGGCCTGCTCTCCGACGATCCGCCCAAGCCGGGCGAGTGGATTCTGATCCACGTCGGCTTCGCGCTGTCCAAGATCGACGAGGCGGAGGCCGCCGCGGCCTTGGAGTTCCTCGAGGGGATCGGCCAGGCCTACGAGGACGAACTGGCGGCGCTGGCCGAATCAAGGATCGAGTAAGGGGGCGTAGATGCGGTTCGTAGACGAATTCCGTGACGCTGACAAGGCGCACGCCCTTTCTGCGAAGATCACGGCGCTGTGCGAGCCCGGCCGTCAGTACAAGCTGATGGAGGTCTGCGGCGGGCACACCCACACGATCTACAAGCACGGGCTCGAGGACTACCTGCCCGAGCAGATCACCCTGGTGCACGGCCCGGGCTGCCCGGTGTGCGTGATCCCCATGGGAAGGGTCGACGACGCGATGGCGCTCGCGGCGGAGCCCGACGTCATCATGACCTCGTTCGGCGACATGATGCGGGTACCCGGCAGCAAGGGGTCGTTCTTCGACGCCAAGGCGCAGGGCACCGACATCCGCATGGTGTACTCGCCGCTGGACTCGCTGAAGATCGCCAGGAACAACCCGGACAAGCGCGTCGTGTTCATGGCCATCGGGTTCGAGACCACCGCCCCGTCGACCGCGATGACCGTGCTGCGCGCGGCCGCCGAGGGCCTGGAGAACTTCTCTATCTTCTGCAACCACGTCACGATCATCCCGGCCATCAAGGCCATCCTGGACTCCCCTGACCTGCGCCTCGACGGCTTCATCGGGCCCGGGCACGTGTCCACGGTGATCGGCTGCCGGCCGTACGAGTTCATCGCGCGCGACTACGGCAAGCCGGTCGTGGTGGCCGGGTTCGAGCCGCTGGACATTCTGCAGTCGATCTACATGCTGATGCTGCAGCTGTCCGAGGGCCGGTCGGAGGTGGAGAACCAGTACTCGCGCGTGGTCCCGTGGGACGGCAACCTGGTCGCGCTCAAGGCCATCGCCGAGACCATGGAGCTGCGCCCGTACTTCGAGTGGCGGGGCCTGGGCTTCATCTCGCATTCCGCGCTCAGGGTCAGGGAGAAGTACGCCAAGTTCGACGCCGAGCTGCTCTTCTCCGTGCCCGGCGTCCGGGTGGCGGACCCGAAGGCGTGCCAGTGCGGTGAGGTCCTGAAGGGCGTGCTCAAGCCCTGGGAATGCAAGGTCTTCGGCACCGCGTGCACCCCCGAGACGCCGATCGGCACCTGCATGGTCTCGCCCGAGGGCGCCTGCGCCGCCTACTACAACTACGGCCGCCTGACCCGGCAACGGGTCAAGGAGGCGACCCGGTCATGACCGGCGACCAGCAGAGCGTGGGCTGGGTGGCCGAAGCCCTCCGGGTCCACGAGGAGCAGGCGGCCGAAGAGGAGGCCAGCCCCTCCCACCGGGGTTCGCCCCAGCCGCTGCCCGGCACGGTGCGCGAGGAACTGGTGCTCGAGCGCATCGACCGGGCCCGCCGCAGCCGCCCGCGGGTCAAGGAAGAGCGGATCACGATGTCCCACGGGGCGGGCGGCAAGGCCACCCAGACCCTGATCGAAGCGATCTTCCTGGACGAGTTCCGCAACCCGCTGCTCGAGCCCCTTGAGGATGCGGCCCGGCTGCAGGTCGGCGGGGCACGGCTGGCACTGACCACGGACAGTTACGTCGTGGCCCCGCTGTTCTTTCCCGGCGGTGATATCGGCGACCTGGCCATCAACGGCACGGTCAACGACCTGGCCACGTCCGGGGCAGTCCCGCTGTTCCTGTCGGCCGGCTTCATCCTGGAGGAAGGGTTCCCGGTCGCCGACCTGACCCGGATCGTCCGGTCCATGCGGGCCGCGGCCGAGGCCGCCGGCGTCAGCGTGGTCACCGGCGACACCAAGGTCGTACAGAAGGGCAAGGCCGACGGCTGCTACATCAACACCGCGGGCGTCGGCGCGATCGAGCACGACCTGGACCTCGGTGTGGCCAACGCGAGGCCCGGGGACGCGATCATCGTGTCCGGCCCGATCGGCGACCACGGGGTCACGATCATGCTGGCCCGCGGCGAGCTGGATATCGAGGCCGACCTGGTCTCCGATACCGCACCGCTCAACGGGCTGGTCGCCAGCCTGCTCGAGGCCACGTCCGGGGTGCGCGCGCTGCGCGACGCCACCCGCGGTGGCGTGGCCACCATCCTGAACGAGATCGCTAAGTCCGCTGACGTCGGCGTGCAAGTCAGCGAGAACGAGATTCCGGTCCGTGACGAGGTCCGAGGGGCCGCGGAACTGCTCGGAATCGACCCGATGTACGTGGCCTGCGAGGGCCGTCTCGTCGCCGTCGTCGACAGCGACGCTGCCGACCATGCGCTCGCGGCGATGCGCGCGCATCCCCTCGGCGAGCAGGCGGCCGTCATCGGCCACGTCACCGCTGACCCACCGGGCATCGTCCAGCTGAAGACCGCCTTTGGCGGCAGCCGGATCGTTGACCTGCTGGTGGGCGACCCGCTGCCCCGGATCTGCTGACCGGGGCGATCACGCCGCTGCGAGACGAAAGCGAGACACACGGTGCACGAGCTGGCGATTACCGAGAGTGTCGTGGACGCTGTGACTGAACGTCTGCCCGACACCAAGGTCACCTGCGTACACCTGGAGATCGGCGCCCTGTCCGGGGTCGTGGCCGACTCGGTCAGGTTCTGCTTCGACCTGGTCACCGAGGGCACGAACCTGGAGGGTGCGCGCCTCGAGATCACCGAGACGGCCGGCCAGTGCCACTGCAAGGTGTGTGGCAGCGACTTCGAGCCGGACAGCCCCATCGCTATCTGCCCGTGCGGGAGCATCGAGGTGTCGGTACTCGCCGGCGAGGAGCTCAAGATCGCGTCGGTTCGGGTGGCCTAGCGTGTGCGCGACCTGCGGCTGCTCCGACACCGCGGTGATCAGGCTCTATCCCGCAGCTGAGCCAGAACACGCCGGCAACTCAGATCACCAGCATCGTCACCACCACGGTGCTGACGACCGGGATCATCACGACCACGACCACGACCACGGGCACGGGCATCACTCGCACGACGACGACGCCGACGACGTCCATCGCATCCTGGCGGAACCGGGGGCGGGCGACGAGCGGACCGTGCTGCTGCAGCAGAAGGTCCTGGCCAAGAACGACCGGCTGGCGCAGGAGAACCGGGAATGGCTGCGGGAGCGGGGTGTCCTCGCCGTCAACCTGATGAGCTCGCCCGGCGCGGGAAAGACCACACTGCTCGAACGCACCGCGCGGGAGCTGGGCGGCAAGGTGGCCATCTCGGTCATCGAGGGTGACCAGGCCGCGGCGCTGGACGCCCGGCGCATCCGCTCCGCGGGCTGCAAGGTGGTGCAGATCAACACCGGGGCAGGCTGTCACCTCGACGCCGAGATGGTGGCCGAGGGGCTGCGCCTGCTCGACCCGCCCGGCGGGTCCCTGGTCGTGATCGAGAACGTCGGCAACCTGGTCTGCCCGGCCCTGTTCGACCTGGGCGAGCAGGCCCGGGTGGTGCTGGCCTCGGTCACCGAGGGCGACGACAAGCCGGTGAAGTACCCGCATATGTTCCGCCAGGCCGACCTGGTCCTGGTGAGCAAGGACGACCTGCTGCCCTACGTGGACTTCGACACCAGACGGCACGCGGCCGACGTCAGGAGGGTCAGCCCGGACGCGCTGATGCTGCAGCTGTCGGCCACCACCGGGTCGGGCATGCAGGAGTGGTACGACTGGCTGCGCCGCCGGACCCCCGCGCCGCCGCACGAGGAGGACGTCGCCACCTAGCGGGTTAGCGGTCGACGGCGGCCGCTATCACCGCCTGGCCGAGGCTGATCCCGCCGTCGTTGCACGGCACCCTCGAGTGCACCAGCACCCGGAACCCGTGCTGCTCCAGCTTTCCGACGGCCGCGTGCAGCAGCAGCAGGTTCTGGAACACCCCGCCGGACAGCGCGACGTCGCTCAGCCCGTGCCGCTCGCGCAGCAGCACGCAGGCCTGCGTGATGAGGCCGGCGACGCCGTTGTGGAAGCGCGCGGCGATCACGTTCGTGCTCGTCCCCGCCGCGAGGTCATCGGCCACGGCCCGCACCAGGTCCCGTCCGGCGATGAGCAGCGGCCCGCCAGCCGCGCCTTCCCCCGCCGCGCCATCCGTCGTGATCGCGGCACGGTAGGCGCCACGCTCGGCGGGGTCCGCCAGCTGCTCGAGCTCCACGGCGGCCTGACCCTCGTAGTTGATCTCGTCCCGCACGCCGAGGATCGCCGCGACCGCGTCGAAGAGCCGCCCGGCGCTGGAGGTGACCGGGGAGTTGACCCCGCGCCTGGCCATCGTGAGCACCTGGGACCAGTGCCGCTGGTTCCGCCTGACCACATCGAGACTGGCGCCCTCCGGGTAGGCGTCGTGGAGGTACGACGCCGCCATCCGCCACGGCTGCCTGATCGCGGCCGCGCCGCCGGGCATCGGCACCGGCGCCAGGTGGGCGCCGCGCACGAAGCCGGCCAGGTCGGCGATCAGGAACTCACCACCCCAGATGGTGCCGTCGGTGCCGAACCCGGTCCCGTCGAAGGCCACCCCGATGACCGGACCGTCCTCCCCGTTGTCGGCCAGGCAGGACGCGATGTGGGCGTGATGATGCTGCACGCCAACCAGCCGGATCTCGCCTGCGGCTGGTCCCGCGATCCCCCTATCCGCGAGGTCCAGGGCGTATTTGGTGGACAGGTACTCGGGATGCAGGTCGTGGGCGATCACCTCGGGCGTGATGTCGAACAGCCGCCGGAAGTGCTCGATCCCCTCGGTGAAGGACTGCAGCGTCTCGGCGTTTTCCAGGTCCCCGACATGGTGCGAGATGAACGCATGGTTTCCCTTGGCCAGGCAGAACGTGTTCTTCAGCTCGGCCCCGCAGGCCAGGACGGGCCGCCCGAACCTGGTGTGCACCCTGATCGGCTCCGGCACGTAGCCGCGGGACCGCCGGACCAGCGCCTCCCGCCCCCGGAAGGCCCGCACCACCGAGTCGTCGGTCCTGACCTGGATCGCGCGGTCGTGGGTCAGGTACGCGTCCGCGATCTCGCCCAGGCGTTCCGCCGCGTCGCCGTCCCGGTACACGATCGGCTCATCTGAGATGTTCCCGCTGGTCAGCACGATCGGGTGGCCAGCGTCCTGGACCAGGAGGTGGTGCAGCGGCGTGTAAGGGAGCATGACGCCCAGCTGGCGGTTGCCCGGAGCGACCGACGGCGCCACGCCGGCCCCCGGCCGCCGGGGCAGCAGCACGATCGGCCGGCGGCTGCTGGCCAGCAGGGTGGCGGCGGCCTCGTCCACCTCGCAGAGCCGGCTCGCCTCGGGCACGTCCGCCACCATCACCGCGAACGGCTTGTCCTCGCGGTGCTTACGCGCCCGCAGGGCCGCGGCCGCCTCCTCGCTGGACGCGTCCACGGCCAGGTGGTAGCCGCCCAGGCCCTTGACGGCCAGCACCATCCCCTGCCGCAGCAGGCCAGCCGCGGCCGTGAGCGGCTGGCCGGACAGTTCTGTCCCGTCCCGGTCAAGCAGGGACAGCCGGGGGCCGCACGCCGGGCAGCACGTGGGCTGCGCGTGGAAGCGGCGGTCGGCGGGGTCGTGGTACTCGGCGGCGCACCGGTCACACATCACGAAGCTGGCCATCGTGGTCAGCGGCCGGTCGTAGGGCACGTCCCTGACGATGGTGAACCTGGGGCCGCAGTTCGTGCAGTTGATGAACGGGTAGCCGAACCGCCGGTCGCCGGGATCGGTGAGCTCGGCCAGGCAGTCCGTGCAGGTCGCGGTGTCCGCCGACACCAGCGTCCGCCGCTCCGGGCCGGACTCGCTCAGCGCGATCGAGAACGATGTGCTGCCGCGCAGCGGCAAGGCCGCGGTCGTGATCCGCTCGATCCTGGCCAGCGGCGGCGCGTCGCGCTCCAGGGCGAGCAGGAACTTCTCCACGGCCTCCGGGGGGCCTTCCACCTCAGCGAACACGCCGTCGGAGTCGTTGCCCACCAGGCCGCCGAGTCCGAGGCTGGTGGCGAGCGAGTACACGAACGGCCGGAAGCCGACCCCCTGCACAATGCCCTCCACGCGGACGGCCGTCCTGATGCGCTGACTCACCCCTCCAGTGTGGCAACATCGGCTGGGCGGTCAGCCACCGGTCACGGCGACCGCTACCGGTGGTGTGCTGGCCGGGCGGGGTCGGGTGAGCAGCGCCACCATGCGGTCCATCGTCCCGCATACTCAGGGTGACGACCTAAGGACACGCTGCGCACGAGGTGTGCCGGAGTGGCCGGCTGAGCTGCCCCGCCCCCGAGGAGGGCCCGGGACGTTGGCTAACGTCGAGATGTCAGCCAGACTCGGCCGGAGGAGATATGGACATCATCAACCCGGAAGTCAGTGACTACGTGCTTAAGCACTGCACTCCCGCCGACGATCTGCTGCGTGAGCTGGCCCAGGAGACCCGCGAGGCCCTGCCCGATGAGTCGGAAATGCAGGTCTCAGCGGACGAGGGCGAGTTGCTGACCATGCTGGCCCGGCTGGCCGGAGCCCGGCGAGCGGTCGAGGTGGGCGTGTTCACCGGCTACTCGTCGATCTGCATCGCCCGGGGCATGGCAGCCGACGGTCACCTGATCGCCTGTGACGTGAGCGAGGAGTGGACCTCAATCGCCCGGCGCTACTGGAAGCGGGCCGGCCTCGAGGACCGGATCGAGCTGCGGCTCGGGCCAGGCGCTCGACACGCTGCGCGCGCTGCCCACCGAACCGGTCCTCGATCTCGCGTTCATCGACGCCGACAAGGGCAGCTATCCCCACTACTACGAGGAACTGGTGACCCGGCTGCGCCCGGGCGGCCTGCTCATCCTCGACAACGTGCTGCTGGGCGGCCGCGTGCTCGACCCGGCCTCGCCGAACCCTTCCGCCCAGGCCATGCGCCAGACGAACGAGGCCGTGGCCAGCGACGACCGGGTCGAGTCGGTGATGCTGCCGGTACGCGACGGGGTCACCATCGCCCGCAAGCGCTGACCGCGACCCGCTACCCGATCCCCGCGAACAGGTCGTCTTCGGGGACCGGCGCACCGGTGGTGTCACTGGCCCGGATGAAGCTCTCGAAGCCGAACACCCGCACGGCCAGATCCGGCGGGATCTTGTTGAACCACGACTCGCGGATCTGGCTGGCGTGGGACAGCAGCGCCGCGCGCTTGCGGTCGAGGACGTCACGGATGTCGACGCTGGTGGTGATCCGCCGCTCAGCCTCCTCCATCTGGCGCATCATCTCCTCATCGATGTCGCCGGGGTCGGGCACCTCCACGCCGCGCTCGCGCAGCGCTTCCCATAGCTCGCGCCAGTCACTGCGGCGCATGGCGGTCAGGTAGAGCTTGTCCGGGATCCCGGTGGCCTCGACCGCGGCCACCGCACTGCGGGCGGCGTGCACGTGATCCGGGTGCTGGTAGGCGCCGTCGGCGTCATAGGTGACCACGACCTGGGGCCGGTACTGCTCGATCAGCGCGCCAATGCGGCCCGCGACCTCGCTCTGCGGCACGTTGCAGAACGCGTCCGGCCGGTCCTTGTACTCCCAGTCGGGCATGCCCGAGTCGTGGTAGCCGAGCAGTTCCAGGTGGCTGACCGCCAGGTGCTTGCACGACTCCCGGAGCTCAGCGATCCTGATCTCCGCCACGGCCTGCTCGTCGTGGCCGTCCTCCCCGGGCTTCACGCCGCTCGGCGCATCCCCGAACTCGCCGTTGGTGCAGGTCACGACCACCGTCTGGATGCCCCTGTCGGCGTAGGCGGCCAGCACGCCGCCCGTGCTCGACGCCTCGTCATCGGGGTGTGCGTGTACCGCCATCAAGGTAAGAGTGTCCGCCATGCCTCCAGCCTGCCTGACCGTTCCTAGTGATCGCGCCACCGGGCTACCTTTGAGCCGATGTATCTGGCCAGATCCGGAGCCGCAGGTGAATGACGGACTGAGCCGGGCCAGGGATCTGCTGGCCGCGGAACGGGAGCGCACCGAGGCGCGGCTCGCTGCGCTGCAGCGCGACTTCGACGGCATCGTTTCCTCCGCTGGCGCGGCCGCCGACGACGAGCATGATCCAGAAGGCTCGTCGACCGCGTTCGACCGGCAGCACGTGGCCGCGCTGATCGCGGCGGCCCGCGACCATCTGGCGGCCATCGCCAGGGCCGCCGCGCGGCTCGAGAATGGCAGCTACGGCATCTGCGAGCGGTGCGGCCGCCCGATCGGCCCCGAGCGGCTGGACGCACGGCCCGCGGCGGCGACGTGCATCAACTGCGCCCGCGCCGCAACGTAACCTGGCCAGGCCTGCTTTATTGTGATCATTGGTTCAGACAGGAGAAGCTGTGCGTAGCTGGACTCTAACCGGTGACCTGAACGCTCCGCTGCGGCTGGAGAACCGGCCAGATCCAGAACTTGGCCCGGGGCAGATCCGGGTCCGGCTGCGGGCCGCATCGCTGAACTACCGCGACCTGATCATGGCCGACCGCCCGCCACGGCCGGGGCTGGTCCCGGTGTCGGACGGGGCGGGCGAGGTCGCGGAGGTGGCCCCGGACGTCGCAGACGTGCAAGCCGGGGACCGGGTGGCCGGCGGGTTCTTCGCCGACTGGGCCAGCGGCCCGTCGCGGCACGCGAGCCTGAGCTGCGCGCTGGGCGGCGACCTGGACGGGGTGCTGTCGGAGTTTGCCGTGTTCCAGGCCACGGCCGTGGCGAAGATCCCGGACGCGCTGACATTCGCCGAGGCGGCCACGTTTCCCTGTGCGGCGGTCACCGCCTGGCACGCACTGATGGGCTACCAATCACCGGTCGGCGGTGGTGACACCGTGCTGGCCCTGGGCACCGGTGGGGTAGCGATGTTCGCGTTGCAGCTCGCACGGCTGCGCGGGGCCCGGTTCATCGGGACCACCTCGAACGCGGCGAAGCGGGAGCGGCTGCGAGCCCTGGGCGCGGATGTGATCCTCGACTACGCGACCACGTCAGGATGGGGGCTGGAGGTCCAGCAGGCAACCGGTGGTCACGGAGCCGACTTCGTCGTCGAGACGGGTGGCGCCGCCACGCTCGACCAGAGCCTCCAGGCGTGTGCCCGCGGCGGCTGCGTGACCCTGGTCGGCGTGCTGTCGGGCGTTGCGGACACCGCCGACGCTGACCTCATCCACAGCCGCGAACTGACGCTGCGCAGCATCTACGTCGGACCCCTGACCATGCTGAACGATGCCCTGCAGGCCTTCGCCGGCCATGGCGTGCATCCGGTCATCGACCACTCATTCGGGTTCGACGACGCGCCCGAAGCCTTCAGTTACCTGCGGAAAGGCCACCACGTCGGCAAGGTCGTGATCGAGCAGTGAGCTAGTTCCCTGGTCGGCCGGGCTCCTCGTCTGGCGGCCCTGGCTGGCCGGGCTCCGGGTCCGACGGTCCGGCCGGGGCGGGCCTGGCCAGACCGATGCGCCCGGGGCGCCATACCAGGCCAAGCGTCCCCTGAGCCGACCTGGAGCCGACTTCCCCGCCGCCCCGGCCGCGCAGGATGTAGGCGATGCCGACCGCGATGGTCCCGCCGGCGATCGGGCCCACCAGGTAGGCCCACCATGAGTTCCAGTCGCCGAGCACCAGCGCGGGCCCGAGCGAACGGGCCGGGTTCATCGAGGCGCCGCTGACCGGCCCCCCGAACAGTCCGGCCAGCGCGAGGTAGCTGCCGACCCCGATCGCGGCGATCTGCCCGACCTGCTGAGCGCCCGATGCGGTGCCGAGAATCGTGCTGACCAGGCCTGCGGTCAGCACCATCTCCCAGAGCATCGCGATCCAGGTCGAGATCCCAGGACCCGGCAGGGTCAGCCCGGCCGGGCCATGCTTACCGATCAGCGCCCACAGCAGGAGGGTGGCCAGCACGGCCCCGGCGAACTGGGCGATGACATATCGGGGCACCCGCCGCCACGGGAAGTCGCCGCGCAGGGCGAAGGACACGGTGACCGCCGGGTTGAGGTGAGCGCCGCTGACCGCGCCCATGAACAGGATGACGGCCATCACCATGAGGGCAGGCGCGACCACGCGCGCGGCGGCCGGGACCCCGCCGAGCCTGGCGTTCACCATCCCGCCGCCCGCGGCGACAAACACCAGGAGAAAGGTCCCGAGCAGTTCGGAGAAGATTCGCCGCCACTCATACTTCGAGTCCCAGAAGTCGAACCGCCGGGCGAACGTGTTGGGCTCGCCCATGGAGCGCAGCGAGATCGCGGCCCGGGCCACTTGCTGCGCTGTCACCATGCTGGGATCCGGCGGCCCGGCCTGGCTGCTGCTCAACGCCTCGCCTCCCTCGATGCCGCGCTGTCCCACTACCCGGTTGACCTGCCCGGAGGGAACGGATAGGCGATCCTACGTCCGCCGCTTTGACCAGGTGGAGGCCGCCCTGGTCAGGCGGCCCGGTCAGGCCGCCTGGGCGGGTGGGCTGTGGCTGCGCAGGACCCGGGTGCGGTCGGGGCTGGTCGCGGTAACGGTCCCGTCCGGGTTCAGGGCGATCTGCCAGCCCCACCGGTGGATGGCGATGAGGTGGTGGAACGCGCAGAGCATGACCAGGTTGACCACCGTGGTCTTGCCGCCCTTGGACCTGGGAATGATGTGGTGGGGCTGGCAGGCCATGACCGGCTGGCCGCAGCCGGGGAACCGGCAGCACCGGTCCCGGGCCATCAGCAGCCGCCGGATGTGCACCGGGATGGTGTCGGACAACTCGGCGATCTCCAGCGGCAGGCTCATGGAGGCGGCCGGCCCGTCGAGCAGGCCGGTCCGCAGGTAGGCGGCCAGCCCGGCCGGGCCGGAGAGCACGTCGGCGGCATGAGCGATGATCAGCTGCCGGGCCGCCCGCTCGGCGAGGGTGCGGCGCGCGGTGGCAGCGTCGTGGTCGTCGCCGCGCAGGAGTGCGGCGGCGAGCTTGTCCACCACGGCGGGGTCGATGTGGCCGGTGACGACCGGCACGATCGCCGCGTCGCAGTCATACCCCGGCCCCGCGGGCGCCCCCGGCCATGACGACTCCAGGTCGGTCGCGCCGGGCAGGCCCCGCAGCTGATCCAGCGTCATATGCAACTGGATCTGCGTCGGCTGCCCGCCGCGCTGCGGCAGGCACCCCGACCCGATCAGCCGCCGGCACGCCTCTTCCAGCGCGTCATGCTGACGCTGCCACTTGCTCCGCAGGTCCTCCGGGCCCGCGGGCTTGCCCAGCGCCTCCAGCACGGCCTGCAGCGCGGCGGTGGCCTGCGGGGTCAGATCCGCGCGCAGCCGCCCCGCGCCACCCATCGTCACACCGAGGCTCAGGCTCCGGTCGCGGAACTCGTCATCATCCCCGTCGCGGTCCGGGCCGCGCCGTCTGCTTGACCATCTCCTCGGCCAGCCCGCCCAGGTCCTTGAGCGTCGCCCCGCCCTTGGCGGCGGCGAGCAAGATGGCGTCGGCGCCGGGCCGGTGCTGGTCGGGCAGCAGGTCGGTCCATTCCCAGATCTGCCGCGCCCACGACGCCGAGATCTGCCCCGCGGCCAGCGCGTCAGCCAGCACGGGGTGGGCGGCCAGGCGCTGCATCGACCGCATCGCCGCATACGCCGCCCCGCCTGAGGCCTGGGTCTGCCACTTCAGCCAGGTCCGCGGGCTGCCGTGCCCGTCGTCTTCGTACCCGGCCTGCGCGGTGAACGCGTACAGCACCCGGGCCCGCGCCGCGGTGTGGATCGACTCGGCCCGGGCCAGCGCCCGCAGGCACTCGGCCTGCTCGTCAGTGGTCAGCGACGCGGTATCCGCTGACGCCAGGAAAGCCAGCCCCGCCTCGGCCATCGCCGTCGCGTCCGTCGACGGTCGCTGGCCCGGCAGGCGGCTGGCCCGGTAGACACATAGGCACACCTTCCACGGATCCGATGACGAATGATCGGAGGTCTTTGCTGCCCCAGGGCAGGCGACGGCGAGCCGTCTGGCCGGGGCTGGCCGGGCTCACGTGAGCCGGCTACTGATCCGCTAGTGAGGGCGGAGGGGAATGCGGCGCAGTTGCCGCTGCAGAAGGGGCGAGACCGGAGGCTGGGACCTCATAAGTGGTGGCCTGATACTGCCGCTCACCAGTCCTGACCGGTCATCTCTAACACTCTTGTTCGAGACTATCATGACATGCCGACAAATACTCGTATCTTCGTGCGGTGTGTCGCGCGGACCTGGGCGCTTGCGGCGTGTCGCGCCAACCTCAGGTGAGCTGGACCGGGTAGGCGGCCGCGGCCAGGGCGATCGCCTCGTCCACGTCTTCGGGCAGCAGGAAGCCCGCGGCCACCGCGCGCGACGTGGCGGCGAGGAACGCGGCCGCGTACTCGCCTCGCCCGCCGGGGTAGCGGCGCGCGAGCTCGGCGCTGTCGAAGACGCGTGTGGAACCGACGAGGATGGTCAGGCCCTCGGCACCGGCCGGGGCGAGCCCGGACAGGGCGGCGACGGGCACATCGACCCAGCCGGTCCTGATCCCGCCGCGGGCGATGCCGGCCTCGTCGGTGATCAGCCGCATCGGGTCATCGGGGTCGGTCTCCAGCCAGGGCGAGCTCGGCGGCGCCGGGCCGCCGCGGGCCCAGCGGCCCAGGTGCATGAGCGCGGCCTGGGCGACGTAGTGGTGTTGCGGCCCGGAGTTGACCGGCATAGCGCAGCGGATTCCGAGCGGCTCGGCGGTGGGCGCCATCAGCCGGGCCAGCTCGGCAGGCGGCAGCTCGCCCGAGTCGTCGAACGTCGTGCCGAGCACGTAGGTGTCGGCGTGCGCCGCGCCGGCGATCTCCCACCACCGGAACCGGTCGCCGTCGGGCTGGCGGGCCGTGACCCCGGCCAGCACGCCGACGACGTCGGTCTCGGTCTGCACGGTCAGCACCCGGGCCCGGCCGTCGGTGCGGACCCGGACCCCGTCCGGCCCCTGGCCCCGGATCCGGCCGTTCCACCCGGTCAGCGGCGCGGCCATGCCTGCCCGGCCGCCGATCAGGTACCCGTCGCAGGCCCCATCGGCCGGCACGGTCGGCGCCACCGCGTTGACGTAGGTGACCAGGTGAATCGCGGACTGGGACTGGCCGGCCGCGAGCAGGCACTCGGCCGTCAGCGGCCCGAGGACACCGCCGTCGCGGACGGCGCGGGCGGCCCGGGAGAAGATGTCGAAGCTGAAGCTGTCGCCGGGATGCAGCAGCGAGCCGTAGCGGGCGGGATCGCTGGCCTTGAGCGCGGGCAGCACCATGGCCTGGTCGCCGGACCCCGGGGCGTCGAAGATGCTGCCGCCCTCGATGCCGGCCCGCTGGGCCGAGACGCCGACCCAGGCCCACCCGGCCCGGACCAGCTGCCGGTGCGTGAGCATGAAGTGCGCGGGCGCGTCGAACCCGGCGCTGACGTTGAGCCACTCCAGGACGACGGTGCCGGTGAACGCGCCAGGGTCGGACGGGCGGCACACCACCATGCGGGTGGCGAACGGCGCCCGGCCCGAGGGCGTGACCTCCCAGTACCCGTCTTCGCCTAAGGGCCCGGCGGGCTCGAAGCACGTCGCGGTGCCCTCGAGGAAGAACTCCTGAACCGTGTAGCCGACATGGCCAAGATCGAAGCCCGTCATGATGAGGCCCGGCTGACCCTCGACAGGCCCGGTAACCCGGTCGGATCCGTCCATTTGCGGAGACTCTACCCGAACCGCCCGGCCGGACACCCAAAAGCTCAGGACGAGTCCGTATTAGATCGTCCGCAACGGAACTATCTGATACGGTTCTTTCATACGGCTCCCCCGAGGATCAGGAGGCAGTGACATGACTCCCCGTACCGGACCGGCCGCGAGCTCGCGCTGGCTGGCGCTCATCGTGCTCTGCGCGGGCACCCTGATGACCATCCTGGACGGCACGATCGTTACCGTGGCGCTGCCGTCCATCCGCAGCGACCTCGGCTTCTCCCAGTCGAGCCTGGCCTGGGTGGTCAACGCCTACCTGATCGCCTTCGGCGGCCTGCTCCTGCTGGCCGGGCGGCTCGGCGACCTGGGCGGCCGCAAGCGGGTCTTCGTGGCCGGGCTGGCCGTGTTCACGGCGGCGTCGCTGTGGTGCGGTCTGGCCGACAGCCAGGCCATGCTGATCGTGGCGCGGTTCGTCCAGGGCATCGGCGGCGCCCTGACCACCGCCGTGGTCCTCGGGATGATCACGACGATGTTCCCCGAGCCACCGCTGCGGGCGCGGGCCATCGGCGTCTACGCGTTCGCCGGGGCCGCGGGCGCGTCGGTCGGCGTGCTGGCCGGCGGCGTCATCACCCAGGCCATCAACTGGCACTGGATCTTCTTCGTCAACATCCCGCTCGGGATCGCGGCCGCCACGCTGGCCGCCCGCGTGATCGAACCGGACCGCGGGATCGGCCTGCGGGCCGGCGCTGACACGCTCGGCGCGGTCCTGGTGACCGCCGGCCTGATGCTCGGCGTGGACACGGTCGTCGAGACCGCCAGGTACGGCTGGGTCAGCGGGCGCACGCTCACCACCGGGGCCGTGACCCTCGCCCTGCTCGCCGCGTTCGTCGTCCGGCAGGCCACCGCGGCCCGCCCCCTGCTGCCGCTGCGCATCTTCCGCTCGCGCAACGTCTCCGGCGGCAACCTGGTCCAGGCCCTGATGGTGGCGGGCATGCTCGGGTTCCAGTTCATCCTGCCGCTGCGGCGGCCAGCGGCGGGATCTCGATGTGGGTCCAGGATTCCGCGAGCTCGTCGTGACTTGACCCGTCGTCCTTCAGCTGCCCAGCGCTCGCCTGGCCCAGGATCTCGCGCAGCGCGCCGGTCACGTCTCGGCGAACGCGCAGCTGCGGGTGCACGACCAGCTTGGCCGCGAGACCGTGATTGGCCAGCTCCATCGTCACGGAGTCGACCAGGAACGGCATGTCGTCGGTGACGATGTCGATGACGTCCGCCGGCGGGTGGAGGACAGCGTCGCCGCCGCGCCCCGCACCTGGACCAGGGCGCGGCCTTGTGGACGGTGTGCCGCTAGCCCGGCATGCCTCGCCGTGACGGCGCCCAGGCGGTCCGGCCCAGCTGCCGTCAGGTCGTCGACCGCGACGTGCCGGTAGTACGCCTTGAGGCAGATGGCTACGTCACCGACGCCCGGAAGAAGGCCAGTGCACTCTGCTGCCTGCGCCAGCAGCCTTTGCTTATCGTGACCGGGCTTGCTGTCGGCCGTCGCAACGCTCGCACTGTCCGACATATCTCCCACTCCCTCATCCGGCTACGCTGCCGTTTCTTGCATGTTGCACCAGTTACAACCGGCTGACCATCACAATGAGTCCCGCAGTTCCCACAGCAGCGGGTAGTAGCGCAGTGGCACCCGCCGGTGCAGGTAGGGGGCGCCGGTGGAGCCGCCGGTTCCTGACTTCGTTCCGATCTGCCGCTCGACCATCTGAACGTGACGCGCCCGCCAGAGCCCGGCCAGCTCGTCGTGGGTCAGCAGGTCTTCGGCGAGCTGCCACAGGTCGTCGTGATGTGGCCGGTCCCGCGCGACGCTGACCAGCGCCGCGAGTACTTGCTTGTCATCATCGACGGCCAGGCCGCGCGCGGCGAGCAGGTCCACGAAGGCGTCCCATAGCGACGGTTCGGCGAGCCGGGCCGCCAGCCGGTCATGCTCCGCTGGCGTCAGCGCCCGGAACCTGCGCACGAAGTCGGGATCTTGGCGCCGGACAGGAACTCCAGCTCACGAAACTGCACAGACTGGAATCCGCTCGCCGGGGCGAGGGCCGACCGGAACTCAAGGAAGTCCTGCGGCGTCATCGTCTCGATCACGTCGATCTGGCTGACCAGCAGGCGCTCGATCACGTGCACGCGGTGGAGCAAGTGCCGGGCCAGCCAGGTCTGCCGGCCGTCATCAGGCTGTGCGGGACCGCTGGCGGCTTCGGGTCGCGGCAGCATCGCGTCGCGGACCGCGGTCAGTTCGTGCAGAAGCTGCTTGAACCAGAGCTCATACGTCTGGTGGACGATGATGAATAGCAGCTCGTCGTGGACCGGCGGAGATTACCTCGGGCACCTGCTGGGCCAGCAGCTGCGGGACCCGCAGGTAGCTGCCGTACGTAAGCAGGCCGCCTTCCTCGCCGAATCTTCGCCCACTGGTCTCGCTCATGCCGTTCTCGCTCACACCGGGCCCCCCTGTGCGAAGTACCTGAGCACCTCCGGGTTGGCCAGCGCATCGGGATCGGCGGCGGCAGCGATAGGGGTGCCGAGGAGGATCTTGCGGACGGGCACCTCGAGCTTCTTGCCGGACAGGGTGCGCGGAATACCAGGCACCTGATGAATCTCGTCCGGTACGTGGCGCGGCGACAGCTCGCTGCGCAGCCGGGACTTGATGGTCGCGATCAGCCCGTCATCCACCGAGTGGCCAGCCGTCGGCACTACGTAGAGGATCAGCCGACCCTCCTGGCCGAGCTGGCCCGTGTCCACGACGAGGCTGTCGGCGACTTCGGGGAGCCGCTCGATCACCCGGTAGAACTCGCTCGTGCCCATCCGGACGCCGCCGCGGTTCAGTGTCGCGTCGGACCGCCCGTAGATAACGCAGCCGCCATCAGGCAAGATCATGATCCAGTCGCCGTGCCGCCAGACGCCGGGGTAGTCGGCGAAGTAGCTGGCTCGGTACCTGGCGCCGTCAGGGTCCTTCCAGAACCCCACGGGCATCGACGGCATCGGCAGCGTTAGGACAAGCTCTCCTACTTCGCCGATGACGGGCTGGCCGGCGGCATCGAAAGCCTCGACCTTGGCGCCGAGGCACGGACCGGAGATTATGCCCGCGCGGACGGGCAGCAACGGCGACGGCCCGACGAAACCGGTGCACAGATCGGTGCCGCCAGACAGCGAGCCGAGGATGAGGTCGGACGACCCCGTTCCCAGCTCTTGATAGGCCCACCGGAAACCTTCGGGAGGCAGCGGGGAGCCGGTGGAGCCGAGGCCACGCAACGCCGAAAGATCATTCTCGGCGGCCGGCCGCAGGCCCTCCTTCATGCAGGCCAGCAGGTATGGCGCGCCGGTGCCCGCGTACGTCGCCGGCGGCGTCCGCGACCAGCCGCCACAGCGCGCCGGTGTCCGGGTAGACCGCGCTGCCGTCGTAGAGCACGATCGTGGCGCCCACCAGCAGTCCGCCGACCAGATAATTCCACATCATCCAGCCGGTGGTCGTGTACCAGAAGAACGCGTCGCGACTGGTCAGATCCTGATGCAGGGCCAAGGCCTTCAGATGCTCCAGGACGATGCCGCCGTGGCTGTGCATGATGGGCTTCGGCAGCCCGGTGGTGCCCGACGAGTACAGGACCCAGAGCGGGTGCCCGAACGGCAATTCGGCGAAGTCCAGCTCATCCGCGCCGTCGGAGCCCTCCGGGCTGTCGGCCGTCTCCTGGAGGTCGGTCCAGTCCAGCAGCGGGACGCCCGTCGGCAGCCGCAGGTCGCCTGCGCCGGTGCCGAGGTAGTCGACGAGGATGACGGCCTCCAGCCCGGGCAGCTTGGCGGCGATCGCGGCCAACTCGGCTCGCCGGTCGAACCTCTTGCCGCCGTACGCGTAGCCGTCGACGCCGAGCAAGACCTTGGGCGAGATCTGGGCAAACCTGTCGATGACGCTGTGCGCCCCGAAGTCAGGCGAGCATGACGTCCAGATGGCGCCGAGGCTGGCGGTGGCGAGCATGGCGACGAGAGCCTCAGGCGCGTTGGGGAGGTAAGCGGCGACCCTGTCGCCGAGGCCAACGCCGAGGTCGGGCTAGGCCGGCCCGAACGCGGCCGACCTGAGCCCGCAGCTCGCCGTAACTGAGCTGCCCGGACCGCCCGGCCTCCGAGCTGTATCTGACGGCCGTGCTGGCGGAATCGACGCCGGCTCGGTAGAGGGCGTTCCGTGCATAGTTGAGGGTTGTGCCGGCGAACCAGCTGACGTCGGGAAGCTGCCCGCTGATGATCGGACCACGCCCGCGCGACCCCACGACGGCGAAGAAGTCCCAGATCGAGGACCAGAATGCCGCCGGTTCGTCGACGGACCACCGCCAGAGGTCACGGTAGGCGAGAACACCGTCCGGAGCGGGGATGTCCGGGCCGCCGTGGCCAGCGAGCCAGCGAGCGTACTCGGTGACGACTGCTTTGGACGCTGAGCTCGCTGTTGGCTGCCAGAGGGTCTCGCCGTAATCGCGCCCGGCCGACGCCGGTCCGGCCGCGTCGCCCTGCTCGCGCCCGGTGGTCGGCGCAAGGTCGTTGCCCACGC
>CAVUBM010000060.1:0-361262 GCA_963739645.1 uncultured Actinomycetota bacterium
CCCGTCCTACAAGCTCGGCGAGCGGATCTGGCTCCAGGCCAGGGACGAGGCCAAGGCCAAGGCGGGAACCACCTTTAGCCTCAAGGACTTCCACTCCAAGGCGCTCAGCCTGGGCGTCATGGGCCTGGACCCGTTGCGCGAGGCCCTGGCCCGCTGCTAGCACGGCACGGCAACTCCTTGCGGGCTTCAGAGCACTGATTCCCGCTAAGTACGGCAAAGCCGGTGGGCAGTCCGGACCGGGTGCGGATGCCGGCCCGCCTGACAGGGCAGCTGCCCCGCCGTCAGCCTCATCCTGAGGGTGGCCACCACGATGCGACAGTGTGCCAGATACACCGGATATGCCCGCTTGCGCCTGACGGCCACCGAAGTGCCGCCGCCACGCCATATTGAAGCCTCTTTATGTCAAGAGGTTCTGGCGGTCTTTCTTTTGGCGCGTGGGTTGGTCTTCTCGGTCTGGGGCTCGGGGCGGGGTCGTAGTGTGGGTTGGGGTCCCGGGAGTGGCTTGGCCGAAGAGCCGGTGCTCGGGGTGCAATCCGGCCGCGCTGGCGACAGAGTCGTTCCCCGGTTGCCCTCCCGGGCCCTCACGGTCGGCCGCTGCGGCAGCCTGCCGGGCGTCGGCCTGGAGGCGGGCAAAGATGGTGTCGCTGATGCGCCGCTTGAGGGACCGGAGTGCTTGTTTGTGGGTTTTGCCTTCGGCGAGCTTGCGGTCGTAGGAGGCCCGAGGCCGTCGCTGTGGCGGTAGCGGATCTGGGTAATCGCAGCCATGTGGATGACGTGGTTGAGTCGCCGGTTCCGCGCCGCGACAGCCGGCAGATCTGCGGTTTCCCGAGGACACCTCGATCGGCGCGGTCCGTTGTAGGAGGCGAAGTGGTCCCGGCCGCGAAGCGCGAGACATCGGCCACGCCGCCGAACAGGTCGCGGCGATGACCGGTCCGACGCCGAGGATGCCGGTGGTCGTGGTGCGCGACGCCCCGACCGCCGCTGTCAGCTGCTTCATGGTGTCATCCATCTGGGCGTCGACGCGGCGCAGGTCCCGGTGAGGTCGTCGGCGAGCTCGTAGCGGGCCAGGGCGAGGGCACCGGTCGGCCTGGCCGCGTCCAGGACACGGCGGCGTGACCTGTCGGTGATGTCCTTGGAGACGCTGCTGGGGACCAGTTCGCACAGCGCGGCGTGCAGCCGGCAGGCGACCTGGGTGCGAGTGCAGCACAGCTGCCGGGGGCGGTGACCACACCTTGAGCACCCCCGGGTGATCGTGCGCGTGACCTCCCGCCGGGAGCTTGAGCGCAGCGCCAAGATGCGACCGACCAGGCGTCGTTAGGGACGTTCTTCCTCGTGTTCCCGGCCGACAGCAGCCGCACCCGGGCGCCCAGCTTGGGCGCACGTCAACCACCCGCTCGCCGGCCGCGACGAGCTGCTGGGCCAGCGGGGTGTCGAAGCCGCGGCACCCTCAACCGCCCAGGTCCGTTCCGGCCAGCCCGCCGCCCACGCCACCAGCCGCTGCGCCTGGGCCGCCGAGGCCCGCACCCGCACCTCGCCCAGCGGCTCCTGGCCGCGCCGATCGCCACCGCCGTGTGCGAGCCCTTGTGCGGGCCGACACCGATCATCACTGCTGCCATCAACCGCTCCTTCATCATCGTCCGGGGAAGGACCGCGGCGGGCATGCCTGATTCCGGCGTTGCTGGCGTCGCGCCTCTTTGAGCCACACCACGGCAAGGACCCGACAGGCTGGCACGTCGTTCTTAAGCCAGACCGCAAGCGGCCGGCAGGCGGTTCGAGAGCCAGCCCATCGGACCTCTGAACGCTACGACCAACGCCGCAACGCCTACCCGGATTCTTCAATCAGGCGGCTACGTGCGCGGTCTGGTGAGCCCGCTCATCACCGGCTGTGATGCTGTCAGCCGACGCGGCCAACGCCGCCGTCCGATCGGCCTGAGCGGCAGGCGTTTACCAGCTACCGCGACGTGAGCTCAACGCGGCAATTGAGGACGTTCACTCCAGGCGCGGTGATGTATATGAACATACGGCTGGGCTGACCGCCCCTTGGGTCATAACCAGGACTGCTGAGCGGCCAACTCCAGGAAGATCTTCTGATAACCGCGCGCCGGTCTGGTCGGCAGCCTGATCGCCGGGGTGGCCGCGCAGTGCCGCGCCGAACCGGATGATCTGTGACCGGCTATGCGCAGGGCCTGACGTCCGGATCTGCATACCGTAAGTAGTGCGGTGCCCATGCCCATGGTTATGCGGGAAGCGAATCGATTCGCTCGCTTTCGGGGCGCTCATATTCCCCGAATCGCTTTCTCGCGGCGGGCCGCGACGGTCGAGCCGGACTCGCGTCGCGCCATCCGCCGCAGCACGACCGGCGCCAGCACGAGCCCTGCGACCGCCCACGCGGACAGGACGCCGAACGTGGCCAGGTGCCGCCACGAGTGGCCGACTTCCGCCGCCGCCATTGCGTTCGGCAGCAGCGCCGAACGCATCCCGAGCCCCAGCCAGTACATCGGGAACACCTGCCCGGTCCGCTGCAGGACCGTCGGCAGGTGCGTGATCGGGTAGAAGATGCCGGAGATCGCGGCAAGTCCGCCCAGCAGCAGCAACCACCAGGGCCCAGCGCTGCGTTGGCTGGGGAACAGCGACCCGAGCATGGCGCCCAGCGGCAACGTGGCGAGCAGCCCGAGCACGAGCACCCAGGCCAGCGTCAGCCAGCTGCCAGGGCTGCCGATCGTCAGGCCGGTGAGCAGGAAAGCGCCGGTGAGCAGCGTGATCGCGACAGCGAACGCTATCTGCCCGGAGATGTTGACGACCTTGCCAAGCAGGTAGCCGAGCGTGCCGTTCGGGATGGCCTTGGCCCGCAGCAGCGTGCCGTCCTCGCGTTCGACCACGAGCTGGTCGCCCATTGTGACGACACTGTAAACCACGACGTTCAGGCCGAGCACGCTGACCAGCATCGCGGTGCCCAGCGAGAAGTGCGTCCCTGGCACGTGCGTGTGCCGGGTCCAGATCATCGCAGCGAGGAAGCCGCCAGTCGTGATCAGGATCGCGATCAGGTCACCCGGCGTGGTCAGGGTCTGCTTGAACTCGATCCAGCCACGGGACAGTCCCGCTCGCGCCGCCACCAGCGTGGGGTTCATGCCGCCACCGCCGTCAACCTGTGCGGCACACCGTTCTCCGCCTGGCGGACCAGTGCCATGTACGTGTCCTCCAGGCTGGCCTGGCGCACCTGCAGGTCCTCGACCGACTCGCCGTACTGCCAGAACAGCTCCCTGACGAACGCAGTCGCGTCATCCGCCGCGTGCACGAACCGCTGCCCGTTCCGGCTCCAGCGGACCTCGGACTGGCCCGACATCGCGCGGGACAGTTCATCGGCGGAGCCGTCCGCGATGATCGTGCCGCCGGCCAGGATCAGGATGCGATCCGCGAGCCGTTCCGCCTCGTCCAGGTCGTGCGTAGTGAGCAGGATCGTGGTCTGCTCCCGGTCGGTGAGCCGGTGCACGACGTCATGGAAGTCGCGTCTGGCCTCGGGGTCGAAGCCGGCCGTCGGCTCGTCGAGGAACAGCAGCTCGGGCCGCCCCACGATGCCGATCGCGACGTCGAGGCGGCGCCGCTGCCCGCCGGACAGGTTACGCACCCGCTTGCGCGCGTGCGGGGTCAGCCCGACGGTCTCGATCAGGTCATCCACGTGCCAGGGGCGCGTGACGCTCGCCGTGGAGTACGGCGCGTAATAGCGGCCCAGGTACGCGAGCAGCTCGCGAACCTGCCATTTCGCGTGGTCACGCCAGGACTGCAGTACGACGCCGGTCCTCGCCCGCCACGCCTCGCCGCCGTGCGCGGGGTCGGCGCCGAGCACGCTGACCTCGCCCGCTGAACGCATCCGGAACCCCTCGAGGATCTCGATCGTGGTGGTCTTGCCCGCGCCGTTCGGCCCGAGCAGGGCGAGCACCTCCCCGCGACGCGCCGCGAAGCTGACACCGTTGAGCACGTCGGTTTTGCCGTACCGCATCCGCAGATCACGGACATCCAGTACATCCTCCATGCATCGGAGGATAGCATATGTTCAGCATTTGCTGAACAGTAATTGCTTAACATCTCCCGATCAAGCGGTATCCTCTGATCGATGTCAGCGAGTTATGACCAGGAGCGATCACCGGAGGACGCCCCTCCCTACCGCTTCGAGAATCCCCGCAGTATCCGGGCCCTGGCGCACCCGGCCCGGCTGGCCATCATCGACGCCCTGGCGACGGGCGAAGAGCTGACCGCCACCCAGTGCGCGGAGCTAACCGGCCTGAGCCCGAGCGCGACGGCGTACCACCTGAAACTCCTGGAACAGTACGGGCTCGCCGAAGCGGCGGCCCCGAGGCCGGACCGCCGGGAGCGGCCGTGGCGAGGGACCGGACGCCAGATCCAAACAGACCTGGACATCTCGGCGCCCGCCGGAGCCTCGGCCGCCGCAGCCGTCGTCGCGGCCCACATCGACATGACCCGCGCCATCGCCGTCGAGTTCACCGCGGCCGGCCACGCCGAGCCTGAGCAGTGGCGCGATGCCGCCGTTTTGAACAACGCTGACCTCTGGCTGACCGTCGAGGAGTTTCAGCGGGTGGGCAAGGAGCTGGGAGCGGTCATCGCTCCGTACCGGAGGCGCACACGCCCGGCGGGCAGCAGGCAGGTCAGGGTCATGAACGTCGTCGTACCGCGCCGGCGCGCCCGCCCCGAACCGGGTCCGCCAGAGGTATGAATCCGCCGGCTGGGCAATAAGGGCCATCCTCATGAGCACGCAGCCGACCCTGACCACCGCGTCGTCCCGCCGAGCGGCCAGAGCCCCGTATCCCCAAGCCGGGTCCTCGAACGCCATGCGTCAGTGCCCCGATGGCGACTACCGCCGGCTCGCTGACGCACAAGAATGCCGGGCCCAGCCCGCCCGGCAAGAGCACACAGTCGGCGTTTTAGTGCGAGCAGCGGAGCCCTCGGCACCGCTCAGGTTGATCATGTACAGGGCTTATGAGTATGCACGGGCGAGAATTAGGATGCACGGCCGGAACTCGCTGTCATCGGCAGATTCGGATGGGTCGGCGCTGTGTCGGTACCCCGGAGGCCGGCCGGGTCCCATGACGTCTGTCTCGCCTGTGCCACGGTGCAATCCTCCGGTTGAGATCGTGGGCTGGCGCGCTTGGCTTTCCGGTGAGGTCAGATAACGGCACTGGTTCAAACCTTCCTGACGACGGGCAAACCCGCTGTTCACCACGGTCTTCAGCCCTGCCCCGGCAAGTTGGCGACGATTGCTTGACCGTTATCTGACCGTCGGCGTGGACGCGACTGGCCGGTATACGGCGTCACGTGCCGGGCTTGAACGCCAATGTCGGCCAACGCAGATACTGACGCTGGCTGGGCATTGATCCGCTCCGGCTGCTGCTCCACGTGCGGGACGACGGCCTGGCGATCGCAGGTGCTGCTGGCCAGGGTCAGCGTGAGGAAGGCGCTGCTGCTGTCCCTGGGGGAGGTGTTTGCCGGGCAGTGAACCTCGAGAAGTGTGGATGGTAAGGAAGGTCTACGGTTCGATTCCGTAAGGGGGCTCTGCTCAGAAGGCATAATTTCGAACAATCGAACAGCACGCGGGGGCCATTCCGGGGGCCAAGTGGACCCAATTGTGCCAGCGTCCATCCGAGCAGCCAGATCGTGACATGCCGGCCGGGGTAGCCCGGCTGCGTAAGGTCCAATTCTCGACCTGAGCCAGACTGATCACGATCCGACCCCAAACCGAAGAGCACTTGGTCCCGAACTGAGAGCGCAAGCCAACGAAGTTGCTGCTAGCCGACGTTCCCGCTGGTCACACGCATTGCCTGGCTGTGGGTCGCCGCGTCTGACCGCATCTGGCGGCGCTTCGCTGCTCTCATTCTGCTCCCGCCGAGCACGGAGATTGGCTGGCGGTGGACCGACGCATTGTGGCCGTCCGTACGGAAGTGGCAACCTTCCGGGGATCTCGTCATTGAGCCCTTTCTGGCACGGAAGGGGAGCGTGCGGCGCGGCTGGCCTTGCTAATTTTTGGCTGCTCGCCCGGGATCACAGTTGGGTGACCCGGGGGTAAGGGGGTGCCTGCCAGTCCGTCATTGATGGTGGTGAAACTGCCTGCCGAGATAGACATCGCCAATGCGGCTGATGTCCGTGATGAGCTGCTCACGGCTTTCAGGTCTGGTGCGGCGGTGGTGATAGCGGATATGACTGGGACCACGTTCACCGACACGATGGGTGTTCGCACGCTCGCGCTGGCTCATCAGCATGCTGTGGCGAACGGCGGGCAGCTGCGGCTGGCTCTCTCGTCGCGGCTGCTGCTGCGCGTTTTGTCCGCAATGGGATTTAATGGCTATTTTTCTACTTATCCCACTGTGGCAGAGGCCCAGGCCGCTGGAATCCAGGGCCAGGTGACTGGTCGAAGATAGTTGGTATTACCTGTGATCTTTCCGGGGGGCGAGAATTCCCAGCGCAAGGAGGGCTGCCAGCCGCTTAAGGTGCACCTGCCAGCGGAGATGCACGAGGAGAGCTTGGTGAAACACTTGGCGAACCCCGGCGAGCTCGCTCACATCACGGCGCCCATCGCTAGCACAGCGGTGACCAGGTCCTGCAGCGAGCCGGTGAGATTGTGTTCGGCAGCCAGGATCACCTGATCATCGACGCTGACGTGGTAGATGGGGGTTCGCGGCACCGGGGTGTAGAGCGGCAGCGCGGCCAGGGCGCGGGCAGCGAGGTCTTCCCACTGCGGGCCGTCGTCGCGCCCGACGGTGTCCACCATGCGGCGCTGCATGGTGCCGTCCCACTCGATCCGGGTCACCGTGACCCTCACCAGCCCATTCTGTGCCCTCAAGAGGGCAGCGCCAAGGTCACCCGGGTCCTAGCCTGGCAACGAACGGCCCCGGGCCGAACCAGGCAGGTTCAACCGGTCAGCGCAAGGCCTCGGTGAGTCGAGAGGATTCTCGATGAGCTGAGGAGGTTCGCGGATGCCTGTACATCTGAGCGCAGAGCAGCGGCAGCTGGCGTTGCGGCTGAGGGCCCGGGGCCTGTCGTTACGCGAAATCGGTCCGCAGGTCGGCTGCTCGCATGAGCTGGTCCGGATCATCGCCCGGCAGGCTCCGCGGCGTCCGGTCCGCCAGGACAGGTGGGTGCCGGGGCCGGGTCGGCTCACGCTGGCTGACCGGGAGGAGATCAGCCTCGGGCTGCGTGCTGGCGAGTCGTTCACCGTCATCGCTGCCCGGCTCGGGAAGGCAGTCTCAACAGTGTCGCGTGAGGTGGCAGCCAGCGGCGGCCGTCTCGGCTACCGGGCGTGGCGGGCGCATCAGCGGGCCCGCGAGAGCGCCGGCCCAAGGCCTGCAAGCTGGCTGACCCGGCGCTGGCTGCCCAGGTCACCGGCTGGCTGACCGACTGGTGGTCACCAGTGCAGATCTCCCGGAGGTTGCGGATCGAGTTCCCGCGCGATCCCATGATGTGGGTGAGCCACGAAACCATCTGCCAGGCCCTGTACGTGCAGGGCCGCGGTGAGCTGCGCCGCGAACTGGCCCGCTGCCTGCGCTCCGGCCGGGCCAAGCGCCGCCCCCGCGGCCGCAATGAGAACACCGGCCGCATCAAGGACATGGTGATGATCAGCGACCGGCCGAGGCCGAGGACCGGGCCGTCCCGGGCCACTGGGAATCTCAATGGTGTTGTCAAGCGGCTGAGCCGTCGTCGGTGGGGTGGCGGTCTAGGTGCGGTTGTCGCGCAAGAGGGCCCAGAGAACGTCGATGCGGCGTCGGGCCAGGGCGATGACGGCCTGGCTGTGGGTGCGGCCTTGGTCTCGCTTCTTCAGGTAGTAGTCGCGGTTGGGGCCAGGGCGCATCATGGAGGTCTGGGCGGATAGGTAGAGCGCATGTCGTAGCGGTCGGCTGTAGCGGCGTGGCTTGTGGAGGTTCCCGGCGGCGTCCGGAGTCGTTCGGGATCGGGACCAGCCCGGCCGCTGCGGCCAGATGCCCGGCGGTCGGGAACGCCGCCAGATCGCCGGTCCGACCAGCAGCGAAGCGCCGAGGACGGGCCCGAACCCGGGCATCGACTCGATCACCTGCGCCTGTGGATGCTGGGCGAAGGCGCCCTGGATCTGCTGGTCGGAGCTCGGCGAGGCGAGGGTGCAGAGTCAGGATGGTGCCGGCGAGCTCGGCGACGATGCTGGCGGCCACGTCCTGCCCTGCGAGGGCTATCTGCTGGCCCCGGGCGGCGGCGACCGCTCGGGCGGCGACATCTGCGTAGCCGCGGACCCGGCGCTGACGTAGCCATCGCGACAGCCTCGCCTCTCCCATCCGACGGATCGCCTCCGGGGTGGCATAGCCGGTCAGGAGCACCAGCGCTCCCTTGCAGGAGGCGAAGTCGAACTCGCGCTCCAAAGCGGGGAACACGCTGGTCAGCAGGTCCCGCAACCGATTGATCATCCGGACCCGGTCGGCCACCAGGTCCGCGCGGTGCCCGGTCAACACCCCCAAGGTCCGCACCAGGTCGCTATTGCAGTCGACGACGGCGAGATTGGTCCGGATGCGGGCGGTCTCAGCGATGACGTAGGCGTCCTTGGCATCGGTCTTGCCTTCGCCCGCATAGGCGGCGCTCATCGCCGCCACGACTCGCCCGGAGGCGTAGCGCACCCGCTCGCCGGCCAGGCGAGCAACGCGACCAGAAGCGCTGACGGAGTGCCGAGGATGTCGACGGCCCAGCGATCCCGGCACAGCTACCTCACCGACCACTGATCACCTCCAGGATCTGGCCTCGTCGTTGAGGACCTTCAACGACAGCAACTTCGTCCCGTTCTCGTCGACCGCACAGACCCAGTGATGCCTCTTGCCGATGTCGACACCGATCCATGCCCTGTCTCGTTCTGTCATGACATACGCCTCCTGCTCCGATGGGTTGTCTGATCACCCGCGGAGCACCCCGCTGTCACGTCCGTAACCAGCGACCAAGCGCACATCTCAATTCAGCAGCCAGGGCACCCCGGAAGAGCCGGGTGAACATTCCCAATGAGCGACAGTGACGCAAGGCGACCTCAGCCACACCCGACTCTCCCGGGCCCCTTCAGTCTTACGGAAGGCGACCTGATCATCGGCAAGGACTGCAAGTCCGCGATCGGCACCCTGGTCGAGCGGACCAGACCGCTTCGTCCTGCTGCTGCACCTGCCCGGCGGCCGTGACGCCCACCTCGTCGAGGAGGCCATGCGGCAGGCGATCACCGACGCTGCCCGCCGAGCTGGCCGCGGACCATCACCTGGGACCAGGGCAAGGAGATGGCCTACCACGCCGAGTTCGCCGTCGCCACCGGCATCCCGGTCTACTTCTGCGACCCGCACAAGCCCTGGCAGCGCGGCTCCAACGAGAACACCAACGGCCTGCTCCGCCAGTACCTCCCCAAAGGCACCGACCTGTCGGTCCACTCCGCCGACGACATCGCCCGCATCGCGCGCAGCCTCAATGGCCGCCCCCGCAAAACCCTCGACTACATGACACCATCAGAAAAGCTCGCCGAGCTTTTGCGCTGACCGGTTGACCGTGCCCCATCTGACGGCCAGCCAGGATTGACGCGGGTGTCGACCAGGTGGTCGAGGCGATCAAGGCCGCAGGCGGCCAGCTGCTGGTGCTCGCGGCCGCCGACGACGAGGCCACGTGGCCCAACTGGGGGCTGTGTTCATCGAGCAGCGCCAGGACCGGGCAGATGGAGTTCAGGCCCACCGTGGCCATGAACGCAACAATGGCGGTGATCGGGAAGAACCTGGCCGCGGCGGCAGGCACCGCTGCGCAGAGGCCTGAGTCATATGGGGTAAATTCCCATCTTGGCCCGGCAGTAAGTACCAGCACCAAAGCGACGGAACGATCTGTGTGCGGCAGCTGCCCAGCACCGAGTTGCCGCCAGCTGCACCTGTGAGTCCGCCCCGGAGGACCGGCGCTGACGGCGGGTGGCTGTGGTCATGGTTCCCGTCCAGCCTGCGGGTTTCCGTGAGCCGGCGGGGACCGGTCGTTCAGGCACTCCGCGACAATGCTGGGCCCCCGGCGCGGCCTTCGCGGGCGGGCTGAATCGATCGTTCACACTCGACAGGACTGTTGGTCTCGCCCTTGATGGAGAAGTAAGAAGTACTTGTGCGACGCGTTGCCCTGACCTTGTTCGCCCTCACCGCGGCCGGCCTCGTGCTGACCGCGTGCGGCGGGCGGTCCAGCCCGAGCCCGTGGGCCCACATCCCCCCGCTCATCCCGCCGAGGATCGAGGGTAGCCAGACGGTCACTCAGTACTGGCCGCTGACCGGGCTCAAGGTGGCGTCGGACAAGACCGCCGGGCTTCACCACCCGGTCCTGGTCGCGAAGATGGACAATACCGTGTCCAGCCAGCCGCAAGCCGGCCTGAGCCAGGCCGACATGGTCGTCGAGGAGCTCGTTGAGGGCGGCCTCACCAGACTGGCGGTGTTCTACTACTCCCATGTCCCGCGCAACGTCGGGCCGATCCGCTCCATGCGCGCCAGCGATGTCGACGTCGTCTCGCCCGTGCACGCGTCGATGGTGACCAGCGGCGCGGCGCCTAAGACGATCGCGCGGATCAAGGCCGCGCACATCCGGTTCTACGGCCAGGCCACCAACGGGATGTACCGCTCCACGGACCGGGCGGCGCCGTACAACCTGTTCGTCCACCTCGGAAAGGTCGCGGCGGTCGCGAAGCGCAAGCAGGCGAGGACCCCGCCGGACTACCTCGCCTGGGGCCCGGCCAAGGACCTGCCGCAAGGTCGCAAGGTGACGAAGATCAGGGCTCAGTTCTCTGCCGCGCACACCACGGAGTGGGTCGTCAGAAACGGCAGATACCACAACACGAACAGCAACGCGCCCGCCCGCGACCAGTTCCCGGCGACCAACGTGCTGGTCCTGCGAGTGCGCGAGGGTGACGCGGGCTACCTGGACCCGGCCGGCAACCACGTCCCGGAGACCCTGCTGACGGGCTCCGGCAACGCCCTGCTCTTCCACAACGGCCGGATGGTCGCCGCGACCTGGCACAAGGGCAAGGCGCCGACCTCCAGGATCAAGCTGACCACGAAGAAGGGCCAGAAGCTCGAGGTCCCCCCCGGCCACACTTGGATCGAGCTGATCCCGGTCCACGGCGGCAATGTCACCTTCTCGAAGAAGCGGTGACGCGGGTTGATCGACGCGAAGAAACACGACAAGCAGGTCGAATTCGCGGACGAAGCGCCGGGCGCTACTGACGGGGGGGATCTGGCCGACGTGCTGCGCTGAGGCGTATTTCTTGCGCGCTGCCGCTTTGCCTCCCTTGGCGCCTGCTTTCTTCTTCGGCGCGGTAGTGCCACCTTGCCTAGAGCTGGACCCTGACCTCGATTTCTTTCCACCGCGGCTCGAGGCGCCGGGGCTGTTGGCAATGCCCACATCTCGGTGCGGTCGCAGGCAAAAGTATGCCCGTGTCTCGGCTGAGGTCCTGCAGCGTCACCATGCTGACCGCGGCCGGGCGCTCCGACGGTAATCACAGGTCTCGCCGGGCCCACGCCAGCTGGAACTCAGAACGGAGGAGCCGCGATGACGGGCCCCTTAACGCGGCCGCAGGTTACTGCTGACGGGGCGCACCGTGTAACGGTTACCCGGCCTCCGGCGCTTCGCCATGTAGCCCAAGTTTCTGCGACATGGGAGGCGTTGCGTGACCATCGGTGCTCGGCGTGCGAATCTCGCCATATTTCTCGGTGCGGTGCTCATGGCTACCGGCCTGACCGTAGCTTTCGCAGCTCCGGGTGCAGGCGCGCAGCCGAAGGGCGACAACGGCACGGTCAAGATCCACCGGTCCACCACGCCGGTGAACGACCGGCGCAACGAGCCACACGTGTGTGTCTTCTACCTGGACGCTTTCGGCTTTGACCCAGGTCAGTCCGTGTCCTGGCAGATCAAGTCCTGGCCGCCGACCGGCGACCGCAGCGTGGTCACGTCCGGCGCGCTGGCGCTGGACAGCAACGGCGGCGGCCGCACTGGCGACATGACGCTGCAAGATGGGCACTACAAGCTCTTCTGGAACTTCACGGGTGAACACGGTTTCGCCAAGCAGAAGGTGTTCTGGGTGTCGTGCGCCGCTCCGAGCCCCAAGCCGACACCCACCCCGACTGCCTCACCGACCCCGACGCCAACCGTCTCACCAACGACGCTGCCGAGCCCGACACCGACCGTCTCACCGACCACCCCGGCGAGCCCGACGCCACCCGCCGCCCCGGCACCAAGCCCGGTGCACGCCACCCTTCCGGTGACGGGCTGACGCGGGAGACCGGGTGAGGGGATTCCGGGCCTGCCGGAGGCGGCAGGCCCGGGTGGCAGGAGCCGTGCTGACCGCGGCCGGCACGGCGGTGCTGACGGCGGCGTGCAGCGGATCCACGGCGGCGCACGCAGCGGCGCCCGCGCAGCACATTGCGGCCCCGGCCGGGGTTTCCAGGGCGGAACTGGCCCGGCTGCCACGTGCGACGACGTATGCGAGCATCCCGGCGGCTCCCCGTGACCCGGCGCCTTTCGCCGCTACCGGGGGGCTGGTGGTCCACCCGCTGACACCGCAGATTGTCTACGCCGGGCCGGGGAAGCGGCCGGTTGCGGTGCTCCCGGCGGCTGAACTCGGCAGCCCGACCTGGGTTCCGGTCGTGCAGCGCAGCCCGGGATGGGAGCGGGTGCTGCTCCCGAGCCGCCCCAACCGCGCCACCGGCTGGATTTATACCGCCGGGGCCAGCGGCCCGCAACTCGACACCCGGCGCAGCGCCTACCTCATCCGGATCAGCACCGGCGCCCGTACGCTCAGCGTCTACGACGGCAGCCGGCCACTGGGAACATGGACGGTGGCAGTCGGCGCCCCGGCCACGCCGACGCCCACGGGACGGACCTTCCTGCTCGCGCTGCTCGCCCCTCTGCACCCGACCTACAGCCCACTCATCCTGCCCCTGGGATTCCACTCGAACACGCTGACCACCTTTGGCGGCGGCCCCGGCACGGTGGGCCTGCATGGCTGGCCGAACCCGTCAGTGTTCGGCCGCGCGGTCAGCCACGGCTGCGTCCGGGTACCCGCGACGGGGCTGCACGTCCTCTCCCAGGTTCCGCTCGGCAGCCTGGTCGTGATCACCTCTTAATCTCAGCGCAGGCAGTAGTGTCGTGGCTGCCGATGGCACCGACAGCGGACGGGACCGGCAGCCAGGCTTCGAGCTGCCCAACGACCTGGTCCGTAACATCTCCGGTGACCCCGATCACGGGCTGGAGCGGCGGGCCGGGCTGCCGGCCGTCGTCGACGACCTGGCCTGCCGGTGGTCGCTGCGGCTCGCCCCGCCGGGGGTTCCCAGGCACTTGCAGGCTCTGGTCCCGTCCTGCGGGAGGCCGCGCCAGACCAGCAACGCGAGCACTGACGGTAGTCGCAACGACCATGGCAGCCGCGCCGATTATCTGGTTCTGCCTGCGCCACGATGGAGCCGGTCAGGCCCGGTCTAGGAATCGCTGAAGAAGGCGCGGCCGACGGCGAAGATCCCGCGCTGAGGAATCCAGAAGTCGCCGAGACGAGCCTGCTGGCCGAGTGGACCCGGCGCGCCGAAGTCCTGGTCACCTAGGCGGGCCGATGACTTTGCAATCAGCCAGATCCGCTGGGGGTTAGTCACGAACGCCTGACCGTTGGGCGCGCGCCCAACCATGGCGACCCGTCCGGCGTGCAGCGCCATGCCAGCGGCAGGTCCCATCATCGCCAGGACAGGGGGCGCGCGCCACGCCCGGTCGGGGAGAAGCGCGCCGATGGCGTTGAGCACCCGGGTGGCTGCGGAGATCCCCATGGTCACATTCCAGGCAAAGCCTGCTTCTGCGATCGCGACCCGCAGCGTGGACTCACCGGGCCAGTCCAGTTCGATGCGCGCCCGGCGCGTCCCGGCCAGCGCAGAGCCGAAGTAGCGGGAGCAGGCCTGATCGTCGGGCTGGTCCTGCCAGAAGTCCCAGCGGCCCGCTGGATCACGATGCCACACCGAGGTGTAGGCGGGGCCGATGGACGAGGCCGGGAACCGCCGCATGGCCAGAACATGCCCGGAGGCGAACGGCAATCCCATCACGCCGTAGCCAGTGAAGCGCTCCCCGGCGCCCGTGGGCAGCCCCGCGTGCCGCTCGATCTCGGTAGCCAGGACGCTGGGCGCAATCATGCGGGCCACCTCTGCCAATCCACAGCCCAAACTTACAGAAACCCAAACCACGCCGACGCGGCTCCCGACAGTGACAGGACCCGGGTACCACCTTCGCGATGGCGGAAGCGAAAGCATTTGGCCCCGCAGATGGCCTGGATCCTGCCTCGCTCCAGCGATCCCCAGACCAGGTCAGCCTCGTGATCAGCGGCACCACGGCCCCGCCGTGCCGATGTGGCGGCACATCGGTTCGCGCAGTTGTCCATCTGGCTGGTCCCGGTTCGTCGTCGGGGTAACCGGCCAGACGGCCGGCTCGCACACAGGGCCGTCACAGCCCAGCGACCGAGGAGGAAGCCATGTATCCGGCCATCATGCAGACGATCAGCGCCGAGCGGGACAGGGCGATGCGGGAGCAGGCCGCCGCCTGGCGGCGCGCACGGGAGGCCCGCAGTGTCATACAGGCACGGCCCGCCAGGATCCCGTTCGCGCTCATCGCGCGCTTCGCGCGGAACGCACGGTCCCTGCCAAGGCAGAAGCGGCTGCAAGGCTCGGAAGCAGTTCTTTCCCCGCGATCTTCGGCGTGAACTTGCCGGCCGCGATGTCCAGGTTCAGCTTGTCCCATAGGCCCGGCGCCAGCGCGATGACCTTGTCGGAGGAGTCCATCCTCACCCTTGGCTGATACGTGTCATGAACCGGACTGCTCTTCCGGGCCACAAAGCGCGCAGACCGCCTGGCCCGAATCGGAGAGGCAGGAGCATTCTCATGCCTCACCGTGACCGCGTGAGGCCGAGCGCTGCGCGAACGGCGCGCGAACGCTGCAGTTCATACCTTCGGCTATGCACCGGATGCCAAACAACGGGTCTTTGGGGACGAGATGACTGCATCAGCCGGCATTGCCACCGCTCCGTATGAGGAGCTGGCTGCCACCGTGCGCGGTGAAACTTCAGGGGCACAGGCGGCCATCGTCATCGTCTGCCGTGAGCCTGGCGCCCGGGCGATCCTCAATCGGGAGCTGTCCAAGAGGTATGGCGCGGACTATCAGATCGTCGTCTGCGATCGGTCTGCGGAGCTGAAATCCTGGATGCGGGACCTGCTGGCGGCTGGCCTGCCGGTTGCGCTGGTCATTGGCGGGGTCGGCGCGCAGGACCCCGATGGCATCGAGGTGCTTGCCGCGGTCCGCGCGATCGATCCGACGGCACTTCGGGTGGCCACGGTTCGCTGGGGTGACTGGGAATCGGTGCGGTCGGTCTTCGACGCAGTCACCCTGGGCAAGATTGACCACTGGGTGACGCGTCCGGTGCAGACCCCGGCTGAGGAGTTCCACCGCTCAATTACGGAGTTTCTGGGCGAGTGGAGCAGCGGGCGCGGCGGCGGGTTCGAGGCGGTGCGGGTGATTGGTGAGCGATGGTCCGCGCGGTCTCAGGAGCTGCGTGACCTCTTCTCCCGTCACCGGGTCCCGGCCGGCTTTTATGATGCCACCTCCGGCCGCGGCCGGCAGATGCTGTGCGAACTCGGCCTGGAGTTGCCGGAACTGCCGGTTGTCGTGCTCCGGTTCGGGGCTGAGCCGTCAGCGCTGGTCAACCCCTCGAACCTTGAGATCGCTGACGCGTTCGGCCTCATGACACCGATCTCCGCCGAGGAGGTCTTCGACGTGGCGGTGGTCGGCGCAGGCCCGGCCGGGCTCGCCGCCGCGGTCTACGCGTCCTCCGAGGGCCTGCGGACCGTGGTTGCCGAGCATGAGGCCATCGGCGGCCAGGCGGGGACCAGCTCGATGATCCGCAACTACCCTGGCTTCTCCCAGGGCATCAGCGGCTCCAAGCTGGCCCAGGAGACCTGGCAACAGGCCTGGACCTTCGGCACCACGTTCCTGTTCATGCGCCAGGCCCAGGGTCTCTGCCGCGAGGATGGTCACTACCGGCTGTGGCTATCCGACGGCAGTGTTCTCACCACGCGCACCGTGATCATCGCGACCGGCGCCGCCTACCGGCGGCTCGGCATCGCGAGCCTGGAGACGCTGCAGGGCCGGGGGGTCTTCTACGGCGCCGCGGTCAGCGAAGCACCGGCCATGCGCGGACGGGAGGTGTTCGTCGTCGGGGGCGGAAACTCCGCCGGGCAGACCGCACTGCACATGGCCAAGTGGGCCAACCGGGTGACGATCCTGGTGCGTGACGAATCGCTGGCCGACAGCATGTCTGACTACCTGATTCGCGAGATCGGCGCTACGCCCAACGTGGACGTCTGCTACCGCGTGCAGGTAACCGGCGGCACCGGCACCAGCCATCTCCAATCGCTGGTCCTTGAGGACACCACCTCCCGGGCGCGGCGCAGCGTCCCGGCTGACGCATTGTTCATTCTCATCGGCTCGCAGCCGCGGACCGAATGGCTCGGCGCGAGCATCGCACGCGACCAGTGGGGGTTTATCCTCACCGGGCCGGACCTGCCCGGCGGCACCGACACCCGCTGGCCCCCCGGCCGCCCGCCGCTGCCGCTGGAGACGAGCTTGCCCGGCGTGTTCGCCGCCGGTGACGTGCGCCAGGGATCGGTCAAACGGGTCGCGTCCGCGGTAGGCGAAGGCGCAGTCACCATTCCCCTCGTGCACCGCTACCTGGAAATGATCGCGGCCATACCAGCCGATGCTGCGCCGGCTCCGTCTTGCTGTGTCGAGCTTCTCCCTGCCAGCGTCAAGGCCAAACCTGTTCTCGTTGCAGGAGCGGCGTCAACGCCTCCAGAGACCGGCAACTGAATGATGGCGGAGCCAGTGGGGATACGCATCCTGCAGACAGCGACCGCGAAGGTCATGAGCACAGCCGTACGCAGGTCAGCCGCCTATGGCTGACATTGGCCGGGCAGGCTGGAGGAAGCCGGAATCGTTGATGCCGTGTCCGGGAAGTTTGGTGGCAACGGCTTGACGCCACAGATCGGCCAGCTGGTCGTCGCCGGCTCCGGCGCGCAGTGGGGTGCGCAGGTCGCTCTCGCCGTTGGCGAACAGGCAGTTGCGGACCTGGCCGTCAGCGGTCAGCCGGACGCGGTCGCATGCTCGGCAGAAGGGTCTGGTCACTGATCCGATGACACCGACGTGGCCGGGGCCGCCGTTGACCAGGAATGTCTCGGCGGGGGCCGATCCGCGGGCGGAGGGTTCGTCGGGAGTGAGCGAGAACTGTGCCGACAGGGCCGCCAGGGTCTCATCGGCGGTGACCATGTCAGCCCGCCGCCAGCCGTGCTGGGCGTCCAGGGGCATCTGCTCGATGAACCGCAGCTGGTATCCGTGGTTCAGGCAGAACCGCAGCAGCGCGGCGGCCTCGTGATCGTTGACGCCGCGCATCAAGACCGCGTTCACCTTGACTGGTGCCAGGCCGGCGGCAGCGGCGGCGGCGAGCCCGGCCAGGACATCGGGCAGCCGGTCCCGGCGGGTGAGTGTCACGAACGTGTCGCGCGACAGCGTGTCCAAAGACACATTGAGGCGATCCAGCCCGGCCTCGCGCAGTGGCGCGGCCAGCCGGGTCAGCCCGATCCCGTTAGTGGTGAGCGAGATCTCCGGTCGCGGACGCAGGGCCGCGGTGCGAGACACCATGCCGGGCAGGCCGCGGCGCAGCAATGGCTCGCCACCGGTGTAACGGACCTCGGTGATGCCCAGGTGTGTCACCGCAATCGAGGTGAGGCGGGCCAGCTCGTCGTCGGTCAGCAGGCCGGGTCCTGGCAGCCAGTCCAGGCCCTCGGGTGGCATGCAGTAGGCGCAGCGCAGGTTGCACCGGTCGGTCAGTGACACCCGCAGGTCGGTCGCGACGCGGCCGAAGGAGTCTTCGAGCACTAGCCACCGGCCATGGCGCCGACGATCAGGTACGGCTCGGCGCCGGTGGTGACCGCTTCGGGCAGCAAAGTGTCTGGAGGCTGGTGGGACAGGTCCTGCTCGCAGGCGAAGAACCGGATGAACGCCCGGCGCTGGCCGCCATCATGGTTGCGGATAGTCCCGCGCAGCATCGGGTAGCGCTCTTCCAGCGCGTCCAGGACCGAGCACTGGGTGATCTGGCCGGTGACGTCCAGTTCGACTTCGCCGTCGATCCGGGCCAGGGCCCGCAGATGCGCGGGGAGCACAACCCGGATCATGACAGCGTCTGCACCTCGACCGACAGCACGGCCGGCAGATCGCGGACGATCGGGGCCCAGCTGTCACCAGAATCGGGTGATGCATAGACCTGGCCGCCGGTGGTGCCGAAGTACACGCCGCAGGAATCGAGGGAATCGACCGCCATCGCATCCCGCAAGACGTTGACATAGCAGTGCTCCTGTGGCAGGCCGCTGGTGAGGGCCTCCCACTCGTCGCCGCCGGTCCGGCTGCGGTAGACACGCAGCTGCCCGTCGGGCGGGTAATGCTCGGCGTCGCTTTTGATCGGGACCACGTAGACGGTGTCCGGCTCGTGCGCGTGCACGTCGATCGGGAATCCGAAGTCGGTGGGCAGGTTCCCGCTGATCTCGTGCCAGGATCCGCCCGCGTCGTCGCTGCGCATCACGTCCCAGTGCTTTTGCATGTACAGCACCGACGGGCGGGAGGGGTGCATCGCGATGCGGTGCACGCAGTGGCCGACTTCCGCGTCGGGGTCGGGAATGCCCTCGGACTGCAGGCCGCGGTTGATCGGCGTCCAGGTCTGGCCGGCGTCGTCGGACCGGAACGCACCCGCGGCCGAGATGGCGGCGAACATCCGGCCGGGCGCAGCCGGGTCGAGGATGATCGTGTGCAGGCACATCCCGCCCGCTCCCGGCTGCCAGGACGGCCCGGAGTCGTGGCCGCGCAGCGCCGGCAGTTCCTGCCAGTGCTGCCCGCCGTCGGTGGACCGGAACAGCCCGGCGTCCTCGACACCGGCGTAGACCGTGTCCGGGTCATCCAGCGACGGCTCGAGGTGCCAGACCCGCTCGAACTCCCACGGGTGCGGCGTGCCGTCGTACCACTGGTGGGTGCCGGGGACCCCGTCGTAGGAGAACTGGTTGCCCACCGGCTCCCACCTCTGACCGCCGTCGTCGGAGCGCTGGATGACCTGCCCGGACCAGCCGCTGCACTGCGAGGCGTACAACCGGTCCGGGTCGGCCGGAGATCCCTTGACGTGGTAGATCTCCCAGCCCGCGAAGTGAGGGCCGCTGACGTCCCACTGCCCGCGGTTGCCGTCCGAGCTCAAGATGAACGCGCCCTTGCGCGTGCCGACCAGCACACGTACGCCACTCATATGTGTTCCCCTCGTCTCTCCCAGAGGCCTATCACAGCCTTCTGACGTTGTGACTGCTCCCAGGCGGAAAACTCATCGCCCTTGCTGCAAGCGGGCCGGAAAGCGGCTGGATACGGCGATCTGCCGATACCCTCGCAGTGCAGCTGGGCCCTGGTCAGGCATCTGTCATCCTGCGGATCGCGTCACCGGCTCCGTTATGCCAGCCCGAGCCATAGGTAGCGGGCGCCGATGGCAATGACCAGGACGCCGACCAGGCGACGGATCAGGACGTCGGGTAGCCGGGACTGGATCCGGGCACCGGTGTAGCCGCCTGCCAGGCCGCCGATACCCAGCGCGATCCCGGTGGGCCAGTTCGGCGCCACCGGGCCATGATGATGCACGGACAAGATCATGAAAGTGATCACGCCCGCTACGGAGGTCACGAACGTGGACGCCAGGGCGGCCGGGGCGACCTCGGAAGCGCGCCTGCCTGACCCGATCAGGATCGGTGCCAGGATCGAGCCGCCGCCGATCCCGTAGATACCGCCGATGAAGCCCACGATGGCCGCCAGCGCGACCAGGACCGGTACCGGGATCAGCCGCACCCGGCGGCCCGGTTCGCCGGGCGGCGCTGGGCGGGTCAGCACCAGCCAGGTACCTAGCGGGAGCAGCACCGCGGCGACCACCAGATCGAAGACCTGAGGGCCGGGCAGCAGCGTGACCCGGATGACCGACCCGGCGATGACGCCGGGCAGGGTCCCGGCGATGAGCACCAGGGCCAGGCGGCCGCCGGTCTGTCCCTGCCGCCAGTACCGGTACAGCGCTCCCGGGGTGGCGACCACGTTGTACAGCAGGTTGGTGGGCGTGACCGCCGGGCTCGGCGTGCCCAGCACGCTGACCTGAAACGGCAGCAGCAGCACTGCACCCGGAGATCCCCGCAGGGGTCGCCAGCACCGCAATGACAGAATGCCGCCGCCAGCGCGACGGCTTCGGTCCAGCCAGGCCCGAACACCCGGCCACGCTAGCGGGCGTCCGCCCTGGTCAGCGGGCACTTTCTGGATGCTTGCCCGGGCCTGTACCCGGCATCGTTTCAGGCAGCAGCGTCCGCGCCGGACCGGATGGCCGCCGGTGCGCCGCCCTGCCCCAGGAGGCCGCCGCATCTGCGTTACACTCCGGAAATGCCGATGTTCCGAATAAAAGAAGCGGCCAGCCTGCTGGGGGTCAGCACCGACACCCTGCGCCGCTGGGCGGACGGGGGACGGATCACCACTGTCACCGACGACTCCGGGCGGATGGCCGTCGACGGGACAGCGCTCGCCACGCTGGCCCAGGAGCTGGCCGAGTCAGCCGGCCGACGAGCAGGACCGGGTGGTCGTGGCCCACTCGGCACGGAACAGGTTCAGCGGCCTGATCAGCCGGGTCACCCGCGACACCGTGATGGCCCAGGTAGAGATCCAGGCCGGGCCGCACAGATTCGTGTCCCTGCTCAGCCGCGAAGCCGCCGACGAACTCGGCCTGGAACCAGGAATGCTCGCGGTCGCCGCCGTCAAAGCCACGAATGTCTCCGTCGAGATCCCCAAAAACAGCTGAGCCCGGTTCCGGCCCGGGCTGGCCGACGTCCTCGGGCATCCTTAACGAGGAGCCTCCGCAATGATTACAATGTTACGGTGACGTGATGAGCGGGCTGCCGACCCTGTACGAGTGGGCTGGAGGCCGTCCGGCCATCGCTCGCCTGATCGATTGCTTCTACGACCGGGTCGAGCGCGATGAGCTGCTCAGCCCGTTCTTTCCCGGCGGCGTCAGCGAACAGCACCGCGAGCACGTCACGACCTGGTGGTCCGAGGTGTTCGGCGGGCCCGCCGACTACACCGACCGGCTTGGCGGCTATCCCGCGATGCTCAGCCACCACCGCAACCTCAACATCACTACCGAGCAGCGTTTCCGATTCGCGTCGCTGATGAGCCTGGCCGCCGACGACGCCAACCTACCCGCCGACCCCGAATTCCGCGCGGCATTGGTCGGCTACCTGGAATGGGGCACCCGCCTGGCCATGCACAATTCGCAGACCGGCGCAGATGTAGCCCAACAGGCTCCCGTCCCGCACTGGGGATGGGGCGTGGCCCCTCCCTACCAGCCATAGACAACGATTCCCGCATGACCGCAGATCTCCGCGCTTCGGTGCTGTTTGTCATGGTGACCCGGTGCCGCAACCTACTGGCCTGAGTCCGGTGCGGCGATGAGTTCCAGGATGCGGGCGGGGGGTAGGTGCTGCTCGTAGATCCGCACGCCGAAGGGCGAGAGCGCGTCCTCGATTGCGTTCACTACCGTGGGCGGCGCGACAATCATGCCGCCCTCGCCCACGCCGCGGAAGTTGACGTCGGTGTCGAGCGGCACGGTCTCGAGGTGCTCTATCTCGATGCGGGGAATATCGCAGGCGGTCGGCACCAGGTAGTCCATGAACGTGGCTGACTGGCAGTTGCCGTCCTGGTCATACGCCGACCGTTCGAGCAGGACCGCGCCGATGCCCTGCGCGACGCCGCCCCTGATCTGGCCCTCGACGACGGCGGGGTTGATGAGCGCGCCGCAATCCTCAGCAACGACGCACCGCTCGACCTTCACGATGCGCCAGCGCCTGATTGAGTGCGGAATATCTGGAGGAAGCGTATGGGTATGGCAGGGCTTGCATGGAGATGCTGGGACGGGGTCTCCTGCGGTTGCGGATGGAAGCAGAGTCATGGCCGCATAACCTTGCGTCAGCGGACGGGCTCAGTCAGGGGGCTTGCACGGCTGCCCGGCTGGGGGCGGGCGCGCGGAAGCAGAGCTAGGAGAAGAGGCATCATGAGCGTCGGCAAGCCAGAGATCGACTTTCCCGGCGGCGAGCCGCCAGCCGAACTAGAGATCACCGACATCTGGGAAGGCAAGGGTCCCGTCGCCAGTGCGGGTGACCGGGTCACGGTTCACTATGTCGGGGTCGCCCACTCTACGGGCGAGGAATTCGACGCGAGCTGGGACCGGGGCGAACCTCTGTCCTTCCAGCTCGGCGCTGGGCAGGTCATCGCCGGCTGGGACCAGGGCGTGCAAGGCATGAAGGTCGGCGGCCGCCGTCAGCTGGTCATTCCTCCGGGCCTCGCCTACGGGGACCGCGGCGCCGGGAACATAATCGCGCCGGGCGAGACCCTCATCTTTGTGTGTGACCTGGTCTCGGCCTGATCGAGTTTCCCTGGCCGTCCTGCGCCCGCCCGCTATATTCGCCGCCGTACCGCCTGTTACGCGCCCTGATCATCTGGTCCGATGACTTCGTAGATGTTTCCGTCGGGGCCGCGGAAATGCTGCCATGCGCGCCCGCCGGCTCGCTGCGGCTCAGGGTAGATGAACTTGGTTCCGGCCGCGGTCATCGCGGCGTGAACGTCCGGGAACGAGTCGACAGCGAACCCGATCACCGGTGCACTCCCGAAGAAGTCGTGGTCCTCGTCCCCTGGACCGTAGACGTGCACTTCAGTGCCGTCTCCCAGCCGGAACCATGTCGCATCCGGCCGCTCCAGGATGACTTCGAGCTGGAGCACATCCCGGTAGAAAGCCGTCATCGCCGGAGCCTGGGGGTTCGCACGCCCAGCCAGCCCAAAGAACGCACAGCCACAGCGCCTCCTGTACGGATCGTCCACCTTTCCCCAATCGTCTACCTACCCGGGGCGCGGCATTACCGTTCTCGTCCGGTCGGCGGCATAGACCGGACGTTGTGATGCCGCCCTGTGCGACGATGCGACGGCAGGAATGCCGCCCCGGCTGGTGGTCCATTGATTGGCGAGGCGGTTGAGTGGCTTGGGAACGGTGTCCGGCCATTCCAGCGTGGGATACTTCGCGGTGTGCAACTCCGTGCCATTCGTGATGCGCGCTTGCAGCGTTTGGCCTACGAGTTCCAACAACGTGCTGCACCCGGTTCTCCGAAGTTGTGACCCTTCAGGAGGGCCGGCGACGCGGCCGCAGCGACAGCTCAGCTGCGCGCGGCGGTGGTTGAGCCGGTCGGCCGAGCCTATCAGTCGTGGGCCCTGGTGCCGCGGATGGCCGCGATTCAGGGCCTGATCGCGGCCGCGCGCGGGGACGCCACGCTGGCGGGGCAGAGATACGACGAGGCCGCGGCGGGCTGGCACCGCATCGCGGCCTCGGTGTCGGCGTACACGGCCGAGGGCTACCTGGCCAATCTCGTCGACCTGGGCCGGCCGACCGGTGGTCGGCCTGGTGGAACCCGCCTGGGAGCTGACCCGGATCTCACATGACCGCGCCGCACTCGCCAGTATCAGACCACGGAGATGATCGAGATGCCCAGCTTCGTCCTGACCGCACGCGCGCAGGCCCCGGTGGAAGAGGTGTGGAAGCTGCTGCATGACCCGGCCAGGTTCCCTGAGTGGTGAGCAGGCGTGCAGACGGTGCGTTCCGACGAAGGCGATCACTTCACGTTGTGGCCAGTCGGCTACCCGGATTTCCCGATGACACAGCGGCTACGGACCGAGCACGCGGACGGCCGGGTCACGATCTCCTGCCTGGTCTCCGATCTCGAATACCGCTGGCAGCTGGGCGAGGCAGGCGAGGCTACCGACATCGAGGTATCGGTGACGCTGCCTGACCAGGAGACGCAACGGCTCGCGACCCAGCGTCAGCTGATCTCCGAGCCGATCAGCCGGCTGGCGGCGCTGGCCGTGCTCAGCGCACCGGCGCCCTGAGCCGAGGAGTGCCCGAGCTGATGCTGCGAGGCCGCCGTACGCGGGCGGAGCGTGATAGGGCGCTGACAGGGCGAGACGCCCCGAATCGCCTGGTGACTGCTTAGGCTGTTGGGCGTGGGGTTCTCGGGATGGTCTACGGAGGCCGTGGAGTTCTTCAAGGGTCTTCAGGCCGACAACACCAAGGCGTACTGGAGCGCCCGCACGGCATGCTACGAGGCGTCAGTGCGTGAGCCGATGGCCGAACTGCTGAGCGAGCTGAGCGGGGAGTTCGGTCCGGGGCGGATCTCCCGCCCCTACCGGGACGTGCGATTCGGGGCCGACAAGTCGCCGTACAAGACCGAGATCTACGCAACCTTGGACCACGGCGGGTACCTGAACTTCAGCGCGGATGGGCTGACCGCTGCCCTGGGTTATTTCATGATGTCCACTGCCCAGCTGGAGCGGTACCGGCGAGCGGTCGACGACGACACCGACGGTGCCCAGCTGGCCGGGGTGGTGCAGCGGCTGCGGGCAGAGGGACTTGAGGTTGGTGGCGGCCAGGCCCTCAAGAGTGCTCCGCGCGGATACCCCAAGGACCATCCCCGGATCGACCTGCTCCGCTACAAGGGCCTGATCTGCTGGCAGCACTGGCCGGTGGCGCCCTGGCTGCACACGGCGAAGGCCAAAGACCGGGTGGCGGGCTTCCTGCGCCTCACGGCGCCGCTGCACCTCTGGCTGGATCAGAAGGTCGGACCCGATCCCGCCTGACCAACTCGGCCCAGGTCTGTGAAAGATACGTCTCCCCAGTTCGATGAGCGACTGTTCTCGGTCCTTGGACCCAGACACATGTCGAGGGGAGTGGACGGAATGTCAGGATAGGCCTGACGGATGTCGGCCGTGTCGTGGGTGAGATCAGTTCCGTCCATGAGCAGCGCAGCACGGGCTTGGCGGCCTAGCTCGGGCTTGAGACGTCCGGCGGTCCTGGCCATGATCCGGAGCACGAGCGGAGGGACATGGCGTGGCGGGCTGGTGCGCCCGGCGGCTTCCTGGACCGCGGCGGCGAGCTGGTTAAGGGTGAGGTCTTCAGGGCCGCTGATCTCGAGTATGCGGCCGCGGGTCGCGGGGTCGGTCACGGCATGTTCAACCAGCGCGGCGACGTCTGTGACGGAGACGAAGTTGATCGGGTTGTCCCCCCGTCCAAAGACGACGGGCCGGCCCGAGCGGGCAGCGGTGCTGCCCAGTATGTCGATCCACAGCTCCAGGAATGCGGAGGCCCGCACGATCGTCCAGCGAACCCCGCTGGCCCGCAGGTACTCTTCGGCGCCATGCTTCATCTGGAATAGCTCCATTGGGCTGTCCGCTGCGGCACCGGCAACCGACATCAGGACAACCTGAGCGCCGGTGGCTCTTGCGGCATCGATCAGGTTGACGTTGCCCTGGTAATCGACCGTGGCCGGGGATACCCTCCCGGGCCCGGTGAAACCGTGCACCAACGACACGACCACTTCGGCGCCGGAGACGGCCGGTGCGAGGCTGGCGCGGTTGCGCACGTCGCCGGTTATCACCTCGCCGCCCTGCGCGGCGATATGCCGGGCCCGCGCCGGGTCGCGCGTCAGGACGCGTACGGCCAACCCATGCTCAGTCAGCCGGGCCGCCAGGACAGCGCCGAGCCGGCCAGTGCCGCCGGCGAGGAGGATCATCTCGGGCCGCCCGGCCCGACCTGCCGGCGCACGACCGCGTCTGCGTCTTCATCACCTGCTAGGACTGGCTCCAAATAGAAGCGAGCCCACTCGGCCACGCCACCACTCACGCCGAAGATCACCACGCCGCGCATAAGGTGGCGAGTTCCGTCGGGCCGGGTGCCACAGTGTTCCCACTCGGTCCAGGCAGTGTCCCCGTCCACGGCGCAGCGCAACACCTCGGTGGTGAGATCTGGGATGGCAGCGAAGATCTGCTCCCAGTTCCGGCGCACCTGGTCCTGCCCGGTAAAACCACGTTCTGGGTGCGCCGGGGTCTCGTTGCGGTATTCAGCGGCGAAACAGCTGACGAGCGCCTGCAGGTCGTGATCGTTGGAAGCCACGCGCAGCCGCTCGACCATCGCCGCCGGCCCGCCGTCAGTTCCGGCATCACCCATGCTCGTTCCCCTCTATAATTCTGATACACTCCAATGTAATCGATACATCACTATGGAATGGAATATGGCCCCTGTCAAGCCGAAGCGTCACTATGACTCCCCCCGCCGGGCCGAGCAGGCGCGGCAGACCCGCGCTGCGGTGGTCGAGGTTGCCCGGCGGCTGTTCTTGTGCGACGGCTACGCAACGACGACGATCGCCGCGATCGCAGCGCAGGCGCACGTCTCGGTCGAGACGATCTACAAGGCATTCGGCGGCAAGCCCGGCCTGGTACGCGCGATCTGTGCCACGGCGCTGACCGGCCAGGGACCAGTCCCAGCCGAAACGCGGTCCGATGAGCTGCAGATACAGGAGCCCGATCCCCGTAAGATCATCCGGGGCTGGGGAAAGCTGACCATGGAGGTAGCCCCCCGGATCGCACCGATCTTGCTGCTCATTCGTTCCGCTGCCGCGACTGACCCCGAGATGGCCGGCCTGCGCGCCGAGATGGACACCGGCCGTCTGGTCCGCATGATCAGCAACGCGCGCAACCTGGCCGAGGCCGGGCACCTGCGCGGGGACATCACCATCGAGCACGCAGGCGAGGTGCTGTGGACCTACAGCTCGCCCGAACTATACGAGTTGCTCGTCCTGGGCCGTGGCTGGCCGACTGAGCGCTACGCCACCTTCATCACTGACGCTATGATCGCCGCCCTGCTCTTACCCGAACCGCCGGTACCCCCAGCAGGCATGCCACATTGACGTCCGCCTGGGGGAGTCCTTCCGGCGGATCCGCTCGACGCATGCGGCCTGACCTGACGCGGGTCCATTACTCTTCGGCAGGCACTCGCCGGATGATAGGCCACTAGAGCGGCGGGCCAGCGATCCGCACTTGTCCGCAAGTGCCGTCCAGAAGGCTTCCTGGCGGCCTTCGGGATTACTCGTCAGTTCCCTTAACGGCCGATCTAGAGTAGGCCCGGTGTCGGCGGAAGCCATCGTGCCGGTATCCGCGAGCGGAATAAAATCGAATCAGCAGTTGCCTCCGCACAGCGCAACGAGGGGAGTGCCACATGGCATCCGAGAGATCTGATACCCCGCCTTCGTTCGATCGCCGGGACCTACACGCCACCCGCATGCTCGACCGGCTCAGCGAGATCGGCGATGAGCGACTGCAGGCTGCGACCAGGAACGGGATCGAGCTTGGCTTGGAGGCAGCACCCTCGGTCCAGGACCGCCGGATCACGACGTTCGTTCGCGGTGGCCAGCCAGCGTTCGCTGGCATCAACACATTCCTCAAGGCGCCCTACTGCGAGGACATCCGCATGGTGGGCGACTACGAAGTCGCCGTGGTCGGGGCTCCGTTCGACATGGGGACGACGTACCGCTCCGGCACGCGATTCGGCCCGCAGGCGGTGCGCCGAATTTCGGCGCTCTACGATGGCTACTCCCTGGACCTGGGTGTCGATCTGCTCGAGGAACTCACGCTGTGCGACGCGGGTGACATTTTCGTCATCCCTTCAAACATCGAGAAGACCTTCGACCAGATCGACCGTGCTGTGCATTACATCTTCGAGAAGGGTGCCTTCCCGGTAGTCATCGGCGGCGACCACTCGGTCTCTTATCCGAACATCCGGGGTATCGCTCCGCTCATCGACGGCAACCTTGGGATCATCCACTTCGATCGGCACATTGATATCCAAGAGCGCGACATGGATGAGCGCATGCACACCACGCATTTCTTTCATGCGACCAATATTCCAAACGTACGTCCGGCCAATCTCGTGCAGATCGCGATCGGCGGCTGGTACGGCTCGCGGCCCGGCCTTAAGGTGGCACGGGAACGTGAGACGACCGTAATTACGGTCGGTGACATCGAGGACATGGGCATCGAGCGTGCCGTCGAGATTGCCCTCGAGGTGGCGTGGAAGGGAACGAAGGCCGTCTTCCTCTCCTTCGACATCGACTGCGTCGACATCGGTTTCACCCCCGGCACCGGATCGCCCGAGCCGGGCGGGCTCCTGCCCCGGGAGGCGCTGAAGGCCGTTCGGATGATCGCTAAGCAGGGACTGTGCGGCATGGACCTCGTCGAGATCGCGCCGCCTTATGACGTGAGCGACATGACTGCTCAGCTCGGCTGCCGCGTTGTGATGGATGTCCTCGGGACGCTGGTGGCAGAAGGCCGGCTCGGCACCCGGGGCAGGAAAGACTCCAGCTCATGAGACTAGCGCCGCTGACCAGCGAGATCAGACGTCGAACGCTGTGTACTGCGCGTCCGTGAGGCGCCGGAGGCCTCCCTCTTCCACGACGTAGTTGTCCTCCACCTTCATTATGATCAAGCGGCCATCTACCTCTACTCCGGTCTCTGGCTCAAGAGCGATGACCATGCCTTCCTCGAGCACCTGGTCGCGCGCCATGCGGTCAGAGCGGTAGATCGTCGGCAGCTCACATGCCCGCAGGCCCAGGCCGTGGCCCAGCGCGTATGAGGTGACCGGCAGGTTCCGTGCCCGCAGCTCGGCGTTGATCGCCTCATGGACGGCTGACGCGCGAACCCCGGGCCGCGCCAGGGCCTCGCCGGCCCGGTGCACGGCGAGCAGCTGACGGTAGACCTCCTGGACCTTCGGCGGCGGCTCTCCGACGAATCCCGTTCGGGCCATGTCAGACGCGTATCCGCCGTGCCCGTAGCAGCCGATGTCGAAGAAGAACGGGTCACCTTCCCGGAACTCGTTTCCGGCGGCGAACCAGGTACCGCTCCCGCGCCGGAGATTACAGAGGGAGTGGCTCAGGAACTCCACGCCAGCGGCCTGCAAGCTCGCCATGGCAACCGCCAGGACATCGTGGTCCGTCATGCCGGCCTCCACTGACGTCATCGCAGCGTTCGCGGCTATTGAGTTGACCTTGCTTGCCGCTTCGAGGAGCGTGAGCTCCAGCGGGTCCTTTCGCATGCGAAGGTCGTGCAGGGCGGTAGTGACCGGCAGGAATTCGACCTCCGGCAGGGCCTCCATCAACGGGCCGAGCAGCTCCGCGTAGAGCATCTCGTATCCGACCCGGCGCGCTCGCCGTTCATTCAGGACCCGCCGCAGCGCCTCCGTCCAGTACGAGGCATGGGGAATCGCCGGGGTCCAGGACGGCAGCGGATGAACCACGCGGAGGCCCGGAAGGTCAGGATCGGGTTCCTTGTCAACCTCATCGATCCACGGCACGAACATCTCAAAATCGCCGTCGCGGCTGGCGATGGCGGCGAACCAGTCGAATGCCTCCGCTATGATCAGCGTCCGGTACCCGGTGACATAACGGATATTGTCAAACGAGGTGACCAGCAAATGGTCGAGACCCAATGAGTCCATGAGTGCGCCGGTCCGCTCCGTCCGGGCTCGCTGCAGTTCGGTCCCGTCGATAGTCGGCCAGTCGTACATAACGATCTCCTTACCGAGAGCATTCAGTATGGCCCGCTCCGTGTCGGCCGCTATCCGGGCATCACGAGGCGAGATCCGGGTCCCAGGGCGTTGTGATGGAGAAGCGGTCGAACCAGAATTCCGTGACGTCCTGCCCCAGGATGTCGATGCCCCGGACCGGCTTCGTCTGCCCGTCGACTACCGATTCCGCGCCGTCCGCGATCTCGCTGACGAAAGCTCGGTCGACCGAGTAGCGCAGCATGTGCTGACAGTAGATGATCTTCACGTCGCTCAGGACTTCGGTCACTAGGCGCCGGGCCGACCGGGCCAGATCCCCCAGATCGCCGGTGGGCAGGTGGGTGTAGATCGGGCCCGCCATGATGGTGTCCCCGCCGAACAGGGCGCCTGAGGCGTCATCGAAGAGGCAGATGCCGTCCACGGTGTGGCCCGGTGTGTGAATCACGTGCAGTTTCCGGCCGCCGAGATCAAGCACGTCGCCGTCGCGCAGCAACTGCGTCGGCGCGGTCGGCACGATTCGCCAGTCCCTCGGGTCGAACTCCGGCGGCAGCGGGCGCGGGGTCGTATCGGCGGTGAGGAGCCGGAAATACCTGCGATCCAGCCTCTCGAAAGCGGGAACCTGGCTCAGCATTTCCTCGATGTATTCCATTGCCATTTCGAGCCATTCCGGCGGTATCGCCTGCTGCACGAGCTCGGCTCCGGCCTCGTGGATTGCCCCGCCCGAGAAAAGCTGGTTGCCGCCGATGTGGTCGAAGTGATGGTGTGAATTCACAACACGTATGGGCAGGTCGGTGAGACCGCTGACGATCGTCTTGATGTCGGAGATGCCCATACCGGTATCGAAGAGCACAGCCTCCGACGATCCGGAGATGAGGTAAGAGTTTACGTGAGGCGGCTCGCACAACAGATGGATGCCTGGCTCAAGCTCCCTGACGGCGAACCAGTCTTCGGCAGGCATGCTGCCCTCCTCACGTGTGTCGATCTCGGTAATGCCACACATCGGCGCGGACCCCGTCGCGGCGGTGCGCGCGGAACAGGCCGCGGGGGCCGGGTGGCGGGGAGCCGGGGCGCGCAGCGGCGGGCACCGGCCTCATGCCGCAGCCCCGCGGACGGCGAGCGCGGCGATGACCTCGGCCGAGAGGACCGGCCTGCCCATCGTCAGAGCGCGCATGATGAGCAGCGCGGCCTCGTGCTCTTCGGGGCTGGTGCCCGCCGTGCAGTCCTCCAGGACCCGGACATGGTAGTCGAGTTGGAAGCCCTCACCCACGGTCCAAAGGACACACACATTGGAATCGACGCCCGTGACCAGAAGGGTGTCGACGCGCAAGCCGCGCAGCAGCAGGTCCAGGTCCGTACCGAGGAAGCAGTTGAACCTCCTCTTCAGCACCCGGAGGTCACCGGGGCCACAGCCAACTTCGCTGACGATCTCGATTCCGCGGGTGCCCTCCACGCAATGCTCGGGCAGGGGTTGGTCGCCCGACCCGCCGGGGTAGTACTCCGTTCCCATCCCCGGATCGGCCTCCCGGCCGGAATCGACCCGGCCGGGACGATGCGCTTCCTGCGTGTAAATGACCGGCACGCCGGCCTGGCGGGCGGCCGCCACGGTGCGGGCCACCGCCGGGATGATGTCACGGCCTCCGACGGCTTCCAGCGGGACTCCCTCGTCGAGGAAATCGTGCTGCATGTCGATAATGAGGAGTGCGGGGCGGCCTACGATCAGATCCATCTCAGAACATCTCCCCTATGCCAGATCTTGTGGCGGGACGGGTTCCTTGTCCACCGCGCGCACTGGGCGCGCGCCCGCGCCCTCGCGCCTCGTCGCTTGCCTGCACAAGAGCCAGTAGACGCCGCCGCCCACGATGAGTCCCGCGATCGGGCTCAGGTCGGCGTTATTCAGGAGATGCGTTGAGATCGGGCCCTTGTAGTAGTACGTCTGCGAGAACATCGCCGTCACGACCATGCCGATGAGCAGCGCGGCCAGACCGCGCCACCGGAACCCGCGGTCGTACCAGTACCGGCCTCCGACTTTGAACAGCTCTGGTCCGTCGTACTGGCTTCCGGTCAGTATCATGTCGACGATGTAGATGCCGAAGAACGGCGCCCACCAGTACATCGCCCACAGGAGGAAGTTCGAGAGCGCGGTGAGGAAGTTCTTCGCGATGAACACTCCGTAGATGGTCAGCGCCGTGCCAAGCACGACGTCAAACCAGACCGTACGGGAGCGCTTGATCTTAACGCCCAGGGCCTGCAGGGACAATCCTGATGAGTAGACCGAGATAACGTTATTCGCGGTCATGCCTAGCGCGACAGCGATAAGGAATATGACATAGAACCAGCCGGGAACGATAGCGCGCATCGAAGTCGTGAAGTCACTTGGGTCGACGGCCGTCGCGGCGAGGATGCCGATAACGGTAAGCAAGAAGCTTGGAATGAAGCCGCCGACAGCCGTGTACCACACTATCTGCTTGGCTGACGAGTCCTTGGGCAGGTACCGGCTGTAGTCCGCCCCGACCGGATAGGACAGCGGGCCGCTGATGATGATGCTCAGCCCCACGAGCAGCGTGGCCGTGGCGGCGCTTCCGTGGAGGGCGGTCGCCGGATGATAGTTGAAGTGAACATGCGAGACCATGAACACGAACAGCAATAGTGCGGCGATGGCGACTATCCACGAGGTACTCCGCTGGAAATAAATGATCGTGGCGTGGCCGTAGAGTCCTATCACGAAGGTGACGATGATGACAACGGCCAGGATAAGAACCTTGTCGAGAGTCGACATATGCCAGCCGAGATATGCGCCGAGTGAGTAGAGGGCGAAGACGGCGATCGAGAAATCTGCGGCCTCGAACCCGACCAGGATCATCCAGTTCAGGAAGCTCGACAGCCTGCTGCCGCGGATTCCGTACTGTGATCGGCTTATGACCAGGGTGGCAGTTCCGGACCGGGGCCCGGGAACCGAGATGAGACCCAGCAATATGTAGAAGAGGTTTCCGACGAAAGCGATGGCCACAGCCTCCCAGAGGGATAGGCCAAGGCTGATGAGGATACCGCCGAAGAGAATGTAAAGAAAAGTGAAATTAGATGTGAACCACATCCAGAACAGCTCAGTCGGGCGGCCGTGACGCTCGGCCTCAGGGATGACCGAGATACCGTGCGGCTCGATGTGGCCGACGAGGTCGGTTGTCGTAGTCGGGTCGCTTGAGGTGCTCACCGCAGACCTCCTCATCGCAGTGCCAGGACGCTCCGCACTGCTGCAAACGAGGACATGAATGACTCTGACTTAGCCGACCGGAAACGCAGCGCGGCGGTGTGCGGATTCCGATGGGCAACGGACCGGGTCTGGGGCATCCGGGTCGCGCTGGCTGGGACCGCACGGGCGGTTGACAGGGTGGCTGTCGGGGCGCCGGGAAGTACTCCTGGCGCTGGTCCTCCCGAAGGAGGCTTCGGTGGTCTGGCGAGGCCTTCCGGCTCTTGGCCGGAGTTTAGCCAAAGCGATTTGGCACGTCAATAGGGTCAATCGGGCGGAAGGCCGTCCCCGGCCGGGCGCGGGCCACACCCCGGTGCGGCGTCATGGCGGAGCACCGTTGTGGCGCCATGACACAGTAGATGCATGAGCCGGTCGCCTCACCGCACTGCTGGGATCGAGGACGTCGCTCGTCAGGCTGGCGTTTCCCGCACCACGGTCTCGCATGCGCTGAATGGAAAGGGCCGCGTCAGCCCGGAGACACGCCTGCGCGTCGCGGCGGCCGCCAAGGCTCTGGGATACCGCGGAAGTGCCATTGCCCGCCGCTTGGCCTCGGGGACACGCGGCGGCGTGCTCGCGCTGCAGGTTGCGGCGCGGGACAGCCCGACGGTCGTGTCCGACGTCGAGTACTTCACGATCCTGATGATGGCGACCGCGACGGCCGCCTTGTCCCATGGGTACTGGCTGACCCTGGCCCCCGTGTCGGCGACCGAGGATATCTGGAATAGCCTGCCGGCCGACGGCGTCATTATCGTTGATCCCCTGATCGACGACCCACTGGTCCGGGCCTTCGAAGACCGGGACGTTCCCGTAGTAACGGTGGGGCGGAGTTCGCTCGGGCTGAATGGCGGCGGGTGGGTCGATAACGATCACATTGCCGGAACGCGCGCCATCCTGGAGCACCTTCGCGGCCAGGGCGCGGATTCCATTGCGCTGATCATCGGTCCCGAGATGAACTCATACACGCTCGACGCCCGGAATGCCTACCAGGACTGGGCCAGCGCGCGGGGCGCAGAGCCGAGGATCTACGTGGCCGGGTCTGGCCTGTCCGAAGATGCCGGGTACGAGGCCACGGCCAAGATGTTCGCTGAGGGATGGCGGCCCGACGCGATCTACGCGACGGTCGACCGCCTCGCGCTCGGTTCGCTCCGTGCCATCAAAGACCAGGGGCTGTCGGTACCGGAGGATATTCTGCTGGCCGGCCTGAGCGACAGCGAGTCGGCGCGGTCGTCCCGGCCGCCGTTGACGGTTCTTGCTCTCCATCCCGACCTGGTCGGTCAAGGTGCGGCAGAGATGCTGATCGCTCTCGTGGAGGGACGCAGGACTAGCTCACGGCACCGGCTGATTCCCGCGCAGGTCATCACGCGGCGATCAACGGAACGTACCTGAGCAGATCGGAAAGCCGCGGCCATCGCCGGCGGTCGGATCGTGATAGCCAGGACGGGCCCGAGCCTCGCGTTCCTCGGGCGTGTACTTCCTTGGCGCGGCTGTGTGCTTCATCGGCCATCTCCCTGCTCGTGACCTCCTGCAGCCAGGCTGACTGCTCGGGATCCGGCCGCTCAGCGAACGTGTGCCTGCTCCGGGACCATGCTCGGGCCGTGAGCAGACGATCGCAGCAACTGCAGCGAGATGACGGGAAAAATGATGACGCTGAAAAGCCCTGCGGCGACGAGTGCAGCCGCGTTGGCCGGCCTGATGGCGTGCAACTGAAGCCCGATGGTGGTGGCGGCGACGATGAAGGGCAGCGACGTCGCCTGAAGCAGCCCCGCGGCGGCGACATCGCGGATGCTGGCGAGGGCGGACCAGTAGAGGACGGCGGGCAGTCCGCGCACGACCAGCAGTGCCAGCAGGAAGAGCGGCACCCGCAGCAAGGTGGAGGCGCTCGAGAACAGCACCGACAGGCTGAATGTGAGCCCGCTGGTGACGAAGAAGACCGGGATGAGGAAGCCATAGCCGATGGCATCGAGTTTCGGGTGGAACAGCGGGTGCTTGTGTTCGGCATCCGGGTCCACCAGGCCAAGGATCGCCCCGGCGATGAATGCGCCGAGGATCGCCTCGAACCCTAGATGTGTGGCCAGGGCGCCCAGGCCGACCACGAGCAGTATCGACAGTCGTATGCGGATTTGGGCTGAGGTGTCGGCCAGCCTGTTAATCATCCTTGTGATCCACATTGAGCGCTCGATGCGGAGCGTTGCGATTACGACGAGGACAACCAAGACGCCAAGCAGCGACAGCAGCAGCAGTTTGGGACCTATGGCGGTCGCGCGGCCCGAGAAGAAAAGGGAGAGCAGAACGACCGAGCTGACCTCGCCGAGCGAGGCGCCGGCGATCGCGAACTGGCCGACTGGACGGTCGGCCACACCCGCGTCATTCAGGATGGGAATGATCAAGCCCAGCGACGTGGCGATGAGAATGATCCCAACGAGCAGCGGGCTTTCGACGACATCCGCTGCGTGAAGCACGATACCGATGATCAGGGCGAGCAGCGCGCTCAGACCGAGCGCTAGTCCGGCCAGGCGGGCGCGAGGCCCGCGAAAGTGGCGGACGTCGATCTCCAGACCAGCGAGGAAGAGCAGGAACGCCAGCCCGATCGTCGAGACCAGCCGTACCGCCTGGTCAGGTTTCACCAGGTCCAGTACCGCGGGGCCAAGCACGATCCCGGCGACGATCTCCAGCACCGGCCCGGGGACAGGCACCCGCGGCACGGCCGCGAGAATCAACGGCACCGCCGCCGCGACCGCAAGCACGGCGACGAGATTGTCGAAGTTCATCGCGGCCACCATCCGCTCACAGTCAGGTAACGCACCCGGCGTCACCGATCGTCTGGTGTGCCTGGCGCGGCCGGGGGAGTTCTGCCATGCCTCTGCCCTCCTGTGGGCCTCCTGGCAATGGCACTAGGGTCGCTCCCAGGGCGATCCTGTCGCGCCCGTAGAACCCCGGGCCGGTACCCTGGCCGCCCCGGGTACCGGCCTGATCCAGCATCGGTGCGCTCGGCTGATGCAGCCCCGTGAAGGCGAACTCCATCTCCGATGGCACATCCACCGCGCGCCACCCGGCGCCCAGAGGCCGGCCGCCAGGTAGTCAAGCAGCACCGTCTTGCCCCCTGATCACGCGTGAACGCACATCGGGTCAATCACGAGGTGCCGCCGGGCGTGCCGGACTGGGGGCCTGGGTTCCATTTTTCCTCGATGCGGGCGTAGCGCCAGATGAGCAGGGCGGCCAGCCAGGTGGCGAGGAACAGCCCCACGATCACGAACCCGGCGGTGTTGATGTTGAACCGGTACATCAAGCCCCAGAAGCCGGTGGTGCGGCTGAGCCCGTGGATCTCCTGCGGTAGCAGGCTCAGGGCCTCGACCGCGCCGATGACGAAGCAGATCGCCACGGACAGCCCGGTGATGGCCAGGTTGTAGTAGACCTTGCGGATCGGGTTGAAGAACGCCCAGCCGTAGGCCAGGTTCATGAACAGCCCGTCGGTGGTGTCCATGAACGTCATGCCCGCGGTGAACAGGACCGGCAGGCAGATGATCGCGTACCAGGGGATGTGCTGGGAGGCCAGCAGCGCGGTGGTGGCCAGCAGGGCGACCTCGGTGGCGGTGTCGAAGCCCAGGCCGAACACGACCCCGACCGGGTACAGCTGCCACTCCTTGGTGATGACCTTCATCCAGCGGCCGAAGAACCGGTAGAAGAACCCGCGGTTGGCCAGCTGGCGCTCCAGCTCGGCTTCGTCGTACTCGCCGCGGCGCATCGAGGCGAAGACCCGCACGATCCCGGCCAGGACCACCAGGTTCAGCAGCCCGATCAGCAGCAAGAATGCCGCCGAGACGACTGTGCCGAACAGTCCCCCGAACCGCTCGAGCGCCGAGCCGCTGTCCGAGACCGCGCCGAAGACCGTCTTCTCCGCCACTACGATCCCGGCCCCGATGGCGACCACGACGGTGGAGTGCCCCAGGGAGAAGAAGAACCCGAACCCCAGCGGGCGCGGGGCTCCGGTGCCCTGCCGCTCGTCCAGCACCTTACGCGTGCAGTTATCGATCGCCGAGATGTGATCGGCGTCAAACGCGTGCCGCAAGCCGAGCGTGTAGGTCAGCACCGCCACCCCCACCCCGAGCCCCTTGTAATGCGAGGGCACCACGAACACGAACAAGATGACGAACCCGGCCACGTGCAGGCCCGCGATCACCCCGTACATCGCGATCAGCCTGGCTCGCTCCCGGGCGGTCATCGCCGCGAACGACTGCCGTACCAGCTGCCCGATGTGAGGCGACCTGGATGCGCTCGCGGCGGCGCCGCGGGCGGGAATGCTATCTGGTAGGGCATTCATTTCAGTCGCCGCCTGTATCAGCGGAGGATGCGGAGTGCGAGCCACGGAGGGCAGCCCCGCTGCACCAGCGCCGCCATCTGGTGCCAGTCGACATGGCCGGCGGCAGCTTCGGCCACCGGCCGGGGGATGCCCAGGCCCGCCAGCCGGGCCACGCGCCACTCGTGCACCGGGTCTTGCTTCTCGATGGTCTCGTGGCGTACAGGCGGCAGCGTCAGTTCCACGTTTCCTCCGGCCACTCGATCTGACGGTGGATAAAAGACACGGCCAATTCCACGGACGCGGAGAATCCAGCCTGCTTTTCCTCGAGCAGCCTGCGCACGTATTCCATGTTCTCCATTGCCTGCTTGGCGGTATTCATTGCCGTCGCCCATTTCCAATGATGTGTCTATTGCCGACATAGCCCGCGCCGGTAATGGCCGGGAGGGCTTGGTGTCCTGGCTTCCACGGTCGCGTGCGGCGGAGGTCACTCGCACCCGTACGGACCCTGGCCCGTGCCCTGGTCTGCGGGTCGGCCCGGGCGCACGGGGTACCGGTGACCAGCCGGCCGACGTCCGTCCGGCGCTGGGGTGGACTGATGCTACGGACGTCAGGAATCCGCTGTCCTGGCTCCGGGCACCGCCACATCTACGGGGCCGAAAGGGTGCCCGCCCTGCTGCAGACCCGGGCACCGGCCAGGGTCTGTACGGGTGCGACGCGCCCCCCCGGAGCGCGACCTGAGGCAAGTGCCACCCCGCAGATGAAATCGCCCGGCTCCTGGGCCGCCGCCCCGATGCAGGCCAGGCTCCGAACGGAAGGATGTCTCATGCCCACAGTCACCGTCGGCCAGGAAAACAGCGCCGACATCGAGATCTACTACGAGGATCACGGCGCCGGCCAGCCGGTGGTGCTGATCCACGGGTACCCGCTCAGCGGCCGGGCCTGGGACAAGCAGGTCCCGGTGCTGCTGGAGGCCGGCTACCGGGTCATCACCTACGACCGGCGCGGGTTCGGCAAGTCCAGCCAGCCGGTCGTCGGCTACGACTACGACACCTTCGCCGCTGACCTGAACACGCTGCTGGAGTACCTGGACTTGCGCGACGCCGTCCTGGTCGGGCACTCGATGGGCACCGGCGAGGTCACCCGCTACCTGGGCCGCTACGGGTCGGCGCGGGTGGCCAAGGGCGTGCTGGTGGCCCCGATCCCGCCGTACCTGCTGCAGGCCGGCGACAACCCCGACGGGGTACCGCAAAGCCTGTTCGACGGGTTCGCCCAGGCCGCGCGGGCCGATACCCCGGCCTGGATGAAGGGGTTCCTGGACACCTTCTACAACATCGACACCCTGCGCGGCACCCTGATCAGCGACCAGGCCTGGCAGGCCAGCTGGAACCTCGCCGTCACCGCCTCGGCCACCGCCGCGGTGGCCTGCATCAGCACCTGGACCACCGACTTCCGCGACGACCTGCCCCAGATCGACGTGCCGGTGCTGGTCGTCCAGGGCGACGCGGACCAGGTCCTGCCGCTGGGCAAGACCGGCCAGCGGCTGCCCGGCCTGATCAAGGACGTGCGGCTGGTCGTCGTCGAGGGCGGCCCGCACGCCATCCCCTGGACCCACGCCGACCAGGTCAACACCGCCCTGCTCGACTTCATCCGCAGCTGACACCCGACCCAGCGCACACCACTACCCAGAAGGAAGAACACCCATGTCGAACCACTTCAGCGCCGACAATCTCAAGTTCCCCGGCGACGACCGCCGCCTGGACATGACCGACCTGTTCGTCTTCCAGGCATCGGGAGGCGAGCATCACCACGGGCTGCTGCACCGTCACCAGCCCGGCACGACCGTGCTGATCATGGACTCGAACCCGACCAGCGCCCCGCCGCCGATCCCGGCCCCGGTGACCGGCCCGGAGTTCTACCCCGGCGCGGTCTACCGGATCAACATCGACACCGACGGCGACGACCACGCCGACGTCGCGTTCACGTTCATCTTCTCCGAGTACGAGAACGGCAGGCAGACCGGGACCGCCAGATACGCCACCGGCGCCCAGGCCCGCCAGCCCGAGCCGGCCGGCGAGGTGCTCGCCGAGTCGATCCCGGTCAGCTTCGACGGCACGGCGCAGCCCGTCCAGGCGGGCCGGATCCGGCTGTTCGCCGGGCTGCGCAGCGACCCGTTCTTCGCCGACGTCGAAGGCGCCCTGCACGGATTCCAGTGGACCGGGCACGACGACTTCGCCGACAACAACGTGGACTCCATCGCGCTGGAGGTACCCACCGACATGCTCGGCGACGGGCCGGATCGGCGTGTGGGCCTCGATCAGCCGGCGCAGCAACGGCGTGCTCGAGCAGATGGACCGCGGCGGGAACCCGACCATCAACCCGTTCATCAACCCCGACGGCGAGAAGAACCTGTTCAACTCCCGCCAGCCCGCCGACGACGTCGCCAACTACCTGGAACCGTGGTCGGCGATCCTGCAGAACGCCGGCGGCTACACACCCGAGCAGGCCAAGGCGGCCGCCCTGCAGGTCCTGCCCGACATCCTGCACTACGACCGCACCCAGCCCGCCACCTACCCCAACGGCCGCGTCCCCACCGACGACGTCTACAGCATGCGCTTTGCCTGGCTGACCAACGGCAAGGTCCCGCCGAGCGGCCTGAAGCCGCACGACGACCTGCTGGCCCAGTTCCCCTACCTCGGCCCGCCCAACCCTAGCCGGAGCTAGATCGACGGGTTCGACCGGCGGCGGCCGGCTCGCTCGCCAAGCACGGCTTGGCGAGCGAGCCGGGTCGTGCCTCGGTCCGCCCGAGGTTGCCGTCCCGGTCGACTGGATGGTGTACTCGTAGATCAACTCGCCGGGCATCTGTTCCGTCATGACCGAACGCTCCTTCTTCTCAGGGCCTGGTCGAGCTCGCGGCGGGAGCTGATGTCCAGCTTGGCGAACACCTTGCGCAGGTGCCACTCCACGGTGCGGCCGCCGATGAACAGCTGTGCGCCGATCTCCGGGTTGGTTCGTCCCTCGCGGGCCAGCTGGGCGATCTCCTCCTCTTGCGGAGTCAGGTCGGCGCGGGTATCTTCGCTGCGCTTGCGCACCTTCTCGCCGGTCGCCTGGAGCTCTCGCCGCGCGCGTTCGGCGAAGGCCTCGGCGCCCATGGACGCGAGCGCGTCGAACGCGGGCCGCAGCTGGTTGCGGGCATCGATCCGCCGGTTCTCCCGGCGCAGCCATTCGCCGTAGACCAGGCGGGCGCGGGCCAGATGGGTCGCCATCCGGGTTCTGCCCAGCAGTTCGATCGCCTCGCGGTACTCCTCTTCGGCGGCGCGTCCCCCGGATACCAGCGCCCGGGACCGCGCCGCCGCCCCGCGAGCCCAGTTGCTGGCGCTCGCCACGGCTAGCTGCGACAGCTGATCAGCCGCCGCGCAGGCACGTTCCTGCTGATCGCTTCGTGCCGCGGCTTCCACCAGCTCATACAGGGCCCAGGGCGAGATGACGATCTCGTCGACGGCGCTGGCACCGTGCGCCGCCTCGGCGGCGGGCCCGTAGTTGCCGAGGCCGTTGTACAGCACCGCCTGCGCGTAGTCCGTGTAGGTCAGTGCCGCGCCCTCGCCCCGGTCCGAGGCGCCACGGGCCATCTCCTCGGCCAGTTCGGCCGCGGTCGGCGCGTCCCCGCGCCACGCGGCGAGCAGCAGTGGGACGTAGGGCAAGGTGGCCTCTCTGGTCCCCGGGTCGACGCGCTCACGCTCCATCAGCAAGGCCGCCGCCTTCGACAGCTCGCCGGCCTGGATGTGGATCTCGGCGAGATAGTCCAGCGCGAACGGAAGCCAGCTGAGGGTGCCGTTCGCTCGCGCCAGCCGGACCTGGCCGGCCGCGAGCTCGAACCACGCCTCGTCGTCCCACAGGTCCATGGCGACCATGTTGTACGAGACGGACAGCCAGTCCAGCTCGTGCGGCTGCGCCCGGTAGCGGCGCAGTGCCTCCTTGAGCGTGGGGGCGGCGGCCAGGTACCCATCGGCCAGGCGCACGGCGAGGCCGTGGATGAGCAGCTGCGAGTGCGGCAGCGGCTCCGACCCGGAAGGCCCCAGCGTTGCGGATCTCGCGGCGCGCGCGACCTGCCTCACGTCCTGTCCGTGGGCGAGTCGGCCGGCGTAGATCGCGGCTACCAGGGCTTCGAGATAGGTCTGCCGGGCCAGCTCGGCGTCCAGGCTCTGTAGCCGCTGTGCTGCCCGCAGAATGAGCGGCGGCGCGTCGCCGCCCCGTCTCAGCGCGAACGCGATCTGCGCCCGCATCCGCTGCACGCGCGCCTCGCCGAGTTCGCCAAGCGGTCCGAGCTCAGCCGTTACCAAGAGGGCCTGAGCGGCCTCAAAATCCCCGGCTGCGTACTTCGCCTCGGCCGCCGCCAGAGCCCGTGAGGCGCGCTCGCCCGGGTCCGGAGTGAGCGCCACGGCTCGCTCCCAGAAGGCCGCGGCGGCGGCTACCCCGCCTCGGCGCAGGGCACGGCTGGCCGAGTTGATGAGCTCCTCGGCCACCGCCTCGTCCGGCCCGGCCATCGCGTGGGCGCGGTGCCACGCCCGGCGGTCGGGGTCGGCCAGCGGATCGGTCACTGCTGCCAGCGCCCCGTGTACGGCTCGCCGGTCATCGGCGGCGGCGGCCCGGTAGGCGGCAGAACGCACCAGGGGATGCCGGAAGCGCACGTTCGCACCGAACTCCAGCAGGTCGGCCGCGGCGGCCAGGTTCACGGTTCCGGTGTCCAGGCCGAGTACCCGAGCCGCCCGGAGGATCAGCGCCGGATCCCCGACCGGATCGGCCGCCGCGAGCAGGACCAGCTGCTGGACCTCGTCCGGCAGCTCACCCAGGCGCGCTGCGTACTGATCTTCGATGCGGCTGGGCAGATCTCCCGCGTCCGGAAGAGCGAACCCGCCGGCGAGGTCGGCGGCGCTCCGGCCTCGGTAGAGCTCGAGCAGGGCCAGAGGATGGCCGTGTGCCTCCGCGAGAATCCGGGCGCGGACGCTCTCGTCGAGCGGACCTGAGGTGACCGTCGCCAGCAGCGCCCGAGCCGACTGTTGATCCAGTCCGCCCAGCCGGAGTTCGGGCAGACCCGCCAGGTGATTCGGCGAGGGATCTCCTGGGGCCGGCGTCCGGACCGCGAACACCAGCGCTATCGACTCCGCCAGCAGGCGGCGCCCGACGAATCCGAGGACTTGGGCCGAGGCCTGGTCGAGCCACTGCGCGTCGTCCACGACGCACAGCATCGGCTGCTCCTCGGAGGTCTCCGCCATGAGGCTGAGCGCCGCGAGGGCGACCAGGAACCGGTCGGGGCTATCTCCGGAGGCAAGCCCGAACGCGACGCTGAGCCCGCGACGCTGAGGCTCGGCCAGCGACCCGAGCCGGCCGAGCATCGGCGCGCACAGCTGGTGCAGCCCGGCGAAGGGGATCTCCATCTCCGACTCGACGCCGGCCACGCGGGCCACCCTGAAACCGGACGCCTCGGCCATCAGATGTCGCAGCAGTTCCGTCTTGCCGATCCCCGACTCTCCCCGCACGACCAGGACGGCGCTCTGACCGCTTCGCACGTTCGCGATGAGCCGTCCCAGGATCTCCAGCTCGCCGGTCCTGCCGAACAACCGGGGCGGAGGATGCACTGTCACGCCCACCATCCGGAATGAGGGCTCACGGAGATGCTTCGGGTTGAACGCTACCCGCCCCCGTGGACGAGTCGCAACGGGCCGCGAGAACCGCCGCCGTGGCCGCCTGCGAGCAGCCACGTACCGCCCACGAGACGCCGGCCACCAAGGGTGGCGAGGCGTTCGCCGGGCGCGCCGGGCGTGACCTGCTGGCCACGGGCGAGACGGTGCGTAAGCGCACGGTCGAATGGCATTTGCGCAAGGTGGCGCTGACACAGCTCGGACAGGGAGGCCTGGCCTAGCCGGGTCTCGCAGGGCGCGGTCAGGCCCGCGATCTGGCCGCCGTCGATGTGCAGGATCTCGCCGGTGATGTACGGCGACGCCTCCAGGAACAGGATGCCGTCGACGACGTCGCTGACCTGCCCGGCCCGCCCGAGCGGGGGAAGCCGGTCACCGAGTTCCTCGTAGCTGTCCGCCGGGTGCACCGGCGTCTGGATGATGCCCGGCGAGACGGCGTTGACCCGGACGCCGCGGGAGGCGTACTCGACGGCCAGCGACCGGGTGGCCGCGGCCAGGCCGCCCTTGGTCAGCGCGGCCAGGACCGAGGGCGCGCTGGAGTTCGCGACCTCGGCGAGGGTGGCCGAGATGTTGACCACGTGGCCGCCGTACCGCGTCACCATCTCGGCGATGGCCCGCTGGGTCAGCCAGAAGAACCCGGTGAGGTTGACGCCGACGACCAGGGCGTAGTCCTCGGCGGTGTAGTCGGTGAACGGCTTGGAGAGGTAGACGCCGGCGTTGTTGACGAGCGTGTCGATGCGGCCGAACCGCTCCAGTGCTCCGCTCGATGATCCGGTCGGCGGTGGCGGGGTCGGCGATGTCGCCGTCGACGGTGAGCACGTCCGGGTCCTCCGACGGCTTGATCGTGCGGGCGTTGGCCACCACCGCCCAGCCTCGCCCGCGGTACCCGGCCACCAGCCCGGCGCCGATGCCCTGAGAGCCTCCGGTGATGATGGCGACCCTCCGGTCGTTCCCGGTCATGGGATGATCATCGCCGGGTCGCTCGGGTGCCGGCTGAGTGGCGTGGTCTCGACGGTCATCCACGGGTCCAGGGGCAGCGACTTCAGGATTGCCTGCATCTCGGCGGGGTTCCCGGCGTTCCACAGGCCCAGCGCCCGCGACGGGCCGGGCAACCTCCACAGCCGCAGCAGGTGTCCCTGCCCGGCCAGCTCCGTCGCGCGCTGCGCCTCGCGCGCCTCGGTGTCGTCCACGGCCTGGCCGGGCGTGCCCTCCGGGACGCTGATGGTGAAGGTGGTCAGGAACTCCGTACCCGCGTTCCTGGCCGCCAGCGCCGGGTCGTTCGGGTGCGGCGCGAGCGGCGTGACCTCGTCGGTGCGCCACACCCGCAACGGCATGGAGGCCAGGACCTTCTCAAGCTGGCTGCCGTCCGCGGCGGCGAACAGCCCGAGCGAGCGCCATTCACCCGGTTCCAGCGGCGGGCGCCACAGGCGCAGCAGGTGCCCCGCGGCTGCCAGTTCGCGCGAGTGGGCAGCCTCGCGGGCGCGGATGTCGTCCACGGCCTGTTCCGGCGTCCCGTCCGGGACGTGGGTGGTCATGGTGACGAGGTACTCCATGGCCGGCTCCTCCTGGTGATGTGGAAGTGGAACCACTGTCCGTTCGGTGAAGAGAATTTCAAGCTTTCTGAGCAGACAGGGGTGTTACGGTCCGCCTGCGGTCGGTCTGCTGGTACGGGTGGTGCATCGAGTGGTCGCCGGCCTCCCAGTTCTCGCGGAGACCGGGGGTGGCCAGGTCCCAGTCCGGGCGGATCTCGCGGGTCACCTCGCGCAGGTCGCGGCGAAGGTCCTCGAACGACGGCCTGCCCCAGAACCAGTAGCCGTTGTAGACGCTGTAGATGATCCGTCCCGGCTTGAGCACGAGCGTGTACGGGATCATCGGGTCGTAGTAGGAGTCGGTGTACTCCTGGATGTCGAGGTCCTTCTGGATCTTGCGGCCGGCGTCGGACAGGAAGGTCCACTGCGCGCCGACCGAGTCGCGGAACTCATTGGTCTTGAGGATGTTGTCGGTGGAGATGGTGACGATCTGGGTGTAGGCGACGCGGATCTTCGGGTAGTTGGCGGCCAGCTCGAGGTGCTGCTGGTGGTCCTTCGGACAGAACCCGCCGCGCGAGAGGACCAGGATCATCGGGTCGATCCCCTGCAGCTCGCTCAGCCTGCGCCGGGCCTTGGTGTGGTCGGTCAGCTCGTAATCGGGGAAGGTCCCGCCGGGGATGATGTCGGCGCGCACGGTGTGCTCCTTAGCTGCCAGTGATGTCGGTGATGTCGACGGCGACTGAGACCGAGTCCAGGACCGGGGGCCGCACTGGGGCTGGTCCTGGTCTCTACGGTCGCGCCTCAGGGCGCAGGTCGCGCCCGTGAGCACCCTGGCCGGTACCCCGGGTCCCTTGCGTGATGGTCGCCAAGCGCAGCGGCCGCGGCCCGGCAGTGCGGCGATGACCGGGTTGTGATCACGGCTGGCGGTCGCGCCTGCGGACACCGGCGGATGTCAGTCGCCTGGCGCCTGACAGCTGCGCCGCGGGGATCTGCACGGCGATCTCCCCGCCGAGCCGGGCTCCTGCGGTCAGGTGCAGATCGTCGCCGCTCCAGAACCGGCCCGCGTCATACCAGTTCGGCTGCCGCCCGCCCGGGAGCAGGCCCATGGCCTGGTAGGTGACGGCGGCGATCTCCGCGCAGTAGGCGGTTTCCAGTCCGGCGTCCCGCTCACCGTGCCGGACCGGCGGCACCCGCCCGCGCAGCCACCGGGAGCCGAGCCGGGCCACCGACGGAAACGGGGTGCCGTCCAGCCGCGCGACGGTGCGCAGCAGCGCATCTTCCATCTCGCGCGAGGGCGGCGGCTCCAGCTGGCGCAGCCACGCCCGCTGCCCGTACCTGGTGGCCCAGACCATGACTGCCGCGCGCAGGTCGTGCAACTGCGCGCCGCGGTGGCGGCTGCCCGACCACACATCGGGCAGCGACCGGCCCAGCTCGGCATGCCACATCAGCGCGGGCAGGTCATCGAACACAACGGACATGCCGACGTGGTTGACCGGGCTGTTGGTCGTCAGCTGGATAGCCCGGTCGGCCGCCGTATGCCCGCGGAACAGCCACACATCACCCGTGCGGGTCAGCTCGATGGCCTCATCCAGGCCGATGCGCGTGCCAGGCACAGTCGTAGCCTAGGCACATGCGCTGGTGGAAAATACTCGGACTGGCCGCCTTCGCAGGCGTCGCGGCCACCGGGGTCGTGATCGCACGGGCAGAACGCCGCCGCCGCGCCTACACCCCAGAGGAGATCCGGGCACGGCTGCACGCCCGGCTCGCCGAAGCGTCCACGACCCCGCCGACGCCACCCGGCAACTCCCGAGCCATAACGGCGCAGAGCAGGCGCTCAGACCGCGCCCGCAGTGGCATAGCGGTCGTTTCCGGCGCTGAGCGTGTGGCTGTGCGATCTCGTCGATCCAGCGTGGATCAGGCACCCGCGGCGCCGAGTTGGCGAAGAAAGCTGCGGTTGTCGGTTCTGACGTACTCCTCGAGGAGCCGTCCCTCGTCGTCGAAGCGGAAGATGCTCATGAGGTCCATGACGACACGAGCCCCGGTGGGTTCGAGGCGCCCGGCGGGTGACTGCGTGAACGGGCGTACGAACGTTCCTTCGATCCATGTTTGACACGCGATGTACTCACCCTCGGCGACGATGATTCCTCGTCGGATGGTGCGGTCGTCGAAGGCCGCCCTGAGGGATCGGAAGTACTCGGTCAGTCCTGCGTAGTCCGCGTCGAACCCGCCGGGACCGTGGAAGGCGAAGTTCTCGGTGTCGAAGTACGTGCCGACCTCGTCCTGGTCCTCGCCAGACACCTCGAGCTCTCCAGCCCGGACGAGGCGTTGCACCAGTTCATCGCGCGTGTAACGGCGGGGCATGACACTCCCATCTCCATCGTTTGTTTACGGTTCGTGCTGTTCACCAGCCTGATCCGTTCGGAGGTATCGCACAAGCGAGAGTTACTGATCTCAGCCATGCGCTCCAGGCATACCTCGGCGTAGGCTCGGGGGATGTCCGAGCTGACCCTGGTTGGTCTGCGTGTGGTGCTGGAGGTGGCGCGCACCGGTTCCTTCAGTGCGGCGGCCGAGCGGCTGGAGTACACCCAGTCGGCGGTGTCGCGGCAGGTGGCGGTCACCGAGAAGGCCGCGCGCGCGCCGCTGTTCGAGCGGCACGCGCGCGGCGTGCGGCTGACCGCGGCCGGGGAGGTGCTGGTGCGGCACGCCGGCAAGGTGCTCGACGGCGTCGCGGCCGCGGCCAGGAGCTGGCGGGGCTGCGTGATCGGCTCGCCGGACGGCTGGTCGTCGGAGGGTTCCCCACGGCAACGGCCGCGCTGCTGCCCCGCGCCGTCGCACGGCTGCTCACCGACCACCCCGGTCTGCAGGTTCAGCTCATGGAGGCCCCGACGCCGGTGCAGCTGCGGGCTCTGCGACGAGGGCGCCTCGAGGTCGCCGTCCTCGCCAGGGGCGAGGGCTTGCCGGCGTACGACCTCGACGGGCTGCACGTCTCCGAACTGCGCACCGGTCGAGGCGCAGGGGTCGCCGTGCCGACTCGCATCCCTTCGCCGTTCGCGACTGGGTCGAGCCGGAGGAGCTGGCCGGCCAGGCCTGGGTGGTCGGGGCCGGCCATGGGGAGGCACCCGAGTTCGGTGCCTGGCCCGGCATCACCGACCCGCAGGTGTCGTTCGCCGTCCGTGACTGGCCAACCCGCCTGGGACTCGTCAGCGCCGGACTCGGCATCGCCCTGGTCCCGGGCTTCGCAGCCCCGGCCGTGCCGCACGGCGTCCGCTGGATCCCCGTCCGCGACCAGGGCGACGGACTGCGCCGCCAGGTCTGCGCGGTCACGGCCCACGACGCCAGCCCCGCCGCCCGGGCGATGGTCCGCGCCCTGGAGGACGAGGTCACCGAGAGCGCCTAAAACGGGCCGGCGGACATGATCGCTCCCTTGAGTTCTTCCGGGTCAGTGGTCAGGGCTGGAGGACGATCCTGCCGGGGATGCCGCCGGCGGCCTTCGCGCTGAACGCCTTGGCCGCTTCCGCGAGCCGAGTAGACGCAACGGCGGTCAGGGGGCAGGCATCGTGGCGATGATCCACTGGCCCCGGTAGTGGCCAGACATGCGTGCCACCGAGTGCCGGACGTAGTCGGAGTATTGGAGCCTGATGGAGGCGGAGATTCCGCCCGGCCCGGTGATTGTCAGCCGCGCTCGGACCCGGCCGCTGACCTGGTTCCATCGGACGGTCCCGCTGACCTGGGTGTCTGACGTCCAGCGCACCCGGGTGAGGCGGATCCCGATGCGGCTGCCGGTCCCGGTGAACTGGAAGGTGCCGCCGCGCAGGCCCCAGCCCTTCACGCCGTCGCCGTAGTACCAGCGCCAGACCGCGTCGCCGACGGCGGCCGCGCCGACGGCGGCCAGTCGCAGGCCGGTGCGGCCGGCCTGGTCGCCCGGCCCGGCGGTGGCGGGCGTGACGCGGGAGAGCGTCGCAGGGAAGGTGCCAACGACCCGGACCTCTGGTGTCCGCTCGGCGCAGGACGCGTTCATCTGCTTGAGAGCGGCCGGATCCTTGATGAACGTCTGCACCAGTCCCGAGGCGCAGCCGAACGTGTCGTCCATGGCGTTGACGTGCGTGTCGTTGCGGATCAGGATCCAGCGAGCGGACGGGCCCATGTCCGTGGCGGTCTGGCGGCCCTCGGCCGGGGTGGTGAGCGAGTCGAGGTCGCCGGAGAGCACCAGCACCGGCAGGTTCCGCGGCGCGTAGGGAGGCGGGGTGGTGATCGGCGGGTCCGGGTGAGCCGGGGCGGGCCAGTCAAGGCACGCGTCGAACTCCTCTTCCGGCTCGGTGATCCACTCGTGGACGGAGAACGGGGCGAACATGCCGGGCTGGGAGCGCGGCGACGGCGCGCGCGTACTGCGCGGCGCGCTGGGCCGGGGTCTGGCTGTAGCTGAATGGCTGCGGGTAATCCAGGCAGGTCGTTGCCTGGTAGAGGCCGTCGTTGAACTCCCGTACCGGGCCCGAGTCCCCCGTGTCGATGTCCTGCTCGGTCAGCCGCAGCAAGGGCTTGGGGTCGTGGTCGCGCAGCAGCGCCCGCCCGGCAGCGTCAAGTTCCCGGTAAACACCGTTGTCGGAGCCGGCGTCGTTGACCATCTCGGACAGCTTGATCGTGGTGACACGTTCGGTGACCTTCTGGCCGAACGGATCTCTCGTCTGGCCGGTGACGGGGTGGCGGCGCAGGTAGGTGGCCAGGACGGCCAGCCGCGCCCACGCGGACCCGGGCGCGGCACGGTGGCAGGCGACGCTGCGGAAGCACGAGATATCGAACGCGCGCCTCGCGGTCAGGATCGTCTGCGGGTAGAACGGGTCCTTCCCGCTGACCGGGTAGGCGGCGTCCAGTGTCACGGAGCGGAGCATCTTCGGGTACCGCGCGGTGAGCACCTGCCCGAAGAAGGTCCCGTAGGAATCGCCGTAGAAATCGACCTTGCCGGTCCGCAGCCTGCGCAGCAGCAGCGCGACGTCCCTGGCCGCGTTCGCTGTCGTGTACAGGTCGCTGGCCTGCACGTACCCGCCGCCCGGCAGCTTGCGGGTGTGGTCCAGCTGCCGGCCGCACTTGCCGGTGTCGATCGGTGTAGGCGGCGATGCCGTCGGCGGCCTTCCAGTGCTGCAGCGGCTTGCAGAGGAACGCCGAGGAGTTCCCGGTGCCGCGCAGGTTGACGAGGAGCAGGTTGCGCCGGGCCAGCAGCGGGCGGAACGTGCCCCGGTAGTCCGCCGCGTAGTCAGTGGTCGGGAAGCCGGGGCCGCCCTGGACCGCGAGGATCGTTCCCACTGCCGTGCCGCTGGTCGCCGGGTACCACTGGAACCCGAGCTTGATATGGCCCGCGGCCGGGGCCCGGTAATCCAGGGGCACGCTGATCCTGGTGCACCAGGCCAGGCGCGAGACCTGGCACGGCGGGATCGTCACCGAGCCGACCCGGATCGGGTGGCGCTGCGCCGCGGAGCCTGGCAGCGCTGCGGCCGCGGACTGGGCCATGGACACCGGGCTGGCACTCGCCCCCGGCGGCATGGAGCCCGCGAACGCCTGGCCGGCACCGAGGACCGCGACGGCCACCGCGCCCGCGGCGGCCTTGCCAATGAACCCCGCTAGGAACGGCACATGCGACATGCGCACAAGATCTCACCCGGGCCAGCCTCGGGCAAGACAAATCATTCCGCCCGGACGCGCAGGGCGGAGCCCGAAGCGGCCGGTCAGCGAGGCTGGATCTCGCCCATCGGACCGAAGCCGTCATGCGGCGTGTCGATGTAGATGATCTGCGGCTGCGCAGACACGAAGTCGGGCGCGGTGTCGAAGAACCTCTTCACGTACGGCTGCTTGACGTGGGTGGCCCCCGCCTCGGCATCCTTGAAGCCCTCGATGCAGACGAACTCGTTCTCATCGGCAAGGCTACGGGCGAACTGGAAGAACAGACAGCCGTCCTCGGAGTTGACGTCCTTGGCGTAGGAATCGGCCAGCGCCAGCCACTCGTCCATCTTGTCGGGCCGGATCTGCATCGTGATGTTGATCAGGATCATGCGACCGCTCCTCTGAGGTGGCTGTCGGCATAATCGTGGTGCGATCGTCGGCGGCAGTCAACTGCAGCGATGTGATCTTGGTAACAGGGGACGAGGGAACCGGGCCGCGGGCTCCGCTTAGTGGGCCCGCCCTTTCAGGCTTACGTGATAGACGTTCGCCCGGAAGGTGCCAGCGGAATCGGGCGGCAGCTTGGTGAACCAGATGAGCACGTAACGGCCGTGCGCTGGCCGGGTCAGCTGCAGGCGCACCACCCCGCCGGTGTCGGCCGCATGGGCGACCGGCGCCGTGGCGGCCAGGGCCGGAGCGGCACCGACGCGGACCTGCAAGCTCGCACCGCGGGCGCGGCCCAAAGTGATCTGGGCGGCCGTGAGCGTGACGGGGCGGCCCATATCCAAGAGCAGGCCCGTCCCTCCGTACAGGTTCCCGAAGCGGGCGCTGCTGTACCAGTCGGTATGCCAGCCGGCCGCGCGGTGAACGCCGATCACGTGGGAGGCGAGCTGGGGGTGGTCGCCACCGCGCGGGCCGAACGCCTCGGCGCGGACCGGGACCAGCTGCTGCAGTGGCGCGGCAGCGGCCGGGGACGGCGCGGCAGGAGCCGGGCTGGTCTTCGGGGCCGGGTGAGGCCCGCTGTCCCGGACGGGCTGGCCGGTCACCACGGGCTGGCTGGCCGCCGACGGGGCGACCGCCTGCTGTGAGCCGGACACCAGGTGGTAGATCCCGAAACCGAGCGCGGCCAGCAGCGCTATCCCGAGTGCCACCGACCAGTTCAGCCCGTGCCGCCCGCCGGGATGACGGGCGGCCGCTTTGCGCACCGCCGGCCGGTTCAGCCCGCGCCGCAGGGAACGGCTCAGATGCGAGCCGCACGGTAGTGAGCACCGCCGCCGCCAGGCCCAGCGCCGCCGACCGGTTGAGCCGGTGTCGCGCGCGCCTCAGGGCGGGGGCCGCCGCTGTCCACGGCGCGGACCGGGTCAGCCTGAGCCGCACCGTGGTCCCGGTGAGTACCACCAGCTCTCCCGCCAGGCCCAGCCAGCGCCGCACCGTGGTCCCGGTGAGTACCACCAGCTCTCCCGCCAGGCCCAGCCAGCGCCGCACCGTGGTCCCGCGTGAGTACCACCAGCTCTCCCGCCAGGCCCAGCCAGCGCCGCACCGTGGTCCCGGTGAGTACCACCAGCGCTGCCGCCAGGGACGGCCAGCGCCGCAGCGACGCACGGGCCGCCGCCGCCCGCTCCTGCCCGGCCGTCCAGTCCGGTCCGCGACGCTGCGGAGCCTCGGTCGCGCTGGCCAGCAACTCCTCCAGGCTCACGGTCGACAACGCGCCCGGCGCCCGGTGTACAGCGTCATAATCCCGGATCAACAGCTCGGGATCGGTCCCGACGACCTTGGCGATGCTGCGGATGTGGCCGCGGGCGTAGAAATCGCCACCGCACACCGAATAGTCGTCATCCTCGATCGCCCTGATGATCGTTTCCCTGATACGGGTCCGCTCGCTGACCTCGGTAACCGTCAGGTCAGCCTGGCGGCGTGCTCCCGCCAGGGCTTCACCGATGCGCACGCCATGCCTCCACTGCTCCGCCGTCATACCGCACCGGCCACCCGTCTCGGTAAGAGCGGTCGGTCCTGAACCATCATTGCCCCCACGCCGGTCTCGGAACCGTCATCCTGGCGCAGGAGTGACCGTTCTTTTGCAGGCTAGTCACGCAGAGCGAGGAGCCGGGCGGCGGCAGAAGCCAGGGCGGGTGCTCCGGTTCAGTCGGCCAGGACGGCCAGGTCGAGCTCGCGGAGGCGGGTGGGGTCGGCGATGATCTCGATGCCGGCGATCTTGCCGTGGGTGACCGTGAAGGCCATGACCGACAGCGGCCGGCCGTGCGGCACCACGACCGCTCCTACCGCTCCGTTCACGAGGGCGGGCTGGGCGAACCGGGCGGTGCGCGCGAAGCCGAGCGCCGCCCGGGCCACGGCCGCGGCGCCGCGCGGCCAGTGCGAGGCGCCCGCTGGCATGGCGGCGCGGTCGGCTCGCACCTCGATGTCGGGGTCGAGCACCTCGAGCAGCGCGTCGAAGTCGCCGGCGCGCGAGGCCGCGAAGAACGCGGTGACGACCTCGCGCTGGCGGGCCAGGTCGGTGCCGGGAACCGTGGCGCTGCCGCGTACCCGGCGCCGGGCCCGGCTGGCGAGCAGCCGGGTCGCGTTCTGGGAGCGGTCCATGATGGCGGCGATCTGGTCGAAGGGCAGGTCGAACAGGTCGTGCAGCACGAACGCGACCCGCTCAGCGGGGGCCAGCGTGTCGAGCACCACCAGCAGCGCCAGGCCGACCGAGTCGGCCAGCAGCACCTCTTGCTCCGGGTCGGGCGCCTTCTCGCCGTCCGCCGTCGGGTCGGGCAGGTAGGAGCCGAGCGGCTCTTCCCGCCGCGTCTTGCGCGAGCGGAGCATGTCCAGGCATACCCGGCTGACGACCGTGGTCAGCCACCCGCCCAGGTTCTCGACGTCGCTGGCCCCGGTGCGGCTGAGCCGAAGCCAGGCTTCCTGGACGGCGTCGTCGGCTTCGGCGAGCGAGCCGAGCATCCGGTAGGCCGCCGCCCGCAGGCGTTCGCGGTGCTCCTCGAAGCGCTCGGCCAGCCAGTCACCTTCGGTCACAGACACATCCTCGTATCGCGTTCCGTCATAGCTGTGACGAACAGTAAGCCGGCCGATGTGTCACGACGGTGTGCTTCCCGGCTGCCCGACGCTTCAAGGAGGAGGCGGCAATGACAGGATCATCTCATTCGGCGCTAGCCGGTGAGCCCGGCTGCGCCGGGCACCTTGGGGCCGCGGCGATCGCGTGCTGCTCATCCTGGCGGTCGTGACCCTGGTGCTGATCGCGGTGCAGTTCGCGCTGGCCGGATTCGGCGCGTTCACCATGGACAAGACGCCCACGGACAACGCCTACGGGGCGCACATGGTCCTGGGCGTGGTCATCGGCGTGATGACCTGGCTCATCCTGGCCACGGTGCTGGCCAGCCGGACCGCCCGGACCCACCCCAGGACGCTGCGGCTGGCGATAACCGTGGCGCTGCTCGCGCTGCCGGTTGAGCCACTGCTCGGCGACACCGGCCAGCACATCCCCGCCCTCGGGGCGCTGCACGCGCTCAACGGCCTGGCCATCTTCGCCCTGACCGGCTGGCTGACCGGGGAGACGGTCCGCCGCCGGGCGGCGGCCAGGGAGCCCGGCCACTCCGTGGCCTCAGCGCCCGCGGAGCGGACCGGGCGGCCGTGACTCCCAGCGCAAACGCCCAGCCGGGCCGGCCCGGTGCGGGCCTGGCCCCGGCCCACCGCGCCGGCTCGCCGGCGCCAGACCGGTGGCGGTGGTTGGCCCTGGTGGTCGTGCTCGTCGCCGGGTTCATGGACCTGCTCGACGTGACGATCGTCAACGTGGCGATCCCGACCATCCTGAAGGACCTGGACGCCGCCTACGCGCAGATCGAGTGGATCGTGTCCGGGTACGTGCTGGGGTTCGCGGCGGTCCTGATCACCGGCGGCCGGCTCGGCGACATCTTCGGCCGCAAGCGGCTCTTCCTGGCCGGCGTGACCGGCTTCACCATCGCCTCGCTGCTGTGCGGCGTCTCGGTCAGCCCGGCCATGCTCATCGGGGCCCGGTTCTTCGAGGGCGCCATGGCCGGGCTGATGGTCCCGCAGATCCTGGCGATCATCCATGTCACCTTCCCGCCGCAGGAACGGGGCAAGGTCTTCGGCATCTGGGGCGGCATCCTGGGCTCGGCGTCCGCGGCCGGGTTGATCGCGGGGGGCCTGCTGCTCCGCTGGAACGTGGCCGGCCTGGGCTGGCGCCCGATCTTCCTGATCAACATCCCGGTCGGGCTCGCGGCCATGGTCGCCGGATGGCTGGTCATCCGGGAGTCACGGTCACCGGCGGCACCCCGGCTGGACCTGGTCGGCATGGCGCTGGCCATAACCGGCGTGCTGATGCTGGTCTACCCGGTGACCGAAGGCCGGGCCCTGGGCTGGCCCGCCTGGACCTTCGTGCTCATGGCAGGCTCGGCAGTCGTGCTGGTGATCTTCGTCGGCTACGAGCGGTGGCGCACGAGGACGGCAGGGTCGCCGCTGGTGCCGCTCAGCCTGTTCCGGGCCCGGACGTTCAGCGCGGGCATGGCGATCTGGCTGATCTTCTGGGTCGCGCTCGGCGGTTTCTTCCTGGCCTGGACGCTGTACATGCAGGTCGGGCTCGGCTGGACCCCGCTGCACGCCGGGCTGACCGCGGCCACGTTCGCCGTCGGCGCCGCGGCCGGTGCCGGCCTGTCGGTGCAGGTGCTCACGCCGCGGTTCGGTCGCTGGGTGCTGATGGCGGGGGCGCTGCTGACCGCGGCCGGGTTCGCCGGCGACGCCGTGGCCGATGCTCATTACGGTCCGGCGATCAGCTCCTGGGCGATGGTCGCCCCGCTGGTGATCACGGGCTTCGGGTTCGGCCTGGTGGTCGCGCCGATCGTCGACCTGATCCTGACCGGTGTCCCCGTCCCGGACGCGGGGTCGGGCTCGGGGCTGCTGAGCACCGTCCAGCAGGTCGGCATGGCGCTCGGCTACGCCCTGGTCGGCGTGGTCTTCTTCGCCGTGCTGGCCGGCGGTTCTGGGCACGGTACCGACGCGGTCCTGCCCAGCCTGCACCGCCAGCTCGCCGCCGCCGGGGTTCCGCCGCCCGACCAGGGCCGCATCCTGGCGCGCTTCCGGGCCTGCGTGCACGAACGGTCGGCCGCCACCGACCCCACCCGCGTTCCCGCGGTCTGCCGGGTCACGCCGACCGGGGCGCCGGCGGCGGCCGGGGTCCGGCAGGCGCTGGCCCGCGCGGGCGGGCAGGCCAACGCGCACAACTTCGCCAGGACCTTTGCCATCGTCCTGGGCTACGCCGCCGGCCTGCTGGTCCTGGTGGGTCTGGGCATGCTCGCCCTGCCCCGCCGGATGCGGCATCGCGACCTGGACGCCGAACTGCTGGCGGCACAGAGAGCGGAGGTGCGGGCCTGATGAGCCTCGCGATACGCAACATCCTGTTCAGCATCGTCGTGCCGGGCGCGGGCGGCGTGTACGTGCCCTGGCTGATCCTCACCCGTGACGGTGCGTCCCCGGCCCCGGCCGCGTGGTACGCCACTGCGATCATCGCCATCGGTGTCGCTCTGTACGTCGCGTGCGTGCGGGTCTTCGCGGTCGTCGGCCGGGGGACACCGGGCGTGTGGGACGCGCCGCGGCAGGTCGTCGCGGCCGGGCCCTACCGCTGGGTCCGGAACCCGATCTACATCGCCGCGCTGATCATCGTCGCCGGCGAGGCGTGGCTGTTCCTCTCGGTGGCTCTGCTGATCTACACCGGCGTGCTCGCGGTCGCGTTCCACCTGCTCGTCGTCGGCTACGAGGAACCGAGGCTGCGCCGCCGGTTCGGCGAGCCATACGAGGCCTACCGGCGGGCCGTCTCCCGCTGGATCCCGCACTTTAGGCGCGCATAGCCCGACAAACGCTTGCAGACCTCATCTTCTGGAGCGAGTCTCAATGTGACCGCGATTGCGGCACGTGGTCTGGCGGAAGAAGGGGCGGCTCATGGCATCCAGTGTGGCTGATGTGATCGTGGCGACCTTGAAGGCGTCTGGTGTGCGCCGGGTGTACGGGATTCCTGGTGACTCGCTGAACGGGTTCACCGATGCGCTGCGCCGGGACGGCAGCATCTCCTGGCAGCACGTGCGTCACGAGGAGGCCGCCGGGTTCGCCGCGGCCGGCGAGGCGGCACTGACCGGTGAGCTCGCGGTGTGCGCGGCCAGCTGCGGGCCGGGCAACCTGCACTTGATCAACGGCCTGTTCGACGCTAACCGCAGCCGGGTGCCGGTGCTGGCGATCGCCGCGCAGATCCCGGAAGAGGAGATCGGCTCGGAGTACTTCCAGGAGACGCATCCCCAGAATCTGTTCCGCGAGTGCAGCGTCTACTGCGAGCTGGTCAGCGTGCCAGAGCAGATGCCGCAGGTCCTGGAGATCGCGATGCGCACGGCCCTGGAGCGCGGCGGGGTCGCCGTCGTCGTCATCCCGGGCGGGGTGTTCTTCGCCGACGTCCCGTCTGGCGCGAAGGCGACGCCGGTGCGGGCGACGACGTCAGTTATCCGGCCTGACGACGCGTCGCTGGCGGCAGCGGCTGAGGTGCTGAACTCCGCTGAGCGGGTGACGATCCTGGCCGGGGCCGGGTGCGCGCCGCTCCGGGCCATTCATGTCCGCCGCTGACAGCATCAAGGTCACCGTGTACGGGCGCGGCGGCCACGGCTCGATGCCGCAGCACACCGTCGACCCGGTGGTACTCGCTGCGATGATCATCGTCCGGTTGCAGACCGTGGTGTCCCGGGAGGTCGCGCCCGGCGAGACCGCAGTGCTCACCGTGGGCAGCTGCCAGGCTGGCACCAGAAGCAACGTGATCCCCAACCACGCCGTCCTGGAACTCAACATGCGCAGCTACTCGCAGACGACACGTCAGCGCATGCTGGCCGCGATCCAGCGGATCGTGCGCGCCGAATGCCAGGCCTCAGGCTCGCCCAGGGATCCCGAGTTCGAGACGCTGTTCAGCTTCCCGATCACCGACAACGACGCCGCCGTCACGGACCGGGTGGCGGCCGCCTTTGCCGCGCATTTCGGGGACAACGCCCTGGAAATCCCTCAGCAGACCGTCAGCGAGGACTTCTGCAATATCCCTAACGCCGCGGGCGTCCCCTATACCTATTGGGCCATCGGGTTCACCGACCGGCAGGTTTACCTGGCCGCCGAGAAGGACGGGCGCCTCGACGACCTTCCCACCAACCATTCCCCGAAATTCCTCCCCCCGATGCAGCCCACCCTGCGAACCGGCACCGAGGCCCTGGTCACCGCCGCACTGGCCTGGCTCGGAACCTAGATAAGGATTGGACCCGGAATGAGTGCCAGAAAGCATTCGATGACACCGCTCGCGGCCGTCGTGGCGGGTTCCCTGGCCGGGGCCGTCGGGACCGTCTGCCTGGACACGGTTCAGTACCTGAAATATCGCCGCACCGGCGGCAAACAGGCCCCGCTGGAGTGGGAGTTCGCACCGGTCGACAGCTGGGAGAAAGCCCCCGACCCCGGGCAGGTCGGAAAGCGCCTGATCGAGGGCTTCACGCAGCGCGAACTCCCTGACCGCTGGGCCTGGCCCATCAGCACCGTCATGCACTGGTCCTACGGGTCGGCCTGGGGAGCGCTCTACGGCATCCTGGCCGGGTCATCGCGCCGGCCGCGGATCTGGTATGCCTTGCCGTTCGGGGCTGTGGTCTGGGTCTCCGGCTATCTCGTCCTGCCTGAGGGAGGGCTCTACAAACCGATCTGGGAGTACGACGCGAAGACCCTGGCCACGGACCTGAGCGCCCACCTCGCCTACGGTGCGGGGACCGGGGCCACCTTCTGGCTGCTCGCCCAGGTCGGGTAACCGCCGCCGTACCCCTGCTTGCTGACCAAGCCGGCGGGCGGGGCACCGGCGGCCGGCCCAGCTACTTCTGGCCGAGTACGCGCCGCTTGGCTGCCTCGTAGTCAGCGTCAGACAGCACGCCCTGGTCGTGCAGCTGGGTGAGCGTGAGCAGTTGCGATACCCACGGCGACTCGTCGTCGGCAGCCGCGGCGGAGGGCTGGGACGGGGCAGCGGCGGGCGCGGGGGGGCGGTGGCCGGGCTGGGCCGGGCCGGGGGTCGGCGCAGGCCGGGCGGGCGCGGAAGCACCGGGCGCCGCCGGAGCCGGAAACTGCTGGCCCGCGAGGTTCACCCCGAGCTGACGCCAGAACCGCTCGACCTGCGCCATGTACTGAGCGTCGGCGAGCCGTCCGGCGCGATAGGACGCGGAGGCAGTGGACATCGAGCGCACGTGCGTGAGCTGTGTCCGGCTGAGCTGGAGGCCCCGGCTGCAGATGGGGCAGACCAGGTAGTCGTCTGTGCCGTAGGGCACGACGGGCACGAAGTAGAGCCGGACCGTTTTCTTCGACCGGACGTGGTGGAGGTAGACCTGGTTGTGACAGTTCGGGCATACGGCAGGCGCGACCTCGCCGAGGTCTTCCTGCCGGCCTGGCCCGAAACCGAAAATGACCACATGCGCATTGAAGCATCGGCGGGGCCGCGGCGACTCACCACCGGCGGGTGATAGCGGGAGACGCGACCGCGGGCGGAAGGGGACGCCAGCCCCCGCTACAAGCCATGATGGTGGGGTGGGGGTCCGGTGCCCGATCTTCGTCGGGCGTGATGCCGAGCTCGGGACGCTCCGGGTGCGGCTGCAGGACGCGCTCGGCGGGCGCGGCGGCTTCGCCATGGTCCGGGGCGAGCCGGGCCTGGGCAAGTCGCGGCTCTGCCGCGAGCTGATCGACGGGGTCAGCGGCCAGGGCCCGCTGGTGACGGTCGGCCGGGCGGTCCCGTCGGGGGCGAGCGCGCCGTACCGCCCGCTCGCCGAGGCGGTGCTGCGGGCCGTGCGGGTCCGGGGCACACCCGTGAACGAGCCCGAGCTCGCGCCGTGGCTGCCCGCGCTCGAGACGATGGTGCCGCTGCCCGGGCTGACGCCCGCCGACCAGCGGTCCCCGGGCGAGTCGCCCGCGCTGCGCGGCGAGGCCATGCTGAGCCTGCTGCGCTGGCTCGGTGCCGGCCGCGGGCTGCTGGTGGTGCTGGAGGACCTGCACTGGGCCGATCCCGACACCCTGGACGTCGTGGAGTATCTCGCCGACAACCTGGGCGACGAGGCCGTGCTCTGCGTGGGCACCCTGCGCGGCGCGCCGCCCACGCCCGCCAGCGAGCTCGCCGGCCGGCTCGCCGTCCGGGGCAGCGCGCCGCCGATCGACCTCACCGCGCTCGACGACGCGGCGGTGGACGCGATCGTGCGGGCCACCGCCCCGGACACCGCGGGCGACGACCTGGCCCGGATCCGGCGCTTCGCCGAGGGCGTGCCGTTCCTGGTGGAGGAACTCCTCGGCGCGCCCGGGGTACCGCGGTCGTTCGCCGAGACCGTGCGCGCCCGGGTGGAGCTGCTCGACCCCGCGCAGACCGACGTGCTGGTCACGGCCGCGCTGCTCGGCCGCGGCGTGGACTGGAAGCTGCTGGACGCCGCCTCCGGCCAGCCCGCCCGGGCCGTCGCGCAGGCGCTCGAACAGGGCGTCGGGCAGGGGCTGCTGGTCAGCGAGGCCGGCGAGATCAGGTTCCGGCACGCCCTGACGCGGGACGCCCTGGTCGCGAGCGTGCTGCCGCCCCGCAGGGCCGAGCTCGCGGACCGCGCCCTGGCCGCGGTCGAGGCCGCGCACCCGGAGCTGCCGGGATCATGGGCGGGTGTGGCCGCCGAGCTCGCGGTCCAGTCCGGCGCGGGTGCCCGCGCCGGTGAGCTGCTGGCCGCCGCGGGTGCCCGGGCGCTGGAGCAGGGTGCGCTGTCCACGGCGGCCGAAACGCTGGACCGGGCGGCCGGCCTGCTGCCCGAGGGCCCCGGGCGCGCCGCCGTGCGGGCCCGGCGGGTGGAGGTGCTCGCGCTCGCGGGGCGGGTGGACGAGGCCATGGCCGCGGGCGCGGCCGCGATCGGCGAGCTGACCGCCCTCGGTGCGCAGGACCAGGTCGCCGACGTGCACCTGCACCTGGCCCAGGCCGCGATCGCCGCGGCCCGGTGGCCGGTGGCGGCCGGTCACGTGGCCCAGGCCCGCGCCCGGCTCGATGAGCACGCCAGGCCGGGCGGGCGCGCCCGGGCCGCGGTGCTCGAGGCCGAGGTGAAGTACGCGGCCGACGACGTCGAGGGCGCGGTCGGGCTGGCCGACCAGGTGCTGGCGGACGCCGGGGCCACGGCCGAGGCGCGGTGCCACGCATGCGAGCTGCTGGGCCGCAGCGTGCGCCTGGGCGACCTGGCCCGGGCCCGGGCCGCGTTCGAGCGCGGCCTGGCCATTGCCGACCAGGCCGGCCTGGGCGTGTGGCGCCTGAGGGCCCTGCACGAGCTGGCCACGATCGAGCTGCTCGACCAGGCCGGCAGCGGCCGCCTGCTCGAGGCGCGCCGCAGCGCCGAGGCGCTCGGCGCGCTGAGCACCGCGGCCATGCTCGACATCCAGCTGGCCGCGCTCGCGCACCTGCACTTCGACCTGGACGACGGCGCGCGTTACGCCCGCGACGCGCTGGCCCTCGGCGAGCGGCTCGGGCTGGACCGCATCCGGGCCATGGCGCTGTGGTTCCTGGCCGAGAACCAGGCGCTGCGCCGCGACCGCGGCGAGAGCGAGCGGCTGCTCGCGCTGACCCGGGCCGCGGCACCGGGCGACCCTGAGATCGAGGGCATGGTGTGGGCCGGGGCCCGCGCCATGATCGCGCTGCTCGACGGCGACCAGGCGGGCGCGTTCGACGCGCTGGGCCGGGGGATGGCCATCCTGCCCCAGCAGCCGCAGTCACCGGGGCACTACCGCGGCATGTGGCCGCTGCTGCTCGCCGCGGAGGGTGACCCGCGGGCGGAGAGCGCGCTGGCCGGGGCGCGGGACCTCGGCATCGACGTGAACCGCATCAACCGCGGCCTGCTCGCCGTGGCCGAGGCGATCCTGCGCGGCCGGCGCGACCCGGCGGCCGCCGCGGCGCTGATGACCACAGGCCGGGCCGACCTGGCCCGCTACCCGGTCTGGCGCGACCTGGCCCTGATGATCGCCGGCGCGGCGGCCCGCCACGACGGCTGGGGCGACCCAGGGACCTGGCTGGCCGAGGCCGCCGAAGGGTTCGACAGGCACGGGCTCGGCGCGCTCGCGGCCCGGTGCCGCGAGGCGGCGTCGCCCGGCCAGCGCTGGGCCGGCCTCGGCGTCACCGCCCGCGAGGCCGAGGTGCTCGGCCTGGTCGCCGACGGCCTGGCCAACAAGGAGATCGCGGCCCGGCTCTTCCTGTCGGTCCGCACGGTGGAGAAGCACGTGGAGAGCATCCTGCGCAAGACCGGATGCACCTCCCGCACCCAGCTGGCCGCGCTGGTACGTAGCTGACCGCCCGCACTACGTAACTCACCCTCGGCGCCATTACGCAACTTCACCGATGTGCTCACCCGCCCCCACGCCCATGATCATTTCATCAACTCATGGAAGGGGCCCGCAGGGGCCGGTGCCGCGGAGGCGCCGCGGCCACGACGGGGCTCCAAGGGGCGGCCCAAGAGGGCCGCCCAGGCGTGAAGGAGGCAGGTCATGGGGACAGCAGAAGTCCAAGGGGCGCTGTGGGGCGCGGCGGCTCGCGACTGGGCGGACCTGAACGAGCCCAACTGCGCGGTGCTCTACGACGCGGTGTTCGACGCGATCGGCGTCGACGGGTCCACCGAGTTGCTCGACGTGGGCTGCGGCTCGGGCCTGGCCCTGCAGACCGCGGCCAAGCGGGGCGCGACCGTCACCGGCTTCGACGCGTCGGCGCCGCTGCTGGAGATCGCCGCCGAGCGGGTGCCCGGCGCCGACCTGCGCCAGGGCGACATCGAGTCGCTGCCCTACGCGGACGGCACGTTCACGGCGGTGACGTCGTTCAACGCCGTCCAGTACGCGGCCGACCCGGTCGCGGCGCTGCGCGAGCTCAAGCGCGTGGCCCGGCCCGGCAGCCCGATCGCCGTGCTCTCCTGGGGCGATCCCGGGCGCTGCGAGACCGGGTCGATCCTGGCCGCGATCGGCGGGCTGCTGCCGCCGCCACCGCCCGGTGCGGCCGGGCCGTTCGCGCTCGCGGCCCCGGGCCGGCTCGAAGACCTGCTCGCCCAGGCGGGCCTGGCCGCCACCGACCACGGCGAGGTGCAGCAGCGGTTCGAGTTCACCGACCTTGAGGTGGCGGTGCGCGCGCAGATGGCCAGCGGGCCGGCCCGCATGGCGGTCGAGCACGCCGGCGCCGACACCGCGCGGGCCGCGCTCACCGGGGCCTTCGCCGGCAGCCGGCAGGACGACGGCAGCTACGTGCAGCGCAACGTGTTCCGCTACGTGGTCGGGCGGGGCTGAACCATGGGCGGCGTGCTCATCGTCACCTGGCTCGGCGGCGGCGCCACCCAGCCCGCGATCGGGCTCGGCCGCGAGCTGTCGGCCCGTGGCCACCGCGTGCGCGTGCTGGCCCCGGCCCGGCTCGCCGGCCGGATCGCGGCCGCCGGGTGCGAGCACGTCGCCCACCCGGCGGCCGCCGAGTTCAACACCGACCTGGGCCGGGCCATGGACGACCAGTCGCCGTTCCTGGCGGCCACGTTCTTCGGCCCGTGGCTGGCCGGCGCCGTGGCCGGGCAGGTCGCGGCGGACCGTCCCGACGTCATCGTCGTGGACTGCCTGCTGCGGTCGGCCCTGTGCGAGGTCGAGGCGCACGGGATCCCGCTGGTGGCGCTGGTGCACATGGCGTACCGCTTCCACGCCGGCCTGGCGGCCGGCGATCCCGATGCGCCGTGGGGCTGGCGCTGGCAGTACCGGCGGGTGAACGAGCGCCGCGCCGCGTCCGGGCTGGCGCCGCTGCCGGCCGGGCCCGAGTCGCTGAGCGTGGCCCTGGCCCGGCGGGCCGACCGGGCGCTGGTGGTGCTGCCGCCCGCGTTCGACCGCTGGCCGGACCCGCCACCCAGCGTGGTACACGTCGGGCCGATCGCCGAGGAGGCGGTTACCGCGCCGTGGGTGCCGCCGTGGCCGGACGGCGACAACCGCCCCCTGGTGGTCGTCACGTGCGGGACCACCTACATGCACCAGGAGGGCATGCTGCGCCGGGTGATCGGCGCGCTGGACGGGCTCGGCACCAGGGCGCTGGTGCTCACCGGGCTGGAGCTCGACCCGTCCGAGGTGCCCGCCGGGCCGGATGTGTGCGTCGCGTCGTACGTGCCGCACGCGGCCGTGCTGCCCCAGGCCGCGGTCGTGGTCAGCCACGCGGGCATGGGGTCGCTGCTCGAGGCGTTCCGGGCCGGGGTGCCGAGCGTCTGCCTGCCGCTCGGCCGCGACCAGGCCGACAACGCGGCCGCGGCCGCCGAACGAGGGGCGGCCATCGCCCTGGACCCCGGCGCGACCAGCGGCGAGATACGCGCGGCGATCACGGCGGCGCTCACCTCGCCCGCCCTGCGCCGCGGCGCCCGCCGCATGGCCAGCGAGATCGCGGCCTGCGGCGGCGCACCGGCCGCGGCCGGGGAAGTTGAGCACGTGATGCGGAGCGGCGCGGCCGCGGCCTCAGCCGCCCAGCTGGCCGGGCAGGTCAGCCCGTGAGGCGATGCCGAGCTTGCCGAACGCGTGGCGCAGATGGGTCTCCACGGTGGCCTGGGTGATGAACAGGTGCTGGGCGATCTGCCGGTTGGACAGCCCGTCCGCGGCCAGCCTGGCCACCCGCCGTTCGGTGCTGGTGAGCGCGTCCGGGCCGGTCAGGGCCGTGCGCCGGGGCCGGGCTCCGGCCGCGAGCAGCTCCTGCCTGGCCCGGGCGGCCAGCGGCGCGGCGCCGGTGCGCTCCGCGAGATCGAGGGCACGGCGCAGCGGGGTCCTGGCCTCGGTCCGCCGTCCGGCCCGGCGCAGGCCCGAGCCGAGATCGGTAAGCGCGAGCGCGAGCTCGTACCGGGCCGGTGCCGCTTCCAGCAGGCTGATCGCCTCGGCCAGGAGCTCTTCGGCCGGCCCGCCTCCCGCCTCGGCGTGGGCCCGCAGCGCCACGCCGAGCGTGATCGGCGTGCCGAGCTTGCGGGCCACCGCGAGCTGCTCGCCGGTGAGCGCGGCCGCTTCCTCCGGATGGCCGAGCGCGAGGTGCGCGGCGGCCGCGGCGGTGCGCCAGGACGCGAGCGCCGGGTTGGCCGCGCCCAGGGCCTGCCAGCCGGCGGCGGCGGTCAGCAGATCGTCGAGGGCCTCGGCGGGGCGCTGCTGCGCGACCCGGAGCGCGCCGCGCGCCTGCAGGAAGGTCAGCGTGTGGATCCAGCCCGCCGGCGGATCCCGATCCGAGGCCGCCGCGGCGATGGCCTCTGCCTCGTCTAGGCGGCCGAGGCCGGTCAGCGCCTCGATGCTGAGCGCCGCGGCCCAGGCCACGGCGAGTGGCGGCGAGGTCGCGAGCTTGAACTCCAGGGCCAGCAGGCCGTCGGCGGCCGCGTCCTCTAGCTGCCCGAACCGCCGCATGATCATCGAGCGCAAGCAGCTGACGTGAGCCACCATGCTCATCGAGCCCCGCTCGCGGGCGGCGGACAGAACCTGGTCGCACACCTGGCTGGCGGTGGCCAGCTCGTCGTTCCAGATCAGCGCGAGCAGGGCGTAGACCGCGGTCAGCGAGTCAGGGGTGATGCCGCGGAAGCCGCTGTCGAGCACCGGGGCCAGCCGCGCCAGCACCTCGTCGGCCGGCTGGGCGGCGCTGGTCGCCTCGAGGGCGTCGTTCACGCGCCAGGTGATCGGCGCATCCGGGTCGGCCAGCCGGCTCTTGGCCCGGGCCCGGGCCTCGTCGGCGGTGGCGCCGCTGATCGACGAGTTCGCGAACAGCTCGGCCTCCAGGCTGTCCACGGCGGCCGGGTCGAGGTCACCGCGGCCGGCGAGGGCCTCGCCGCAGATGGCGGTCACGGCGTCGTGATGAGCCCAGAGGCCCAGGACGCGGGCGCTGAGCAGGGCCGCGGTTGCGTGGTCGGCCGGGGTCGGGGACAGGCGGACCGCCTCCTGCAGCACGGCCACCGCGTCGGGGCTGCGCTCGCCGGCCAGGGCGAGGCCCAGGTCAAGCAGCACGGCTGGCCGCGCCGCGGGGCCGGGTGGCTCGTCGAGGGCGCGGCGCAGGTACTCGGCGGCGGTCCCTGGTGCGCCGCGGCCGCTGGCCGCCGCGGCGGCCGCGCGCAGCAGGTCCGTCACGTGCGCGTCGCCGCTGGGCTCGCTGCGCAGCAGGTGCAGCGCGAGCCGTTCCGGGTCGGCGCCGTCCCGTTCCAGCAGCAGGGCCGCGTCGGCGTGCGCCAGCGCCCGCTCGCCGGGCGGTATCGACTCGTAGATGGCCGCCCGCACGATGGGGTGCGCGAACTCGAGCGTCGAGCCGGGGGCCAGCACGTCGGCCGCGCGCAGCCGGTCGGCCAGGCGGGCCGCCTGGGGCAGGTCCTGGTCCGCGAGCACGGCGACGTGCCGGAGCGGTGCCGGGCCGCCGAGGACGGCCATGGCCCGGGCCAGGCGGTCGGCGCCGTCGCCCAGCTGGGCCACCCGGCGCAGCACCGCCTGGGCCACCGGCTGCGGCCCGAGGCTGGTCACCTGCCCGAGCAGGTCACCCTCGGCCCCGCGCAGCGCCGTGGCCAGCGACGCGAGCAGGAACGGGTTCCCGCCGGTGCTGGCGTGGCAGGCCTGGCACAGCCGCGCGTCCGCCCGCTCGCCGATCCATTCGCGCACCAGGGTGGCGGTCGCGTCGCTGCCGAGCGGGCCGAGCCGCAGCTGCGTGCCGGCCGGGCCGGCGCGCAGCTCGTCGAGCATGGCCGGCTCGTCCGGGCCGTCGCGCACGCCCAGCAGCAGCGCGGCGGGCAGGCCGTCGATGCGCGCGGCGAGGTGCGACAGCCACCGCAGCGACGGCGCATCCGCCCAGTGCACGTCGTCCACGGCGATCAGCAGCGGGCCGCGCGCGGCAAGGTTCGCGACCAGCCAGTACAGGCCGTGGGTGGTCGCGTAGGGGACGTCGTCTTCGACCGACCCGGCCTTGGCCGAGTCGAACACCCGGGCGGCCAGCCCGGCGGCGCCGTCCAGCAGCTCGTCCCATTCGCCCGGCCCGGCCGCCGCCCGGACCGGCTCGATAAGCTGCCGGACGATGCCGTAGGGGAAGCCGCGCTCCAGGGCGAGCCCGCGCGCGGTCAGGATCCGCAGGCCCGCGCCGGCCGGGGTGGTGCAGGCCGCGCGCAGCAGCGTGGTCTTGCCGATCCCGGCCGGGCCGGTCACCAGCACGAACGCACCGTGTCCGGCCGCGGCGGCCGAGGCGGCGGCGGAAACCACCGCCAGCTCACCGTCGCGTTCGAGAATCACCGGGTGACTGTCGCACATGGCCCGTTTCCCCGTGCTTGGCGCTGGACGCCGCAGGTCAAGCGTACGGCGGGGGCCAGGGCGCGGCAATCGCCAGGCACGCCAGGGGACAGCCGCCGATCATGCGGTTCGCAGGGCGGTCTTGCCGGGCGTGACCTGCGGGAACGGGGCCGGATAGGCGGCCGGGCCGACGTGGGCGCTGGCCTCGCTGGCGGCTAATTTCAGGGTGCCCCGGCCGTAATCTCAGGGCCGCCGCCTGGATGTTCCGCGGCCCGCGGTCTGGCAGCGTCGGAGACGCCGCGGGGCGACCTGCCCGCGGTGCCCAGCCCGTCCGAGGGAGTCCCGTTATGCTGCCTGACCTGCCCCTGGCCCGCGCGTACTGGCCTGCCGACACCTCAGCGCCGGTTCTGGAGACCACCATCGGCGGCGTGCTGCGCGCGGCCGCCGAGCGCGCCGGTGACCAGCCCGCGCTGATCGCGGGCGACCCCGACCCGGCGCGCCGGCGGCAGTGGACCTACGCCGGGCTGCTGGCCGGCGCGGAGCGCGCCGCCCGCGCGCTGCGCGCTCGGTTCGAGCCGGGTGAGCCGGTCGCGGTGTGGGCGGGCAACTGCCCCGAATGGGTGCTGCTCGAGTTCGCCGCCGGGCTGGCCGGGGTCACGCTGGTCACCGTCAACCCCGCTTACCAGGCCGACGAGCTGGCCCACGTGCTCGGGAATTCCGGGGCGCGCGGTCTCTTCCACGCCGCTGAGCACCGCGGCAGCTCGCTGTCCGCGACCCTGGCCACCGTGCGCGGGCGCCTGCCCGAACTGCGCGAGGTGATCCCGCTCGGCGACTGGGACCGGTTCTGCGCCTCGGGCAACGGGGAGCGGCTGCCGGAGATCGACCCGGCGAGTCCCGCGCAGATCCTGTACACCTCCGGCACCACCGGCCGGCCGAAGGCCGCGGTGCTCACCCACCGGGGCCTGACCAACAACGCGCGGCTGGCCGCGGACGCGATCGGCATGCGGGCCGCGGAGGCCGCGGTGAACCCGATGCCCCTGTTCCACATCGCCGGCTGCGGGCTGCTCACCCTCGGCCTGGTGCAGAGCACCGGCATCCACGTGCTCATGCCGCATTTCGATCCGGCCCTGCAGCTGGAGCTCATCGAGACCTACCGCAGCGCGCAGATCGGCGGCGTGCCGACCATGCTGCGGGCCCTGCTCGCCCACCCGAGCCGGGCCCAGCGTGATCTCACCTCGCTGCGCTTTGCCGTCAGCGGCGGCGCGACCGTCCCGGCGGAGCTTGTCCGGCAGGTGGAGGATGCGTACCGGATCCCGTTCGCGATCACTTTCGCGCAGACCGAGTCCAGCTGTTCCATCACCGTGACCCGGGCCGGCGACGCCGCGGCGGACCGGGCCGAGACCCTCGGCCGGCCGCTGCCGCAGACCGAGGTCAAGATCACCGATCTGCGTACCGGCCAGGTCGCCGCGTGCGGGGCCATCGGCGAGATCTGCACCCGCGGCTACCTGGTCATGCAGGGCTACCAGGGTGACCAGGACGCCACCGCCGCGGCCATCGACGGCGACGGCTGGCTGCACACCGGCGACCTCGGCTCGATGGACGAGCGCGGCTACTGCCGCATCGCGGGCCGCATCAAGGAAATGATCATCCGCGGCGGCGAGAACATCTACCCCCGCGAGATCGAGGCGGTCCTGCTCGGCCACCCGGGGGTCACCGACGCCGCGGTCGTGGGGGTCGCTGACCGGTTCTGGGGCGAGGAGGTCGGCGCGGTGATCTGCTCGCCCGCGCCGCCCGCCGTGGCCGAGCTCACCGAGCTGTGCCGCGGCAGCCTCGCCCGGTACAAGGTCCCCACCCGGTGGCTGTTCACCGACACCCTCCCGCTCACCGCCACCGGCAAGATCCGCAAGGACGTGCTCAGCGCGCAGCTCGCCGACGCGGGGCAGGTGCGGGCGCGCGTGTGAGACCTGGCGCGGCGGCTGATGACGGCCGGGCGCGTGCGGGCGCGCGTGACCCTAGGCGCGGCGGCCGAACATGGCCAGCAGCCGGGTCTGCGCGTCGGCGCCGTCCGGGACCGGGGGCCGGTCTGCGATCACGCCCGCGCTGCGGTAGCCGTCCTCCATGGCCGCGAACCAGGTGGCGCACGTCTCGACCAGTTCCGGGTCGAGCCCCTCGTCCGCGCCGATGGCCCGGGCCAGGTCCCAGGCGTGGATCAGGTGGTCGGCGAACAGCTGCATCGCGTACTCGTGACCAGGGAAGTCGCCGAACGACAGGTGGATCGTGCGCTGCATGACCTCTGGTTCGCCGGCCGCGCGCAGCGCCGGGACCGACGCCTCGGCCCACGACCGCTTCGGGTCGGCGCCGAGGACGTCACCGTCGAACCGGTCGCCGACCTCGGCGATCGTCGAGCCCGCGAACAGCGGCACCGCCCACAGGTTCTCCACCACCAGGTGAGCCACCAGGTCGCGGACGTTCCATTCCGGGTCCGGGGTGGCCGTGTCCCATTGCCCGTCGCTGATCTGCGCGACCCGGGCGTCGAACTCCTCGACCCCGCGCCGCAGCACGTCCGGTGTTTCCATGTCTGCCCCCAGGGCGGTTCCCCGAGCCCCGGCCGGAGCTCGTGTTTATCGCTGTTGTCGGATGGTCGCACACCAGGCCGCGATCTCGACGCGGCGCGCGGCACGGCACTATCATGACCGGCGCAGACTCGCGGAGGCGCCGCATGGTTAGACCGTCGTGACCGGGCCGGAACGGCCACCTGGGCCAGGTGACCAGATCCGGGTCTCGGATGCCGAACGCAACGCTGCGCTGGACCTGCTCGGTGAGCACGCGGCGGCCGGCCGCTGACCGTCGACGAGCTGGAGGACCGGGCGAGCCGGGCTCTGGCCGCGAAGACCCGCGGCGACCTGGCCGACCTCACCAGCGATCTCCCGCAGGCGGGCGAGCCCGCGTCGCGGCGCAAGCCGGTCCGGTGGATCGTCGCCGTCCTGTCCGGCTCGAACCTGCGTGGCCGGTACCGCCTGGCGGGCACGCTCAACGCCATCTCCATCCTGGGCGGGGACACCATCGATCTGCGGGACGCCGAGATCAGCGACGGTGAGGTGACCGTGAACGCGGTCTCGGTCATGGGGGGCGCCAACATCTTCCTGCCCGACACCGTCAACGTGGAGGTCGAGGGCGTGTCGATCATGGGTGGCAACTCCGAGCCTGGCACCCGCACCCGGCCCACGGCCGGGCGCGCCGCTGGTCCGGATCCGCACCTACAACCTGATGGGCGGGAACACGATCTGGCGGCTGCCGCCGGAGGCGCGCGGCCTGTCGCTGCGGGAGGCCCGCAAGCTCGCCAAGGCGGCCAGGCGGCGCTCCGAGCTCCCGGCCGCGCAGCGGTGATGCGGGCCGGCCGGCTGGCTCAGCTGAGGACCGAGCCCGCCACGACCGGGCGGCCGTTGCTGTGGAAGAAGATGCCCGGGTAGCCCGCGGTCTCGAAGCCCCGGCTCGGGTTGTCCCTGAGCGTCGAGTCGTCGATGCGCAGCGTCCCGGTGTTGTCGTTGCTGACGAAGAAGATGGCGCCGCCGCCCTCACGGGCCGTGTTGTTCTTGATCACGGTTCCGTCGACCGTGAGCGTGTACAGGTCGCCGTCGGTGTAGATGGCCGCGCCGCTGCCGCCGCCCGGGGTGCCGGAGCTGGCCGGGTTGGCGCCCCAGCCGATGGCCTGGTTCCCGGCGATCACGCTGTTGAGCACCGTCCAGGACACGCCGATGCTGCTCAGCGCGCCGCCGTTGGAGCACACGCCGCCGCGGAACGTGCTGTGCACGATGTAGACCGGCAGGTTGTCGAACTGGCTCAGCACCCGGATCGCCGCGCCGCCGAGGTCGGGGCCGGTGGGATCGCAGCGGTTGCCGGTGAACCACGAGTTGATGACCGTGAGCTGGCCGCCGCGGTCGAAGATCGCGCCGCCGCCCCCGCCGTCGTAGGTCTGGCCGGTGGAGTTGCCGTCGGTGAAGGCCAGGTTCTGCACCACGAGCCGCGGCTCGGCCTGGTCCTGGCAGTGCGACGTGGTCCAGTGCTGGGCCGGGTCGCAGGTGTCCATGTACAGGATCCGGTGGGTGCCGCCGCCGCTCAGCGTCACCTTGTCGCCCCCGTCCAGGACCACCTCGGCGCTGGTGTTCTCGACCTTGGCCGTGGCCTGCATGACGATCGTGACCGGGTCGGGGCCGCAGGAGAACGTGATGATGCCGCCGGCCGCGACCGCGGCCACCACCGCCGCGGACGTGCAGCTGGCCGGCGTGCCGTCGCCGATGACGTGCGTGGGGTGCGCGGTGCTGACCGGCTGCGCGGCGGCGGGCACGGCCGCGGCGCCGTTCGGGTTACCCGGCTCGGGCAGCGTCCGGTGGCGGGGCGTGGGTGACGGGGTCGGCGACGCGGACGGGGTGGGCGACGGGGCCGGCCGCGGGGCCTGCGTCGGGCGCGGGGTGCTGGCCGCGGTCACCGTCTCCGGGGCTGTACCCGCAGGCGGCCAGGGCCAGCACCGTGAGCAAGGCCCAGAAAACCCCCATGGCGCGCATGGCGGATCATGCTAGTCCGGGCCGGTTTGGGCTGGCTGCCGGTCGGCGAATCCGCGGCCAGCCACGGCGAGCCATCCGTTATCCGATGGCCGGGAAGCCCGCGCCGGTGTCGGTGACCCGGTAGAAGACCTTGGGGTGCACGGGCACGCCCAGCTCCTCGTAGAACGCCCGGGCGGCGGCGTTGCCCGGGTCGGTGGTCCATTCGACGCGGACGCAGCCCAGGTCGGCCGCGGTCTCGAAGACGGCGCGCATCAGCAGCTTCCCGACCCCCTTCCGGCGGTACGCCTCCGGCACGTACAGCTCCTTCATGTAGAGCAGCCGGGTGGGACCGACCGAGGGCCACAGGAACGAGTACGTGGCCAGGCCGGCCAGGCGGCCGCCGTCCCTGGCCAGCAGCGCGCAGGCCGACGGCGGCCGGCCGAACAGCGCGTCGCTGACCTGGCCCAGGCGCTGGTCCGGCGGGCCGGCCTCGGGCACGCCGTAGAAGCGGTTCAGGTCCTCAAGCAGGCTGGCGATGGCCGCGACGTCATCGGGCTCGGCGGGGGACACGGTGATCACGGGCCGGACGCTCCTTCGCGGTGACTCACGAGCAACGCCCGCATCTTACGGGCCCGGCCGGCCCGAGGATCGCGGGCGCAGAGTGGCACCGTCTTTTGCGTAATGCCCCGAATTATGACCACGGCGGGCGGAGCAAACGGAGGATCTTGGTCCTGCGATGGTGAGCCGGACGTTCGGTTTCCGACGTACTATCCGGTTAATGCAGCACGAGGGGGTGGGCTGATGACCGGAGCGGTGCCGAGCGGTATCGACGAGATCGAGCTGGTGCCTGGCAGCCACGTGTGCGCGTTCTACCGGGGTGACTCCGACCGGGACCGGCTCCTTGACGCCTACCTGGGTGCGGGCCTGACCGCCGGGGACAAGTGCATCTGCGTGGTGGACTCCGCCCACACGGCCAAGCGGCTCGGGTCGCTGGCCCCGGCCTCGGGACCGCCGGGTGACGGGCAGCTGGACGTTCACCTGCCGGAGACCACCTACCTGGCCGGGGGCGAGTTCACACCCAGCGACATGCTCGCGTTCTGGACCAACGGGATGACCAACGCGGCGCTCGAGGGGTACTCGTTCTGCCGCCTGGTGGGCGAGATGACCTGGGCGCTGCGCGACGCGCCCGGGGTGGAGCACCTCGTCGGCTACGAGTCCGAGCTGAACCGGGTCACGCCGGCCTACCCGGTCGTGGTGCTGTGCCTGTATGACCTGGACCGGTTCGGCGGCGAGGTCGTGGTCAACATCGTCAAGACGCATCCGCAGGTGCTGGTCCGGGGGATTCTCGTGGAAAATCCCTACTATGTCGGGCCGGATGAGTTCCTCAGGTCGGTCAGCGTCTGACCGCGCCGCGATGACCGCCGAGCCGATGACACCGGGCCACGTGGCCGCCATGGCCACGCTCCCCGCGCTGCCGGCCCGGCCCGGGGCCGCCTCGGACGCGGGCCTGCGGGAGCGGCTCGGCGAGTTCCGGGCCCTGCTGGTGATCTCGCTGCTGATGACCGAGTCGGTCAGCGAGGACCAGATCCTGGAGCTCGCCGCCTCGTCGGCGCCGGGGCTCGGCAAATGGCGGATCGAGGGCTACAGCTTCACCGGGGGCCAGTGGCGCCCGGGCGGCGACCACGCCAACTCGGTGCCCAGCGAGCTGGCCCGGCAGCTGGCCGCGTTCGGCACCGGCGGCGGCAAGGTCGAGCTGCCCGGCCGCGGCTGGGCCTGGGCGTACCCGCTGCGCGGGGTCGGCGGGCTGCTCGGCCACCTGGTCGCGTCCTGCGAGTGCGAGCCGTCGGCGGAGGAGCGGTTCCTGATCCAGGTTGTGGCGCAGCAGACCGGGGTGGCGGTGTCCAACGCGCGGCTGCACGCCAGGGAGCGCGAAACCGCGGCCGAGCTCGCCGCGGCGAACACCGCGCTGGCCGAGACCGTGAACAGCCTGCGCCGGAGCATGGACATCCACGAGCGGCTGACCCGGGTCGCGGTCTCGGGCGAGGGCCAGCCCGGAATCGCGAAGGCCGTGCACGAGCTCACCGGGATGCCGGTCACGATCGAGGACAGGTACGGCAACCTGACCGCCTGGGCCGGCCCCGGCCGCCCCGAGCCGTACCCGAAGGAGTCGTTCGCCAAGCGCGAGCACCTGCTTCGCCGGCTGCTGCGGGACACCAAGCCGGTGCGGGACGGCGAGCGGCTGATCATGCTCGCGTCGCCCAGGACCGACGTGATCGGGGTGCTGGCCCTCATCGACCCCGGGCGCCGGGCCGACAGCGCCGATCTCGTGGCCCTGGAGCACGGCGCGACCGTGCTGTCGATGGAGCTGGCCCGGCTGCGCGGCATCGCCGACACCGAGCTGCGGCTGCGCCGCGACCTCGTGCACGACCTGCTGGACGGGACCGACGACGACAGCGCGCTGACCCGGGCCGAGGCCCTGGCCCACGACCTGCGGCGGCCGCACCGGGTGGTGGTCATCGAGGGCAAGGGGCGGGCCCGGGCGCACGACGCGCTGCTGAATGCGGTGCGGCGGGCCCTGCGTCACGCCCGGCAGGCCGGGCTGTGCGAGACCTGGTCGGGCAATGTCGCCGTGGTCACGGCCGGGCAGGCCGACTGGGAGCAGCTGTGCCAGGCGATCACAGCCGACCTCGGCAGCCGGTGCCACATCGGGGTGGGCGGCCTGTGTGCCCGCCCGTCCGAGCTGCCCCGGTCGCTGCGCGAGGCCGGCCTGGCGCTGCGGCTGCAGAAGACGCTGCTGCACGGCAGCGGGGCCTGCGAGTACCCCAAGCTCGGCATCTTCCGCATGCTCGCGTCCATCCCGGATCTCAGCGACGTCGAGGCCTTCGTCAGGGAGTGGCTCGGCAGCCTGATCGACTACGACGCCCGCCGCAAGGCCGAACTGGTGCACACGCTCGCCCAGTACCTGGAGCACGGCGGCAACTACGACGCGACCGCGGCCGAGCTGTCCGTGCACAAGAGCACGCTCAAGTACCGGCTGCAGCGGATCAGGGAGCTCACCGGCCTGGAGCTGAACGACCCCGACGTCCATTTCAACCTGCAGCTCGCCACCCGGGCCTGGGGCACCCTGCGGGCCCTGCACGACGAGCGGTGACCGCCGGCCGGTGACCGGGAGCCTTCCGGGCCGACTGACGTTGGCCCGGGCTGACCGGCGCCCGCCCGGCTGACCGGCGCCCGCCTGGGCTGTCCGCCGGTGCGGCGGCCGTTTTCCCGGCCCTGGTCTGCCGGGGCGACGGGATGGCGGTTCTTCGTCCCTGGGGGACCTGCCCCGCCCGGATCCGGCCCGTGATGCTGAACAGCAGGCAGGTGTTTGCCGCGCGGTTGTGCCGCGCACGCGGCCACGAGGGGTGAGCGATGATCGATGTACGGAACCCGGGCGACGGGTTCAGGGCCCTGCGAGCCCGGGTCGGTGCCATCGGGCCGATGGCGCAGAGCGACCGTGGCGCGGACGGCGCCCCGCTGACCGTGGGTGAGTGGGCCGCGCTGATCGACGACATCGTCGCGAACCCGCAGGACAACACCGAGGGCCTGTGGAACGTGGCCACGCCGGACGAGGACGACCGCGAGTACGACGCGATCTTCGTCGGCGGCGGCGCGGCGGGCCGGTTCGGCTCGGCGTTCCTGCGCGCCAGGGGCGGCCGCCAGCTCACCGTCGACGCCTGGCCGTTCCTCGGCGGGTCCTGCCCGCACCAGGCCTGCGTCCCGCATCACCTGTTCTCCGAGTGCGCCCGCGAGCTCGACTTGGCCCGGCACATGCAGGGCCGGCTGTGGTACCCGACGTTCGATGAGAAGCAGGCCAGCATCAGGGAGATCGTCGATCTGTTCAAGGCCGGGCGGAGCTACCCGCACGGGATCATGAACTGGCAGTCCAAGGAACAGCTCGACATGGAGTACATCGTCAACGCGCCCGCCACGATCATCGACGAGCACACGATCGAGGTCGAGGGCCAGCGGTTCCGGGCCAGCAACCTCGTGCTGTGCACCGGGGCGCGGACCATCTACCCGGACATCCCGGGCATCGGCACCCCGGGCGTGTTCGACTTCGCCAGCCTGATCGAGGAGCTCGACTACGAGCCCAACCGGTGCGTGATCATCGGCGGCTCGAAGGTGGCCCTGGAGTACGGGTCGTTCTTCCACGCCACCGGGTGCCGGACCACGATCCTGACCCGGAGCCCGCTGATGGAGACGGCCAGCCTGCATCACGTGGACGACGGGCTGCGCGAGTACGTGATCTCGATGATGACCGACCGCGGTATCGAGATCGTCGAGGGCGCGGAGCCGCTCGAGGTGCTCGGCAACGGCCGCGTCACCGGCGTGCGCTACCGCACGGCCGGCGGCGAGATCGCCGAGATCGCCACCGACTTCGTGTTCATCGGCACCGGGGAGCGTCCCGACCTGAGCATGTACGCGCCGCTTGGGCTGGAGACCGACGACCGCGGCTTCGTGGTCGCCGACACCCACATGCGGACCTCGGTGCCGGGCGTCTACGCCGCCGGTGACCTGCTCGGCCCGCCGATGGAGATGTTCAAGGCCCGCAAGTGCGGGGTCGGCGCCGCCCGCAACATCATGGGCGAGGACTACGAGTTCGACTACACCGAGTACCCGGACTTCCTGCACACGACCTACGAGGTGACGTGGTGCGGCCTGTCCGAGGCCGAGGCCAGGGCCACGTACCCGAACGTCATCAAGATCCAGATGCCGCCGGACGACGCCGACCCGGAGACGTTCGCGCTCCCGGCCGCCGAGGGCTCGATGCTGTACGCGTTCACCCGGCCGGTCCTGTCCGGCTGGCTCAAGCTCGTGATCGACGCGGACTCGCGCAAGATCCTCGGCGCGCACCACGTGGGTTACGGCGCCAAGGACGCGTTCCAGTACATCGACTACCTGATCCGGCGGCCGGAGGGCTTCACCATGGACCAGATAGCCGAGCTGAACGAGCTCTTCCTCAACCCGGAGCACTTCATCCAGCTGTCCCGGCTGCGGGCGGGCCAGCTCAACCCGGTGAACCTGTGACGGCGCGGCCATGACCGATGCTCGGGTGGCGGTGGTCACCGGGGGCGGGTCCGGCATCGGGCGGGCGACCAGCGCGCGGCTGGCGGAGGACGGCTTTACCGTGGCCGTGCTGGACGTGCAGCCGCCCGCGGCCGACGGCGGCGCCGCGCTCGCCCTGCGCTGCGACGTCACCGACGAGGCGGACGTGACCACGGCCATGGCTACCGTCGCCGGCCGCTCGGCGGGATCGACGTGCTGGTCAACAACGCCGGGATCACCGGGTCCCAGGAGGCCACCCGGTGTCACGAGACCCCGGTGGCGGAGTGGGACAAGGTCCAGGCGGTCAACGTGCGCGGGCCGTTCCTGTGCAGCCACGCGGTGCTGCCGTCGATGGTCGCCCGCGGCTCTGGCCACATCATCACGATCGCGTCCGTGGCCGGGCTGGTCGCCTTCCCCGGCCGCTGCGCCTACACCGCGTCCAAGGGCGCGGCGCTGATGCTCACCCGGTCGATCGCCGTCGACTACGCGGCCGACGGCATCCGCGCCAACGCGGTGTGCCCGGGGATGGTCTACACCCCGATGACCAGCTGGCGGCTGGACCAGCCGGAGCTGCGGGCCGCGGTGGAGGCCAGGATCCCGGTCGGCCGGGTGGCCACGCCCGACGAGATCGCCGACGCGGTCGCGCTGCTGGCCTCCGGCCGGCTCGGCTACATGACCGGCGCGCCGCTGATCGTGGACGGGGGCATGACCGCGCTGTGACGAGAGCAACAGGCCCAGGGGAAGGCGGAAGCCGATGACAGAAAAGCTGGCCGGCAAGGTGGCCGTGGTGACCGGGGCAGGTTCCGGGATCGGCCGGGCCGCCGCCACGCTGTTCGCCCGCGAGGGCGCCGCGGTCGCGGTCGTCGACCTGGTGGCCACCGCCGCCAAGGAGACCGCGGCGCAGATCGCCGACGCGGGCGGCCGGGCGCTGGCGGTCACCGCCGACATCTCCGACCCGGCCCAGGTCGACAGCGCCTTCGGCCAGATCGGCTCCGAGTTCGGCCGGGTGGACGTGCTCTACAACAACGCCGGGGTGAACAGCAGCGGCTCGGTGATCGACGCCACCGACGAGGACTGGGACCGCAGCTTCGCGGTCAACGCCAAGGGAACGTTCCTGTGCTCCCGGGCGGCCGCGCGCTCGATGGTCGAGTCCGGCGGCGGGTCGATCATCAACCAGGGGTCGGTCGCCGCGCTCGTGGGCATCGCGAACTTCGCCTCGTACTGCGCGTCCAAGGGCGCGGTGGTGGCGCTGACCCGGTCCATGTCCGTGGACCTGGCGCCGCGGGGCGTCCGGGTCAACGCGATCTGCCCGGGCACGGTGTACACGCCGCTGATGGAACCCATGCTGCGGGCCCGCGGCGGCGGCGACATGGCAGCCGGGCTGGCGCTGACCGTGGCCAAGTACCCGATCGGCCGGCTCGGCACGCCCGAGGAGATCGCGGCCGTGGCGCTGTTCCTGGCCAGCGACGACTCCTCGTTCCTCACCGGCTCCGTGATCACCGCGGACGGCGGCATGACGTCGCAGTGACCGCCCGCCCGCGGCGCTGGCGCCCGGCCCGCCGCCCGGGGCGCCACCTGGGCTGCCGGCGCCCTGGGCAACGCGGCCGGTGAACCTGTCCTGGCGGGACAAGAATGGCGGGGTCTTTTAGCCCTGGCGGCGTTAGCCGCCGGGCTCACGTTGATCTAGCATCCGTCTACCAGGCTCCACGGGGCGGTGGACGATTGGGCGCAAACGGGTCATCCGCAGGTCACAGCGACGAACTCGGCTTGCTCCGGGGCCAGCTGACCAACCTCCGGGCGCTGCTTGTGCTGTCCATCCTGATGACCGAGAGCGCCGACGACGAGCAGATCCTCCGGCTGGCCGTGTCCGCGGCGTCGTCGCTCGGGGCGTGGCGGATCGCCGGGTTCGCGGTGGGGGACGCCTGGCGGACCGACGCGCACGGCGCCCGGTCCATCCCGCCGCAGCTCAGCGAGCAGCTGCACAGCCTCCCCGACACCGGCGGCAAGGTGATGACCCCCAACGACGGCGGCTGGGCCTGGGCGTACCCGATGCGCAGCATCGCCGGCCCGATCGGGCACATGATCGCCTGCGCCGGAGCCCAGCCCACGGGCGAGGACCAGTTCCTGGCCCAGGTGGTGGCGCAGCAGACCGGGGTGGCGGTATCCAACGCGCAGCTGCACGCGCGGGAGCGCGCGATCGCTGCGGAGCTGGCCCAGACCAACGCGGCGCTGCAGGAGACCGTGGCCACGCTGCGCCGGGGCATGCAGATCCACGAGCGCCTCACCCGGGTCGCGGCCGCCGGGGAAGGTGCGGCCGGCATCGCCGAAGCCCTGCACGACCTGACCGGGCTGGCTGTGGCGGTCGAAGACCGGTACGGCAACCTGTCCGCGTGGGCGGGCCCCGGCAAGCCCGACCCGTACCCGAAGCCGCCCGCCTACGACCGGGAGCAGCTGCTGCGCCGCCTGATGACCGCGGGCCGCTCGGTCCGTGACGGCGACCGCGTGGTCGCCCTGGCCTCGCCGCGGCCCGGCGTGACCGGCCTGCTCGCGCTGATGGACCCGGACCGCCGCGCGGGTACCACCGACGTGATGGCGATCGAGCACGGCGCCACCGTGCTCGCCGTCGAGCTGGCCCGGCTGCGCGGGGTGGCCGACACCGAGCTGCGGGTCCGCCGCGAGCTCGTGCAGGACCTGCTCACCGGCACCGACGACGAGAGCGCCTACCAGCGCGCCGAGGCGCTGGGCTACGACCTGGGCCTGCCGCACCAGGTGGCGGTCGTGGAGGTCACCGAGAGCTCCCCGGCCGACGAGGATGTGCTGCTCGCCGTGCGCCGTGCGCTGCGCCAGCAGCCGCTGCCCGCGCTGCTCGGCATGATGACGGGCACCGTGGTGATCGTCGCCCCGGTCGGCGACACCTCCTGGGAGACGCTGCGCCTGGCCATCGTGGCCCAGCTGGGCGGCGGCCGCTGCCGGGTCGGCGTGGGGGAGCCGTACCCGCGGCCGTCCCAGCTGTCCCGGTCCCTGCGCGAGGCACAGCTCGCCCTGCGGCTGCAGAAGGCGTCCTCCCAGGAGGAACGCACCTCCACCTTCGCCGACGTGGACGTGCTCCGGATGCTGGCCTCCGTGGACGATCTCGCCGACGTGGAAGGCTTCGTCCAGAAGTGGCTCGGCGCGCTGGCCGACTACGACGAGCGAAAGCACACCGAGCTGCTGAAGACCCTGACCCAGTACCTGCAGCACGGCGGCGGCTACGAAGCGTCCTCCCAGGCCCTGTCGGTGCACCGCAGCACGCTGAAGTACCGGCTGCAGCGGATCCGCCAGCTGACCGGTTTTGACCTGAGCGACCCCGAGACCCGCTTCAGCCTGGAACTCGCCACCCGGGCCTGGGTCACCCTCCAGGCCCTCCGCGGCTAAGCCGCGTGCGTCGCCGCTGCTCCGCGTCGTGCTCAGGCCATCTCAGCTGGGACACTTTCGGCGGATACGACTGAAAAGTGCCCCGATCGGCGGACAGACGCGCGCTGGCCCGCTGCGGAGCCTGGCCGAAGGCGAAGGTAGTCCGCGGTGCTGGTCTTGCGGTCTCCGGGAGTTTCGGCGGGGAATGAAGGGCGAGGCGTGCGGAGGGGAGCGCACGGCGACGAGTGGCCGGCGGGGGTGGAGCTGGAGGTCGTGGTTGACCCTGCCAGGACGAGGCCGGGGGGCACCGGCCGCCGTAGCGTCCCAGCCATGGACGTGGCGGACGGGCTCGAGCTGTACGAGCGAATGTGCTTCCTGCGCTACTTCGAGGAGCGTGCCGACGCGCTCTACCGGCAGGGACTGATCCACGGCCCGGCGCACCTGGGTCTCGGCCAGGAGGCGATCGCGGTGGGCGCCGCGTCGGTGCTGCGCCCCGGCGACTGCTCGCTGGGCACCTACCGCGGCCACGCGCACGCCCTGGCCCGCGGCGCGCCGCCCGATGCGGTGATGGCCGAGCTGCTCGGGCGGGCCGGCGGGATCTGCGGGGGCAAGGGCGGCTCGATGCACATCACCAGCGTCGAGCACGGTTACTACGGCAGTTACGCGATTGTGGGTGCGCATCTCCCGATCGCCTGCGGACTCGCCTGGGCGGCGAAAATCCGCCGCACCGGGCAGGTCACGGTGTGCTTCTTCGGCGACGGGACGACCAACATCGGCGCGTTCCACGAGGCGCTGAACCTGGCCGCGGTGTGGCGGCTGCCGGTCGTGTTCGTCTGCGAGAACAACTGGTACATGGAGTACACGCCGATCTCGGAGGTGATCCCGGTCGAGCTGCCCGCCGCCGACCGGGCGGCCGCGTACGGGCTGGACCGGGTGGTGGTCGACGGGAACGACGTGGCCGCTGTCCAGCGGGTGGTCGGCGACGCGGTCACCGCGGCCCGCAGCGGGCAGGGCCCGAGCCTGATCGAGGCGCAGACCTACCGGCTGAAGGGGCACTCGGTCGCCGACGGCGGCGCCTACCGCCCGGCCGAGGAGGTGGCGAAGTGGCGCGAGCGGGACCCGCTGCTGCGCACCAGGGCGGCGCTGGCCGCGGCCGGGACCGACATCGCGAAGCTGGACGAGATCGACGCGCGCATCAAGGCCGAGCTGTCCGACCTGGCCAAGCAGGTGCTGGCCCGGCCCGCGCCCGAGGGGTCGAGCGCGTGGACCGACGTGTGGAGCGACGGGAGCTGGCAATGGCGGAACTGACCTACCGGCAGGCCGTGGCCGCCGCGCTGGCCCAGGAGATGGCGCGGGACGACCGGGTGGTGCTGCTCGGCGAGGACGTAGCCTCCGGCGGGGTGTTCAAGACGACCGGCGGGCTCCGCGAGCGGTTCGGGCCGGACCGGGTGTGGAACACGCCGATCTCCGAGCAGGCCATCGCCGGCGCGGCCATGGGCGCGGCCATGGCCGGGCTGCGGCCGGTCGCGGAGATCATGTTCGCCGACTTCTACGCGACCTGCTGGGACCAGGTGGCCAACGAGATCGCCAAGGTGCGCTACATGACCGGCGGCCAGGTCAGCATGCCGCTGGTGCTGCGCGGCGCGAACGGCTCGGGCAGCCTCGGGTTCGGCAGCCAGCACGGCCAGTCGGCGGAGAACTGGGCCATGGCCGTGCCCGGGCTCAAGATCGTCTCGCCCGCCGGGCCGGCCGAGGCGTTCGGGCTGCTCGCCGCCGCGATCCGGGACGACGACCCGGTGCTGGTGTTCGAGCACAAGGCGCTGTACGGGCGCAAGGAGGAGGCACCCGAGGGCGAGCACGTGCTGCCGCTGGGCCAGGCCCGCACCCTGCGCGAGGGCGGCGACGTCACGCTGGTCGGGCTGTCGATCACGGTCGGGACCTGCCTGGCCGCCGCCGACGAGCTGGAGGCCGACGGCATCGCGGCCGAGGTGCTCGACCTGCGCACGCTGGTGCCGCTGGACGCCGCGGCCATCCTGGCCTCGGTCGCGCGCACCGGGCGCCTGGTGGTGGCCGAGGAGAACCCGGGCCAGCTCGGCTGGGGCGCGGCCATCGCGGCGATCGTGGCCGAGGAGGCGTTCGGCGACCTGAGGGCCCCGGTGACCCGGGTCAGCGGCGGCAACGTGCCGCTGCCCGTGGCCGCCTCGCTCGAGGCCGAGGTGGACGTCTCGCCGGCCCGCGTGGTCGCGGCCGCGCACGCGGTCGTCGGTCATGGCTAGCGAGCACACAGCCGGACCAGCTGACGTCCCGCAAGGGCCAGTCACGGCGGTGAGTTCGTCCGGGCAGGTCATGGTCGCTGCCGCAGACCTGACCCACAGTGACATCCAGGACCGGTGAACCGTCTGCCCGTCGCCGCCACGGGACAGGCCCGGGCCGGCCGCCGCCGTGAAGACAACCCAGCCGTCAGCATGAAAGGTGAGATCGATGGAGATACGTGGTGAGGACGTCCTGCTTCCGGTGTCGGCGGTATCGGCCTTTCCCCGGCCGCACTGGCTGCAGGGCCGCGTCCTCGGCTCGCTGAGCGAGCCGGTCTACCGCAGCCACAACCTGCGCATCGCCTACGAGGACGCGTGCAAGATCTGCGCGCACGAGCAGGAACTGGCCGGGCTGGACATCCTGTGCGACGGGGCCCAGTACTACGAGTGGGAGGCGCCGGGCTTCCAGCTTGAGCCGATCTTCCACTTCATCCCGGAGAACCTGGGCGGCTTCAAGCCGTACGGGCCGCCCGGCGAGGGCGCGAAGTACCGGCCGTTCTACCAGGCCGTGGTCGCTGACAAGATCACCTGGGAGCGGCCGATCTTCGAGAGCGTGGTCATGACCATGCAGAACGCCACCGACAAGCCGTTCAAGGTGGCCTTCCTCGGCCCGGCCCAGCAGAGCATCATCGTCAAGGACGAGCACTACGGCGACCAGGTCGCGGTGGCCAGGGACCTGGCCATCGCGCTGAACAAGGAGCTCAAGTACCTGGTCAGCCTCGGCCTGGAGGCGGTGCAGCTGATCGACGTGCTGCCGCCGTACACCACGGACATGTGGCAGATCGAGATGCAGAACATCCTGTTCGAGGGCGTGGACGCGATCAAGTTCTGGCACGTCTGCTACGGCAGTGTGGACGGCCAGCGGGACATCTTCGACAACCACGCCGCGTCCATGATGCCGCTGTTCAAGGAGTCGCCCGCCGACGTGATCCACCTGGAGTTCACCAACAAGAACTTCGACGAGCTGGAGGCGTTCCGCGACTTCCCCACCGACAAGGTGCTCGGTGTCGGCGTGGTCGACGCCAAGAACCTCCAGGTGGAGACCGCCGAGCAGATCGAGGCCAGGATCCGGCGCGGGCTCGAGGTCGTGCCGGCCGACCGGCTGCTGGTCGCGCCCGACTGCGGGCTCGGCTACTTCAGCCGGACCACGGCCTACGCGAAGCTGCGCAACATGGGCCAGGCGGCCGCGTCGGTCCGCAGCTCGCTCTAGATGCTGCCGCACGGGCCGGGCCGGGCTCGACCGCCCCGGCCCGTGCGGTAACCAGCCTGCCCGGGCCCACCGGCGCCGGGTACCGGCACCGGGCCACCGGCGCCCGATACGGAGGCAGGAATGACCGCAGAGACCACCCGCGAGGTGCTCGGCCTGCAGCTGGCGATCGGCGACCATATCTGCGGCTTCTACCGCCGGCCATCGGAACGCGACGACATCCTCATCCCGTTCCTGGTCGAGGGGCTCAAGGCCGGCAGCAAGTGCACGTGCGTGGTGGACAGCTGCACCCCCGACGACGTGCTGGCCAGGATGTCCGAGCAGATCGAGGTCGACCCTTACGTGTCGGTGAGCCAGCTTGAGGTGCTCGACTCGGCCGGCACCTACCTGGCCGACGGCGGGTTCCTGCCCGAGCGCATGCTGAGCTTCTGGGAGGGCAAGGCCCGGCATTCCGCGGCCGGGGACGGCACGGCCAGGAACATCGGCGACATGAGCTGGGCCCACCGCAGCGAGGGCATGGTCAGCGACCTGATCGGCTACGAGAACGAGCTCAACCGGATCATGTCGAACTTCCCGCAGGTCAACCTCTGCCTCTACGACCTGACCCGGTGCTCCGGCGAGCTGATCATGGACGTGCTGAAGACGCACCCCAAGGCGCTGCTCGGCGGCATGGTCATCGACAACCCGTACTACCTCGAGCCCGACGAGTTCCTGGCCAGCCAGCTGAGCCAGCAGGCCTGAGCGGGCCGGCCGGGCCTGCAGCCCCCAGCAAGCACTCGAGCCCCTGGCGCCCGTGCGCCGGGAGTTCCCACCAGCCCCTCTGGCCCCGCCAGCCACACCGGGCCCTCCGCCGGCCGTCACGGGCATGATCGATGTGGCTTTGATGTAGTCGGGTGTGCACCAAACTCACATGGATCAAGCTTTCCGGGCGCGCGGCGGGCAGCCGGGGAAGGCCAGCCTGCACCGGCAGGCGCACGAGCCCCCTAGCGCCCGTGCGCCTGCCAGTGCGCGGCGAACAGGGCTTCCTCGCTGATCGTCTTCGGCTCGATCGTCCTGGACACCCAGGTGAGGTTCACGAAATGCCGGGCGTTGACGTTCTCGGTGGTGATGTTGCCGCCCCAGGTGCCGCAGCTCAGGCTCAGCGTGAACGGCAGGCCGTTGCGCGGGCTGCCGGCACCCTCGTTCAGGTTCTGGTTCACCAGCACCCGCGCCGTCCTGGTGGCCATGGCCAGCTCCTCGACGTGCGCGTCCGAGCTGGTGTGGATCCCGCAGGTGTGGCCGAGGCCCTGGTAGGCCGTGATCGCGTTGACCAGGTCCGCGGCCGCGCCGATGCCGCCGTCGTAGCGGTAGACGGCCAGCACCACGGACAGCTTCTCCCCGGAGAACGGGTGATCGGACCCGGTGCCGGCCTCCTCCACCAGCAGCATCGGGCAGCCCGGGTCCACGCTGAACCCGGCCAGGTCCGCGATGTGCGCGGCCGACTTGGCCACCACGGCGATGGCGGGCACCGGGCCGCCGTCGGGCCACATCACCGCGCGCAGCGCGTCCTTCTGGGCCGGGTCGCACAGGTGCGCGCCGGCCTCGGTCAGCCGCCGCATCAGCTCGTCGTACACGCCGGCGTGCGCGATCACCGCGTTGTCGGCCAGGCAGCTGGTGGCGTAGTCGAACGTCTTGGCCGTGATGATGGCCGACGCCGCGTCGCCGGTGTCCGCGGTCTCGTCGACCACGTGCACGGCGTTGCCGACCCCGACGCCGTAGGCCGGGGTGCCGGAGCTGTAGGCGGCGTGCACCATGCCCGCGCCGCCGGTGGCCACGATCAGGTCGGCCTGGCGCATCAGCTCCTGCGACGTCGGCCAGGGACGGGGCGGGCAGCGACTGCACCAGGTCCGCTGGCGCGCCCACCTGCTCGCACGCGGCCCGCATGTACCCGACCACGGCCTCGGTGGCGCCCTGGGTCCGCGGGTGCGGCGCGCAGATGATGGCGTTGCGGCCCTTGACCGCGAACAGCGCCTTGACCGGCGGCGTGGCGTCCGGGCCGGTGGCCGGGATCAGCGCGGCGACCACGCCGACCGGCTTGGCGATCTTCACCAGCCCGGCGGACGGGTCCTCCTCGACCACGCCGACCGTGCGCATCCCGGTCATGTCGGCCAGCACGCCGGTCACCCGCTTGCTGATCTTGGCGACCTTGTCCGCGTAGTTGCCGAACCCGCCCTCGTCCACCGCGAGCCTGGCCAGGCTCTCCGCGTGGTCCTTGCGCACCACGGCCCAGGCCATGGCGGTGACCAGCTCGTCCACCTGCTCCTGGGTGTAGTGCTCGATCGCGCGGGCCGCCTCCCTGGCCCGCCCCACGACCGCGGCCACCTCGTCGTGAACGGGACTGGCCGCCTGCTCGTTGCGCTCGCTCATGCCAGCTAGCCTGACCCGCCGCGCGGGCGATTCCACTGATCTGGGGGGTCGAGCCTGGGCCGGTTCTTTGTCCCGGCAAGACCTGACCACCGCCGGGCCACTGGCCGATGCTCGTTCCAGGGGCGGAGCCAAGGCGGGCTGGTGACACGGAAGGCGGGCTGGTGACACGGCTGGTGGTGATCGGCGGCGGTGCCGCGGGGATGTCGGCCGCCTCGGCGGCCCGCCGCGCCGCGCCCGGCCTCGAGGTGACCGTCTGCGAGGCGGGCGGCTTCGCCGCCTACGGCATGTGCGGGATCCCGTACTACCTCGGCGGCATCGTGCCCGAGGCGGAGAACCTGCTGGCCTACCCGCCCAGCGAGTTCCGCGATCGCCGCGGCATCGACCTGCGGCTGCGCACCTGGGTCGACGCGATCTACGCCGCCGCGCACCAGGTGCACCTCAGCGGCGAGGGCGGCGCCGGGCCGCTCGGCTATGACCGGCTGATCGTGGCCACCGGCGCCGATCCGGTGCGCCCGCCCGTGCCCGGGCTCGACCATCCCCGGGTGTTCACGATCCGGTCCCTGGACGAGGCCATCGAGCTGCGCCAGCTCCTGGACACCGGCGCGGTCCGCCGCGCGATCGTGGCCGGGGCCGGCTACATCGGCCTGGAGACGGCCGAGGCCCTGGTCGAGGCCGGCATCGAGGTCGAGGTCGTCGAGGCCCTGCCGCGCGTCCTGGCCACCGTGGACGAGCCGATCGCCCGCCTGGTCCAGGCCGAGCTGGAACGCCACGCCCGGCTGCGGCTCGGCGTCCGCCTGGACGCGGTGCGCCCCGGCCAGGACGGGACCCTGATCGCGGTGGTCGACGGCACGGACACGCCCGCCGACCTGGTCGTGATCGCCACCGGGGTCCGCCCCGCCTCGGGCCTGCTCATCCAGGCCGGCGCGGAGCACCTGGCCGACCGGTCCGTCGTCGTCGATGCGACCATGCGCACCTCGCTGCCGGACGTGTTCGCGGCCGGCGACGCCGTGGCCCTGCCGCACCTGGTGCTCGGCGGCCCGGCCTGGGTGCCGCTGGGCCAGGCGGCCAACAAGACCGGCCGGGTGGCGGGCACCGTGGCCGCGGGCGGCACCGCGTCGTTCGCCGGCGTGGTCGGCACCGCGGTGGTCAAGGTGTTCGACCTCGAGGTGGCGCGCACCGGGCTTGGCCTGGCCGAGGCCCGGGCCGCGGGCCGGGACGCGGTGGCCACCGACCTGGTCTCCCGGTCCCGGGCCAAGTACTACCCGGGCAGCTCGCCGCTGCACGTCCGGCTGGTGCACGCGCCGGACGGGCGGCTGCTCGGCGGCCAGCTGGCCGGGCGCGAGGGCGCCGCCAAGCGCGTCGACGTGCTGGCCACCGCGCTGCACGCCGGGCTCACCGTGGCCGACCTGGCCGCGCTCGACCTCAGCTACGCCCCGCCGTACGCGCCGGTCTACGACCCGGTGGTGGCCGCCGCGGTCAAGGCCGCCGGTTCCGTGCGGCCGGCCCCGGAGCCTGCCGCCAGCACCGCCGGAGGATCACGCATGAGCCTGCAGCCGCCCCGCGACAAGCGGGTCAGCCTGGCCGACGCGGCCGCCCTGGTCAGCGACGGCGCCATCGTCGCGCTCGGCGGCGGCCTGTCCGCCCGGCTGCCCATGGCGCTGGTGCGCGAGCTGATCCGGCAGGGCCGCCGCGGCCTGCACCTGGTCGGGTCGGCGCACAGCATCGACGTGGACCTGCTCGTGGCCGCCGGCGCGGTCCGCCGCTGCGAGGAGAGCTACGTGGGGTTCGAGCAGGACCTCGGCCTGGCCCCGGCCTACCGCCGGGCCGCCGAGGAGGGCTCGATCGAGGTGGCGGAGAGCTGCTGCGCCACGATCCTGGCCCAGCTGCGGGCCGCGGAGATGGGGGTGCCGTTCCTGCCGGTGCGCGGGGTGCGCGGGTCCGACATCGCCACGCTGCACCCCGAGTACGCCGAGATCACCTGCCCGTTCACCGGCGAGACCCTGGTCGCGGTGCCCGCGCTGCGCCCGGACGTCGCGCTGCTGCACGCCCCGACCGGCGACCGGTACGGCAACCTGCACCTGGAGCAGCCGTACGTGCTGGACGAGCGGTTCGCGTCGGCGTCCCGGATGGTGGTCGCGACCGTGGACGAGCTGGTGTCCACCGAGGAGGTGACCGCGTCCGGCGTGATCATCCCCGGGCACCTGGTGGCGGCCGACGGAGGTCCCGTTCGGCGCGCACCCCACGTCGTGCTACCCGCGGTACGCCTACGACCGCGCGCACCTGCGCGAGTACGTGTCCGCGGCCCAGTCGGGCCCCGGCGACCTCGACAAGTACCTGGCCACCTACGTCCACGGCGGCGAGGAGAGCTACCGCGAGGCGGTCGGCGCCGGCCGGCTCGCCGCGCTGGCCGGCTGGTCGGTGTCCACCGCCGACTGGCAGGAGCTGTTCGCATGAGCTGGACCATCGACGAGTGGTTCGTGGTCGCGCTGGCCCGGACGGTCCGCCCGGCCGAGATCGTGTTCCACGGCTTCGGCAGCCCGTGCGCCCAGGTCGCGATGCACGTCGCGCGCCACACCCACGCGCCGGACATGCTGCTCGTCGAGGGGGCGATGTACGCGGTCAACCCCGACCCGCCGTTCATCCCGCCCACCAGCAACGACGTCAGCCTGAACCAGGGCGCGGTGTACAGCATGAAGTTCGAGGAGTTCTTCGACGCCGCGATCCGCGGCGACGTCGACCGGATGTTCCTGTCCGGCGGGCAGATCGACGGCTACGGCAACACCAACGTCACCGCGATCGGCCCGACCCGCCCGGCCGAAGGTCAAGCTCGGCGGGGGCGGCGGCGGCTGCAACCTGTCCGCCACCATCGGCCAGCTGACCGTGTGGACGACCCGGCACCGGTCCGGGCGCACGCTGGTGGCGACTTCGACTTGATCACCGACATCGGCCACCGCACCCCGCTGGGCACCCGGGCGGAGCTCGGCTTCACCGGCGGCGGGCCGCAGTGGCTGGTCACCGAGCTCGGCGTCTTCGACTTCCCGGACGGCCAGGCGCGGCTGGCGCAGTCTGCCCGGACGTCAACGTCGCCGAGGTCGAGGCCGCGACCGGCTTCCCGCTCGAGGTCGGCCGGCGACCTCCGCACCGTCCGGCCCCCGTCGCGGAGAACTCGCCGCGGTCCGCGTCGTCGACCCGCTGGCCGTCGCAATCCGAGTTCTCTCCCGGAGCTCGAGCGGGTCTTCGCCGAGGCTCTGACAGGGCCAGGACTGCGCGTGCTGACCGACGCGCCTGTCCGCCGTGTTCGACCCGCGCCGGGTCGCGCTCGTCGGCGCGTCGGACCGGAAGGGCACACTCGGGCCGCTGCTCGGGACAACCTCGCCGACTTCCCCGGCGAGGTGCTGCCGGTGCCCGGCGGCGAGTCGCGGCCGCGTCGCCGACCTGCGCGACGTGCCCGGCGAGGTCGACCTCGCGGTGGTCGCCACGCCCGCCGCCTCCGTGCCGGGCATCGTCCGCCCGCCGCGGCCAAGGGCGTCACGGCGATGGTCGTGCTCTCCGCCGGCTTCGCCGAGACCGGCGACGACGGGGCGAAGCTGCAGGCGGAGGCCGTGGCCGCGAACCGGGCCGGCGGGATCCGCGTGGTCGGCCCCAACTGCTTCGGCGTCCAGAACGCCGACCTGCCGCTGAACGCCTCGATGTCGGCCGGCACGCCGCGCGGGGGCGGCGGGGTCAGCATCGTCACCCAGTCCGGGTCGTACGGGATGGCCGTGCACACGCTCGGCCGCGGACGAGGGGGTGCGGTTCGCCAAGGTGTACGCGGCGGGCAACAAGGCCGACATCACCGACGCGGAGCTGCTCGGCTACCTGCGGCGAGGACCCGGCCACCCGCGTGATCTGCCTGCTGCTCGAGTCGGTCACCGACGCCCGCCGGTTCTTCGCCGAGGCCTGCCGCGCCACGCTCGCCAAGCCGGTCATCGCGGTCGTCGGCGGGCGCACCGGCGCCGGGCGCGCGGGCCGCGGTGTCGCACACGGCGGCGCTGGCCACCGACGACGCCGTGCGGGACGCGGCGCTGCGCCAGGCCGGGGTGGCCCGGGTGCGCACCGGGCTGCAGGCGCTGGACGCGGCCCGGGCCCTGTCCGGCCAGCCGCTGCCGCGCGGCCCGCGGGTGGCCGTGGTGACCAACTCCGGCGGCACCGGCGTCGAGCTGACCGACCTGCTGGCCGACGAGGGCCTGGAGGTGCCCGAGCTGAGCGAGCCGCTGCAGGAGAAGCTGCGGGCCCTGCTGCCCGACTACGCCAGCGCGCGCAACCCGGTGGACATGACCCCGGCCTGGCGCCTGTTCACCACCTGTACCCGGCCACGATCGAGCTGCTGGCCCGCTCCGGCGAGATCGATGTGGTGGTCCCGGTGCTGCTGCAGCGCTCCGCATCGCAGGAGGTGGCCGAGGCCGTCGCGGGACGCGGTGGCGCGGCTGCGCGACGACGGGGTGCCGGTGCCGGTGTACGTGTGCTGGGTGGCGCCGCGGGACGCGGACCCGCACGCGGACCTGCTGCAGGAGGCGGGCGTGCCGTGCTTCGCCTGGCCGGAACGCACCGCCCGGGCGGCCGGCGTGGCGGTCCGCTGCGGCCTGCGCCTCGGCCAGCCGCCGGGCCCCGCCGCCGAGGAGGACCAGGTGCCGCCGCGCCGGCCGGGCGTGCGGCTCACCGGGACCACCGGCCGCGGGCTGCTCGATCCGGCCGCGGCCCGGGCCCTGCTGGCGGCCGCGGGCGTGCCGGTGACCGAGACCGCGGTGTGCGGCAGCGCCGCCGCGGCGGTCGCCGCGGCGGACCGGCTCGGCTACCCGGTGGTGGCCAAGGTCGCCCACCCGGAGCTGACGCACAAGAGCGACGTGGGCGGGGTGCGCCTCGGCCTGCGCACCGCGGACGCCGTCCGGGGTGCCGCGGCCGACCTGCTCGCGCTGGCGGACGGCGCGGCCGTGCTGGTGCAGCCCCAGCGCACGGGCCTCGAGCTGGTGGTGGGCGGGATCCGCGACCCGGAGTTCGGCCCGGTGGTCATGGTCGGCTTCGGCGGCGTGCTGGTCGAGGCCACGCGCGACGTCCGGCTCGCGATCGCGCCGGTGGACACCGGCCAGGCCCTCGCCCTGCTCCGGTCGCTGCGCGGCGCGGCCGTGTTCACCGGGCTGCGCGGCAGCCCGCCGACCGACCTCGGGCCGGTGGCGGACGTGATCGTGGCGGTCGGGGCCCTGATGGCCGACAATCCGGAGATTTCCGAACTCGACCTCAACCCGGTGCTGGCCGGCCCGGGCGGGTGTGTCGCCGTGGACTGGCGGATCCTGATCGCGTTACCCGCCGAATCTGCCCCCCGTAGGCATCAACCGGCCAAGAACAGTCCCGCGGGAGGGAAGAATCTTCCTCCGGACCGGGCCTACGCTCCTCGCACTCGCAGTCTCGGTGAAGGGGAAGGGGTCAACGGCGATGCTCATCGGAGACCAGGAAATCCTGCTGCCCACCACGATGGTCGGCAACTATCCAAACCCGCGGTGGTACGACGGGCACGCGTTCGCCACCTTGCCCAAGGGCGAGTTCATCCACGACTCGATCAGCAAGGAAGCGTTCGAGGACGTCGTCGGCGCGATCGTGCGCGACCAGGAGGCCGGCGGCCTCGACGTGATCAGCGACGGCAAGGTCTACGGCGGCGACTCCCCGTACGGCACGATCCTCTACTACTACCTGGAGCGGGTGTCCGGCTACCGGCTGTCCGGGCCGCCGATCGGCCTGCCGATCTACTCCACCCTGTACTCGCCCACCTGCGTCGGCGAGATCCGCCGTGAGGTCCCGTTCCACCTGGTCAACCTGCGGGCGGTGCGGAAGGCCACCAAGAAGCCGGTCAAGGTGTCGTACACCGGCCTGGGCGTGATCGCCGCCGCCACCACGAACCTGCACTACAAGGACACCAAGGAAGTCGCGATGGCGCTGGCCAAGGCGTTCAACGAGGACTTCAAGGAGCTCGCGGACAACGGCTGCGACATCATCCAGATGGACGAGTTCGTCTGGCCGTACGGCATGGGCGACTGGGAGATCGAGGCGCTCAACGCCGCCATGGAGGGCGTGAACTGCCAGTTCTGGGTGCACACCTGCTGGGGCAACTACTCGGGCACGCCCGCCTACTTCCCGGACGAGACCAACACCGAGTTCGGCGCGTTCGTGCTGGACAAGCGGGCCTCGGACGCCCCGGCCCCGGAACGCGCCTACGCGATCTTCCCGCACGTGCTGGACGCCAACATCACCGCGCTCAACTACGAGGTGGGCCGGACCGGGCCCGACGACCTCAAGCCGCTGACCGACAACGACTGGCAGAAGCCGTTCGTGGCCGGGGTCATCGACGTGAAGTCCACGGTCACCGAGAGCGCGGACGAGGTCGCCGACCGGATCCGCCAGGTGCTCGAGTACGTGCCCGCCGACCGGCTCGGGCTGTCCACCGACTGCGGGCTGATCAACCTGCCCCGGATGATCGCCGCGAGCAAGCTGCGCGCGCTGGTGGACGGCGCGGCCATTGTCCGCGCCGAGATTCAGGGCTGAGAGCACCCGGAGGGGCCCCGTTGATCCGGCTGCGGGGTCTCTCCGGGCCCCGTTGATCCGGCTGCGGGGTCCCTCCAGGCCCAGGTGATCTGCGTGCGGGTCCCTCCGGGCCCAGGTGACCCCCGGATCACCCCCTCGGTCGGCCGGGTCAACGAACCGCCGGAACCTCACCCTGCCAGGACAGCGAAACTCGCGCTCCGGCATGCCTATGGTGCGACCACACCATAGAGCGGGAGGCGCATCGTGCCCGAGGGTCCCACCTTCCTCAAGCTGCCCGCCCGCGCGGCCAAGCCGCGGTCCCGCGGGATCACCCACGTGCTGGACAGCGGGCTCACCCCGGACGGGACCCGGGCCTTCCTCGGGCAGACCGCGCACCTGGTGGACATCGTGAAGGTCGGCTGGGGCATCAGCTACATCGACCCGACCCTGAGCACCCGCGTCGCCGATCTGCGCCGGCCACGGCTGCCCGGTGTCGCTCGGCGGGACCCTGCTCGAGATCGCCGCGCACCAGGACCACGTGGGCGAGCTGCGCGACTGGGCCCTGGAGGCCGGCATCACGCACATCGAGGTGTCGAACGGGCTGCGCGCCCTGACGGCCAGCGACAAGCATGGCCTGATCACCGAGCTGGCCGCGGACTTCGTGGTGCTCGCGGAGACCGGCGCCAAGGAGGGCAACTACCCGCCCACCCCGGCCGAGTGGGCCGAGGAGATGAGCCGCGACCTCGACGTCGGGCGCCTCCTGGGTGATCGCCGAGGGCCGGGAGAGCGGCACCGTCGGGCTCTACCACCCCGATCAGGGGGTACGCGAGGACCTGGTCGCGGCCATCCTCGGCCGGACCCCGCAGGACAAGGTCATCTTCGAGGCGCCGCGCAAGAGCCAGCAGACCTGGTTCGTGCGGCAGCTGGGCGCTGACGTCAACCTCGGCAACGTCGCCCCGGCCAGCGTGCTGGCCCTGGAAACCCTGCGCCTCGGGCTGCGCGCGGACACCGCCGAGGGCGGCGCGCTGACGTGACGGCCGAACCCCGGATCGCGGTGCCGGAGCCCAACACGATCACCCGGCCCTACCGGGGCCTGTCGGTGCAGGACGTCGACGTGCCGCTCACCCCGGCGGGCATCGGGGAGCTGCTGCACAGCCGCGAGATCTACCGGCGCACCGCGTACCTGGCGCTGCGCCGCGGCGGGCAGACGGCCCTGGTGGCGGTGCGGCCGGAGGACCCGGACCGGCTGTTCTCACCCGTGGCGGAGCTGCGCGTGCTGTCCGGCCCGGAGGCCACGGCCTGGATCGAGGAGCCCGGGACCGACGTCGGCAACGCCTCCGCGCTGGCCGCGGCCGCGCTCGCGCACCGCCGCGCCCGGGGTGACGCCCGTGGTGACACCCGTGCTGACGACGGCGTGCTCGCCTACGTGGTGCAGGGCCGGTACGAGCACGTGAACTTCATCTGGCGGCCCGCGCCGATGCCGGTCCGGGTCACCGAGGTGGTCCCGCCGCACCCGCCCAAGCTGCTGGCCATGGCCGAGCAGGTGGTCGGCGTTCGACGAGGACCTGCCGCCGGTGGACCTGGCCCTGGACGCGGTGGACGTGCGCAGCCTGGTGGCGGCCAACCCCGCGCCGCACTACCTGCTGCCGTGCCGCGGCAGCGGCCTGCCGGCCGGCCCGGAGGTCAGCTTCCTGGACACGCACCCGGCCTACCACCCGGACTGGCTGCTCATCGGCTGCGAGCGGTCCCGGCAGTTCCACCAGCACTTCTACGGCGCGGACCCGCCGCGGGTCGACCTGTGCCCGAGGGCGCGGGCCGCGCCCGGGCCGGGAGAACCCCGGGTGCTCACCAAGTGCTGCCTGCTGGAACGCGGCATCGAGGTCGAACGGCAGCACGGCGGTGGTGCCGTGGGGGGCGAACCTCGACGAGGTGCGGGCCGCGCTCCGCGCGCTCTGCGGCCTGCCCCCGGTGGCCGTCCCGGAACCGGATCATGAGCGTCGTGCCGAGCACCGCGCACCCGGCCGACTCGGCCGTCTACGGCCACCTGTGGACCACGCCGGAGGCGTCGGCGCTGTTCTCCGACGAGGGCCGGACCCAGGCCTGGCTGCGGATCCTGGCCGCGCTGGCCCAGGCCCAGGCCGACGTCGGCCTGATCCCGCCCGCCGCCGCGGACGCGATCGCCGGCGACGCCGACGTGACCCGGCTGGACCTGGACCTGGTGGCGGAGCAGACCCGGGCCACCGGCCACTCGACCATCGGCCTGATCCAGGCGCTGCGCGCCGTCCTGCCCGAGCACGCGCGGGAGTGGGTCTACTACGGCGCGACCGTGCAGGACCTGTCCGACACCTGGTTCGCCCTGGTGTTCCGGGCCGCGTCGGCGACATCGTCGAACGGGACGTCGACCGGATGCGGGACCGCGCGCTCGAGCTGGCGCGCCGAGCACCGCGACACGCCGATGTGCGGCCGCACCCACGGCCAGCCCGGGCTGCCGATCACGTTCGGGTTCAAGGCCGCGGTCTGGGCCGCGGAGCTCGCCCGGCACCTGCAGCGGCTGCGCGCAGGGCCGCGGCCGCTGGGCAGGTGGTCCAGCTCGGCGGCGCGCTCGGCACGATGGAGTTCTGGGGCGACCGCGCGCTCGGCCTGCTCGACGCGTTCGCCGCGCGGATCGGCCTGGGCGCGCCGGACGTGCCGTGGATCACCGCGCGGGACCGGGTGGCCGAGTTCATGTGGCTGCTGGCCGCGATCTCGGCCACGGTCGGCAAGATCGGCAACGAGGTGTACCAGCTGCAGCGGCCCGAGATCGGGGAGGTGCGCGAGTCGTTCACCGCCGGCACGGTCGGCTCGATCACGATGCCGCACAAGCGCAACCCGGAGATCTCCGAGCACCTGGTCACGCTGTCCCGGGTCATCCGGGCCCAGGCCGGGCTGGCCCTGGACGGGATGGTCGCCGAGCACGAGCGCGACGGCCGGGCCTGGAAGACCGAGTGGCTCGTGGTGCCGGAGAGCGTGCCATGTACACCGGCGGCCGTGCGTGGGCGCCGGGCGCCGGATGCTCGACGGCCTGCGCGTCGACGCCGCGCGGATGCTCGGCCAACATCGGCCAGCACCGCGGGTACCGCATGTCCGAGCCGGTGATGCGCGCGCTCGCCGACCGGATCGGCAAGCACACCGCGCACGAGGTGGTGTACGCCGCGGCCATGAACGGCCTCGACGCCGGCCAGGACTTCCGCGACCGCGCTGCGCGCCGACGCCCGCATCGACGCGATCACCGACGCGCGAGCTGCGACGACCTGCGGGACGTGCGGGCGTCGCTCGGCTCGTGCGCCGGGTTCGCCATGACCGGGTCCGCCGCGCCCGCGCCGGAGGGCGGAGTGACCGGCGGCCGCGCACCGCCTGGACCGCGTCCCGCGGGTCCCGCTCGGTACTCGGGCCGACCCCGCTGCACCGGGCCCCCCGGCTGTCCGCCGAGCTGGGCGTGCCGGTCCTGCTCAAGCGCGACGACCTGACCGGCGTCGGCCTCGGGCGGCAACAAGCTGCGCGGGCTGGAGTACATCCTGGCCGACGTGCGCGCGCAGGGCTGCGACTGCCTGGTGACCGGCGCGGGCCCGCAGTCGAACTGGACCATGCTGGCCGCCCTGGCCTGCCTGCGGCACGGGATCGAGCCGCACGTGGTGGTCTGTTACGGCGACCGGGTGCCGCGGACGAGGGCAACATGCGGCTGCACCGCGGCTCGGGACCGACGTGCGGTTCACCGGCGACCCGGACCGCGTCTCGGTGGACACCGGCATCGAGGCGGTCGCGGCCGAGCCTGCGCGCCGCGGGCCGCGGCCCTACCCGGTGCCGCGGGGCGGCGCGACGCCGCTGGGCGCGCTCGGCTACGTCACGGGCCAGCGCGGGAGCTCGCCGCCCAGCTCGACGAGCTCGGCGAGCAGCCGACCGCGCTGTGGGTCGCGACCGGGTCGTGCGGCACCCAGGCCGGTCTGGTCGCGGGCGCGGCCCTGGCCGCCGCGGCGTACCAGGTCACCGGGGTGACGGTCAGCCGCCCCGAGCGCCGAGTGCCGGGATCGGGTGCGCGAGCTCGCCGCGGGCGCGGCCGCGCTGGCGGACGTGCCGCGAGCCCGGGCGCAGCCGACCGTGCGTCGGCGGCTGGACCGGGCCCGGGTACGGCGTGCCGTCCGCGGCGGGGCAGGCCGCGGCGCCGACTGGTCGCGGTCACCGAGGGCGTGTTCCTCGACCCGATGTTCGGGGCCAAGACCATGGCCGCGCTGATCGCCGCCTGCCGGACCGGCCAGGCCAGCGGCCCGCAGCTGTTCCTGGTCAGCGGCGGCGCGCCCACCCTGTTCGCCGGGCCGGGGAGGGGGCGGCCGGGCCGGGAGGAGGAGCGGCCGCGCGGCCGGGAGGCGGGCCGTGACCGCGGCGGACGCGCCGGATCCGGGCGGCGCCCGCCAGCCGCCCGATGGGTACCTGGGCACCGCGGCGCGGATCACCAGCGGCCCCGCCCCCGAGCTGGTCGAGGCCGGCTACGCGCTGGAGATCGCCGACGCGCCGCTGCTGCACCGCGGCCTGACCGTGGCCGACCTGGCCCACCTGATCGAGCTCGTCGAGTGCGGGGCGCTGCGGCCCGACGAGGCGGCCCCGCTGTGCACCGTGCTCCTCGACCTGCTCGACACCCCGGCCGCCGACTTCCCTTACGACCCGGTGTACGGCGACGCGTACAACAGCCGGGAGCGGGAGCTGGAACGCACCCTCGGCCCGGCCGCCGGGCGGCTCCATCTCGGCCGGACGCGGCGCGAGGCGGGGCGCATCGCGTTCCGGCTGGCTATCAGGGACCGGCTGCTCGGCCTGCACGGCGACGTGGCGGCGTTCGCCGGCGCGGTCGCCCGCCAGGCCAGCGAGCACGCGGCCACGCTGTGGGCCGACACGACCTACCTGCAGCCCGGCCCAGCCGTCGACGTTCGGCCACTACCTGGGCGGCTTCGCCGAGCAGGCCGTGCGGCACCTGGACCGGATCGAGGCCGCGTACGCCGTCGCGGACGTCTCGCCCGGGGGCGCGGGCGGGGCGGGCGGCACCCGGCTGCCGGTGGACAGGGACCGGCTGGCCGGGCGGCTGGGGTTCGGCGCGGTCGGCCCGCACACCCGCGACGCGATGTGGTCGGTGGACGTCCAGGCCGACGCGGTCGCCGCGGCGGCGCAGGCCGTGGCGACCATCGGCCAGCTGGCCAGCGACCTGGAGATCTTCGCCAGCCCGGCGTTCGGCTACGTGACGCTCGACGCGTCGCTGTGCCGGGCCAGCGTGCTCATGCCGCAGAAGCGCAACCCGTACGCGCTGCCCGTGCTGCGCGGCGGGGCGGGCACGCTGATCGGCCGTGCTCACCGGGATCCTGGCCACCGGGCTCACCCCGTCCGCGCGCACCGACAACTGGCTCTACGCCTACGGCGAGGTGGCCGGCGCCCTGGACCTGGCCGGCCGGCTGGTCCGGCTGGGCACCGCGGTGGCCGCGGGGCTGACCGCGGACACCGGCGCCCTGGGCGAGCAGGCGGTCAGCCACTTCACGGCCGCGGCCGACCTGGCGGAGGAGCTGACCCAGCGGTTCCGGCTGGACTACCGCACGGCCTACCGGGTGGTCGGCCGGGCCGTGGCCGCCACGCTGAGCCCAGGGCGGCACCGAGCTGACCGCGCCCGTGGTCCGCGCCGCCGCCGAGGAGATCACCGGGTCTGCGGTGACGATCACGGCCGGCCTGCTCAGGGACGCGACCGACCCCATGGCCGCGGTGCTGGCCAGGGACGGCCTGGGCGGCGCGAGCCCGCGGCGGGTGCGCGAGCACGCGGAGGCGGTGGGCCGGCGGGTCGCGGCGGCGCGGCGGTGGAATGCAGCCCGCCGGGAGCACAACGCGGTCGCCGAGGCCGGCCTGGTCGCGGCGGCCCGCGGCCTCGCGGCCGGCCAGCAGCCGCGCGGCCTGTGACAGGATCGGGTCGTGCCCGCCGGAGCTGACCTCGTGTGGCCCACCCAGGTGACCGAGACGCTGGCCGCGCCAGTCCCACACCCTGATCCAGGCCGTGGTCAGCCTCGGGGGAGCGGTCGGCTGGCTGAGCCCGCCGCCCCGGGCCGACACCGACGCGTGGCTCGCGGGCATGATCGCCGACGTCGCCGCGGGGGACGGCGCGCTGTGCACGGCGTGGCGGGACGGGCAGCTGGTCGCCATGGGCGGCTGGCGCCGGGATGAGGTCGGCTACCTCCGCCACCTGGCCGAGCTGGTCAAGATCATGGTCCATCCGGGGGCCCGCGGGCTGCGGCTGGGCCGGGTCGTGAGCGAGGCGCTGCTCGAGCCACGCCTCCCGCGCGGGCATCGAGACCGTGCACCTCGGCGTCCGCGGCAACAACCACCTGGCCATCGAGCTCTACGAGGACCTCGGCTTCACCGAGTGGGGGCGGCTGCCCAACGTCATCGAGGTCGGCGACGAGCGCTACGACGACGTCCGGATGTACCGCAGGCTGAACCAGCCCGCGGGCCTGGTCTTCCGCGGCAGCGCGGGCCGGGGGCGGGCTACTCCCCGCCGACGCGGCGGCCCGTCACCTGACCCCACCAGGGGAAATCCCGCTGGCAGGCGTAATGCTCCCGTCATGTTCGCGGGGTAGACCAGCGTGCGGCAAACGATGTCCGCGCGTCTGGAGGGCGAGTGCGCAGATCGGTCACATCCGGGCCCGGTCCCCGGACCGGCGCGCCCGGTCACGGCCCGGTACCGGGCGAACCGGGGCGCGGTGCCGACGCGTTCGGCGAGAGCGTCTCCGCGCCGCCGCGCGGCCGGAGACGGCGGCCGCGGCGCCGGCGGCGATGGGTGCGCATCCCGCTGGCGCTGCTGGCCGCGTTCTTCATCGTCGTGGGCTGGTCGGTGGGGCACGCGCTCACCGTCCCCGGCGGCGGGACCGTGTCGGACCGGCTGGCCGAGTGGGCCCGCGACCACTACCTCGGGCCGCTCGTGACGCTCGGGGAGTACCTCACCTACCAGCCGCCCAAGGTCGGCGGCAAGCCCTCGTTCTCGCTGGCCGGCCCGGGCGCAGGGCCCGGCGCGGCGTCCAGGTCGCCGGGACCGGGCCAGGCCGCGACCGCGTTCGCGCCGCCCGCCGCGCTGCGGCCGCTGACCACCCACCCGCTGCCCGGCGAGGGGGCGTGGCGGGTGCTCGCCACGGCCCAGGGCAAGCCCGCCATCTACGGCACCTACCTGCGGGCGAGCAACGTCTATACGTCGTACGTGGCCGGCATCGCCTCGATGAACCAGAGCCTGGTCCGGTTCCAGCTCCGGCCCGGGTTCCGAGGACCCGGGACCCGGTCCGTGGAAGGCCCAGCCCTGGATCACGCCCGGCACCCGCCGTGGCCTGCTGGCCACGTTCAACAGCGGGTTCAAGATCGCTTCGTCCGGCGGCGGCTTCTACCTCAACGGCGCCACGGCCGGCAGGCTCACCAACGGCATCGCGTCGGTCGTGTACTACAGGGACGGGCGCATCGCGATCGGGGTCTGGGGCCAGACCGTGCGCATGGGCCCCGGCGTGGTGGGGGTGCGGCAGAACCTGCACCTGATCGTGGACCACGGCCACATCCCGGCCTCGGTCGACAGCAACGTGACCACGAGCTGGGGCGCGACCCTGGGCGGCGGCTACTACGTGTGGCGGTCCGGCATCGGCATGACCGCCGGCGGGCGGGTCATCTTCGTGTACGGCCCCGCGCTGAACGTGCGGGAGCTCGCCCGGCTGCTGAAGCGGGCCGGCGCGGTAACCGGCCTGGAGCTCGACATCAACCCGGAGTGGATGTCGTTCATGTACTACCGGCCGAAGCACCACCCGGCCGACCCGGCCCCGGCCGTCCTGCTGCCCACCCAGAACCAGCCGGCCGACCGCTACTACTCGATCTCCGGCCGCGACTTCACGGCTGTCTACTCGCGGTGACCTCCCGCCTGCGTGAGGCCGGCGTGCCCGCTGCCATGCGGGCCGTGCCCGCCTACCCGCTGCCGCTGCGCTGGCTGGCGGCCGTGGTGGAGACCGCGCGGCCCCGGCAGTGGCCGAAGAACCTGCTGGTCTTCGCCGCCCCGCTGGCCGGCGCCTCGCTGGGGCGGGACGACGGGCTCGGCGTATGCGCTGGTGGCGGCCGCGGCGTTCACCGCCGCGTCGGCCGCGGTGTACTTCATCAACGACGTGGCCGACGCGGAGCGCGACCGGCGGCACCCGGTCAAGAGGTTCCGCCCGGTGGCGTCGGGCCGGCTGCGCCGGGCGCACGCGCTGGCGCTGGCCGGGCTGCTGGTCATCGCCGGCCTGGCGGCCGGCGGCTGGATCGGCGAGCCGCGGCTGTCCCTGGTCATCGGCGTCTACCTGGTGTTCTCGGTGCTGTACTCGGCGGTGCTCAAGCACATTCCCGGTGGTCGAGCTGGCGTTCGTGGCCGCGGGCTTCGTGCTGCGCGCGCTGGGTGGCGCGGTGGCCACGCACGTGCCGCCGTCCGGCTGGTTCCTGCTCGTGTGCAGCCTGGGCGCGCTGATGGTCGCGATCGCCAAGCGGTACACCGAGCTGGTCCTGCTCGGCGGGGACGCGGCCCGGCACCGCCCGGTCATGCGCTGGTACCGCGACGCGGCGCTGCGGGTCAGCCAGCGGGCCGTGGCCGGGGCCATGGTCGGGTGCTACCTGCTCTGGGCGCACGGCGAGCACAACCCCTGGATGCGGGACTGGCACCTGGCCAGCGCGCTGGCGCTGGTGGTGGCGCTGGCCCGGTTCGACTGGCTGACCGGCCAGGCCACGGGCAAGCCGGTCGAGGACCTGATCGCGAGGGATGGGGTCATGACGTACTGCGAGCTGATCTGGCTGGCCATGTTCGCTGCGGGGCTGTGATGAACGGGTTCACCGGCTCGCAGGCGGTGCTGACCGGCTGGGGCCGGTCGGTGCCGTCGCGCGCGATGGTGGGCGGCCCGGTCGACCGGGACCGCCTGGCCGAGCTGGTGGCCAGCCGGCCGTCCCGGGGGGTGCTCGCCCGGGGCGCGGGCTGCAGCTACGGCGACGCCGCGCTGAACATGGACGGCTACGTGCTGGCGCCGGTCACGCTCGCCGCATATGGAGCTGAACGTGGCCGCGGCCACGCTGCGGGCCTCCGCGTCCACCAGCTTCACCGACATGCTGGCCGCGGTCGTGCCGCACGGCCTGATCCTGCCGGTGCTGCCCGGGACCCGCCACCTCACCATCGGCGGGGCGGTCGCCGCGGATGTGCACGGCAAGAACCAGCGCCGGGACGGGTCGCATCGCCGCCTGGATCGACGAGATCGAGCTCATCGACGGCCTCGGCCGGGTGCGCACGCTGACCCCGGAGGATGAGACGTTTTGGGCCACGGTCGGGGGGATGGGCCTGACCGGGCTCATCCTGGCCGTGACGATCCGGCTGCTGCGGATCCGCAGCGCGCTGCTCGAGGTGACCTCGCGGCGGCTGCCCGGCCTCGACGCGGTGCTGGACGCGCTGGACGCGGCCACCGCCCAGTACGCGGTGGCCTGGGTCGACACCACCGCGTCCGGCCGGTCGCTGGGGCGGGGCATCGTCGACATCGGCGACCACCTGCCCGCACCCGACCCGCTGCTGGAGCCGGACGGCCTGGCCTACCGGCCGCCGCGGGCCCGCCGCGCGCCCGCGGTCCCGTTCTGCCCGGTCACGCCCTGGACGGCGCGCAGCTTCAACAGCCTGTGGTTCCGCCGCGCGCCCCAGGAGCACCGCGGCGTGGCCAGCCTGGCCCGGTTCTTCCACCGGCTGGACGCGGTCGAGGGCTGGAACCGGGCAGGTCGGCCCGCGCGGGCTGATCCAGTACCAGTTCGTGGTGCCCGAGGGGCACGAGAAGGTCCTCGCCTGGATCCTGGAGGCCGTGCAGCAGCACCGCTGCGCCCCGTTCCTCGGCACGCTGAAGCGGTTCGGGCCCGCGCCCGGCGGGCCGCTGTCGTTCCCGCTGCCCGGCTGGTCGCTCGCGATCGACATGCCGGCCGGCCATCCCTGGCTGGGGCCGGTGCTCGACGAGCTCGATTACGAGGTCAGCGTGGCCGGAGGGCGGGTCTACCTGGCCAAGGACGCCAGGCTCAGCCGGGCCGCGTTCACCGTCATGTACCCGGGCGTGCCGCAGTGGCAGACCGCCCGGGCTGACCTCGACCCGCACGGCGTGTTCCGGTCCGACCTCGGCCGCAGGCTGGGCCTGTGCGGCAGCTGAAAGCCGGACCCGGCCGGGCCGCCCGCCCCGCGCCGGGGGATGCTGGGCCTATGCAGGCCGCCCACCGGCCCGCCCCACCGGCGCCGGAGCACACTGGGCCCATGCCGCCGCCCGCCCGCCCAGCCCGCCCGGCCGGGCCCGGAGGGCCGGTACCGCCGGGTGCTGCTGCTCGGCGGGGCCAGCGAGATCGGCCAGGAGATCCTGGCCGCGCTGCGGCTGCCGCCCGGCGCCGAGGTGCTGCTGGCCGGCCGGGACGAACCGCGGATGGCAGCCGCGGCCCAGCCGCTGCCGTGCCGGGTCCGCACGCTGCCCTACGACGCCACCGCGCTGGGCACCCACCAGGCCGTGCTGGAGAAAGCCTTCGCCGCCGGGCCGGTCGACCTGGTCATCTCCGCGGCCGGGCGTGCTGACCCCCCAGCAGGTGCTCGACGGTGACCCGTTCCAGGCCGGCCTGCTGGTGCGAGACCAACTTCACCGGGCACGTGACCACGCTGCTCGCCGCCGCGGCGCGGCTGCGCGCCCAGGGGCACGGCACGATCGTGGTGCTCTCCTCGGTGGCCGCGATCCGGCCCCGCCGGGCCAACTTCGTCTACGGGTCAGCCAAAGCCGGGCTCGACGCCTTCGCCCGCGGGCTGGCCGACTCGCTGCACGGCAGCGGCGTGCGGGTGCTGCTGGTCCGGCCCGGGTTTGTGATCGGCCGGATGACCGACGGCCTGGACCCAGCGCCGCTGGCCACCACGCCCGCCGCGGTGGGCGCCGCCGTCGCCGACGCGCTCAACGGCCACGCGGCCGTGACCTGGGTGCCGGGCCAGCTCAGCGTGCTGGCCGCGGCGCTCAAGCTGGTCCCGCGGCCGATCTGGCGCCGATTGCGCAGGTGATGGCCGGCTATGCGGGTCCTGGTGGCGGAGGACGACCGCGGGCTGCGGGACGTGCTCACGCGCGGGCTGCGGGAGAACGGGTACGTGGTGGACGCGGTGGCGGACGGGCAGGCGGCCATCAGGTTCCTGCGCAGCTACGACTATGCGGTCGCGGTCCTCGACTGGCGCATGCCCGGGGTGTCCGGGCTCGAGGTGCTGCAGTGGATGCGGCGGCACGAGTCGCCCGCCGCCGTGCTCATGCTCACCGCCCGCGACGCGCCCGGCGACCGGGTCACCGGCCTGGACCAGGGCGCCGACGACTACCTGGTCAAGCCGTTCGACTTCGGTGAGCTGCTGGCCCGGATGCGTGCCCTGCAGCGGCGGCCCAAGGCGCTGCAGGCCACCCAGCTGGTCGTGGGGGACCTGCGCTTCGACCCGGTCACCCGGGAGGTGCAGGTCGGCGACAAGCGCCCGGTGCTGACCGCGACCGAGCTCAGCATCCTGGAGATACTCATGCGGCGGTCGCCCGCCGTGGTGCAGCGGCGCCTGATCGCGCTGAACGTCTGGGAGCACGAGGCCGATGCGCTGGGATCCAACACCATCGACGTGCACCTGGCCCGGCTGCGGGCCAAGCTGGCGGGCAGCATGGTCCGCATCGAGACCCTGCGCGGGGTCGGATACCGGATAGTCGGCACATGAGGCTGCGACGGCGGAAGCTGCCGCCCGGGACGGCGCACGCGGTGCGGATCGCCCTGGCCACCAGCCTGCTGATCGGCGTGGTCTACGCCGGCTGCGTCACGGTCCTGGACCGGGTCGTGGCCGCACGGCTGGTGGCCGCGGTCGACTCCCGGCTGCAGGAGCGCCTGGCGGACGTGCGCGAGAGCGGGGCGGCCGCCACCGCGTCCCCGGCCGCGGTCGACGACGATGACGATGACTCGGACGCGCCCCCGCTGTACCTGTGGCTGGTCACCCCGGGCCGGGTGGTGCGGATGAACGCGGGTGCGGGCGCCCCGGACCTGCCGCCCGGTGCCACGGCGACCATGCGGGGGCCGCACACGGCTCACCTGGCCCAGGGTGCGTACCGGCTGGCCGCCGTCCGCTACCGCGGTGCGCTGCTGGTCGCGGGCCAGAGCCTGGCCGAGCAGGGCCACATCGAGGACGTGCTCGGCGTGGGCGAGGCCCTGGCCGCGCCCGTGCTGCTGCTGGCGGTGTTCATCGGGGCGCTGATCATCGGGCTGAGGGCGCTGTCACCGGTCGAGCAGTCCCGGCGGCGGCAGCTCGAGTTCACCGCCGACGCGTCGCACGAGCTGCGCACCCCGCTCAGCGTGATCAGCGCGGAGACCAGCATCGCGCTCAACGCCCCGCGGAAGGCGGCCGAGTACCGCGGCGCCCTGGCCCGCATCCAGGGTGAGAGCGAGCGGCTGCGCAGCATCGTGGAAGACCTGCTCTGGCTGGCCAGGTTCGACTCGCAGCCGCCCGAGCCCGGCAACGAGCCCCTGGACCTGGCCACGATCGCCGCCGGGTGCGCGGACCGGTTCCGCGCGCTGGCGCACGCGCAGTCCATCGACATCGTGGTGGCCAGCGCCGGGCCGGAGCCGGCCTGGATCAGCGCCCCGCCCGAGCTGATCGACCGGCTGGCCGGGGTCCTGGTCGACAACGCCTGCCAGCACGCCGGCCCGGACGGCAAGGTGCGGATCAGCGTCGGCCACCGGGCCAGCCGGGTCACCCTGACCGTTGAGGACACCGGTCCCGGGGTTCCGGCGCAGGACCGGGCCCGGCTGTTCGACCGCTTCCACCGCGCCACCGAGACGCCCGGGGGCGCGGGGCTCGGCCTGGCCATCGCCGACTCGATCGTGCGCTCCACCGGCGGCCAGTGGCGGATCGATGACTCGCCGCTCGGCGGTGCCCTGTTCCAGGTCTCCTGGCGCCGGGCCACGGTCCGGCAGCACGGCCCGGCGGCGGGCCTCCCGGCCCCGGCCGAGGTGGCGCCGCCGGCCCGCCCCCAGGCGGACCAGCACCCCTCCGGCTAACCGGCGCCGCGGCTCCTGTACGGCCGCTCCGGCAGGACCAAAGTCCCCCAGCCGGGTGACCCACCTCCCTACCGCGTGACCGCGCCGGGTGCGAGGATCAGCGCGACGGACTGCATATGCCCCTTGCTCTGCTGCCTCACCCCATAGGAGCAAGCATGGGTACCTCAGCGCTGACCGTCACTCCCGTGGCGATCGACCTCAACACACCCGGAACGTACCTGCACTGGTCGATTTTCAACGTGTCGGTCGCGAACCTGGTGCTGATCGCCGTCATGGTGGTGATCTTCGGCGCGGCGCTGCTGCTGCCGTTCCCCAAGGGCCGGGTCTACCCGGCCGAACCGCAGCCGGCGGACCCGGCGACGGGCGAGCCTCTCGGCCCGGCGGCCGGCCGGTCAGCCCCATCTGATGATGCGGGCGCTGATGAGGACGCGGCGATGTGGACGGCCCGGGTCCGGCGCCGGGCACTGGCCCTGCTCCCGCCGGGCAAGCTGCTGCCCGACCGCCAGCCCGCCTACGTCGCCTCCTGGGTGTATGTGTTCGGCGTGGCCAGCCTCGCCGCACTCGGGGTGGCGATCGTCTCCGGGTTCGCCCTGGCGGTCGGCGGGCCCGACTGGTGGCACACCAACCCGGTCGGGCCATTTCTTCAACAGCCTTCACCTGTGGAGCGTCGAGCTGTTCATGGCCTTCCTGGTCATCCACTTGTGGGGGAAGTTCTGGATGGCGGCCTGGCGTGGGAGGCGGGCGATGACCTGGATTACCGGGGTGGTCGCCTTCGTGGCCTCAGTCGTCGAGTGCTTCACGGGTTATCTGACGCAGCAGAACTTCGACTCGCAATGGATTTCCGCCAGCGGCAAGGACGCCTTCAACCCGGTCGGCCTCGGGCGCCTTCTGGAACGTGATGAACTTCGGCCAGATGCTGCTGTGGCACGTGGTGCTGCGTGCCGATCGTGCTGGTCGCCATCGTCGGGTGCGCACGTGCTGCTGGTGCGCGTCCGCGGCGTCGGTCCACCCGCTGCCCGCGCAGCTGGGCGGCCCCGGCTCGGGCACGGGAGCGCCGCAAGGCCCAGCAAAGCCGCCGACGCCGCATCGTGGCGCGGCCCGACCCGCCGCTACGACATCATCAAGGAAGGCGCCATCGCTTCGCTGGTGGTGCTGGTGCTGACGGTGGCGCTGGCCTGGCTGCTGTCCTCCCCCGACGTGCCCGTCGGCCACGGTCGGCAAGCTGGGCCAAGGCGGCCCCGGCCGACTTCCTGACGACCGCGGCGACCGAACTGAACGGCACCAGCGGCAGCGCCACCTACGGGCCGCCCTACAACAACGGCACCGACGGCGTGCAGAGCCTGCTGTTCGCGCCCGCGAAGATTACCGGCGTGACACAGCCGATCGACGCGGCACAGGACTTCGTGCTCAGTCCGCTCGGCAAGCTGGCACCCACCAATCCCCGGCTGGCCGCGGCCCTGGCCACCTACAACGCGGCTCCGCCTACGCAGCGCCTGGCGTGGGCCAATGCCTACCTCACCGCCGTCGCCCACGTGAAGTTCGCCAGCGGGACACCCATCGTCCCGGCGGCGAACGACGGCCCGGTGCCGACCCTGCTCGCCAGCGAGCTCACCATGGCCCGCAGCGGCGCGCTCGACGCCGACCTGCTGTCGAACCGGTCCTTCTATGGCACCAACTTCACCAAACCGCTGCTGTTCATGAACGATGGCTCCTACTTCGAGGACAAGGCCACCTCCATGAACCTGTCCGGCGACCAGTGGGGCGTCATGAATGAAACCGGCAGCTACCCCGGCCAGCCCTGGCTCTGGCTGTACACGCTGTGGTACTACATCCCCGTCTTCTCCGCCTCCGCCAACGTGGACATGATCGCCGTCTACCTCACCGGCCTGGCCACGATCCTGCTGCTGCTGGTGCCTTTCATCCCCGGGCTGCGCGACATTCCCAGGCTGATCCCGGTGCACCGGCTGATCTGGCGGTCCTGGGACCGTCCCGAGACCGGCCCCGGCGCCGCGGGCCCGGTGAGTTCGTCGGCCAGTCAGAGGAACTAGCCCCAGCGGCCGGCACCCGGCTTCCCGGGAGGCATTCCCCCGGGAAGCCGGGTGCGCCGCGGTCCCGGCCGGCACAGCCGCCATCGGCCAGATCGTCCCGCGTTGCGCAACGGCACCAGCAGAGATCGGGGCCACCACTACCGGTGCCAGAGGTCACCGCCGCCCGGGACCATCGCCTCGTACCAGGCGGAGTTATCCGCCGTAGCGTCAAAAAAGCTACTACCTGGGGCCCCAACGTCACGTTGCCGCCTGGGAGACGGGAGGCAAACAATGACGACCACACAGCAGCCGCAGCCGGCCGAGGCTGGGCAGGCGCCAGGGCTGGGCACAGTCCGCGGCCGGGTGGCCCTGGTCACCGGCGGCACACGGGGTATCGGCGCGGCGATCTGCCGCCAGCTCGCCGACGAGGGCGCGGAGATCGCGGCCGGCTACGGCGCGGCCACGAGGCCGCGGAGAAGTTCATGGCCAGCATGGCGGCCGAGTATCCAGGGCGGCAGATCACCGTGCACCACGGGAACATCGGTACGGCCGGCGACTGCCGCCGCGTGCTGGGCGAGGTTATCGACCAGCACGGCCGGCTCGACATCCTGGTCAACAACGCCGGGATCACGATCGACCGGACCGTGGCCAAGATGACCGACGACGACTGGCAGAAGGTGATCGCGGTCAACCTGTCTGGTGCGTTCTTCATGGCCCAGGCGGCGGTCGAGCACATGATCGAGCGCGGCACCGGCCGGATCGTCAGCGTGTCCTCGGTGATCGGGGAGACCGGCAGCATCGGCCAGGCCAACTACGCAGCGTCCAAGTCCGGCCTGTTCGGCCTGACCAAGTCGCTGGCCAGGGAGGCGCTCTTCCAGCTGAACCGGGCCCAGCGCCCGGTCGGCGACGGGATCGGGCTGACCATCAACGCGGTCACACCGGGCTACATCGCCACCGACATGCTCGCCACCATCCCCGACAAGGTGCTGGACCGGCTCCGCGGGCAGATCCCGGTCGGCCGGCTCGGCAAGCCAGAAGAGGTCGCCCGGGTGGTCGGGTTCCTCGCCGCCGACGAGTCCGCCTACATCACCGGGCAGATCTGGGCCGCCAACGGCGGCCTGGACATGTGACGGGCGAAAGATGACTGGAGGAGCCATGGAAAACCAGAAGGACGTCCTGGTCCTGTCCGGCACGCGGACCGCGATCGGCAAGTACGGCGGCGGCCTGGCCGCGGTCCCGCCCTGTGATCTCGCCGCGACGGTGGTGCGCGAGGCGGTCAGCCGGGCTGGCGTGGAACCATCCGACGTCGGTCACGCGGTGTTCGGCAACGTGATCCACACCGAGGTCCGGGACATGTACCTGGGCCGGGTCGCCGCGGTCAACGGCGGGCTGCCGGTCGAGACGCCCGGCGTTCACGCTGAACCGCCTGTGCGGCAGCGGGCTGCAGGCGATCGTGTCCGCAGCGCAGGCGATCTGGCTCGGCGACTGCGACGTCGCGGTGGCCGGCGGGGCGGAGTCGATGAGCCGGGGGCAGTACTGGCTGCCCGGCATGCGGTGGGGGCAGCGATTGCAGGACGGCGTGGCCGTCGATGCGGTGGTCGGCGCGCTCACCGACCCGTTCGACGCCTGCCACATGGGGGTGACAGCCGAGAACGTCGCCGCCGACTACGGCGTATCCCGTGCCGACCAGGACGCGCTGGCCGCGGAGAGCCACGGCCGTGCTGCGGCAGCGGTGGACGCCGGGTTCTTCAGAGATCAGATCACCCCGGTGAAGGTACAGGGAAGGAAAGGCATCGTGACCGTCAACACAGACGAGCACATCCGGCCCGGCGTGACAACCGACGACCTGGCGCGCCTGCGGCCGGCGTTCGCTAAGGACGGCACGATCACAGCGGGCAACGCGTCGGGGCTGAACGATGCCGCGGCGGCGGTCGTGCTGGCGGACCGGGAGTACGCCGAGGATCACGGGCTCGGCTCGCTCGGGCGCCTGGTCGCCTACGCCCACGCTGGGGTCGAGCCGCGGATCATGGGCGTAGGCCCGATACCCGCAGTCCACAAGGTACTCGACCGCGCGGGAATGAAGATCGATGACATCGACGTGTTCGAGGTGAACGAGGCGTTCGCGGCGCAGGCGCTAGCGGTCGTCCGGGAGCTAGGCCTGCCCCCGGAGCGCACCAACCCGAATGGCAGCGGCATCTCGCTCGGGCACCCGATCGGGGCCACCGGCGCGATCCTCACCGTCAAGGCGCTGTACGAACTGCGCCGGACCGGCGGCCGTTTTGCGCTGGTCACGATGTGCATCGGCGGCGGCCAGGGTATCGCTGCGATCTTCGAGAGCTGCCCAGCCTGAGCTGCGGCGCTGGGCTTGACAACCCGCGCCAAAGCCGCGAGACTACCGGTCGATTGTCGACAACTAGGCCCGGCGCCTTCCCTGAGCCGCTGTACTCGCCGATCGGAGATCACTATTGACTGCACTGCCCGACATCGCCGACGTGGTCGTGGTCGGATCCGGCCCCTCCGGCGCGGTCGTGTCCCACACGCTGGCCGAGCGCGGGTTCAGCGTGGTCTGCCTGGAGCAGGGCGACTGGGTGAACCCCTCCGACTTTCCCGCCAACCACCCCGAGTGGGAGCTGCTGATCCACCAGCAGTGGCACCACGACCCGAACATCCGGAAGCTCCCGTCGGACTACCCGCTGGACGTGGCCGACTCCGACATGACCCCGGTGATGTTCAACGCGGTCGGCGGCTCGAGCATCTTCTACGGTGCGGAGTGGCCGCGGCTGCTGCCGTCCGACTTCCGGGTCAGGACGCTCGACGGCGTGGCCGACGACTGGCCGATCAGCTATTTCGATCTCGCGCCCTACCACAACGAGGTCGACGCGTTCATCGGCGTCTCGGGGGTCAGCGGCGACACCGCGTACCCGCCCGGGCTCGAGTACCCGCTGCCGCCCAACCCCATCGGCGCGGCGGGCCGGCGCGCCGCGCAGGGCGCGAACCGACTGGGCTGGCACTGGTGGCCAGGCACGAACGCCATCCCCAGCCACAAGCACCAGAACCTCGAGCAGTGTGCCCGGTGGGGTACCTGCGAGTTTGGGTGCCCTGAGGGAGCGAAGAGTTCTTTCGACCTGGCGTACTGGCCGCATGCACAGCGGGCCGGGGCACAGATCGTCACCGGTGCGCGGGTCTGCCGCCTGGAGACGTCTCACCGCGGGCTGGTCGAGTCCGTGATCTGGATCGACCGCGACGGCGCCGAGCACCGGCAGCGGGGCCAGGTCGTCGTGCTGTGCGCCAACGGCATCGGCACCCCCCGGCTGCTGCTGCTGTCCGCGTCGCCCGCCCACCCGGACGGCCTGGCCAACTCATCGGGTTTGGTCGGCCGCAACCTCATGCTGCATCCGAACTGCACCGTGGTCGGCTTCTACGACGACGACCTGCAGAGCCACCGCGGCCCGGCCGGCCAGCTCATCCACAGCATGCAGTTCTACGACACCGACGCCAGCCGGGGCTTCGTCCGGGGCTGCAAGCTGCACGCCCTGCCCACCCCCGGGCCGGTGAACGCGGTCGAGGCGCACCGGCCCGCCGGCTACGACGCCGTGTGGGGGCCGGCGTTCCACGACGTGGTGCGGACCGCCGAGCGCGGCATCCTGTGGGCCGCGAACGTCGAGGACCTGCCCGAGGAGCACAACCGGGTCACGCTGGCCGACGGCCTGACCGACGGCAGCGGGATCCCCGCCCCCAGGATCGAGTACCGGATCAGCGAGAACACGCGCAGGAGCCTGAACTTCACCGTGGCCCGGATGGAGGAGCTGCACCAGGCGTCCGGCGCGCGGGAGACCTTCGCCACCGAGCTGTGGATCGACCAGCCCGGGCACCTGATGGGCACGGCCCGGATGGGCACCGACCCGGCCCGCTCGGTGGTCGACTCGTTCGGCCGGGCGCACGACGTGCCGAACCTGTTCATCGCCGACGGCAGCATCTTCGTCACCAGCGGCTCGGCCAACCCCACCTGCACGATCTCCGCGCTGGCCCTGCGGGTCGGCCGCGGCATCGCCGACAACGCCCGCCACCAGGAGGTTCCCGCGTGACCAGCCCCCCAGAGCGCCTGTCCGTGCCGCGCCGGGTGACCACGCCGCCGAAGGAGCTGAGCCCGGCGCAGCGCGCCACCCTGCACCGGGTCGCCGACCAGCTCGTCCCCGCGGCGGACGGCAACCCGTCCGCCACCCAGGCGCCGGGCTTCGACGGGTGGCTGGACCGGTGCATCGCGGCCCGCCGGGACGCCATCGACCTGCTGCTCTCCACGCTGGACCAGCTCGCAGGGGCAGACGACCTGGACCGGGCGCTGCGCCGGCTGCACTGCGGACGACGCCGAGGGCCGCTTCCACCTGCTCTCCTCGATCGTCGCCGGCGCCTACCTCGCGGGCGACCACATCCGCCGCCTGATCGGCTACCCCGGCCAGGTCCGGCAGCCGGCCCGCGTCGACGAGGCCGCGGAGGAGCTCGCCGACGGGATCCTCGACCCGGTGCTCGAGCGGGGCCACATCTATATCTCCGGCGCCGGGGAGTAGGGGGCTGCGGTGCGTTTCGGCAAGGTGTTCAACGTGGTCGGCTGCCACGCCGAGGGCGAGGTCGGCAACGTGATCGTGGGCGGCGTCGGCGACGTGCCGGGCCTGACCATGTTCGACAAGATGCGGTACCTGGCCACCGAGCGCGACGACATCCGCAAGCTGCTGCTGCGGGAGCCGCGCGGCAACGTCACCCGCAGCGCCAACATCGTGCTGCCCACCAGCCACCCCGAGGCCGAGATGGGCTACGTGATCATGGAGTCCACCGAGTACCCGGTGATGTCGGGCAGCAACACGATCTGCGTGGCCACCGTGCTGCTGGAAACCGGCATGCTCCCGATGACCGAACCGGTCACCGACCTGGTGCTCGAGTCGCCCGGCCGGGCTGATCAGCCTGCGGTGCGAGTGCCGCGACGGCAAGGTCACCAGCGTCAGGTTCGTCAACCAGCCCGCGTTCGTCTACCACCTCGGCGCCACGATCGAGGTGCCCGGCCTCGGCACCGCTCACGGTCGACGTGGCCTGGGGCGGCATGGCCTACGTGCTGGTCGACGCGGCCAGCGCCGGGTTCCGGCTCACCCCGGACGAGGCCCGGGACCTGTGCGTGGCCGGGCAGCGGATCAAGCAGGCCGCGGCCGCGCAGCTGCCCGCCGTGCACCCGGAGAACCCGGACTTCGCCGGCATCACCCAGACCGAGTTCACCCTGCCCGCGTCGCGGCGGGACGGCGTGCTCACCGCGCGCAACACCGTGATCGTCTCCCCGGGCCGGATCGACCGGTCCCCGTGCGGCACCGGCACGTCGGCCCGGCTCGCGGTCATGCACGCCAAGGGCGAGATCGGGGTGGGGGAGCGGTTCGTGCACGAGTCGATCATCGGCAGCACGTTCGACAGCCGGGTCGACGCGGTGACCGAGGTCGGCGGCATCCCGGCCGTGGTGCCGAGCATCGCGGGCCAGGGGTACATCACCGACATGTCCCAGGTGGGCATCGATCCCGCCGACCCGTTCCCTGAGGGCTACACCCTGTCCGACACCTGGCTGAACCAGGAGGTCTAGAGCACCCGGGCCAGCGAGTCCAGGGCCGGCAGCAGCTCCGGGTACGCGGGGAACAGCACCACCCGGTCAGCGCCGGCCCGGTGCAGGGCCTGCACCTTCTCCCGCGCGGCGGCCGGAGTCCCCACGATGGCCAGCCGGTCGACCCAGGCATCGGGGAGGGCCGCCGCGAACGCGCTGGCCGACCCAGAGCCGTTACGCAACGTCACCAGGTCGGCCCCGAACTCCAGCACCGCGGTGTGCGGGGCCCAGTCGGGCTCGCCGATCACCGCCAGCGGCCCGCGCACCCGGCTCCGCGCCACGGCGGGGTCGTCGTCGACCGAGGCCAGGTTGTAGGCGACGATCTCGTGGCCGCCCTCCGCGTGGCCGCCCTCCTCATGTCCCACCGCGCCGGTCTGCGCCCGGGCGAAGGCCAGGTACTCGGGGGTGACCGGCTCGGCGAGCACGGTGCCCTGGGCCACCTCGCCGGACCGCCGCAGCGACCGGGGGCCGCGCACCCCGGCCAGCACCGGGGGCGGCACCGCCGGCGGGTGCGCGAGCCGCACGCCGCGCAGCCGGACGTAGCGGCCGTCGACGTCCACGTTCTCCCCGGCGAGCAGCCGCCGCAGGGCCCGGATGTACTCGTCGAGCAGGGTCAGCGGGCTGGCCGGCCAGGCGCCGACCTGCTCCATCCAGGCGGGCATCCCGTGCCCGACCCCGACCGTCAGCCGGCCCGGGTGCAGCCCGGCCAGGGTCGAGATCTCCATGGCGGTGAACGCCACGTTGCGGGCCCCGGCCGGGATGATCCCCAGGCCCACGTGCAGCGAGCTGGTGACGGCCAGGGCCGTGGCCGCCTGGGCGAACGCGCCGTGCAGGAAGCAGTCCTCGACCACCCACACCTCGTGGAAGCCGGCCTGCTCGGCCCGGCGCACGTAGGCCACGAAGTCGCCGGGCGGGATGGTCGCGGGTGCGACAACGCCGATTCTCGGCCCGCCCGGGGCTGATCCGTCCGCCGCCATCACCGTCTCCTCGCGACGGTCATCCGCGGTCGGACAGATCGAACCAGATTGTCTTCTGCTCGGTGTACTGATCGAAGGCCTCGAGGCCCTTGTCCCGCCCGCCGAACCCGGAGGACCGGTAGCCGCCGAACGGCGTGGTGACGTCGCCCTCGCCGTAGCAGTTGACCGTGACGGTCCCGGCCCTGACCGCGCGGGCCAGCCGGTGCGCGGTGTTGATGTCGCGGGTGAACACCGACGCGGCCAGGCCGTAGGTGGTGTTGTTGGCGATCCGCACCGCCTCCTGCTCGTCCGCGAACGGGATCACCGCGACGACCGGCCCGAAGATCTCTTCCTGGGCCATGGGCATGTCCGGGCGGACGTTGTCCATGACCGTCGGCTCGACGAACCAGCCGCCGGTGTCCGCGCGCACCCGGTGCCCGCCGTGCGCGACGCTGGCGCCGTCGGCCGTGGCCCGGTCGATGTAGCCGAGCACCCGGTCCATGGCGTCGGGCTCGATGAGCGGGCCGATCTTGGTGGAGTGCTCCAGCGGGTCGCCCACCGTCCAGGCCGCGGCCGCCTGCGACACCGCGTCTACCAGGTCGCTGTGCAGGCTGGCCTGGACCAGGATCCGGGAGCCGGCGGTGCAGTTCTGGCCCATGTTCCAGAACGCGGCGTTGGACAGCTCGGCGGCCACGCCGTCCAGGTCGCCCGCGTCGGCCATGACGATCTGCGGGCTCTTGCCGCCCATCTCCAGCGTGATCCGCTTCAGGTTGCTGTCCGCCGAGTACTTCAGGAAGTAGCGGCCGACCTCGGTGGACCCGGTGAACGAGACCACGTCCACGTCCGGGTGCAGGCCGAGGGCCCGGCCCGCGGTCTCCCCGAAGCCCGGCACCACGTTCAGCACGCCGTCGGGGATCCCGGCCTCGGCGGCCAGCTCGGCCACCCGCAGCGCGCTCAGCGGCGACAGCTCGGCGGGCTTGACGATCACGGAGTTGCCCGCGGCCAGGGAGGGCCCGAGCTTCCAGCCCAGCATGGCGGCGGGGAAGTTCCACGGCAGCACGGCCCCGACCACGCCGGCCGGCTCGCGGACGATGAGCCCGAGGCTGTCGTCGCCGGTGGGGGAGATCTTGCCGAACAGCTTGTCCAGGCTCTCCGCGTACCAGCGCAGCGTGTTCACCACGTCCGGCAGGTCCAGGTCCTCGCAGTCGGCGATCGGCTTGCCCGCGTCGAGCGCGTCGAGCCGGGCGATCTGGGCCGCGTTGGCCTCCACCAGGTCCGCGAAGCGCAGCAGCACGCGCTTGCGGTCGGCCGGGGCCAGCCTGCTCCACCGCCCGCTGTCAAAGGCCGCGCGGGCCGCGACGACCGCGCGGTCGATGTCGTCGGCGCCGCACTCGGCCACCGCGGCCAGGGCCTGGCCCGTCGCGGGGTTCAGCGTGTCGAAGGTCTGTCCGGATACGGAGTCGGTGAACGAGCCGTTGATGAAGGCCCGTGTCGGCGTGCTGCCGGTCAGGCTCGCCCCTGCCGTCGCCGTGCTGCCCTGCATGCCTGCTCCCTGCCGTCGGCGTCCTGCCCTGCGTCCCTGCCCAGCATTCCTGCGCAGCGCGGAGGCATGGTGGATTGTCGACAACGTAGCAGCGAGATCACGCGGCCGGCAAGGGCCCGCCCCTGGCTACCTGTCCGCGTGCAGCGTGCAGCTCGCGTTGTAGTGCTTGAGCGTCAGCTTGCCGTGGGCGTATGCCCACGAGCAGGTGCAGGCGTTGGGCACCCGGTCGGTCGTGATGACTTCGGTGGGCACGCCGCTGCGCCGCTCCGCGCGGCCCGGGTGGTAGGGCACGGGCTCGCCGAACAGAACGAGGTCCGATCCCTCGGTCCTGGCCTCCTGGACCGCCCCGTCGGCCCGGGCCAGCCACTCCCTGGGCCTGCCTCCCGAGGATTCGGGCTCCGGCCGCCTCCTGGCCACCACCCTGGCTCCGGGGATCTTGTCGCTCGCCCGGATCTCCCCCACCCCTCAAGGATATCCGCGTGATCAACGCTGCCCGCCGCGCTCAAGCCGCTTGCGCCCGCCTCATCTCATCAGGTATATTGTCGACAATCTGCTGAAGGAGCTCTCCATGGCTGACATCTCCGGTCTGCTGGCCGCGCTCATCACGCCGTTCGACGCCGGATCGGAGGCGGTCGACGAGGCCGGCCTGCGCCGCCTGGTGCAGGACCACATCACCGAGGGGATCCACGGCCTGGTGCCGTGCGGGTCCACGGGAGAGTTCGCCGCGATGACCGCGGGCGAGCGGCGGCGGGTGACCGAGATCGTGATCGACCAGACCGCCGGGCGGGTGCCGGTCGTCGCCCACGTGGGCGCCATGACCACGGCCGAGGCGGTGGCTCACGCCCGGCACGCGGAGCAGGCGGGCGCGGCCGGCCTGATGGCGGTGGCGCCGTACTACGAGCCGCTGTCGGTGCCGGAAACCAAGGCGTACTTCCGCTCGATCGCAGACGCGGTGGGGATCCCGATCGTGATCTACAACCTCCCCGTGGCCACCGGCGTGGACCTGCCCATCGAGGATCTCCTGGACCTGGCCCGGCGGGCCCCGAACATCACGCACGTGAAGGACACCACGGGGAACCTGAGCCGGGCCGCCCGGCTCATTCATGATCACAGCGATGAGATCAAGACGTTCGTCGGCTGGGACACGCTGTACTTCGCGTCGCTGGTGGAAGGCGCGCCCGGGTCGATTCTCGGCGCCACGAACATCCTTACGCCGCAGCTGGTGGCGATCTGGGACGCGGTCAGCGACGGCCGGGTGCCGGACGCCCGGGCCATCTGGGACGACATTTTCCCTGTCATGCAGTTCCTGATCGGCACCGGCGGCTATGTCCAGGCCGTGCGCGGCGGGCTCGACATCATCGGCCGCCCGGCCGGCCCGCCGCGCGCCCCGGTGCAGGCGCTGTCCGGCGACCTCAGGTCCGAGCTCGAGCAGCTGATCAGCAAGCTGGGCCGCTGAGCCCGCCCGTCTGCACGTCAGTCCCGGGCTGACGAGTTCGCCCTGGTCCCTCGGTATCCGCCGCTATCGGCACCGATGCCCCGAACCGCAGTGCCCGGATGATCAGGAAGCTGAGAAGGTAGGGGGATGCCCTCGGATGTGATCGTGGTGGGGGCCGGCATTGTGGGCGCCGCCTGCGCGTACTCGCTGGCCACCGCCGGCCTGTCGGTCGTGGTCGTCGACCGCGCCGCGGTGGCGTCCGGCACCACGGGCTCCGGGGAGGGAAACGTCCTGGTGTCAGACAAGGGGCCAGGGCCCGAGCTCGATCTGCAGCTCCGCTCCACCGAGCTGTGGCGCCGGTACGAGCAGGAACTTCCCGCCGGCTCCTTCGAGCTTGAGGCCAAGGGCGGCGTCACGGTGGCCAGCACCGACGAGCAGCACGAGGCCCTGGCCGGCCTCAGCCGCGTCCAGGCCGGCGCGGGCGTGGATGTCCGCCCGGTGTCCCCGGCTGAGCTGCTCGAGCTGGAGCCGCACCTGGTTCCCGACGTGGCGGGCGGGGTGTTCTACCCGCAGGACCTGCAGGTCCAGCCGATGCGGGCCGCGGCGCAGCTGCTGGCCGCCGCCCGGCAGCGCGGCGCGACCCTGCAGCTGGCCACCGAGGTGCTGGGTGCGACCACGTCTGGCTCGCGGCTGACCGGTGTGGTCACCACGCGGGGCACCCTGTCCGCGGGCTGGGTCGTCAACGCCGCGGGCACGTGGGCGCAGGCGGTGTCGGAGAGCCTGGGCGCGCCCGTGCCCATCCAGCCCCGGCGGGGGCTCATCCTGGTCACCGAGCCGCTGCCGCCGGTTATCCGGCACAAGGTCTACACGGCCGACTACGTGGCCAACGTCGCCTCCAGCTCGGCCGCCCTGCAGACCTCGACCGTGATCGAGAGAACGCTCAGCGGCCCGGTGCTGATCGGGTCCAGCCGGGAGCGGGTCGGCTACGACCGGACCATATCCGTGCCGGTGCTGCGGCAGATGGCGCGCGAGGCGGTGCGGCTGTTCCCCGTGCTGGCCCGGGTACGTGTGATCCGGGCCTACGCCGGCTTCCGGCCGTACTCGCCCGACCACCTGCCGGTCATCGGCCCCGACCCCCGGCTCGACGGGCTCGTGCACGCCTGCGGGCATGAGGGCGCGGGCATCGGGCTGGCCCCGGCCACCGGCGAGATGGTCTGCGCGGTCATCACCGGGACGCGCGCGCCGGTCGCGGCCGAGCCGTTCGCGCCCGCACGATTCGCGGCAGGCGGCTGATGCCCGCATTCAGCTTTGACGGCGATCCGGTGCCGTTCGAGGACGGGCAGAGCGTGGGCGCCGCGCTTATCGCCGCCGGGGTGACCAGCGTCCGCCGGACCCGGCGGCACGGCCGGCCCCGCGGGCTGTTCTGCGGGATCGGCATCTGCTTCGACTGCCTGCTGCGCATCGACGGCGCGGCCAACCAGCGCGCCTGCCTCGTGGCCGCGGGCCCGGGCATGGTGGTGCAGACCCAGGAGGGGACGGGCCTGGATGACCTGGGCGGCTGACGTCTGCGTGGTCGGCGCCGCCGGCCGGCCTGGCCGCCGCGGTGCACGCGGGGGAGGCGGGCGCGAGCGTGGCGCTCCTGGACTCCGGCGCCGCGATGGGCGGGCAGTACTGGCGCCACCCGGCGTCCGCGCCCGGTGACCTCGACCACGGCCTGCACCACGACGTGGCGGTCTATGCCGACCTGTACCGGCGCGCGACCGCGCTCATCCAGCAGGGCACGCTGGCCTACCGGCCGGGCCAGCACGTGTGGACGCTGTCCGCGGGCCAGGACGGGTGCCTGGTGCGGGCGCTCGGCGACGGGCCGGCCGCGGCCGAGACAGTGGTCAGGGCCCGGCTCACGGTCCTGGCCACCGGGGCGATGGACCGGCCGCTGCCGTTCCCCGGCTGGGACCTGCCCGGCGTGCTGACCGTCGGCGGCCTGCAGGCGCTGCTCAAGGGGCACGGGGTGCTGGCCGGGCAGCGCGTGCTGCTGGCCGGCACCGGTCCGCTGCTGCTGTCCGCCGCCGCGGGGGTCCTGGCCCGGGGCGGCACCGTGGCCGGCGTGCTGGAGTCCGCCCGCCAGCGGCGCTGGGCGCGGCACCTCACGGCGCTCGCGGGAGTGCCAGGGAAGCTGGCCGAAGGGGCCAGGTACGCTGCCGTCCTGGCCCGGCACGGGGTGACCGTCCGGACCGGCGTGATGGTGACCGCGGCCCACGGCGATGACCGCGTGCGCAGCGTGACCTCGGCCCGGGCCGGCCGGGACGGGATCGAGCCAGCGCCGGCACGAGGTGGACGTGCTGGCCGTGGGCTGGGGGTTCACGCCCCGCCTGGAGCTGCACGCCGCGGCCGGCTGTGCGCTCGCGGCCGACGAGCACGGCGCCGTCAGCGTGACGGTTGACGACGACCAGTTCACCAGCTGCCCGGCGGTGCTGTCGGCGGGTGAGCCGACCGGGATCGGCGGCGCCTCCCTGGCCGTGGCCGAGGGGCAGATCGCCGGGATCGCGGCCGCCCGGCGGCTCGGCCGCGGCGCCGGGCCGGGGGAGCGGGAGCTGGCCTCGCTCAAGCGCAGCCGCGGCAGGCTGCGGGCCTTCGCCGCCGCCCTGGCCAGCGTCTACCCCGACCCCGGCGGGTGGGCAGCGCGGCTCACCGACGACACCGTCATCTGCCGGTGCGAAGAGGTCAGCTACGCGGAGGTCAGGCAGGCCCTGGAGCTGGGCGCGGGCGACGTGCGCACGGTGAAGCTGCTGTCGAGGGCCGGGATGGGCTGGTGCCAGGGCCGGATCTGCGGGTACGTGGTGGGCTGCCTGGCGGGCGGCGGAACCGCCGACCCGGCCGCGGCGCTGCGGATGCCGATCGCCGCCCCGATGCCCCTCGGCCTGCTCGCGGACGCCGAGCTGGCCGAGGACGCGGAACTGCCTGCAGACGCCGACCTGCCTGCCGATAAGGGGCTGCCTGCGGACGCCGGGCCCTGACGCGCGCCGCGGCTAGGACGCCGCGGGCCGCTGCTCCACCAGGTCGATGATCGGATCGCTCGCTTCCACGCCAGGCGCCACATGGACGTGGTGCCGCACGGCCTCGAAGATCGCAGCGTGATCACCGCCGCGGATGATCTCGACCAGTTCCTCGTGGACCCGCGGCAGGTCTTCCGGGTCGCTGAACACCTGATGGTCGGCGATCAGGAACAGCCGGAGCTTGGACTCCCAGCCCGTCCACAGCTCGAGCAGGAGGTCGTTGCCGGACAGCGCGTAGAACAGCCGGTGGAAGCTCAGGTGCGCCTCGATGATCTCCGCGGGGACCTTGGACCGCGCGGCGGCCCGCAGCGCGGCCAGGGCCTGGTCGAGCTGCGGGCGGTTCTCGCCCAGCAGGCGCGGGGCCGCCGTCTGGATCGTGTACGGCTCCACCAGCAGGCGCAGGGTGGCGATCTCCTTGACCGTCTCCGGCCGCACCTGGGCCACGAAGGCGCCGCGGAACGGCACCTTCTCGACTAGCCCCTCCTCCTCCAGCCGGCCCAGCGCCTCCCGCAGCGGCGACCGGCTGATGCCCATGTCGCGGGCGATGTGCGCCTCCCGCAGCTGGCTGCCGGCGGTGAGCTGCCCGTCCAGGATCGCGCGCCGGATCTCTTCGTAGACAGCGGACGGGGTCGTCCGCTGCTCCAGAGGCTGAAACACGTTCACGCTGGGGGGCTCCTGTCGACAATCCACCAAGCACCAATTGTGCAGGACAGGCCCCGACCCGGCAAGCTGCGCGTGATCTAGAGCGTGGCCTCGATCTCGGTCAGCGTAGCGTCGAGAACGCCGGCGAGCAGGTCGATCTCGTCGTGCGTGATGACATACGGCGGGCTGATCTGGATATGGTCGCCGCCGCGGCCGTAGTTCACGCCCGGCACCCCGGGCAGGATGAGGACGCCCCGCTGCCGGGCCCCGCGGGTCACCCGCTGGGTGATGCCGGCCTGCTCAGGGAAGGGCTGGCGGGTGCCGCGGTCGGCCACGAACTCCAGCCCGGCGTAGAGACCGAGCCCGCGCACGTCACCGATGATCTCGTGCCGTTCGGCGAGCCCGCCCAGGGCCGTGTGCAGGTGCTCGCCCTTCGCGCTCACCCCGTCGAAGATCCGGTGCTCCTGGGCGTACCTGAGCACCTGCAGGCCCACGAACGTGCACAGCGGGTTGCCGCTGTAGGTGAACCCGTGACTGAACGTGCCCGAGCCCGCCTCGAACGCGTCGACCACGCGCGGGGCGGCCAGGACGGCCGCGAGCGGTACGTACCCGCTGCTGATCCCCTTGCCCAGCACCACGATGTCCGGCCGGACACCCCAGTGCTCGATGGCGAGCCAGCGGCCGGTCCGGCCGTAGCCGGTCAGCACCTCGTCGGCGATGAACAGCATGTCGTAGGCGTCGCAGATCTCCCGGATGCGGCGGTAGTAGTCGGGCACGGGGGTCACGGCCGTGGCGGTGGTGCCGATGACCGGCTCGGCGATGAAGGCGGCGATGGTGTCCGGCCCTTCCATCAGGATCATCCGCTCCAGGTCGTCCGCGCAGGCCGTGCCGCAGCCGGGGTAGGTGTGCCCGAGCGGGCAGCGGTAGCAGTACGGCGGCACGATGTGCGGCCCGGCCCCACCCGGTCCCGCTGTGTGCCGCTCCCGGCCCGGCCCCACCCGGTCCCAGCGCACGCCGCGGGCCGGTGCGTCTCACCCGTGATGGGTGATGCCGGTGATCCACTTTCAGGCGAATGCTAGGCCTGCGCCGGGCGTCGGCCCGGTGGCGGTCGCCATCGGGAGCTCCCCTGGCGAAGGAGGAAGGAATGGAAGGAATGGTCCTAGCGGATTCGTCCTATCCGGTGTTGAACATCTTCTGGTCGATGTTCGAGTTCTTTCTGTGGGTGATCTGGATCTGGATCCTGATCTGGATCTTCATCGACATCTTCCGCAGCCGTGACCTGTCAGGCTGGGGCAAGGCGGGTTGGTTCCTGTTCGTGCTGATAATCCCGCTGATCGGCGTGCTGGTTTACCTCATCGTTCGCGGCGGCTCGATGCACGAGCGAGCGGTGCAGCAAGCCCAGCAGCAGGACGCGGAGGCCCGCCAGTACATCCAGCAGGCCGCAGCGGAATCACCGGCCAGCACGGCGGACCAGCTGTCGAAGCTGGCCGACCTGCGCGACCGGGGCGTCATCACCGCCGAGGAGTTCGACCGCGAGAAGGCCAAGGTCCTGGCAACCTGATACGTGACCGCCGCCCGTCAGCGGGGACGGGCGGCGGTTACGCATTTCCCGAGGTCCCGCCGGGCGCGTGACCGTCCGGATCGTCGTGACCCAGCGGATCGTCGCGACCCGGCGGCTCGTCGTTCAGGTCGGCGATGCGCCGCGCGGTCTCGGCGACGCGGGCGCGCAGCTCCGCGGGCTGCACGACCTCGACCTCGGCCCCCAGCGCCAGCAGGTCCAGCACGGTCGCGTCGGCCGACTCGATCCGCACCCACGCCTCAACCCAGTCCTCGCGGTCCGCGTGATCGCCGTCGGGACGGGTGCTGCGCCGGATCCGGAGCCCGGCCGGCCGCCCCAGCAACGCGGCCAGCCTGCGGCCGCGCGGCGACAGCCGGATCCGGGCCCGCTGCACAACGGCGCCCGCGGGCCTGCGGTCCGGCTGGTACCAGGTGGCGGGCAGCTCGCCCTTGAATCCGTCCAGCAGCTCGAAGCCGCCCTCCCGCCCGCGGACCGCGTAGACCGGGATGCCCGCGCTGCTGAGCGCCTCGATGTCGCGCAGGATCGTGCGCGGCGACACCTCAAGCTCACGGGCCAGCTCGCTCGCGCTCATCCGGCCCCGGGCCTGGAGCAGGGACAGCAACCCGACGAGACGGCTGGCGCGCACAGGCCAAGCTCAGCACAACCCGGCCGTGAGGTCGGCCCCGGCACCCGATTGGGGGCCCACCCGGCCCGCCGGGCACGCGTATCCACCCTGGGGTTGATGTCGGGACTCAACTCACAGGCCGATGGCAGGGCGCGTGGCAGTCCGTAGTGTGGCCGGTATGGACACGGCATCCAGGCACTTCCCGCCCGGCCACCTCCGGGTCTCTGACGCCGACCGCGACCGGGCCCTGGCCGAGCTGAGCGAGCACTTCCAGGCGGGCAGGCTCACCTCCGAGGAGTTCGACGAGCGGTCGGGGCGGGCCCTGCAGGCCCGGACCGGGGCCGAGCTGGCCGAGCTGCTCGCGGATCTGCCCCGGCCCCAGACGGCGGTCCCAAGCCCTGGCCGCCGCCACCCGCACCCGCCAGCCCGCGTGCCCGCGGGCCCGATCGCCGCGGTGGTGGCCGTGGGCGCCATTACCGCCGTGCTGGTCATCGGGGCCCTTACCGCCGGGCTGAACGGGGGCCTCGGCGGTCATCACGGCGCGGCCGGGCTGGTGCCGATCCTCATCGTGCTGCTGGTCGTCCGGCGCCTGGCGGCCCCTGGCCGCCGGCGTGGCTACAGCCGGGCCGATCACCCGCGCCGGGCCAGATCGGCTGACATACATGACAACTGATGTCATGTATGGGCTGCCATAATCGCAGCGTCCGCGATGAGGGGAGCAACGCGATGAGCAGCAACACCGCCGGATCAGGCACGGCCGAGGACCCGTGGATCCTGGCCACGCCGCCCGGGAAGTCTGACTTCGAGGCCTGGCGCGACGAGGGCAGCGACCCGCCCGCCCTGGTCGTCCAGGTCGGCACCACGCAGCTGCGCTACCAGCTGCGCTGCCTCGACGACCTGCACGCGATGCTGAAGGAGCGGGGCGACTGGGTGCCGCTGGGCAACGCCGACGAGCAGAAGCCGGCCGCCGACGGCACGGTCGAGGCCTGGGGCCGCTCGCCCGGCAACCCGGTGGGCGGCTGGTACGGCCTGAAGAAGGGCCTGCGCGGCCGCTTCGGCAACTACGTGCCGCCGGTCCTGGAAGCCCTGGGCCTGGCCGAGGTCGAGCACAACGCCCGCAACAACCGCATGCGCGCCCTATAGGCCCGCTCGCTCGAAGGGGACGCCCTCGGCCTTCTCGATCGCCAGGTCCACAGGTCCGCCACGATTACTGGTGGACGTCGCCCTGGCCGGGGAGTCTTTCGGATTGGTCTCTCGCGTCGGCGGCGATCTGGTCGCGGAGCGCGCCCACCAGCCGGGAGGGGCCCATGTCGCCGAGGTCGCGGCGGCGCAGTCCGACCAGGCCGACCGTGCTGATGGCCAGCGCGACGGCGCAGAGCCAGAGCAGCGGTTCCGCCGACACGGTTCCGCCTGGGAGCTTAGGGATCTGGGTGAACGGCGAGATGTCCATCATCCAGGCGGGCCACTGCAGCGGTGGGCCGAACACCGTGATGACCGCTACCAGCGCCACGGCGGTCCACGCCAGTGCGGTGGACTCCCACGGCAGCAGTCCGAACAGCAAGACGGCCACCGCCGCCAGCACCATTGCCGCCGGCAGCCGGGCTGCGGCGGCGCCGAGCAGTTTCGGCAGCTGGGTGCTCACGGATCCGGTGAGGATGCCGTAGCTCAGGCCGGCCGACCCGCCGGCCGCGGCGAGTAGCAGGCACCCACCGGCTACCGCGACGGAGATATGGCTGAGCGCCCACCGGATCCGCCCAGTTGCCCTGCTCAGGACGGGTTCGGCCAGGTTCCCCGTCTCTTCGGTCCGCAGCCGGAGTACTGCAGATGTCGAGTACACGGCAGCGGCAAGACCTGCGATCACCATGAGGGCGGAAAGGTAGGCGTCGGTGATGGTGGCCTGGTACCCGATTCTGAGGAGGTAACGTCTCAGCACGGCACTGCCGCCGATAATCGAGCCGAACCCGCCCGCGCCCGCGCCGAATGCGGCGAAGGCGATGACGAACGCGGCAAGCCAGGCAGCTAGTACAGGCCGCTGCAGCCGCCACGCCAGGCCGAACGGGCCGCGCAGCAGACCAGAGGCGGTCGGCCGTCCCGGTCGGTCTGGCAGCAGTCCCGCGCTGTGGTCACGCCAGGCCGCGAGCAGGAACGCCGCTGCCACCAAGACGGCGGATGTCGCCAGCGGCAGAGTGAGCACCCACCACCTCTCGCCTGCTGAACCGAACGCGCGGGTGAGTTCCACCCAGCCGAGCGGCGAAAGCCAGGACAGCCAGGACAGGCCGGCCGAACCGGAATCGCCGACCGCGCGCAGTACGAAGGCGGCGCCGAGCGCGGCGATCGCGATGCCGCGGGCGCCCCGCGCGGTGACTGCCAGCTGCGCAGCGACGGCGGCCACGCCGCCGAACACCAGCCCGCACCCGCTGATGGACAGCGCTAGCGCGGCCGAGCCCGCCACCGGCAGCCCCAGCCTCGCTAGCCAGGGGAACGTCAGCAGGGCTATCGCCACGCTGGCCGTCGCGGCAGCCAGGAGCGCCGCGGTGAGCGGCGCCTGCCGCCCCACCGCGGCCGAGCCAACCAGCTCTAGCCGGCCGGCCTCCTCATCGGCGCGGGTGTGTCTGACCACGATGAAGATCGTCAGCAGGACCGCGAAAGCCGCCCCCCACACGCCCCACCGTGCGGCGAGGAAGGCACCGACCGATGTTCCGTTCAGCCGGCCCAGGAGGAATCGCAGTGCCGGATTCGCGCTGGCCCTGGTTGCTACCGCAAGCCGGCTGGCGGCGGTCGGGTACAGCACCTTGAGATCGCGGGCGGTGATGGCCAGCAGCGCAGCGATGCCAAAGACGCATGCGGGCAGCACGACGCTATCGCGGCGGAAGGCGAGCTTGCTGAGCTGCCCGGTGCCAGCGAAGCCGGTCATCACTGGCTCCCGGCCGCGGACCGCTCCGGTGAATAGTGACGGAGGAAGAGTTCCTCAAGGGTCGGTGGACGGCAGGTCAGCGACCAGATGCCGGCCTGGTGCAGGCGGCCGATCACCTCGTCCAGGACGGCGTGATCCACCCGGCAGCGCACCACGGTTCCGGTGACAGCCAGCTCGTGCACGCCCGGCATCCCGTCGAGTATGGGCGGGGCGCTGAGCTCGGCCTCGACCGAGACCCTGGTCAGATGCCGCATGTCGGCGAGCGTGCCGGTCTCAACCGTCTTGCCATGGCGGATGATTGTCACCCGGTCCGACAGCGCCTCGGCCTCGGACAGGAGGTGACTCGAGAGCAAGATAGTGCGACCCTCGTGCTGTTCTTCGATCACGCAATCGCGGAAGGTGGCCTCCATCAGCGGATCCAGGCCCGCCGTGGGCTCATCGAGCAGCAGCAGTTCGGCCTCGCTGGCTAGCGCCGCAATCAGCGCGATCTTCTGCCGGTTGCCTCGGGAGTAGGCGCGAGCCCGCTTGGAGGTGTCGAGGTCGAACCGCTCGGTCAATGCCTTCCGGCGGTTGGCGTTGATACCGCCGTGCAGTCGGCCGAGCAGATCGATGATCTCCCCGCCAGTCAGGCTCGGCCACAACGTCACGTCGCCCGGAACGTAACCGAGCCGCTGGTGCAGCTCGACCGCGTCGCGCCACGGATCGCCGCCGAGCAGGCTGACCTCGCCGCCATCCTTACGCAGCAGGCCGAGCAGGATGCGGATGGTGGTGGTCTTGCCGGCGCCATTCGGTCCGAGGAAGGCGTGCACCTCGCCAACGCCAACCTCAAGATCGAGCCCGTCGAGCGCGCGCACGCTGCCATATCGCTTGGTCAGCCCCGCCGCGCGCAACGCCACGGTGCTCATACCGCCTCCCCGGGGCTTTCCATGGAGCGGGTGGCGAGGAGGAACAGGTCCGCTAGTTCGTGCGCATGGTGGCCGATGTCAAGCGCCGGGTCCCGGGCGAGCTGGGCTGGCATCGTGTTGATGGCGGCACGGATCGCCATCGCCACGACATGCGGATCGAAGCCGGCCCGGAACTCGCCGGTGCCCTGGAAGTAGGCGAGCAGTTGCTCGAGCGCGGCCACCCCCGCGTCCTGGATCGAGAAGTTGTAAGCCGGCTGCCGTCGGCGGCGCGGGCGTTCAGCGCGATCTCGACGATCGCCACCATGTGGTTGCGGTTCTCGCGCATGAAGGCCAGGTTGGACTCGATGTAGGCCCGCAGCTTGCCCGCGCCAGTCGGCTCGGCTTCGATCCGGGGCTCCATGTACGCCACGCCCCCGGCCACCACCTGAGCGACCAGCTCCCTGATGAGCTCATCCTTGCTGCCGAAGTGGTAAAGGATCACGCCCTTACTGGTGCCCGCGGTTTCAGCGATGCGGGCCAGAGAGGCCTGCCCGTACCCCAGCTCCGCGATGGTGTCCATGGCGGCCGCCGCGATCTGCGCGCGGCGTGCGGTCTCGGTGAAGGTCCGGCTGGTCTTCTGACCGATCGAACTGTTTCCTGACCGCATGGTCAGAAATTAACGTGGTCGGTCAGCAAGGTCAACTCCCGGCCACGTGCCCGGGTAGATGGTCAGGCACGTGTGCGTGATGCGGCGAGCACAGCTGCTATTGACGGAGAGCGCTGTCCAGCCAGGGACCGGGTCTGACCGAGCCCGCCGGGTCGGTAACCGCGGAGTCAGGTGCTCGCAGGTTTTCGCTGTGCGGTGCGGTAGAGGTCGATCAGCTCGCCGGTGGTGGTGGCGTCTTGCGGGGCCTTGTCGTCGCGCCATCGTCCGGTGAACCGGGGGAACCGCATCGCCAGCCCGGCGTCCTGCTTGATCTGCCCCCAGCCGGCGGTATAGGTCGGTGAGAGGGTCAGCTCGGCGCTGAGTATCTCCAGCACGAGCCCGGGTTCGAACCACACGTCGGGCTGCTGGCGGGCGTCGACCCGGGCGGGCCGCTGCGGCCGGGCCAGCGGCGCCAGCCTGGCGGGCAGCGCGGCCAGCTCGGCGTCGGAGAAGCCGGTGCCGCACTTGGTCACCGCGGCGAAGGCGTCGGCGTCCGGGTCGTAGGCGGCGAGCAGCAGCGCACCGTAGACGCCGTGGCGGCGGCCGCGCCCGGCGAACGCACCGACCACCACCAGGTCGACGGTGTCGGACAGCTCGGTTCGGTAGTCCCGCTTGAGCTTGATCCACATCCAGCCGCGCGCGCCGGCCTGGTAGGTGCGCGGCCGGGCTCACCGACTTGCACACCAGTCCCTCGCATCCGTCGGTGACCGCTTGCTCGAACGCCCTCTCCAGCGCGGCGGGGGTGTCGACCTGGGTGGCGGTGGTGAGCCGGAGCTGGGGAGAGACGGTGATGGCCTCGGCCAGTGCGGCCCGCCGCTGCGGGTAGGGCAATCGGGTGAGGTCCTGGCCGTCGGCGAACAGCAGCTCGAAGCAGAACAGGCCTACCGGCACATCACGCACCGCCTCGGTGATGCCGTGCTTGCGCCGGCGGAACATGACCTCCTGGAACGGACGCAGCTCCCCGGCGGCCGCGTCGAACGCGACGACCTCCCCCTCCACGATCGCCTCGGCCGGGCCCAGCCCCGCGGTCAGCACCTTCACGACGTCGGGGAACTGGGTGGCCACCCGCTCCAGCCGCCGGGTGAATAGCTCGATCTTCCCGTCGGCGGTCTTGTGCGCCTGGACCCGGACGCCGTCGTATTTGTACTCGGCTGCGCACTGCCCGCCCAGCTTGGCCAGGATCTCCCCGGCGTCGGACAGCCGCTGGGCGAGCATGGCCCGCACCGGGTTACCCGGGCGCACCTGCAGCTGCTCGACCGCCGCCACCCCGCCGGTGACCAACGTGGCGGCGACCTGGCCGAGGTCGCAGCAGATGTTGTAGGCGCGTTCCAGCACCGGGCGAGCGGCCCGCCCGCCGGCGTGCACCTGCGCGAGCGCGTCCAGGATGGTGGGCGTGCCGATCCCCAGCCGCAGCCCCCCGGTGACCAGGCGCAGCAGGTAGCGGGCCTCCAGCGGCGTGGCCTGGCCGAGCAGCCCGGCCAGAAGGTCCAGCTTGCGGCCCTGCGAGCCCGGTCCCTCGGCCCCGGCGATCTGGTGCAGGGTCTCGACGACGGCCGTGACCGACAAGCTGGCGAGCCGGCCGGGCGCGGTCACGGTCAGCAGCTGCTCGGCGGTCTGGCCAAGGTCACCGGTCTCCCGCACACTCGCGGCCACCTGCTCGGGGCCAGTGCCGGCGGCGGTGGCGACCGCACGGACGGCGAGCTTTTCGGCCAGGCCCAGGTCCACGCCGGCGAACTCCGGCGCGATCAGGCCCTGGCACAGGTAACAAACTGTCGGCAGCAACGCGGCCGGGGTCGCCGCCAGCAGGTCAGCCAGACGGTCGGTCAGCGCCAGCCGGCCACCGGTCTGCTCCAGATCGCGGTAGGCCTCGGCGACGACCTCATACCTCACAGCGCTCCCTTCACTTCACTCGATCATGACACGTCGCCAGGCACCTCCCCGGCGCAGGCTGCGTGCACGTAGTGCTGGAAGCTGGCAGGAGCCGCTCCTGGGGCGGTAGTCGCCCGCGGTCGATCCAGCTGTCGGCCACCCCGGCCTGGGCGGCCCCGACCAGTGGGAGCCCGTTCTCAGAAGATCGACGCTGTTCCCTGCTGGCAGCGCCGAGAGCTACGCCAGCAACACGGATGACGCGTGCAGAACGTCCAGTTCTGGGAAAGCGTTTCCGCGTCGCGTTAGCGCCACGTGGCATCTGGGTAGATCTTGGCGACTGCTGCTGTCCGGCTGGAGACCCCTAACCGGGCGAACGCGTTCTCCAGGTGTTTGCGCACGGTGGCGGGTGACAGCCCGAGCTGGCAGGCGATCGCGATGTTGTCATGGCCGACGGCGACTAAGCGGAGGAGTTCGCATTGCCGCCCGGTCAGCAGCCGCGTGGCGGCACGGCGGCTCTGCAGGCGAAGCGCGTCGGCGATGTGCGGCTGGAGCAGCACGGCCATGTCCCGGTCTGCGTCGCTGAAAGGGCGGCCAGGCCCTCGGAAGAACACCAGCCGGCGGGCGACGCCGGGGGCCGCCGGAAGCGGCATGATCAGCTCCATGCCAACCCCGCGAGGGGCCAAGCATTCGTTGTACATGCCGGTTGAGTGCTGCCACAACTCGTCGTGGGGGTTTTCGGCCTCGATGGGCAGCAAATCCACAAGGGCGCCATCATGCGCGCGGACATCGAGATCATTGAAGGTGACGTAGTCGGCGGGCAGAATCCGCAGCAAGGCGCTGGTAACGCTGGGGTCGAGGAGCACGAAAGCATCGCCGTCACGCGCCTTCTGTAAGGCGCCTATGGCTTGAAGCACCCCCACCAGATCCACACATACCACCAACGTGTTTCCGCCAGCATAAGACAAATGTCGTATGGCGTCTTCCCTTGCGGTGGGTAGAGGATCGCAGAGCAACGCGGGTCATTGGGATCGTTCGCCGCTGCGAACGACAGCCAGTTCCGCAGGGGACTGTCATGAACGAGACCACGCTGGCGTGCCTTCGCCCGCAGGGCAGCCACGGCGCCGCCTTTAACGTCCAGTCGCCGCCTCCTACTACGGTGACATGCCGGCTGGGGGTGCTCGATGAAGCGCTCGCTATTTACGGTTCCCGTCAATTCCGTGCGACTCGGCCGTCATGCCTGCCGGCTGCTCGGTCTGGGCGTCGCCGTGATGCTGGCTGCCGCCTTGAGCGGTGGGACCGCGCACGCGGTAGCGGCGGCCGGGCCTGTCGAGGATGCAGCTGTGGTCTCGGACTGGAACGCGACCGCGGTGACTACGCTGACTGGCGACACGAGCAAGGTGCCGCAGGAATGGCCCCTGTACCTGGCGTTCATGCACGCCGCCATTTATGACGCGGTGATCGGCGTGGAGGGCGGCTACCAGCCGTATCTCTTCGATGACCGCGCTCCGGCTGGCGCCTCGGCTACCGCAGCGGCCGCGGCCGCGGCGCACAAAATCCTGGAGACCTACTCGCCGTACGCGCAATCCGCGCTGGACGCGGCCCTGGCCGCGACGCTCGCCGGGATACCGGACGGGACGGCGAAGGCTGACGGCATTGCCTTCGGTGAGCGGGTGGCTCAGGAACTGATCGACGCGCGCGCCCATGACGGCCGGAACGCTCCGGTGTTCTTCACCAAGCCGCCGGCGCCAGGGGTGTGGCGGCCGACACCACCCGCGTTCGCGCCGATGGCCGTGCCCTGGCTAGGCGGGGTGACGCCGCTGCTGGTGCACAGCGCGACGCAGTTCGCCCCGCCGCCGCCGCCGACCCTTACCTCCAGGCGCTACACGCGTGATTTCGCCGAAGTGAAGGCGTTCGGCTCGGCCACCTCGACGGTGCGGACGGCCGATCAAACCGCCACCGCGCTGTTCTTCTCCGGCAGCGCCCCGGTCCAGTTCAACACCGCGCTGCGAGACCAGGCCGCCAGCCGCGGCCTGAATATCGTCCAGTCCGCGCGGATGTTCGCCGCGGTCGACATGACCGTGAGCGATGCGCTCGTGACCGCGTGGCGGGCGAAGCTGTTCTACGGCATCTGGCGGCCCAGCACAGCCATCCAGCTGGCCGACACCGACGGCAACCCGGCAACAACCGCCGATCCCACCTGGACGCCGTTGCTCGTCAACCCGAACTATCCGGACTACGTCAGCGGGTACAACAGCATCACTGCGTCCTTCACCCGCGCGCTGGAGGAACTGTTCGGCCGCCGGCACCTGAACCTCACCCTGACCTCCACCGCCGTGCCCGGGGCCACCCGCCACTACGACAGCGGAGCGGCCCTGCGCACGGATGTCGTGAACGCGCGAGTATGGCTGGGCATCCACTTCCGCTTCGCCGATGTCGCCGCTCGCAACCTCGGAGTACGCCTCGCCGACTGGACCCTCCGTCATTACTTCCAGCCGGTCAGGCACCACAACTGACCGAGCCACCCACACGCGAAGCCCTACCGGGGGAGGAAGTCCAGGAGAAGCCGGTTGATCGTGCCGGGAGCCTCCAGCTGCATCCAGTGACCAGGGCCCTCGACCCGCTCATAGCGCCACGGACCAGCCACGTTCTCGGCCGAATCGGTCATCTGTGTCTCGGTGAGGGCTATGTCACCGCTGCTCCATATCCCCATGGTCGGCGCCTGAATGGCCGGCAACGCCAAGGGGGGCGCCACCCACGACTCGGGAGGGACGTTGGCCCGGTACCAGTTGAGAGCAGGCGTCAGAGACTTGGTGGCCTCCAGCTCGGTGATGATGGCCTGGGAGTCCGGGTGGCGGGCCCAGGAGCGGAAGTTGGCCCAGTCGTTGTCGCTGAGCCACTGCTCGGCGACACCGGCGAACTGGAACAAGAGCATGTACCAGGACTTCTCGTGCTGTTCCAGCGTCCTTCGGAATGTCGCGGGGTGGCCGACCGACAGCACGGCGAGATGATCGACCCGGTCAGGTACCAGCGATGCGAATACCCATCCCAGTGCCGCTCCCCAGTCGTGGCCCACGACATGAGCCCGCTCCACCCCGGCGTCGCTCAAGACGGCCATGACGTCTCCGACCAGCAAGGGAAAGGAGTACGCATCGGCGGTCTCGGGCTTGTCCGAGCGCCCGTAGCCACGCAGATCAGGGACGATGACCCGGAACCCGGCGTCGGCCAGGACCGGGACCTGGTGGCGCCAGAGCCGTCCCGAGTCGGGGAACCCATGCAACAGGATCACCGGCCGGCCCTCCCCGGTCACCTGGTACTCGATGCCCGCTTCGCCTGCTTCGACTCTCATAAGTCCGCCCCTAATCACCGGCGACAATGGACAACAGCTCGGCACGGCTCGGAGCCGGGATCGGCTCGTCACGCCACTCTGCGCCCAAGGCGGTGACCTTGTCGAGCAAGCCCGGCCGGGCCGCCACGTCAGGCGCCCGGCCCAGCAGCATGGCGACGGTGACGAAGCCCCGCAGGCAGTCGGGGTCCTTGAAAGCGGCATTGGCCAGGGCTTGGCCAATCTCCCAGCTGGGATCGCGCGGGTGGTACTGGCCACCGTCGATGAGAGCATCGATCTCCGCCAGACGGTGACGGTCGCCCGCCACTGTGTCGCGGTACCAGGGCTCGACCATCTCGGCTGTGGCGCGGTGGAAGGAACAGGCGAACTCCCAGGGATCACCGAGGGCGGTCGCGGCGATCACGTCGCGCAAAAGCACGGCCTGCAGCATCCCGATCGAGGCGCCCCTGCCCACCGTCGGATTAGAGCACGCCCAGGCATCGCCGGCCGCTACCACCCCGGTAGCCACGGGAGCGCCGTCGACCATGAGGTTTCGGTGGCGATCCTCAATCCCGGCCATGGCCATGACCCGGTCGTCGATCGGCTCCCCATCCAGCCAGTGCGCGACCAGCGGCAAGGACCGGACAGCCTTCTCCCAGATCGCAGGGTCGCGCAGCAGGTGCAGCGCCTTGTCCTTGGCGCTAATCACCAGCGTGACGCTCCACGTGCCGTTGTCGGCCGGCAGCGTCAGGGCCGAGACGGTGCCCAGGTGCGTGAGAAAGCCCCCTAGCGCCGGGGGAATGCTGCCGTCGGCAGAGCGGAAGTGCCGGCCGTAGTAGATGAAACCGGAGTCATCGAGCTCATCGTGGGAGGGCCGGGCCCCGATCTCCTCGAGCCAGGAGGGCAGCGGTGAGCGCCGCCCGGTCATGTCCACGACCAGGTCGGCGGTTATCTTCTCGCCCGTGCCGAGGCGAACCCCAGCCACGTGCGGCACGCCGTGATGAGCGGAAGGCCCAGTGACGAGGCCCACGGCGGCAGTCCCTCTTCTGATCTCCAGGTGCGGGGCGCGGTCGGCCACTGACGCGACGGCCGCCTCGACCACGCATCGCCGGCCGGAGATGCACTCAAACGCGTCATCCTCCTCGCGGGCCGGGCCCCTGAGCGCCTCCGGCGCATCCAGAACAGGATTGCGGCAAACGGCTCCTGCGGCGACCAATTCCTTCTTCACCTCGGGTAGCTCCGACTCGAGGAGGCCGCGATAGCGGGCCAGGAAGAAGTGCGGAAGCCGGAACTGGTTGACCCCTTTGCGCTGCCAGCTGCGCCAGATCTCGTCAGCCCCTGCCGGGGGGTCCTCGGCGTCTCGTTCCAGGACCGTCACCTCATGGCCATCCCGGCCAAGCAGAACGGCAGCACCGAGGCCGACGACCCCAGCACCGACAATCACGATCTTGGCGATGGCAACCCGCCCCCTCTGGGATATGCCTGTGACCTTTCCCTCAGTCAACAGAACTCAATTGCGCATCACACGAAGACGCGGTGGAGGTGGGGTGGAGGCGTCAACGGCGAAGGTCAACTGTCTGCCGGCGGCGCCTGCACCAGCTAGCCGCCGCTCATCTCGACGTGCTGTCGATCTCGCGCAGCCAGCGGCCGATCCGCTCGACGGCCTCGTCCGCCTCCGGCAGCAGCCCGGCGAACGCGTGCCAGACATGCGGCATCTCCGCCCAGATTTCGAGCGTCACGTCGACCCCCGCAGCCTGCGCCGCCGCGGCGAACCGGACGGAGTCGTCGCGCAGGATCTCGGCGTCCCCGGCCTGGATCAGGACCGGCGGCAGGCCGCGCAGGTCGGCGTAGAGCGGCGAGGCGTAAGGGTGCCGGGCATCCTGCCCGGCCAGGTACCAGTCCGCCGCCTCCCGCGCGCCATCCGGCGTGAGCATCACATCGACCGCCGCCCGGCTGCGCACCGACTCGCCGCCCAGGTCCAGGTCAGTCCACGGCGAGATGACGACGGCCGCGCCGGGCAGAGGGTCGCCGGCGTCACGCAGCGCCACGAGCGCCGCGAGGGCCAGGCCGCCACCTGAGGAGTCGCCGCCGATGACGACCTGCCGGGCGGGCGTGCCGTCGGCGATCAGCCAGCGGTAGGCGGTCAGCGCGTCCTCGAGGGCCGCCGGGAACGGATGCTCGGGGGCCAGGCGGTAGCCGGCGCTGAGCACCCGCGCCTGCGCCGCCGCCGACAGCAGCGCGAGCAGGCCCCGGAGCCGGGCGGGCGAGCCGAAGTGGTAGGCGCCGCCGTGGAAGTACAGCACCACCCGCTCGCTCGTCACCCCGGCCGCGACCACCCACTCGGCCGGAACGCCATTCGCGTCGACCGAGTCGACCTGCGTGCCCGCGGGCGGCGGCGCGCCCGGCCGACCCCATCAGCGCACGGCGCTCCTGGAGCGTCAGGGTGCCCAGGTCAGCGCTGCTCACGAGGTCAAGCACGGCCTCGAGCTCCTCACTAGCCATCTTGGCATCCCCTCCGTCGGCGGCCCCGTCGGAATCTTCACAGCCCGGGACCCGGCCGGCAACCGAATAACCGCCCGTCGCCGGGCTGGCCCGCGTGCCGCCAGCGCCCGGAACTTAGCGGCTCCCCGGTCACCCCCTAGCGGCCCTAGTTCAGCCGCAGCCGGCCCCCGGAGAGCTGCGCCAGGTCATGCCGCAACGCCGCACGCGAGACGTACCCGACGATCGCCGGGACCTGCCGGGCCAGGCCCTGGTCTGCCGCTGCCCGCTGGGTCGCCGGGCGCAGCGCGATCCGGACGCAGCCGCCGGGGAAAACGTCGTACCAGGTGGCTGCGAACCGGGGCGCGGCCGGGGCGCGCAGTCGTGTGATTCCCGCCTCGCTTGTCCGGACCGCAGCGGCCCGGCCGACGTCGCAGTGCCCGGTCAAAGTCAGCTGCAGCACGCTGTCCCCGGCCCGGTCGTTGGCCAGCGTGATGACAGATGTGCCGCGGAGCGCCTGGACCCTGCCGAGGGACCAGCCGGGAGGCAGGGGCCGGAGGCACATCATCTCGGTGGCTGTGGGCACTGACTGGGCTTCGGCTAGCAGCGGTTGCAGGGCGTGGCAGTCCATAGTGGTGACGAGCAGCGCCGCCGCCGGGGTGGCGGTGTTGACCAGGATATTTGCCAGGGTGATGACGACCAGGAAGACCGCGGCGAGGACGGCAGCCAGGGAGCCTACCCGGCGCGTGCTCCAGCGCTGAACCCGGACGGGCGCTGGCCGGCGTGGCAGCAGCTGGAGGAACTCTTCGTGCAAGTCGCGGCCGCCGGCCGGATCGCGTGCCGAAGCTGGGACGGGAGCGCGAGCCCGCGGGCGGCGGCGAACGCCTCTGAGATCTCCGCCACCGTGAATAACCGGAGCGCGTGCTGGTAGACGCGCTCGGCGCTGCTGCGCAGCGCCAGGCACAGCATCATGTTGGCCAGGTCGACCGCCTGCCGCCACGGTGTCGGGCGCACTTCCGCGAACGCGACGTCGATCAGCAGCAGGCGGCCGTCGCGGACCAGCAGGTTCGCCAGGCTTGACGTCGCGGTGGGCCAGTCCCGTGTCCCACATCCTGCGGACGATCAGTAGGCCGTCGTCGATGACTGCATCATCGATGGTGGCGTCACCCAGCTCCGTCGAGTCGGCGAAGAACTCGGTGACCAGCAGGTACTCCCGGTCCGGGGTGAGCTCGACAAAGCCGTACGGCTGCGGGCCCGGCAGCCCGGCGTCACGGCAGAGCCGCAGCGCGTAGTCTTCCTGCTGCACGAGGCGGCGGACGCCTTTGAACGACTGCTCATCCTCCAGCCGGCCGTACCGCAGCTGCCGTCCGAGCTTGTACCAGCGGTCCGCGCGCACGTGCGAGCGCGCGTACAGCTTGCCGAACAGGTGTCCGCCCGGCTCGCCGGCCCGGCGCAGCCGCATCGGGCTGGACCCGCCCGCCGGCCAGCCCGAACGGCTCGACGCTGGACACCTCGATGCCCATCTGCTCATTCAGCGCGCGCCTGATCGCCTCGCCGCGCGCGCCGCCGAGGTCAAGATGCGCACCGTGCGCGCCGCCGTAGACCACAGGGAACGACTCCTCCGGGGCGAACAGCCGCATCCCCAGCAGCGGTACAGTCACGCCGAGGATGGCGCCGAGCAGCACATCGGTCGGCGCGTCCACGCCCAGGCGCATCCGGGACAGGCCGATCACGACGATGATCGCGACCGCGGCCCAGCCGCCGCGGCGCCGCCACCGGCCCGCGGGGACCAGCGTGTACAGCGCGCCAGTCAGCACAGCGCACACCTTCTCGATCTCGACCGACGGCATGCTGAAGCCAGCCCAGCGAAACTGGATCGGCACGCCAAAGGGCAGCGGCCGGTGCACGACAAGCAGGAAGATCGTCGTCAGCAGGGTGAGTACCTCGTAGCTGACGACCAGTACCAGCAGGTGCCGGAACCGGCGTGCCGCGACCAGCGCCAGCAGCAGCACGAATCCCGCGATGACCGTCGCCGGTGCCGCGCCCGCCTCAGCGATCACCCGGGCGGCCGCGGTAAATCCAGGCACCGGCAGCCCGGCCACGCGCCGGGTCATGGCGTCGTCGATCACCGTGACATCGACCGCCCAGCGGCCCAGGCCGCGGGCGAACAGCGCGGTGGCCGCGCCGGCCGCCACGATCGCGACCGCCAGCCAGATCAGCCCGCTGCGCTCGATGTGGCGCGGCAGCGGCGGCGGCGCGCCCGACGGGCGGCGCTGGCGGCCCGCCGGAGAAACCGGCTCCCGCGGCGATACGTCCGCGGGCGACCGGGGCGGGCTGGTGCTCATACATACCCCCGGTGCTGCAGGGACCGCCAGGACAGCCAGCCCGGCAGGACCGGCAGCCAGTAGGTCGCCAGCCGGTACAGCAGCACGGCCGAGACCGCGGGTCCGGGCTGCATGCCGACGCCGGTCAGCCCGGCGACCAGCGCTGCCTCGATCGCGCCGAGGCCGCCCGGGGTGGGCGCGGCCGCGGCCAGCGCCGCGGCAGCCAGGTACACCGCGCCGAGCACGACCAGGCCAGGACCCCCGCCGAACGCCTGGACGGAGGCGGCCAGCCCGGCGATGTAGGCCAGGGTGATCAGGGCCGAGCCGCCGAATAGCAGGCCCAGCTTGACCGGGCTGGCGGCGGCCTGCCGCAGGCTGCCCGCCGCGGAACGGGCACCGGGAATCAGCTGCTTGCGGGTCCAGCGGCGGCCGGGCCGTGTCGCCAGGACCACGCCGATAACCGCGATGATCACCGCCAGGACGAGCAGGATCTTGCTGCCAGACGGCAGCTTGAACGCCTGGGTGAGGTCGTGGCCGGCCAGCGCGAAGAACACCACGATCATCACGACGTGCACGACGGCGCCCGCCAGGGCGTTCACCCCGACCGCCGCGACGCTGGCCGGGGTACCGGTTCCGCTCTTCTGCAGGAACCGGGCATTCAGCGCCATCCCGCCGACGTTGGCCGGCGACACCCGGTTGATGAACGACGACGCGCCCTGCGCCAGCACGGCCGGGCCGAACGGCACATGGCCGGGCACCGAGCCGATCAGCGCCATCGCGCTGGCCACGTAGGTCAGTGCGGACAGGCCGATGATCACCGGTAGCCAGGCCCAGTTGACGTGCAGCAGGGCGTGCCAGCTGCTGCTCACATCGGCGATTTGCGGCAGCAGGAAGTAGAAAGGCGCCGGCCAGCGCGGCAATCGCCAGCAGCGTGCGCGGCCGTACCCGCTGCAGCCGGGCGAGGTCGGTGTCAGTGTCATCGCCGGAGGCCGCGATCGCGGCCGCGCGCGTGTTCTTCAGCAGCCCGTCCTGCCCCTTGATCGCACGCCGGGTGCCAGCCGACAGAGCCAGCGGCTGCAGCAGCGGCACCGCGGCGGCCACGCCGCCGGCGCCGATCACCGCTGTCGCGGTCGCGACGGCCCGGTCCGGGCCGATCCGGCCGGCCAGTGAGGTGAGCAACTCGGCCACGTCGATGGCTTGCTGGCGGCTGGTCGCGGCGAGCTCGGCGAAGCTGAAGTCGGTCAGCCGGGGGCGGTCATCCTGGCTGATCATGATGTTGGTGCCATGCAGTGACCGGTGCGCGATCCTGGCCCGGTGCAGCCGGCCGACCTCGCCCCACAGGCTACGGGCGAGTTGATCGGTGATGCGATCGGCGGGAACCTCGTCGAGGGACTGGCCAGCCACCGCCTCCATGGTCAGCAGCACCGACCCGTCGCCGGCCTTGACGACGTGGCCGACGTGCGGCACCGCGACGCCGGCCCGCTCGGCCATCACTCCCAGCAGGGCCTCATGCTCGACCGCCGCCAGCAGCGAGGCCGCGGGCCTGGTGTCGCCGACACCGCGCAGCCGGATGCCGCGATAGGCCCGGTACAGCAGGTCGGCGTCCCGCTGGTCCGAGCCGAAGACCTTGACGAACAGGGCTCGTCCGTCGTCGGTCACCGCCTCGAACGGCCGCGAGCCCTTCGCGTGGCGCAAGGGCCCGGTCACCCGACTGACGGGCACGCCACCCGCGCGCAGCGCCGCTGCCACCCCGGCGCGGCCCATCCGCCCGTCCGGCACTCCGAACACCACCAGCAAACCCGCCCCCACCGTGACCCCGGCGGCCAGGGCCAGCACCAGCTGCATGGGCAGCAGGCCGCCGGTGATCAGCCGGGCCACGCCGGTCAGCAGCAGCGTGGCCCAGACCGCCCGGCGCCACGGCCGGCTCAGCCACGGCGCCGCGGCCACCGCAACCGCCGCGAGCCCCGCGAAGACGGCCGGATCGGGGAAGCCCGCGCCGGTCAGCCAGGAACCCTGGCGCAGCCCCGCGGGCGCGGAGCCGCCCGGCCCGGCCAGATAAGTAATTCCCGCCATCAGGGCCGCCGCTGCCGCGAACCCGCCCGCCACGGTGGCCAGGACCCGGAACCGGCGGTACCGCAACGCGGCGACCAGCAGCACCAGGGCCGCCGCCGCGATCGTCACCTGGACCAGGCCAGTCAGCACCTGACCAGCCGCGGTCGCCAGCCCAATCCCGGTGATCGCGGCAGTCGGGCGGAGCAGGGCAGGGAGCAGCGCGACGACTATGGCCGCGACAGCGAGCACCCCGGCGGCGGCGATCAGGCGGATCACATCGCCCGGATGCCGGTACCGTGCTGGCGCCAGAACGTGGCCCCGCGTCTGTGTCTTCGGCCCGCCGACGGCTAGCTGTATCCGGGGCGAATTCGTCATCGGCCGTAGCCGCCGACCGTGGCTGCCCTGCTGATGAGCGAGCCGGGACAAGGCACGGAGCTTAAAACGGCCCTTCCGACCTGGCCGGTCCCGAACACGATGTGCAGTCGATCCTCACCCATGGCCGGGTCCTTTCGCCGCTGACCCTCGATGAGCCTGGCGGTCTGCAACGGCCTGGCCTCGATGCCTGTGGTTCACGCTACGCTGGATTCACAAAACCAGCAATAAATTTCAAGAAACGTCTGGCCATAATTGGCCCGGCCGGACTGAAGCTTCCTCATCGGGCCGCCCGGCCGGGCAGGTCCGGTTCTGGCGGCGGTGTGCCAGCCTTCGGTGCTTGTCGCTGAGCCGGCCGCCTCTCGGACGCAAGCAACATGTTTCCGGAAATGAATTCTGTTAGGTTACGGGGCGTGGCCGATTGGAGTTTCCTGACCAATCACGCCCGGGTGCTGCTGTGCATCGCGCACGACCCGGGCGCGCGGCTGCGTGACATCGCGGCCAGCGTGGGCATCACCGAGCGCAGCGCTCATGGCATCATCACCGACCTGGCTGAGGCCGGCTATGTGGTGAAGCAGAAGGACGGCCGCCGCAACCGCTACCGGATCGAGGACGCATCTGCCGCTGCGTGAGCCCGGCAGCCGGGAGCCTGCCATCGGCGAGGTCCTGGCCCTGCTGCTGGGCAGCCAGGACGGCCGTGGGGGTCTGGCCGCCGCCGACCGGCTGGGCGGTGGCCCGGCGGACGGTGCGGGTGTCGATGAGCCCGGAGCGGCGGCTGGCTGAGACCTGCGGCCCGCGACGTCAGGGAGTTTGTGCCTGGCGGATGCCGCCGGCATCATCGAGGGGGATCTCGCTGGCGCAGGCTGCGTGCACGTACTGCTGGAAGCTGGCCAGGAGCCGCTCCTGGGGGAGTATCCGCCCGCGGTCGATCCAGCTGCCGGCCACCCCGGCCTGGGCGGCCGCGACCAGCGCCATGTCCTGGTTGCCGACATCGGTGTCGAACGCCATCATCGACTCGACCCAGGCCTCGTCCGCGTCCGCGCCGAAGTAGTAGTCGAGGAACCCGGCCGTCTGGCTCACCCCGTCCGGGTAGACCGGCCCGATGGACAGGTTCTGGCGGCCGGGATTGATGTTGATCTTCACGTTGGGCAGCAGCAGGTGGTAGCTGCCCAGGGTGACGCTGCCGGCCGCGGAGTACGCCGCCGAGGGGTTCTGGCGCACCGGGGCCCGGTGGCTCAGCCGGTGCGCGGTGGCCGCCAGCTGGTAATGGTCGGGCCCGACCTCCATGACCGACGAGAAACCCGGGTGCGCGACCGGGCAGTGGTAGCACTCCAGGTAGTTCTCGATGTGGATCTTCCAGTTCGACGGCACCGTGTACTCGAACCGCTGCCGCAGCCGCAGCCCGCCGAGGTCGAGACCGACCCCGGCGACGACCTCGCCCAGGTCCCCGGCGACGTCGTCCAGGGACGGGCCGTCCGCCGACAGGCTGGCGAACACGAACGGCCCGAACGTCGCGACCCGGACCGGCACCAGGCCGAGTTCCGGCAACTCGGCCTCGATCTCGGGGCCGCACTGCGGCGCCGACCGCAGCGCCCCGTCGAGGCTGTACGTCCAGGCGTGGTACGGGCACCGCAGCCGCGGGGCGTTCCCGTCGGCCGAGACCACGACGCTGCCCCGGTGCCGGCAGACGTTGAGGAAGCCGCGCAGCTCACCGTCGCCGCCCCGGACCACCACGACCGGCACCCGCCCCAGCCGGCCGACGATGTGATCGCCTGGCTGGGCCAGGCGCTGCAGCGGCCCGACGTACTGCCAGCTCGGCCGGAACAGCCGGCGCTCCTCAACCTCCAGGACGCGCGGATCCCGGTACCAGTCCCAGGAAATAACCGGCATTACGCTCCCGGCGCCGGCCAGTCCGTCCCCGGATAGGCCGGTGCCGTCCCGCCCGGCGGCCGCCCTCGGTGTGTCCATGCTCCTCCTTGCGTGCCGCCGCCGTTACGTGCCGTTCCGCGGGAACTCGAAGTGCCACTGCCGGGAGTGCACGCGGTGGCCGTTCTCGCGGGCGTCGAGGTCCAGGGTCACCAGGAACGCCGAGCGGTCCGCGGTCATCCGCCCGGTCGCCTCCACCGCGACGTCGAAGAGCTCGGACTTCAGCGCGGCGGATTGCTCGGTCACGACTTCGGCCGAGAGCGGCTGGCCGGTCACGATCCGGTACCGGGTCAGGTTCGTCCCGTCGGCCTCGATCCCGGCGTCGGCCAGGCGGAAGTTCCCGCCCACGTCCCAGTCGAAGAGCACCTCGGCCGACCCGTCGGTGAGGTTGTGCGTGATCGTGCGCTGCGTCGGCCGCCGGCCCAGCACCTCGTAGGCGATGCCGTCGGGCCGCTCCGGCGGCCCGAACGGCCGGAGCGTCTCGTCCTCCGCGCGTGGCCGGCGCACCGGCAGCTCCACGAAGCTGCTCTCCCCGCAGTGCAGGCCCAGCCGCACCGGCCCGGGGTGCGGCCACATCCAGGGCCAGTACGTGGTCGAGACCGAAACCCGGATCCGGTGCCCGGCCTCGAACCGGTGCGCGATGACCTTGAGCCCGAACTCGGCCCGGGCGGGCTCGCCGGGCACGAGCGGCTCGGCGCGGTCGTGGCCCTCCCGGTGCGTGAGATTGAACAGGTCCCGGGTGACCAGCAGGGACTCGCCGTCCGGCGCGACGTCGCAGAGCCGGACCACGACGCTCGCGCCCGGCTGGTCGCTGGTCACCAGGAGGTTCACCCGCACGCTGCCGAGGATCTCGACGGCCTCATCGAGCGGCCCGGTGGTGAAGCAGAGCGAGCGCCCGTCCTCGCCGCGCTGGTCACCGGGCCAGTCCCCGAACCCCCCGTCGGCGGTGAGGGAGCCGGCGTCGAGCCCGGCCGTGTCCTCGCCGCGGTGCGTCCGCACGCCGGCGTCACCGGGCCGATCCGACAGCAGGCCGCCTCCTCCGGCGTCGAGGTACAGCCGCCGGGCCCGGTCTTCGGCCGGCGGCCAGCACGGCTCGGCCACCCAGCGGCCCGGCCGCGTCGTGGTGATGCGGTCGCGGGCGGCACTGACTCCTGCATCCAGGCGCGCAGCATCGGCTCGGCCATGACGCCGTTGTCGATCGTCGCGCAGCCAGCGGTCCCACCACCGGAGCGTCTCCTGCAGGAACCCGATCCGCGGCCCGGGCGGCCGAGATGGTCCGGGTACTGCGTGCGACCAGGGGCCGATGAGCCCCTTCGCGCGGGCACGGACAGGCCGGCCAGCAGCCGGAGCACCGTGTTCCGGTAGCCGTCGGCCCAGCCGCCGACCGCGAGCACCGGGCACCTCGATGGCGGCGTAGTCCTCGCAGACGCAGCCGTGCCGCCAGTAGCGTCGCGGTGCTGGTGCGCCAGCCAGGCGTCCATGAACGGCCGAGCGCGCTCGAGCCGCTCGCTCCCACTGCTCGCGCCAGTCGTGCCGACCCGCCGGGATCCGGGGGCAGGGCGTGGTCAGGCCAGCATCGGTCGCGACCAGCCGAGCATGTCGATGCCGAGCACCGCGCCGCCGAAGTAGTGCACGTCGTCGGCGTACCGGTCGTCGCTGGAGCAGAGCGTGACGATGGCCCGCAGCGCGGCGGGCGCCGGGCGCGGCGACCTGGAGCGAGTTGAACCCGCCCCAGGAGATGCCGATCATGCCGACGTTGCCCGTGCACCACGGCTGCGCCGGCGAGCCAGGCGATCACGTCGCACGCCGTCGCTGCAGCTCCGGTCGGCGTACTCGTCGGTGATGCACGCCCTCGGAGTTGCCGGAGCCGCGCAGGTCGACCCGGACCGCACGGCGTAGCCGTGGGCGGCGAAGTAGGGGTGCCGCTGGCGCGTCGCGGACGGCGGTCCAGTCGCCCTGCCGGTACGGGAGGTACTCGAGGATGGCCGGGACCGGGCTGTCGTCGGGCGTCGTCCGGCAGCCAGATGCGCGCCGACAGCCTGGTCCCGTCCCGCATCGGGATCCACGCGTGCTCCATCGTGCGCACCCGGGACAGGGCGCGCTCCTCGGCCGCGGTTGCTGCGCTGTTGCTGGTCACGGCGGTAGATCCTCCTGCGATGCGGCGAGCGGCGGGACGTCGTGCCCCGGGGTGACCAGATGGCAGGCGACCCGCCTGCCGTGGCCGACGTCCTGCAGCGGAGGCCGGGTCGAGCAGGCGTCGTGCACGTCCGGGCACCGGCCCGCGAACGGGCAGCTGCCGGGCGCGGCCGCGCGCTCCTCGCCGAGCCGGATCCGGCGGTCAAGCCGCCGCTGGTCCGGGGACAGCCCGGCCACGGCGGACAGCAGCGCGCGGGTGTACGGGTGCTGCGGGGCGGCGGAGATCTCGGCGGTCGGCCCCTCCTCCATGATGGCGCCGGCGTACACCACGGCGACGTCGTCGCTCACCCGCCGCACCACGTCCAGGTCGTGCGAGATGAACAGGTAGGCGAGGCCGTGCTCGGCCTGCAGCCGCAGCAGCAGGTTGATGATCTGCGCCTGGATCGAGACGTCCAGGGCGGAGGTCGGCTCGTCGCACACGACGAGCCCGGGGCGGCACGCGAGCGCGCGGGCGATGCCGATCCGCTGCCGGCCGCCGCCGGAGTAGTCGCCGGGCCGGGAGCCGAGGTCGGCCCCGGGCAGGCCGACCGCGTCCAGCAGCTCCCGGACCCGCCCGGGGCCGCCGCCGCGCCACATCCCGTGGGCCTTGAGCGGCTCGGCCACGATCTCGCGCAGCGACAGGCGCGGGTCCAGGGACTCGTACGGGTCCTGGAACACCATGGCCACGTGGCGGCGCAGCGCCCGCAGCCCCCGGTCGGACCCGGGGTACGGGTGCCCATCGAAGCGCAGGCTCCCGGAGGTGGCCCGCTCGAGCCCGAGCACCAGCCGCGCGACCGTGCTCTTGCCGCAGCCCGATTCCCCGACCATCCCGAGGGTGCGCCCGGGAGTGATGCGCAGCGACATCCCGTCGACGGCGCGGACCTGGCCGAACCGTTTGGTCACGTCGACCAGCTCGACGAGGGGTGGTTCGCCTGGCGGCGGCGACGCGGGGGTGGCGCCGGGGCGGCTGCGGCGGCGGGGTGGAGACGCCCTGCTGGTCAGGCATCAGACGTCACCTCGGCCAGGTGGCAGGCCACCCGGTGGTCCCGGCCGGCGTCGCGGGGCAGCGGCACCTCGGTCCGGCACCGGTCCACCGCCAGCGGGCAGCGCGGGTGGAACGGGCAGCCGGGCGGGATCCGGTCGACCGGGGGAGAGCCCTCGATGGTCTCGAACGGGGCCTTGGGCCGGGCCAGGCGGCCGGAGGTGAAGCTGGACAGCAGCGCCTGGCTGTACGGGTGCCGGGGGGCGGCGAACACGTCGCGGGCCGGGGCGTGCTCCACGATGCGGCCGCCGTACATCACCGCCACGTCGTCGGCGATCTCGGCCACCACGCCCATGTCGTGGGTGATCCACAGCAGCGTGGTCCTGTGCTCCGCCTGCAGCTCCCGCACCAGCGCGATGATCTCCGCCTGCACCGTGACGTCCAGCGCGGTGGTCGGCTCGTCGGCCACCAGCAGCGCCGGGCGCAGCGCGATGGCCATCGCGATCATCACCCGCTGGCGCATGCCGCCGGACAGCTCGTGCGGGTACCGGCGCGCGGTGTCCTCGGGCCGCCGGATCCCGACCCGGGCCAGCAGCTGTACCGCCTGACCCATGGCGGCGGCGTCGTCCAGCCGGTACCGGAGCCGGAACACCTCGGCGATCTGCCGGCCCGCCCGGTGCACCGGGTTGAGCGCCGCGGACGCGTCCTGCGGGATGTAGGCGACCAGCTCGCTGCGGGCCAGCCGCAGCGCCTCTCCCTTCAGGGCCAGCACGTCAGTGTCGCCCACCCGGGCCGTCCCCGACGCGACCCGGCCCTCGGGGGGCAGCAGCCGTGAGATCGCGAGCGCGAGCGACGACTTGCCGGACCCGGACTCGCCGACCAGGCCGAGCACCCGGCCGGTGCCGAGCTCGAATGAAGCGTCGGTCACGGCCTGGAAATCGCCGTACCGGACCGAGAGTCCGGCCACGGCCAGCGGCTGGCCCTCGCTCCCGGTGCGCGCCGGGCCGGTGCTGGCGGTACCGGTGCTGCCGGGGCTCACGTTCACAGCGACTCCGCCCGTACCCGGGGATCGACGGCCAGCCGGAGCAGGTCGACGACCAGGTTCATGACCACGACGGCCGTCGCCGCGACGATCACGGTGCCCATCAGCACCGGGCGGTCCACGTTATCGAACGCCTGCACCTGCAGCTGGCCGATGCCCGGCCAGGCGAAGATGTCCTCCACGAACACCACGCCGGACAGGAACAGGGCGACGTCCATGCCGGCCATGGTGAGCACCGGCGGCACCACCACGCGCATGACGTGACCACGCAGGATCTGCCGCCGGGTCAGGCCCTTGGCCAGCGCGGTCCGCACGAACGGGGCGGGCAGCACCTCGCGCAGCTGGTCGCGCACCACGATGGCGTAGTAGGGCACCCCGAGCAGGCCGAGGGTGAGCGCGGGCAGCACCAGCTGCCCGGCACCGAGGCCGCCGGAGACCGGGAGCACCGGCCAGACGTAGCCGAACAGCAGCAGCAGCAGGAACCCGAACGTGAACGTGGGCACCGACAGCAGCCCGATGTTGATGCTGGCCAGCACCCAGCTGCGCTTCGGGCGCAGGCCGTCCCACACCCCGAGCGCCGCGCCGATGGCCAGCTCGACCACGAGCCCGGCCGCCATCAGCAGGACCGTCGCGGGCAGCCGCCCGGCCAGCAGGCTGGTGACCGAGGTCTGCGACACGTAGGAGTAGCCGAGGTCGCCGTGCAGCACCCCCCCGATGTAGCTGAGCAGCTGCTGCCATTCGGGCCGGTTGAGGTGCAGGTTGCGGGCGACCTCGGCGACCACCTGGCGGCTGGCCTTGGGCCCGGCCACCACGCGGGCCGGGTTGGCGGGGATCACGAACTCGAGCACGAATGTGAGCACGATCACCGCGAGCACGGTGAGGGCCGCGAGCCCGATCCGCAGCGCGATCTTGCGGGCCAGCGTCCGCTGCTCGGCGGTGGCGCCGGGCTCCCGGGCCCGCCGCCTGCCGAGACCCGGCTGTGCGCCTACTTGTCCAGCCATGACTTCCTGGCCCGGCCGGGCTCGCGGCTGGTCAGCCCCTCGCCGATCAGGACGAACGCGAGGACCGTGAGGACGATGCACAGCAGCGGCTCGATGACCAGGTGCGGGGCGAACTGGAGGCTGTTCTCGCCGGACTGCAGCATGTTGCCCCAGTCGGGCTTCGGCGGCTGGATGCCGGCCCCAGGAAGGACAGCCCGGCCCCGATCGAGACCACGCTGGCCGCGTTCAGCGCGGAGATGACCAGGATCAGCGAGGACAGGTGCGGGAGGATATGCCGTCGTAGCACGGCCGGGCGGCGCAGCCCGGCCGCCACGGCGGCGTCAACGAAGACCCTGGTGCGCAGCCGCAGTACCTCGCCGTAGATCACCCGGGCCGTCCAGGCCCAGAACAGCGCCGTGACCACGATGACGATGCCGGTGATGCCCACGCCGACCACGCTGGCTATGGCCAGGCCGGAGACCACCGTCGGCACCGACAGGAAGATGTCGGTGATCCGCATCAGCACCTGCTCGGCCGGGCCCCGGTAGAAGCCCGCGACCAGGCCGACGAGCACGCCGAGCGCCAGCGAGGTGAAGCTGGCGATGAACGTCATCTCCAGGGTGGACCGGGCGCCGGCGGCGAGCCGGGCGAGCATGTCCCGGCCGATCTCGTCCGTGCCGAGGATGTGCCCGGGCGCGCCGACGCCGAGCGGCAGGCCCTTGGCGTTCAGCCCGTCCGGGTAGATGTGGTACGGCGACCCGAACACCGGCGCGATGACCGCGAACACGATCAGGGCCGTGAGCAGGATGAGCCCGGCCAGCAGCGCACCGCTCGGCCGCCACGTGCGGGTTGCGCTGCGCGCGGCCGGCTCGGCTTGCAGGGTGACGGTGGTCATCGGCCTACATCCACATCCGGCCGTAGTAGCTGCCGGTCTCGCCCCGGTAGCGGAAGTTGCGCAGCTTCGGGCTCCGCCCGGCCAGGAACCCGATGTCGGCCAGGAACACCGCGGGCGGGTCGGCCACCAGCTCTTCCTCGATCTTCGCGACGTAGGTGTTGCTCGTGGCCAGCGTGGTCTGGTGCTCGGCCTGGGTGGTGAGCGAGTCGATGGTCGCGTTCTTATATCCCGAGTAGTTGTAGGAGCCGTCCGAGGTGAAGTTCGGGATGATCAGGTCCAGCGCGCTCGGCTGCGTCATGTAGTAGTCGTCCTGATAGGACTGGGTCCGCAGCGGGGACGTGGTGGTCAGCGTGTCATAGGCCGAGGTGCTCATCGTGTTGATGGTGATGTGCACGCCGAACGCCGCCCATTGCTGCTGCAGGACCTGCGCGATCTCCAGCCACGGGTCGCTCCCGTCGGTCACGAAGCCCATCTGCAGCTTGGTCACCCCGGCCTGGGCCAGCAGCGAGCGCGCCCGGGCCGGGTCATAGCCGAACGGCTTGGCGGTCCTGGGGTACTCGGCCAGGTTGGACGGCAGCGGGTAGCCCGAGGCCTTGTACACGCCGTGGGCCACCTTGGTCACGGCGGCCCGGTCGGTCGCCCAGTTCAGGGCCTGCCGTACCCGGGTGTCCGCGAGCGGGCCCTTCGCGCAGTTGAGCTGGATCCAGGCCGTGGCGTTCACCGGGAATCTGTCGACGTACTTGGCCAGGTTGGACTCGGCCTGGACCTGGGCCGCGAGCGTCGCGCCGATGCCGTCGCCGATGATCTCCACGCTGCCCTGCTCGAGCTGCAGCAGTTCGAGCTGAGAATTGACGCCCCAGCGGTAGTTCACCCCGGCCAGGTAGGGCAGGCCCTTCCAGGCGTAGTGCGGGTTCCTGGCGAACGTGGCCGACTGCGATGACTGCGAATAGCTCTGGACCACGAACGGGCCGGTGCTGGTCGGGTGGGTGCCGAATTCCGCACCATCCTTCTCCACCACCTCGCGCGGCACCGCGGCCATGTAGGGCTGGGCCAGCGTGTTCAGGAAGGTGAACGTCGGCTGCTCCAGGCGGACCTCGACGGTGTGGTCGTCGAGCGCCTTCACCCCGGTGAGCGTGGTGGACTTCCCGTTGATCACCGGCCCGGACCCGACGACCGGGATCAGGTAGGACGACGCCCACGAGGCCAGCTTGGGGTTGAGCACCCGGGTCCAGCTGTACACGTAGTCGTCGGCGACGATCTCGCGGCCGGTGGAGAACTTGGCTCCCGGCCGGAGCTTGATGACGTACCGCAGGCCGCCGTCGGTGACCTCGGGCAGCGCCGCGGCCAGCGCGGGAGCCGCGGGGCCAAACTGCCCGGCGAACTGGTAGAGCGGGGTGTTGAGCAGGGACGTGAGCGCGTCCCAGGCCGTGGTGTTGTAGCCGATGATGGGGTCGAAAGAGTTGGCCTCTGACACCCAGTTGACGTTGACCGTGCCGCCGTACGCGCCGCCGGACACCGGCCCTGGGCCTGGCGGACCCGACGCGACGTGCGCGCCGCCAGGCCCGCTGCTGCCCGTGTTGCCCCCCGCGTTGTAGGCCTTGGTGCTGCAGGCGGCCACGCCCGCGGCGGTCAGGCCCGCGCCTGCTGCCCCGAGGAACTGGCGCCGGCTCAGCCGCGCCGCCACGGGATCGTCTTTCTCGTTTCGCAGCCCCCTGGTTCGCATGGTGACCTCCGGTGCTGTGTTGCTGTTGCGGTTACTGATCGGCTGGCTGGTGCCTCTCCTCGGTGGTGCAGGCGTCGGCGGCCCACTCGGCCCACGACCGCATGGCCCGCGCCCGCCGGGACCGGCGCTGCAGCGGGTACTCGAGCGTGTAGCCCAGCGCCCCGGTCAGCTGGTGACAGGCGGCCGTGACCTCGGTGCCGGCCGCGGCCGCGTAGCTCAGCGCCGCCCACGAGTGCTCACGCTCGGCCAGCAGCCTGACCCCGTCGAGCGCCGTGGCCGCGTCCGCGAGCCGGGACTGGACGGTCGGCTGCGCGTCGAGCATCGTCCCGAACGCCTGCCGGGACCGGACGTGCGCGAGACAGGTCTCGAAGGCCGCGCCGGCCAGACCGGCCAGGTAGCCGATCGAGGCGGCCCGCCACGCCGTCAGCCGGCGCGCGGCGGCCGCGGCGGGCACGTCGTCTCCCCGGCGCTGGGCGGTCAGCACGGACACGGCGGAGGCGTCGCCGTAGGCGGCCGGGGCGAGCGCCAGGATCTCCACCTCGCGCAGGCCGTCCCCGGGCCGGAGCGCAACCGCGCGCCCGTGGACCCGGCCGTGCCGGACGAGACCGTCCACGACCGGGCTCCCGCCGAGCAGCGCGTCGACGTGGCCCAGGCTGACCAGGCCCCGGCCCAGCTCCACCGCGGCCAGGGCCACGACCGAGGCGTCGATGTCCTCGTCGGCCAGGCCCGGCCACCCGATCTCGGCCAGCGCCTCCCCGATCGCCTCGGCGGGCGGGGTCGCGGTGTCGTCGGCACGCGCCCCTGGCTGCCATGGATCCGGTGGCTGGTGGTCGCGCACGACCCGCGCCATGGTCTCGGCCAGCAGGGTGGCGGCCACGTCGGTCATCGCGCCGCCTCCGCCGCGCTGGCCGCGCCGGATTCCGCGGCGCTCATCGCGCCGCCTCCGGCCCGATCGTCGGCCCCGGCCCGATCGTCGGCCCCGGGCCCCACCGCAGCCAGCCGCTCCAGCTCGTGCTGATGCTCGCCTGGGCCCGGCGCGCGCCGGGCGGTGACCAGCGGCTCGCCGCCCTGCTTGACCACGCCGCCGAGCAGCCGCGTCGGCCCGAGCCCTGGCTGGTCCAGGCTGATGATCAGCCCGTTGGCTCGCGCCTGGGCCGAGGCCGCGGCCGCGTCCAGGGTGCGCACCTCGGCCACCGGCACCCCGGCTGCGGTGAACCGCTCGATCCACTCGGCGGCCGTGCCCGCGAGCAGCCGGCGTTCCACCTCCCGCACCAGCGCCGCCCGGGCCGATCGTTCCTGCTCGTGCGCGGCCGGCCGCTGCGGGTTCTCCACGTAGGGGTCGGCCAGGTCCAGCGTGGCGAGCAGCCGCCGGCGCTGCGCCACGTCGAGGCACCCGACCGCGATGAACGCGTCGGCCGTCTCGTAGCACCGGTAGAACGGCTCGAGCTCGGCCGCGGCGGCCCGGGCCGCGGTCTGCTCGCGCATCGCCTGGGCGTCGAACCGCCGGGACGGGCTGGTCTCCTGCCCCGTGGTTTCCTGCCCCGTGGTTTCCTGTCCCGTGGTTTCCTGCCCCGTGGCGAGCTGCTGCGCCTGCAGCGTCAGCGAGGCGCCGAGCAGCGATACCTCGAAGTCCGGCGCGCCCGGCGCGCGCTGGCGCTGAAGCAGGCCGGTCAGCACGGCCACGGCGGCCAGCAGCCCGGTCGTGAAGTCGGCCAGCGGCATGCGGCCGAGCCGCTCAGGAACCTGCTGCCCGGTATGGGCGGCCGAGGCCAGCAGCCCGGCCACGGCCTGGGCGATCAGGTCGTAGCCGGGCGTGCCCGCCTCCGGCCCGACGCTGCCGAACGCCGAGATCGCGCAGACCACGGCCCGGTCGTTGATGCGCTTGACCGCGGCGGCGTCGAGCCCGAAGGCCGCGGCCCGGGACGGCAGGAAGTTGTGCACCACGGCATCGGCGCGGGCGATCAGCCCGGCCGCGAGCTCCCGGCCCTCCGGACGGGCCAGAGTCGCAGATGACCGAGCGCTTGCCGCGGTTCAGACTGCAGAAGTACCGGCTTTGCCCGGGGACAACGGGGTCGTAGTGCCGGTACGCGTCGCCGCCCGGACGCTCGACCTTGATCACGTCCGCGCCGAGATCCGAGAGCAGCATCGTGGCCAGCGGGCCGGCCACGTACTGCGAGAAGTCGAGCACCAGCAGGCCGTCGAGCGGCCGGGGCCTGGTCACCGGGGGCACCCAAGCCCCTGCCGGGCGATCACCCGGCGCTGGATCTCCGCGGCCCCGCCCGCGATCGTCGCGCCGGATACCGCCCGGGCGAAGGCGGCCACCCGGCCGCCGAGCACCGCATCCGCCCCGTCCTCGATGAGCGCCCGCGGCCCGAGCATGTCGACCGCGGCCTCGGCGATCTGCTGCAGCAGCAGCGCGATCGACAGCTTGGCCATGGACGCGGCGGTGGCCGCCGGCCTGGCGGCCAGCAGCTCGGTCGCCCGCCTGCCGTGCAGCCGGGCCGCGAGCGCGGCGCCGCGCAGGGTCCGCAGCCGCCGCACCCAGCCCGCCGGGGCCAGCTCGCCGAGGCGGTCGAGGAGCCAGAGCGCGGTGCCCACCTTCTCGCTGGTGACCCGCTCATAGTCGAGGGTGCCCATGATGACCTTCCAGCCCGCGTCGATCTCCCCGACCACCTGCGTCAGCGGCACCTCGACCTGGTCGAGCACGACCTCGCCGAGGGTGCCGCCGCCGACCGTGCGGTGCACGGACCAGGCCAGGCCGGGCGCGGACATCTCGGCCAGCACCACCGACAGGCCCCGGTGCCGGTCCGGGCCGGTCCGGACGGCCAGGTAGATCCAGTCGGCCTGGTCGACGCTGGAGGTCCAGATCTTGCGCCCGCTGATCACCAGCCGGTCGCCGTGCACCTGCCCGGTGGTGCGCAGGGCGGCCAGGTCCGATCCGGCGTCGGATTCCGAGAAGCCCTGGCAGAACACGATCTGGCCGGCGGCGATCGGGGGCAGGAAGCGGGCGGCGAGCAGGCGGGAGAACTGCATCAGCGCGTTGCCGATGGTCTTCACCGACAGCAGGTAACTCGACAGCGGGAGCCAGTGGTACCCGAACTGCTCCTCGGCCGCGACCGTGTGCAGCGCGGTCAGGCCGCGGCCGCCGAGCGCCTCGGGCCAGTGCAGCCCGATCAGGCCGCGCCGGCCGAGCCCCTCGTAGACGGCGCGGCAGTCCGCGTCGGACGGCATGCCCTGGCCGCGCAGGGCGGGGAACGCCGCCGCGACCTCGCTGAGGGCACGGGCCGCCGCATCGGCTTCAGCGGCGGCGCCGGCGATCGTGACGCTCGATGTCACCGGGATCATGACGATTCTTCATCAGTTTTCGTATAATGAAAGTAACGCCCGATTTATGAAAGGTTAACGCCTGATGGCCGGAGAGGTCAACGACAACGGCAGGTCCCCGGCTTCGCTCAAGACGCTGCGGCGCGGGCTTGATGTCCTCTCCCTGTTCAGCCAGTCCCCGGAGTGGACCCAGTCCGGCATTTCCCAGGCGACCGGGCTCCCGATGCCGACCGTGTACCGGCTGTGCCTGACGCTGGTGGAGGCGGGGTTCCTGGAGCGGGACGGCCACCGCCTGCGCTGCGGGGTGAAGCTCATCGAGCTCGCCAGCGGGGCGGTGTCGGCGCTCACGCCGCTGGACGTGGTGGCCGAGCACCTGCAGGCGCTGGCGGACGCGACCGGTGAGACGGCCAACCTCGGCATCCTGGTCGGCGGCGAGGTCGTCTACCTGCGCAGTGCCGCGGGGGAGCGGCTGCTCCGCCCGCAGGTCGCGGTCGGCTCCCGGGCACCCGCCTACTGCACCGCGATCGGCAAGTGCCTGCTGGCCCAGCTCGACCCGGCCGACGCCCGCGCGGCGGCCGGCCCTGAGCCCTACCCGCCCAGGACCGAGCACACGCCCACCAGCTGGCAGGCGCTGTCGGCCGCCCTGGACCAGGCCAGGATCGACGGCATCGCCGAGTCCAACCAGGAGTACGAGCTCGGGCTCAACTCGTTCGCCACGCGGGTGCCATCGGTGGACGGCGGCCGGCCGAGCGCGATCAGCGTGTCACCGCCCACGTCGAGGGCGACCAAAAGCGACCGGCGGCTGCTGACCGCCGAGCTCAGCCGCGCGGCCGAGGCCATCACCGCGGTCATGCGGCTCATCGGATCGTAGAGACCCTGGAGGACCTGATATGTCGGCGCGCACAGTGATCCGTCCCGGCCTGCTGCTCGACGTGATGACCGGGGACCTGCTGGCCGACCGCGCGGTGATCATCGATGACCATCGCATCGCGGACGTGGTCGCCGTCGGCGATGCCCCGGCCGAGGGTCCCGCGTTCGTCGACCTGCCGGGGGGCACGCTGCTGCCCGGCCTGATCGACTGCCATGCCCACCTGGTCGGCGAGCCGGACAGCGGCAACGGGTACCTCGACCTGCTGACCAGGACCGGTGCCCAGGAGGCGATGTCGGGGGCGCGCAACGCGCGGGACACGCTGCTGGCCGGCTTCACCACCGTGCGCGACGTGGGCACGTTCCGCGCGTTCGTCGACGTCGCGCTGCGCGACGCCATCGACGCGGGCTGGGTGCCCGGTCCTCGCATGCGCGTCGCGGGCGCGTACGTGACCTGCTCCGGCGGGGGCGGCGACATCACCGGCCTGGCGCCCGATGTCGACGCGGTCGTCCCGTACGAGCTGCGGCTCGGGGTGGTCGCTTCCGTGGACGACGTGCGCCGGGCGGTGCGCCGCATCCTGCACGGCGGCGCGGACCTGGTGAAGCTGATCGCCACCGGCGCGGTCATGACCCCGGGAGGCGTGCCAGGGGCGCCCGAGCTGACCGAGGAGCAGATCCGCGCCGCCGTCGAGGAGGCGTCGCTGTCCGGGGCGGACGTCGCCGCCCACGCCCACGGCGCCGAAGGCATCAAGCGCGCCGTCCGCGGGGGCGTGCGCTCGATCGAGCACGGCTCGCTCATGGACGACGAGGCCATCCAGATGATGGCCGACACCAGGACGTTCCTGGTCGCCGACGTCTACAACGGTGACTGGATCGCCGAGACCGGCCGGCGGCAGGGCTGGCGGGCCGACGTGCTCCGCAAGAACGACGAGACCACGCAGGCCCAGCGGGATGGCTTTGCCAAGTGCCTGGCCGCCGGCGTGCGCATCGCCTACGGCACCGACAGCGGCATCTACCCGCATGGGCTCAACGCCCGCCAGCTCGCCTATCAGGTCCGCTGCGGCCAGAGCCCGCTGGACGCGATCCGCTCGGCCACCCTGCACGCGGCCGAGCTGATCCGCTGGGACGACCGGGTCGGCCGGGTCGAGCCCGGCTACCTCGCCGACATCATCACGGTGCCCGGCAACCCGCTGCAGGACGTGCGCCTGCTGGAGGACGTCGGCTTCGTCATGAAGGACGGGGTCGTTCAGCGCGCCACGATCTCGGCCGCGCAGCGGTAGCCGCTGCGCAGCGCGCCCTCCATGAAGCCCTGGAAGTCGACCGAGGTCTGCTCGCCCGCGACGTGCAGGTTCCCGTGCCGCCGGCCCTGGATGCCGTTGAACCCGGTGTACTGGCCGACCTTCAGGTAGGAGTAGGCGCCGCCGATATGAGGATCACCCGACGACCATGCGTAGTAGGCCTTGCCGTTATAGGCCGCGGTCACCCCGGGGAAGCTGACCTCGAAGTCAGCCAGGAAGTCCCTGGCCATGGCGTCGGGCGCGGGCCCATGGTAGCTGGTCAGCCCGTACCGGCGGCCGATGCCTGCGCCCACCGCACCGCCCGGCAGCGCGATGAGGATGCCCGGCTGGCCCGGCTGGTCGACCGTGGTTTCCCAGCCGCCCTGGACGATGCCGTCGTCGTACATGTTGCCGGTCCAGTGGTCGGCGTTCCAGACCCGGCGGGAGAACTGCAGCTGGATCTTGGAGTTCGAGCCGAGCGGCTCCTGCCTGATCGCGCGCTGCTGCGCGCCGCGGCAGGTCGATGCCGGACAGCTCGACGTCGCGGAGCTTGGTGAACGGCAGGGCGAGCACGACGTGGTCGGCTCGGACGTCACGGGTGGCGCAGCCGCTGGAGAACGTGCAGGTGAATCCGGCCTGACCGCGGGCGCGCAGGGCCACCAGGCGCTCGCCGACCCGGATAGAGCCCGCCGGCAGCCTGCGGGCCAGGCCGGAGATGACCTGGTCGTTGCCGCCGTGGATGTGCCATTTCTCGTCCGTGCCGGAGAGCTCGGGGTACGTCTTCGGCTGCAGCCCGCTGGCCGTGCTGTCGTCGAAGCCGAGCAGGTAGACCAGGTTCAGCGCGGACTGCTCCTCGACCGGCCCGCCGTACTCATCGAGCAGGATGGCCGCGCACAGCTGGCCGAAATCGGAGTCCCGGCCGCCGGGGATGTTCTGTGTCGATCCAGTCGGAGGCCGGCATGTGGTCCCAGCGCCGCCCCCAGGCGGAGGAGTTGTTGTAGAGGGTCGGCCACGGCGCCTTGTTGTTCGCCGCGTCGAGGAACAGCGCCCTGGCCCATCCGTGCCAGTCGCGGTCCAGCGCGGCCTGGGACCAGAACCGGCCGCCGAACCGCATCCGGTAGTCCTGGGGCCTGGTGTGCGGGGGATACCGGAGCACGTTGTCCAGCCGCAGCCCGAAGCTGGTGGCGAGCTTGCGCATCTCGGTGTGCTCGCTGCTGATGAACTCGCCATGCTGCTCGGCGTACTGCCCGGCGTCGAAGAACCCGTGCAGCGTCTGCACGCGCCCGCCGATGCGGTGCGCGTTGTACTCATAGACCTCGCTGGGCAGGCCGTGGCCCGCCCAGAGCCGGTACGCACAGCCCAGGCCCGCCAGCCCGGAGCCGACGATCACCACCCGCGGGCGCGTGCCTGGCCGCCGCCCGGTGCGGCCAGGCGAACGGGATCGCCGCCGCGAGGGCGGCCGCCCCGGCCCCGCCGAGCACCTGCCGCCGGGACGGGCCCGCGGCGCGCTCGGCTACCGCCTCGGTCGCCTCGCCGATCCCGCATCCGGTGCCGCGCACGTAGGCCTCCGCCGCCCGGGACCGCGCCAGGAATCCGGCCGCGGTCCCGCCCGCCAGCCCGGCTTCCCGGCGGGCACCTGCCGCAACCGGAATACCTTCGCCAGCCTCTGCCCATAAGCACACGCTAGCCCTTCACATCACCCCATCCCTGGCCGATTCCCAGGCCGTCACGGTCGTCGTCGTTACCTGGCCCTTTCTGGTGCTGCCGGGCGCGGACGGCGGGAGAGGCGAGCTGACGGCCCGGTGACGCTGGACGCATGGATACCAGCCGACGCACACTCGATGCGCCACTTTCTGCCCAGCAAGCAAAGGGGAACTCATGGCCCCAAAGCAGCCTTCGGGTCAGGACGGCCCGGCCAGTCCCTCTGGCACGGCGAAAGTATCCGTCTCTGGGACTGCACTGGCTACCGCGTTCGTGGTGCTGGCCGCCTTCACGGGCTTTGTCTGGTACATGATCACCCAACGGAGTGCCGGAGATATCGCCTGGTCGCGACTGGCTTGGCTGTTCTCCTCCGTTGAGGCGATTGCCTTTGGTGCGGCCGGTGCGCTGTTCGGATCCAACGTGCAGCGACAACGCGCCGAAAAGGCGGAAGCAGCAGCCGAGCAAAACGCGACCGCGGCTGCTAACGGGCGGGCCCTGGCCGCGTCGATCAAGGCAGACGCCCGAGGCGGCTCGGCGCCCACAGACGTTCTGGAAGGGACGGGCTCCGCCGGGCCGACCGACCGGGCGGTGCAGAATCTGGCGGCACGTCATGCGGCGATCGCTCGGGAGCTGTTCCCGTGACTCCTTGACGACCGCCTGCTTGGTAGCCAAGCTGGGACCCGAGAGACCCGACGCTAGACCGGCGGCGGCCACGTTTGCCGCCGCGGGCCGGATGCACCCGGGGGGAGCGTAACGGTGGCCGGGAATTCCAGGCCGGTTTCGGTCAGGCCGCCACCTCGGCTGCGCGTGACATCCCCTGCCGCCAGCCGAAAGGACGATCATGCCACCGGCCGGATGGCGACGTGATGCGCTGATAGACCTGCGGGAGCTGCTGGCCCGGCTTTACCCGACCGAGCGCGATGCGCGCCGGGTCGCGACAGATGCCGGACTCAACACCGGGCTCATCGCACTTGAAGGCACGTCCATCATCAATACCTGGTTTGCCATCCTTCAACATGCCGACAACCAGGGCAAGGTCGAGTCGGTCGTGGAGGTGGCTCGGCGAGACGACCCGGATAACGAAGCATTAAAGAATGCTCAGGACGGCGCACCGCCAAAGACAATCGCCGGGCCCGAGCCGACCGACTGGCGGAGCACTCGGAATCCAGCCCAACTGGAGAAGATCCTGGGCCGTGCGAGCACGTTGGTCCCTGTCAGCTTCCTCGAGGTCGGCCTGGAGAAAGCCCGGTGCGTTGCGAAAGTCCGGCTCCCGGATGGCTCTTCAGGATCCGGCTTCCTGACCCAGGATGATATTCTTATCACCAACCACCACGTGCTGCCAGATAGCGCCACCTCGGGTGCTGCGACCGTCCTATTCAACTATCAGCAAACACTGGCCGGCCTCAGCGCCGAGATCGACGAACGCACGTTGCTGCCCGACAGTTTCTTCAGGACGTCTGACGTCGACGACTGGACCGCTGTCCGCGTGGCGGGCCATCCCGGCAGGCAGTGGGGTGAGCTCCCGCTGGCGCCCGCCAGAATCGGCGCCGGAACCCGCGTCAACATCGTTCAGCATCCCGCGGGCCAGCACAAGCAGATCTCGCTCCTGTTCAACCTGGTGGCCTACGTGGGCAGTAACCGGGTCCAGTACCTGACCGACACCGAGCCTGGATCTTCCGGATCACCCGTGTTCGACGAAAAATGGAACGTCGTAGCGCTCCATCACAGCGGCGGCTGGCTGACGGAGCCTGGTGGCACCGACCCAGATGCGACATTCTACAGGAATGAAGGCATCCTGATCGACGTCATTATCGATGGGATCGGCCAATGAATGCGCCAAAGCGTGGTGGCGGGACAGTCACCATCATCGGCGATCTGCCCATGGAGCTCGGGAAACTCTTCGGATCTCCCGGCGACATCAATATGATTGTCACCGATGCCGGGCTGGATGCCGGGGTGCTTGCCCCTTTCGGTTTGGCGGCCGCCATGGTCTGGACCGCCATTCTGGTGATGCTGGATCAGCTGGGCATAAATGCCGTGATACAGGCCGCGCAAAGGATACTTTCCGGATAACGAGGTGCTTGCTCACGCCATGCAAGAAAATTCTGGCGGCGGGTTGCCATTCTCGGAATCCAGCTCGCCGATTCATGTTGAGGTCATTCCAGCTGACCTGTCGATCTCGGTCGGCACCGCCGTGTACCGCTACATCCCCCGAGGTCCGGCCTGGGTCGGGTCAGACGACGGCTATGACCATGAGCGGCCCCGCCACCAGGTCAGGCAGTCCGCGTTCTTCCTCAAGGACACACCGGTCACGCGTGCTGAATTTGCGGAATTCTGCGACACGACCGGCTTCAGGACGTCGGCGGAACTCGGGTCCGCGGCTCTGGGCGTCCGTGACGGCGGCTGGCTCCCGCTCGCGGGAGCCAGCTGGAGACTGCCGAGCGGGGGTATCTTGCTCCACCCGATCGGCGACGACCATCCGGTCGTGCAGGTGAACTGGTACGACGCGAGTATCTACTGCCGCTGGCTCGCCGAGGCCACCGGGCTGGCCGTGGGCTTGCCCACGGAGATGCAGTGGGAGTACGCGGCCGCCGGGCCATCCGGCCTGCGGTGGCCGTTCGGCGACACATACGAGCCGGGCCTGGCTAACGCTGAGAACCCAGCCGAGAGCCTCGGAACGACACCCGTACGCCAGTTCCCGCCTAACGCGTCCGGGCTGTATGACATGGCCGGCAACGCCTACCAGTGGTGTGCGGATTGGTACGCCGCCGACTGGCCGCAAGCGGGACATGCACTCTTGGGAACTCCCAGCCTGGATCCGGCGGGTCCGGCTGCAGGAGGCTGCAAGGTTCTGCGCGGAGGATCATGGTTCGACATCCCGGATCATTGCCGCAGCGCCAACCGGTTTTACGCGGACCCGATCCTGGCCGCCGAGAATTGGGGATTCCGCCCCTGCGTTCGCCTGAGCAACGACCTGGTCCAAAGGTTGATTTCCGAGCCCGGATGGAATCTGGGCGCCGACAATATGCTAGGAGGTCCTTGACCGTGAATGACAATTATGAATGTCGGGACTTTGGCCTCCCGCCGAACGCTTCCGGGCCGTCGAAAGACGCCATACGCAGTCTACTCCAGCCCTTGGGTGACGATGCCTGGGAGATCATGAGGGTTGAGGCTAAGCGAGAGTTCGACCGCGGCGGTATGAAGTTTCTTCCTATGTCCTTGAATGACAATCCCCTCCATCGCTGGGTTAAGGCAAGGCGCCCGCATTTCGGAAATCCTGGTCCCAGTTCCTGGGAGTACACTGGGTTTAACATCAGTAGAATGCCCAAGCCTGGCTGGTATGATCACATAGCCAGCCGGGGCTGGCAGATGATCGAGGATGCGTGGTATTCCTATTTCCAGGATGACTGGTACGTGTTCAAGCGCACCGGTGATTGGAGGGGAACCGACGACGGCGACATCCTGGGAGCGCTGGTGAACCTCGGCTTTAACGAGCGCGCACACGACATCCCGGACATGGTGAGGGAGATTCTTGACACTAAGTGGCAGCTATCGGCGGAGGCCGGGTATGACGTGGGGACGCAGCATGCGGTGGAGAGCTGGTGGTCCAGTCGTTAAGCGTGGCCCGCGGGTCTTGTCCACCGAGATGCGGCAAAGCAGGCCCTAGAGTGCGACAGAGCGTACAGGTTCTCATGTCCTCTGGAGCAAATAATGGCACCTTCCAGCACGCGCTGATGTTGTCGCGGGTTTGCGCCCTCCTAGGTCAAGAAGTTACCCTGGTAGATATTCAGCCGGAGGGTCAGGCCGGTGAGCGAACGATAACGCAATACCGGGGGGTGGCTTACCAGCGGACGTCGCTTGCGAAACTTTCTCGTTCATCTATTAACATAATCGTTGGCTTGTGGGATAAGAAGACCGCCGCTGCTGCTCACCAGCTGTCGCAGCAGGACACGCGGTTAATCCTCGCCCCCACCGTCTACTGGGATCATGACGTTCTTCGCGACCTGCCCAACGGCGCTGAGGCGTTGTGGTACGTATCTTGGGACCAAGCCTCGCATGACCGGGATTATTGGCACGTGGCGAAGCGAGTCGAGGTCATACGTTGCGCGGTCGATACGGACAGGTTTCGTACTGGCGGCCGGGCGGTGGCCGGACGACCGTGGCGGCTTGGCCGGCACAGCCGCGACGTACCAGCGAAGTTTTCGCCGGATATACCGGAATATATCCAGCGGGTAGCCGAGAACCATGACATACGGTTCCGCATGCTTGGCGCGGCGCGGACCATGGGCGGCCTGAAGGACGACCGGGCGGTGCTGTACGGCGAGGATGAAATGAGCCCGGAAGCCTTCCTCGCAGAATGTGACATATGGGTATTCGCCCATGCGCCTTACTGGCGCGAGACGGCGTGCGTGGCGATGCTGGAGGCGATGGCCACCGGGCTGCCGGTGGTGGTGCAGGACGCAGGCGGAATGCGGGAATATGTGCAGCATGGCCGGACCGGCTTCCTTTGCCATGGACTTGAGGAATTCGTGAGGTATACCTCGCTGCTGATGGATGCGCCGAGGCTCCGCGAGCATATTGGCGCACAGGCGAGAACGTTCGTCGAGCAATTCCACTCGATGGCGGCCCTCGCCGACCAGTTGAGGCCGGTCGTGTCCGGCGACGCTGATGTGCGACCCGGCTGAGCGTTGCGCCAGACAGCGTCGTCCGGCCAAGACAGGACGGCGACGGTTGTGACCACAAGATCGGCACCAGAAGACCCGGCCTGCCCTGATCTGGTCACTCGCTCAGGGCGGCGACCAGCTCGGTGGCCCGGTCGATCTCTTCTTCGGTGTTGTAGTAATGCGGGGAGAACCGGACCAGGGGATGGACGCCGCGGTCCTCGGTGTCGTACGGGTTGTCCTCGGGCACGGTCGTGGTCACGTTCACCCCGGCCCGCCCGAGGGCCGCGGCGACGTCTTCGGCCGGCCGCCCGCCACCTTGGCGGTGACGATTGCGCACTGGACCTGGCCGAGGTCGTAGGTGGAGACACCGGGCAGGCCGGCGAGCTGGCGGCGGAGCCGGGCGCCCAGGGCCATGGCCCGCTCCCCGATCGCGTCCAGGCCGAGGCCGAGGGCCTGCCGCACGGCCGTGCCCAGGCCCAGCACGCTGACGTAGCTGTGCTCCCAGGTCCCGAAGCGCCTGGCCCCATCGGCCCAGGTGAAGCCCTGGTGCCCGTCCCAGGTCGCGGAGCCGATCTCGGCCACGAACGGGTCGAGCCGCGGCAGCGCGGCGGTGCGGGCCCACAGGAACCCGGTTCCCCGCGGCCCGCGCAGGAACTTGCGGCCGGTGCCGGTGAGCAGGTCGCAGCCGATCTCGTCCACGTTCACCGGGAACTGCCCGGCCGACTGGGTGGCGTCCAGCAGATACAGGGCACCGCAGGCCCGGGCCACGCGGCCGATCTCGGCGGCCGGCTGCACCAGGCCGCCGCTGGTGGGGACGTGGCTGACCCCGATCAGCCGGGTCCGCTCGTCGGCCAGCTCGGCCAGGGCGGCCACATCGAGCTGACCGTGCTGGTCGTTCGGCACCACGACCACCTCGGCGCCGGTACGCCGGGCGATCTGCAGGTAGGCCAGCACGTTGCTGCCGTATTCGGCGCGGCCGGTCAGGATCCGGTCGCCGCGTCCCAGGGGCATCGAGTAGAACGCCGCGTTCCAGGCGTGGGTGGCGTTGTCGAACAGCGCTATCTCGTCGCTGCGGCCGCCCACCAGCTCGGCGAGCGCGGCGTACACGGCCGCGATCCGGTCCCTGGCTTCGGCGGCGGCCTCGTAGCCGCCGATCTCCGCCTCCCGGTGCAGGTAGCCGGTCATCGTGTCCAGCGTCGGCTGCGCCAGCAGTGCCGCTCCGGCGTTGTTCAGGTGGATCCGGCCCGCGCACCCCGGTGTCTCGGCCCGCAGCGCGCCAATGTCCATGGTCATGTGCGGGATGATCTCACCTCACCGGGCCGCGCCAGGCGCCAGGTGCTGCTTTACTGCACCGGCCGGCAATGCCAGCCTGGACGCGTGATCAGGTACTGCAGCACGCCGGCGGGCCGCATCGCGTACTCCACCGAGGGCGCCGGCCCGCCCCTGCTGTGCGACTCGGGCTGGGTTACCCACCTGCGCAGGCAGCGGGAGCTGTTCTCGTTCGCCAGCTTCTTCGGGCGCCTGGCCGAGCGCTTTACCGTGATCCGCTACGACAAGCCGGGGTGCGGCCTGTCCGACCGGGAGGGGATCGACCTGTCGTTCGACGCCCAGGTGGCGGCGGCCCTGGCGGTCGCCGGCGCGGTCCGCGCCGACCGGTTCCGGCTGTTCGGCGCGTCGCAGGGCGGCCAGATCGCTGCGACCATCGCGGCGCGGCACCCCGAGCGCGTCGAGGCGCTGGTGCTGTACGGAACCTGCGCCAACGGCGGCGACCTGGCCCCCGACGAGGTCAGGGAGTCCATCGTGGCGCTGGTCCGGGCCCACTGGGGCATCGGATCGAAGCTGATGACCAGCATCTTCGTGCCCGATCCCAGCGCCGATGACGTCGAGCAGTTCGGGCGGCTGCAGCGGGCGGGTGCGTCCGCCGATGTGGCGAGCCAGCTCCTGGACTACCTACTACGGCACCGACATCAGGACGCTGCTCCCGGCGATCCAGGCGCCGACCGCGGTGCTGCACCGCGAGCAGGACACCGCGACCCCGTTCACGCTCGGCCGTGAGGTGGCCTCGCTGATTCCCGGGGCCGTGCTCGTCCCGCTGCCCGGGGCTGGCCACCTCTTCTACCAGGGCGAATGGGAGCCGGTCCTAGACGCCACGCTCGGCTTCCTCGTCGAGCCAGGACCGGAGCGCTCCCCGCTCACCCGCCGGGAGCTTGAGGTGGCCGCGCTGGTCGCCGAGGGGCTGACCAACCACGCCATCGCCACGCGGCTGTCGGTCGCGCCGCGGACGGCGGAGGCGCATGTCGAGAACATCCGGCGGAAGCTGCAGGTCCGCTCGCGGGCTCAGATCGCGGCGTGGGTGACGGAGCATCAGCTGCGCATGCCTCGGTAGTTCACCGGGGCTCAGGCCCGGGCCGGCCCAGGCCTTACCGGGAAAGCCCGGGATTGACCGTAGTTCACCCGATGGCCCGGCCGGAGCTGCTGACCTTAGCGTCGGAGCATGCCAGAAGCCACGAAGCCGCTCTGCCCGGTCCGGCCGGGCCCACCGGGCCTACCTTCGGCCCAGCCGCCCGGCCCGCCGGGCCCACCGGTCTCGGCCCAGCCGGCCCCGCTTCGGCCCAGCCGGGCCCCCACCCACCTCCCCTTCCCCCTTCACGGCCCAGCCGGGGCCGTCTCGTCTCGCCCGGGCGCTGATCCTCGGGTACGCGACGGCGGTGTACGTGTTCTTCGTCGCCATAACGGTCTACTCGGTGGGCTTCTTCATCGGCTTCGGCGTGCCCAAGGGGATCGACCAGGGCACCCACCTCGCCTGGCCGCTCGCGGTGGTCATTGACGCCGCGCTGCTGCTGCTGTTCGCGGTCCAGCACACCGTGATGGCCCGGCCGTGGTTCAAGCACCGCTGGATCCGCCTGGTCCCGCAGCCGGCCGAGCGGGCCACGTTCGTGCTGGCCGCGAGCCTGGTGCTGGCGCTGGTGTTCTGGCTGTGGCGGCCGGTCCGCGGCACCGTGTGGGACCTGTCCGGGCCGGGCGCGGCCGCGTTGCTCACCGTGTACGCGGTCGGCTGGGCCGTGGTCCTCGGCTCCACGTTCCTGATCAGCCACAGCGACCTGTTCGGGCTGCGCCAGGCCTGCCGCTACGCCCGCGGGACCGCCTACCGCCCGCCGGGCTTCACCCAGCGCGGCCTGTACCGCGTGGTCCGGCATCCGCTCATGACCGGCTTCGTGATCGTGTTCTGGGCGGCTCCGGCCATGACGCTCGGCCATCTGCTGTTCGCCGCCGCCGCGACCGGTTACATCCTGGTCGGCATAGCCTTCGAGGAACGTGACCTGAGGCTGGACCTCGGCGAGGCGTACCGCGCCTACGCGACCCGCGTGCCCGCGCTGATCCCCAGCTTCCGGACCGCCCGCGGGCCGCAACCCGCCGCCAGCGAAGGAGACCGCGCGAGATGAGCCACGGGAACACCCCGCCAGGCCGCCCGGCGCCCCGGGTCGGCACGTTCCCGCCGTTCACCGTGCTCCAGCAGGGCCCGGAGGCCACCCGGGCCTTCCTGGCCCAGGCCGGCGAGGCGGGAGCCGATCATGTTTGCTGCTCCGACCACGTGAGCTTCTACGGCGTCGGTTTCGACGGGCTGGTGCAGGCCACGGCGCTGACCATGCTGCACCCCACGCTGCCGGTCCATATCGGCGTGTACCTGCTGCCGCTGCGCCACCCCGTCCCGGTGGCGCGCCAGCTCGCCGACATCAGCCAGCTCGCACCGGGGCGGCTCGTGCTCGGGGTCGGGGTGGGCGGCGAGGACCGTCACGAGATCGAGGTCTGCGGGGTCGACCCGGCCACCCGCGGGCAGCGGATGGACGAATGCCTCACGATCCTGCGCCAGCTCCTGACCGGCGCGCCCACCACCGTCCACGGCAAGTTCTTCGATGTTGACGACGCGGTCATCGCGCCGCCCGCGGCGGTCCCCATCCTCGTCGGCGGCCGCTCCGACGTGGCCGTCCGGCGGGCCGGGCGGCTCGGCGACGGCTGGCTCGGCGTCTGGAACTCACCCCGGCGGTTCGCAGCCGCCGTGGAGATGGCCGCGCAGGAAGCCGCCCGGGTCGGCAGGCCCGACCCGCCGACGCGGCACGCCATGCAGGTGTGGTGCGGGTTCGCGGACACGCCGGGCGCGGCCCGCGCCTGCCTGGCCCCGGCCATGGAGGCCATGTACCAGCTGCCGTTCGAGCGCTTTGAGCGGTACTGCCCGTACGGCACCCCCGACGACGTGGCCGGGTTCCTCGCGCCCTACGTCGAGGCCGGCTGCACGGAGTTCAACCTGATCCCGCAGTCACCAGACCCGGACCGCGTCGCCGCTGACGTGGCCGCGGTCAAGCGGCGTCTCGCCGGGATAGCGTGATCCCATCTCGGAGGACTCCGGCGAAAGGAACGCGCATGCAGATCCGTCACGGCGGCCGCGACAGCGAGCAGGGTCCTGCGGAGAACTTCACCGGGACAGTGTGGATGGACAAGATCGCGGTGCCGTCCGACGACGCGCCGATCGCGGTCTACAGCGTGCACTTCGCCCCCGGCGCGCACACCGCCTGGCACGCCCACCCGCGCGGGCAGACACTGCACGTCACCGAGGGGACGGGCCTGGTCCAGCGCCGGGGCGGGCCGGTCGAGGAGATCCGGGCCGGTGACACGGTGTGGACCGACGCCGGCGAGTGGCACTGGCACGGCGCGGGCCCGCGCACGTTCATGACCCACCTCGCCGTGCAGCAGGCCGTGGACGGCGCCACGGCCAAGTGGGGCGAGCACCCGGCCGGCGACTACCCGGGCTAGCCGCAAGGCCACGTAGTTAACATCCGGTTGGGACGCGTCAAGGCGTGTCGGTCCCGCGTATGGCAACGGGACTCATCGATGATCCGGTTCGACCAAGAGCCGATCATGAGGAGTCCCGTTGAAGGACCAGTGTGTCATCACCAGGAAGGTGACGGTAGCGGCTGGCGTGTTCGCCCCTGGCCATCTGGGTGAACTCACCCAGATCGTGCCGTTCGAGATGGTCGACCAGGCGCTGGCGGCCACCGGCACGACCCAGGCGCGGATACGCGTGCTGCCGTCGCGGGTGGTGGTGTATCTGCTGCTGGCCGGGTGCCTGTTCGCCGGGCTCGGCTACCGGCAGGTGTGGCACAAGCTGGCCGCCGGCCTGGGCGAGCTGCCGGTGGCCAGCCCGAGTGACAACGCTTTGTGGCAGGCCCGCGCACGCCTGGGCGCCGCGCCGCTGCGGTGGCTATTCGACCTGCTGCGCGGCCCGGCCACGGCGATCACTTCCGGGCCGGTGCGCTGGTGCGGGCTGCTGGTGTGCGCCATCGACGGCACCACCATGACCATCCCAGATAGCCCCCGGAACCTGGCCGTGTATGGCAAGCAGGCCGGCAACCACGGCGGGTCGGGCTATCCGCTGCTGCGGCTAGTGGCCCTGGTGGCCTGCGGCACCCGCACCATCATCGACGCTGTATTCGGCCCCACCAGCTGCGGTGAGCTGGACTACACCCGGCGGCTGCGGCGCAGCCTGCACCCCGGCATGCTGGTGCTGCTGGACCGCAACTTCGACACTGCCGCGCTGATCGGCCAGCTCGCCGCCACCGGCGCGGACCTGCTGGTCCGCCTCAAGAGCAACCGCAAGCTGCCGGTGCTGCGCCGCTACCACGACGGGTCCTGCCTGTCGCAGATCGGCACCGTCCGGGTGCGGGTCATCGAATGCGAGATCACCATCGCCACCAGCGCCGGGCGGCACACCGGCATCTACCGCCTGGCCACCACCCTGCTCGACCACCGCCAGCACCCGGCACCCGCGCTGGTCACCCTCTACCACCAGCGCTGGGAGATCGAAACCGCCTACCTGGAACTGAAAGCCAGCATCCTCGGCGGCCAGGTCCTGCGCGCCCGCGCCCCCGCTGGCATCGCCCAGGAGGTCTACGCCCTGCTGACCTGCTACCAGATCCTGCGCATCGCCATCACCGACGCGATCGAGGCCACCGGCGGCATCGACCCCGACCGCGGCAGCTTCACCATCGCCCTCAGCGCCGCCCGCGACCTGATCACCCAGGCGGCCAACATCATCGCCGATACCATCATCGACCTGATCGGCGTCATCGGCCGCCGCGTGCTGGACAACCTGCTACCCGACCGGCGCCTGCGCGTCAGCCCCCGCATCGTCAAACGCGCGATCTCCAAATACCAGGCCAGAGGCCCCAACATCAACCGGCGCAGCTACAAAGCCACCCTCAACATCAACATCCTCACGGCTTCTGGGCCTTGACACGCCCCGCCGGGACGTTAACTACGTGGCCTTGGGGCTAGCCGGCCCGTCAGGGGATGAGCACCGCCCGCCGGTGCGGCGCCCGCCCGCACCGGGACCAGCCCTCGGCCGCCTGGGCCAGGGGCAGCGTCTCCCGGTCGGTGGTCAGCCGCCCGGCCGCGGCGTGCGCGAGGATCTCGTCCAGCGCCCGGGCCTTCTGCTCGGGGCTGAGCGCGTTGTTGGTGTAGCCGAGCAGGGACAGGGTGCCGCCCCGCAGCGTGGCCGACCCCACGGACGCCTGCGCCGCCGCCGACGATCCCAGGTTGACCAGCCGGCCCCGCGGCGACATGATCCGCAGCGCGGCCTCGGCCAGGCCCCACACCGGGTCGAGCACCAGGTCGACCTGGCCGCCCGCGGCCTCGGCCAGCGCGGCGTCGAGGTCGTAGGCGCCGAGGTCGGCGACCGCGTCCGCGCCGAGTTCGGCCGCGCGGGCCCGGCCGTGCGGGTCGCGGCACGCGGCGGTGACCCGCCCGGCCCCGAGCAGCCGGGCCGCCTGCACGCCCACCTGCCCGACCGTGCCGCTGGCGCCGAGCACCAGAACGTGCTCGCCGGGCTGCAGCCCGCCCCGCCAGGTCAGCGCCATCCAGGCCGCGATCGCGGACAGGCCGAGCGCCGCGACCAGGTCGTCGTCCACGCCGTCGGGCAGCGGCAGCACGGCCGCATCCTCGGCCACGCACAGCTCGGCCATGGCGCCGTCACCGGCCCGCATCCCCGCGTCGCAGCTGAACCAGACCCGCTGGCCGGCGGGCAGCGCGTCGGACTCGGCGATGGTCCCGACGCCCTGGACCCCCGGCGCGTACGGCAGCGCCGGGGCGCCGAAGTAGGAGGTGCCCGACGCGCACAGCAGGTCGAGCGGGTTGACCGGGGCCGCCGTCACCCGGATCAGCGCCTGGCCGGGGCCACGGCCAGGCGCCGGGTGCGGCCGGTGCTCGGGCGGGTCGCCGTGGCGGCTGATCACTGCCGCCTGCATCGTCCCCGGCGAGGCCCCGTCACTCGTCACCGTGGTCGCTGTCCTTCCCCTGGGCCGGCTTCCACTGGGCCGTGCCGGTGTAGGTGTACGGGTTGTCGAGCTCCTGCGTCTCCGGGATCTCCGGGTGCATGCCCTCGGTCCAGGCCTCGGGCCCGAGCTCGCCCCGCAGGTAGTCGACCGTCTGCTCGATCGCCGCGCGCGCCTTGGCCAGGTCCACGCCGATCAGGGCGTGGTCGTACTTCACCACCCGGCCGTTGACGACCACGGTGTGCACGTCGCCGCGCTGGGCCTGGAAGACCACGTGCCCGTAGGGGTGCAGCAGCGGGAACATCACCGGCGACGCGTCGTTCTTGATCAGCACCAGGTCGGCCTTCTTGCCGGGTTCCAGGCTGCCGATCAGCGAGTCCAGGCCGAGCGCCCTGGCCCCGCCCCGGGTGGCCCAGTCCACCACCTGCTCGGCGCGCAGCTTGTGGTGGGTGACGGTCTCGTCCCGGTTGTGCGCCTCCAGGTGCTCGCGGGCCCGGTCGGCGCTGAGCGTGGCCCGCATGGCCGAGAACAGGTCGGCGCTCCACCAGACGCTGGTGTCCATGGACAGCGATACGCCGATGCCGTGCTCGCGCAGCTTCCAGGTGGGCGGGTAGCCCTGCCCGGCGCTCTGCTCGCTCTCGGTGGAGAGCGAGACCGTACCCGCCGGTGGCCGCGATCCGGTGGTAGGAGTCGGCGGACAGGCTGGCCGAGTGCACGTAGATCGTGGCCGGGGTCATGAACCCGTGATCGTGCATCAGCCGGATGCCCTCGTCGGTCGTCACCTTCCACACCCCGGCGTGCGTGGTGACCGGGACGCCCAGGTCGCGGGCCACCTCGAAGGCTGCCTTCTCCGGGAAGTCCGGGGCGGCCGGGGGGACGTCGAAGGCGATCTGGAAGCCGAGCATGTCGCTGCCGCCGCCGCCGAAGTAGCGGTCGACGAAGGCGCGGAACTCCGGGGTGGCCGACCACTCCCAGGGGGCCGCCTGAATGTTCCCGTAGGCCAGGACGAACCGGCCGGGAACCGATCGCAGCGCGTCCACCGCCGCCTCCGCGTGGTCGGTCGTCTGCAGGTTGTGCGACCAGTCCACGCTGGTGGTCACGCCGGCGTCGATCGCCTCGATCGCGCTGAGCAGGTCGCCCGCGTGGATGTCCTGCGGCCGGAACGACTTGCCCCACTGCAGGTAGTTCCACACGAAGTACTGGGTCAGCGTCCAGTCGGCGCCGTAGCCGCGCATCGCGGTCTGCCACATGTGCCGGTGGGTATCGATCATGCCGGGCATGAGGATGCCGCCGGTGGCGTCGATCTCGGCGGTGCCCTCGGGCACCTCGAGACCGGGCCCGACCGCGGCGATGCTGTCGCCGCTGATCAGGACGTCGGCGCCGGGCAGCACATGATGGGCGTCGTCCATGGTCAGCACGGTGGCGTTGCGGAACACGACCGGCCGGCCCGGCGTCAGGTCAGCGGCAGTCGGGCTGGCAGTCATGGGTCCCTCCACTAGCTCGCAGGCAGTTATCGGCGATGCGGACGCTCGTCCGGGTCACGGCTGGAGTCAGCCTGTCCGGAAGCGTTGTCGGTTTCGTGATCGGTGTCAAGAGCGGTCGCGGTCCCGCGGCGGCCCGCCTGGCGGGGCTTGTCCGCATCGCGGTCAGGCCCCGCCGACGGGTCAGGACCCGCTACTTGCCGCCGAACAGGCTCAGCGCGGGCTTGCCGAAGGGCAGCGGCTTGCCGCCCACCGACACGATGGCCGTGCCCAGGTACCCGTAGTACCCGAGGGCCGCGAACACCAGGACGAACACGCCGCCCGCGCGCTGCGCGCCGGTGGATGACCCCAGCACGCCGATGGTGATCAGCGTGACCCCGACCACCCCGGCGCCCAGGATCAGCGAGAACAGCAGCGGGATCCGCAGGCTGACCAGGAACAGCATGAAGATCACGATGTCCCACGAGATCAGGAACTGCCCGATGGTGTGCAGGATGCTGGCCGGCGGGATGCCGTACCAGTTGTGCGCGAGCCCGAGCACCAGCGCGGCGTAGCTGATCCAGAAGCACGCGAACGCGCCCAGGACCGTGGCCACGAAGGTCTGGCCGAGTGCCGCGGCCCACACGGTGGTCACCAGCAGGCCCAGGCCAGTGGCCGCGAAGACGATCGGCATGATCGTGTTGCCCTGGACCACGAGCGGCACGTAGCCGAGCAGCGAGATACCCAGGGCGGTGCTGCCGAGCGCGAAGACCAGCAGGCCAAGCGGGACCGGGTCGCGGCCGGCGGCGCGGCCACCATCTCCTCAGCCGGCGCTGGGGGCGCCTCGGGAACCTTCTCGTCGCTGGTGTCTGCCTGAACGTCTGTCACCGGAGCCTCCTCATGATGTGGCGCATCGCCAGGGAATGGGACCATTGCGGCCAGCTGTGACCGCAATGCGGACAAAGACTCGCGTAGTGAACGCGCATAGCATTTCTCTCCGCCATGCGGAAGTCAATAGCCCTGCCGCCCGGCGAGAAGCTTGCTTATCGGGCCGCTAGCTGGGATACGTGAATGAGTGTCCGCGATGCGGCCAGAAACGGCCGGCCACGATACAGTCGGTGTCGGCTAGGAGAGGAGGGCCATGGCCCGCCGTGACAGCAGCCCGGACTTCATCGAGGCGCTGGCCCGCGGACTCGACGTGCTCCGCGCCTTCGAGCCGCGCCAGCCCGTCATGTCCCTGGCCGCGGTGGCCGCCGCCGCCGGGCTGCCCCGGCCCACCGCGCGGCGGGTGCTGCTCACCCTGGAGCGCCTGGGCTACGTGCGCGTCGCCGAGCGCGGCGGCTACGAGCTGACGCCGCGCGTGCTGGAGCTCGGCACCAGCTACGTGCTGTCGCGCAACCTGTGGGAGGTGGCCAGGCCGCACATGGAGCGGCTGGTGGCGCGCACCCACGAGTCCTCGTCCATCGCCCAGCTCGACGGCAGCGACATCGTCTACGTGGCCAGGGTCGCGGTCCCGAAGATCATCGCGCTGGCGGTCACCATCGGCACCAGGTTCCCGGCCATGCAGACCTCGCTGGGCAAGATCATGCTCGCGGCGCTGCCGCCCGGTGAGGCCGAGCAGGTGCTCGCCGAGCCGAGCCGGTCGCCGGTCACCCCCCGCTGGCAGCCCAGCCTGGCCGAGCGCACGGCGGAGCTGCGGGAGGTCAGGGCCAGGGGCTGGTCGCTCACGGACGAGCAGCTCGCCCTCGGGATCCGCTCGGTGGCCGCCCCGCTCAGGGACGGGGACGGGAAGGTGCTCGCCGCGCTGAACGTCACCGTGCACGCGGCCGAGACGCCGGTCGAGGTCCTGACCGGGGAGTACCTGCCGATGCTGCTGCAGACGGCCGGGTCGATCAGCGCCGACTGGGCCGCCTGCCAGGCGGCGCCCCAGGTGACCGTGCCAGCAGAAGCGCCGGACATCTGTCCGGCCAGCGGACAGAAGGATGCCCAGCCCCATATGAGCAGCGAACAAAGCCGGACCGAGCCCGATCACAGCGAACACGGATCGCCGCCCGCGCCCGGCACCAGACCTGGCCCGCTGGCGGGACTGGTGGTGGCCGATTTCTCCCGGGTGCTGGCCGGCCCGTACTGCACGATGCTGCTGGCCGACCTGGGTGCGGACGTGATCAAGGTGGAGGGCCCGGGCGGCGACGACACCCGGACCTGGATGCCGCCGGTGGCCGGCGACGGGGTATCCACCTACTTCCTGGCCATCAACCGCAACAAGCGCTCGGTCGCGCTCGACCTCAAGCAGCCCGGTGACCTGACCCTGGCCCACGAGCTGGCCCGCCGCGCGGACGTGTTCGTGCACAACTTCAAGCCCGGCGGGCTGAGCCAAGTTCGGCCTGGACTACGACTCGGTCAGCGCCGCGAACCCGCGCATCATCTACGCGTCGATCAGCGGTTTCGGCGCGGGCGGCGGCAAGGACCTGCCCGGGTACGACCTGATGGTGCAGGCCATGTCCGGGCTGATGAGCCTCACCGGCGACCCGGACGGGCCGCCCTACCGCGCGGGCATCTCGCTGTTCGACGTGATCGCCGGCCTGCACACCACCATCGGCATCCTGGCCGCGCTCAACCACCGCGCCGCCACCGGCGAGGGCCAGCACATCGAGGCCAGCCTGCTGGCCTCGGCGCTGTCCGGCATGGTGAACCAGACCAGCGCGTACGTGACCGGCGGGCGTGACGCCGTTCCGGATGGGCAACTCCCACCCCAGCCTGTTCCCGTACGAGCCGCTGCCCACCGAGCGACGGCGAGCTCATCGTGACCGCGGGCAACGACGTCCAGTTCCGCAAGCTGTGCGAGGCGCTCGGGGTCGCCCGAGCTGGCCGACGACCCGCGGTTCGCCCGCAACGAGGGGCGCACGGCCAACCGGCACGAGCTGCGCCCGCTGCTGGCCGAGCAGCTGTCCCGGCGGACCGCGGAGGAGTGGTTCCACGACCTGATCAAGGCGGGCGTGCCCTGCGGCCCGATCAACACCGTGGCCCAGGGGATCGAGTTCGCCGAGAGCATCGGGCTGGAGCCGGTGGTCACCGCCGGGGAGGGCGACACCGCGCGCCCGACCGTCCGGCACCCGCTCACGTTCTCGGCCACCCCGCCGCGCTACGACTACCCCCCGCCCAAGCTCGACGAGCACGGCGACCAGATCCGGGCCTGGCTCGCCGCCCCGGACCAGCCCTCATAACGCCAAGGGAGCCGCCATGGCCACCATCGCCGCGGTCATCGCATCCACCCATCACCCCTTCTACTACAGGGCCAGCACCAGCACCGGCGAGGACCGGCCGCCGTTCGCCGACGAGTGGCAGGCCAAGATCGAGTCCTTCCGCGAGACCCTGACCCGGGCCAGGCCCGACATCCTGGTCATGGTCGGCAGCGACCACTTCCACCAGCTCTGGCTGGACAACATGCCGCAGTTCCTCATCGGCAAGGCCCCGGTCTACGACGCGAACTTCTTCAACGAGGAGCGCGAGTTCGGGCTGCCGCGGATGGTGCTGCCCGGCCACGAAGAGCTGTCCGGCTTCCTGCTCCGGGAGGGCATCGACGCCGGCTTCGACCTCGCGTTCAGCAACGAGCTGCGGGTGGATCACAGCATCACGTGCCCGATCATCACCCTGCGGCCCCAGGCCGACCTGCCGATCGTGCCCGTGTACACCAACATCTTCGCGCCGCCCATGCCGCAGCCCAGCCGGTTCGTGGCGCTGGGGAAGGCGCTCCGGCAGCTGGTGGAGGCCTGGCCGAGCGACCAGCGCGTCGCGATCATCGGCACCGGGCACCTGTCGCTCGAGCTCGGCGGCCCGCGCCAGTTCGGCCCGCACGGCCCGGACCCCGAGTTCGACCGCAAGGCGGTCGAGTGGATCGCCACCGGTGACCTGAAGTCGGCCCTGGCCGAGGTGAGCCTGGACAGCCTGTGGTCGCCGGGCAACGCGACCCACGGGTTCATGGACTTCATGCTGATGATGGGCGCCGCGGGCGAGAACGTGCCCGCCGACTACACCGACTCGCTCGACCTGTTCCACACCATGGAGGCGTACTTCACCTGGTACCCGGAGGGGACATGAGCAAGTACCTGCTGAACAAGTTCCTCTTTACCGTCGACCGGGACCCCGAGCTGGTCGAGCGTTACCGGGAGGACCCGCGCGGCACCGTGGCCTGGTGGGAGGCGGAGCAGGCCAACGTCATCCTGAACTGCCACCGGGGGGAGCAGAGCACCTGGCTGGCGTTTGACGATTCCGAACGCGAAGCGCTCCGGGCTCATGACTACCCCAGGCTGTTCGAGCTCGGGGCGCATCCGTTCCTGACGCTCACGCTGTTCATCGCGCTGTTCGAGCGGGACTACGCCGAGCCGCTGGCGTTCCAGCGCGAGTACGCCACCCGGCTCAGCCACTGGCAGCTGCCCTACCCCGACATCGCCACCTGAGCTCAGGCCGGCCAGCGGCGCTGCGAGGCGTCGTAGTCGTCCAGCCGCCAGGCCATCGCCGAGGCGGGCCTGATCGCGTAGACGACGTCGAAGTCCGGGTCGGCGCTCGGCAGGTACGGCTGGTCCTCCGGCCGGGTGTACTTCGCGTCGAGCGCCGCGACCACGTCAGGGACCGCGGCCGGCGGCCCGAGATCCTCGGCCACCCCGCGCACGATCAGCACGTCCTCGCCGCTCTCCAGGTGCACGACGACCCGCGGGTCGGCCGCGAGGTTGCGCGCCTTGACCGTGCGCGCTCGCTGTACAGGTGCAGCGTCCCGCCGGTCACGACGCCCCACACCGGCGCCGCGTGCGGGGCACCCGACGGGGTGGTCGTGCCCAGCCAGTAACTGCGCGCCGGGGCGAGCCGCCCGGCCACCTCACCCCACGTCATCGCGCGATCGGCCATGCGCCGATGATGGCACCGCCGGCGCACCTGCACCCGCTTGCTCATGATCCAGTGCCGAAAACCCCCACCCGCCTCCCCATTCCCCTCCATTGCGGGTTTCGTCGCCGGATCATGGAAATGCGCTTTCGGGTACGGCACGCTCAAGGGTCGGTGCCTCGATATTGCTCGGACACCGACTGGGAGGGATCATGCTCGTTCTTTCTGCCGCGGAGATCGACGCTCTGCTTGACCTTGACGCGCTCGTCGACGCGGTACGGGCCGCGATGATCGATCTGAGTGCGGGCCGGGTGTCGATGCCAGCCCCGGGTGGCGGCGCTGATCCCTGAGCAGGACGCGCTGCTGGCCGCGATGCCCGCCTACCTGCCGTCGGCCGGCGCGCTGTCCAGCAAGCTGGTCACCCTGTTCCCGCGGAACCGGGACTGCCCGACCCACCAGGCGCTGATCTGCTGCTTTGATCCCGCCACCGGCACTCCCGTGGCCGCTGATGGACGGGACCAGCGTGACCGCGGCCCGTACCGCCGCCGGATCGGCGCTGGCCACCCGGCTGCTCGCCCGGCCGGGCGCCCGCGAGGTCGCGGTGATCGGGACCGGGGTGCAGGCCGACGTCTCACGCCCGGGCGCTGGCGCGCCTGCCCGGCGTGCACACGGTGCGGATCGCCGGGCGAGATCCGGGGAAGGCCCAGGCCCTGGCGGCCAAGCTCGCCGCCGGCGGCGTCCCGGCGCAGGCCGCCGACTCGGTCGAGGCCGCCGTGCGGTGGGCCGACATCGTCAGCACCACCACCCACGCCGCGCACCCGGTGCTGCGCCGCGAGTGGCTGCAACCGGGCACCCACGTCAACTCGGTCGGCTACAACACCAGCGGCGAAGGCGAGCTCGACACCGCGACCATCCAGGACGCGCTGCTCGTCGTCGAGTCCCGCGCGTCGGCGCTGGCCCCGCCGCCCTCCGGCGCGGTCGAGCTGAACCGGGCGATCGCGGACGGGGCCATCGACGCCAGCCACGTCGCGGCCGAGCTCGGCGAGATCGCCGCGGGCCTGGCCCCGGGCCGGACCAGCGACACGCAGCTGACGCTCTACAAGTCCGTCGGCGTCGCGGTCCAGGACGCGGCCGCCGCCGCCCTGATCCTGGCCTCCGCCCAGCAGCAGGGCGTGGGCACCCGCGTCACGCTCTGATTCCATGATCCCGGACCCAAACCCACGGCATACGTTGGTTTCGGTCCGGGATCATGAAACGGCGGGACCGAGTGGGGTGCTGCGTGTGGCGGGCGGTGGTGGTGGGGTGCGACGGGCTACTTGCGGCGGCGGAGGTACATGCGCTCGTCCAGGCGCCAGGTCTGGCGGTCGTCCTCGGACACCTCACCGGTCCAGAGGGCGGAGTCCGGGGTGATGTCGCGGAAGCCCCAGCGTTCCATCGGGTCGTCGTCGAGCCCGTCCAGGACGATGTTGTCGCCGTCGCGGCGGCCGATGAAGCGGCGGACCCGGCCGTTGAGCGGGTCGATCCAGGTGGACCGCCACGCCCCGAGCGACGGGTCGTAGAAGCGCACGGTCGTGCCGTGGAACGGCCGCAGCCCGGCCGGCACCGGCCCGGACGGCACCCGCCAGACGTCCTGCACGGCCCGCCCGTCCAGAACCCACCCGAAGTGCAGCTCGCCGGTCATCGTGGCGGGCTGCCCGTCGGAGTCGGTGCCGTGCCATTCGACGTCCCAGGCGCCGACGAAACGGCCGAACAGGTCCGAGGTCCGCGGCGCGGCCAGGATCGGGACCCGCCGGCGAGCAGGGCCGCGGCCAGGTCATCGGGCCGGCCTGCTGGAGAGGTCATGCACGTAACCATACGCAGATGGGGTAGTGCGCACTGGTGAGCCGGGTTCGCGGCGCCGGCGAGGGAGTTCGGGCCGGGGGCAGCGATGAGTTTCCGGCGCGGCGCGGGTCAGAACCAGGCAAGCGAACGCGAGGAGGATCCAGTGACCGACAAGGGATTTATCACCTGCCTGTGGTTCGACGACAACGGCGAAGAGGCAGCGAACTACTACATGAACATCTTCCCCGACTCCAAGCCCGGCCGGGTCAGCCACTACCCCGAGGGCGGGATGGGCCAGCCCGGCGCGGTCATGGCCGTCGAGTTCGAGATCAACGGCCAGAAGTTCCTCGCGCTGAACGGCGGGAAGCAGGACTTCGGGTTCAACGAGTCGATCTCGTTCCAGGTCATGTGCGCGGACCAGGACGAGGTCGACTACTACTGGAGCAGGCTGTCCGACGGCGGGCGGGAGGTCGCCTGCGGCTGGGTCACGGACAAGTACGGCGTGTCCTGGCAGGTCGTCCCCGGCGTGCTCCTCGACATGATCAGCGACGCCGACCCGGCGAAGGCCGGGCGGGTCACCGAGGCGATGCTCAAGATGACCAAGTTCGACGTCGCGGAGATTGAGCGGGCGTACGCGGGGGAGTAAGGCTCTCCGTGGAGACGCGGGAGCCCGGTCCGATCGGGTTCGCATGGGTGAACGGCCGGCGGTAGCCAGGTGAATTTTTCGGATATGTTTTCGAGATTCATGGGCGCCGTCGGCGTCTCCGTGCGCCGTGACCGCGATAGAATGTAGGCGTTGGTCCTGCCCGCAGGTTGCGGGCAAAACTGAGGACGGCTGCAGTTCGGTCGCCCCCGCACCGACCCGCGGCGGACAGACGTCAGTCCGCCGGCCCGGACCTGGAGGGGTCGTCATGGCTGTTCCTGCATGCTTCAGTCGAGCGCGCCATTCGACCAGGCCGAACCCCTGACCGTCGACACGGCCTACGCCCGGTCGCACCAGGCTGCGCTCGTCCCGTCGGTGGTCGGCGCGGTCGGCCTGGAGCTCGAGAGCCCACCTGGTGGACCTGGACGCGGTGGCCGACCGGGTGGCCTGGGACCGGGTCGACCCGATGCCGGGCCCGGTCTGCACCGCCGCCGGGCGCAGCGCGGTCACGCTCGAGCCCGGCGGCCAGCTGGAGCTGTCCGGGCCGCCGTCGCCCGACATCGTGAGCACGCGTCAGCGAGCTGCGCCTGGACGCGGCAGCGCACCCGGCTGGCACTGGCTGACCTCGGGCTCGGCATCGCCCACGCGGGCGCCGACCCGCTCCGGCCGTCCCAGCGGGTCAACCCGCGGCCGCGGTACCGCGCCATGGAGGAGCACTACGCCGCCACCGGCCGGGCGAGCCCGGCGCGGTGATGATGAACTCCACCGCGGCGATGCAGGTGAACCTCGCAGGCCGGGCCGGAACGCGGGTGGCCGGAGCGGGTCGCCCGCGCGCACCGGCTCGGGCCGACGCATGGTGGCGATCTCCGCCAGCTCGCCCTGGCTGCACGGCCGCGACACCGGCTGGAAGTCGGCCCGGCAGCGGGCCTGGAGCGGCCTGGACGCGCGGGCGTGCGGCCCGGTGCCCGGCTGCGTCGCGCCGGACACGGACGCCGACGACGGCCTCGACCCCGCCTCGGCCTGGGCCCGGTACGCCCTGCGCGGCCCCGGTCGTCGTTCGTCCGCACCGAGCGGGACGACGTGACGGCCGTGCGCACGCCGGTCCCGTTCGAGCAGTGGGCCAGCGGCGCGGTCCGGCTGGGCGGCCGGACCCCGACGACCGCCGACCTCGACACCCACCTGACCACGCTGTTCCCGCCGGTCCGGCTGCGCGGCTACCTGGAGCTGCGCTACCTCGACATGAGCCGCGCCGCGGTGGTGGCCGGCCATCGCCGCGGTGGTCACCACGCTGATGGATGACCCGGTCGCGGCCGACCAGGCCACCGAGGCCACCGAGCAGACGGCCGCGCTCTGGACCACGGCGGCCCGGCGCGGGCTGGCCGACGCCGCGCTCGCCGACTCCGCCCGCCGCTGCGTCGGCGATCGCGGCCGAGCGGGTTCCCGCCGCAGCTCGGCTCCGCGGTCGCCGACCTGGCCGAGCTCGTCGAGTCCGGCCGTTGCCCGGGTGACCTGCTGGCCGAGCGCATCGACGAGATCGGACCCCACGCCGCATTCGAGGAGCTAGCTCATGCATGACGACGTCGTCCGCGATCTCGAGCGCGCCCGCGCGCGCACGCTCGAGCTCACCGACCTGGACGAGCCGACGCTGGTGGCCCAGCACGACCCGCTGATGAGCCCGCTGGTCTGGGATCTCGCCCACATCGGCCAGCAGGAGGAGCTGTGGCTGCTGCGCGGCGGCGACCCGGACCGGCCGGGCATGCTGCCCCCCGACGTGGACTCGCTGTACGACGCGTTCAAGCACCGCCGGGCCGACCGTCCGACGCTGCCGCTGCTGCCGCCGGTTGAGGCGCGCGCCTACGACCACGAGGTCCGCGGCCGGGTCCTCGACCTGCTCGAGCGCACCCCCGACGAGGACCTGTTCACCGCGGGCATGGTCGTCCAGCACGAGGAGCAGCACGACGAGACCATGCTCGCCACGCTGCAGCTGCGCCAGGGACCGCCGGTGCTGCTCGCGCGGCAGCCGCTGCCGCCGGGCCGGCCGGTCGACGGGCGACCGTGTGTTCGTGGCCGGCGGCCCGTTCGTGCTCGGCGTGGACGCGGTCACCGAGCCGTTCTCGCTCGACAACGAGCGGCCCGCGCACACCGTCGACGTCGCCCCGTTCTGGATCGGGCGGGTCGCCGGTCAGCAACCGGCAGTGGCGCGAGTTCATCGCCGACGGCGGCTACGACCGGCCGCGACCTGTGGTCGGCGCGCGGCTGGGAGCACCGGGTCGAGGCCGGACTGGAGCGGCCGAAGTTCTGGACCGCCGACGGCACCCGGCGGCGGTTCGGCATCGAGGAGGACGTGCCGCCCGACGAGCCGGTCCAGCACGTCTGCTACTTCGAGGCCGAGGCGTTCGCGAGCCTGGGCGGGCGCGCGGCTGCCGACCGAGATCGAGTGGGAGAAGGCCTGCGCCTGGGATCCCGCCACGCGCAGCCCGGCGGGCCTGGCCGTGGGGGTCGCAGCCGCCCACCGCCGGACCGGGCCAACCTCGGCGGCACCGCGCTGCGGCCAGCCCCGGTCGGCGCCTACCCGGCCGGCGCGTCGGCCTACGGCGCCGAGCAGATGATCGGTGACGTGTGGGAGTGGACGTCGTCGGACTTCGTCGCCGTGGCCGGGGTTCGTGCCGATGATCTACCGCGCCTACAGCGAGCCGTTCTTCGGCGGCGACTACAAGGTGCTGCGCGGCGGCTCGTGGGCGGTGGCCCCGTCGACGATCCGGCCCTCGTTCCGCAACTGGGATCACCCGATCCGGCGGCAGATCTTCACCGGCGAGCTGGCCTGGGAGCTGCGCGCTGGGACGCCTGACGTGTGCCGTCACCTCGCCTGGCTCGGGCGCGCCGCGTTCGCTCGGCTGATCTGGTGCTGCAGCCCGCAACACGGGCTGCTGGTGCAGTCCTACGCCCCGCGACGGCAGCGTAACGGCCGGATGAACGCTGACGGCTGGGGCGTCGGCTTCTACTGCGGCGTCCCGCCCGAGCCCGCGCGCTGGCGCTCGAACCGGCCGCTGTGGAGCGATGCGTCGTTCGCGTCGGTGGCGCCGGTGATCTCCTCGACGTGCGTGCTGGCCGCGGTCCGCTCGGCCACGGCCGGGATGCCGGCCGACGAGACCGCCGCCGCGCCGTTCCAGTCCGGCCGGTGGCTGCTGTCGCACAACGGCGATCGTCGACCGGGCCGTGCTCGGCCCGCACCCGGCCGCCGAGTCGGTGTGCGACTCCGCCCAGCTCGCGGCGCACCTGTTCGAGTTCGGCCCGGAGCGGGTGGCCGAGTTCGTCGACCGGTCTGGCCAGGCGCGACCCGGGTGCCCGGCTCAACCTCCTGCTCACCGACGGCCAGCGGGTCCTGGCCACCCGGTGGCACGACACGCTCAGCGTGCTGCGCACCGACGACGGCATCGTCGTGGCGAGCGAGCCGTACGACGACGACCCGCGCTGGGCCGACGTGCCCGATCACCATCTCGTCGACGTCACCGCCGACACCGTGACCATCACCGATCTGGAGGCTGTAATGCCAGCAGAAAACCGCGTCCAGGCTCAGCCCGGCCGGTACCTCGACGCGCTGCGCGCGGACGTGCGGGCGGGTCTCACCGCGACCCCGAAGACGCTGCCGCCCAAGTACTTCTACGACGCGCGCGGCAGCGAGCTGTTCGACGAGATCACCCGGCTGCCCGAGTACTACCTGACCCGGGCCGAGACCTCGATCCTGCGAGCAGCGCACGCGGCGCAGATCGCCGAGCTGGCGCGGTGCGAGTCGCTGGTCGAGCTCGGCAGCGGCACGTCGGCCAAGACCCGGCTGCTGCTGCGCGCGCTGCTCGACGGCGGGACCCTGCGCGAGTTCGTGCCGTTCGACGTCGACCCGGCCGTGCTGACCGACGCCACCGAGCGCGCTGGCCGCGGAGTACCCGGGCCTGCGGATCGCGCCGTTCGTCGGCGACTTCGACCCGCGATCTCGGCGCCGTTCCGCCACCGAGGGCGCCGCATGATCGTGTTCCTCGGCTCCACAATCGGCAATCTCGAGCCACAGGCCCGATGCGGCCTTCCTCGACGCAGGTCGGGGCTGCGCTCCGTCCCGGGGATACCTTCCTCCTCGGGACGGACCTGGTCAAGGACGCCGACCGGCTGCAGCGCGCGTACGACGACGCGGCCGGAGTGACGGCGGAGTTCAACCGCAACGTCCTGCGGGTGGTCAACCGCGAGCTCGGACGCCGACTTCGCCGTGGACGAGTTCCAGCACGTCGCGCTGTGGGACCCGGCCCAGCGAGTGGATCGAGATGCGGCTGCGGTCGCTGCGCGATCAGCAGGTCACGATCAGCGATCTCGACCTGACCGTCGCCTTCGCTGCCGGGGAGGAGATGCGCACGGAGATCTCGGCCAAGTTCCGCCGGGAGCGGATCGAGGCCGAGCTGGCCGCCGCGGGCATGTGGATGCTGCAGTTCTGGACCGACCCCGGCGGCGACTTCGGCCTGACCCTGGCCCAGTCGGCGTGGGAATAGCCGCCGAGCTAGCCGTGGTGTGCGCGCTCAGGCGGCTCATGATCCGCGCATACGCGATGACTCCCGCGGTCGTCGCGCGTCTTAGCTACCAGATGTTGTTAGCCAGGATGTCCGCAGGACGATGGAGGGATGCCTGATGGAGATCATCAATCTGGGGAAGGCGGATGGGCTGCCGCCGGTGGATTGGGCCGCCGTTGCTGAGAAGCTCGCTGCGGGGCTGGCGCCGGCCCCGGAGGCGGCGAACTCCCGCACGACCTGGCTGTCCACCGTCAACGAGGACGGCAGCCCGCATGTGACCCCGGTCGGTGCCCTGTGGCTCGACGGCGCGTTCTGGTTCCAGACGGGCGCGGGCACGCGGAAGGGGCGCAACGTCGCGCGCGATCCGCGGTGTTCGGTCGCGGTGTCGATCCGCGACGCGGACGTCGTCATCGAGGGTGACGCTACGCGGGTAACCGAGCCGGGCGCAGTGGCGCGTATTGCGAAGGCGTGGGCGGACAACGGCTGGCCGGCCGAACCCGACGACAGCGGGTCGGGCATCACTGCCCCATTCAACGCGCCGTCGCTAGGGCCACCGCCGTGGAACGTGTATCGCATTGAGCCACGCTCGGCGATCGTGGCCTTGGCGGCGGAGCCGGGCGGCCTGACACGCTTCCGGTTCTGACGCTGGCCGGCTTTGGATGTCAGCGTGCCTGGACCTTGGGATGGTCGCGCCAGGCGGCCATCCGGGCGAAGCCTTCCTCGAACGACTGCAGCGCGCCGGTGTCGTCGGTGCAGTAACCGCAGTACCGGCGCGGACCTGATCCGCGCGCCCGACGGCCCTCCTCCGCCTGATCTTCATGGCCGAATGTTCTGGGCGGCTGTGCGCTCAGCCCCGTGCCCTGATCAACCTGGCCTTCAGGGTTGCCCAGGCCCTAGGAGGTATCCGTCCCTGGTCAGGGGCTGCGCGGTGGCCTACTGTATTGACACAACTGTGAACATCAGCAAGGCGATGCCAGTTTGGGCCCGGGGGGGTTCTTGTGCCCCTGGCTCTTCCGTGGCGGCACCGCCGAGGGACACGGGGTGGGGGGATCGTGACCGGCGTGGCACTGATCGCCTTCGGCGGGGCCGGACGGGCAGGCAGGCTCACCGGGCGCTACCGAATCCCCCACTAGCCCAGGGACCGCGGCACTTCGTGCGGTAAGACCCTGAACGGTGACGGTCCCGACTCTAGCTAACGGGAGGGATATCCCACGGACGGCTACCCAGCGGATCGCTATCCGGCGGAGCGCCCCACTGAAGATGGGTACACGGCGAACAGCTACCCGGACAGTGGTTACGCAGGTAACGATGACCGTTATCCACCAGACGCCGGACACCCACCCCGGCCCGGGCGATTCCGGGACACCGACTCGCTCTGGCGGGCGTGGCGGATCCTTAACCTGGCTGACGGCCAGGAGGCCGCCATAACACAAGCGGCGTGGACGCGGGTCAACGCTATACACGAAGCGGCCGAACGCGAGGCCGCAGCGGTCCGGCAGCAGGCGAGCAACCAGATCGCCGCGATCCGTGCCGCCGCGGAACGGGATGCCGCCGCAGCGATCATGCCTGTGTCGGGAGAGCCTGGCCGGGCGGCGGAATATGCCCCTAACGGCGCCGTGTCACCCCCAACCCATCGCCCTTCCAGCGTCGCCGCCCGCGGACCTTCCCTCGGGCCCGGACCCCAGGCCCAGGGGGCAGTTGCCCCAGGCACGCGAACTTAGAGCGCCGCTCAGCCTAATCAGCAGGCGTCGCTGTCGTCTGATCGCTAGCCGGACGTCCCGCCGCGCTCGCTTCTTCTGGCGAGGCGCTGGAGTTGCCGTTCATGCACGCCGCTCACCCACTCCCAGCCGGACTTTGCCGATGGGCCGACCCGCGAGTCGCTGGGAACATGGGCGTCACGCAAGGCATGCACGTACGCCCGATCCTGGCCGATCCGGGCGTGTACCTGATCAGCTTCGCCGATGGACCCGTGGCCGGGGACGAGGACATCGACATCGCCCGCCACGCCCTCGAGCAGCCGCAGCGCGGCAAGGTAGTCCTCGATCGGGTCCGCGGTGCCGTCCAGGTCGAGCATCGGAATCAGGACATCAGAAAGCATGTCGCCGGCGACGAGAACCCCGCGTTCCTCAATCAACAGCTCCCGCAACGCTGTGCTCACCTCGGCGATCGTGCCACCCTCCACCGAGAGGATCAAGCGGAGGTCGCGGCCGCGGCCGGGACGGCGCCGTCCACGTAGGTGACGCTGTTCGCGGGGATGGCCGGGATGCGCGGGCCGGGCAGCACGACCGCGGTGAGGTTCAGCGGGTCGGTCGCCGACAGCCGCACCGGCTGACCGGTGGGCCGCTGCTTGCGGACCGCGCGGAGCAGGTCGACCGCGTCCGGGTGGGCGTACTGCTCGCCGCTGAACCCGGCCACGAACCGGCCGCCGCGGATGGTCCCGCGCGCCTCCATGCGGCGCAGCGCCCACAGCACGTCGCGCCACGGCACGGCCAGGTTCTCCCGGCGGGCCAGGTCGCGGAAGATCACACCCCAGCGCGCGGCGAGCTGCTCGGCCACGGCCTCGGCCAGCTCGTCCCGGTCGGGCGCGGTCGCCGGGGTGGGCAGCAGGCACCAGCGCCCGGTCGAGCCCGAGCTGGTCCCGCGGATCCCGTGCCGCAGCCCGCGCCGCGCCGGGCCGGGGCGGCCGCCGCGCCGCAGCAGGGAGCGCACGGCCCGGAACCCGTCCGCGGTGATCAGGCCGCGGGCCACGCCCTCCCACAGCGCCTCCTCCACCTCGGCGGGCAGCCGGCCGGTGACCGCGGCCAGATCGGGGCGGAACAGCGCGCCGTGCTGGCGCAGCGCGTCGATGATGTCGCGGGCCCGGCCCGGGCCCGGCTCGGCCGGGGTCGCCTCGCCGCGGACGGCGCGCAGCAGCCAGGGCAGGTCCTCGCGGATGGACAGCGTGATCGGGGTGGCCCGGGACGGGGCCAGCCCGCTGCGCCGCGCCGGGTCGTCGTCGCTGTCCCGCAGGGACAGCCGCTCCCAGGTGACCTGGCCGGACAGGCACAGCTCGTCCAGCCATTCGCGCTTGTACCCGTCCACCCGGGCCGCGAGGATGCCGGTCTCCCAGGCCCCGGCGGCCAGCTCGAAGCCCTGCAGCTGCTCGACGACCGCGAGCACGCCGAACCGCCCCTCGCGCCGGGTGCCCGGCTCGACGTGCTGCCAGCGCAGCAGGAACCGCATGAAGTCCCTGGCGTTGACCGGCTCGATCTCGCTGCGCTGCCGCTGCCGGGTGTAGCCGTGGATCCGGGCCAGCAGCCGCCGGGCACAGAACTCCTCGGCCCCGCCCTGCGCCGCCGCGGTGAACCGGCCCCGGAGCGCGAAGCCTTCCTCCTCCAGCCGGGCCAGCGCGCGCACGATCAGGTTCTCCGGCAGCCCGGTCGCGCCGGACAGGTCCGCGACGGTCGACGGCCCCCGGCAGTCCAGGTGACCGCGGAGCAGCTCAGCGGCGGCGACGTCCGGGTCCGGCGGCTCGGCCGGGATAACCGGGGCGGGGAGGTCAGGGACGATCGCGGCGTCGGGGAACAGCACCTCGATCGCGGGACGGCGTTCGACCGCGCACCACAGCTCCTCGGCCGGCCCGTGGTTCGCCGGTCGAGCCCGTGGTTCCCGGTCAGCCCGTGCAGCGCGGCCGCGCGGCGGTCGGCCACCAGGGCGGCGAACATCTCCCGCCACTCGCCGGCGGGCCGCAGGACCACGGTCGTCATCAGCAGGTCGTGCAGCTCGTCCGCGTCCCGCGGGTCGGGCCGGACCTGGGCGGTCACCCGCTCGATCGCGGCCGGGTCGAGCCGGCCCAGCTCGCCGGCCTCCACCGGCAGGCCGCGGCGCAGCGGCACGGCCCGGCTGCGCCGCTCCTCCAGCGGCGCGTCGTCCAGGAACGTGAACGGCCGCCCGTTCAGGATCTCGTGCGCGAGCACCGACGGCTCGGTGGTGTCCCGCACCACCACGGTGACCCGGCCGGACTCGATCCCGCGCGAGCAGCTCCCTGAGCCCGTCGATGTCCATCGCCTCGTGCAGGCAGTCGTCGAGGGTCTGGCGGACCAGCGGGTGGTCGGGGATCTCCATCGGGCCCGGCGCCACGTTCTCCTGGCACGCGGCCAGCGTCGGGAACACCGCCGCCATCAGGTCGTCGGCCTCCATCCGCTGGATCGCGGGCGGGTTCTTCTTCCCGCCGCGCATCCGCAGCACGGTCAGGGACGTGTTCAGGTTCCAGCGCCACCGGGCCGGGAACATCGGCGAGGTCAGCACCGCCTGCCGGACCACGCCCTCGACGGTCGCCGAGGCCAGGAACTTCGGCACCCGCTCCAGCGGGAAGCTGTGCTGCGGCCCGAGCGAGAGCAGGATCGCGTCGTCGCTGGCCGCCGCCTGCAGCTCGAAGTCGAACGTGACGCAGAACCGCTTGCGCAGCGCGAGCCCGAGCGCCCGGTTCAGCCGCACCCCGTACGGCGCGTGCCCCACCAGCTGCATCCCGCCGGCCTCGTCGAAGAACCGCTCCAGCACGATCGTGTCCATGGTCGGCAGCACCCCGAGCTGCGCCAGCCCGGCCCGCAGGTAGGCCACGATCGTCTCGGCGGCGGCGTCGCCGAGCCCGCACTCGGCCGCCAGCCACGCGATCGCCTCGGCCGGCGGCCGGGCCGCCACCGCGGCGCGCAGGTTGCTGACCTCCTCGGACAGTTCCCGCGTGCGGCCCGGGGCTTCGCCCAGCCAGAACGGAATAGACGGGGGCGCTCCCTCAGCGTCCACCACCCGGACGACGCCGGGCTCGACCCGGCGGATCCGCCACGAGTGGGTGCCGAGCAGGAACACGTCGCCCGCCATCGACTCGATGGCCCAGTCCTCGTTCACGGTCCCGATCAGGGTCTGGTCGGGCTCGGCCAGCACCCGGTAGTCGCCGAGCTCGGGAATCGCCCCGCCGGAGGTGAGCGCGGCGATCCTGGCCCCGCGCCGGCCGCGCAGCCGCCCGTTCACCTGGTCCCGGTGCAGGTACGCCGCGCGGCGGCCGCGCCCGGTGGGGATCCCGTCGGTGACCAGCCCGGCGACCTCCTCGAAGTCCTCCTGGGAGATCCCGGCGTACGGGGCGGCCCGGCGCATCAGGGCCAGCAGGTCCTCCTCGGCCCAGTCCGCGGCCGCGCACTCGGCCACCATCTGCTGGGCCAGGATGTCCAGCGGCGCGTCCGGGATCAGCAGCGCGTCGAGCCGCCCGGTGCGCACCCCGCGGAGCAGGGCCGCGCACTCGACCAGCTCGTCGCGGGACATCGGGTACAGCCGCCCCGACGGCGTCCCGCCGCGGGAGTGATTCGACCGGCCCACCCGCTGCAGGAACGTGGCGAAGCTGCGCGGCGAGCCGATCTGGCACACCAGCTCCACCGGCCCGATGTCGATGCCGAGCTCCAGGGACGCGGTCGCGACCAGGGCCCGCAGGTCGCCGCTGCGCAGCCGGGCCTCGACCCGCTGCCGCCGGTCTTTGGACAGGCTGCCGTGGTGGGCGGCGACCTGCCCGTCCCCGAGCCGCTCGCCCAGCTCGTGCGCGACCCGCTCGGACAGCCGCCGGTTGTTCACGAACACCAGCGTGGTCCGGTGCTCCTGCACGTGGCCGGCGATCAGGTCGAGGATCTCGGCCATCTGCTCGGCCGACGCGACCGCGCCCAGCTCGTCGTCGGGCAGCTCCAGGGCCAGGTCGAGGTCGCGGCGGTGCCCGGAGTCCACGATCGAGCAGCGCGGTGACCCGTCCGGGCGTTCCCGGCCGTCGCCCACGCCGACCAGCAGCCGGGCCACGCGCTCGATCGGCCGCTGCGTGGCGGACAGCCCGATCCGCTGCAGCGGCACCCCGTCCGCCGCCGCCACGTGCTCCAGCCGCTCCAGGGTCAGGGCCAGGTGGGAGCCGCGCTTGTTCCCGGCCACGGCGTGGATCTCGTCCACGATCACGGTCCGGGCCGCGGCCAGCATGGCCCGGCTCCGCTCCGCGGTCACCAGCAGGTACAGCGACTCCGGCGTGGTGATCAGGAAGTCCGGCGGGTGCCTCAGCATCGCCGCCCGCTCGGCCGCGGCGGTGTCCCCGGTCCGCACCGCCACCCGGATCGTGGGCGCGCTCAGCCCCAGCTCGGCCGCGGTCTCGGCGATCTCGGCCAGCGGGCGCTCCAGGTTCAGCTGGATGTCGACCGCCAGCGCCTTCAGCGGCGACACGTAGACCACCTGCGGGCCTGTATTACCCGGGGGGGACGACCCCCCAGGACCCCCCCGCGCGCCATCCGCTCGGGCCGGCTAAGCCCGGCCGTCGCGGCTGACCCGGCTTCGCCGGACCCGCTGCCATGCCGGCCGGCATCTGGCGGGCCGAACAGGCAGGGTTGCCACCCCGGGCTCGCGGCGACCGCGGCCTCGTGGGCCCGGTAGATCCGGTCGATGCACACCAGGAACGCGGCCAGCGTCTTGCCCGAGCCGGTCGGCGCCGCGATCAGCGTGTGCCGCCCGGCGGCGATCTCCTGCCAGCCCTCGGCCTGCGGCTCGGTGGGCCCGGCCGGGAACCGCCGGGCGAACCAGGTGCGCACCGCAGGGTGGAACGAGTCCATCACCTGGCCACAGTAACCCCGCCTGCCGACACTGTCGCCAGCCCAGAGATGGTGCGGAAACTGGCGGATGGTTCGGCATCATAGATTCATGGTGATTCCCGTCCACGACATCAACCCGCTGCGCCGGACGCCCTGGGTCACCTACGCGCTGGTCGCGGTCAACGTCGTGGTCCTGCTGCTCACCCCGGTGGCGATCGGCAACCTGGCCGGCCAGCCCGGGCCTGCCGCGCAGTGCAGGCAGGCGGCGTTCTACGACCAGTGGGCCGCGATCCCGCACGAGCTGGTCACCGACCAGCCGCTGCGGCTGGTGCCGACCGGCCGGGTCGCGGCCGGGCCCCAGGGGCCGGGCTGCCTGCTGCAACGGCCCACGTACCACAAGTCGCCGCCGCTGTCGGTGCTGTGGTCGATGTTCCTGCACGCGGGGTGGCTGCACCTGCTCGGCAACATGCTGTTCCTGGTGGTCTTCGGCAACAACGTCGAAGACCGCATGCGCAAGCTGCCGTTCCTGATCTTCTACCTGGCCTGCGGCTACGTGGCCGCGTACGGGTTCGCGCTGGCCAACCCGGCCTCGACCGAGCCGCTCATCGGCGCCTCCGGCGCGATCGCCGGCGTGCTGGGCGCCTACCTCGTGCTCTACCCGAGGGCGAGGGTCTGGAGCCTGGTGCCGTTCCTGCTCTTCATCCCGCTGCGCATCCCCGCGTGGATCGTGCTGGGCCTGTGGTTCGTGCTGCAGTGGGCGTACTCGGCGGGCATGGCCACCGCGGGCGCTGGCTCGGTGGCCTACCTGGCCCACGTGTTCGGCTTTCTGGCCGGCGTCCTGGTCGGTTTCGTCATGCGGGCCGCGGGCTCCGGTTCCGGCCCGGCACGTGTCAGGTCATGATCGACAGTGCCGTCGAGCCTGGTGACGCAGTAGAGCACAATGACCCGTATGTGTGCTGACCTGGGATTGATTCCGTGACGTCCCCGGGCGTCTACGCTGACCTGGCCGCCCAGCGGGCCTGCTGGCACCCGGTCGCGTTCGCGGCCGGGCTGGGCACCGAGCCGATGCATGCCGATCTGCTCGGGGAGCCGCTGGTGCTGTGGCGGGGCGCGGACGGCAGCCCGCGGGTGATGTCGGACCTGTGCGTGCACCGCGGCACGGCGCTCTCGCTGGGCCGGGTGAGCGGCGACGAGATCGTCTGCGCCTATCACGGCTGGCGCTACAACGCCGAGGGCCGCTGCATGGCGATCCCGCAGCTTGAAGACCCGTCGCGGGTCCCGGCCAAGGCCCGGGTGGCCGCGTTCCGCGCGCAGGAACGGTACGGCCTGATCTGGGCCGCGCTGGAGGAGCCGCGCTGGCCGCTGCCCGAGGTGCCCGAGCTGGAGGACGGCGACTGGGCGGTGGTCACGGCCGGGCCGTACACCTGGCAGTGCGACGCCGCCCGCCAGGTCGAGAACTTCACCGACTTCGGCCACTTCCCCTGGGTGCACCCCGGCCTGCTGGGCGATCCCGACCGTCCGGTGGTCCCACAGCACGAGGTGCGCACAGAAGACCACGTGCTGCACTACACGATCGTGCGGCCGGAGGCCGAGAACACCACTGACTTCCCGGTCTTCGGCAACGAGCAGGCCGGGCCGCCGGAGCGGCGCAGCCGCTACGAGCTGCACCTGCCGTACACGATCGCGCTGCGGCTGGGCTGGGGCGGGGAGAGAGGCATGGTCTACTTCTTCGCGTCCCAGCCCATCGGCGTCGACCGCTGCTGCGGGTACGTGGTCATCGGCCGCAACTACAACCTCGAGCAGGACGACCAGGTGATCCAGAACTTCGAGAACACCATCTTCGGCCAGGATCAGGTGGTGGTGGAGTCACAGCGGCCCGACCGGGTGCCGTTCGACCTGGCGGCCGAGCTGCACCTGAAGTTCGACGCCGTGGCCGTGGCCTACCGCAAGGCCATGCGCGCCGAGGGCCTGGCCGCGGACCTCCCGATCGGCATCGACGCCGGCGCGTCGTAGGCCGGCGACGGCGCCGCCGCTTACTCGCTCGCCGGGCCGGGCTCGACGCAGAACTCGTTGCCCTCCGGGTCCTGCATGACCGTGTTGTGGCCGCGGTGCTCGAACACGGTCGCCCCGAGCCGCTCGAGCCTGGCCACCTCGTCGGCCACGGAGCCGGGGGCGCGCAGGTCGAAATGCACGCGGTTCTTCGCGGTCTTGGGTTCGGGCACGCGGTTGAACCAGATGTTCGGGCCGCCCCATCCGGCGGCTTCCACGAACGCCTTGTCGGCGGTGGATTCCTCATCCACGTCCGAGCCGAACACGGCCGCCCAGAACGTGGCCAGCACGATCGCGTCCGCGGAGTCGAACGACACTGACTTGATGACACTTGCCATAGCCCGGGACCGTAGTCCGCGGGGACTGCCGCGTCACCTCGTTTAGGCCCGCGGCCCGCGTAACGCAGTTGGCTAGGTTGAGGGGATCACCCGGTGATAGTGCGTAACGGAGGATCCATGGCCGAGCCCGTGGTCTTGATCAACTCATTCGAGGTTCCCGACGGCGACGCGGAGACGTTCATCTCCGCCTGGGAGAAGACGCGTGACTACCTGGAGTCCCAGCCGGGCTATATCGATACTGCCCTGCACCAGGCCGCCGCGCCGAACGCCGAGTTTCAGTTCGTGAACGTCGCGCGCTGGCAGACCGCCGAGGACTTCATGGCGGCCTTGCAGAGCCCGGGGTTCCGTGCGGTCGCGGAAGGCCTGGCCGGCTACCGGCCCCACCCCAGCCTGTACCGGGTCATCCGCACCTGACCGCCTGTTCGATCCGCACCGGCGGCCAGCCCGGATTACCGCGCTGTCACCAGCGCCTCGTCGCCGATGATGGCCCGGACCCGCAGCCGCGCCTGGTGCAGGCGGCTCTTGAAGGCGGCCTGGCTGACCCCGGCGATCTCCGCGGCCTCCTGGGTGGACAGGCCCTCGACGTCGCGCAGCACGATCGCTGTCCGCAGCGGAGGCGGCAGCTCGGCCAGGGCCTGGCCGAGGGCGCGGCGCAGCTCGTTGTTTTCGGCCTGCCGGGCCGGGTCAAGCGCGGGGGAGGCGGGCAGCTGCAGCTCGTCCACCCCGATCGGGGCGGACGCCGGCCGCCGGGCGCGTCTTTCCAGAGCGCGGTTGGCCTCGTTGACCGCGATCCGGTACAGCCAGGTGAAGTAGCTGGAGCGGCCCTGGAAGCGGGTTAGGCCCCGCCAGGCCCGCAGCATGACTTCCTGGGCCACATCCTCCGCCTCGGCGCGGTCGCCGAGCAGCCGCAGCAGCAGCATGAACAGGCGGTCGGCATACCCGGCGGACAGCTGCTCAAAGGCGCTGACATCCCCCGCCTGGGCGCGGGCCAGCAGGCTCGCCTCCGTGGCCGCGGACTCCGCCGCCGGGCCCGCGGAATCCCCGGCGGCGGGCTCCGGGGCACGCTTGCCCCGCAGCGGTCGCATTACCCGGATGGGGAGCCGGCGGCGCGGACCCGGTCGAAGATCGAAACGGGCGCGCGGATCCCGGCCAGGCCGCCCAGGGCATGCGTCGCGGACACCAGGGCGCGCATCGCGCGGACGCCGCGCGCGCAGTCCGCGCAGTCCCGCGCGTGGCGGTCCAGGCGCCGCCGGGCGCGGGGCGCCAGGTCCCCCTCGACGTAGTGCGAGAGATGCTGCTGCGACCACCGATGATCAGCCAGGAAGCCAGGCACGCGGATCTCCCGTCATGGGTCAGGGCTGGCGCTGCCGTAGTCACGGTAGCGGACCAGCCCTGACGCTTGGTCAGCCGACGTTCTGCCCGTCGCCCTGCTCCCGGCTCCCGCCCGCGGGCTCGAAGGCCAGCGAGCAGGAGTTGATGCAGTACCGGTCGCCGGTCTCGGTCGGCCCGTCGCCGAACACGTGGCCGAGGTGGCCACCACAGCGGCGGCAGACGACCTCGGTGCGGCGCATGAACAGGCTGTTGTCGGGCCGCAGCTCGACGGCCTCAGCCACGGCGGGCTCGGAGAAGCTCGGCCACCCGGTGCCGGAGTCGAACTTGGCGTTCGAGCGGAACAGCTCGGCGCCGCAGCCCGCGCACCGGTAGTAGCCGTCCTCGTGGTTGCGGACGTACTCACCCGTGAAGGGCATCTCGGTGTGAGCCTTCCGCAGCACCCGGTACTGCTGGGGGGACAGCTCTTCGCGCCACTGCTCTTCGGTCTTGCGGACCTCGCGGTCGACGGCTGTCTCGGTCTGGGCACGGCTCTTGCGCATCTGCCGGTCCTTTCTCTCGTCTCACCCAGTTAGACCCCCGCCCGGGGCAAACGATTTTTCTGGCCGGCACCGGGCGGGCGGCCTGACCGGCTCACTCGGCGGGGGCGGGACCCGTGAGGTGGGCCTGGGCGCATTTGCGGAAGGCCGCCACCAGGCGGCTGCGGTCACCGGCGCGGGTCGCCAGCACGACGTGGCTCGGTTCGACGCCGTCCAGGGGAATCGTGGTGAGGTCGGGGCGCAGGCTGCTGCCGCGCAGGCCGGCCGGCGACGATGGCCACGGCCTGCCCGTCGGCGATGAGCTCGAGCTTGTCCTCGAGGTCCTCGACCAGCGGGCCGTCGGGGGCCGGCCGTCCGTCGGGCCGGGGGTCGATGCGCCAGAAGGCGTTCCAGGCCGGGTCCGGCAGCCGCGGCAGGGGCTCGTCGGCGATGTCGTCGAGGCTGACGGATTCCTTGCCGGCCAGGCGGTGGTCGAGCGGCACCAGCAGCACCCGGGGCTCGTCGTACAGCACCGTGACGTGCAGCTGGCCGGTGGGGAACGGCAGCCGGGTCACCGCCGCGTCCACCCGGTGATCGAGCAGGGCGGCGCGCGGCTCGTTCCAGTCCAGATGCATCGTCTGCACCCATGCGTCCGGGTGCCGGTGGCGCAGCGCGCGCACGGCCGGGGTGATGAGGGTGCTGGTCGTGTACCCGATGGTGATCCGGCTGGGCTCGGCGGCGGCTCGCGTGCGCGCCGCGGCCTGGCTCGCGGACCGCAGCAGCGCCTTGGCCTGGGGCAGGAAGACGGCCCCGGCCTCGGTAAGGCGGGTGCCCTGCGGGGTGCGGTCCAGCAGCCGGGCGCCCAGCTGCTGTTCGAGGCGGCGGATCTGCCGGCTCAGCGACGGCTGGGCGATGCGGAGGGTGGCGGCGGCGCGGCCGAAGTGCTGGTGCTCGGCGACCACGGTGAAGTACCGCACCAGCCGCAGGTCGAGGTCCGCCGGAGGCGGCGGCGAGTCTGGCATACCGTCATCGTAGCCCCACTGCCTGCCCGCCAGTGCCTAAGGGATGGCTCTGAGCTGCGGTGATGCCTGATACGTATTGCCCGGTGCGGAACAGGTCTTGGACCAGGAGCACTCCCAGCGGGCAGGGTGGAAGCACCGGCCCGGCACCACCCCTGGTGCCGTCGCTGGCCAGGTTGTTTCCCCGAAGGAGGGCACCATGCGCGTGTTCGTCACCGGCGCGACCGGGTTCATCGGTTCGGCCATCGTTCGTGAGTTGCTGAGCGCGGGGCATGAGGTGGCCGGGCTGGCCCGCTCGGATTCGGCGGCCGCGGCGCTGACGGCCGCCGGGGCGCAGGTTCACCGCGGCGCCCTCGAAGACCTCGGCAGCCTGCGCGACGGCGCGGCCACGTCGGACGGCGTGATCCACACGGCCTTCAACAACATCTCCGAGACCTCGAACTTCGCGGACTCCGCCCAGGCCGACCGGCGCGCGATCGAGACGCTCGGCGGGGCGCTCGCTGGATCCGGCCGGCCGTTGGTCGTCACCTCGGGGACCGGCCTGCTCACGCCGGGGCGCCTCGGCACCGAGCAGGACGGGCCTGACCCCGGCTCGCCCGCGGCGCTCCGGATCCCCTCCGAGGAAGGGGCGCTGTCGTTCGCCGGGCGCGGGGCGCGGGCCTCGGTGGTGCGGCTCCCGCCGACGGTGCACGGCGACGGCGATCACGGCTTCGTCCCGGGCCTGATCGGCATCGCCCGGGCCGCGGGCGTGTCGGCGTACCCGGGCGACGGTGCCAACCGCTGGGCCGCCGTGCACCGGCTCGACGCCGCGCACCTGTTCCGGCTGGCCCTGGAGGGGGCGCCCGCGGGCGTGCGGCTGCACGCGATCGGCGAGGAGGGCGTGCCGGTCCGCGACATCGCCGAGGTCATCGGCCGGCATCTGCAGCTTCCGGTGACCGCCGTGCCCCGCGCGGAGGCAGACGGCCATTTCGGCTGGCTCGCGCCGTTCATCACGCTGGACGCTCCGGCCTCGAGCGCCCTGACCCGGGAGCAGATGGGCTGGCATCCCGTGCAGCCCGGGCTCATCCCTGACCTCGACAAGGGCCACTACTTCAGCGACTAGACGGGACTGGTGATGATGGGCAGCCCGAGCTGCGCGGCGCGGTCCCAGTCGTCGTCGATGTGGACCACCTGGCGGCCGGCCCGGTCCAGCAGGGACGCGCCGATCGCGGCCCGGAACCCGCTGGCGCAGTGCACCCACGCCTCGCCCTCGGGCACCTCGCCGGCGCGGCGTTCCACCTCCCAGAACGGGATGTGCACGGCCCCGGCGAGATGCCCGGCCTCCCACTCATCGGAGCGCCGGACATCAAGCACCACCAGCCCGTTGCGGCCCAAGCTGGCCGCCAGCCCCTCAAAGTCGGAGACCCCGTACGCCGAGATCCGGCCGCCGGCCAGCTCGCCGACCGGGCCCGCCGCCGCGGCCTCGAGCCGGTCGATGCCGATGCGGGCCAGCTGCCGCTGGGCGTCGGCCACCTGCTGAGGGCTGTCCCCGATCAGCGTCAGCGGGGTGCCCCAGGGGATCGTCCAGCCCAGGTAGGTGGCGAACGGGTCGCTCAGCTCGACCGAGATCGTCCCGCTCACGTGGCGGTTGGCGAACGCCTGGCGCTCGCGCAGGTCGACGACCCACTCGCCCGCGTCGATGCGGCGGCGGATGTCGCGGGCGTCGGCCGGCTGCGGGGGGCTGAGGTCGGGCCGGCCTGGCCCGCCGCGGTTGGCCGGGCCCATGTGGGCGTAGTAGCGGGGATACGCGGTCAGCCCGGCCAGCAGGTCGCGGACGAATATGTCCTCGTCGCTGGTCAGGGCCAGGTTCGACCGGCGTTCCCGGCCGATGGTCGAGGACACGCCGCTGGTCGGCGTGGCCGAGCAGAAGCTGCCGAAACCGTGCGTCGGGTACACCGCGACCTCGTCGGGCAGCTCGGCGGCGAGCCGGCGGACCGAGTTGTACTGGGCCCGGGTCAGCGTCTCGGCCAGCTCCGGGCTGATCAGGTCGGTCCGGCCCACGGCACCGAACAGCATCGACCCGCCGGTGAACACGGCGGCCGGGGCGGCGCCTCCCTCGCGCAGCACGTAGGACAGGTGGCCCGGCGTGTGCCCCGGGGTGGCCAGCGCGGTCAGGCTCAGCCCCCCGGCCTCGATCGCATCCCCGTCGCCGACGCCGGTGCGGCTGAAGTTCACGTCCTCGGCCGCGGCCACCACGTACGCGGCGCCGGTCGCGCGGGCGAGCGCGAGCCCGCCGGTGACGTAGTCGTTGTGGATGTGGGTCTCCAGGACATGCGTGATCCGCGCGCCCGCCGCCGCCGCGGCATCGAGCATCCGGTCGATGTCGCGCTGCGGGTCGATCACGACCGCGGCCGCGCCATCGTGCACGAGGTAGCTGCGGTCTCCCAGCCCGGGAGTCTCGATGGTCACGACGTTGTGCATCTGCATTCCCCCTTGGTCCACAGTGCTGTACCGCTGCTGGCCGACGATAGTCGCACCGCCGCTGACCTGCCCAGTCAGGTCGTATGCGCCGGTCAGGCAGGGCTGGCCCCGGTGAGGTAGGGTCTGCGGCGATGGAGATCATCCGCAAAGACGTGGTGGTGGTCGGCCTCGGGGCGTTTGGCTCGGCGGCGCTGTGGCGGCTGGCGGAACGCGGCGTGGACGTCGCCGGCATCGAGCGCCACGGCATCGGGCATCAGCTCGGTTCCTCGCACGGTCTGACCCGGCTGTTCCGTATCGCCTGCCAGGAGCACCCCGGCCTGCCCCCGATCGCGCTGAAGTCGCTGGAGCTGTGGACCGAGCTCGGGAGCCAGACCGGGGAGCAACTGGTCCGCCAGAGCGGCTGCCTGAGCACCGGATCCCCGCAGGGTCACGCGGTCACCGGGGTGATTGCCGCCGCCACCGCGGCCGGGCTGCCGGTGCAGCAGCTCAGCCACGCCGAGCTGGTCGCGCGGCAGCCGCAGTACGCGGGCCTGGCGCCGGACGACGTCGCGGTGTGGGACCCGGGCGCGGGGATCTGCTACCCCGAGCGCAACGTCCGGGCGCAGGCGGCCGCCGCCCAGCGGGCCGGTGCCGACGTCTACCCGCACACGATGGTCACCGGCATCGAGTCGGGCCCCGGCGGGGTCACGGTGCGCACCCCGACGGTTGAGTTCCGGGCCGCGCAGGTGGTGGTCGCGGCCGGCGCGTGGCTGGGCACGCTGGAGCCCGGCCTGCCCCTGGCGCCGCGGCGGACCCCGCAGTACTGGTTCAAGTCCCAGGACCCGGGGTCGGAGGAGTTCACCCTGGACCGGTTCCCGGCCTTCATCTGGGAGCGCCCCGGCGGCGGCGGCCTCTGGGGCCACGGGTCCGCTGAGGACTTCGGGATCAAGATCGGCCCAGAGAACGCGGCCACCTCCGACACCGTCGGGTTCGACCCGGAGGAGATGGACCGCTACATCTACCTGGAAGCCGACATCGACAAGGTGACCTCCTACGTGGCGCAGGCGCTGCCCGGCCTTGACCCGCGGCCCGCCAAGGTCATCCCGTGCGTGGTCACCGACTCGCCCGACGAGCAGTTCCTCATCGGCCAGCTGCCCGACTCCCGCGTCGTGGTGGCGGGCGGGGACAGCGGTCACGGGTTCAAGCACGCGGCCGGCATCGGCGAGCTGCTGGCCCAGATCGTCACGGGCGAGCGCCCCTACTGCGCGACCGGCTTCCTGGACCCGGCCCGTTTCCTGTAACTAGAACCCACCGACGGTAGTAGCTCACGTCGGACAGGCCCAGCCGTTCGGCTCTCAGCCGGCGCCTCGGATCTGGCTGTCCCAGCGGTCGTAGTAGGGGCGTATGCCGAAGAGTTTCGCCAGCGCCGATAGCGGCGGGAGCATGAGATTCTGCACCGCCATGGGGGGCGAGGTGATCCGGCTTTCGTGGCGGAAGTACCAGAAGGTGGCGCCGAGCTGGAGCGGGTTTTTCGGTGCCCCCCGGGGTGTGGTCTTGCCGTCGGCGACGAGGCCGGCGAGGGCCTCGTGGAACTCTTTAGTGTGCAGCGCCGGGCGCAGTTCGACGACGCCCTCGATCTCGCCTGGGCCGGGGTTCCCCTCGGAGTGCGGGACGCCAGCTGGGACCACGACCGTCTCGCCCGCTGTGGCTATGCGTTGCTCGCCGTTGAGGGTGAAGTGGGCTTCGCCCGCCAGGATGGTGAATCGCTCTTCCTGGTGGGGATGGATGTGCTCGGTGAGGACGCCGCCGGGCATACTGCGCCAGTTGAAGCGCACGAGCTGCCCGTGGGTGTCCTCGGCGATGGCGGTGTAGGTGATCCATTCGCCGGTGGCGGGGTTGAAGAAAGGCCGGAAGCCGGTCATCGGAGTGTCGGCCTGTCGCATGATCATCGGGTCTTGGCGCTGAGCCGGGCCGGGCCGGGCGGGCGAGCAGGCCGGAGGGTCGCGAGGTCGTGGAAGCCGGCGGCGGCGGTGCCCAGGAGCAGGACACCGGCGGCGATGCCTGTGGTCACGGCGAGCGTGGAACCTGACATTGTCGCGACGAGAACTACCGGCCCGGCGGTGAGCGCCCAGCCAACGATGCGGTAGCGGGGGATATGGACCAGGTGGTCGAGATACAGGAGCAGCGGCCCGATTGTGATCACGATGGACGGCAGCACCCAGTCGGAGTGGCCGGCCGCGATGACGATGACGGGCAGCACGAAGGCTGCGGCCAGTTCGACGATGGTGGCGATGGTTACCGACCGTTCGATCCGCCTGGCTTCCGGGCCGGCGGGCCGGGGGGCGGTGCCGGCCGTGACCCGGATGGCGTAGGTGAACACGCCGATCACGGCGACGCCGGACACGGCGAGCAGTACATCTCCGGTGGGGCCGCCGATGGTCAGGCTCGCGCGGGCCAGCCAGAAGGCGGCGAAGGCGGCCTGGATGAGGCCGCCGATGCGGCGCACCCGCCTCGACCATGCCGCGGCCGGGGTCAGGTCAGCGGCGTTCATCGCCGCTGGTTTCACGGTCACGGTGATCAATGGAGTTGTCATGGCACCCGCCGCCTTCGGTGTGGTGGTCATGGCGTGACCGGCCGGGTCCGGTACCAGGCGACGGTCGCTGTGATGGCGGCGGCCAGCGGGGTGCCGGCCGCTCCGAAGGCAGCCTCGTATTTGCTGGTGTCCAGGACGAAGGGCTCGTCGAACTGGTAGGACATCTCGGCCAGCCCGCGCAGCATCGGGTTGAACAGGCCCAGCGCGCGCAAGGCCAGCTTGGGCACCGGCCGGATGCCCACCGGATGGTCGACATCACCGGCCACAAGCTCGAGGAACGCCCGGGTCGTGACGGTGCGGGGGCCGGGCAGGTGCCATACCTCGCCGGCCGCGCGCGCGTCGGTGCCGAGGGTGGCCAGGCCAGCGGCAATGTCGGGAACGTAGCTGTAGGTGTGCGGGAGGTCAGGGTTGCCGATGAAGTCGGCGCGCTTGCCGGCCAGGGCGTTGCCGAAGACCCGCTCGCCGAGCGTTGACCCCTCGGTGACGCCCGGGCCGAAAAAGTCCGATGCCCGCCCGATGGCGACGCGGACCCGGCCGGCCTCGGCGGCGGCCAGCAGCTCGGCGGTCATCGCCGCCCGGGTCCGGCCCTTGACCGTGGTCGCAGCCAGCGGCAGATCCTCGGTCATCGGCTTGGCCCCGGTCGGGCCGTAGCCGTACAGGTTCTCCAGGACCACCAGCAGCGAACCGTTGCCTTCGGCAGCGGCCAGCACGCCCCGCTGCAACGGCGGGAAAAGCTCCGGCCACTTGTTATAAGGGGCGTTAACGCACTGGTATACGACCGACGCACCCTTGGCCGCGTCGGTGGCCGCTTCGGGGTCGGTGACATCCGCGGCCCGCCAGTCGACGCCCTCGGCCAGCGCGGGCGGCTGGTGCCTGGACACCGCCCGCACGGCAATACCCAGCCCGGCCAGGTGCCCGGCGAGAGCACTTCCGACCTGCCCGGTCCCGAATACAACGTGCGGCCGATCCTCACCCATGGCCGGGTCCTTTCGCCGCTGACCCTCGAGCAACCAGGCGGTCGGCGACGGCCGGGGGCCTCGATGGCTGCGGCTCACGCTACGCTGGATACACAAAACCAGCAATGAATTTCAAGAAATATTTAGCCACGCTTTACCCAGGCGGCCCGGAGCTTCCCGGCCAGCCCGCGCCCGGGCCATCAACTGCACCGCCCGCGACTCCAGCGCGCTGTCCATGACTGTCGACATCACCTGGCGGAGCGCCTTGGGCATCGTCACCGGCCTCAGCGCAGCCGGCTATCTCGTCAAGAACAAGGACGGTCATCGCGATCGCTCGAGTGGACAGGCGCGGCTTTCACTGCGAGAAGCTGGCCCTCGGTGTGCTTGTCGCCCGGGGCGCTGGCTCGAAAGCAGGAAGCATGTTTCCGGAAATAGCTTGTGATATCTTACCGGCGTGGCCGATTGGAGTTTCCTGACCAATCACGCCCGGGTGCTGCTGTGCATCGCGCACGACCCGGGCGCGCGGCTGCGTGACATCGCGGCCAGCGTGGGTATCACCGAGCGCAGCGCTCATGGCATCATCACCGACCTGGTTGAGGCCGGCTATGTGGTGAAGCAGAAGGACGGCCGCCGCAACCGCTACCGGATCGAGGACCATCTGCCGCTGCGTGAGCCCGGCAGCCGGGAGCCTGCCATCGGCGAGGTCCTGGCCCTGCTGCTGGGCAGCCAGGACGGCCGTGGGGGTCTGGCCGCCGCCGACCGGCTGGGCGGTGGCCCGGCGGACGGTGCGGATGTCATCACCTCGAGCTGATGGTCCCGGTGCCCCCGGCGGTGTGGAGGGTGGCGATGGTCCCGGCGGTGCGCCCTCCGCGGGCAAGTTTCTTCCCGGCGACCATGATCGCGCTGGTACTGCTGGCGGGATGTGATGGTGTCAATGACTGGTCCTTCAATTTCTTGAAAAGCATTGCTTGTTTCGCATTGCAAACGTAGCCTGAGGGCAGGCGCTCGGGATCTGCCGTCGACGGCGGCCAGCTATCCCCGGGGTCACCGCGAGGGGTAGCTCACATGAATGGCGGGAGCGGAACCAAGAAGCTGGTGCGCAGCCGGCAGGGCCGGATGGTGGCCGGGATCTGCGCGGGAGCCGCCGATTACTTCGGCGTCGACGTGACCCTGGTCCGGGTGATCGTGGCCGTCGTGGCCGTCATTACCGGAGGCGCGGGCGTCCTGGCTTACCTGGTGGCCTGGGTCATCATTCCCGAGGAAGACGAGAAGACCTTGGTCTCCGAGAACGGCGTCGGCAAGAAGCAGGACGCCTCAGCAGGCCGGTAGCCACGCGGGCAGGACCGGGCCTCGGTCACCGATCCCGGCTATTTCCCCGGCGGGATGACGGGGGTGCTGTACGACCGGCTGGCCCCGTTTCGAGATCGGCCCGCAGGAGACCCTCAGCGACGGGCTGGACGGGCTCGGCTACGCCGCTGGCGACGTCACGACCGCGGTCATTTCACACCTGCACCAGGATCACATCGGTGGCCTCGCCGAACTGAGCCACGCTGACATCGTGGTGAGCCAGGCCGAGTGGGACACGCTGTCACGCCCGCTGCCCGAGATGCGCGGGCTGATGCGCCGCCACATAGACCTGCCCGGCCTGCGCTGGCACCGGGTCACGGCAGAACCTGCCAACGACCCAGGCCTCGCCCCGTTCTGGTCGTGTCACGACCTGTTCGGTGACGGCAGCCTCGTCCTGCTGCCCACCCCCGGCTCGATGTCGCTGCTGGTACGCCGACCGGGGCGGCCGCCGCTGATGATGGTCGGCGACCTGACCTATGACGCGCACCTGCTCGAAGCCGGCCACGTGCCCGGCGTCGGCAGCAGGCGCCGACTGCGGGAAGCCACCGAAATGGTCAACACCATGCGTCAGCGTTATCCGGGCCTGGTGATCCTGCCTGCTCATGACCCGGGAGCGGCCAGTCGGCTGGCCCAGGCCACCGGCCAGGCTCCGACGCTGGCGAGAGCGTAGCTGAGAATGCGCCTGGTGACCCGGCAGTAGATTTCACCGGGTTGTGGCGGCAGAGCAGTGTGTGCCGATATTCGTTTCGTGCCGTGTGGGAAGCGCCTTATTGTGGCGCGGTGACGACTCAGATGATCATTCTCAACGGTGGTTCCAGCTCGGGGAAGTCCGGGATCGTACGGTGTCTGCAGGCCGTACTGCCGGATCCGTGGCTGGCGTTCGGGTGCGACTCGTTCGTCGAAGCTATGCCCGCGAAGATGCAGGCGTCGGACGAGGGAATCGTGGTCGCGGCGGACGGCGGGGTGAGCGTCGGGACGGACTTCCGGGCGCTGGAGGCGGCCTGGATGGACGGTGTCGTGGCGATGGCCCGGGCCGGCGCCAGGGTCATCATCGATGACGCCTTCCTCGGCGGAGCGGCGTCCCAACAGCGGTGGCAGAAGGCTCTGGGCGGACTGGCCGTGTTGTGGGTCGGCGTCAGGTGTGAGAGTGCGGTCGCCGCAGGCCGCGAGGTCGCACGAGGAGATCGCATCCAGGGGATGGCCGCGTCGCAGGCGGATGTGGTTCACGAGGGGGTGTTCTATGACGTGGAGGTGGACACGACGCATACCGAGTCCCTGGTGTGTGCGCGAACCATCGCCACCCACGTCAGCTGATCTAGGTGTACTGACCGGGGAGGTTGGTCAAGGTCGTGTGACGACACGATCTGAATGAGCTTGGAAGGCGAAGACCTCCGGGCGTGGAGTGGAGCTGTCTGAGAACCGCTCCAGCACCCAGGAGGTCTTCGTGTCCCACGCTAACGCTGCCTTGACGCCGCGGGCCCGGTTGCGGCTCGCCCGGCTGATCGTCGATCAGGGCTGGCCGGTCGCCCGGGCTGCCGAGCGGTACGACGTGTCCTGGCCGACCGCCAAGCGGTGGGCCGATCGGTACCGCAGCTCGGCCCGGCCGGGATGGGTGATGCGTCCTCCCGGCCGCACCGCTCGCCGAACAGGACCTCCCAGCCGATGGTCCGCAAGATCGTGCACCTGCGCTGGAAGCAGCGGCTCGGCCCGGTGCAGATCGCCGAGCAGGCCGGCGTCGCCCCATCGACGGTCCACCAGGTACTGGTCCGGTGCCGGATCAGCCGGCTCTCCCACCATCGACCGGGTCACCGGGGAGCCGGTCCGCCGCTACGAGCACGACCACCCCGGCTCGCTGGTCCACGTCGACGTCAAGAAGCTCGGCAACGTCCCCGACGGCGGCGGCTGGCGCTACGTCGGCCGCGCCCAGGGACAGCAGAACCGCACGGTCACCGCGCCGCGCACCGGCCGGCACAGCCAGACCTATCGGCCACCCGCTGATCGGGACCGCGTTCATCCACACCGTCCTCGACGACCACTCCCGGGTCGCCTACTCCGAGATCCACGACGACGAGACCCAGGCAGACCGCCGTCGCCGTGCTCCGCAACGCCGTCGCCTGGTTCGCCGCACCGCGGCGTGACGGATCGAGCGAGTCCTGTCTGACAACGGCAGCTGCTACCGCAGCCACCTGTGGCGCGACACCTGCGCCGAGCTCGACATCACCCCCAAGCGCACCCGTCCCTACCGGCCCCAGACCAACGGCAAGATCGAACGCTTCCACCGCACCCTCGCCGACGGCTGGGCCTTCAAGAAGTTCTACTCCAGCGAATCAGCCCGCCGAGCCGCTCTGCCAGCATGGCTCCACCACTACAACCACCACCGGCCCCACACCGCGATCGGACGGTCAGCGCCAATCACCAGGTTGACCAACCTCCCTGGTCAGTACACCTAGGCCAGGCTCAGGGCGATGGCGTGCAAGGCCAGCCCGACGCCAGCTCCCACCACGGTGCCGTTGATACGGATGAACTGCAGATCGCGTCCTAGCAGCAGTTCCAGCTGGTTTGACGTCTGCGCGGCGTCCCACCGCTGGATGGTTCCGGTGACAAGGCCAGCGAACTCGTCGTGGAACTGATCGGCGAGCGCCCGGGCCCCTGACTCGACCACACGCTGGAGGCTCTCCTGGAGACTGGGGTCTGATCCGAGGCGCCGGCTGCTGCCGCCAGCGCACCGGCCAGCTGGCGGCGCAGCTCGGACTCCGGGTCGGCCGCCTGGATCCGCAGGGTGTCCTTGGCATGCTTCCACAGCGACGAGGACCAGTCCCGCAGCTCGGCACTGCCCAGCACATCCCGCTTGAACCGCTCCCCGCGCTCGCGCAGCTCGGGGGAGGTCTCGAGGCGGTCAGGGAGCCCGGCTATCCATTCCTCAAATTGATGCCGTGTCTCGTCGTCCGGATCGGCCGCCATTGCCGTCAGCCGATGGCGCAGGCGCTCGTACAGGCGGTCGAACACCCGCCGGTAAACCGCGTCCGGCACCCAGCGGGGTGACTCGGCCTCGAACAGGTCACCAAGCTCCGCGTAGTGATCGGCGAGGTAGCGGTCGGCGCCGGACACGATGGCGTTAAACAGGCCGGCGTGGTGGCCACCCGCGATGATGACCCGCAAGGCCCGCCCGGCCAGCGGCGCCACGTCAACGGTGCTGGCCGCCCGGGTCAGTTCGGCGGTGAGCACGCGCTGAACATCCTCGTCGCGCAGGGTCTCGGCCGCCGTAACCACCAGATCCGCGGCGTGACCAGCGAAGCCGGCCGCGTTGGCGTCGTCGGCCAGCCAGGCAGCCAGGCGGGGAACCAGCCGAGCGGAGCGGATCCGCTCGACAAGAACATCGGCGTTGAGGAAGTTCTCTTGCACGAACTGACCGAGAGTGGCGGCGAACTGGTCCTTACGCTCCACAATCAGCGCAGTGTGCGGTATCGGCAGGCCCAGAGGGCGGCGGAACAAAGCCGTCACCGCGAACCAGTCCGCAACACCTCCGACCATGGCCGCCTCGGCGCCGGCCTGCACGTAGCCAAGGACGGTCCCATGGACGCCGGCCACAGTCACGGCTACGAACACCACCGTCACCCCGGCCAGCAGAGCGGTAGCCCGTCGGCGTGCGGCGGCCAAGCGGCGCGTCCGCAATTCCACCGACTCGGGCCCGAGCGCGGATACCGGCGACCCCGGCATCGTCGCGGCAGGTTCCATGTGGCAGCCCCCGGTCAGCTCGCGGCACCGGACAGCAATCCGCAGCCGCGTCAGACGAGCAGTCCTCTCGGCAAGTCGACCTCAGTCTCTCAGGAGCCGCTTCGAGCAGGCGGCCGAGCAGGAAGAGCAGTTCGTCGGCGGAGATATCGGCGCGGAACCTCGCGTCGTCGATGCCGCGGCGCAGCAGCGCATGGATCGTTGTCTTGATGTGATGTTGTTCCTGGGCGTGAGCGTTACCCGGCCTTACCGGACCCAGAGCTGGTCGAGCAGGATGCCCCAGATCGGGTTGTACTGATAATCGCCCACCCGGGCGGAGGTGAAATCGGCGAAGCGCAGGCTGACGAGGGGGACCCACGGCGCGAGGTCGGTGATCTCGTGATCGATCTTGGCCCAGACCGTGGCGGCGGCTTGCGGATCGCTTATCTCGAGCTGGTCGGCCTGGTCCATCTGGCGGTCGATGCCCGGATCGCAGAAGAACCCGCCGCTCCTGGTGTCGGCCGGGTCGGCCAGGCGGAAGGCCGAGCACCGGAAGAACAGGTCGAAGATGTCGGATGCGGACGGGTAGTCCACGATCCAGCTTCCGACGGAGACCTGGACCCGGCGCCGGCTGTCGTTCACGTTGCGATCGAACGCGGCCACCGAGGCGATTCGCAGCGACGCGCGGTATCCCAGTTTACGGAGTACTCCCACCAGGTAGGGCCCGAGCGGACCGTCGAACTGGTGCGCCCACACGACCACCCGCATCCCCTCGGTGTGCGAGGCCGCCACCAGCTGCCGGGCCCGGGCGAGGTCTGGGCCGATCCATCCCCCGCTGGCATCGGGATCGACGGTGAACGGGCAATACGGCCGGTACCCAAGCACGCCGGGAGGGATGATCTGGCAGGTGGGTTGCCCGGCGCCGGGGCCGCCGAGGGCCTGTACCAGCTGGTTCCGGTCGGCGGCCAGGCTTACCGCCTGCCGGACCTGCAGGTCGCTGAACGGCGGCACGGTCACGTTGAAGGCGGCGTAGGCGATGCCGGGCAGGGGGTTGATGTGCACTTGGGAGTCGTACCGGGCGACCAGGCTCGCGACATCGGGCGGTGGGTCGGCCATCCAGTCCGCGCGTCCTGCCTCGATCGCGGCGACCTCCTGGGCGGGGGTGAGCCCGAACTTCCACACGATCCGGTCCGGGTACCCGTCCGGCTGCGCCGCCGCCGACCACTGGCGGAACTCCGGATTCCTGGCCAGGTCGACTTCCCGCCCGGGGACATCGCGCGTGATCATGTACGGCCCGGTCGCCGGGACCGGGGTGGTCCCCACGTCATGGGCGGGCACGCTGGCCGGGACCGGCGCGGTGAACGGGAAGGCCAGCTTGTACAGGAAATCCCCGTCGGGCGCGGTGAGGTGGAACGTGACTGTCCGGGCGTGATCGTCCACCGTGATCGCGCGGGACAAGTCACAGGGTGAGCTGCTGCGGCAGGAATCCGCGCCGACCAGCCCGGTGAAGAACGAGCGTGCCGTGGGATTGAGCTCGAAGACGCGCTCCAGGGCATAACGGAAGTCCTGCGGCCGGACCGGCGCCCCGTTCGAGTAGCGCAAGCCGGGGCGCAGCACGAAGGTGTACTGGGTGCCGCCCGCCTGCGGCGTGGGCATCGCGAGGGCGAGGTCCGGGACGAGTTGCAGGCCGCCGCTGCCGCCGGTGCGCTGGAACGTCACCGGCGTGTCGTAGGTGGCCTCGGTGAAGAGCGGCGGAAGCGCGGGGTAGCTCAGCGCCGGGTCGATCGTGCCGAACCAGGACGACGAGAGCAGGCGGAACGTCCCGCCCCGGTGCCTACTGGCGTAGCCCACTCCAGTTCCCACCCAGGGCTCTCCCCTGACCATGGTCACGGCCAGCGGCGGATCATCAACGTGCAGGCTCGAGGCCACGTCGCCGGCGGGATCGATCCGCAGCACCGTGCCTGCCGCCGTGTTCGCCACCCACACTCCGGCGCTGCCGACTGCCAGGGCCGAGGGACCGTTGCCGACGGGGATCGTCTCGGTGACTATCCCGGTGCCAGGGTCGATCCGGGACACCGTGCTGTCCAGCCCGTTCGCCACCCAGACCGAGCCGAAGCCATAAGCGATCGCATCCGGGTCTGCGCCGACCGAGATGGTCTGGACCGGCTGTCCGGCCACCGGGTCGATCCGGGTGACGCTGTCGTCAGCGGCACTGGTCACCCAGACCGACCCAGCACCGAGCGCGATGCTGTACGGCGGCGCAGTGAGGCCGATCGTCGCCGTCAGCTGGCCCGACGCCGGGTCGATCCGGGAGACGGTGCTTCCCACCGGATCGGTGACCCACACCGCCCCGAGGCCGACCGCGACCCCCGTGGGTTCGGAGCCAGTGCCGATCGTCTGCACCACCTGGCCGGCCAGACCAGCGATCCGGGACACCGTGCCGGCGGAGGCGTTCGCCACCCAGACGTCACCGTCGCCGTAGGCGATGCCACCGGCCCCGGCGCCCACCGCGATGGCCCGGGTGATGGCCCGCGTGGCCGGGTCGATCCGGTACACGGTGCCGCCTTCCGGGCTCGTGGCCCACACCGAGCCCGCTCCCACGGCCAGGCTGGCCAGTGCCGACGGCATGGACAGGGCCGAGGCGACCGAGGTGCCAGAGGCCGACATCACCCCGATGCCGTTCGCGGGAACGCTCGCCCCCGCCGTCGCCCGCAGCGCCAGCGGCACGCTTACCGCGACCGTGGCCATGACCGCGAGCACCAGCCCGGCGGCGATGAGCGCCCGCCTGCGGTGGCGCCTTCGGCGCGACGGCACTGCGGGGACGGGAGGAGTACCGGGCAGGGCAGGCTCCGGAAGGCCGTGCCGACGCGGGCCGGCAGCCGGCGGCTGCTCAAGTTCCGGATCCTGGCGGAGGATCGCCTGCTGCATTCTCCGCAGATCCGGCCCTGGCTCGATTCCCAGCTCATCGACCAGCCGCCCTCGCGCGCGGCGGAACGCGGCCAGGGCCTCGCCCTGTCGCCCGGACCGGTAGAGGGCCACCATGAGCTGCCGGTGGAACGGCTCGTGATACGGATGGCCGGTGATCACGGCCTCTAATTCCGGGACCAGCTCCTGGGCCCGGCCGAGTTTGAGGTCGGAGTCGATGCGCCGCTCCAGGGCGAGCAGGTGCTGGTCGTTGAGCTGTGTCGCGGCGCCCCGGGCGAGCGGCGTGCCGGCGACGTCGGCGAGGGCCTGGCCGCGCCACAGGCCAAGCGCGGCGTGCAGCAGGGCTGACGCCTGTTCATGATCATCCCGTTTGGCGGCGGCCGCGGCGTCCTGCACCAGCTGCTCGAACCGGAACGCATCCACCTGGCCGCGTTCGATGTCCAGGACGTACCCCGGCGGCCTGGTTAGCAGCGCCCCGGGCGCGCAACCGTCACGGAGCACACGGCGCAGGCGCGCGATGTAGGCCTCGACGGTGTGGCCGGCGGTCGGCGGCGGAGCGTCTCCCCACAGGTCGTCGATCAGCCGCGCGGTGGGAACGATGCGTCCAGCGTTCAGGATCAGGTCGGCGAGCAGTGCCCGCTGCTTCGGCCCGCCCAGCGGGAGGCTTTGCCCGCCGTCGGTGACCTCGACCGGGCCGAGAACACCGAACTGCAGGTCGCCGCCCCCCACCATGGCTGCACGCTAGCACCGGCCTCAGGCCTCGGCCAGTGACGATTACGTGAGCGGCCAGATGGCCCGCCACCTGCGCTGCGAGCAAGCTGCGACCGTTTGTTGATCGGGCGGCCGGAGGCTCCTCCCATCCCCGGAACCGGAGGTGGCGATGACGGCGCCGAAACGGCCAGCACTGGGCCCGGCAGCCCAGTCGCCGCGACGCGCCAGGCTTGGGCTGGCGGCGCTGCTGCTGGTGCTGGCCCTGGCAGCGTGTTCCCCCTCAGAGGGAACCGCCTCGAACGGAGCGGCCGCGCCGGGTACGGCGGCCAGCCCCGCCAGCTCTCCGGCGCTCAGAGTGACCTCGACGCTCGACGGGCACACTAGCCTGCCGTTGCGGATCCACTGGCAAGCCTTCCCCAGCGCGCCGACCGGGGAGGTCTCTGAGGTCGATTTCCTGATCGACGGCAGGCTCGGCTGGGTCGAGCACAACACGCCGTACTTCTATGGCGACGACGGCAACTGGCTGGTCACCACCTTCCTCATGCACGGCGAGCACACCTTCACCGTAAGAGTGATCACCGCCGACGGGCACACGGCCACCGACACGGTCCGGGCGTCGGTAACCGCCCCCCCGGCCCCGCCCCCGGGCCTGACCGGCGTCACGTGGGTGCGCCAGGTCACCCCTGCGGATGTGCTGAAAGCCACCTCCAGCCAGCCCCCGCCGGCTGGTCGCTGGCGGCTCCGGATAGGCCCGACGGGATGGCAGCTGCGCGATCCGACGGGCGGTGGAGGGCTCTTTGACGTCGGCTACGGGCCGGGCGGGAGCCTGCAGATGCGCCCGACCATCGAGTACCCGCCCTACCCGAACAGCAACAACGGCGGCTTCTGCGAGGACACCGATCCGCTGTGGGCCTGGACGTACTCGGTCGGGGGCGGCCAGACGCTCACCCTCCATCCCGTCGGCCATGATCCCTGCGGTGACCGGATCGCGATTCTCGCCGGCACGTGGACACGGGCGGGCGGATGACCAAGGGCGTTCACCTGTCGGGTTCGCTGCCGGTCGCGACCCTTGTCCACACCAGGCCAGAGGCCCGAAAAAGTGCCAAGGAGGACAGATGATCAGTAAACCCGCGGTGCAGCGCTTGGCCCCCGCGGTCTTGGCGATCTCGCTTGCGGCGGTGTTGCCTGGGCTTGCCGCCCCGCCGGCGCTAGCGGCGGATTTGTGCGTCGGAAGCGGCCCTGGCTGCTTCTCGACACTGCAGGCTGCGGTCAGCGCCGCTCATGATGGCGACACCATCAGCATCGCGCCGGGGAGGTACGCGGGCGGAGTCACGATTGACGTGAGCATGAAGATCGTCGGGGCAGGGGCCGGCTCGACGGTGATCCGTGGCGGGGGCTCGGTGCTGACGATCGGCGCCTACGGTGCTTCGGCCGAGCCCACGGTCTCGGTCTCTGGGGTGACCATCACGGGCGGCGTGGCACGGTCGAGCCCGGAATCGGTGCCGTTTGCCGGCGAGGACGGCGTGATTGCCCGGGGTGGTGGAGTGGAGATCCCGCCCAACGCCGACTTCACTGGCGGTGCGACCGTCACGATCTCCAACAGCGTCATCACCGGTAACCTCGCCGATCCCACCCACGCCCTCGCGCTCGGCCCTCCCTGCCCCGGGGGCGTCTCCTGCCCGTTCGCGCAGGCGGCGGGCGGCGGCATTGACAACTGGGGAACGCTGACACTCGCGAACACCACGGTCAGCGACAACCGCATCGGTTCGGCGACGGGACTGGGCACCGTCGTCAGCGACGCCGATGGCGGCGGGATCGCAAACGAGCTGGCCGGGCTGACGGTCATTAATTCCACGGTCAGCGGCAACGAGGCGAGCGCGACAGCGCCGAACGGGCGCTTCGCCGACTCGGGCGGCATGTTCCTGGACGGCGGCTCACTGACAATGAGTAACAGCACGATCACAAGTAACCAGGCGAGTCTCGCAGCCTCCCTGCCGGACAGCGTCCAGTTGAACGCCGTCGCAGGCGGTGTTCATGTCACCAGTGGCGTGACGGCAGCGACAATCAGCAACACCATCATCTCCGGTAATTCTGTCGGCATGACGAACACCGTCGGGGACGCGACCGCGTTTTCCGGCGGTCTCCACACCGACGGCACCTTCACGCTAAGCAACGACGTCATCACCAATAACGCCGTCTACTCCGCAACTCTGCCGACCTCATCGGGCAACGCCGAGGGCGATTCCGGCGCAGGTGAGATGGCAGGCACCATCAGCAACACGCGCTTCACCGGCAACTCCGTCACAGTCAAATCGGCCAACGGAACTGCGGACGCGTCCGCCGGCGCCGCCATCTTCACCGGGACGCTGACCAACAGCAACGTCAGCGGCAACACTGTCTCCGCCGCCAGCCCGCACGGCACCGTGGTCCTTGTCGGTGGCGGCCTTCAATCCGGCGGTCCGCTGACGCTGCGCAACACGGCGGTGAGCGGAAACCGCGGCGACGCGAACGGCCTCGCCGGTACCGCGCAGGGGGGCGGTATCTTCGCCGTCGACGAATCGGCCAGCGGCGGCCCACCCGGCGGGCCACTGATCCTGGCTAACGCCACGATCACTCATAACCTACTCACCGGAACCACCGGCATCACCCTGCAGGGCGGCGGCATCTTCGCCACCAACCCAGTCATCCTGACCAACACCGTCATCGCGAACAATGCCCCCGACCAATGCGACGGCTGCTAAATAGCCCGACAGAACCGCGTCGCCCCGTGCCGCCCGTGCAGGAATCCCTGGCGCTGGCTTCGTGTTAGCACAGAAGTTCGAGGGGGTTATGACGTGATTAAGCTCAGGAACCGCGACGCCGGCCCGGCACTGGCACCGCCGTTCGAGGGACACGGGCCGGGCGGAGCCGAACGCGCGACATTCGCCGCAGGATGCTTCTGGGGCGTCGAGGCGGCCTTCCGCCAGATCCACGGGGTGCTGCGGACCGCTGTCGGCTACACCGGCGGCCACGTCCCTGACCCCACCTACGCACGGGTCTGCCGGCACCGCACCGGCCACGCCGAGGCGGTCGAGGTGTGGTTCGACCCGGCCCAGGTCAGCTACGCGGAACTGCTTCAGGAGTTCTGGCGGATCCACAATCCGACCACCCGCAACCGCCAGGGCCTCGATTTCGGCAGCCAGTACCGCTCGGCGATCTTCTACCATGACGCTGGCCAGCAGGAAGCCGCGATCGCTTCACGCGACGCCGAGCAGCAGTCGCACAGGCGGCAGATCGTCACCCAGATCACCCCTGCCTCTGCGTTTTACCGTGCCGAGGAGTACCACCAGCGTTACGCCGAGAAGCACGGCCAGCCCGGCTGCGCCGCCACTATCCGGTAACCGGGCCCGAGGATTTGCAGGCACCACAGCGTCCGGCTCCTTCGCTTGATCTACCAGGGAACGGGGTCATGCCGGTCCTCGAAGGTGCCGGTCGGCACGGTATGACCGAGATCAATGAGCCGCCTGGCTGTCTCGTAGCCGAGACCCTTGCTGGCTCCGGTGATCAGCGTGATGGTCATCGGGCCAGTCTCCAGCAGGGCAGGAGCGGTGGTACCGAACAGGGTGCCGCTTCCATGGTTGGCGGTCCAGCGAGGTCCGGGCCCGGTCAGAGCGCATCGCAGTGGAGGGTGGCTCAGCTTTCGATTGACCGGCGCCGCCGGCCGCGAATGGCTCGCGGGTTGCGGTGAAATACCTGGACGTCGCCAAGGACGGCATGGCCGTGGATCTTGACCGCGAACCGGCTAGTGCCCGCGGGAACGGGCCTGGTCATATTCCTGTTGTCCCCGACAACAGCGACACCGGACAGTTCTACGGCCACTCCTTCGGGGACGATCACGTCGACGTCGTTGAGCAGGGCGTAGGCACGGATCGTGATTCCTTTCGCGGTGGCCTTCGCCCCGCGCAGGTCGATGACCGCGTCGCCCAGCAGTGCAATCGCCGTGATCTCGTCCTCAAGCGGCTGCGGCCCGGCCCGGCGCGAGTCCCAGAAGATGGCGAGCATTACCCTGTGCAGCCTTCCTGGTCCGCGCACTGGATCTATGGCCGGCAGGTCGGCGGTGAGCGGGGCCAGCTCGCCACGGGTGCGCGCGGCGTACGCCCGGTCCAGGCGCTCGCTGAACTCCTGGAGCGTGAGCCTGCCGTCGCCAACCGCCTCGTTCAGCCGGGTGGCGGCGGCATCCCGGTCGCCGTCCGATGCCCTGATGAGCGGAGCGCTGTCGCGTGCGGCCGGGCGGTCCTCATCCTGGCCGGGTTCCTCGCCCATCACTGGCTCCTCCGCGCTGCCTCACATGCGCGCTGGCCACGCCGGCGCCAGGCGGCAGCGGCTGCCGCTTTCTGGACGGGCGAGCATCCGGCGGGGTCACTCAGTGCAGCGTCTATAGTTGATTGAGTATAGCAATTAACTTAGGCTATGGCCATGGCTCCGAGCAAGGCTGATGTGCACGCGATGGTGACTGCGCTGTTCACGCTGACCGCCGGGATGGAGCGGGCCAGACGCCAGCGCAAGGCCGCGGGCACGCTGAGCCTGCTCCAGCTCGTCGTCGACCGCCAGCCAATCCGCCCGTCCGAGATCGCCGAGGTACAGGACGTTCACCCGTCGCTGATCACCAGGCAGGTCAGGGAGCTGGAGGACGCTGGTCACGTCCAGGTTGCCGCCGATCCGGCTGACGGGCGGTCGTGCCTGGTGACGCTCACGCCGACCGGTGCCGGCGAGCTGCAGCGGCTCACCCAGAGCGGTCTGGACCGGTTCGCCTCGTTCGTGGCGGACTGGCCGCCCGGCGACGTACAGATGCTCACCGCCCTGCTAGACAAGCTCAGGAATTCCATGGCGGCCGTCGCCGCGCACGAGCAGGAGCATCGCCCGGCTGGCCGTCGCTGGGCAGGAACTTCCCGACCAGACCAGCAGGGCTGACTGAGTGACGCCGCTCTGAGCCTCCCCGCTTAGGTCGTTACTGTGACCACCGAGTAGCGGTCAAGGGAAGCATCGAAGTCGGTGTCGATTTCCCTCAAGCCCGCCAGTTCAAGCCGTGCGCGCAGTTCGCTGATCGTGAAGGGACGGAACGTGATCTGGTGTTCGTGTGACTCAATCTGGCCGTCGTTATCAAAGACGAACACCATATGGGCGATGTGGTCGTCGTCGAGGCGATCCGGTACCTCCCAGGCGTAGAGCACGAAACATCGTCGTCCCGCGTGAGTTACCACTCGGTCGGCAACCTGAACGATCTGGCGCTCGGCATGGAGCTTCTCCCAGTTACGGGAATCAATCACCACGTATCCCCCGGGACGGGCCATCCGCCGCAGCCCGGTAAGCGCCTGAACCATTGCGTCGCGACCGGCGGCGTGTACCAGCGAGTTCCCGAGACACAGCACAACGTCGAACCGCTCGCCGGCGGCCGCGGGAAGATCCGCCCACCTACTGCGCAAGAGCGGGACCACCAACTGCTCTCGCCGAAACCGGGCAGCCGCACCTTCGACCATCGCGTCGCTTCCGTCGGCCGCCCACACCGTGAAGCCCCGGCGCGCGAGCACCGCCGCGTCGACACCCGTGCCGCAGGCCGCCTCCAGCACGGTACTTGTGCGGCTGACCCGCTGCAGCAGGCGTGCGGTCGCGGGACGGTTTATCGCGCGTCCGTTGGCAAGCTCGTCGTCGCCGAACATCCAGTCGTAATCGGCGGCGAGCGTCTCATAGGCGCTAGCCATGAGATCGTATTCTGCCAGACACCCCGGAATACCCGGCTTGCCGTGGCGGCCCCGGCCCAGCCGGAGTGCAACAATCGGCGCATGCCGGAACGACTCGAGGTGCAGCGGGCTGTGGCCGCATCAGCGGGCGAGATTTTCACTGTGCTCAGGGATCCCCGGGGGCACGTTGCCATAGACAGCTCGGGCATGTTGATGGGGGCCAGCGGGGACATTGCCGCCAAGGCGGGAGACAGCTTCGTTGTGCACATGGACCGGGAAGCACTCAACGACTATCCCCTCGGTCTCTACGACGTCACCGTCGAAATCGTCACGTTCGAGCCGGATCAGGAAATCGCCTGGACCGTCCACGGCCAGCTGGACCTCGGTCACGTGTACGGCTACCGGCTGGAGCCAATCGACGAGGGCACGCTCGTGACGTCCTACTACGACTGGTCGGCGGCCGAGCAGAGCTGGAAGGACGCCGCCATCTTCCCGGTGATCCCGGAGAGCGCGCTGCGGGCCACGCTCGGGATCCTGGCCCGCACCGTCGCCCCCGGCAAGCCCCGTCCCGCGGCCTCAAGCCGGTGACCGGCCGGTGCGGCAGCCTGGCCCGCCTAGGTGGGCTGGGCTGATCCGGCCCGAGATCGGGCAGCCGGCAGTCAATGACCGGTCAGGGTTCTGAGCTTCGGGTGGAACCTGGGAGTGCCGCCGTGACGTCGAAGGGCTGTCGCCTGCGGAGGGGGCCATCATGGCGAGGAAGAGGAATCAGCTGGCCGGCGTGGCGGCGGCCGTAGCGGCCGCGGCAGCTGTGGCCGCCGTGGGCCTGGCCGCCGCGAGCGCCGCCCCGGCCACCCGGCCCGCGTCAGCTAGCGGAACGGTCACCGGCAGGCTGCTGGTCGAAGGCGGCCCGCTCAACATCCGCAGCGGGCGGCAGCCGGGCAAGCGCCCGATCCCGGGAACAATCCGGTTCACCAGCACCGGCCGCCGGGCGGTCACCGCCTGGGCCGGCCGCTCAGGGACCTTCACCGCCCGGCTGCCCGCCGGGACCTACGACGTCTCCTTCCGAACGCCGCGCATCCTGGAGGAAGACAGCAACGGCATCAGCCACCAGACCTGGAGCAGCCCGCGATCGTGACCGTTACCCCCCGGCACACCGCCCGGATCGTCCTTATCAGCGATCGTCCCCTGACCGCGGAACACCCGATCCGGATAAGGCGGGGCTCCACCCGGTCAGTATGGGTGCGCCCGAGCGATGACTTCGGCCGGTGCCGGCCGTCTGTCTGATACATGGCGCCGCTGCCGGCGGCCTGATGGCTGGAGGAGAGAGACGATGGGCAAGGTGCTCGCAGGGATCACCATCTCGGTGGACGGCTTCGTCACCGGGCCCGGCGATGGCCCTGGCTGCGGGCTCGGGGTCGGCGGCGAGCGGCTGCATTACTGGGTGTTCGGTGGGCCCTGGAGCTACGACTCGCCCGGGCGCGGGGAGCCGGCCGGTGAGGACAAGGCCTGGCTGGAGGAGACCATGGCCGCCAATGGTGCGGTGATCGCAGGCCGCGGCACCTACGAGGCGGCCGGGCACTGGGGCGGCAAGAACCCGTGGGATATCCCGTTGTTCGTGGTCACCCACCGCCCCGCAGAACAGCCGCCGGCCGGCGGCTTCATCTTCGCCGGGAGCCTCATGGAGGCGATCGATCAGGCCAAGGCGGCAGCCGGCGGCAAGCAGGTGCATGTGATGGGCGGCGCGGACCTCATCCGCCAGGCCCTGGCCGCCGGGCTGGTGGACGAGCTCACGATCATCATCGCCCCGGTGATCCTCGGCGGCGGCAAGCGCCTGTTCGACGGGTTCGGCGAATCGGTGGAACTTGAGCACCTGGGAGTGCGCCAGTCCCCGTTCGCGACGTTCATCGATTACCGCGTGAAGAAGTGACGGCGGGGGAGTCCTGATGGCCAAGCTGATCTACTCGGCGATCGCCTCGGCGGACGGCTACGTCGAGGACGCCGCAGGCAGCTTCGACTGGGCGGCACCCGACGAAGAGCTGCTCTCCTTCGTCAACGACCTCGAGCGGCCGGTCGGCACGTACCTGTACGGGCGCCGGATGTACGAGACGATGCTCTACTGGGAGACCGCCGACACGGTGCCCGGCCAGCCGTCCTTGGCCCGGGAGTTCACCGCCATCTGGCAGCCAGCCGAGAAGATCGTGTTCTCCAAGACACTCCAATCGGTGTCGAGCGCCAGGACACGGATCGAGCGGAACTTCGATCCCGGCCTGGTCCGGCACCTGAAGTCGGCCACCGAGCACGACATGACAGTGGGGGGCGCGGACCTGGCCGGGCAGGCCATCAAGGCCGGGCTGGTCGACGAGCTGCAGCTGTTCCTGGTTCCCGTCGTCGTCGGAGGCGGCAAGCGAGCCCTCCCGGACGGTGTCCGTTCGGAGCTGGAACTACTGGATACGCGGCGGTTCGCAAGCGGTGCTGTCTACCTCAGGTACCGCGCTGGGTCAGCCTAGATACCTGACGATGGCGGCGGTGGTGGCCGGGACCGTGAGGGTAATCCCGGCCTCCGGGTCAGCGGGCAGGGGGCTCCATTGGCCGGCCCAGGGGGTGTCACCGGTGATCGCGGCGCCGCCCAGCGTGGCGCTGGCCCCGGTGGCGTCCCCCGGCTCCCCGCCGGTGAGGGTCATGATCTCCGCGCGGGGTCGCCCTGGGAAGATCGTCACGGCTGCATCCGACGCTTCCGCTGCGTGCGTCTTGTTGATGATCGTGACGTAATCACCGATGCAGTAGGCGGTGAGGTTCACGCCGTCAGGGTTCGCGATGGCCACGGGCTTGACCTGGCCCGCCGAGCCCAGGTTGAACGCCTTGATGGCGTAGCCCTTGGGGGTGACGGCAAAGCGCCCGTCCGCCTCGGGATCCGGCACGATCGTGTCGGTATAGAGCCACTGCTTATTGTGAAAATTTACGCCTCCGGCCGCGTGAGCTGCCCACCAGTGGAGATAGTCCAGCGTCCACAGCGCCGAGCCGAACCTATTGCTCGCTCCCGGCACGCCCGCGAGGTAATCATTCGACTCGGTTAGCCGGTAGCGCAGCCCAGCCGCGACCACCGGCGCGAGATTGCTCGCGTAGAACCAGGGATACGGAATAAAGGTCGTGCGCGACGGCTGAGTCCCTGGCTCGGTGCCGGTCACCCACTCGGGGGACAGCATGTTGCTGAGCGCCTGGCGAGCGGATGTCTTGCCGGGGTCGCCGCCGACATAGTAGTGCTGGGTGACGTCGGTGATCCGGCCGGTCTCGGGTTCGTCGCCGACGAACCGCTCGGTCCACGACACGCCGGTGCGCGGGTCCGGGGTATAGGTCAGCGTGCTGTAGGCCCCGGTGTCGGGCCCGGACAGCGGCACCCCCGGTGCCGCACCCGTGACCACGTCGGCAAAGTCCCGCCAGCAGGCCAGGTAGGACGGGTACGCGCTGCCCGGCACCCCGGAGACCTCCTCCCAGATCGCCGGGTCCAGCGGACGGCCCGCGTAGGTGTGAAAGGCATGCCAGTCCGGCTCGTTCCCGACGGCGAAGCTGGCCACGTGCTCCCGGTAGCGACGCCAGATGTGGGCGGCGGCCTGGGCGTTGATCGACTTCAGGTCGTTGATGGGCTTGGCCCTGGGACTCAGGATGCGGAACGAATAGATGATCTTCACTCCGGCCTCGGCCGCGAACGCGAACAGGTTGTCGATCCCGGTGAGGCCGTCCCGGCCGGTGCCCGCGGGGATCATGTTGTCCACCGAGCCGCCGCCGATCCGCAGGTTGCGCAGGCCCAGGTTGCGGAACAGGGTGATGAGCGAGTCGTTGGCCGGGCTGAACAGATAGCCCCTCACCCCGGCGTTGCCGGGATTGAGCGGTCCTCGTTCGAAACTCAGCCCGGCGAAATCGCCAGGGACTACCGGCCCGGGATGCTCTGAGTCAACGGTGATCGTGACGGGATGGACTAGCCCGGCGTCCTGGTGACGCCGGCCGGGCCAGAGCATGTGAGCGGGCAGCGGGCTCACCCCGGCAGCAGTGCGCCGCAGCACGCCGTCAGCAGCATGTCCAGGTTGATGCCCAGCGGCCGGGCCGGCCTAACCGCCGGTGCGGCCCGCCGAGGCCGGCCGCGCAATCCGGGGCGGCCCAGCACGATGGCCGGCACCTCGCTGGGTATCAACCCCAGCGCGGGCCCCGCACGCTGTTCGTGCCTGGGCAGCACCGTTCGGGCGGGGCCGCGTTTGGGGCGGGCTGCGCTTGTCGGGCCTGGGGCCGCGGGGGATAGGGGGCAGTCGTGTCTGGTGCTGACGAGATCCGGGCTCAGGCGCTGGAGGTGGCGGCGGGCTGGTCGGCGCCGGATGCGCCGGAGTCGTGGCGGCTGACCGCCGGGGTGCTCGAGGCGATCGCGGCGCACGCTGAGCTGCTGGAAAGTCTGGCCGTACTGCCCGCGGACCGGCTGCCCGCGCTGCTGGCCAGCGCGGCGACCTCGTGGATCGTGGCGCGGGAGCAGCCGCAGCCGCTGGCGGGGTACTTCCCGGAGCCCGGCGGGCCGCAGCCCGGCTTCGATGATCGTTTCTTCGCCGCGGCGAGCGCGTTCTTCTCGGCCCGGCGCGACGATGTCGTCGCGGTCTGCCAGGGACGCCGGTACCAGATGAACGAGGTGGCCCGGTGCGCCCAGGTCGCCCTCGGCATCGCGGCCACGGCCCCCGACGAGCCGGTCACGCTGGTGGACCTGGGGACCGGAGCCGGACTGGGCCTGCACCTGGACCGCTATCGCTACCAGGTCGGCGCCCGGGCGTTCGGCCCGGCGGCCGCCGGGCTGAGCCTGCCCTGTGAGCTGCGCGGCACCGCGACGCCGGAACGCTGGGAGCTGCCGCCCATCGCGGACCGGGCCGGGATCGAGCTGCGCCCGGTCGACCTGAACGATTCCGCGTCCCGGGCCTGGCTGCAGGCCTGCACGCCACCGGAGGCATCGGCGCTGTCCCGGCTGACCGCGGCCATCGAGGTCGCCCGCGACCACCCGGCGACGATCGTGGCCGGCGACGTCATCGCGGCCTTGCCCGGCGTGCTGGACGCGTTGCCACCCCATCGTCCGGTGGTGGTGACCGACGCGTATCTGGCCGTGTTCCTGACCGGCGAGCAGCGTGCGGATCTGATCGCCATCCTGGCCGACGCCGCCCGCACCCGCCCGGTGACCTGGCTGTCCCTGGACCCGCTCGTCCCGCTCGGGCCGACAGGAGTTCAGAGCGTTCAGGGCCTGGCCCTGCCCGCGTCCCTGGTCCGGGACTACCAGCAGCACGGCGTCTTCGCTCTGCTCTCCGCGCGGGCCTTCCCCGATGACGGCACTGGCCGTCTGCTGGCCCGGGCGCACCCGTCCGGGCAGTGGGTGGAGTGGATCGACATGGCGGCCGGCATCACGGACGCGACGGCCCGTCACCCGCGCACGTCCAGTTTTGGCGACGGGCGCCATGCGCGGCCGTAGCGTAATGGCGCTTATGACTTTTCCGGGTTCATGAGGGCACGGGCCTGTGCCTCGGTGAGGACCCGGGCAATGCCGACCGTGGTCCAGCCGGAGCTGTTCTCGATGTCGTCGCGCAGCATCGCGGCCTGGTATTCGATCGCCACCGGGCCGATAGCCACCAGTGCCGAGTCCTCCTTCTTCATGACCAGCGTGTAGTTCATGTCAGATCCCTTCCGGCGTGGTTAGGAGGGCTGCCCCCCTCGGCCTCGGCGCGTGACTTCAGTCCGCTGAGCGCGGTCTCGATGATTGTCTTTTCCACCCGGCGCCGGACCGTTCCGATCACAGGAATCCGGGCCCCGATCGTTAGCTCGAAGGTCACCTCAGTGCCGTGGTCCTGGTCGGCCAGGATGTAGGCGCCCGACATCGTCGAGATCACCGAGCCCGGCTCGGCCAGGTCCCAGCGAGCCTCTTCGTCGTCCTTCCACCGGTACGCGAGCACAAAGCTGTCCTTGATGAACCCGGCCGCCAGCCCGAACCTGACCCGGCGGGCGCGGCCGTCCGGGCCCGGCTCGCCCAGCACCTCGGCCGAATGCAGGCCGGCCCAGCTGGGGTAGGCGGCGAAGTCCGCGATCACGTTCATGACGCTGGGCCTCGGTGCGGCGATCATGATCGTCGAGCTGGTCCTGTCGGCCATGCCCGGAGCGTATCCTTCGGCCTGCCTGAGCCGGCTGCCTGCCTCAGCCAGGGCTGATGCACTGACCCATTGCCCCCCTGCCGGCCGCGCTGATACCGTCCGTCTCCGTGCCGTACGAAGTGCGCGCCAGCCACGCCGAACCGCGCGCGCTCGCCGCGGTGCGGGGGACCGCCGCGCGGGAGCAGCTGGGGACCAGCATCATCCGCATGCTCGATCTGGTCTGGCCGGTGCTGCGCGGCCAGGGCGTGCGCACGGGACACAACGTCGTGATCTATTACGGCGGCCTGCAGAACATCGCGGCCGGCGTCGAGGTGTTCAGCGACTTCGCCGACAGCGGGGAGGTTCAGCACCTGGCCACGCCGTCGGGGGAGGTCGCCATGGCCACGCACTACGGCGAGTACTCGGAGATGCGACCCGCGTACGCGGCGCTGGAGCAGTGGCTCGCCGATCACGGCCGCCGCCCGGCCGGGGTGAGCTGGGAAGTCTACGGCGACTGGGAGGACGACGCCGCGAAGCGGCGCACGGATGTGTACTTCCTCCTCGAGCCCGAGGCGGGCTAACCCGGTGTCCCCCGTGCTGTGGGTGGTGGGCATTCTCATTGGCGCGGTGGTGGTCGCCCTGATGGTGACGGCGGTCTGGACCGGGTTCGCGGGCCTGGGCACCCGGCGAGACCGCGCCGCGGCTAACCAGACCTTGCAGGTCGTGGCCGGGCTGCTGGGCGGGCGGTTCAGGGACCGGCTTGATTACCCGTGGTACCGGCGGCCAGCCCAGTACGGGGCCATCGAGGGTGAGCTGGGCGGGCTGGGTGACCTGCAATACGAGCTCCATCTGATGCCGCGTAACTCTGAGTACTGCCCCGGTTCCGCCATGCTGCGGATCCGGTCGCTGCAGGGCCCACGGCTCGCCGGCGGCCAGTCCGAGCTGGTGGTTTTCAGCCCGGAGCGGCTCTGGCACTGGCCGGACCTGGCCGATCCCGGCACGCTGGCCGGCTGGGTCCGCGAGACCATCGCCACCGTGGACTCCGGTGGCGTGCCGTCCGACGCCTCGTAGGCCCCGCCGACGCGGCCGGCCAAGGCTGGGGCCACAGCTCAGTAGGGTCAGCCGGAGCCTGCCTCCTGCGCGATGCGCTCCAGCCGGTTCCGGTAGCTCTCCCACCACGCCTGGTCACCCGGCGCCATGTTGTTGTTGTCCTGCCGCAGCCCCACGGTCCCGTCGATCAGCTCCCGGACGATATCGGCATGCCCGGCGTGCCGGTCGGTTTCGGCGATCATGTGCACCAGGATCCGGCGCAGCGTCACCTCTCGACGGCCCTCCTGCCACCACGACACGTGGCCGGTCGCGTCCAGGTCCAGCGCGTCGATCGTCGCGTCCGAGTGGGCGCACGCCCGGCGGTACAGCCCGGCGATCTGCTCGCGCGACTCCTCGGCGGTCGCCCACATGTCCGCGTTGACCTCGGCGCCTTCCCCCATCCAGGGCAGCGGCTCGTCGGCCGGGCGGCCGAAGACGTCGCCGAAGTACCCGTATTCCATGGTGGCCACGTGCTTAACCAGCCCCAGCAGGTTGGTGCCGGTCGGCGTCATCGGACGGCGGACGTCGTACTCCGACAGCCCCTCAAGCTTCCACAGCAGAGCATCGCGCCCGATCTGCAGATAACGGTGCAGATCCGCCTTCTGATCAGATTCGCTCATGCCGGAGAGTCTGGCACCCAGCACCGCGCACGGGCGACGTGATTATCTGTCAGGCATGACCTGGCCGGGCTGGATTCCACAGGCCGGCGGCGGTGCCCTCGGCCAGGCGGTCCTCGTACACCCGCACCTTGTGATTGATCAGGTCCAGGCACCTAGTCAGCTCGGCGATCTGTGCCGTCACCTGCTGCTGGTGCTGGCGCAGCAGGCTGAGGCGCTCCTTCTCGTTACCGCTGCCCTGCCGGACGAGGTCGGCATACTGGCGGATCGCGGAGAGCGGCATTCCGGAGGCGCGCAGGCTGGTGCAGATGTCCAGCCATTCGAGGTCCTGCTCGGTGTACATGCGGTGCCCGCCGCGCCCGCGTCGCACGGGGCTGGCCAGGATGCCCTCGCGTTCGTAGAAGCGCAGCGCATGCACGCTCAGACCGGTGCGCTCAGCGACCTGCCCGATGCTCAGGCCCGGTTCGGTCATAAGCCCAGAGTAGTTGGCTTGACCTCGAGCCAGGTCTAGATCCTAGGGTGCCACGTATGACCTCTTCTCCTGTCACATTGATAACCGGAGGCTCAGCCGGCATCGGGGCCGCAGTCGCCAGGCGGCTGCTGAGCCAGGGCCACCGCGTCGCCGTCACCGGCCGCGACCGGGACCGTCTCTCCCGGCTCGCCGCCAGCCTCGGCAATCCGGCGGACCTCCTGGCGCTCGTCGCGGATGCATCGGACTATGAGGCTGTCCAGTCCGCGGTCGACACGACGGCCAGAGAATTCGGGCGGCTCGACACTGTCGTGGCTAACGCTGGCTCCGGCAGCAAAGGTGACCTGGCCGACGGGGACCCTGCCGAATGGCGCGAGATGATTCTGACCAACGTGCTCGGGCCCGCTCTCCTGATCAGAGCGTCGCTGCCCGAACTGAAGCGGACACGCGGCCGGATCGTTCTGGTCGGCAGCGTCGTCGGCCACATGGCCTCGGAAGGGAATCTGTACGGGGCGACCAAATGGGCAGTGACCGGGCTCGCCGAGAACACCAGGCTGATGGTGACCGGCGACGGTATCGGCGTGACCTTGGTATCCCCGGGGCGGATCGAGACCCCGTTCTGGGATAGGCACGGCGGCCCTCCCGAGGGACCGATCTTGTCCGCCGATCAGCTTGCCGATTCCATCGTGTGGGCGATCAGCCAGCCAGCCGGCGTTGACGTCAACACCGTGACCGTCAGGCCCATCGGAGCTACCTACTGATCGCGGCTGGGACATCGCTGGCAACACAAGGCTGCAGCGTCAGATCCAAGCGGCAAGTCCCGCTAATCGGTCGAGTGAGTTGATCGGTCAGGCTCGAGGGCCCGGGCCCGGTAAGGACGCAAGAAGCGGCCGGTTAGGCCGCTTGGGCGGGTGGGCTGTGGCTGTGCAGGGTGCGGGTGCGGTCGGGGCTGGTCGCGGTGACGGTCCCGTCGGGGTTCAGGGCGATCTGCCAGCCCCACCGGTGGACGGCGATCAGGTGGTGGAAGGTGCACAGCAGCAGCAGGTTGACCAGGCAGGTCTTTCCGCCTTTGGACCGGGGGATGATGTGGTGCGGCTGGCAGGCCGCGGCGCGCTGGTCGCAGCCGCCGGGGAACTGGCAGTGCCGGTCGCGGGCGATGACCAGCCGCCGCAGGTGCGCGGGGATGGTGTCGGTGGCGTGGCCGATGTCCAGCGGCAGGCTCTTGGCGGCGGCCGGGCCGTCCAGCAGCCCGGTCCGCAGGTACGCCGCCAGCCCGGCCGGGCCGGAGAGCACGTCGGCGGCGCGGGCGATGATCAGCTGCCGGGTGGCCCGTTCGGCCAGTCCGCGCCGGGCGGCTGCGGCGTCGGGGGTTTCGCCCGGGGCGCGCCATCCGGGCGCGTTGCCCAGCCGGGTGATGCCGCCGGGTGCGGTCAGGTCACTGGGGCGGGTCAGATCGCTGAGCCCAGTGACCCCGGCGGTGCCGTTCAGCAGCGCGGCGGCGAGCTGGTCGACGACGGCGGGGTCGACGTGGCCGGTGACGACCGGGACGATCGCCGCGTCACAGTCACACCCCGGCCCCGCCGACCGCGCCGGGCCACGACGACTCCAGGTCCGTCGCGCCGGGCAGGCCGCGCAGCTGATCAAGCGTCATATGCAACTGGATCTGCGTCGGCTGCCCACCGCGCTGCGGCAGGCACCCCGACCCGATCAGCCGCCGGCACGCCTCCTCGAGCGCGTCATGCTGACGCTGCCACTTGCTCCGCAGGTCCTCCGGGCCGGCGGGCTTGCCCAGCGCCTCCAGCACGGCTTGCAGCGCGGCGGTGGCCTGCGGGGTCAGATCCGCCCGCAGCCGCCCCGCGCCGCCCATGGTGACGCCCAGGCGTCAGGCTGCGGTCGCGGAACCCGTCATCATCACCGTCGCGGTCCGGCCGCGCGGTCGCCTTGACCATCTCCTCGGCCAGGCCGCCCAGATCCCGCAGCTCAGCCCCGCTCGCCGCGGCGCCGAGCAGAATGGCGTCAGCGCCGGGGCGGTGCTGGCCGGGCAGCACGTCGGTCCACTCACAGATCTGCCGCGCCCACGACTCCGAAACCTCCCCCGCCGCCAGCGCGCTCGGCGACCGCGGGGTGGGCGGCCAGCCGCTGCATCCACTTGATCGCGATCGTCGCCGCGCCGCCGCCCACCCGGGTCTGCCACGTCAGCCACGTCCGCGGGCTGCGGTGCCCGTCGTCCTCATACCCGGCCTGCGCGGTGAACGCGGACAGCACCCGGGCCCGGGCCGCGGTATGGATCGCCTCGGTGCGGGTCAGCACCCGCAGGCACTCAGCCTGCTCGGCCGTGGTCAGCGACGCCGTGTCCGCCGACGCCAGGAAAGCCAGCCCGGCCTGGGCCATCGCGGCCGCGTCGGCCACGGTAGCAAGGCTCAGGGGTCTGGCCGGCTTGGCACATAGGCGATAGACCTCCCGTGACGCTGAGACGGCGGGCCGCACCGGGCCCGGGGGCCTGGTGCGGGCGCCTTCCCTTGCGGGATCTTGGTTATCGAAGCTTTGTACTGACGTTATCGGGTGGCTCTGACATTTCTCGCTTGTGTGAGCGAAGTACCAGAAATTAGTCCAAGATTTTTTCGGAACTCGACCGGGGAGATTCGGGGCCTCGCCCAGGGAGTTGGCCTCAGCCGGGGGACTGGGCACTGCGGGGCGGGCAATCCAGGGAGCAGCCGAAGGTGCCCAGGAGTTGTGCTGCGCGTCTGAGCAGGCTCGTTACCAGAACAGATCGTGGGCCTGCAGGTGGGCGGTCACGGCCTTGGCCACGCCCAGCGGGTCCTCGCGGTGCGGGAAGTGGCCGGCGCCGTCCAGAACCAGCCGGCGATAGAAATCGGTGAAGTAACGGTCCAGGCCCTCGGACGTCCGCGGCTCGTCGCAGAAGTCCGAGCCGCCCTGGATCATGAGCGTCGGGCACGCGACCTGCTCGGTGACAGCCAGACGGCGCTCGAGCGGTTCGTAACGGGGGTCGCGCGCCTCGCCGGGCAGGAACCGCGATCGGTAGCCGTGCAGCGTGATCGGAACCCAGTCCGGGTTGGTGAAGCTCTCGGCCGTCGCATTGAACTCGGCCTCGTCGAACCAGCCCGGCGGGCTCCAGGTGTCCCACTGGATCCGGGCGAAGCCAACCGGGTCCTGCCGGACCGCCTCGGCTCCCTGATCCAGGCACATCAGCCACTGGTACCAGAACGCCCTCGCCTGACTGAAGTCGGGCACAGCGAACACGCCGCGGGGCTGATAGGGCAGGGCCAGCGCGGCGATGGCCGTGACCCGCTGCGGATATAGGGCCGCGACGATATATGCGGCCCGAGCGCCCCAGTCGTGGCCGACCACGGCGAAACGGTCAAGCCCGAGCCGGTCGGCCAGGTCAACGACGTCCTGGGCCAGGGCCACGCCGTGCCCGACGCGGGGAACGTCCGGGGACAGGAACGCCGTCGGACCGCAGCCGCGCAGGTACGGCGCGATCGTGCGCCATCCGTCCTGGTGCAGCAGCCGGGCTACGTCCTGCCAGCCACGCGGTGCGTCCGGCCAGCCATGGATCAGAAGGACCGGCGCGCCGTCGTCCGGGCCGCCGGTCTCGAAGCAGATCTCCAGCACATCCGTCCGGATACTCTCCACGGCACCTCCCGCTCTGGCTACGTCACATCATGACGTTTACCGTCGCCCGGCCCCGTGGTGGGTCGGGAGCGCCGTGGGTGATCGTGTCGGCGGGGCACGGCCGGGGGAGGCGGCTGGCCCGCGACCGCGGTGGTCGACGTAGCTGGGGCGGTGGTCGGCGCGGCTAGGCGGTCACCGGACGACGAACGCCGAACGGGCCGCCCGAAGCACGGGCGGCCCGTTCAGCGTCTAGGCCCTCGGCGGGCGCGGCGGGCTCATAGCACCGGCCCGCCGAGGACCGCCCCCGGTTACGGGACGGACGCCTGGGGGATGGCGTCAGATCCCGCAAGCCGCAGCCACCGCTTCGGCAGATGCCACGCGGTTGGTCGCGATATTCAACAGGGGGCGCTCGAAGTCGAGCATGTAGATCTCCGCGGCCGCAGCCGGGCTGGAGGCCGCGTTCAGGGCCGGGACGAACTGGTGCCAGCCCTGGTTGTAGACGAGCAGCTGGTTCAGCTGCGTCTGCAGGTCGGCCTCGGGGTTACCGGTGACGAAGCCCGGGGGCAGCGGCGTCCACCCGATGAGCCCGCCACCACCAGAACCGACAGACTCGGGGTTCCCCTTCGACTCCTGGAAGATGTTCCCGGCGATACCCGCCGCCGCGTTTCCGCTGTATCCGTGCGCGACCAGGAAGTCGACGATCGCGGCGTAGTTGGCCGGGAGGAAGGCGCTGGACCCCGAGCACGCCGGGACCTTCCCCCCCGTGGAGACGGTGGAGTTGCTCGTGTTGCTGGACGACGAGCTTCCTGAACTGGCCGACGCGCTGGAATTGCTCGGCGCGCTATCCGAATCATGGGCGACGGCCGAATGGTGCACCGGATGAGACCGCGCCGAACCGCCGGCATTGGATGTCTGCGCGTGCTTGGGCACGTATTTGGTAATCCGGAACGTCTCGGGGACGTTCATGACGTCCTTGCTTCCCGGCTGGATGGGAGAGATCGCTGAAGCGGTGGTCCCGTGCCCGGTCGAAGCGGCCGGGGAGGAGGCGAAGAGGTCGTGAACCTGTGGCACGGCCGTGAGCGCGCCTATCGCCACCACCGGCACCGCGGCCTTGGCTGCGGTTCCGGCCACCTTGTTCATTTGTGATGCCGCTGCGTGCCGCCCGGTCCTCTTGATCTTTCGCTTCCTGCTGTGCACGGCAACTGCGGTCACGAACCTGCCTCACGCCGGATCTCCGCCCCGCTACTCGGCAAACTGCGCTTCTCGCCGGGCCTGACAATCGCTCCCACCGGCGAGCATGGCAGGGCACTTCACCCAGGACAGACGAATAGGGGTAAATGATCCACTCGGGCTATGGCTCGGGAACAGGCGGCTGACCTGGGCCTTTGCCCGGTCTGCCGGGCGCTGGCTCGCGGTCGCGAAGCCTTAGCCGGCCGGGCTTCCCGCGCCGGAGCGCCCTAGCCGCCGACGCGGTCCGAGGGGGGTCGTTACCAGTCTGTGATCTAGCAGGAGCCCGCACCGCAGATAGTCATACCGGGTGATCTGGGCTGATAGCCATCTTGGGCGGGGTTGATCACGGTAGCGGCAAGTTCGGGCACGCACCGCGAGGGACGGGTAGTTACGCGGTGCGTGCCCGAACCTGCCGCTCCGAACGGGCCGCCCGCCGAGCTGTGGCCTGCTTCCATCTAGATTGTTAACAATAATTCTGACTATTATGCCAGCAATCTGGGCAGCATTTCCCAGATCTAGCCCAGACTCGCCGGAACCGACCGAAGGCGGCGCATGAGCTCAGGACGCGAGGCGGAGCCGGGTTCGCGCGGCAGCGAGGCGTGACCGTGCGATGCGGCACCCCCGGGCTGGCAGGGCGGCCGTTGCTGTCCAGCCTGCCAGACCACATCCGTTACGCACTGGCGCTCCAACTCAAGCTGCGCCCGGGATGGCGTGCCGGCCCGCCATTGCCGTGGGCCGTCCAGCAATGGGCGGTTTGCGCACCGCGGGCGGGCGCCGAACTGGCGGAGCTCTGCGACCGAGTGGCAGTCTTCTACCAGGGAGCGATGGTCGGCGAGCTGTCCGGTGCCCGGCTGGACGAGCATGTGCTGCTCGAGGCCGTTAACACGGGAGTCGTTCAGGAGGCGGCATGAGCGAGAGCTCGGCCATGCTCCCCGAGGGCGCTACGCCATCCGACGCCGCCCGCCGCCTGGTCCGGGGCAGCTACGACCTGCACGTGCACGTGGCTCCCGACGTGATGCGCCGGCGGATCAACGACGTCGACCTGGCGCGGGCGTTCCTGCGGGTCGGCCTGGCCGGGTTCGTGCTCAAGTCACACTACGTCCCCACCGCCGAGCGGGCCTCAGTGGTCAATGCGGCCGTCCCCGGCTGCGACGCACTCGGCGCGATCGCCCTCAACAGCGCCGTGGGCGGGCTCAACCCGATGGCGGTCGAGATCGCCGCCCGGGAGGGGGCGCGGGTGGTCTGGATGCCGACCGTGGACGCGGCGAACCACCGGCGCACGGCCCGCGATCTGCCCCCAGGCGCCACACCGCCGATGTGGCTAGAACTCCAGGACGACCTGCGCCGCCGGGGTCTGGACGCCGAGCCGGTCGAGGTGCTCGGCGTGGACGGGAACGTGCTGCCGCGCACCCGCGCCGTGCTCGGGCTCGTCGCCGAGCACGGGCTGGTGCTCGCCACCGGCCACCTGGGCCGGCGCGAGATCTTCGCCGTGACCACCGCCGCGGCCAAGATCGGCGTGCGGCAGATCATGATCACGCATCCGGAGTTCCCGCAGCAGAACCTGTCGCTCGACGACCAGAAGCGCCTCGTCGACCTGGGCGTATTCCTGGAGCGCTGCCTCACCACCCCGCTCACCGGCAAGTACCCGTGGCCGGAGATGGTCGGCAACATCCGGGCCACCGGCGTCGACGCGACCATCGTCACGACCGACCTGGGCCAGCCCCACAACCCGCCGGTCGAGGACGGCCTGGCGCTGATGGCCGACGCCATGCTGGCCGCCGGGTTCACCGAGAAGGAGGTCCAGCGCATGACCGTCGGTAACAGCCGGCTGCTCGCCGGGCAAGGCAGCATGAGTCAGGGAAACCCGGCATGACGGGAATCCCGGACGCCCCCGCTGCGCTGGGCCTGAGTACGCTGCGTGAAGCCGCAGGGGATCTTGGTATGAAATACAGCGACGGGCGGACGAGGGGGGAGCAGGCATCAGATGACCGGTGAGATCGACGTTGCCGAGTCGCTCCGGGAGGCGATCCTGCGCGGCGACTACATCGCGGGCCAGCGTCTGGTTGAGGCAGACCTGTGCGAGCACTTCGGCACCACCCGCTTCATCATCAGGACCGCGCTCCAGTCGCTGGCCGCCCAGGGCCTGGTCGAGGTGCGCCGTAACCGCGGCGCCCGGGTCCGCACGGTCTCGATCGAGGAGGCGATCGAGATCACGGAGGTACGGCGGGCGCTGGAGGGGCTGTGCGCCGCCCGGGCTGCGCAGCGCGCGACCCGGGAGGACCGCGCCGAACTGCGGCAGATCGTGCGGGACATGAAGGCGGCCTGGAAGAACGGGGAACTGCTGCAGTACAGCGAGCTCAACGGCAAGCTGCACGCCACCATCCGCTCGATCGCCAAGCACGAGACCTCGGCCCGGATCCTGGACCAGCTGCGCGGGCAGATGGTGCGGCATCAGTTCCACCTCGCCCTGGTGCCGGGCCGCCCCGCGGTCTCGCTGCCGCAGCACGAGGCGATCGTCGACGCGGTCGTCGCGGGCGACGCCGACGCCGCCGAACGGGCCATGCACCGCCACATCGACAGCGTCATCGACGCGCTGCGCAACCTGGATGCCTCGCGCGCACCGGTCACCCGACCGCCAGGAGGTCGATCAGATGCCCGTCGGGCGCAGTCGTGACATTGCGCACGTGGAGGCTCGGCCACGTCAACTACCTGGCCAGGGACATCCCGGCCGTCACCCGCTTCCTTATTGACGTGGCGGTTCCGTGACGAGCGCGGTGCGGGTGGTGGCCGTCCTCGGCCTCGGCGAGGCGGGCACGGCCATCGGCAGCGACCTGCTGGCCGCGGGCGTGACTGTGCGGGGCTACGACCCGGTCACCGCCGGGCCCGACGGGATCATCACGGCCGGCGGCGACGCCGAGGCGTGCGCCGGGGCCGACCTCGTGATCAGCCTGACCACGGCCCACGAAGCCGTGGCGGCGTTCCGCGCCGCGGTCCCCGGCATCGCCCCCGGGGCGCTGTACGCGGACCTGAACACGTCATCCGCCGGGCTAAAGCAGCAGCTCGCGGGCCTGGCCGCCGAGCGCGGGGTCGCGTTCGCCGACGTCGCCATCATGGCGCCGGTGCCCGGCCGCGGAATCCGGGCGCCGATGCTGGTCAGCGGGCCGGCTGCCGATGACGTCGCCGCGGCGCTCAACGGCCTCGGCGGGAACGCCGAGGTGCTGGCCGGGCCCGCGGGCACGGCCGCCAGCCGCAAGCTCGTCCGCAGCGTGTTCTACAAGGGGATGGCGGCCGCGGTTACCGAGTCGCTCCGGGCGGGCCAGGCCGCGGGCTGCGAGGAATGGCTGCGCGGAAGCATCGCGGGCGAGATCGGGCAGGCCATGCTGGACCGCCTCGAGCAGGGCAGCATCGACCACGCGGTGCGGCGCGCCGACGAGATGGCCGCAGCCACCGAACTGCTCACGGAACTCGGGGTCCCCGACCGGATCGCCGCGGCCAGCCGCGACTGGCTTGTCCAACTGGTCGATGAGGGCGCCGCTACACAGGGCCGCTGGAGCGCGTCTGACCTTGAGGTTTCATAGATATAAACCTGCTGAAAGTCGTAGGATTCGGTAGCCGCGGAGCAGCGGAATGAGAGAGATGCCAGTGTCAACTGAGCCTGCGGTGGCTGGGGCCCCGACCCGGATCACCGTTCGCCACGCCTGGGGCCCGCCGCGGCTACGCGGCGACAAGATCCGTAAGTTCATCCGCACGTACCGGCTGGACATCGCCTGGGCCGTCTTTATCGTGCTGAACCTGCTGGCCATGCGCTTCATACCGGCCTGGCAGACGGTCCCGTTCCTGATCATCTGGATCAGCCTGACCACGATCTACGGCTTCCGCCTCTGGCACCTCGGGTCCACGCTGCTCACGGTCGCGGTCGTGACCCTGTGCACGGGCGGCCTGATCGGCTGGCAGGTCCTGCGCGGGAAGCAGGATGGCGATTACCTGGCCGAGGTCCCGCTGCTCGCCGCGATGTTCGTGGTGATGGTGTGGCACGCCCGGCGGCGGCAGACGGCCCTGGAGGAGATGAGGCGCGTCTCCGAGCACAACCTGCTGCTGCTCAGCCAGCAGCGTCAGTTCCTGCAGGACGTCTCGCACGAGCTGGGGACGCCGATCACCATCGCCCTCGGCCACGCCGAGCTCATCACCCACGCCGCCACCGATCAGGCCATCGCCAAGGACGCCCGCGTGGCCGTGGACGAACTGCTCCGGATGCGCCGGCTGGCTAACCGCCTGGTGCTCCTGGCCTCGACGGACAGCCCGGACTTCCTGCGCCTGGCCCCCGTGGACGCCGCCGAGCTGGTGATCGACATCCTGCACCGGTGGAGCCAGACCCCGCGAAAGTGGGCGCTGGGCACGCTGACCGAGGCCAGCGTGCTGGCCGACCGGGACCGGCTGACCCTGGCCCTGGACGCGCTCATCGAGAACGCCGTCGATCACACCGACCCCGACGACCGGATCGAGCTGGCCACCCGGCACCAGGGCGACAGAATCATCTTCGCGGTCACGGACTCGGGTTCGGGCATCCCGGCGGCCGACATCGGGCAGATCTTCGACCGGTTCAGCCGGGTCGGCACCGGCCGCAGCCGGGAGACCGGCGGGTTCGGCCTCGGTCTCGCGGTGGTGAAGGCGATCGCCGAGGCCCATCATGGCTCGGTCGGGGTCCGCAGCACGGTGGGCCAGGGCTCGGTGTTCGAGCTGTCCCTGCCCGCCCCGACGGCCAGGAACGGCTCGGTGCTGCCGTTAGACCGCCAGGCCATGCTCGGGTAGGACCCAGGCGATGCGAGGCTCGGGGTATGTCGAACCGGCAGCAGGGCAGCGGCCCGGCCAGCAGTGACCCGGCCAGCAACAGCTCAGGCATCCAGGTCGACTCCGGCGTGGCCGAGCTCGTGGCCGACCCCGACCGGCCCGGCGCCTGGACGCTGCTGCTGGACGGCACCCCGCAGTCCCACGTCGACCTCGACGACCCGCAGCACCTGGAGTTCGAGTACATGCGCTGGCTCGGTCACCTGGTCGACCTGGCCGCCCCGGCCGGGCAGCCGCTGCGCGTGCTGCACCTCGGCGGCGGAGGCCTGACCCTGGCCAGGTACGTGGCGGCGACCCGGCCGGGATCCAGCCAGCTCGCCGTCGAGTGGGATGCCGCGCTGGTGGACCTGGTCCGGCAGCGGCTGCCCCTGGACCAGCGCCGCCGCGGGCCGGGACGGGTGCGGGTCCGCGTCGGGAGACGCCCGCGCCGTGCTCGAGCAGGTCCCGGCCGGATCCTTCGATGTAGTGGTGGCGGACCTGTTCGACAAGGCCCGCACCCCGGCCCACCTGACCTCCGTGGAGTTCGCGCTCGCCGCGGCCAGGGCGCTCCGCGGTCCGGGCGTCTACGCGGCCAACATCGGCGACGGCCCCCCGCTCCGGCACGCGCGCGCCCAGGTCGCCACCGTGCGGTCCGTTTTCCTCGACGCCTGCCTGATCGCCGAGCCGGCCGTGCTCCGCGGCCGCAGGTTCGGCAACCTGATCGTGGCCGCCGCCGATCACGGCCTGCCCGTGGCCGGGCTGTCCCGGCGCGCCGCAGGCGACCCGTTCCCCGGCCGGGTGGTGCACGGCACCGAGCTTGACCGCTTCACCGCGGCCGCGAAACCCGTCACCGACACCCGGGCGGAAGCCTCGCCCGCCCCGCCGCCGGACACCTTCGCGACCGGGCGGTAACCCCTTGTCGGCTGGTGCCACCCAGTTCCCTGGCTGGCACCAGCCGGCCCGATTACTCAGAGCCGGCCCCGTCGCGGTGATACAAGAAATCTGGATCAGCCGCAGCACGGCCGGGAGAACACGTGGCGCGCCTGGCTCAGACGTGGGCGAGAACGCCGTCCAGTGGCCGGGGCACCCGGTTCAGATCCATGGCGTCGGCCAGCAGGCGCGCATAGCGGCGTTTGTTGCCGGACCGGCCGCTCATGAAGCGGCGGAGCTGGTCCTGCGTGGACCGGCCGCGCTGAGCGGGCTGGCGCTGCAGGGTCCGCAGCGACCTGAGCTCGCCCTCCGCCTCGATGATCCGTTCCACCGCCTCGGTCCCGAGCGCCCTGATCAGCTCATCCTCCAGGTCGAGGGTGCACACGAAAAAGCCGAGCGCCTCCATCGCGGCGCGAGACGCCCCGGCACCGATCCCGGCTCGCCGCAACGCGCGCCGGAAGTAGTCCTCCTCGGCAGCGTCGCAGAGACCGGCCAGCCTGACGTTGAGCCCGCCCGGACCATACAGTTCCAGATAGTGCCCGAGGTTCGTTGCGCCGTGCATCGCGATGACGGCGACGCCGTGGGCGGCGAGGTCACGGCCGCGCCGCCGGGCCAGCACCTCAAGCGCGAGCCGGTCGCTCATTCCCTCAACCAGAACGACTGCCCGCAGCCTGTCATCAGGGGCAGGATTCGCGGTCATGCCTGGCCACGCTACTATCGGCCACGGGCCTGCGGTCATCCCGCCATAATCTCAGGCTGAATAGCTACATCAGGCCTGCGCAAACTGCTTTGCGCACATTTCAATTCTGCGCGTTTATGTCTCTTCTTCCGTGGCGCAGTGCCGGGTGAAGAAAAGCCATTACTATGCCGCGCTTTTCCGGGGTGCGGCTCGCGAGCCAGGCCAGCGAACCTCCTGCTCAGCTAGTTGACACCGGTGTTGAAGAAGAAGTGGCCGACGTGGAAGGAAAGGCTGGCGCCGCCAAAGTGGTCAATGACCAGCGCCGCCAGGATAATCAGGATGACCGCCACTAGAACCCAGAACAGCCAGACCAAGAAGGCTGGCACACTGTAACGCCAGATTCTCATGGCCTTCAGCTGCCCGCCAAAACGGAAGGTATGCAAGCAACTGGCGAAATTGTAGAAGTCCCTTCTGGGGCGGGCGGCTACGGTAGGGCCATGGCAGTTGTCTTGGTCACCGGAGGAAGCAGTGGTATCGGCCTGGCCATGGTGCGGCGCCTGGCCGCGGCCGGGGACCGCGTGTTCGCGGCGTCCCGTAACCCGTCGCGCGGGAGCCTGCCCGAGGGCGTGACACCGGTCACGGCCGACATCGCCGACCCAGCGGCGGCGGCGGCCGCGATCGAGGCGGTGACCGGCCGCGCCGGGCGGATCGACGCGCTGGTGAACAACGCGGGCACCGGGACGCTGGCGCCGCTGGAGGAGACACCTGACGACGAGGCGCACCGGATCTTCGAGGTGAACTTCTTCGGGCCGCTGAGGCTGGCCCGCGCGGCCGTGCCGGTCATGCGCGCCCAGGGCAGCGGCCGGATCGTGAACGTGACGTCCATGAACGACGTCCTGCCCGCCCCGTTCGGCGGCTTCTACTCCGCGTCGAAGGCGGCGCTGGCCAGCGCCAGCCAGGTGCTCGACGCCGAGGTCCACGGGTTCGGCATCCGCGTCACGGTGGTCGCGCCCGGGCTGTTCAAGACCGAGATGGCCGACTCTCGCGGCAGCTGCCGGGTGGCCGAGGGATCTCCCTACCAGGCCGCGTTCCAGGGGATGACCGCGCATACCGAGACCGAGCCGGCCACCGCCGATCCCGACCAGGTGGCCGTGGCGGTCGAGGGGATCCTGCGCGCGGAAGACCCGCCCGCCCGGGTTGTGGTGGGGTCGGATGCGGAGGAGATGGCCAAGCTGGTCCACGACACCAGTGCCGACGACTTCGCCCGGCTGCTCAGGGACTTCGTCTCGGAACTCGCCGGGCCGGGCCGCGGCTGATGTCGGCTGCCTGGTCCGTTAGCCGGGCAGCCGGAACTCCGCGTAGACCGCCCGGTGATCGCTGCCTGGCAGCGGGTGCACCGAGACGTCCTGGACCGCGCACCGCGGGTCGACGAGGACGTGGTCGAGCGTGAGCAGCCCGGGTCCCCTCACCGGCCCCCAGGTCGGGACCAGCCCCTTGCCCAGCTCCGCGGCCGCATCGATGTGGCCGCGGCGCAGCAGCTGGCGGAACGGCGCGTGATCCTCGGTCGCGTTGAAGTCCCCGGCCAGCACGCGCGGGGGATCCGCCGGTCCGGGCAGCGTGGCCAGCTCCCTGCGCCACCGGGCAACCCTGGCCCGCCGCGGCGGGTTCGGCGGGTGGGCGTGAACGCAGACCAGCTCCACACACCGCCCGTCGCCCAGGTCGATCCGGGCCGTGGGCAGGGCCACGGACACGGGCGGGAGTCGCAGCCCGTTGGTCAGCGGCCGCCGGGCGTAGATGCCGGACCCGCCCGCGGTGACGCCCCGCACATCGGTCACCTCGTGCGGCAGCAGATCGTTCAGCCCGGCCTGCTTGAGCCGGGTCACCGCGGTCTCGGTCAGCTCCTGCAGGAACAAGACGTCGACGTCCTTCTGCTGCACCAGGCCGACCACGGTCTCCTCCGCGGCCCGGCCGACCAGCAGGTTCGCGGTGAGGACGCGGAGCAGCGGACCGTCGGCCCGCGGCTGCGGGCGTCTGACCGCCCGCGGCAGCACGGTCGCGGTCAGCGCCGCCCCGGCCACCAATGCGGTGGCGGCCGCGCCCTTGCGCCGCAGCAGGGTCGAGCTGAGCAGCGCAGCGGCGGTGACCTGCGGAGTGAACGACAGCAGCGGCGCGACCGGAGCCTCCACGCTGCGGATGCGGTCGGCGCCCACCAGCCGTGCGGCCCCCCAGCCGGCGACGCCCCCCGCAGCCAGCCAAGAGATCAGCTTCATACCCTCCCCCGAAGTCGCCCCTCCCCGAGGGTACGGCGCGCCGCGCCCTGTTCCGGGGGCGGGGTCAGTGGCCCGCAGGCCCGGAACAGGGCGCCATCGGCACCTGGCGCTAGCGGGCGGGCTTGCGGCCTCGATGAGGAAACGCTGGGCGTGGGCGATGAACGGGCCGCCGTCCTGGATCCGCTGGTGCAGCTCGGCGAGCTGCGGCCGGTAGGTGCCGACGGTGAAGTCGGGGACGGTCCAGATCACCTTCCGCAGGAACACGATGACGCCGGCGACGTCGTAGAACTCCATCCGCAGCGCGGCCGTCCGCAGATCGACGACCTCCAGGCCGGCCGCCTCGGCCTCGGTCACCGCGCGGCGCGGGTCGCGGGTCAGGCTGACCTCCTGCGGGCCCATCATGGCGTCGGTCAGCTCCCGGACGGATCCGGCCCCGACCTGCTGGGACAGGTACGCTCCGGCCGGGGAGAGGACCCGGGCGACCTCGTCCCACCGGGTGTCGACCGGGTGCCTGCTGACCACCAGGTCGAACGTGCCCGCAGGGAACGGCAGGTCGCCGTCGTCGTCGACGGCGACCACGCTGGCCCCGAGCCCGGCCAGGTTCCGCCGGGCGATCGGCAGGTTCGGGACCCAGGACTCCGTGGCCACCAGGACCGGCGGCGGCTGCGGGATCTGCGCCAGGACCTCCCCGCCCCCGGTGTCGAGATCGAGGGCGGCGTGCGCCGTGGCCATCCGCTGCGCCAGCAGCCGGGAGTACCCCCAGGGCGGGCGCTCCTCGGTGGCCCGCCCCTCGAACCAGGAGAAATCCCAGCCCTCGACCGGCACGCTGGATCCCTCGGCCAGTAGCTCCTCGAAGGTCACCGCGCTCACCCCACGGACGTGATCAGCTGGGGCAGGAACACGGCGAGGCCCACGCCCAGCGCGACCACGGAGGAGACCAGCACCGCGCCCGCGGCCGTGTCCTTGGCGATCTTCGCGAGCGGGTGGTGCTCGTCGGTGCACAGGTCGACCAGCGCCTCAACCACCGTGTTCAGCATCTCGGCGGTCAGCACCAGGCCGATGGCCAGCAGCACACAGGCCCAGTCCACGGCGCTGATCCTCAGGACCAGGCCGGCCACGACCGCGGCCGCAGCGGCAGCCAGGTGGACCCGCATGTTCCGCTGGTGCCGCACGGCATGCCACACGCCCTGCCCGGCGAACGAGAAGCTGCGCCAGAAGTTCGACTTGGGGATGGCGGGGCGACCGCCGGGCGGATTCATCAGCTTCGCGGCTTGGAGACTCCAGCCTTTAGGCCGAAGAGGAAACGCCGCTTCACCTCCTCAAGAATGTCGGTAGTCGCTAGTAAATTCGAATCATGTCCCGATACCGGATGATGCCGACGCCAGCGCAGGAGACCGTCCTGCGTGAGCACTGCGCGCACGCCCGGTATGTGTGGAACCTGGCCGTCGAGCAGCAATCCTGGTGGCGACACGGCCGCAGCCAGGCTTCGGGATATTGCGCGCAGGCGGCGCAACTGACCGAAGCCCGCGCCGCGTTCGCCTGGCTGGCTGAGGGCAGCCAGATGGTGCAACAGCAAGCGTTGCGGGACTTCGCCCAGGCCATGGCCAGCTTCTTTGCTGGCACCCACGGCAAGCCCACCTGGCGCAAAGCCGGCCGACACGAAGGCTTCCGGATCGTCGCGGTCAAGTCCGGCCACATCCGGCGGCTGTCCCGCCACACCGGCCAGGTCTGGGTGCCCAAGGCCGGATGGGTGCGGTTCCGCTGGTCGCGCCCTGTCCCAGCCGCCAGGTCCTACCGCGTCACCTTGGACCGGGCCGGGCGATGGCACATCGGATTCGCCGCCGTCCCCGAACCTATCCCCGGCCCGGGCAGCGGCGAGGTCGTCGGGATTGACCGGGGTGTGGCGGTATCGGCGGCGCTGTCCACCGGCGAACTGCTGCACTGCCCGGGCCTGCGCAAGACCGAGCAGGCCCGGCTGCAGCGGCTCCAACGGAGATTGGCCCGCGCCCGGGAAGGCTCCCGTCGGCGCGGGCGAGTTAAGACCGCGATCGCCTCGCAGAAAGCCCGCGAGGCCGACCGGCGCAAGGGCTGGGCCGAGAAGACCTCCACCGACCTGGCCCGCCGGTTCGACCTGATCCGGGTCGAAGACCTGCGCATTACTAGCATGACCCGTTCGGCGCGGGGCACCATTGGCCATCCCGGTCAGAGGGTCCGACAAAAGGCCGGGCTCAACCGGGGCATCCTGGCCTCGGGATGGGGCTTGCTGGTGCGCCGCCTGGAGGACAAGGCCCTCGGGCGGATCGAGAAGATCCATCCCGCGTTCACCAGCCAGCGGTGCTCGGTGTGCGGGCATGTGGCAGCGGAAAATCGCAAGAGCCAAGCGCTCTTCCGCTGCACGGCCTGCGGATACACCGGCAACGCTGATGTGAACGCGGCCAGCAACATCGCCGCAGGGCATGCGGTGACTGCGCGGGGACGCCCGTCGCTGGGTGGGCGGATGAACCGCGAACCTCAACCTCTGCCCCTTTCCGCGTAGAGGCTGGAATCCCTGCCGTTCACGGCCAGGAGGATGTCAACCAGATCACCTTCGTCTCGCCGCCCGCCTGCAGACCTAGGCCGCCGAAGTTTATCGCCGGACCACGCCGAGCGGCGCTGGCCGCTGGCCAGTAAAGATCTTGTGGGGATCGTTCCTGCGGCGGCGAGCGTCCCGGCAGGCCACCGGCTATAGGGATCAGCTGGTCATGTCGGCCCAGACGAAGTCGGCGAGCTCGCGGGCCATGGCGATGGCCGCGACCCTGGCTGGCTTGCCACGGGCCGTCATGGTCTTGTACCTGGCGTGCAGTCGGCGCTGCGCCTGCTAGGAGCGGGCCAGGGTCTGAGGGTTGGCGTCGTGCTGGCGGCGGCGCAGGGTGTGACCGGCCGCCGGACCAGTCCGGCGGGTCTGATCTTTCGCATCTGCTATGCATTCCTATACGAGAGAAACTCTCCAAGATCAGGGTTAACCTCAGGCAGCAGCGGCCGCGGCTACGGGTTCGAGGGCCCGAGCAGGCCGAGCGGACTTGGCGCCGTGTACTCGACGTAGAGAGCGGTGTGACCGCGAACCTGCGTCACGCTGGCCCGTGCGGGCAGGTACGGGGCCTGTTGCGCCTGCATAAGGGCGATCATCGGCTCCACGAAGGTGGACTGGTCCGTGCCGGGAGCTCCGAGCAACTCGGCGGCGCGGAACGGGCTGGTGGCTCCCGCGCCCGGGCCCGCGTCGCTGAACGAGACGACGGAGAGGGGTTGCTGCGCGGCCATGGTCACGATCACGATCAGAAGCCGAGCGTCGACCCGGCCGTCCGTGATCTCCTTCCTGGCGGTCGCCGAGGTCGTGATCCGCGGACTGCCCAGCAGCTCAGCTCCCGACGCCTTGCGGGCGGTCAGGTCCTGGCTGAGCTCCGACCGGTAGGCCGCCAGGCCCTTGGCCGCGGTCACCCGGATGTCGGTGCGCGCGGTACCCGAGCCGAAGCTGGCGATGAGCATCGGGGCGAAGGCCGAGCTGAGACGACTGCCGAACTGCTGGCGCACGGCCGCCGTCGCGACGATGACCTCGGAGTCCAGCGGGGTGGCCGTGGTGGGCAGCAGCTCATCCAGGTGACTCACCTTGTGTGCCTTCAGCAGCCGGCACATGTCCGGATCGCAGGCCACCACTGCGGACCGGCTGACCTGGCCGGCGACCCACGCGGCCGCCGTGTTCCAGGTGGGGAGATTGGTGGGGGCCGCCGCCCCCTTCCCGTCTGGTGCCTCCCCTCCGAGCACCAGACGGGAAACCGTGACCGAGCCGGCGATCACGCCGATGACCAGGGCGGCGGAGGCCGCAGGCGCAAACCACCTGCGCCACGCCGGCGCGCCCATCCTCTCGCCGCCACCGTGGGCGAGAGAAAAGGAGCGCCGGCGTCGCGCAGACAAGCGCAGCGGCGGCACCGTGTCGGATGAGACCTGGTCAGCCTTGGCGTGAATGGCTCGGCGGAGTTTGTCCTCAAGCCGTGTCATTACGTCTCCCTCAGGGCTCGGCCGAGCGCCTCGAGGGCCCGGTGCATGGTGGACCTCACTGTGCTCGGCCCGATCCCCATCACCCGCGCGATCTGTTCATCGGAAAAATCCGAGTAATAGCGCAACACCAGCGCCTCACGCTGGCGGTACGGCAGCCCCCGGACCGCGCGGATCACTTCTTCCCTTTCCTCGCCGCTGAGGACCACCGACTCAGCGGACACCACGGGCGGCGCATCGGCCAGCCCTCTACGTCGGACCGCCCGGCGCCGCCGCACCGAGCGGCACCCGTTCAGCACTGACGTGCGCACGTAGTACATCGCGCTGTCGGGATCCTTCAGCCGATCCCAGCGCCGGTAAAGGCCGTAAAAGGCCTCCTGCACGACATCCTCGGCACTTGGCAGGTCGTCAAGCATGACGTAAGCCAGCCGAATTAGGCTCAAAGCACTCTGCTGGTAAAGCGCCGTGACAGCAGCTTCCGCGCCTGCCCGGCTGTCCGGCCGGGCAGGCCCATGAAGCTCCACTGCGGCACCTGCGCCGAGGTCATCGAGGCCCACGTTTAGAAAGACGCGCGACCCGCCATTCTGCTGCTCCTCTTCCTCAGGAAATTCCGTCAAGTCTCGTCACCTGCAGCTAGTCCGCTGATTACCCCATGAAACCGAGTTTGAGCGACCGGTCGCTGACCTGCTGTGATATCTCCGAGATCAGCTGCGGCAGGCCGATGCCGGCGACCTGCCGCCCGTCGCGCAGCCGCAGGGCCACGACCCCGCTGCTGATCTCCCTGTCGCCGATCACGGCGACGTACGGAATCTGGCGCTCGCGGGCCCGGCGGATCCGGGCGCCGAGGGTGGCGCCGGCCGGGTCGCAGCCCGCCCTCAGGCCGGCGGCGCGAAGCTGGTCCGCCACGGTCCTGGCCCGGTCGGCGTGGTCATCACCGACCGGCAGGACCAGCACCTGGACCGGTGACAGCCAGGGCGGGAACGCCCCGTCATACCGCTCGATGAGATAGGCGACGATCCGCTCCATCGCCGACAGCACGCCCCGGTGGATCATCACCGGACGGTGTTTCGCCCCGTCGGAGCCGATATAGCCGAGACCGAAGCGTTCGGGCTGATTGAAGTCCAGCTGCACGGTGGACAGGGTCTCCTCACGCCCCGCCGGGTCGGTGACCTGGACATCGATCTTCGGGCCGTAGAACGCGGCCTCACCAGGGGCGTCGTCGTAGTCGATCCCGAGCTCGCCGAGCGCGGCGGCCAGCTGGCGTTCGGCGTGCGCCCAGAGATCACCGGCGCCCAGGTAGCCGTCGCCGCCGCCGCGCCGGGACAGCCGGTAGCGGGTGACGCTGACGCCGAGCAGCCGGTAGCAGCGGCGCACCGCGTCCACCCCGCGCGCGATCTCCCCCTGCACCTGGTCGGGGGCGCAGAACACGTGGGTGTCGTCGAGGTTGATCTGCCGCACCCGGGACAGCCCGCCGAGCACCCCGGACAGCTCGCTGCGGAACATGCTGCCCAGCTCCGCCAGCCGGACCGGCAGGTCACGGACGCTGCGCTGCTCCGAGGCGTAGACGAGGGCGTGATGGGGGCAGTTCGCCGGGCGCAGCACGAACTCCTCATCGCCGACCTTCATCGGCGGGAACATGTCGCCGGCGAACTTGTCCCAGTGCCCGGACCGCTCGAACAGCTCGCGCTTGGCCAGCACGGGGGTGAAGACCCGCTGGCACCCGCCGCGGATCGCCTCATCGGCGGCGAGCCGTTCCAGCTCGGCGCGGATCACGGCGCCGTCGGGCAGCCACAGCGGCAGCCCGGCGCCGACCAGGGGCTCGGTGGTGAACAGCTTCAGCTCGCGGCCCAGCCGCCGGTGGTCGGCCTGGCCGGCCGCGATCACCTGGGTCTGGCCAGCGCGGCCTGGGGCGGGGATTTGGCTGGTGGGCATGGGTACCTCCTTATCCGAGGCCCCGCCGGCACTCCATACCCGTTGCCAATTGCCGCTGAAAACGGAAAAAGCCCCGGGATGGCTGTACCCGGGGCCTTTGGCGTTATGTCAGGTCACGCCGCATCGCGCCGGGGTTCGCCCGGCGTCGTCGTGACGTGACCGAAATTCATGGGCCCAATTCTACCTGCGGCCGCCGGCCCGCCACGGAATTTCCGGCCGGGCGCCGGCGTAACCTGGACGGATGCGGGCGTGGGTGGTGCACGAGCCGGGGCCGGTGTCCGGCGGCCCGTTGCGGCTTATTGAGCGGGATGTTCCCGAACCCGGGCCGGGCCAGCTGCTGATCCGGGTGCTGACGTGCGGTGTCTGCCGCACCGACCTGCACCTGGCCGAGGGGGACCTGGCGCCGAAGGCACCGGACGTCACCCCCGGCCACGAGGTCGTGGGCGAGGTGGTCGCGGCCGGGCCGGGCGTGGTCAGGTTCGGGCCGGGGGACCGGGTGGGCGTGGCCTGGCTCGCGGGCACGGACGGCTCCTGCCGGTACTGCCGCCGCGGCCTGGAGAACCTCTGCCCGCACTCGGTCTACACCGGCTGGGACATCCCGGGTGGCTATGCCGAGTACCTGGTCGCGGCCGACGCTTACGTGTACGAGCTGCCCGGAGGGTTCAGCGACACCGAGCTAGCGCCGCTGCTGTGCGCGGGCATCATAGGGTACCGGGCCCTGAAGCGCGCCGAGCTGCCGCCCGGCGGCCGGCTCGGGATCTGGGGCTTCGGCGGCTCGGCGCACCTGGTCGCGCAGATCGCGATCGCCGGGGGCGCCGCCGTACACGTGTTTACCCGCGACGAGAAGGCGCGCGAGCTGGCCCTCGGGCTTGGGGCCTCGTCCGCGCAGGATTCCTTCGACCCGACGCCGGAGCCGCTGGATTCGGCGATCATGTTCGCGCCGGTCGGGACCCTGGTCCTGCCCGCGCTCGCCGCGCTGGACCGTGGCGGCACGCTGGCGGTCGCCGGGATCTACCTGACCGACATCCCGGCGCTGAACTACGACGCCCACCTGTTCCAGGAGCGCACCCTGCGCAGCGTGACCTCCAACACCCGCGGCGACGGCGAGGAGTTCCTCCGGCTGGCGGAGCAGCTCCGGCTGCGGGTCACGGCCAACCCCTACCCGTTTGACCGGGCCGGCCAGGCCCTGGCCGATCTGGCCGCCGACCGGTTCACCGGCGCCGCGGTGCTCTCGCTCTGACGCCGCGATCCGGTCATGGCTCGGTCAGGCCATCGCCAGGCGGCGTTTTGCTGGCCCTCGGCTGGACCATGTAGGCAATGGTGGCCGGGCCGAGGTTGTACCCCGGCTGCAAGCGGCCGAACGCCCGGAGTAACAATGGCGTGGGTAGGGAGCGGAAAGCGGAGGAGAAATCGGTGCGAATCGGGCGGCTCGCGGGGAACGGGTGGCTCGCTTTTAAGGGCAGGCTCGCGCGGCAGGCCCGGCGGCTAGGACTGGACCGCAATCCACTGCGGCGGCGGACGGACCGGATCGAGTCAACGGTCGCGGCCGGGCTGCTGGCGCTGTTTCTGATCGGTGCACCCCTGGCCGGGGCGCTGGCCGGCCGGTGGGCGCAGCAGGGAGGCCTGCGTGAGCAGCACGCCCAGGAGGCGTGGCACCAGACGTCCGCGCTGACGCTGACCGGTGCGCCCGGTGCGCCCGGTGTGCCCAAGTACGCCTACCGGACGTCGTGGAACTTTCCCGCACGGGTGCCGGCCCGGTGGATCGGGCCGGACGGCCGGTACCGCTTCGGCCTGGTCTCCGCGGCCCTGGGGACCCAGGCCGGCCAGACGGTCCTGGTGTGGGTGGACGCGTCCGGCCGGGCGACCGGGCCCCCGCTGCTGCGATCCCAGCTGGTGAGCCGCAAGCTCAGCGCCGAGGCGCTGGCCCCGGCGGCCCTGGCTATCCTGCTGCTGGGTCTGGCCGGCCTGGTCCGGTGGCTGCTGAATCGCCGTCGGCTGAAGGCGTGGGAAATGGCCTGGACGACCATAGGGCCACGCTGGACCCGTCACCACTAGGCAGCCCGCCTGGTCGTCCCCCGCTGGATGGCCGGGCCAGGCGGCTCGGCCACCACATCCGGCGCCCGATATCCAGGGTCAGCGCGGTGACCAGCACGGACCGGACGATGATCGTGTCCAGCAGGACGCCGATCGCCACCGCGAAACCGATCTCGGTGAACTCCACCAGCGGCAGCGTGCCCAGCATGGCGAACGTGCCGGCCAGCACCAGCCCGGCCGAGGTGATGACACCGCCGGTCGCGCCCAGCCCGGCGACCGCGCCGCGGCGGGTGCCAGACCGGATCGATTCCTCGCGGACCCTGGTCATCAGGAAGATGTTGTAGTCAATGCCCAGGGCCACCAGGAACACGAAGACGAACAACGGCATCGACGTGTCAGCGCCCGCGAAGCCGAACACGTACCGGAACGCCAGCGCGGACAGGCCAAGCGCGGCCCCGAAGGAGAGGATCACGGTCCCGATCAGCACCAGCGGCGCGACCACCGCCTGCAGCAGCAGGCCGAGGATGATCAGCACCACCAGCAGCACCAGCGGGATGATCACGTTCCGGTCCCTGGTGGCGTACCGCTCGACATCCATGGTGATCGCGGTGGCGCCCCCCACCTTGGCGTCGGCTCCCGGGACCTGGTCCACGGCCGTCCGCACCCGGTCGATCGTGTTGTAGGCCGCCTGGCTGTCCGGCTGGCTGGCCAGTGTGCCCTGCACCAGGGTCAGGCCGCCCTTGGTGACCGGCGGGGTCACCGCGGCGATGCCGGGGGTGCGGGCCAGGGCGGTGCGCAGCGCCGCCGCCTGCTGCGCGTTGCCGACCACGGCGACCGGCTCGCCCGCGCCGCCGGGGAAGTGCCGCGCGAGAACCTGCTCACCGGCGACCGACGGCGGGGTACCGCGGAAGGACTGCGCCGTGGTCAGCGTCCCGATCTTGAATCCGATCAGGCCCAGGGAGGCGCAGGCCAGCAGCAGCGCGGTGACCGTCCAGACCACCCGCGGACGGCCGGAGATGGCCCGGCCGGTCCTGGCCCACAGGCCGCTGGCCGTGGGCTCGGCGGACCCCAGCACCGGCCGGACCGGCCAGAAGATCCACCGGCCCGCGATGACCAGCAGCGCGGGCAGCAGGGTGATCATGGCCAGCAGGCCGACCCCGATGCCGATGGCCGCCACCGGGCCCAGGCCGGAGATGTCCGCGGACTCGGCGACCAGCAGGCAGAGCATGCCCGCGATCACGGTCGCGGCGCTCGCGATGATCGCGGGCCCGGCCCGGCGCAGCGCCACCGCCATGGCCTCGTGCCGGTCGGCATGCCTGCGCAGTTCCTCGCGGTAGCGTGCGATCAGCAGCAGCGCGTAGTCGGTGCTGGCGCCGAGCACCAGCACCACCAGGATCCCGCCGCTCTGGCCGTTGACCGTCAGGCCGTGCTTGGTGAGCAGGTAGATGACGGCCTCGGCCACGGTCAGGGCCACACCCGCCGACATGATCGGCAGTAGCCACAGCACCGGGCTCCGGTACGTCAGCAACAGCAGCACGATGACCACGGCCAGGGTGGCGTAGAGCAGCGTGGAATCGATGCCCTTGAAGATCTTGACCTCATCCGCGGCGCTGGCGGCCGGCCCGGTGATATGCACGCTCAGCCCCGGATCACCCGCCAAGGCCGTGGCCTGCAGCCCGTTGACGAACCCGCTGATGTTGGCGTTGTAGCCGAGGTCCGCCCCGACGACCGTCTCCAGGGCCTGGTGGTCCTTGGACGGGAACGGGCCGGTCACCCGGCCGTGCACCGCGGGCAGGGCGGCGAAGCTGCGCGCGTCGGCCGCCGCCTTGCGGAAGTCCGCCGCGGTGATCCCTGACGTCCGCTGGTAGACCACGACGGCCGGGTTCAGGTTCTTCGAGGTGAACCTGGCCTGCGCGTTCAGCTCCTGGGTCGACTCCGCGCTGGCGGGCAGGTAGGAGGACGCGTCGTTCTTCTCCGCGCCCTGCAGCTTGCCCGCCAGCGACCCGGTCAGGGCGATGACGATCACCCAGAAGACGACCACCAGGTACTTGGTCCGTCTCCCGCAGGGCAGCGCGGCGATCCGGCCGAACCGGGATCCGCCGGGCTTAAATTCCTTTGTCGGCGCGGCGTCGCCGCTGGCAGTATGGCTGTTGGTCGTTCGGTCGTGTCTAGGTCCGGCGGTCACGCGGGGCCTCCCCGTGAGTCGTCTGCTTCACCGGTCCGGCCTCCGTGCGGGCCGGTGCTCGAACATACGATGTATCGCGTCGACGGCCGATGTCAAGTTATATCTCGAATGTGAACGGCTGCGCCGGGCCGGGCGCGCGAAGGGCAAACCGAGGGCGGGGGAGGGCGGGATCGGGCGGTTCCGGCCGGTCGAGGTCCCCGGCCGGCTCGCAGGTCCCCGGCCGGCTCCAGGTCTCGGCCGGCTCAGAGGTCCCCGGCCAGCTCGGAGGTCCAGACCACGACCCGGGTCCGGTCGCCGCGGAACAGGTCCCTGGCGTACTCGAGCGGCTCGCCGGAGCGAGCGTAGGCGGTGCGCACGACCAGCATCAGCGGCGCGCCCTCGGCGATCTCCAGTGCCTCGGCCTCCCGCACGCCCGCGGTGACCGGCTCCAGGCTCTCCCTGGCCCGGTGCGGGCGCAGGCCGTACTTGACCTCGAGCAGCTCGTACAACGAGCCGTCCAGGCGGCAATCGAGCAGGCCGGGGAACCGGACGGCCGGGAACAGCGAGCGCTCGAGCACCATCGGCCGGCCGTCCGCGAGCCTGATCCGCTGGACCTCGCAGACCAGGTCGTCCTCGCCGATCCGCAGGGCCGCTGCCGCGGCCGGCCCGGCCGGGTGCTCACTGGCGGTCAGCACCCGGGCGCCCGCCACCATCCCGTGCCGCCGCATCTGCTCGGAGAACCCGGCCAGCGTGGTGAGGTCCTGCTCCAGCTTGGGCGCGGCCACGAACGTGCCGCCGTGCCGTCCCACCGCCCGGGTCACCAGGCCGCGCCGGGTCAGCTCGGCGAGCGCATGCCGCAGCGTCATCCGGCTGACCCCGAACCACGCGGCCAGGTCGTGCTCGGTGGGCAGCCGGTCACCCGGTACCAGCGCGCCCACGGCGATCTCGCCGGCCAGCCAGTCCTCGATCTGCGCGTGCACCGTGGTGCCCGGGCCGCGCACGATCTCCGGCGGTTGCCTGCCCGTGGTCCGCAGCGCCGGCCGGCGCCCGATCCTCGGCTTGGGCGGCATATCCCCGCCAGCCAGCGCTCAGGAAGCCTGCGTGCTTCCGGTCGCCGGCACCTGGGGGTCGTCCGGGGATGGCGCCGTCACCGGCGCGAAGTCCTTGCTCCGCCCGACGATCAGGTAGTACAGGGCACCGATCAGCACGATGAAGATCGCGACGGTCCACAGGATCGGGATCTTGTCCAGGAAGCTGAGGCCGAAGCTGAGCAGGCCGCCCGTCTGGCTCGGCTGGGGGTTGCTGGCCACCCGCGGCCAGGCGATGTTGATCAGCATCGCCCCGCCGTAGATGAGGCCGAGGATGTTGACCACCATGCCCCAGCGGCCCAGCCTGAACGGCGCCTCGGTCTTCGGCCAGCCGCGGGCGCGGGCCCGCAGGATCACCATGTTGCCGAGGAAGTAGCTCAGGTAGATCATGCCGGTGGCCGCGATCGCGATGATCCCGACGCCCGCGTACTTGAGGAACGGCACCGCGGCCAGCACGGCGATCGCGATGCAGGTCCAGACCGGCGTGTGCAGGGTCGGCGAGACCCGGGACAGCGGCTTGGAGAGCGGCAGCTGGTTGTCCCGGGACATCCCGAAGCACAGCCGGATGGTGGCCGCCATGATCGACAGGCAGCACACGAAGATCGCCGCGGAGACCACCGCCAGGTAGAGCGTGGCGAACCCGGTGGGGAAGTTCGCCTCGATGATCTGCGCGGGCCCGTATAGGTTCTTGACCGCGACGCCCATGTTCGGGATCGCCACCAGCGTGCCCAGCAGGAACACGCCGCCGATGATGAACGCGCCGACGACCGAGAACAGCACCGCCTTGGGGGCCGCCCGGCGCGGGTCGCGGGTCTCCTCGGACAGCGTGGACGCGGTGTCAAAGCCGTAGATCACGAACAGGCTCATGAACATCGCGGCCAGGAACGTGTTCGGCGCGACATGAATGCCCACGCTGTTGGTCACCACGTGGAAGCCCTGGTGGTTGTGGAACGCCAGCAGGATGATCGCGAACACGAACATGCCGAGGATCTCGAACACCACCCCGGTGTTGTTGATGACCGCGACCAGCCGCACGCCATAGATGTTCAGCACGGTGATGACCACGAGCGTGATCAGCGCGATGACTTCCTGGGTGCCCAGGCTGGCTTCGTTCAGGCTGTGCCACCCGAGCCCGTTCAGCGTGGGGATCAGCGCCAGCGGCAGCGTGGCGACCACCGCGGCCACCGTGATGATGCCGGCGAACAGGTAGATCCAGCCGGTGAACCAGGAGTAGCTGCGGCCGGCCATGTACTTGGTCCACTGGAAGACCGAGCCGGCCACCGGGTAGTGGCTGGACACCTCGGCGAAGTTCAGCGCGATGATGAACTGGCCGAGCGCCACGACCGGCCAGGTCCAGATGAACACCCCGCCCAGCGTGGTCAGGCCCAGCGCGAACAGGGTGAAGATGCCGGTGGACGGCGAGATGTAGCTGAACGCGACCGCGAACGAGCTGAACAGCCCGAGCGAGCGCTTGAGTTCCTGCTTGTACCCGAACTGGGCCAGGTCGGCGGAATCCCGCTCCTGCCCGACGGAAGGTTCAGTGCCAGCACTCATGACGGTGGCCTCCTAGACGGACCACGGGCTAGTGGCGGTAGCGTACGGTCGCGGGCGGTTAAGTGTCCATACCCTTTCGCCGTGATATCCCGATGGGGCGCTATCGTTACCAAATAGCGTCTAGACCCTAGGCTGGCGAGGGGAAACGACCGCGCGGATGGCCGGAGAGATGCATTACGCAGATGACGCGCCGGCTCCCGTCACCGGTGACGCTGATCGGTCGCGGGCCGAACTCGACGCGCTCTTCGGCCGCACCGCCAGCCTCGCGGCCACGCCGCGGTCGGTCACCGAGCTGCCCGGCGGGCTGACCAACCGGAACTTCAAGGTGACCACGCCGGACGGGACGTTCGTCGCGCGCGTCTCCTCTGGCGGCAGTGACCTGCTCGCGATCGACCGGGACTGCGAGTACCGGAACTCGGTGACCGCGGCCGCCGCCGGGGCGGGCGCCCCGGTGGTCGAGTACCGCCCCCAGGACCGCGTGCTGGTCATCGGCTTTATCGAGGGCCGCACGCTGCGCAACGAGGACGTGGCCGCGAACATCCCCCGCGTCGCCGAGGCGTGCCGCCGCCTGCACGCGGGCGGGCGGTTCGGCAACGACTTCGACATGTTCGACATCCAGCAGCGCTACCTGGACGTGGCCAGGACCCGCGGCTTCAGGATCCCGGCCGGGTACGACGACCTGAGGCCCGCCTTTGATGCGGCTCGGGCCGCGCTGGCGGTCCGCGACACGGGCACGGTCCCGTGCAACAACGACCTGCTGGCCGCCAACTTCATCGACGACGGGATGAGGATCTGGCTGATCGACTACGAGTACTCGGGCAACAACGACCCCTGCTTCGAGCTCGGCAACGTCGCGGGGGAGTGCCACCTGTCCCGGGACGGGCTGGCCGAGCTGGTCACCGCGTACTACGGCAAGCCGCTGCGCAACAAGATCGCCCGAGCCTGGCTGCTGGGCCGGGTGGGCATGTACGGGTGGACCCTGTGGGGCGCGATCCAGAACGCGGCCAGCCCCATCGACTTCGACTTCTGGTCCTGGGCCATGGAGCGGTTCGACGGCGCGGCCGCGGGCTTCACCGCCGATGACTTCGGCCAGCTGCTCGAGGACGTCCAGCGCGATGACTGAGCCGCCCGCCCCGGTGCACGCCCTCCCCGCCCGCGCCCGGGTCGTGATCATCGGCGGCGGCGTGATCGGCACCAGCGTCGCCTATCACCTGGCCACGATGGGCTGGACCGACGTGCTGCTGCTCGAGCAGGGCCAGCTGTCCTGCGGCACGACGTGGCACGCGGCCGGCCTGGTCGGCCAGCTGCGCGCCTCGGAGAACGGCACCCGGCTGGTGCAGTACTCCACCGAGCTGTATGACCGGCTGGAGCAGGAGACCGGCCTGGCCACCGGGTTCCGGCGGTGCGGGGGCGTCACCGTGGCCCGGACCCCCGAGCGCCTGGTGCAGCTGCGCCGCACGGCCGCGACCGCCGAGGCCTACCAGCTGGAGTGCGAGCTGATCAGCCCGCAGCGGGCCGCCGAGCTCTATCCGATCATGGACGTCTCCGACCTGGCCGGGGCGATCTGGCTGCCCGGTGACGGCCGGGCCAACCCCACCGACCTGACCTACGCGCTGGCCCGCGGCGCCCGCGACCGCGGCGTGCTGGTACGGGAACGGACCCGGGTGACCGGGATCCTGGCCGCGGGCGGCGCGGTGACCGGCGTGCGCACCGACGCCGGCGACGTCGAGGCCGAGGTCGTGGTGAACTGCGCGGGCCAGTGGGCCAAGGCGGTCGGCGCGATGTGCGGTGTGACCGTGCCGCTGCACTCGGCCGAGCACTTCTATGTGGTGACCGACCAGGTCGGCGGCGTAAACCGGGACTTCCCGATCCTGCGTGACCCCGACGGGTACACCTACATAAAGGAAGAGGTGGGCGGCCTGCTCGTGGGCGGGTTCGAGCCTGAGGCCAAGCCGTGGGTCGCGCCCGACCAGCTGCCCTACCCGTTCGAGTTCCGGCTGCTCGACGAGGACTGGGACCACTTCTCGATCCTCATGGAGAGCGCGGTGGCCCGGATCCCGGCCCTGGCCGAGACCGGTATCAAGAAGTTCTACAACGGCCCGGAGAGCTTCACCCCGGACAACCAGTTCATCCTGGGCGAGGCGCCGGAGCTGCGGAACTTCTTCGTCGGCGCGGGCTTCAACTCGGTCGGCATCGCGTCAGCGGGCGGCGCCGGGCAGGCCCTGGCCGAGTGGATCGTCGAGGGCGAGCCGGCCCTCGACCTGTCCGTGGTCGACATCCGCCGCTTCGCCGCCTTCAACGGCAACAACCAGTGGCTGCACGACCGGGTCGGCGAGGTCCTCGGCTTGCATTACGCGATTCCCTGGCCGAACCGTGAGCTGGCCAGTGCGCGGCCGTTCCGGCGCTCGCCCGCCTATCACCTGCTCAAGCAGGCCAACGCCAGCTTCGGCAGCCGGATGGGGTGGGAGCGGGCCAACTTCTTCGCGCCGCCGGGGCACAGCCCGGTCATCGAGTACGGGTGGGGCAAGCAGAACTGGCAGCCCTGGTCCTCGGCCGAGCAGCGCGCGGCGCGCACCGGCGTGGCCCTGTTCGACCAGACCTCGTTCTCCAAGTACCTGCTGACCGGCCGGGACGCCGAGCGGGTGCTGCAGTGGCTGTGCACGGCCGACATCGGCGTCGAGCCCGGCCGGACCGTGTACACCGGGATGCTCAACGCCCGCGGCACCTACGAGGCCGACATCACCGTCACCCGGCTCTCGGCCGACGAGTTCCTGCTGGTCAGCAGCGCGGCCAGCACCGAGCGCGACCAGGATCACATCACCAGGCGGATCCCCGCCGAATACCGGGCCGCGCTCGTGGACGTCACATCGGCGTATGCCGTGTACGGGGTGATGGGGCCGCGGTCGCGGGAGCTGCTCGCGCGGGTGTCCCGCAGCGATGTCCGCGACGGGGCCTTCCCGTTCGGCACCAGCCGAGAAATCGACCTCGGCTACGCCACAGTGCGCGCGACCCGGATCACCTATGTCGGGGAGCTCGGCTGGGAGCTTTACGTTCCGGCGGAATTTGCCGTTGGGGTGTACGAGGACCTGATGGCCGCGGGCGCCGGCCTCGGGCTGGTCAACGCCGGCTACTACGCGATCGAGTCGATGCGCCTGGAGAAGGCGTACCGGGCCTTCGGCCGGGAGCTGACCCCGGATTACAACCCGGTCGAGGCGGGGCTGCTGTTCGCGTGCAAGCTCAGGACCGACATCGCGTTCCTGGGCCGGGACGCGGTGGAGAAGGCCAGGGCCGAGGGCCCCCGGCGCCGGCTGGTCTCGCTGGTGCTGGCCGACCCCGACGCGATGATCTGGGGCGGCGAGCTGCTGCTGCGGGACGGCGTCGCGGTCGGCCAGGTCACCTCGGGTGCCTGGGGCGAGACCCTCGGCGGCGCGGTGGGCCTGGCCTATATGCGCCACCCCGAGGGCGAGGTGGTCACGCCCGACGTGGCGCGGGCCGGCGTATCAGGTGAACCTCGGCGGGCAGCTGCATGAGGCCACGGTGCACCTGCGCCCGCCGTTCGACCCCGCCGGCGACCGGATCAAGGGCCGCTACGGGGCCTAACGTCACACCCGGCGCCGGCCGGCGCCTCCCGCACGTACTAATACCCGTGAGGGGGACGGCTCGGATCAGCCTGCTGGACCAGTGACGCCAGGTTGGAGCCATTTGAAGAAACGCCATAGCGGTTCATCACATAGCGCATTGAGGCGGCGATGTTGGCTACTGGATCGTAAATATCAGTGCTTGTCCCGTGAACGTGATTACTGGCGAAGGTGTCAGGAATACACTGGGCGGCTCCCCGGGAGCAATGCAGAGGATAGCCGTCCGATTGGATGGAGCCGTGAGCGTTGGAGTCATACGAATTGATAGCATTCGCATTGCCCGAGGATTCCCGGGCAATGAGCACTTCATAGCCACGGACCCAATGAGCGGGCGGAAGGCCCATAATCTCGCAGGCCTGCGTGATCCACGAGCTTACATTGCCGCCGCCGTTGTACCGCGCGTATGTCACGTCTCCAATGGGGATTGCCCCGCCGGTGCTGACCGGAGGCACGGGTATGGTACCGCCCGGGATGTTGAGAACCTCTCCAGGGACGATAGAGTTAGGACTAGTCACCTGTAGGTTGGCTGCCTCTAGGGCAGCAAGGGTGAGGTGGTGAGCGGCCGCAATCCCACTCATAGTGTCACCGGCTTGTACGACATAGGTGACTACGTGAGGGGGGACCGGCGAGGGATGGTGAATCGGAGCGGAAGAACCTGGCACATTTACCAGCCCATTAGTGTAGATCTTGTTATAATTTGCAATCTGCGGGTTGGCCGCCTCAAGCGCTGTGAGACTGACATTGAATTTGGCGGCAATACTACTCATGGTATCGCCACTTTGTATTCGGTATTGCATTGCTTTTCTCCTTCTACTCTTATTATTCATGAGGGGTCCTCGCCACGCGATTGACCTGGGCTTTCATTCCTCACAAAGTACCACGGCCCGCTGGCGGCACCGCTGCGATGCCGTTACCATTAAAATTCCCAGTATTGCCGTCATGGCTTCCCTGGCGGCACCATTAATGCGGTACTATTCGTACGAGAATGTGGTGCTGACGGAGCCGGTCTAGGTGTGATATCCATCCATGACTTGCTGGGAATCACGGTAAGCCTCGAAATCGCGATACAAAGGAGGCTATTCCGTCGGTCGCTGACCATTCTCCGTCGCCATACGAGGTTTGGCCGACTGCGTTTCAGGCGCTTGTCTAGGAACTGCTCGTGTGATACTGTAACTCTAAGTAGCAATAACGTTACTTAACGTTTGTCCAGGCGCGCCGGTCTGAGCGGGTCAGATTTATGAGCCCTGACTGGACGGGCGTTTCTGGCCTCGAAGAATTTCAGCTGCATTCTCGCCGAGTGAACCGGTGCTGGTCAGCGTCGTTCTGGCTGACTTACCGGTATGGGCTGCGCGGCGTCATCCGGCCGGTGACGGGGGAATCGGATGATGAAGCCGGTGCGGCGGAGCCCGAGGCTCAGTTTCATTGCGAACACCAGCCGCAGGTAAGGGGGCGACCTTCGGTGACAGCGAACCCGGAAGTACCGCAGCAGCAGGCGCCGTACTGGGACGCCGGGCAGACACCTGGCGACTGGCGGCCGATACCCGACCCCACGAAGCTCACCACCGAGCAGCTCCGCCGCGAGCTGGCCACGCTACGGGAGATTCTCGAAACCCGGCTCGACGCGATGGACCGGGCCACCGAGCTGACCGCCACGCACGCAGCCGTTGTCGGTCAGCAAATCGAGCAGACCCGTGACCGGCTGCGCGACGAAACGGCGGCCGACGTCAGGCAGCTCCGCGAGCTGCTGGAAACGCGGCTCGACGGGATGGACCGGGCGATCCGGCTGCACGCCGAGATCATCGACCGGGTGCCCGCAGAACGCGACATGGCGATCAAGCACCTCGCAGACTTGCACGACGAGAAATTTGCCTCGATCGCGCTCCAGTTCGCCGAGCGGGACGTCCGCAGCGAGCAGGCGACCGAGGGCGCCAAGCAGGCCCTCGACGCAGCACTGCTCGCCCAGAAGGAACTGGTCGCCCAGCAGAACGAGGCCAACTCCGCCGCCGCCGCGAAAGCGGAAGCCAGCTTCACGAAGCAGATCGACCAGATCGGCACGATCATCCAGACCCTGGAGAAGGCCCTGGATGCGCGGATCACCGAGCTTAAGGAACGCATCGACCGCGGGGAAGGCACGACCGCGGGCGCGGCAGGGTCTCGCTCCGAGCGGCGCCTTGACACCGGCCAGGTCCTCACGACACTGTCCGTCCTCGCCGCTGTGATCGGACTGTTAATCCTGGCGTTCCGCCATTAGACCTTGATGGCCCAGGCCGCTGGCGGCCAGTGCCTCACGCATACTCGCGGCTAGAACAGCACAGTCGTTCACCTGCGGATCAGCCGGTGAGGCACGATCCAGCGCGCCGGACGGGTCGCGCACTAACCCGCCGCGACCGCTCCGGACCGGCCGCTGCGGCCGCCCGCGCCAATAGTGTGGATGGCACTTAACGGTGGCTGTTACAACAGCTATGGCACTTTCACGCTATTCGCGGGGCCGATCGGGCCGTATCAGGGGCCCGGCCTCGCGCCCGGGTCATTGTGCTTTGCCCCATGTGGCCGTGCCGCTGGCCGGCGACCCGACGTCCTGTTCGAGCCGTTCGCCGGTGAGCTCGGCGCGGACGATCCGCGTTCCGTGGACCATCGCCCGCAGCTTCTTCCGCGCAACAACCCTGCTCCGGAGACTGCCCATGCCGCAGTCGCTGGAGATGCACAAGACGCTCGGGAGGAACGACTTCCAGCGCCGCGCGGATCCAGCCGGCGATCTGCGTGGGATCTTCCGCCGGTGTCCGCTGAACGTCGATCACGCCCACCCCAAGGTCCTTTTCGGCCGGCCAGTCGCGGAGGTGCCGCACCTCGGAGAACTCCCGGGCGGCCTGCTGGAAGTGGATCTGCTCGCAATCGAGCCCCCGCAGCATCGGCAAAAGCCGTTCAGCCTGGGGCTCCCCGATAGCTGACTGGCCCTCATTGAGGACATAGCAAATATGCACCACCCGGTAGGCGTTGACGCCCTCGAACGCGAGATTAATAGCATCCACCATCCACGGCTCGCTCTCGTAGAACCCCAGTGGTTCAGCGATCTGAATCAAGTCAACACCCCGCGAAGCAAGATCCTTCATTTCCTGATTCAGGGCCCTCGCGAGATCCATAGCAAGCGCCTTCTGATCGTGATAGTGGTGATCGGTCGAGAGATCTGAAAGAACGACCGGCCCCCATCCGAGGTTATGTTTGAACGGCGCAGACGTGGCTGCGCGTACCGCCTCGGCGATGGGCTTCGCGATCGGGCGCACCCACCGGACCGGCCCTTCGACGGTCGGCATGTAAACAGGCGTAGGGCCGTCATCGCCAGCGATCGGGTCCCCATACGCCACATACCCCTGAAGTCTGCTAGGCACGTAGTGATGCAGTTCAGAAAACTCGTACGGTGTTTCCGTCTCGTAGTGCTGCTGCCCGTCGCTGACGATGTCCAGCCCCGTGTCCAGCTGATCCTTAGTCGCCAGAGCAATCGCATCGTAAAAATGCTCACGCATCCAGTAGCTAGGGAATTCGGGCGCATCGGCGCCCCACGTGAAGACCTTGGTTCCCTGCATGAACAGCGGACGCGGATATGCTCCCACGATCGTTGCCGGCAGCAGCACCTCACTGTCGCGGACCTTCATGCATCGCCTCCAGGCTGGACTGTGACCCCGAGTGCACCGGTTTGGCCCGGGTACACCGGTTCAGTCTGCGGCTTCGACGCTAGGTCGCGGAAGCCGTGCCTGGGTCCGGGTTTGGCCCGGACGCCGCGGGCTCGGCGCTCCCGTCGTAGCGGGCCAGGGCGGGGAAGACGAGCCGGATCACGACCGCGCCGGCGATAGCGGCCAGCCCGCCGCTGACCGCGCTGAAGCCGGGTGACGTCAGCTCGGCCACCGCGCCGGCCCGGACGTTGCCGAGAGCGGGCCCGCCCGCACCGACCACGTAGTCCACGGCGGTGACCCGGCCGCGGAACCGGTCGGGAGTGGCCAGCTGGACGATGCTGCCGCGGAAGATAACGCCGGTGGTGTCGGCCGCGCTGGCCAGCGCGAGCATGAGCAGGGCCAGCCAGAGCGTGTGCGCGAGGCCGAAGACCGCGAGGGCGGCGCCCCAGACCGCGACCGTGAACAGCATCGCCCGGGCCTTCCTTGACACCCGCCCGGCCGGGCCGGACAGCACAGAGCCGGCGCAGACCGCCAGCGGCCAGGCCCGCGGACAGCAGCCCCAGCGTCTGCGGGGAGCCGCCAAACCGGGCCGCGTTGATGGCCGGGAACAGGGCGACCGGCATGGCGAGGACCGTGGCGTCGAGGTCGGCTAGGAGCACGGCCAGGACGGCCGGCCGGCTGCGGATGTACCGCAGGCCGTCGAGCGTGGCCCGCAGTCCCGGCCGGCGGATGCCGCCCTGCGGCGGCATCGGCGGCAGCCGGGCCACGCTGTACAGGGCCGCGCCGAAGCTCAGCGCGTCGATCAGGTAGCACACCCGCAGCCCGGCCGCCGCGGTGATCGCGCCGGCCAGCACCGGCCCGACCAGGAAGCTCACATACCCGGACAGCTGGCTCAGGGCCACGCCGCCCGGCACCCGGTCGGGAGGCACCAGCCGGGGCAGGAACGTCCGCCGGGCCGGGTTGTCGATGGCCAGCAGCATGGCCTGGACCGCGGCCAGGGCGTAGAGCAGCCAGAGCTGCCGGAGGTCGAGGAGGGCCTGCACGGCGAAGGCCGCCGACACCACGGTCATGCTGCTGGTGGTGACCAGCACCAGGCGGCGGCGATCCACGGCGTCGGCGAACGAGCCGCCGAACAGGCCGAGCAGCAGGACCGGGATGAACTGGGCCAGCCCGATCGCGCCGACCGCGGCCGAGGAGCGGGTGAGGTCGTAGGTCTGCAGCATCACCGCGAAGCTGGTCATCGTCCCGCCGACGGACGACACCGAGGTGCCGATCCAGAACCTGCGGAACGCCGGCGACTCCCGCAGCGGCCGCACGTCGGCCAGAAGGCTCCTGCGCCAGCCCCGTCCGGTCATTCCCACAGCGGGGCCAGGGCCGGATCGCCGAGCGTCCGCGCCGCGTCGCCGATGCGCGCGCGCATCGGCCGCCGCTGCACCGCGCGGAGGATGGCGGCCAGGGTCTCGTCCAGCGGGGCCGGCAGCTCGGCATCCAGCTCCGCGGCGGCCGCATTGGTCGCCGCCCATTCGGCCTCGATCACCGGCTGCAGCGACCGGGTCCGGTCGGTCAGGTGCACGATCCGCTGCCGCGCGTCGGCGCCCGGCTCCAGTGTGACCAGGCCGCTGCCGCGCATCTGCGCCACCGTCTGGCTGGCGGCCGAGTGCGTGACCCCGATCGCGGCCGCGATGTCGCGGATCGAGCTCGGGCCGAGGGCCACGAGGGCCCGTACCACCGGGCTGAACCGCGGCCGGTAGCCGGCCAGGCCCAGCTCGGCGTAGACATGGGCGACGTCGTTGTCGAGCAGTTCGAGGACGTGCCGGAACCGCGTGTTCAGCCCGAAGATCACCGGTTCGGCATCCACCCGGAAACTATAACAGCACTGTTGTATCCACTGTCCGCGTCTCGGGCGGCTGGGCTCCGCCGTCAGGCCGGCGGGCCAGGGCCCCGGGCGCTGCGGCGTGGCGCCGGCGGCTGGCATCATCGGGCTGACCGCTCCCGGCGTCAGGCCGGATTGCGCCGCGCCGCCCGGCGCGCAGACAGGCAGGAGAACGGGTGCCGCAGGCCAGGCCGCTCAACCTGATGCGCGATCCCGCCACCGCCGGGAGGGTCACGAACATCGAGCTGTTCTTCGACCTCGTCTACATCTTCGCCGTGACCCAGCTGTCGCACTATCTGCTGGCCCACACCAGCGTTACCGGAGCCCTGAGGGCAGGGCTGCTGCTCGTCATGGTCTGGCAGCTGTGGGTCTACACCACGTGGGTCACCAACTGGCTCAACCCGGAGCGGATCGCGGTCCGGCTGCTGCTGCTCGGCCTGACCGGGGCCAGCCTGGTGATGTCCGCTGCGCTGCCCGGCGCGTTCTCCTCGCGCGGGCTGGCCGTCGGCTGCACGTACGCGGTCATGCAGATCGGCCGCAGCGTGTTCACGGTGATCGCGCTGCGGGGCCAGGAGCTGCAGCGCAACTTCGAGCGCATCCTGTGCTGGTGCCTGGTCAGCGGGGCGCTGGCCGTGGCGGGCGGGATCGCGGCCGGCGACACGCGGGTGGCGCTGTGGGCCGCCGCCGCGGGCGTCGACCTGGTGGGCGGGATCGTCGGGTTCTACACGCCGGGACTCGGGCGCTCGAGCACGTACGAGTGGACGATCGAGGGCGGGCATTTCGCCGAGCGCTGCCAGGCGTTCGTGCTCATCGCGCTGGGCGAGTCGATCGTGGTCATCGGGGCGACGCTGTCCGGCCTGGCCCACATCGGCGCGGCGGAGATCGCCGCGTTCGCCGTGGCGCTGACCGGCAGCGCGGGCCTGTGGTGGCTGTACTTCGACCGCAGCGCGGGCGACGCCGCCCGCATCATCGCCACCTCCGACGACCCGGGGCGGCTCGGCCGCTCGGCCTACCACCTCCTGCACCCGGTCATGGTGGCCGGGATCATCGTCACCGCGGCCGCCGACGAGGTGACACTGGCCGACCCGGACGAGGTGGGCCACGCGGCGGCGTCCTGGCTGATCCTCGGCGGCTTCGCGCTGTTCCTGGCCGGTCACGCCGCGTTCAAGGCCGTGATCTGGCGGCGGGTGCCCTGGACGCGGATCGGCGCGGTGGCCGTGCTCGCGCTGCTCGGGCTGGCCGCGCCGTACCTGTCCGCGCTCGCGCTCGGCGCCTGTGCGGCCGCCGTGGTCCTGGCGGTCGCCGTCCTGGATCATGCGCTGGACCCCGGGTCCGCGGCGGCTGAGTAGCGGCCGGATACGCGAGCCGGGCGGGACCCGTCAGCGTTTGACTGTCCAGGGCTTGACAGCCGCGGGGATAACCGCTAGCTATATAGCTAACCGTTAGATCGGAGGGACCGTGCAGCAGGAAGTGGTGCTGGCGCTGCTGGCCAAGGAGCCGTCGCACGGCTACCAGCTGCGCACCCGGCTGCGCGAGGCACTCGGCCCGGTCGGGGAGGCGATGAACGCCGGCCAGATTTACGTCACGCTGGCCCGGCTGGAGAAGGCAGGCCTGGTGACGTCCGAGCCGGACGCCGGCCTGCCCGACCGGCCGGACCGCAAGGTGTATGCGCTGACCGCGGCCGGGCAGGAGCGGGTGGGCAGCTGGCTCACGGAGATCAGCTGGCCCAAGCCGGACCTGGCGGAGTTCCACCTCAAGCTGATCGCGGCCGCGGCGGCCAGGCTGGCCGATCCGCTGACGATTGTCGTTGCGCAGCGCCGTGAGCTGCTGCGCCGGCTGCGGGACGCCCAGCGGGCCGCCATGGCCGAGCCGAACGGCTCAGACGCCGGGCTCCTCCTGGAGGGCATCGTGCTGCGGCTGCAGGCCGACCTGCGCTGGCTCGAGGCCTGCGAGCGGAACTGGACCGGCCGGAAGGACCGATCATGAGCGACACAGACGGCACAGCGGTGCTGCGTGCCCGCGGCCTGCGCAAGCAGTACGGCAAGGGCGAAGGGCTGGTGTGCGCCGTCGACGACGTCGACCTCGACGTCGGTCAGCGGCGAGACGGTGGCGGTGATGGGGCCCAGCGGCTGCGGCAAGTCGACCCTGCTGCACCTGCTCGGCGGGCTGGACCGGCCCACGGCCGGGGAGATCTGGCTGGCCGGGCAGCGTGTCGACCAGCAGAGCGAGCGGGCCCTGGCCCGGCTGCGGCGGAACGCGGTCGGGTTCGTGTTCCAGGCCTTCCACCTGATGGACGAGCTCACCGCGGTCGAGAACGTCGAGCTGCCCGCGCTGCTGGCCGGCCAGCTCGGCGCGAGCGGCCCGCCGGCGGGCGTCCGGGCTGCTGGACCGGGTCGGGCTGGCCGACCGGGCCAGGTTCCTGCCCTCGGCGCTGTCCGGGGGCCAGCGCCAGCGGGTCGCGATCGCCCGGGCCCTGGTCAGCGACCCGCAGGTGGTGCTGGCCGACGAGCCGACCGGCAACCTGGACAGCCAGGCCACCGTGGAGGTGCTCCGGCTGTTCGAGGACCTGCACACGGCCGGGCAGACGCTGGTCATCGTCACCCACGACTCCCGGATCGCGGCCACAGCGGACCGGCTGATCTCCATGCGCGACGGGGCGTTCGTGGATGAGACCCGGCTCACCGGCGGCAGCACAGGGAACCTCGGGGCCCTGGCCGGGCTGACCGGGCTGGAGGGCTGACGTCATGGGCAAGATCCGGCTCACCGGCCGCCTGGTCGGCCGGGACCTGCGCCACCGCCCGGGCCCGGCGGCGCTGCTGGTGCTGGCGATCACCGCGGCCACGGCCACGCTGTCCCTGGGGCTGGTCCTGCACGGGGTGACCAACCAGCCCTATCGGCAGACCAGGGCCGCGACCCGCGGCCCCGATGTGGTGGCCCAGGTGGGCCGCCTGTTCCCTGGGCCGGGCGGGCCGGGACCGAGCCGCAAGGCCCAGATCGCGGCCCAGGTCAGGACGCTGACCCACGCACCGGGAGTCACTGGCTTCAGCGGGCCCTACCCGGTCGGCTCGGCCGTCGTGCGAGTCCGCGGCATCGTCGCGCCGTGGAACTCGAAGGGCGGACCCAGGCGCCGGCCTCGATCGACCAGCCCAAGGTGACGGCGGGCACCTGGGTGCGCCCGGGCGGCGTGGTGCTCGAGCGGACGTTCGCCGAGGCGCTCGGGGTCGGCGTCGGCGACCGGGTCACGCTCGACGGCCGGCCGTACCGGGTGGCCGGGATCGCGGTCACCGCCGCCGGCCCGCCGTACCCGAACCTGTGCTATTACCTCGGCGGCAGCTGCGTGTGGGACCTCCCGGACAACGGGCCGGTGCCGTTGCCGCCAACGTCGGGTTCGCCTGGGTCACCGAGCCGGCGGCCCGCTCGTTCTCATCGGCCGCAGGCGCCGCTGTCGTACTTCCTGAACCTGAAGCTCAGGAACCCGGCCACGGCCCAGGCCTTCGCGAACAGGTACGGCGAGCTCCCCGGCTCGCCGGTCCTGAGGGCCTAGCGCGGCGACCCTGATCCCGTGGCAGGCCATCCAGAGTTACGTCCGGCCTGCTGGTGCAGGACGAGCAGCAGGTCCTTTCGCCCGGCGCCTGGCTGGCCGGGCTGCTGGCGATCGCGAGCGTGGCCGTGCTGGCCGGCGGCCGGATGGCGGAGCGCACCCGCCGGGTGGGACTGCTCAAGGCGGTCGGCGGCACGCCGGGCACGGTCGCGGTCGTGCTGCTGGCCGAGAACCTGGTCCTGGCCCTGCTGGCGGCGGTGGCCGGGCTGGCGATCGGGTGGCTGACCGCGCCGCTGGCCGCCAGCCCCGGCGCCGCCCTGGTCGGTACGCCAGGCGCGCCGTCGCTCACCCTGTCCGATGCCGGCCTGGTCATAGCCGTGGCGCTGGCGGTGGCGCTGGCCGCGACGCTCGTGCCCGCCATCCGCGCCGCCCGCACCAGCACGGTCAGCGCACTGGCCGATGTGTCGCCACGGGGGCCCGGCGGCCGCGCCGGCGGCCAGCGCTGATCGCGATCTCGGCCGGGCTGCCGGTGCCGCTGCTGCTCGGCCTGCGGCTGGTCGCCCGCAGGCCGCGCCGCGCGCTGCTGGGCGCGGCCAGCGTCGCGGTCACCGCCACCGGGATCGTCGCCGTGCTGGCCTTCCACACCACCGTTCACGCTGAGAACGTCACGGCCTGTCCGGCGGGCTGGGCAATCCGGTGATCGACAGGGACGAGCAGATGCTGACGGTGATCACCGTCGTGCTGGTCGCGCTCACGGTCCTCAACGCGGTCTGCACGGCCTGGGCGACCGTGCTGGACGCCAGGTCCGCGTCGGCGCTGGCGCGCGCGCTCGGCACGACGCCCCGGCAGATCAGTGCCGGGATAGCGACGGCCCAGATGCTGCCGGCGGTGCCGGGCGCCCTGCTCGGCGTCCCGCTGGGCATCGGGTTGTTCGCGGCCGCGTCCCACGGGGCGGGGTGGTCGGCCCGCCGGCCTGGTGGCTTGCCGCCGCGGTGCTGGGCACCGTGGCCGCGGTGGGCGTGCTGAGCGCGATCCCGGCCCGGATCGGTGCCCGCCGCCCGGTGGCCGGGGTGCTCGCGGCCGAGGTGGCCTGACCGGGTCAGCCGGGTTTGATGCCCAGCGCGTCCTTGAGGAAGTCGACCTGCAGCAGCATCAGGTTCTCCGCCACCTCTTCCTGCCGGGCCATGTGGGTGACGCCGGACAGCGGCAGCACCGTGTGCGGCTTGCCCGCGGCCAGCAGGGCCGAGGACATCCGCAGCGTGTGCGCCACCACCACGTTGTCGTCGACCAGGCCGTGGATGAGCATCAGCGGGCGCTCCAGGTGCGGGGCGTCCTCGAGCAGCGAGTTGTGGGCGTACGCCTCGGGGTGCTCGTCCGGGTGGCCCAGGTAGCGCTCGTTGTAGAACGTGTCGTACAGGTGCATGTCGGTCACTGGCGCCCCGGCCACCGCGGCGTGGAACACGTCGGGCCTGCGCAGCACCGCGAGCGCGGCCAGGTAGCCGCCGTGCGACCAGCCGCGGATGCCGACCCGGGACAGGTCCAGGTCGGGATGGGCCGCAGCCGCCGCCTGCAGCGCCTCCACCTGGTCCTCGAGGTTCGGCGTGGCCTCGTCGTACTGGACCAGCCGGTCCCAGTCGGGCCCGCGGCCCGGCGTGCCCCGGCCGTCGGCGATCAGCACGGCGAAGCCCTGGTCGGCGAACCACTGCGAGGTCAGGTACGCGTTGCGGGCCGAGACCACGCGCTGCGCGGCCGGGCCGCCGTAGGGGTCGCACAGCACCGGCAGCCGCACCGAGCCCGGCTGGTGCCCGCGCGGCAGCAGCAGGGCGCACCGCAGCTGGTACGGCCCGGCGGTGAAAAACGTCACCTCCGGCGTGAGCACCGGGGTCTCCGCCAGCGAGGCGATCTCCCCGGTCTCCTCGCCGCCGCGCCGGACCCGCACCCGGGCGCCGAACCAGTCCAGCGACCGCGACGACGTGACCAGCACGTCCCCGCCCCTGTCCGCCAGGTGGATGCCGGGCTCGCGGCTGAGCCGGGCCACACCGTCCGGCCCGCCGGTGTAGAGCTGCAGCTCGGCCGGGTCCTCGCCCTTGGCGGTGAACAGGACGTCCGCGCCGACGTCCAGGATGTTGGCGACGTTCAGCGTGTCCGGGGTGACCGGCTCGCCGCCGATCATCAGCCGGTACGCGCCGTCCCTGGCGATCACCCGGACCAGCTGGCCGGCGTCGGTCCACGCCGGGGTGCCGGGGACCACGTCAACCCAGTGCGGGTCGGTGTCCTCGCAGATCGTTTCCGTGGTGCCGTCGTCGGCCACGGTCAGCACCCGCATCGTCCGCTGATCCCGGGAGCACACCCGCAGCAGCGCGGGGCCGCTGCGTGACCAGTGCGCGCTGATCAGGTACGGCGACGCGGAGGAGTCCCACGTCACCGGCGTGAGCGTGCCGTCAAGACCGGCCAGGACCACGCTGACGTCCGCGTTCGCCGTGCCCGCCGCCGGGTAGGCGACCTCGGTCGGCTGGCGGTCCGGGTTGGCCGGATCCGAGATGAACCAGCGGGCGACCGGTGTGGTGTCCACCCGCTCCACCAGCAGCCGCTGGCCGTCCGGTGACCACCAGAACCCCTGGGTCCGCGACATCTCCTCGGCGGCCACGAACTCGGCCAGGCCGTAGGTCACGTTCTCGCCTTCCGGCACGGCCAGCGGCCGGTCCCCGGCACCGTCGGCCGACACCACGCGCAGCGCGCTGTCGGCCACATACGCGATGTGCGTCCCTGTCGGGTCCGGGCGCGGGTCCAGCACCGGGCCCGGCACGACCAGCTCGCGCACCGAGCCGTTACCCGGGCTGGCTTCCAGGTCGGCCACAAACAGCCGGCCGGACAGGGCGAACGCCACGATCCGCACGGCCCGGTCGGCCTCGAAGGTCACCACGCCGGCCGCGGCCTGCCGGGCCCGCTCGCGGCGCGCCCGTTCCTCCGGGGGCAGGTTCTCCTCGCCGCCGCCCAGCAGCTCCCGCGCGTCGGCCACCAGGCGGTCGGTGCCGGCGGCGACGTCGCGCACCCACAGGCCGGTGTCCCTGTCGCTGCCCGACCGGGCCCGCAGGAACGCGATGCGGCTGCCGTCCGGGGCGATGGCGAAGGCGTGCGGGACGCCCAGCGTGAACGCGATGGTCCGGGCGTCCTGGCGGGGGAAGCTGATTTTCTCGGCGGTCATGCCCCCGATCTTTGCAGACGGCCCGATCGCCGCTTCAGGGCCTCACGCCCCCGGCGGGTGCAGCCGCCGCTGCTGACGCCGGACCACCGTGGCCACGGCGTCCGCGAGCTCCTGGTCGTACGCTGCCCGGTCGGCGGCGTCCCCGGCCGCCCGCCGGTGGTTGAGCGCGATCAGGCCCTCCGGCGGGGCAGGCTTCCCAGGTGGCTGGTCAGGATCCGGTCTGTGCCGCTCGGCATCTTCTGCTCCCGGAGGTTCGTCAACGGGTGGTGTCTTCTATCCTGGCGGACTCCCGGTAAGCTATGGGGGTCCCGGCGCTCGCCGGGAACATTCCGGCTGTGCCGCACGCTGATTACAGGGCGGCGGATGGCTGGTCTGGCGGAGTAGCTCAGTCAGGCAGAGCAAGCGGCTCATAATCGCTGTGTCGCCGGTTCAAGTCCGGCCTCCGCTACTGACTCGCCGATGGCGCGGGAAGCTATCCTTTGGGACAGCGACCTGCGGGACACACGGGGTGTCCGCGAGCTGGCGAGTTATCCGATACGGGAGAAAGGCACGCCTTCGTGGCTGCGACAGACGTCAGGCCCAAGATCACGCTGGCCTGCCAGGAGTGCAAGCACCGCAACTACATCACCCGCAAGAACCGGCGTAACGACCCCGACCGGCTCGAGCTGAAGAAGTACTGCCCGAACTGCCGCTGCCACCAGCCGCACCGCGAGACGCGCTAGTCGTCGTCGGCGCGCAGGCGCCGCACCGGCCCACGGGCCTTGTCATCACGTGATCGCTGCGAGGTCGGGAGCCGGATGGCCATCAACCGCGACTATGTAGGACGCAGGTTCGAGGCGGGCGAGCCGTACGAGGTCAGCCGGGTCAAGATCGCGGAGTTCGCGCACGCGATCGGCGACCAGAACCCGCTCTACCGCGACCGGGACGCCGCCCAGGCCGCCGGGTTCCCTGACGTGATCGCGCCGCCCACGTTCGCGATCGTGATCAGCATGGCGGGCAGCAGCGTGGCCCTGGCCGACCCCGGGCTCGGCCTCAACTACGCGATGGTCGTGCACGGCGAGCAGCGGTTCGAGTACGCCAGGCAGATCCGGGCCGGCGACGTGGTCACGGCGCAGACCACGATCTCGAATATCCGCGAGGCCGGCCGCAACACGCTGCTCACCACCGAGACCGAGATCCGCACGGTCGAGGGTGAGCTCGTGTGCACCGCGTACTCGACGATCGCCGAACGGGGCGGTGCCGCGTGAGCGCACCCGCGCCTGGCGCGCCGGTCAGCTACGACGACATCAAGCCGGGCACCGAGCTTCCGCAGGTCAGCTACCCGGTGACCCGCCTCACGCTGGTGAAGTACTGCGGCGCGTCCGGCGACTTCAACGTGATCCACTGGAACGAGCGGATCGCGAAGTCGGTCGGGCTGCCCGACGTGATCGCCCACGGCATGTTCACGATGGCGCAGGTCGGGCGCTACGTGACCGACTGGGCCGGACCCGGGGCCGTGGTCGTGGACTTCGGCGTCAGGTTCTCCTCGATGGTGGTCGTCCCCGACGACGACATCGGGGCGACCATCGAGGTCAGCGGCGTGGTCGAGGAGAAGCTCGACGGCCGCCGGGTGGCGCTGGCGCTGACCGCGAGGTCGAACGACGTCAAGGTGCTCACCCGGGCCCGCGCCGTGGTGCAGCTGCCCGGCTAGCCGCCGCCCTGGTCATCACTGAACCCGGGTGGTCACGGGCACCGCGAACGACCGCCGGTCACCCGACCAGGCCGAACGCGGCACCGCCTCCTCGAGCCGCCGCAGATCATCCTCGCTGAGCCGTACCTGCGCGGCCGCGACGTTCTCCGCGAGGCGGTCCGGACGGCGGGTGCCGGGGATCGGCACCACGTCCTGGCCCTGGGCGAGCAGCCAGGCCAGCGCGAGCTGGCCCGGCGTGATCCCCAGCCCGGTGGCGATGTCCCGCAGCGCCCGCACCTGCCGCAGGTTGCGGTCCAGGTCGGCGCCGTGGAACCGCGGGTCGCTGCGGCGGAAGTCGCTGGTGTCGATGTCCGCGCCGGTCAGGGTCGATGTGAGCAGGCCACGGCCGAGCGGGCTGTAGGTCACCATCCCGATGCCCAGGCGGCGGGCCGCGGGCACGATGTCGCTCTCCGGGTCGCGCCACAGCAGCGACCACTCGAACTGCACCGCGGCGACCGGGTGCACGGCGGCCGCCTCCTCGAGCTGGGCGGCGGTCGCCTCGGACAGGCCGATGTGCCGGACCTTGCCGTCGCTGACGAGCTCGGCCATGGCGCCGACCGTCTCGGCCAGCGGCACGTCCGGGTCGACGCGATGCAGGTAGAACACGTCGATGACGTCCCGCCCGAGCCGGTCCAGCGACGCCTCGCAGTAGCCGCGGACGTGCTCAGGGCGCCCGTCCACCCGCACGCCCCCGTCGTCGCGGACGATGCCGAACTTGGTGGCCACCATGGCCTCCGGCCCGCCAGGGCCCGGCCGATCAGCCGCTCGTTGTGCCCCTGGCCGTAGCTCATCGCGGTGTCCAGCATCGTGACGCCCAGGTCGAGCGCCCGGTGGATCAGCCGGGCCGACTCGTCGTCATCGGCCGGCCCGTAGCCCTGCGACAGTCCCATGCAGCCCAGGCCGATCGCGGACGTCGCCGGCCCGCCCCGGCCGAGATGTCGTTGCTCCATGCGGTCCAGCCTGCCGGCTGATCACTCATAAGTCCAAGACATGTTTGCACTAGAACTTAGAGTGGATCATTATTAATGCCATGGAGCTGCGGCAGCTCATGTACTTCGAGGCGGTCGCGCGGTGCGGCGGGTTCAGCCGGGCCGCCGAGCAGCTGCACATCGCCCAGCCCGCGGTATCCGCCCAGGTCCGGCGGCTGGAGCGGGAGCTCGGCACCCCGCTGTTTGAGCGCACCACCCGCCGCGTCGCCCTCACCCACGCCGGGGAGCTGTTCCTGGCCCGCACCGCGGCCATCCTGGACCAGCTCGACGGCGCCCGCGCCGACCTGGCCGAGCTGGACGCGGTGGTGCGCGGGCACATCCGCATCGGCGCCACGCAGGTGCTGGGGTCGATCGACCTGCCGCACTCCCTCGCCCAGTTCCACAGTCGATACCCGGGCGTTACGCTAACCCTCCGCACCGGTCTCATCGCCAAACTGCTCGGCGACCTGGACTCCGGCACCATCGACGTGGTGCTCGGCCCCATCCACGACGATCTGCCCGACCGCTTTGCCGCCCGGCCGCTGGTCCCCGAGAGCCTGCTGCTCGTGACGCCGCCCGGCCGGCCGGCCCCCGGGTCGCCGACGCTGGCGGCGTTCGCCGACGAGCCATTCGTGTGCCTGCCGTCCGGCAGCGGCCTGCACACGATCCTGGCCGGCGCCGCCCGCGCCGCGGGCTTCACGCCGCGCGTCCAGTTCGAGACCTACAGCGCGGCCAGCGTCCGGGCGCTGGTCGCCGCCGGCCTCGGGGTCGCGCTGCTCGCCGAGTCGGCGGTCCGCGCGCCCGGCCCCGCCGTCCAGGCGCACCGGCTGCGGCCCGCGCCCGAGCATCCGCCGATCGGCCTGATCGAGGTGCGCGGCCGGGCCCCGAGCCCGGTTGCCCGCGCCTGGCGGCGGCACCTGAACCAGAACTACGACACGCTCCGTCCCGTGGTTGAGGACCCGCCATAGCGGCATGGCAGGATGAGTCCTCGTGACCAGGGGAGATAGCACAACGGTGGTGGTGAGTGAGCAGGTGATGCTCGCCGGGTACACCACGCTCGGCCTCGGCGGCCCGGCCGCGCGCTTCCTCGAGGCCGGCCGCGATGATCAGGTGGTCGCCGCGGTCCGCGAGGCGGACGCCGAGGGCGAGCCGGTGCTGGTGCTCGGCGGCGGCAGCAACCTGGTCGCGGCCGACGAGGGCTTTCCCGGCACCGTGGTGCACGTGACCACCCGCGGCGTGCAGATCGGCGACGATCGCGACGGCGTCGCGGTGGCGGTTGCGGCGGGCGAGGACTGGGACTCGCTGGTGCAGCGGTGCGTGGCCGAGGGGCTGTCCGGGCTCGAGTGCCTGTCCGGTATCCCCGGCCTGGCCGGTGCCACGCCCATCCAGAACGTCGGCGCCTACGGCCAGGAGGTCGCGGAGACGATCGTGACCGTGCGCGCCTACGACCGGCTGCGCGACGTGGTGGTGGAGCTGGCCAACGCCGACTGCGGCTTCGGCTACCGGACCAGCGCGTTCAAGCGCAGCGCCGACGCGGGCCGGGGGGCGGGCGGCGGCCGCGTGACCCGCGCGGGCGGCGGCCGCGTGACCGGGGCGGGCGGCGTCCGCGCAGACAGGGCCGGCCGCGGCGCCGCGATGAACCCGGCCGCCGCGACCGGGAGGTTCGTCGTGCTCGGCGTCACGTTCCGGCTGACGCGAGACGAGCTGTCGGCCTCGGTCCGCTACGCCGAGCTGGCCAAGGCGCTCGGCGTCGGCGAGGGCGAGCGAGTGCCGCTGGCCGACGCCCGCGCCGCCGTGCTCGCGCTGCGCCGGGGCAAGGGGATGGTGCTGGACCCGTCCGACCCGGACAGCCGCAGCGCGGGATCGTTCTTCACCAACCCGATCCTGGACCCCGGGCAGCTCGCCGAGGTGGAACGTAAGGCCGGGGCGCGCTCTGGCCACCCGGTCAGCGTGCCCCGCTACCCGGCTCCGGACGGGCAGGTGAAGATATCGGCCGCGTGGCTGATCGAGCAGGCCGGCTTCGGCCGGGGATACCCGGCCCACGGGCGCGTGCGCATCTCGTCCAAGCACACGCTGGCGCTGACCAACCCGGGTGGCGCGGATACCGCCAGCCTGATCGGCCTGGCCAGAGAGATCAGGGACGGCGTGCGGCAGGCCTTCGGCGTCGACCTGGTCAACGAGCCCGTCCTCGTCGGCGCCGAACTCTGAGCGCGTGCTCGGGCCTTGGCTGGTGCTGGCGCGAAGGCGCCTGAATCGCGGTGGGCGTTGCGGGCCGGGCTATGCGGCGAGGACGGCGTAGCGGCCGTTGTCAGCGATGAGGCTGGTGTGGGTGCCGGTCTCGACGACCTGGCCGTGGTCCAGGACGACGATCTGGTCGGCGTTGCGCACCGTGGAGAGCCGGTGGGCGATGGTGATGGTGGTGCGGCCCTGGGCGAGGGTGTCGAACGCCTTCTGGACGGCGCGTTCGGTTTCGGTGTCCAGGGCGCTGGTGGCCTCGTCCAGGACGAGCACGCGCGGGTCGCGCAGCAGGGTCCTGGCGATGGCGAGGCGCTGTTTCTCGCCGCCGGAGAAACGGTGCCCGCGGGAGCCGACCATGGTGTCGTAGCCCTCGGGCAGCCCGGCGATCAGGTCGTGGATCTGGGCGGCGCGGGCGGCGTCCTCGATCTCGGCGTCGGTGGCCTCGGGCTTGGCGTAGCGCAGGTTCTCCCGCACTGTGGTGTGCAGCAGGTAGGTCTCCTGGCTGACCACGCCGACGATCGCGGCGAGGTCGGCGAGTCTGATGTCGCGGATGTCGATGCCGTCGATGCGGACGCTGCCGCTGGTGGGGTCGTAGAGGCGGGCGATCAGTGCGGCGAGGGTGGTCTTGCCCGATCCGGTCTCGCCGACCAGGGCCAGCGTGCTGCCGGCCGGAATGTCCAGGTCGACGCCGGACAGGGCGGCCCGGTCGGCGCCGGGGTAGGTGAAGCTGACGTCCTCGAGGCGGACGTGCCCGGTGACCTGGGCCGGGTCGATCTCGACCGGGTGGGCGGGGTCGTCGATGTCGACGGGCAGGTCGAGGTACTCGAAGATCCGCGCGAACAGGGCCAGCGAGCTGATCACGGAGACGCTGGTGTTGAGCAGTCCGGTCACCGGCCGGAACAGGTTGTTCTGCAGCGTGGTGAACGCGATCAGGGTGCCGATGGTCATGACGCCGGCGGTCACCGGCAGGCCGGCGGCGAGGTAGATGATCGCGGGGATCGCGGCGAAGATGATGCTCATCGAGGCCATCCGCCAGCGCCCGGCCAGCTGGGAGCGCAGTTCCAGGTCGATCAGGCGGGCCGAGGAGTCGGTGAACCGCTGGACCAGGGACGGGCCGGTGCCCATCGTCTTGGCCAGCTGGACGCCGTTGATCGACAGGCCTTCCTCGATGGTGACGTTGAGGTCGGCCAGCTCGCGCTGCTGCTGGGTGGTGATGGCCCGGCGCATGCTGGCGACCTTGCGGGTCAGGTAGATCGCTGGCGGCATGACGACCAGCGAGATGAGGGACAGCCGCCACGACAGGGCGACCATGGCGACTGCGGTCGCGACCGCGGTGGTGAGGTTGGAGGCGATGGAGGTCGCGGTCGAGGTCACGACGGATTCCATCCCGCCGATGTCGTTGGTGATGCGGGACTGGACCTCGCCGGTGCGGGTGCGGGTGAAGAAGGCGATCGACTGGCGCTGCAGGTGACCGAAGACGCTGGTGCGCAGCTCATGCATGACCTGCTGGCCGACCTTGGTGCTGATCCAGGTCTGGATCACCCCGAAGGCCGAGGTGACGGCGGCGACGGCGATCATGCCGGCGACCAGCAAGGCGAGCAGCCGCACGTTCCTGTCCGGCAGCGCGGTGTCGATGACCGCGCGGAGCAGGAACGGGGAGGCCAGGCCGACGATGGAGGAGGCGACGATGATGGCGGTGACGATCGCCAGCTGCCAGCGGTAGGGGGTGAACAGCCGGCCGATGCGGCGCAGGGATACCTCGCGGGCCTGCGCCTTCTCGGCGGCGGTGACGGTTCTCGCGCCGCGAGCCGCGGCCTCGGCTGCTGGTGTCTCGGTTCGTGGGGGGTGACTCCAAGAGGCTACTCGATTCTGTCGGGCCGGCTCGCGCTCGGGCACGCGGGCCTCGGGAAAAGTCTTTATTGAGGTTACCTCAATTTGAGGTTACAACAACAGATGCTGGTACCCTATTCCGGTGATCCAGGATCGCGACATGACGGGCCGGCGCGACTCGGACGGCGACGAGACGCTGCGAGAAGCCTTCTGGTCCGTCGCGCGCCAGCTGCGCGACACGTCCCAGGAGACCCTCGCTCCCTGGGACATCACCCCCTCCCAGCTGCGGGCCCTGCGCGTGCTCGCGCGCCACGGGACGATGCGCCTGTCCGAGCTCTCGGACCACCTGCACATCGCGGCGCGCTCGACCACCGAGGTCGTCGACGCCCTCGAATCCCGGGGCCTGGTCGAACGGCGGCCCGATCCCGGCGATCGGCGGGCCACTCTGGTCGAGGTAACCGGACACGGCGCCAGCGTCCTCGACGCGATCCGCGCGGCCCGCGGAACAGAGGCCGAACGGGTCTTCGACCGGCTGAAGCCCGACCGACCGGGCCCACCTCGCCCGCATTCTCGGCAAGCTCAGACGACTGACCCGCCATCTCAGCAGCTTCGGGGCCGCATGCCCTGATGAGCACGTCCGGGTCGGCACCCAGCGCTCCGAGTCTGGGTTCGCGCCAGTCCACCTCCATGACGGAGGTCGCCGGTAACGTGAGCCGTGGGCATCCGCTGTCAGGCGGGGGCGATGAGGGAGATGCGGCATGAGTGTGCAGCACAGCCAGCCAGCAGAGCCCCAGGCACATGTGACCGTACGGGAACTCAGGAGACTGCGGGCGCTGGAACGGCTCGCGTCGTCCCAGGAACTGGCCGACGCTGACGAGGCGGCCAGGATTGAGGAGCAGGACGAGCTTGAGGCGGCCGGGCGAACCGGTGAGCTGTCCGACCAGCAGGCGCGAGGGATCCTTGGTATCCCGGTCACACCAGGGGACGAGAGTTACTTGACCACCGACGAGGTGCGGCAGCGCCTGGGGCTGCCGCAGTGACCCACCGCCGGGTTGTCGTCGAAGCCGCGGTCTCGTTATCGCTCGGGAAGTACCTAACCGAACCGGCTGCGAGGAGGAAATCCGGGTGCGCCGGATTGACCGCCTCCGCTAGCCGATCTCGCTCTGAGGGCCGCCGCTGGATTTAGTGGGCGCGGCCCGCGGCGGTGACCAGGATGGCCAGGAACGCCCCGGCGATCATGAAGGGGCCGAACGGGATGCGCTGCCCGCGGGTGGCGCGGCGGGCCAGCAGCAGGCCGATGCCGACCAGGCCGCCGAGCAGGAAGCCGGCCACGGTGCCCGCGATCAGCGTGCGCCAGCCGAACCAGGCCAGCAGCGTGCCCAGGCTGCCCGCCAGCTTGACGTCGCCGAGGCCCAGCGCGGACCGGCTGACCAGGGTGAACACCAGGTAGGCGGCGGCCAGCGCGAGGCCGCCGACCGCGGCCATGACCAGGTCGCCCCAGTCCCCGCCGACCGCGGCGGCCAGCACCAGGAACACCGCGGTGCCGGCGTAGGCCAGAGCGGTGAGCACGTCGGGCAGCCGCTGCACCGCGACGTCGATCCAGGCCAGCGCCACCGCGCAGGCGGCCAGCCAGCAGGCCGCGGCGAGCACGAGGCCGGGGCGGACCCAGGCGGCGAGCCCGCCGAACAGCGCCGCGGTGACCAGCTCGATCCCCAGTGGCGGCGGCCCGATGCGCGCCCGGCAGGCCGGGCACCGGCCGGCCGGGGACGGCAGCGGCCACCACGCCCGGCCGGACCCGACCTCCCGGCCGCACGCCGGGCAGGCCCGGGCCTGCGGCTCGTCCGGGAGGACGGCGAGGCGGAAGACGACCGGGCGCAGGCCCCAGCCGGCCATGAGGCCCGCTGCGGCCAGGGCGGCGATCAGCAGCCAGTTCACGGGTGCCTGGCGGCGATATACGGCAAAAGGACCTGTGTCATATGCGTCGGGATCGCTGCGGGGAGAGCGGCCGTTCCGTAGCCTATGTGCGTTTCCGGATACGAGGGATCTGTCTTCCACGGAGGCCGCACGCATGAGGCGGGTCGCTGTCGCGGTGCTGGGCCTGGCGATCGCCGCCGCCCAGCTGGGACACGTCCCCGCCGCGTCGGCGGCGGGCACGCCCACCCCCACGGCCTCACCCAAGCCCCCGCCGACGCCACAGCCCCCGGCGATCCCGGTGCCGGTGCCGGCGGAGCCCAGGCCCTCCAGGGACTGCCCGGTGAACCAGCCGACGCCGCGGATCACCGCCGAGCCCTGGGCCCAGAAGGCGCTGGACTTCAGCAGCGTGTGGCCGCTGGCCAGGGGTCGGGGGGTCACGGTCGCCGTGGTCGACAGCGGGGTCGACTTCACCCCGCAGCTGGCCGGCAAGGTGACCGCGATGGACCTCACCGGCACCGGCCCGCAGGACTGCGTGGGCCACGGCACGGCGGTGGCCGCCATCATCGCGGCCCGCGACATCCAGGCCAGGGGCATGCCGTTCGAGGGCGTGGCGCCCGGTGCGTCGATCATGTCGGTGAAGGTGAACAGCCAGGACACCGGCCGGTCGATCATCCTGGCCAAGGGCATCCACGACGCGGCCTTCCGGGGCGCGACGGTCATCAACGTCTCGGTCACCACCGGCAGCACCCCGGCGCTGCGGGCGGCCGTGGCCTACGCGCAGAGCCAGGACGCGGTCGTCGTGGCCGCCGGCGGCAACGACGGGACCACCACCGGCCGGGGGCCGTTCTATCCCGCGAGCTACCCCGGCGTGCTGTCGGTGGGGGCGGTGGGCAGCGACGGCGGGCTGGCCCCGTTCTCCGATCAGCGCTCCCACGTGGCGGTGACCGCGCCGGGCGTGAACGTGGCCAGTGCCTGGCCGTGGGGGTACCAGACGCAGCTCAACGGGACGAGCTTCGCCACGGCCTTTGTGTCCGGGGTCGCCGCGCTGGTCCGCTCCCGCTATCCGCGGCTCAGCGCGGCCCGGGTGGTGGCCAGGATCAGGGCCACCGCGGACGGCGGGGCAGGCCCGGGCACCGGCAGCGGTCTGGTCAACCCGCTGCAGGCGGTCACCGCGCTGCTGGCCCCGGGCGCCGCGCCCAGCCCCGCACCCGCGCCGCGGGCCGTCTCGGTGTCCCGGATGCCGCCGCCGGACCGGCGGGCCCGCACCGCCGCGGTCACTATCGCCATCGGATCGCTCGGCGCGGTCCTGCTCGTGGCCATCGGCGCGCTGGTGATCGGCCCGGGCCGGCGGCGCCGCTGGCGGGCGGGACGGGCGGATATCCCCGACCGCGCCGATGACGCGTGGCCGTAGCGGTCGTCGGCTCAGCCGGGCGCCCGATGCCGCGGGACGTGCGGCACGCCGTCAGAGACCGGCCCTGAGCCGTCGTCCAGCAGCGCGGTCTGGATCAGCTGGCTGCCCGTGCGCCGCTCCACGAAGAAGCCGCGCCCGGGCGGCTGCGCCTGCGGCCGCACGCTGCCCAGCAGCGATCCCTCGTCCTTGCTGCCCGACATGATCAGCCCGGGCGAGCCCATCTCGCGGATGCGCTGGATGACCGGGTCGAACATGGCCCGCCCGGCACCGCCCGCCGACCGGGCGACGATCAGGTGCAGCCCGATGTCGCGGGCCTGGGGGATCAGGTCGGCGATCGGCAGCAGCGGGTTGGTCACGCCCGCCACCAGGTCGTAGTCGTCGACGAGCAGGAACAGGTCCGAGCCCTCCCACCAGGACCGGCTGCGCAGCTGGGCCGGGGTCAGGTCGGGCGGCGGCAGCCGCTGGGCCAGCGCCTCGCGGACGTCGTTGATGACCGGGCCCGCGGCGGCCGACGACGCGGCATAGCCGATCCGGTGCTCGGTTTCCGCGCTGTCCAGCAGCGACCGGCGGTAGTCGATGAAGATCAGCCGGGCCTGGTCGGGCAGGTAGCGCTCGACCACGCTCTCGGCGATCAGCCGCAGCAGGTTCGACTTGCCGCACTCGGTGTCGCCGAAGACCAGGAAGTGGGCGTCGGCGCCGAAGTCGAGCTGCACCGGCGCCAGGCGTGCTCTCGTCGATCCCGATCGGGATCCTGGTGCCGGTCTGCGTCACCCCGGGCAGCGCCCGCATCGGCAGCACGTCAGGCAGCAGCCGGACGCGCGGCGCGGGCTCGCCCGGCCACGCGACCGCGACGGCCTCGGCCAGCTTGCGCACGCCGTCGGCCAGGCTGTCGGCGCGTCGGCTGGGCGTCGATGCGCGGCAGCGCGGTCAGGAAGTGCAGGCCCTCGCGGGTGATGCCGCGCCCGGGCGAGCCTTCGGGCACGCTGGCGGCCAGCCTGCGGTCGATCTCGGATTCGTACGGGTCACCGAGGCGCAGCTCGAGCCGGGTGCCGAACAGGTCGCGGATGGCGGGCCGGAACTCCGACCACTTCCCGGCCGAGGCCAGCACGTGCACGCCGTAGCCCAGGCCCCGGGCCGCGACGGCCGATATCGCCTGCTCGAGCTGCTCGAACTCCTGGCGCAGGGTGAGCCAGCCGTCCACGACCAGGAACACGTCGCCGAATCCGTCCCCGGCGATCTCGCCGCTGGCCTGCATCCGGCGGTACGCGGACATCGACTCGATGCCCTGGTCGGCGAACTCCTGTTCCCGGCGCGCGAGCAGGCTCTGCACCTCGGCGACGGTGCGCCGGACCCGGTCGGGTCCAGCCGGCTGGCGACGCCGCCGACGTGCGGCAGCGTGGTCAGCCCGGACAGCGACCCGCCGCCGAAGTCGAGGCAGTAGAACTGCACCTCCCGCGGCGTGTGCAGCAGCGCCAGCGAGCAGATCAGGGTGCGCAGCATGGTGGACTTGCCGCTCTGCGGCGCGCCGACCACCGCCACGTGTCCCGCGGCCGCCGGAGAGGTCCGCCCACATCGGGTCGCGGCGCTGCTCGAACGGCCGGTCCACGATCCCGGTGACCGCCCGGCAGCCGGCCGCGCCATTCCTCGCTCTCGACCGTGCACCCGTGCCGCGGCGTAATGGCCAACGGGGGCAGCAGCTGGTCCAGGGTGGGCGGCACGTCCAGCGGCGGCAGCCAGATCTGGTGCGCGGGCGCGCCGTGCCCGGCGAGCTGCGCGACCACGACGTCGAGCAGGCTGTCCACCGACTCGGCGCGCGGCTCCAGCCGGGGCGGCGGGGCGGCATCGGGGTCCGGCCGGACATAGCCGGGGCCGTAGGGCACGATCTCCGGCTTCACCCGCCGCTGCGGCGCGGTGACCGGGCCCGTGGCCGCCGGGCCGGACACGTACGCGGCCTTGAACCTGGTCATGGGGCCGACGTCGATCTTCAGGTAGCCGCTGCCCGGCTGCGGGGGCAGCTCGTAGGCGTCGGGCACGCCGAGCACGACGCGCGACTCCGCGGCGGAGAACGTGCGCAGGCCGATCCGGTAGGACAGGTGCGTGTCGAGCCCGCGCAGCTGCCCTCCTCCAGCCGCTGCGAGGCGAGCAGCAGGTGCACGCCGAGCGACCGGCCCAGCCGCCCGATCATGACGAACAGGTCGATGAACTCCGGCTGCGCCGAGAGCAGCTCGGAGAACTCGTCGATGACGACGAACAGGGTGGGCAGCGGGGGCAGCTCCCCGGCTTCAGTCCCTGTTCTTCTCCCGGCCTGGGTGTAGTCGCGCAGCGAGGCGAAGTTGCCCGCCGTGCGCAGCAGCTCCTGCCGCCGGACCAGCTCGCCGTTGAGCGCGTCCCGCATCCGGTCGACCAGCGGCAGCTCGTCCGCCAGGTTGGTGATCACGGCCGAGATGTGCGGCAGCCCGTCGAGGCCGAGGAACGTGGCGCCGCCCTTGAAGTCGACCAGCACGAAGTTGAGCACGTCGGACGGGTGGGTCAGGGCCAGGCCGAGCACGAGCGTGCGGAGCAGCTCGGACTTGCCCGAACCGGTCGCGCCGATGACCAGGCCGTGCGGGCCCATGCCGCCCTGCGCGGACTCCTTGATGTCCAGCTCGACGGACTGGCCGTCGGCGTCGATGCCGATCGGCACCCGCAGCCTGCTGCGCGGCGCCCGCTGCCGCCACAGCACCGGCACGTCGAGCCCGAACGGGGTGGGGATGCCGAGCAGCGAGGTCAGCGTCCAGTCCTCGGCCAGCGGGTCGTCGGCCGGCCCGCCCACGCCGGGCCGCATCGGGGCCATCTGCCGGGCCAGGGCGTCGGCCTCGGCGAGCGACATGGTGTCGGGGACGCCGATCGGCGACCGCACCTCGGCGCCGGTCCTGTCCCTGGTCAGCATCTCGGTGCCGGCGGCGGTGACGTGCAGGCGCAGGGTCGGCGCGGTGTCCACGCCCGGCGCCTCTGCCACCGACGACGTCACCTCGATGATGACCGCACCGTCGATCCCGTCGCTGCCGAGCCTGGAGTCGGCCTGGGCCTGCCCGCCGTCGACGATCACCACGTCCAGGGGCAGGGCCGCCGACCGGCCGGACGAGAACGGGGCCCGGCCGGACAGGTCGGCGCCGAGCATCGCCTCGATCATGGGCAGGCTGGGGGCCATCAGGCGGACCGGTCCCGCCGCGTCGGCCTCGGCCGGGTGCATGTTGTGCGGCAGCCACTTGATCCACTCCCACCAGCGCATCCGGTCCCTGGAGGCGCACACGCAGATGCGGACGTCGTCGGGGGAGTGGAAGACCGCGAGCTGCGCGATCATCGCCCGGAGCATGCCGTACACGGCGTCGGGCTCGCCCGCGAGCGCGACCCGGGCGAACGACCGCAGCGAGACGCCGACCGGCAGGTCGGGCACGCTGCCGTAGGCGCGAACGAACCGCCGCAGCGCGCCCGCGCAGAGCGGGTCAAGGTCATCGACGGGCTTGGTGTCCGGCGGCACGAGCCGGACCGCGAGCCGGTGCGTGCCCGTGCCGATGCGGATCTTGGCGAAGTCGGCGCCGGCCGGGCGGCGTTCCCAGACCCGGCGCAGATCCGGGTCGACCAGGAGCGCGGTGAGCGCGCGCGGATCCGGGCTGACCCATTCCAGCGCGTCCCGCTGGGCCACGGCGGCCCGCCGCACCCGCCCCCGGACCTGGCCCAGGTAGCGCAGGTAGTCGCGGCGCAGGCCGTTCAGCTTGGTGTTCCGCTCGCCCTTGCCGCGCCCGATCTGGCCGAGCATCATGCCGCCCATGCCCAGGGCCATCGCGCCGCCGCCCACGTACTGAACGGTGCTCGCGGTCGGGCCGGCGATCACCGACACCATCCCGACCACCATCGCCAGCATCGGCAGGTACATCAGCGTCTGCCGGAAGCTGTCGGTCACGACCTCAGGGATCTCCGGCGGCGGCTCGAGCGTGATCTCGCCGCTGGGCAGCTCAGGAGGGTCGGGCCGCTCGCTCCGGCGGACGATGACGGTGGTCACAGACGCTGCCTTTCGAAGGACCCTCCGGCGACAGTGCAGCGCGATTAGACCGGTTGGTCCGCGCTGAGCGAGTTATCATTCTACGGCCGTATTTCGCCCAGGCAGGCGGTGCGCAAAAGTAACGTCTGACATCGTGAAACACGGCCAGGGACGTGCGCCCCCTGACGCGGAGGGGCGGCCGGCGGTAACCGGTCCCTGTGATATCCCGGGCTGATCGGCGATGCCGGTCGATGGCAGCGCAGTGAGGGAGACAGATGAGCTCGGCAGGCGGAACGGACCTGTGCCGGATCACCGTGGTCGGGCCGTCGCGGCGGGTCGACATCGCGCTCCCCGGCTATGTGTCGTTCGCGGACCTGTTCCCCGCCGTGGCCAGGTACGCGGGCCTGGACGGGCCGGATGCGGTCGGGGAGAAGGGCGGCTGGGTGCTGCAGCGGCTGGGCCAGGAGCCGTTCTCGCCGGCCATGACCCCGCTCCAGGCGGGCCTGCGTGACGGCGAGATGATCTACCTGCGGCCGCACCGGGCGCAGCTGCCCCAGCTGGCCTTCGACGACGTGGCCGACGTGATCGCGACCGGCGTGAACGACCAGCCCGGCCGGTGGGGGCCGCGCGACATCCGCCGGGTCGCGCTCGGCGTGGCCGCGGTCGCGCTGGCCGCGGGGGCCGTGTTCATCCTGCGGTCCGGGCCGCCGTGGACCGATCCGGCGGTGGCCGCGGCGGCGATCGGCGCGGCATTGCTGATCGCGGCCGCGGGGGTGGCCAGGGCCGCGGGCGACTCGCGGGCCGGCGCGGTGCTCGGCTACGCCGCGGTGCCCTACGCGTTCCTGGCCGGCCTGCTGATCCCGGCCCGGTCGCTGGGCCTGGGGCACCTCGGGGCCACGGCGCTGCTGTCGGCCTTCGCCGCGGCCGCGCTGGCCGCGGTGGTGGCGGCCGCGGCGTCGGCCGAGGTGCCGCTGTTCTTCGGCCTCGCGGTCGCGTCGCTGCTCGGGGTGCTCGGCTCCTGGCTCGCGTTCGCCTTCGGCCTCGGCTTCGACGGGGCCGCCGCGGTGGTCGCGGTCCCGACGCTGGCGCTCATCCCGCTGATCCCGCTGGTCTCGTTCCGCCTGGCCCGGATGACGCTGCCGCAGGTGCCGCGGGACGCCGACGACCTGAGGCGGGACACGCTCGCCGTGGACGGCGCGGAGGTGTTCGAGCGCACGGCCGCGGCGGACCGGTTCGTGACCGGGGCGGTCGCGGGCATCGGCCTGGTCGCGGCCGGCGCGGCGCCGGGCTGGCGTTCGCCCGCAGCTGGCTCGGCCTGGTGACGTGCGCCGTGCTCGCGTGCGCGCTGCTGCTGCGGTCCCGGCTGTTCCGCGGCCTGGCCCAGCGGCTCTGGCTGCTGGTCCCCGGCTACGGCGGGCTGCTGCTCCTGGCGGTGGGCGCGGCCCGCGGGTCCACCCAGGGGCATCAGCTGGCGGTCGCGCTCGGGCCGCTGCTGGCGGGCGCGGCCGTCGTGACCGGGGTCGGCATCTGGCTGCCCACGCACCGGCCGTCGCCGTTCTGGGGCCGCGCGGCCGATATCGCCGACACGGTTCTCATCGTCAGCCTGTTCCCGCTCGCGCTCGGCGTCGCCGGGGTCTTCGGCTACGTCCGCGGGCTGGGCGGCTGACCCAGCGGCTGACGAGCTGAGGACGGAGGCGGGCCGCCGTGCAGAGCCGCAAGGACCTGTTCCAGGCTCACCGGCTGATGACCCAGCGCGCGTCGCTGGCGCTGCTGCGCGGCGAGCCCGACATCCCGGACCAGCCGCTGCGCCGGCTGAACGTCGCGACGTTCTCCGGCGTGCTCGTCGCGGTGATCGCGTGCGCGCTGTTCGGCATGTGGGGCCTGCTCGGGCACGGCGGCTCGGCGCTGAAGCAGCAGCCGGGGCTGCTCGTCATCGACCAGCAGACCGGCAACTCCTACGTGTTCTGCCAGCGGGACAAGCTCTGCCCGGTGCTGAACTACGCGTCGGCCCGGCTGGCGCTGCAGAGCCCGTCGGTGACCCAGCAGACCGTGAGCCAGGCGTCCCTGACGAAGTTCGCCCGCGGGCCGCTGATCGGCATTCCTGGGCTGCCGCAGCCGCTGCCCGAGGCCAGCCTGCTGGTCAGGCAGCCCTGGTCGGTGTGCACGCAGTCCGGCGTCGGGCTGGCCGGCCAGCAGACCCGCACCGCCCTGGCCGGGGGCGTCGCCATCGGCGGCCAGCCGCTGGGCGGCCAGGCCCTGCTGACCCGGGCCCTGGGCCAGGACTGGGTGGTCTGGGACGGCGAGCGCATGCCGATCCAGCCGGGCACGCTCGCTGAGCTGTTCTCATCCCGGACGCCGGTGCCGGTGCCCACGGTGTGGCTCAACGTGCTGCCGCAGGGGCCGGCCTTCGCGCCGCCCGCGATCGCGGGCCAGGGCTCGACGGTGACCGGCCCGGCCGGTCCCGTGCAGGTCGGGCAGGTCTACGACGTGAGCCTGGTCGCGGGCAGCCCGCTGCAGTACTACGTGATGCTCGCCGGCGGCCTGGCGCGGATCACCAAGACCCAGGCGGAGCTGCTTGATTCCGAATTGCACGCACCGCCGCCGGCCAAGCTCAACCCGTCGCAGATCAGCGGGCATATGTCGGCGGCCAGGATCCCGGCAGGCGGCCTGCCGGAGAGCGTCCCCGCGATCGCCGGGACCAGCGCGTCCGCCCCGCTGTGCGTCGTCTACGCGACCCAGGGCGGGGGGACCCGGATGGCCAGGCAGGTCGTGCTCGGGGGCCGGATGCCGTCGGGCGGTGTGCCGACCGGCGTGCCCGCCGGCGTCAGCCAGGTTGTGCTCCCGCCCGGCGCCGGGGCCCTGGTCGGCGCGACCCCGGGCAACGGCGCGTCGGGCACCGCGATCAGCTACTTCCTGGTGTCCGGCGGGCGCAGGTACGCGCTGGCGTCGAAGAGCGTGGCCGGCATGCTCGGCTATGACCTGTCCCCGGAGGCGGTGCTGCTGCCCGCCAGCGTGATTGACCTGATTCCGGCGGGTCCCGCGCTCGACCCTGTGGCCGCGGTTAAGCCGGTCGGATCCGGCGGATGACAATTCGGTTACATTTCCTGATGTCATTCCGGAATAACCCGGTTACCGCAGGCCAGACGGCCTGGTGCCATTTTGGAAGTAACGTGTCCCTTTGGCCACAGACCGTAGTTGCCTGTCCTGGTTGACACCTATATACGCACTCCGATTGACTTGGCCTGGGTCTGCGGCGGGTCAGTTCGGTGACCCGTCCGCCGGCGGGGCTTCGGGGCCTGAGGCGATGTGCTGGCCCCAGCGGCGCGGGCCAGACAGACATGCAGTTCAGGCACGCAGGACGGATGATGGGAGGTGCTGCTGTGGCCGGCGAGAGCGCCGTTAACAGAGCACAGATGGCGACGGCTGCAACGCAGATCGAGGACGCCGTGGGGCAGATCCGCGGCCTGCAGATGCAGATGAACGGCTACCACGCCGACACGATGGCCGGCTGGCAGGGCCAGGCGGCATCGGCGTTCACGGCAGCATTCGAGTCATTCAGCGCGGACTTTACCAAGGTTCTCCAGGCCCTCGACGGAATGCACGAGAAGCTCATCGGCACGCGCACGAACTACCAGACCACGGAAGACACGAACACTTCAGCAGTCAACCGGATAAGTGGCCTGCTCAACCGTTAACGGGGGCGGCCCAGGCCGGCTCGCCCCGCGTGGGCGGCCCGGGTGCGGGATCCAGTGACTCAAGGAGAATCAGCATGAGCGAATACACCAGGGTCATGTTCGGCACGATGGAGCAGGGTCAGGCCGATTTCGTCCGGACCTACAGCTCGCTGCAGAGCACGGTCAGCGCGCTGGACTCGCAGCTTCGCGCCAACCTGGCCGAGTGGGACGGCGCGGCTCAGCAGACGTACTACCAGGCCAAGGCGGCCTGGGACGCGGCCATGGCCGACATGGCGAACGTGGTGAACCAGCTCGGCGCGGTGATCGGCACGGCGAACGCCAACTACACCGCCGCGGAGCGCACCAACACGGCGATGTGGGCCTGACGCGCAGCAATCGCGTCATGGCCCGCAGCCCGTTCCTCCGGCCGGACGCCAGGAACGGGCCAGGTACGGCAGCGGCGGATTGACCAGAACCTGCACGGGAGGTTCGTGATGGGCGGTTACGGCGACGCGCTCGCGCTGGAGCAGCAGGAGCAGCTCGACCAGCAGCAGGCGGCGGCCAACTCCCGGCTGTACAACGCGGACGGCTCGGGCAAGGCCAACGACTTCACCCCGCCGGCGCTGCCGGAGTCGACCTTCCCCCCGAGCGTGGCGGGTGGCACCGAGCTGAGCGTCAACACCGACCAGCTGCAGACGATCGCCGCGCAGATGCACGGGGACCTGGCCCAGCTGCAGGCGACGCTCCAGACGCTCAACAACGGCGGGGTCCTCGGCGAGCTGCTCGGCGGCGGCTGGTCGACCGCCGAGGCGCTGGGGAGCAACGCGGGCAACGCGTACTGGGGGATCTCGCAGTTCTACCAGGACCTGAACCACGCCTACGACATGGTGATCGGCTACATGCGGCAGTCGGCCAGCAACTACGCCGACGCCGAGACCACCACGGCCAGCGCGGCGCGCACCGTCGGCAGTGAGACGACGCCGGGCGGGGCCCTGGGCTGACGGGGCACCAGCTGACGGGGCACCACACGGCAAGCGGCACTCAGCGGCAAAGGAGGACGCCACATCATGCGGGTCAGCGATGGCGGCGGGTACGGGGCCATCACCGGCAGCTCCTATCACATCAAGACCGCGCCGGTCACGCCGGAATCCGCCACCCAGTACTCGGCGGCGCAGATCGAGGAGATGTTCTCCACCCTTGACCCGGAGGCCGCCTCGCAGGCGGGCAGCGCACACACCCAGGCCGGCCGGACCCTGGCCGACATCGCGGACTCCCTGGTCCAGCACGTGCAGAAGCTGGGCCAGAACTGGACAGGGACGGCCGCCCAGTCCGCGGTGGCGGCGTTCGGCCAGCTGCACGAGACGGCGGTAGGGCTCTCGCAGGCCAGCGCGCAGACGGGCGCGGTGCTGACCTGGCTCGGCGACACGATCCTGCCGTTCTACAAGAGCTACCAGGCGCCCGGCAACGGCGTCGTCGGCGACGTGGAGAGCCTGTTCGGTGACAACCCGCAGGACAAGGCGGCCCAGGCGGTCATGGAGCGGCTCAACAACCGCCTCGTGCAGGCCAACACCAACCTCCCGCCCAGCGTGACCAAGAATCTGCCGACCAGCTTCGCCTCGGACCACACCTCCGCCACCACGAACAACGTGGGTTCCGGCGGTGCCGGGGCCGGCCAGGCGGCCGGCAGCCTCGGCGGTGGCGGGGGCGGCGGCCCGGTCCATCTCGGCGGGGCCGGCGGCCCGGCCGGCCCGGTGGCCCAGGAGTGGCCGGCACCGTCGGCGGCCTCAAGGGCGGATCGCCGGGTTCCGTCTCGCATCTGGCCGGCTCGGCCCCGCCGCCCGGCGGCAGTGCCGGCACCGGCCTCTCGGGCGGCACCGGCCTCTCGGGCGGCGGCGGCCCCGGTGCGGGCGCTCCGGTCACCACCGGCGGCGGGCCGGGCGGCGGCGGTGTGATCCCGTTCGGCGGCCTGCCCGGCGGCTCGGGGTCCGGCGCGGGCGGCCTCGGTGCGGAGGGCCTGGGCGCCGAGAGCGCCGGCCTGGGCAGCGAGGGCCTGATCGGCGACGGCGCGATCGGCGTGCCCCCGGGCGACGGTGTGTTCATCGGCAGCGACGGGATGATCGGCATGACGCCCGGCGGCCCCGGCGCGGGCGGCTTCGGCGCCGCCGAGAACCTGGGCGTCACCCAGGCCGAGCGCGTCGGCTTCGCCCAGGCTGAGGGCCTTGGCTTCGGCGAGGAGGGCTTCGGCCCGGCGGCGGCCGGTGGCTTCGGCGACACCGCCGCGGCGGGCGCGGCCGGGGCGGACGGCGCCCTGGCCGGTGAGGCGGCCGGCCCTGGGATGGCCGGGTTCCCGATGGCAGGCGCCGGGGCCGGGGGCCGGGATCGCGAACGCCGCCGTCAGTCCTGGATGACCGAGGATGCGGACGTCTGGGCATCGCAGGCGGATGTGGTGTCGGCGCAGATCGGCGCCTGACGCGGACGCCCTGAGGCGGCGCCTCGCCGCGCCCGCCGCTGCGGCGGTCACCTGCCTGACCCTGGCCGTGGCCAGTCTGGCCACGGCCGTCCCGGCCCGGGCCGGGCGCGCCGCGGTCCGGCCGGGCCTGCGGCCCCTGCCGGCCGAGTGGTGGTTCTCGGCGTGGGACATCCAGTCGCGGGTCTGGCCGCTGGCCAGCGGGGCCGGTGTCACGGTCGCGCTGCTGGACAGCGGGGTCCAGGCGAACCTGCCCGACCTGCGCGGGGCGGTGGTGCCGGGTGGCGACACCACAGGGGCAGGGACCAACGGCCTGACCGACGACGACACGCCGGACGACGGGCACGGCACCGCGATGGCGGCCGTGATCGCCGGCCAGGGCGTGCGGGGCGGCCTGGTGGGTGTCGCCCCGGCGGCGAAGATCATGCCGATCCGGGTCGGCCTGGCGGGCCGGCTCCGGTACGCCGCGTTCAGCGACGGGTCGCTGGCCGCGGGCATCAGGCTCGCGGTCGGCCGCGGGGCCCAAGTGATCAACATGTCGCTGGCTGGCCAGGCGCCGGGGCCGGACCGCTGCGATCCGGCCATCCAGGACGCGGTGGCCTACGCCCTGGAACACAACGTGGTCGTGGTGGCCGGGGCGGGCAACGTGCTGCCGCTGCTCGGCGAGCAGACCAACGAGCCGAAGCAGCCGGCTTCGTGTGCGGGGGTGCTGGCGGTCAGCGCGGTGAACCCCAACCTGACCTGGTGGCGGCACAGCGAGCGGCAGCCGTACGTGGCGGTGAGCGCGCCCGGGAACGAGATCCAGACCCTCGGCCGGGACGGCCGTAACTTCATCGACGGGTACGGGACGAGCTTCGCGAGCGCGTTCGTGGCGGGCGAGGCGGCGCTGGTGCGCTCGCGGTACCCGTCGCTGCCCTGGTACCGCGTCGTGCAGCGGATCATCAACACCGCGCTGCCGAAGGGAGCGGTGCCCGACGACCGCTTCGGCTACGGGATCGTGCGGATCCACGAGGCGGCGGACGTGGCCCACGACCCGGTGCCGGCCAGCGCGCCGAACCCGGTGTACCGGGCGTTCCGGTCATGGCTGACGACCCCGCCAGGCAAGCGGTTCGCCTCGCCGTCGCCCCGCCCGGCGCGCAGCGTCCAGGCCACCGCGCCGGCCTCGTCCGGCGGCCCGCCCGCGCTGGCCGCGGCCCTCGCGGCGGCGGTCGTCGTGGCCGCGGGTAGTGCGGCCCTGCTGGTCAGCGCCCGCAGGCGACGCCGGCGGCCAGCGGGATCCAAGCCGGACGGCCGGACCTCAGCCCCGGGACCTGGCGGGGCCTAGCAACCGGCCCGCGGAGGTCAGCTGCGGCCCGGGCCGCAGCCACTCGTCGATCCCGGCGAGCAGTTCCGCCCGGGTGCCGGCCGGGGCGACCGAGCCGCGGACCGACATCCGGGCGAGCTCCGCGAGCTGATCGTCGGCCAGGCCGTGGGCCTGCCGGGCCAGCTGGTACTGGGCGGTGAGCCGCTGGCCGAACAGCAGCGGGTCGTCGGCCCCGAGCGCGACCGGGATCCCCGCCGCCAGCAGCGTGCGCAGCGGCACGTCAGCCGGCGTGGCGGCGACCCCGAGCGCCACGTTGGACGCCGGGCAAACCTCAAGGGTGATGCCGGCCGCGGCGATACGCTCGGTCAGCACGGTGTCCGCCGCCGCCGCCACGCCGTGGCCGATGCGGTCCGCGTGCAGGTCATCCAGGCAGGCCCGCACGCTGCCCGGGCCGGAAAGCTCACCGCCGTGCGGGTCCGAGAGCAGCCCGGCGCGGGCCGCGATCCTGAAGGCCGGGGCGAACTCGGCGGCCGCGCCCCGGCGCTCGTCGTTGGACAGGCCGAAACCGACGACCCCGCGGCCGGCGTGGGCCGCCGCGAGCCGGGCCAGCGTGCGCGCGTCGAGCGGGTGCCGGGTCCGGTTGGCCGCGATGATCACGCCGATCCCGACGCCGGTCGCCGCGGTTGCCACCGCCGCGGCGTCCAGCATCAGCTCCACCGTGGGCGTCAGGCCGCCGAACCGGCCGGCGTAGCCGGACGGGTCCACCTGGATCTCCAGCCAGCCCGAGCCCTCATCTCGCTCGTCCTGCGCGGTCTCGAGGATCAGCCGCCGCACGTCAGCCTCGGTGCGGATGACCGAGCGCGCGATGTCGTACAGCCGCTGGAACCGGAACCAGCCGCGCTCGTCGGTACCGCTCAGCCGCGGCGGCCAGTCCGCGACCAGGGCCTCGGGCAGGTGCACCCGGTGCTCGCGGGCCAGGTCGACCAGGGTGGAATGGCGCATTGCCCCGGTGAAGTGCAGGTGCAGATGCGCCTTAGGGAGGTCGGCGAGCGGGCGCGGGATGGCCTCGCCTGCCCGGCCCGCTGGCACGGCGCCGGGTCAGCGGGCCTGGGCCAGCAGCTTGCCGAGCCGGTTGATGCCCTCTTCAAGGTCGGCGTCGCCCAGCGCGCAGGAGAGCCGGAAGTAGCCCGGGGTCCCGAACGCCTCGCCGGGCACCACGGCCACGTCGACCTCTTCGAGGATCAGCTCGGCCAGCTCGGTGGTGTCGGCCGGCTGGCGCCCGGCGAGCTCCTTGCCGAGCACTCCCTTGACCGACGGGTAGCAGTAGAACGCGCCCTCAGGGAGCGGGCAGAGCACGCCAGGGATCTCGTTCAGCATGCCGGTCATCAGCTGCCGCCTGCGGTCGAACGCGTCCCGCATCCTGGCCACCGCGGACAGGTCACCGGACACCGCGGCGAGCGCCGCGGCCTGGGCCACGTTGCACACGTTGGAGGTCATGTGCGACTGCAGGTCCGAGACGGCCTTGGCCACATCGGGCGGCCCGATCATCCAGCCGACCCGCCAGCCGGTCATCGCGTACGTCTTGGCCACGCCGTTCAGCACCACGCAGCGGTCCGCGATCTCGGGTGCGGCCACCGGGATCGAGGCAAACCGCGCGCGGCCGTAGACCAGGTGCTCGTAGATCTCGTCGGTGATCACCCAGATGCCCGCGGCGGCGGCCCAGCGGCCGATCTCGGCCACGAGCTCGGGCGGGTACACCGCCCCAGTGGGGTTGGACGGCGAGACGAACAGCAGGATCTTGGTGCGGTCGGTGCGGTGCGCCTCGAGGTCGGCCACCGAGGTGAGGTAGCCGGAATTCTCGTCGGTCATGACCGTGACCGGCGTCCCGCCCGCGAGGGTGATCGCCTCGGGATAGGTGGTCCAGTACGGCGTGGGCACCAGCACCTCGTCGCCGGGGTCGAGCAGCGCGGCGAACGCCTCGTAGACCGCGTGCTTGCCGCCGTTGGTCACGATCACCTGGCTGGGGGCGACCTCGTAGCCGGAGTCTCGCTTCGTCTTCGCCGCGATCGCCTCCCGCAGCTCGGGCAGGCCGGGGCCGGGGGAGTACTTCTGGAACCGCGGCACGGCGCAGGCACGCTGCGCGGCCTCGACGATGTAGTCCGGGGTCGGGAAGTCAGGCTCGCCCACACCGAAGCCGATGACGGGCCTGCCCGCCGCCTTGAGCGCGCGCGCCTTGGCGTCGACGGCCAGCGTCGCCGACTCGGTGATCGCCCCGACTCTGGCCGAGATCCTTCGCTGAGAGGAAGCCATGACACCCATCGTTGCATCCCGCCGGAGGTGCCAGTGCCCGGGTGCGGAATGAGCGGCACGCTCTGGGCGTTATGCCAGTATTCCGTGGCGGATGCCGGTCACGAGTGCGATCTTGTGCCGGTTACGGCGGTGGTTCGACGCCGGGGCGTCCGGCAACGTACACTTCATCAACTGGTGGCGGTCCACCAGTGGCCGGTGCATGCCCGCATCGTGGTGTTGAGAGACACCGTCCTGGGCAGCACCTGTCGCGCCAGCACCGTCACAGGGCAGTAGCTCAATTGGCTAGAGTCCCGGTCTCCAAAACCGGCGGTTGGGGGTTCGAGTCCCTCCTGCCCTGCGAGTGCGGTTCGTGCACGCTGCGGGCCGACGGCGTCAGCCGGTAAGTGATCAGCGCTGCTCAGGTGAGGACATGGCAACTCAGACACGACGCGGGGCCGCGGACAAGTCGGCCAAGCCGGGGCGGCCCGCAAAGCCGGGCCGGACCACCCCGACGCTGTTCGTGCGGCAGAGCGTCGCCGAACTGCGCAAGGTGATCTGGCCAACCCGCAAGGAGCTTGTCACCTACACCACGGTCGCGCTCGTATTCATCCTGGTGATGGTGGCAATCGTGACTAGCCTGGATTACGGGTTCACCAAGCTGGTCTTTGCCGTCTTCGGCTAGGTGCTGACTGGCTGAGCGGTGATCGGCCTGCCCCGGCAGGCAGCATGATCACGAAAGCCTGGCGATAAGGGTCTGCGGACCGCTCGTAACGGTCTGCGGACCGTTAGGGGAATGCCGGGCTGATGCCCGGGATGAGCCCGCCAGGAAGAGCGGAGAGAAAGAGTTACTGTGTCCGAGTCCGAACTGCAGGACGGCCAGGAGCCGGCCGAGCGTGCCATCAACGGCGAGTCAGGCGATCAGGCTGGGCCTGCGTCCGACACCAAGCTTGAGGCTGACACCAAGCTTGAGGCTGACGCCGAGCTCGACGCTGAGGCGGCCGACGCCGTGCCCGAGCCGGAAGCCGTGGCCGAGGCCGCGGCTGCGCCCGAGACCCAGGCTGAGGCGGATGTCCCGGCCGAGGCCCACCCCGACGGCGAAGCCGACGTCCCCAATGGGGAAGTCACCGACCCCGTGAGCGAGTTCAAGGACCAGCTGAGGCTGCTCCCCGGCGACTGGTACGTGGTGCACTCCTACGCCGGATACGAGAACCGGGTCCGGACCAACCTGGAGAGCCGCACCCAGTCGCTGAACATGGAGGACTTCATCTTCCAGATCGAGGTGCCCACGCACGAGGTCACCGAGATCAAGAGCGGCAAGCGGCAGCAGGTCCAGGAGAAGGTCCTCCCCGGCTACATCCTCGTGCGGATGGACCTCACCGACGAGTCCTGGGCCGCGGTCCGGAATACGCCGGGCGTCACCGGCTTTGTAGGACTGTCGAGCCGGCCATCGCCGCTGAGCCTGGACGAGGTGGCGACGCTGCTCGCCCCCGAGCCCGAGGAGAAGGTGGCGGAGAAGGCCGAGACGCTGCGCGCAGCGTCGGTGGACTTCGAGGTCGGCCAGTCCGTTACCGTTATGGACGGGCCGTTCGCGACCCTTCCCGCCACGGTGAACGAGATCAACGCGGACACCCAGAAGCTCAAGGTGCTCGTCTCGATCTTCGGCCGGGAGACCCCGGTCGAGCTGTCCTTCCACCAGGTCAGCAAGATCTGAGCCGAGCCGAACACGAACAGCTAGACCGGCCAGTCAGGTCTAGACCAGCCAGTCAGGTAAGGATCCCGAAGGAACATGGCTCCGAGGAAGAAGAAGATCGCTGCGGTCGTCAAGGTGCAGCTGAACGCGGGACAGGCCACGCCGGCACCGCCGGTGGGCACGGCTCTCGGCCCGCACGGCGTCAACATCATGGACTTCTGCAAGCAGTACAACGCCGCCACCGAGTCGCAGCGCGGCAACATCATCCCCGCAGAGATCACCATCTACGAGGACCGGTCGTTCACCTTCATCACCAAGACGCCGCCGGCGCCCGAGCTGATCAAGAAGGCCGCGGGCATCGAGAAGGGCAGCGGTGAGCCGCACAAGACGAAGGTGGGCACCGTGACCACGGCCCAGCTGCGCGACATCGCGCAGGTGAAGATGGCCGACCTGAACGCGAACTCGATGGAGGCGGCAGAGAAGATCATCGCCGGGACCGCCCGCTCCATGGGCATCACGGTGGTGGGCTGACCCTCAGCCGCAGATCGCAGTGGCAGGGCCAGGCGCTGGCCCGACGACCACGACCTCCGTCAGGAAGAAGGAGAAAGAACATGAAGCGCAGCAAGGCTTACCGCAAGGCCGACGAGCTCATTGAGGACAGGCTGTACAGCCCGGCCGAGGCGGTGGGGCTGGCCAGGAAGACCTCGACCACGAAGTTCGACCCGACGGTCGAGGTGGCGATGCGGCTGGGCGTGGACCCGCGCAAGGCCGACCAGATGGTCCGCGGGACCGTCAACCTGCCGAACGGCACCGGCAAGACCGCGCGGGTCCTGGTGTTCGCCACCGGTGACCGCGCGGCCGAGGCCGAGGCGGCCGGCGCGGACTACGTCGGCGCCGACGACCTGATCGAGCGGATCCAGGGCGGGTTCCTCGACTTCGACGCCGTGGTGGCCACGCCCGACATGATGGGCAAGGTGGGCCGGCTCGGCCGCGTCCTCGGCCCCCGCGGGCTCATGCCCAACCCCAAGACCGGCACGGTGACCCCCAACGTCGGCAAGGCGGTCAGCGACATCAAGGGCGGGAAGATCGAGTTCCGGGTGGACCGGCACGGCAACCTGCACTTCGTGATCGGCAAGGGCTCGTTCACCGACCTGGCCCTGGTGGAGAACTACGCCGCCGCGCTCGACGAGGTGATCAGGCTCAAGCCCGCCGCGGCCAAGGGCCGGTACGTGAGGAAGATCACCATCACCACCTCGATGGGCCCGGGGATCCCGGTCGACCCGGGCATCACCCGCGGGCTGACCGACGAGTTCGCCGACGCGGTCGCCAGCTAGCCGACGCGGCCCAGCACGGGCGGTTCAGCACGGGCAACTCAGCACGGCCAATAGGGTGAACGGCACATAGCTGCTGTAACAACAGCACTTACGTGCCGTTCACCCTATTGATTCGCCGGGCCGGCGCCCGCCGGCGGGTAACCGATTTGGCGGCCAGGGCGGGTGCCGCGTATTCTGGCCGCTGCCAAAGACCGTCGGTCGTCACCGTGAACGCGGTGACCGAAGGCCCCGCGAAAGCGGGCGGCCCGCGCAGGTGACTTGAGTTCAGCCGCTGGATCCGGTGCTGACCAACCGATCGCGGCTTGTGCCCCGGTGCGCCTGCGCCCGGGGCGTTCGCGTGTTCAGGGACCTTCGCCGGCGTCACACACAGCCGGAGCCCTGCCAGGCGGGGCCGACCGGAAGGAAAGGGGAGGCCCATGGCGAGGGCGGACAAGGTGACCGCGGTCGCCGAGCTGAGCGAGCGCTTCCAGAGCTCGGCGGGTGCGGTGCTGACCGAGTACCGCGGTCTTTCCGTGGCCCAGCTGGGCGAGCTGCGCCGGTCGCTCGGGGAGAACGCCACGTTCGCGGTGGTGAAGAACACGCTCACCAAGATCGCTGCGAGTGACGCGGGCGTGGCCCAGGAGCTGACCGACATGCTCACCGGCCCGTCGGCGATCGCGTTCGTGCAGGGCGACATCGTCGAGGCGGCCAAGGGGCTGCGGGACTTTTCCCGGGTGAACCCGTTCCTGGTGATCAAGGGCGGGATCCTCGACGGCAAGGTCATGACCCCGGGCGAGATCGTCAAGCTGGCTGACCTGGAGCCCCGCGAGGTGCTGCTGGCCAGGCTGGCCGGCGCGATGAAGGCGTCGATGTCCGGCGCGGCAGCCACGTTCGCGGCGCTGCCCACCCAGATGGCCAGGCTGCTCGCGGCGCTGGAGCAGAAGCAGGCCAGCGAGACGCCCGGCGGCGCCGAGGCCCAGGACGCCACGGCCACCGAGGGCGGCTCCGACGGCCAGGAGGCCGACGAGGCGGCCGAGGGCCCGGACGAGCAGGACGGATGACCGGGTCGCCGCGGTGCACCTGGCGTAAGCAGCCAAAGAACCATGCGGGTGGCGCGGGCCGCCTGCACCACGAAGGAACGAGGAAAGACCACGATGGCGAAGCTCAGCACTGACGACCTGCTCGACGCGTTCAAGGAGATGACGCTGCTCGAGCTCTCTGAGTTCGTGAAGCAGTTCGAGGACACGTTCGACGTCAAGGCCGCGGCCCCGGTGGCCGTGGCTGGCCCGGCCCAGGCCGGCGCGGGCGGCGGCGCCGCTGAAGAGGTCGAGGAGAAGGACGAGTTCGACGTCATTCTCGAGGCCGCGGGCGACAAGAAGATCCAGGTCATCAAGGAGGTCAGGACGCTGACCAGCCTGGGCCTCAAGGAGGCCAAGGACCTGGTGGACGGCGCGCCCAAGCCCGTACTTGAGCACGTGAACAAGGAGGCCGCGGACAAGGCGAAGGCCGCCCTGGAGGGCGCAGGCGCCACGGTCACGGTCAAGTAAGGCAGGCCAGCCGCAACAGCCGCGCCGCCCGCCGCCCGGGCTCCCGACACCCTGAGCCCACGGCGGGAGGCGCGGCTGCTCCGCGTCGGCCCGAGGCGGGCGGCGCGGCAGTTGCGGCGGCGGTCGCGTAATGCCACGGGTTGAGAACCGGATCCCGGCGTCGGCGAGCAGGTTCGCCGTCGTGGGTGATGAGGCGAGCGCCGAGGCCGCCGACCGCCGCTGACCGCAGAAAAACGGGGATACCCCCGCCAGATGGACGCGAAACCTTTACCCGCCTGTGACGTTAGTCACGTAACCTCCGAGGCCGACACAGGGGCTCCCGGGCTTGACGTTTTGCGGCGGAAGAGCGATGCTGCGTTGCAACTGTGAAACTCATAGAGGCGTACAGTTGACCAGCGGTGTGTCCGTGGACTACACTGCTAATTTGCGCTGCACTGTGACGTCCTTCGGCCTCCATGATTACCGCTCGCGGCGTGTCCGCAGGGCGTTTGACGTGCGCGCATAGCCGTCCGTCACAAGCTCGGAAGGACCCCTGTTGGCAGCCTCGCGCAGCGCTTCAGCCACCTCTCTAGGTCCACGTCGCGTCTCCTTCGCCCGCATCAACGAACCCCTCGAAGTTCCTAGTCTCCTCGCCCTGCAGACCGACTCGTTCGACTGGCTGCTCGGCAACGAGCGCTGGCGAGGCCGGCTCGATGCCGAGAAGAAGACCGGCCTGAAGGACCTACCCGAACAGTCCGGCCTCGAGGAGATCTTCGAGGAGATTAGCCCGATCGAAGACTTCACCGGGACCATGTCGCTCTCGTTCCGTGATCACCGGTTCGAGCCTCCGAAGTACTCCGCCGAGGAGTGCAAGGAGAAGGACATGACCTACTCCGCCCCCATGTTCGTCACGGCGGAGTTCATCAACAACAGCACGGGCGAGATCAAGAGCCAGACCGTGTTCATGGGTGACTTCCCGCTGATGTCGCCCAAGGGCACGTTCATCATCAACGGCACCGAGCGTGTCGTGGTGTCCCAGCTCGTCCGCTCGCCGGGGGTGTACTTCGACCGTCAGGTCGACAAGACCTCCGACAAGGACATCTACAGCTGCAAGGTGATCCCGTCCCGGGGCGCCTGGCTGGAGTTCGAGATCGACAAGCGCGACAGCGTCGGGGTCAGGATCGACAGGAAGCGCAAGCAGGGCGTCACCGTCCTGCTCAAGGCGCTCGGCTGGGACGAGGCCAAGATCCTGGACCGGTTCGGCCAGTTCGAGTCGATGCGGGCCACGCTGGAGAAGGACCACACCACCGGGCAGGACGACGCGCTGCTCGACATCTACCGCAAGCTGCGGCCGGGCGAGCCGCCGACCCGTGAGTCGGCCCAGGCGCTGCTGGAGAACCTGTACTTCAACCCGAAGCGGTACGACCTGGCCAAGGTCGGCCGGTACAAGGTCAACAAGAAGCTGGGCCTGTCGCTGCCGATCAGCCAGGGCACGCTGACCGAGGACGACATCGTCGCCACGATCGAGTACCTGGTCCGGCTGCACACCGGCGAGGAGGAGATGAAGTCGCCGTCCGGCCTGGTGCCGGTCGAGACCGACGACATCGACCACTTCGGCAACCGCAGGCTGCGCACGGTCGGCGAGCTGATCCAGAACCAGGTCCGCCTGGGCCTGGCCCGCATGGAGCGCGTGGTCCGGGAGCGGATGACCACCCAGGACGTCGAGGCCATCACGCCGCAGACGCTGATCAACATCAGGCCGGTGGTGGCCTCCATCAAGGAGTTCTTCGGCACCAGCCAGCTGTCGCAGTTCATGGACCAGACCAACCCGCTGGCCGGGCTCACGCACAAGCGCCGGCTGTCTGCGCTCGGCCCCGGCGGGCTGTCGCGGGAGCGGGCCGGGTTCGAGGTCAGGGACGTGCACCCGAGCCACTACGGCCGGATGTGCCCGATCGAGACGCCGGAAGGCCCGAACATCGGGCTGATCGGGTCGCTGTCCTCCTACGGGCGGGTCAACGCGTTCGGGTTCGTGGAGACGCCGTACCGCAAGGTGAAGAACGGCAAGGTCACCAGCCAGATCGACTACCTGACCGCCGATGAGGAGGACAGGCACGTCATCGCGCAGGCGAACGAGCCCATCGAGAGCGACGGCAGCTTCAGCGGGAACCGCGTGCTGGTCCGCCGCAAGGGCGGCGAGGTCGACTACATCAGCCCGGACGACGTCGACTACATGGACGTCTCACCGCGGCAGATGGTGTCGGTGGCGACCGCGATGATCCCGTTCCTCGAGCACGACGACGCGAACCGGGCCCTGATGGGCTCCAACATGCAGCGTCAGTCGGTCCCGCTGCTGCGCAGCGAGGCGCCGCTGGTCGGCACCGGCATGGAGTACCGGGCCGCGACCGACGCGGGCGACGTCATCGTGGCGGAGCAGGGCGGCGTGGTGGAGCAGTCCAGCGCCGACTTCATCGCGGTGGCGAACGACGACGGCACACGGACCACGTACCTGGTGTCCAAGTTCCGCCGGTCCAACCAGGGCACCTGCTTCAACCAGAAGCCGGTGGTCGAGGAGGGCCAGCGGGTCGAGGCCGGCCAGGTGATCGCGGACGGCCCGTGCACCGATCACGGCGAGATGGCGCTCGGCCGGAACCTCCTGGTCGCGTTCATGCCGTGGGAGGGCCACAACTACGAGGACGCGATCATCCTGTCGCAGCGGCTGGTTCAGGACGACGTGCTGTCCTCGATCCACATCGAGGAGCACGAGGTCGACGCCCGGGACACCAAGCTCGGCCCGGAGGAGATCACCAGGGACATCCCGAACGTCTCCGAGGACGTGCTGGCCGACCTGGACGACCGCGGCATCATCCGGATCGGCGCCGAGGTCACCACGGGCGACATCCTGGTCGGGAAGGTCACGCCCAAGGGCGAGACCGAGCTGACCCCGGAGGAGCGGCTGCTGCGCGCGATCTTCGGCGAGAAGGCCCGTGAGGTCCGCGACACCTCGCTGAAGGTGCCGCACGGCGAGTCCGGCAAGGTCATCGGCGTCCGGGTGTTCACCAGGGAGGACGGCGACGAGCTGCCGCCCGGCGTGAACGAGCTGGTCCGCGTCTACGTCGCGGCCAAGCGGAAGATCACGGACGGCGACAAGCTGGCCGGCCGCCACGGCAACAAGGGCGTCATCGCCAAGATCCTCGCGGTCGAGGACATGCCGTTCCTGGAGGACGGCACGCCGGTCGACATCGTGCTGAACCCGCTCGGCGTGCCCGGCCGGATGAACGTCGGCCAGGTTCTCGAGACCCACCTCGGCTGGGTGGCCAACTCGGGCTGGAAGATCGACGGTGGCAAGGAAGGCTGGCAGGAGCGGCTGCGCCAGATCGGCGCGGACGCCGCTGAGCCCGGCACCATGGTGGCCACGCCGGTCTTTGACGGGGCCAAGGAGGAGGAGATCACCGGCCTGCTCGGCAGCGTGCTGCCGAACCGGGACGGCGACCGGCTGGTCGGCGCGAGCGGCAAGGCCATGCTGTTCGACGGCCGGACCGGCGAGCCGTTCAAGGACCCGGTCGCGGTGGGCTACATCTACATCCTGAAGCTGCTGCACCTGGTCGACGACAAGATCCACGCGCGGTCGACCGGACCGTACTCAATGATCACCCAGCAGCCGCTCGGCGGTAAGGCGCAGTTCGGCGGGCAGCGATTCGGCGAGATGGAGGTCTGGGCGCTGGAGGCCTACGGCGCCGCGTACGCGCTGCAGGAGCTGCTGACCATCAAGTCCGACGACATTCTCGGAAGGGTCAAGGTCTACGAGGCGATCGTCAAGGGCGAGAACATCCCCGAGCCCGGCATCCCTGAGTCGTTCAAGGTGCTGATCAAGGAGATGCAGTCGCTGTGCCTGAATGTGGAGGTGCTCTCAAGCGACGGAGCGGCGATCGAGATGCGCGAAACCGACGAGGATGTCTTCCGCGCCGCGGAGGAACTCGGCATCGACCTGTCCCGGCGTGAGCCGAGCAGCGTTGAAGAGGTCTGATCCGAACTACCCCAGGGGACAAAACACGTGCTAGACGTCAACTTCTTTGACGACCTGCGGATTGGCCTGGCCACCGCCGATGACATCAGGCTCTGGTCACACGGCGAGGTCAAGAAGCCAGAGACAATTAACTACCGCACCCTCAAGCCGGAGAAGGACGGGCTCTTCTGCGAGAAGATCTTCGGCCCGACCCGGGACTGGGAGTGCTACTGCGGCAAGTACAAGCGCGTCCGGTTCAAGGGCATCATCTGTGAGCGCTGTGGCGTCGAGGTTACCCGGGCCAAGGTGCGGCGGGAGCGGATGGGCCACATCGAGCTGGCCGCGCCGGTCACGCACATCTGGTACTTCAAGGGTGTGCCGAGCCGGCTCGGCTACCTGCTCGACCTGGCGCCCAAGGACCTGGAGAAGGTCATCTACTTCGCCGCATACATGATCACGTATGTGGACAACGAGGCCAGGGAGCGCGATCTCCCCAGCCTCGAGGCGAAGATCACGGTCGAGAAGAGCCAGCTCGAGCAGCGCCGTGACGCCGACATCGAGGCCCGGCAGTCCAAGCTCGAAAAGGACCTGGCCGAGCTCGAGGCGGCTGGCGCCAAGGGTGACGCGCGCCGCAAGGTGCGGGAGAGCGCCGACCGGGAGTGCCGGCAGATCCGCGACCGGGCCGGCCGCGAGATCGACCGGATCGAGGAGGTCTGGAACAGGTTCCGCGGGCTCAAGGTCCAGGACCTGGAGGGCGACGAGCTGCTCTACCGCGAGATGCGGGACCGGTTCGGCCGGTACTTCCGCGGCGGCATGGGCGCCCAGGCCATCCAGGAGCGGGTGGGCAGCTTCGACCTCGAGGCCGAGGCGGCCAACCTGCGGGAGACCATCCGCACCGGCAAGGGCCAGCGCAAGGCCCGCGCGCTGAAGCGGCTCAAGGTCGTCTCCGCGTTCCTGAACACCACCAACAGCCCGCTGGGCATGGTGCTCGACTGCATTCCGGTGATCCCGCCGGACCTGCGGCCGATGGTGCAGCTCGACGGCGGCCGGTTCGCCACGTCCGACCTGAACGACCTGTACCGCCGGGTCATCAACCGGAACAACCGGCTGAAGAGGCTGCTGGACCTCGGCGCGCCCGAGATCATCGTCAACAACGAGAAGCGGATGCTCCAGGAGGCCGTGGACTCGCTGTTCGACAACGGCCGCCGCGGCCGGCCGGTGACCGGGCCGGGCAACCGCCCGCTCAAGTCGCTGTCCGACATGCTCAAGGGCAAGCAGGGCCGGTTCCGGCAGAACCTGCTGGGCAAGCGGGTCGACTACTCGGGCCGTTCGGTCATCGTGGTCGGGCCGCAGCTCAAGCTGCACCAGTGCGGCCTGCCCAAGGAGATGGCGGTCGAGCTGTTCAAGCCGTTCGTCATGAAGCGGCTGGTGGACCTCAGCCACGCGCAGAACATCAAGTCCGCCAAGCGGATGGTGGAGCGCGCCAAGTCGGTCGTGTGGGACGTGCTCGAGGAGGTCATCACCGAACACCCGGTGCTGCTGAACCGCGCGCCCACGCTGCACCGGCTCGGCATCCAGGCGTTCGAGCCGCAGCTGGTGGAGGGCAAGGCGATCCAGATCCACCCGCTGGTCTGCACCGCGTTCAACGCCGACTTCGACGGCGACCAGATGGCGGTGCACGTCCCGCTGTCGGCGGAGGCGCAGGCCGAGGCCCGGATCCTGATGCTGTCCACCAACAACATCCTCAAGCCGGCCGACGGCAAGCCGGTGACCATGCCCACCCAGGACATGGTGATCGGGATCTACTGCCTGACCCGTGAGGCGCCGGACGCCCCCGGCCACGGCCGCGTGTTCGCCAGCACGGCCGAGGCGCTGATGGCCTACGACCGGGGCGAGCTGGACCTGCAGGCCAAGATCGACGTCCGGCTGCGGGACGTCGCCCCGCCGTTCGGGTACACCCCGCCGGAGAGCTGGACCGAGGGGCAGCCGCTGCGGCTGACCACCACCCTGGGCCGGTGCCTGTTCAACGAGACGCTGCCGGACAACTACCCGTTCGTGAACTACGAGGTGGGCAAGAAGCAGCTCTCGACGATCGTCAACGAGCTCGCCGAGCGCTACCCGAAGGTTGAGGTCGCGGCCGCGCTCGACGCGCTCAAGGACGCGGGCTTCCACTGGGCCACCAGGGCCGGGGTCACGATCGCGATCGAGGACGTGGTGGCGCCGCCGAACAAGGCGGCGATCCTGGACACGTACGAGAAGCGGGCCGACAAGGTCCAGCGGGAGTACGACCGGGGCCTGATCACCGACGATGAGCGCCGTCAGGAGCTGATCGAGATCTGGACCCACGCGACCGCTGACGTGGCGCAGGACATGGAGGCCGCGTTCCCGGAGACCAACCCGGTGTGGATGATGGTCAACTCCGGGGCGCGCGGTAACCCGATGCAGGTACGGCAGATCGCGGGCATGCGAGGCCTGGTCTCCAACCCCAAGGGCGAGACGATCCCGCGGCCGATCACATCCAGCTTCCGCGAGGGGCTGACCGTGGTCGAGTACTTCATCTCCACGCACGGTGCCCGCAAGGGCCTGGCCGACACCGCGCTGCGCACCGCCGACTCGGGGTACCTGACCCGGCGCCTGGTGGACGTGGCGCAGGACGTCATCGTGCGCGAGGAGGACTGCGGCACGGACCGGTCGATCTCCATGAAGATCGCCGAGAAGGACGCCTCAGGCAACCTGCGCAAGCTGCCCAACATCGAGAACACGGGCACCGGCCGGACGCTGTCCGAGGACGTCGAGGACGCCGACGGCAACGTCCTCGCGACCGCGGGCTCGGACATGACCGAGTCCATGATCGACCAGGTGGTCAACGCCGGGGTCGGCGCCGTCCGCACCTACAGTGTGCTGGTCTGCCAGGCCAAGACCGGGGTCTGCGCCAAGTGCTACGGCCGCTCGCTGGCCACCGGCAAGCGCGTGGACGTCGGCGAGGCGGTCGGCATCATCGCGGCCCAGTCGATCGGTGAGCCGGGCACCCAGCTGACCATGCGGACGTTCCACACCGGTGGTGTGGCGGGCCTGGACATCACCCACGGCCTGCCGCGCATCCAGGAGCTGTTCGAGGCCAGGATCCCCAAGGGCATGGCGCCGATCAGCGAGGTCGAGGGCCGGGTCAGGATCGAGGAGCCGGAGAAGGCCCGCAAGATCGTCATCACCCCAGATGACGGCTCGGAAGAGATCGCCTACCAGGTCTCGATGCGGTCCCGGCTGCTGGTGTCCGACGGCGACCGGGTCAAGGTCGGGCAGCAGCTGATCGCCGGTGCGGTGAACCCGCACGAGGTGCTCAGGATCCTGGGCTCGCGTGAGGTCCAGCTGCACCTGGTGCACGAAGTGCAGGAGGTGTACCGGTCGCAGGGCGTGTCGATCCACGACAAGCACATCGAGATCATCATCCGCCAGATGCTCAAGCGGGTGAACGTGCTGGAGTCGGGCGACACCGAGCTGCTGCCGGGCGAGCTGGTCGAGCGGCCGAAGTTCGAGGAGGTCAACCGCGCCGTCGTCGAAGAGGGCGGCACGTCGGCCTCGGGCCGCGCGACGCTGATGGGGATCACCAAGGCGTCGCTGGCCACGGAGTCGTGGCTGTCCGCCGCCTCGTTCCAGGAGACCACCCGGGTGCTCACCGACGCGGCGATCCACGCCAGGTCGGACTCCCTGGTCGGGCTCAAGGAGAACGTCATCATCGGCAAGCTCATCCCGGCCGGCACCGGCATGCAGCGGTACCGCTCGCTGCGCGTCGAGCCGACCGAGGAGGCGCGGTCATCGGTGTACCCGGCCGTGGGTGGCTACGACGGCACGGCCGGATACCCGTTCGGCCAGCCCGCCGCGGCCGGCGAGTCGATCCCGCTCGAGGAGTACGACTTCGGCGCCTACAACAGGTAAACGCAGTCAGCCCGCGGGGCGCCCCGGCCAGGCCCGGGGCGCCCCGCGGCACGCCTGCCGCCAGCCGTGCGCCCGCCGGGCTGCCCTGGCACCGGCCGCGGCCGTCATGGATGTACCGATGAGGTCGCCAGAGCGACCCGGCTGGTTCATCCACGGGCCGGGGGTGAGGAGCGAGCCGGTGAGGGAGGTGCCGTGAAGTGCGGCGGAATAAAAGGAGCCTGACCGCAGTTCGGGTCAGTTAGAATTGGTAACGCAAAGGGCACGGGTTTCCGGTTCGCTTTGACGCCTGCGTCAAGCGTGGGTAGCCTAGCTCTTCGTGCCCGTAAGTCGCGGGCACAGCACGGCTGTGACTTGCGGTCCCGGCGGCCGGAAGGCCCTGGATCATGTACGCCAGTCGTGCGCAGGACTTCCCTTTCTCTCGTCCGGGGCTCGGCTACGGGCCAGGGACGGGACCGTGACCGCGGCGACACGCCCGACTGCGGGGGCCGGGCAGGCGAGGAAGCTCGCAGGTCAGGCTCGCGGGTCAGGCACTGCAAACGAAGAAGGTCGCGTCGCCAAGGCGTGCCGACAGAACAGCGCCGCAAGGCGCGAGAAGGACACCGCGCCGGGAGGCGCGCCCGAGAAGATGGAGACGCGTTGCCCACGATCCAGCAGCTGGTCCGGAAGGGCCGGCAGGACAAGGTAGCCAAGAACAAGACTCCGGCGCTCAAGTCCAGTCCGCAGCGCCGCGGGGTTTGCACGCGCGTCTACACCACCACGCCTAAGAAGCCCAACTCGGCGCTCCGCAAGGTGGCCCGGGTGAGGCTCACCAGCCACATCGAGGTCACGGCCTACATCCCCGGTGTCGGCCACAACCTCCAGGAGCACTCCATCGTGCTGGTCCGCGGCGGGCGGGTGCGGGACCTCCCTGGCGTCCGCTACAAGGTCATCCGCGGCTCCCTGGACACCCAGGGCGTGCGCAACCGCAAGCAGGCTCGCAGCCGCTACGGCGCGAAGAAGGAGAAGAGCTGACATGCCGCGCAAGGGCCCCGCGACCAAGCGCCAGCTCGTCACCGACCCGGTGTACGGCTCGCCGCTGGTCACCGCGCTGGTGAACAAGGTGCTGCGCAGCGGCAAGCGGTCGCTTGCCGAGCGCATCGTGTACGGCGCGCTGGACGGGTGCAAGGACCGCACCGGCAACGACCCGGTGGTGACGCTCAAGCGCGCCCTGGACAACGTCAAGCCCACCCTCGAGGTGCGCAGCCGGCGTGTCGGCGGCGCCACCTACCAGGTGCCGGTCGAGGTCCGCGCCTCCCGCAGCACCACGCTGGCGCTGCGCTGGCTGATCTCGTACTCGCGCCAGCGCCGGGAGAAGACCATGACCGAGCGGCTGATGAACGAGCTGCTCGACGCGAGCAACGGCCTCGGGGCCAGCGTCAAGCGCCGCGAGGACACCCACAAGATGGCCGAATCAAATAAGGCATTCGCCCACTACCGCTGGTAGCAGGCGGGCCTGACCAAGACAGGGAACGCAAATTCCCCAGCTAACACGTAAAGGAAGAGGATCGCAGTAGTGGCCGCCACTCAGACAGCCACCGAGCTCGCCAGAGTCCGGAACATCGGGATCATGGCTCATATCGACGCGGGCAAAACCACGACGACCGAGCGGATCCTGTTCTACACCGGCATCAATTACAAGATCGGCGAAGTCCATGAGGGCGCAGCCACCATGGACTGGATGGCGCAGGAGCAGGAGCGCGGTATCACGATCACCTCGGCGGCCACCACGGCCAGCTGGCGTGATCACACCATCAACCTGATCGACACCCCGGGTCACGTCGACTTCACCGTCGAGGTGGAGCGGTCGCTCCGGGTCCTCGACGGTGCCGTGGCCGTCTTCGACGGCGTGGCCGGCGTGGAACCGCAGTCCGAGACCGTGTGGCGGCAGGCCGACCGCTACGGCGTGCCGAGGATCTGCTTCGTGAACAAGATGGACCGGGTCGGCGCGGAGTTCCACCGCTGCGTCGAGATGATCTCGGACCGGCTGCGCGCCACCCCGCTGGTCATCCAGCTGCCCTGGGGGACCGAGTCGGACTTCCGCGGCGTCATCGACCTGGTGAGGATGCGCGCGCTGCTCTGGCAGACCGAGGGCAAGGGCGACACCTACGACGTCGTGGAGATCCCCACCGACCACCTGGAGGCCGCGCGCGAGTGGCGCGACCGGATGGTCGAGACCATCTCCGAGAACGACGAGGAGATGATGGAGCTCTACCTCGACGGCACCGAGCCGGACGAGGAGCAGCTGCTCGCCGCCATCCGGCGGGCCACCATCGCCGGCGCGGTCACCCCGGTGCTGTGCGGCAGCGCGTTCAAGAACAAGGGCGTGCAGCCGATGCTGGACGCGATCGTGGACTTCCTGCCCAGCCCGCTCGACGTACCGTCGATCGTGGGCCACGCGGTGGGGTCCGAGGACGACAAGATCGAGCGTCACGCCGACCAGTCCGAGCCGTTCGCGGCTCTCGCGTTCAAGATCATGTCCGACCAGCACCTGGGCAAGCTGACCTACATCCGGATCTACTCCGGGACCCTGAAGGCCGGCAAGACGGTGCTGAACTCGACCAAGGGCCGCAGGGAGCGGGTCGGCAAGATCTACCAGATGCACGCGAACAAGCGCGAGGAGCGCCCGGTCGCGTTCGCTGGGCAGATTGTCGCCGTGATGGGCCTGAAGGACACCACGACCGGTGACACGCTCTCCGACCAGTCCAAGTCGGTGATCCTGGAGTCGATGACGTTCCCGGCGCCGGTCATCAACGTGGCCATCGAGCCGCGGACCAAGGGCGACCAGGACAAGCTCGGCACCGCGATCCAGCGGCTGGCCGAGGAGGACCCGACCTTCCAGGTCCGGACCGACGAGGAGACCGGGCAGACGATCATCGCCGGCATGGGCGAGCTGCACCTCGAGGTGCTGGTCGACCGGATGCGGCGGGAGTTCAAGGTCGAGGCCAACATCGGCCGGCCCCAGGTCGCCTACCGCGAGACCGTCACCAAGAAGGTCGAGAAGGTCGAGTACACCCACAAGAAGCAGACCGGCGGCGCAGGCCAGTACGCCAAGGTGGTCATCAACCTGGAGCCGACCGGCGGCGACGGCGGCGGCTACGAGTTCGAGAACAAGATCACCGGTGGCCGGGTGCCGCGCGAGTACATCCCGTCGGTGGACACCGGATGCCAGGAGGCCGCGGAGTTCGGCGTGCTGGCGGGCTACCCGATGGTCGACGTGAAGGTCACGCTGACCGATGGCGCCTACCACGAGGTGGACTCGTCAGAGCTCGCTTTCAAGATCGCCGGATCGATGGCGTTCAAGAAGGCGTCCGGCTATGCCAATCCAGTGCTCCTGGAACCGGTCATGGCCGTCGAGGTGAGGACCCCCGAGGAGTACATGGGTGAGGTCATTGGCGACCTGAACAGCCGCCGCGGCCATATCCAGGCCATGGAGGACCGGATCGGGGTGCGCGCCGTCAAGGCGGTCGTGCCGCTGTCCGAGATGTTCGGGTACGTGGGCGACCTGCGCAGCCGGACCCAGGGCCGGGCGGACTACAGCATGCAATTCGACTCGTATGCCGAGGTGCCGCCGAGCATAGCCAAGGAGATCATCGCTAAGGCTCGCGGCGAGTAGCCAGGGCGACGAATACCACAGACGACGCAGTCAAGAACGCAACGAGGAGACACCAGTGGCGAAGGCCAAGTTCGAGCGGACCAAGCCGCACGTCAACATCGGTACCATCGGGCATATCGACCACGGGAAGACCACACTGACCGCGGCGATCACGAAGGTGCTGCACGACAAGTTCCCCGACGTGAACCCCTTCACTCCCTTCGACCAGATCGACAACGCGAAGGAAGAGAAGGAGCGCGGGATCACGATCTCGATCTCGCACGTCGAGTACCAGACCGAGAAGCGGCACTACGCGCACGTGGACTGCCCCGGTCACGCCGACTACATCAAGAACATGATCACCGGCGCGGCGCAGATGGACGGCGCGATCCTCGTGGTCGCCGCCACCGACGGCCCGATGCCGCAGACCCGCGAGCACGTGCTGCTGGCCCGCCAGGTCGGCGTGCCGTACATCGTGGTCGCGCTGAACAAGGCCGACATGGTCGACGACGAGGAGATCCTCGAGCTGGTCGAGCTGGAGGTGCGTGAGCTGCTCACCACCTACGAGTTCCCCGGCGATGACGTCCCGGTGATCCGGGTCTCCGCGCTGAAGGCGCTCGAGGGCGACGAGGAGTGGGGCGCCAAGGTCGCCGAGCTGATGGAGGCCTGCGACGACAGCATCCCCGAGCCGGTCAGGGACATCGAGAAGCCGTTCCTGATGCCGGTCGAGGACGTGTTCTCGATCACCGGCCGCGGCACCGTGGTGACCGGCCGGATCGAGCGCGGCAAGATCCACACCAGCGAGGAAATCGAGATCATCGGGATCAAGGACAAGGCGCAGAAGACCGTGGTCACCGGCGTCGAGATGTTCCACAAGATCCTCGACGAGGGCCAGGCCGGGGACAACGCCGGGCTGCTGCTGCGCGGCATCAAGCGCGAGGACGTGGAGCGCGGCCAGGTCGTCATCAAGCCGGGCACCAACACCCCGCACACCGAGTTCGAGGGCCAGGTCTACATCCTGTCCAAGGACGAGGGCGGGCGGCACACCCCGTTCTTCAACAACTACCGTCCGCAGTTCTACTTCCGGACCACAGACGTCACCGGCGTCGTGCACCTGCCCGAGGGCACCGAGATGGTGCTGCCTGGTGACAACACCGAGATGGTTGTCGAGCTGATCCAGCCGATCGCCATGGAGGAGGGGCTGCGGTTCGCGATCCGCGAGGGCGGCCGGACGGTTGGCGCCGGGCGGGTTACGAAGATCAGCAAGTAAGGGATGGGGCCCGGTGTTCGGGGATCTCGTCCGCGGCTGAACGCCGCTGGACGAGACACCCCCGAACACCAGGCTTGATCAACCATCGGGGCCTGCCTGACCGGCCGACTTGGCCGGGTAGGCGGGTCGCGTACGGCATGGGCAGCAGCACGGTGCGGGGCTGGTCCCGCGACGACAGAGTGAGGACATCGAAGCCACATGGCGGGACAGAAGATCCGCATCCGGCTCAAGGCCTATGACCATGAGGTCATTGACAGCTCGGCGCGGAAGATCGTCGACACGGTGACGCGCACCGGCGCGAAGGTCGCTGGGCCAGTACCGCTGCCCACCGAGAAGAACGTCTACTGCGTGATTCGGTCACCACATAAGTACAAGGACTCGCGCGAGCACTTCGAGATGCGCACGCACAAGCGCCTGATCGACATCATCGACCCCACGCCGAAGACCGTCGACTCCCTGATGCGGCTCGACCTGCCCGCCGGTGTCGACATCGAGATCAAGCTCTGAGGGACACGCCGACATGACCAAGCAGATCAAAGGAGTCCTGGGCACCAAGCTCGGCATGACCCAGGTCTTCGCCGACGACGGGAAGATCGTGCCCGTCACGGTCGTGGCGGCCGGGCCCTGCGTCGTGACCGCGGTACGGACGCCGGACAGCGACGGCTACTCGGCCGTCCAGCTCGGCTACGGCGAGGTCGACCCGCGCAAGGTGAACAAGCCCGAGGCCGGCCACTTCAATAAGGCCGGGGTAACCCCGCGCCGGTACCTGGTGGAGCTGCGCACCGACGACGCGACGGACTACACGCTCGGCCAGGAGGTCACCGCCGAGACGTTCGAGGCCGGCGAGCTCATCGACGTCACGGCCCGGAGCAAGGGCAAGGGCTTCGCCGGCGTCATGAAGCGGCACGGATTCAAGGGCCTGAGCGCCTCGCACGGCACCCAGCGCAAGCACAGGTCGCCCGGGTCCATCGGCGGCTGCGCCACCCCGGGCCGGGTGTTCAAGGGCCTGCGGATGGCGGGCCGGATGGGCGGCGTGCGCACCACCGCCCCCAACCTGACCCTGCACGGCGTCGACGCCGGCCGCGGGCTGCTGCTGATCAAGGGCGCGGTCCCCGGGCCGTCCGGCGGGCTGGTCCTGGTCCGCAGCGCCGTCAAGACCCCGGCCTCGAGCAGCCGGTAGGAGAGCCGATGACCGCAACAGTTAACGTCGTGTCCCCGTCGGGCTCGGCCGGCGCGACCGTCGAGCTCCCGACGGAGATCTTCGGGGCCAAGGTGAACGTGCCCCTGATGCATCAGGTGGTCGTGGCCCAGCAGGCCGCGGGCCGGCAGGGCACGCACGCCACCAAAACCCGCGGCGACGTCCGCGGTGGCGGCAGGAAGCCGTACCGCCAGAAGGGCACAGGCCGCGCCCGCCAGGGCTCGATCCGCGCCCCGCAGTTCACCGGCGGCGGAGTCTCCCACGGCCCGGTGCCGCGGTCCTACGAGCAGCGGACGCCCAAGAAGATGAAGGCCGCCGCGCTGCGCGGTGCGCTGTCCGACCGGGCCGCGCACGACCGGGTGCACGTGGTGAGCGGCTTCACCGAGGGCGACCAGCCGAAGACCAAGGACGCGGTGAGCGTGCTGGCGTCGGTCACCGGCGCGGCGCCATCGGCGGCCCCGGTGCTGGTCGTGGCCGTGGCCGGCGACAAAGTCACCTGGAAGAGCCTGCGCAACGTGCCGGGCGTGCACCTGCTCGCCTCGGGCCAGCTCAACACCTACGACGTGCTGGTCAGCGACCACGTGGTGTTCACCGAGGCGGCGCTGGCCGAGTTCGTGGCCCGGACCGGCTCGGGCCAGGCCAGCCCCGAGCCCGCTAAGCCGGCCAGAACCCGTAAATCCACCAAGGCTGAGTCCCAGACGGAGAGCGGGTCCGGCGGGCCGGATCAGGAGGACGCGTCGTGAGCAAGAGCGCTAACCCGCGGGACATCCTGCTCAAGCCGGTGATCTCGGAGAAGAGCTACCGGCTGGCGGATGACGGCAAGTACACCTTCATCGTCGCGCCCGGCTCCAACAAGACCCAGATCCGGCAGGCGGTCGAGGCCGTCTTCCGGGTCAAGGTGACCGGCGTCAACACGGTCAACCGGCCGGGGAAGCGGCGCCGGACGCGGTTCGGCTGGGGCAAGCGGCCGGACACCAAGCGCGCCATCGTCAGCCTCGCCGAGGGAGAACGGATCGATATCTTCGGCAGCCCGGGCATCTAGCCGGGCGATCCATAGGAGCTAGAGCACACATGGCAATCCGCAAGTACAAGCCGACCACCCCAGGCAGACGGGGCGCGAGCGGCGCAGACTTCTCCGAGGTCACCAGGGGTGGGCCGGAGAAGTCGCTGGTGCGCCCGCTGCACTCCCGGGGCGGCAGGAACGTGCACGGCCGCATCACCACCCGGCACCAGGGCGGCGGGCACAAGCGTGCGTACCGGCTGATCGACTTCCGGCGGAACGACAAGGACGGCGTGCCGGCCAAGGTCGCGCACATCGAGTACGACCCCAACCGCACCGCCCGGATCGCGCTGCTGCACTACGCGGACGGGGAGAAGCGCTACATCATCGCCCCGGAGGGACTGAACCAGGGCGACCGGGTCGAGAACGGGCCGAGCGCGGACATCAAGGCAGGCAACTGCCTGCCGCTGCGCAACATCCCGACCGGCACCGTGGTGCACGCGATTGAGCTCCGTCCCGGCGGCGGGGCCAAGATCGCGCGCTCGGCGGGGTCCGGCGTCCAGCTGCTGGCCAAGGAGGGCAAGCAAGCGCAGCTGCGCATGCCGTCCGGCGAGATCAGGCGCGTGGACGTGACCTGCCGGGCGACCATCGGCGAGGTGGGCAACGCCGAGCAGGGCAACATCAAGCTCGGTAAGGCGGGCCGCAACCGGTGGAAGGGCCGCCGCCCGTCGGTCCGCGGGGTCGCGATGAACCCGGTCGACCACCCGCTGGGCGGCGGCGAGGGCAAGAGCTCTGGCGGCCGGCATCCGGTCAGCCCCTGGGGCAAGCCCGAGGGCCGGACCCGCCAGGCGCACAAGCCCAGCGATCAGATGATCATCCGTCGGCGCGGCAAGAAGAAGCGGTAGGAGCACCCCATAATGCCTCGTAGCCTGAAGAAGGGGCCTTTCGTCGACGACCACCTGATCAAAAAGGTGGACGTCCAGAACGACAAGGGCACCAAGAACGTCATCAAGACCTGGTCCCGTCGCTCCATGATCGTTCCGGCGATGCTGGGTCACACGATCGCCGTGCATGACGGCCGCAAGCACGTGCCGGTGTTCATCACGGAGTCGATGGTCGGCCACAAACTCGGTGAGTTCGCGCCCACCCGCACGTTCCGCAGCCACGTGCGCGACGACCGGCGCAGCCGCCGATAGAGATAGAGAGCGAGAGAGCGATGGAAGCGAGGGCAAAGGCGCGGTTTGTGCGCGTCACGCCGCGTAAGGCCCGCCGGGTGGTGGACCTCATCCGCGGGATGCCTGCTGAGCAGGCCCGGGCGGCGCTCGCCTTCGCGCCGCAGTCTGCGAGCGACCCCGTGGGGAAGGTGCTGGCGAGCGCCATCGCCAACGCCGAGCAGGCCCGGCTCGACCCCAGCTCGCTCGTGGTGAGCCGGGCCTGGGTCGACGAGGGGCCGACGCTCAAGCGGTTCCGCCCCCGGGCGCAGGGCCGCGGCTACCGGATCAACAAGCACACCAGCCACATCACGGTGATCGTCTCCGACAAGAGCCGGGCTGGTAACGCCAGTGCTGCGAGCAACCGCGCACCGAGTCGCAGGGAGAGGACCCGCTAGTGGGCCAGAAAGTGAACCCGCACGGGTTCCGGCTCGGCATCACCACCGACTTCAAGAGCCGGTGGTATGCCGACAAGCTGTACAAGGACTACGTTGCGGAAGACGTCGCGATTCGCCGGATGCTGCAGCGCGGCATGGAGCGCGCGGGTATCTCCAAGGTGGAGATCGAGCGCACCAGGGACCGGGTACGGGTCGACATTCACACCGCGCGCCCTGGCATCGTCATCGGCCGCCGCGGCGCGGAGGCCGACCGGATCCGCGGTGACCTGGAGAAGCTGACCAGCAAGCAGATCCAGCTGAACATCCTCGAGGTCAAGAACCCGGAGATCGACGCCCAGCTGGTCGCCCAGGGCGTAGCCGAGCAGCTGTCCAGCCGGGTCTCGTTCCGCCGTGCGATGCGCAAGGCCATGCAGACCGCGATGAAGGGCGGCGCCAAGGGCATCAGGGTGCAGTGCGCGGGCCGCCTGGGCGGCGCGGAAATGTCGCGCTCTGAGTTCTACCGCGAGGGCCGGGTGCCGCTGCACACGCTGCGCGCCGACATCGACTACGGCTTCTACGAGGCCCGGACCACGTTCGGCCGGATCGGCGTGAAGGTGTGGATCTACCGCGGCGAGGCCGCACAGACCCGCGCCGAGCGCGAGGCCGCCGCCGCGGCGCTGCGCGCCGGGCAGCGGACCGGCCGCGACCGTGACCGCGACCGGGACCGCCCGCAGCGCGGGCGCCGGCGTCCCGGCGGACCTGGCGGACCCGGACCCGACTGGACCGGCAGCGGCCCGGGCGGGCCTGACCGGGGCGAGGACCGTGGCGCACCCGGCCCGGACCAGACCACGGCGGACGCCGCAGCCGCGCCCGCCGCCAGCACGGGCGAGGAGGGCTGACACATGCTCATCCCGCGGAGGGTCAGGCACCGCAAGCAGCACCGGCCGGACCGGCACGGTGCCGCCAAGGGCGGCACCCGGGTGACGTTCGGCGAGTACGGCATCCAGGCGGTGGAGCACGCCTACGTGACCAACCGGCAGATCGAGGCCGCGCGTATCGCCATGACCCGGCACATCCGCCGCGGCGGCAAGGTGTGGATCACGATCTACCCGGACCGGCCGCTGACCAAGAAGCCGGCCGAGACCCGGATGGGGTCAGGCAAGGGCGCGCCCGAGTGGTGGGTCGCCAACGTGAAGCCGGGCCGCGTCATGTTCGAGCTGTCGGGTGTCTCGGAGCCGATCGCCCGCGAGGCCCTGCGCCGCGCGATGCACAAGCTCCCGATGAAATGCAAGTTTGTGAAGCGCGAAGTGGGTGAGGCGTGATGGCTAAGGGCCTGGTCGCCGCAGATCTGCGGAGCTCAAGTGAGGAAGAACTCGACGGCAAGCTGGCGGAGGCGAAGATCGAGCTGTTCAACCTCCGCTTTCAGGCCGCCACCGGCCAGCTGGAGAGCCACGGGCGGCTGCGCGCCGTGCGTAAGGAGATCGCCCGGATCTACACGGTGAAGCGCGAGCGCGAGCTCGGGATCGTGACCCTGGCCGACGAGGAGGCGGACGAGGATGAGTGACCCCCAGAACGGCGGGATCACGCGTGGCTACCGCAAGGTCCGCGAGGGCCTGGTGGTCAGCGACAAGATGGACAAGACCGTCGTGGTCATCGTCGAGGACCGGGTGAAGCACCCGAAGTACGGCAAGGTCATCCGCCGCACCAAGAAGTACAAGGCGCACGACGGGGCCAACGCGTGCGGGATCGGCGACCGGGTGCTGCTGATGGAGACCCGCCCGCTGTCCGCGACCAAGCGGTGGCGGGTCGCGGAAATCCTGGAGAAGGCCAAGTAGCGGACGCAGCCCACCGGCTGACACAGCCGACCGACCCAGAGGACCGGCCCGGTTACGGGCCCCGAGAGACAGATACCAACCCCGGCCCGCTTGCGGGCCACGGACAATATCATCCCGGACCGCGAGTGGCCCGGGACCGAAGCAGGAGTTGACGTGATCCAGCAGGAGTCGCGGCTCAAGGTCGCCGACAACACGGGTGCCAAGGAGATCCTGTGCATCCGCGTGCTCGGCGGCTCGGGCAGGCGATACGCGGGTATCGGCGACGTCATCGTGGCGACCGTCAAGGACGCCCTTCCCGGCGCCGGGGTGAAGAAAGGCGACGTCGTCAAGGCCGTCGTCGTGCGCACGCGCAAGGAGCGCCGCCGCGGCGACGGCTCCTACATCCGCTTCGACGAGAACGCAGCCGTGCTCATCAGGGACGGCGGGGACCCGCGCGGGACCCGCATCTTCGGCCCGGTAGGCCGCGAGCTGCGAGAGAAGCGGTTCATGCGGATCATCTCGCTGGCCCCGGAGGTGCTGTGATGGCGAGGAAGGCTTCGGTGGCAAAGAAGTCCGGGGTGGCCAAGCCCCTGGGAATGAAGATCAAGAAGGGCGACCACGTGATCGTCATCGCGGGCCGGGACAACGGTCGCGAGGGCACGGTCATCGCGGCGTACCCGGACAAGCAGAAGCTGCTGGTCCAGGGCGTCAACATGATCAAGAAGAACACCAAGGTCGACTACCAGGGCCGGCGCGGCGCGAAGGAGGGCGGGATCATCCACCAGGAGGCGATGATCCACGTCAGCAACGTGCAGCTGATCGACCCGGACACCAAGAAGCCCGCCCGGGCGGGCTACCGGCGCGGGGACGACAAGAAGGTCCGGATCTCGCGGACCAGCGGTAAGGATTTCTGATGGCCGAGACGCAGACGAAGCAGCCGCCGAAGGGCAAGGCCGCCGGGAACGGCGACCAGCCCGACGTCGCCGTGCCCGCGCCCAGGCTCAGGCAGCGCTATCTCACGGAGATCGCCCCGGCGCTCCGCGAGGAGTTCGGCTACGCCAACGTGATGCAGGTCCCGAACCTGTCCAAGATCGTGGTGAACATGGGCGTCGGCGAGGCGGCCAGGGACGCCAAGCTGATCGACGGCGCGGTCAAGGACCTGACCATCATCACCGGGCAGAAGCCGGCCGTCGCCCGGGCCCGGAAGTCGGTAGCCCAGTTCAAGCTCAGGGAGGGCATGCCGATCGGGGTGCACGTCACGCTGCGCGGCACCCGGATGTGGGAGTTCGCCGACCGGCTGCTGACGCTGGCCCTGCCCCGGATCCGTGACTTCCGCGGGCTGAGCGACCGGCAGTTCGACGGCCGAGGGAACTACACCTTCGGCCTCACCGAGCAGCTGATGTTCCACGAGATCGACCCGGACCAGGTGGACAGGCAGCGTGGCATGGACGTAACTGTCGTCACCACCGCAATCAACGATGACGAGGGCCGTTCGCTGTTGCGTCGGCTCGGGTTTCCGTTTAGGGAGAGCTGACGAGTGGCGAAGAAGGGCCTTATCGCCAAGGCGAAGCGCACGCCGAAGTTCGCCGTGCGCGGGTACACCAGGTGCTCGCGCTGCGGACGGCCGCGTGCCGTATACCGCAGGTTCGGCCTGTGCCGCATCTGCTTCCGGACCATGGCACACCGGGGCGAGCTTCCCGGCATCACCAAGTCCAGCTGGTAGCCCCGGTTAAGTGAACACTGCCGGCGGCGGCCAACCGCACGAACCGACCAGACCTGGGCGCGACCAGCGCCCACCGACCACGCCGAAGGTCCCGAGGGAAACCGCGGCGAGGAGGGCCTCAAGGCCATGACGATGACCGACCCGGTCGCAGACATGCTGACCCGTCTGCGCAACGCCAACTCGGCGTACCACGACACCGTGGCCATGCCGCATTCCAAGATCAAGGTCCACATCGCCGAGATCCTCGAGCAGGAGGGCTACATCTCGGGGTGGCAGGTGCAGGACGCGGAGGTCGGCAAGAAGCTGGTGATCACGCTCAAGTTCGGGCCCACCAGGGAACGCTCGATCGCCGGGCTCAAGCGGGTTTCCAAGCCCGGGCTGCGCGTGTACGCCCGCAAGGACAACCTGCCGCGGGTGCTCGGCGGGCTCGGCGTCGCCATCCTCTCGACCTCGGGCGGGCTGATGACCGACAAGCAAGCGAACAAGAAGGGCGTGGGCGGGGAAGTACTCGCCTACGTCTGGTAGGGACCGCGATGTCACGAATTGGACGGACGCCCGTCACCATCCCCAGCGGCGTCGACGTCACCATCAGCGGCCGCCTGGTCACCGTGAAGGGGCCGCGCGGGGAACTGAGCATGGACGTGGTCCAGCCCATCGAGGTCGCGAAGTCGGACGGGGCCATCACCGTGACCAGGCCGAACGACGAGGGCGAGATCCGGGCGCTGCACGGGCTGTCCCGCTCGCTGATCGCCAACATGGTCACCGGGGTCACCGAGGGATACAGCAAGACCCTGGAGATCGTCGGGGTCGGCTACCGGGTGCAGGCCAGGGGCAAGGACCTCGAGTTCTCGCTCGGCTTCAGCCACCCAGTGCCGGTGGCCGCGCCCGACGGGATCACGCTGCGGGTCGAGTCACCCACCAGGTTCGTGGTGGAGGGCATCGACAAGCAGCAGGTCGGCGAAGTCGCGGCCAACATACGCAAGCTCCGCAAGCCCGACCCCTACAAGGGCAAGGGCGTGCGGTACCAGGGCGAGCAGATCCGCCGCAAGGTCGGGAAGGCTGGGAAGTAAGAGATGTCTGGCACCAGGACCCGGGCGCACGGCCGTATCACCGGCCGCACCGCCGCGCGCGCCTCCGCGCGCTCGCGGCGCCACCTCAGGGTAAGGAAGAAGGTCACCGGCAACGCGGCACGTCCCCGGCTGGTGGTTACCCGCTCGGCCCGGCACGTGTTCGCCCAGCTGGTGGACGACGGCGTGGGCGGAACGCTCGTATCAGCGTCTACCCTGGATGCGTCGGTCCGCGACGCCGACGGGGACAAGACGGCCAAGGCGAAGCAGGTGGGCGCGCTGCTCGCAGAGCGCGCGACCAAGGCGGGCATTACGGCAGCGGTCTTCGACCGCGGCGGCCACGCCTACCACGGGCGCGTGGCCGCGCTCGCGGACAGCGCACGCGAAGGTGGGCTGGCCCTGTGAAGGCAAACACGGCATATACCCCAGAGCAAAGGAAGATCTGATGGCAGCAGCACCGCGCCGCGGCTCGTCAGGCGGTGGCGAGCGGCGCGACCGCCGTGACGACCGCCGCGGTGGCGCGGCCGACAGGGGCACCGCCTACCTGGAGCGGGTGGTCGCCATCAACCGGGTGGCCAAGGTCGTCCAGGGCGGCCGGCGGTTCAGCTTCACCGCGCTCGTCGTCGTCGGCGACGGCAACGGGCTGGTCGGAGTGGGCTACGGAAAGGCCAAGGAGGTGCCCGCGGCCATCGCCAAGGGCGTCGAGGCGGCCAAGAAGGGCTTCTTCCGGGTGCCCAGGATCGGCGGCACGATCCCGCACACCGTGCAGGGTGAGGATGCAGCAGGCGTGGTCCTGCTCAAGCCGGCCAGCCCGGGAACCGGCGTCATCGCCGGGGGACCGGTCCGGGCCGTCCTCGAGTGCGCGGGCGTGCACGACGTGCTGTCCCGCTCCCTGGGCTCGTCCAACCCGATCAACGTGATCCACGCGACCGTGGCCGGGCTGAAGAGCCTCAACCGGCCCGAGGAGATCGCGGCGCGGCGCGGCCTGCCGATCGAGCACGTGGCCCCCGCGGCCATGCTCCGTGCCCGCGCGGCCGCCGCGGCGAGCCCCGGCACGGCCACCAACGGCGCCACGCCCGATGGACAGCCGAGCGGGAGCGGCAGATGACAGAGCTGAAGGTCACCCAGACCAAGTCGCGGATCGGCGGCACCCGGGTGCAGCGGGAGACGCTGCGCTCGCTGGGCCTGCGCCGGATCGGCGACGTGGTCGTGAAGGCGGACCGGCCGGAGATCCGCGGCATGGTCCAGGCGGTGCGCCACCTGGTCACCATGGAGGAGGTCAACTGACATGGCAGAAGGAAGCACCCCGGGCGGCCGGTCCGGGCTGAAGATCCACCATCTGCGCCCGGCTCCGGGCTCGCATACGCCCAGGACCCGGGTCGGCCGCGGCGAGGCATCCAAGGGCAAGACCGCAGGCCGCGGGACCAAGGGCACCAAGGCCCGCGGCAAGGTGGCGGGCGGCTTCGAGGGCGGCCAGATGCCGCTGCACCGCAGGCTGCCCAAGTTCAAGGGTTTCTCGAACCTGCGGTTCAAGACCACCTATCAGGTGGTCAACCTGGACCGCCTGGCCGCGCTCTATCCCGACGGCGGGGACGTGGCTCCCGAGGATCTGGCCGCCAAGGGCGCGGTCCGGGCCGGTGAGCTGGTCAAGGTGCTCGGCTCCGGCGAGGCGGTCAAGGGACTGCGTGTAACTGCGCATGCGTTCTCCGCTACGGCCAGGGACAAGATAACCGCCGCCGGCGGCACGGTCACCGAGCTGTGAGCCGCACCGGTGGCGCAGTTACCGAACTGTGAGATGGACAGCGGCGAGCGTCGTGCTGGCCCGGGGGGACGCCGTGTCAGCCCGGGGGGACGACCCAACGGAGCCCCCCGCGCTGCGATCCGCCCGGGCCGGCCAGCCGACCGCCGCAGATCGCATGGCTTTCGGATAGCTGGGAGCGAGCTAGACTGCGGCGCGGGAGTCGCGCTTGCACGACAGCGGATGTTCTCCGCCGGCGAGGAGCGGCAGATGACGTTGACCCTTCGACCAGAGGACTGCGCATGCTGACCGCGTTCACCCAGGCGTTCCGTACGCCTGACCTGCGCCGGAAGCTGCTGTTCACGCTGTTCATCATCGCCGTGTTCCGGCTGGGCTTCGCCCTGCCCACTCCGGGGATCTCGGAGAAGGCCGTGAACGCCTGCCTGAACACCGTGAGCCAGAGCGGCAGCCAGGTGGGTCTGTTCCAGCTGGTCAACCTGTTCAGCGGCGGTGCGCTGTTCCGGCTCTCGGTCTTCGCGCTCGGCATCATGCCGTACATCACGGCCAGCATCATCCTGCAGCTGCTAGCCGTGGTGATCCCGCGCCTGGAGACGCTGCGCCAGGAGGGGCAGGCCGGCCAGGCGAAGATCACCCAGTACACCCGTTATCTCACGGTCGGCCTGGCGATCCTGCAGTCCACCGGGATCATAGCCCTGGCCAGGTCCGGGAACCTGTTCGGCAGCATCGGCGGCGCCAACTGCTCCAGCCTGATCCCGAACACCTCGGTGTTCACGATCAGCACGATGGTCATCACGATGACCGCGGGCACCGCGGTCATCATGTGGCTGGGCGAGCTGATCACCGACCGCGGCGTCGGCAACGGCATGTCGATCATGATCTTCACTCAGGTCATCGCGGTCATCCCGGGCGAGATGCTGCAGATCTACCGGACCAAGCACGCGTTCGAGTTCGTGGTCGTGCTGCTGGTCGGGGTCGGGGTCATCGCGTTCGTGGCGTTCATGGAACAGGCGCAGCGGCGGATCCCTGTGCAGTACGCGAAACGCATGGTAGGACGCAAGATGTACGGCGGGACCTCGACCTACATCCCGCTCAAGGTGAACCAGGCCGGCGTCATCCCGGTGATCTTCGCCTCGTCCATGCTCTATATCCCGCAGCTCGCCGCCCAGCTGTTCGGGGGTGTGAGCACCGCCCACCCGAAGTGGTGGGCAAACTGGGTCCAGGGTCACCTGATCCTCGGGGACGATCCGTACTACATGGCGATCTTCTTCGTGCTGATCGTGTTCTTCACGTACTTCTACGTCTCGATCACGTTCAACCCGACCGAGGTCGCGGACAACATGAAGAAATACGGCGGGTTCATCCCCGGTATCCGGCCCGGGCGGCCGACAGCCGAGTACCTCAGCTACGTACTCAGCAGACTCACCGCTCCCGGCTCGATCTACCTGGGGCTGATCGCCCTGATCCCGATGGTGGCCATCGGCCTGGTCGGTGCCTCACAGCAGTTCCCGCTGGGCGGCACCAGCATCCTGATCGCGGTAGGGGTGGGCCTGGACACGGTGAAGCAGATCGAAAGCCAACTCCAGCAGCGTAACTATGAGGGCTTCCTTCGGTAGTGCGCGTCGTCCTCGTCGGGCCCCCCGGTGCGGGCAAGGGGACGCAGGCCCAGTTCATAGCCTCACACCTGGCGATCCCGACGATCTCGACAGGTGAGATCTTCAGGTCCAACGTCAGCACGGGCACCGAACTGGGCCGCGCCGCCAAGGCGTACATGAACCGGGGTGACCTGGTCCCCGACGAGCTCACGATCGCGATGGTGGGCAGCCGCCTCCAGGAGGAGGATGCCCAGGCCGGGTTCCTGCTCGACGGCTTCCCCCGCAACGTCCCGCAGGCCGAGACGCTCAAGAAGATGCTCACCGAGTGGGACAGCCGGCTTGACCTCGTGCTCGAGCTGGTCGTCGACGACGACGAGGTGGTCAGGCGGCTGTCCGGGCGGCGGACCTGCCGGCGGTGCGGGCACGTCTGGCACGTGCTGTTCGACCCGCCGACCCGCAGCGAGCGCTGTGACGACTGCGGCGGCGATCTCTTCCAGCGGGACGATGACCGCGAGGAGACCATCCGGCACCGGCTGGACGTGTACCAGCAGCAGACGCAGCCTCTGATCACGTTCTACGCGGATGAGGGCATCCTGCTGGGTGTCGACGCCACCGGGCCGGTGGAGGAGGTCACCGACCGCGCCCTGAGCGCGCTGCGCCGCTTTATCCGCTGACGGGCCAGCCAGCCGCCGGGGCCGGGGCGGCGGGGCGGGTAACGTTGCATGTGGACTCCGGAGGCGCAATGCGGACCAGGCGGGAACTGCCTATCCAGATCAAGACGCCGGCCGAGCTGGCCCTGATGCGAGAGGCCGGCCTGGTGGTGGCGCACACGCTGGATGCGGTCACGGCCGCGGTCGAGCCCGGCATCACCACCGCCGAGCTGGACGCCATCGCCGAGCGGGAGATCCGCGGCGCCGGCGCGGTTCCGTCCTTCCTGGGCTACCACGGGTACCCGGCGACGATCTGCACCTCGGTCAACGACCAGATCGTGCACGGCATCCCCAGCGCCAGCGTCCGGCTGGCCGAGGGGGACCTGATCTCCATCGACTGCGGCGCCATCGTCGGTGGCTGGCACGGCGACGCCGCGCGCACGGTCGGGGTCGGCCCGATCGGCGACGAGCTGACCCGCCTGCTGCAGGCGTGCGAGCGGGCGCTCTGGCAGGGCCTGGCCCAGGCCAGGCCCGGCCGCCGGCTCAGCGACATCTCCCACGCCGTGGAGACGGCCGCGCGGGCCAGCGGGCGGTACGGGATCATCCGGGAGTACGTGGGCCACGGGATCGGCAGTGCGATGCACATGGACCCGCCGGTGCCCAACTACGGCAGGCCTGGCCGCGGGCCGGTGCTGGTCGAGGGGATGGCGCTCGCCATCGAGCCCATGCTGGTCCTGGGCCGGCCCGAGACCCGCGTGCTCGACGACGACTGGACGGTGGTCACCGCGGACGGCACCTGGGCGGCGCACTTCGAGCACACGGTGGCGATCACCGCGGACGGGCCCTGGGTGCTGACCGCCGAGGACGGCGGGGCGGCCGGAAGCACTGTGGCCGAAAGCACCGGGACCGGAAGCACCGGGACCGGGAACACGGGGGCCGGAAGCACCGGGGCCGGGAACACGGGGATCGCCGAGGCCGCTGTGACCGCCGAGCCGGGCGCTGCGGTGCCCGCCGCACGCTCGAGCAGCTGAGGAGGACCTGATGGCGTCGTCCGACCCGAGGATCCGGGCCTCCGACGAGGACCGGGACCGCGCGGCCACCCTGCTCCGCGAGCACCACGGCGCGGGCAGGCTGACCACCGAGGAGTTCAACGAGCGGCTCGACGAGGTCTACGCGGCCAAGACCCTGGGCGACCTGGAGGAGCTCCTGTCCGACCTGCCCGCGATCGACCTGTACCGGCTGCCCGATGCCTACCTGCACGACCGCAAGCGCTGAGGAGCACCTGATGTCGTCCGACCCGAGGATCCGGGCCTCCGACGAGGACCGGGACCGCGTGGCCACACTGCTCCGCGAGCACCATGCTGCTGGCAGGCTGACCGCCGAGGAGTTCAACGAGCGGCTCGACGAGGTCTACGCGGCCAAGACCCTGGGCGACCTGGACGAGCTCATGTCCGACCTGCCCGCGATCGACCTGTACCGGCTGCCCGGTGCCTCCCTGCACGACCGCAGGCTGAGGCCGGGCGCGGGATCCGGCCTGGAGGCGGTCGCCCGCAGCGAGCTGGCCCACCGGCACGGCCGGTTCTCCCCGGCCTGGCAGGCCGCCTGGGGCAGCTGGTTCAGCATCAGCCTGCTCCTCTTCGTGATCTGGGCCATCAGCGGGGCCGGGTACCTCTGGCCGCTGTGGGTGGCCGGCCCGCTGGGCGCCATCCTGCTCGGCCGCTGGATCACCGGCAGCCACCCGAGCGGCGGTAAGGGCCACCAGGATCCCGGCCCGCCCCACGGGTGACGGGGCGTCGGACGTCCGCCAACGGGTGACCGGGCGGCCCGCGGCGATCGCGGCCCGGGCGACGCCCACGCGGGACATCGCGCGGAATATTCGGGACCCCGGATCCGTTATCGACATCACGCAGGAGGAAGCGGCGCCTGGTTCGCTTTGGCGGCGGGAGTCGCGTAGACTCTGCTGCGGCTCGTGAGCTGCTTTCGCAGCATGACGTAAAAGTCCGCAGTGCGAAGGCGGCAGTCTGGCGGGTCGCCCGGATCCGGAAGCTGCGCGCAAGCGCGAGCCGGGCCGGGGCAAGCCTCAGGATGACCGCAAGATCCTGCCCGGGCATGGCCAGCGATGGCCACGTCCATGATCAAGCGAATAACTGCACCACAGCACCAACCAGCTAGCCCGATCAGCAGGCGGGTCGGCAAGAACAGCGAAGCGCGGAGGATATGCCCAAGAAGGACGGCGCAATTGAGATTGAGGGCACGGTCGTGGAATCACTACCGAATGCCTTCTTCAGGGTGGAACTCGACAACGGGCACAAGGTCCTGGCCCACATCAGCGGCAAGATGCGGATGCACTACATCCGGATCCTTCCCGATGACCGGGTCGTGGTCGAGTTGAGCCCCTACGACCTCAGCCGTGGGCGGATCGTCTACCGGTACAAGTAATGAGATGTCAGGGCAGCCGGCCCGAGCATCCTGAGGAGAGAGTTCACGATGAAGGTCAAGCCGAGTGTGAAGAAGATCTGCAGCAAGTGCCGGATCATTCGCCGGCATGGCCGGGTCATGGTCATCTGCTCTGACCCGCGGCACAAGCAGCGGCAGGGCTGAGCCAGCACAGGCGACCACCGACCAGCTACCAAGAGCCAACCGACCAAGCAGGGCGAGTAGAGCACAGCAAGACACGCACCGCAGTTCGCATCCGGCCCGCAGGCCGGATGCGGACTACCCCCGGAGGAGGCCGGGGCCCGGTCCGGGCAGGGACGCAGGGAGCGGCGCGCAGGACCTCCGCGAGCAGAAGGAGAACTGCCCACGATGGCACGCCTCGTCGGCGTCGACCTCCCGCGTGACAAGCGGCTCGAGGTCGCCCTTACTTACGTGTACGGAATCGGCCGCACCCGTGCGCTCGAGACCCTGCAGGCCACCGGGGTCAGCGGGGACACCCGGGTGCACAACCTCAGCGACGACGAACTGGTCCGGCTCAGGGACTGGATCGACGCCACCTACAAGGTCGAAGGTGACCTGCGCCGTGAGGTGCAGGCCGACATCCGCCGCAAGGTCGAGATCGGCTGCTACCAGGGCATCAGGCACCGCCGCGGGCTGCCCGTGCACGGCCAGCGCACGCAGACCAACGCCCGCACCAGGAAGGGCAAGAAGAAGACCGTCGCCGGCAAGAAGAAGGCCGGGAAGAAGTAGTCCGCCTAGACAGCGGTCCGACCACCTCCTGAACTGAGGAAGAGGATGCCTCCGAAGAGCCGCACCGGCGTCAAGAAGGTACGCCGGAAAGAGCGAAAGAACATCGCTCACGGGCACGCCCACATCAAGAGCACGTTCAACAACACGATTGTCTCGATCACCGACCCCGGTGGGAGCGTCATCTCCTGGGCCTCGTCCGGCCAGGTCGGGTTCAAGGGCTCGCGCAAGTCGACGCCGTTCGCCGCGCAGATGGCGGCCGAGGCCGCCGCGCGCCGTGCCATGGAGCACGGCATGCGCAAGGTCGACGTGTTCGTGAAGGGTCCGGGCTCGGGCCGGGAAACCGCCATCCGGTCGCTGCAGGCGACCGGCCTGGAGGTCGGCTCGATCCAGGACGTCACCCCGGTTCCGCACAATGGCTGCCGCCCGCCCAAGCGGCGGCGGGTCTGAGGAGTTAGGCAACCATGGCTCGATACACCGGTCCGGACTGCAAACGCTGCCGCCGCGAGAAGACCAAACTCTTCCTCAAGGGCGCCAAGTGCGACTCGCCGAAGTGCCCGATCGAGATCCGGCCCTACCCGCCGGGCGAGCACGGCCGCAACCGGCCCAAGGAGAACGACTACCTGCTCCAGGTCCGGGAGAAGCAGAAGGCCAAGCGCATCTACGGGCTGCTCGAGAAGCAGTTCCACAACTACTACGAGGAGGCCACCCGCACCCGCGGCCGGACCGGTGAGGCCCTGCTGCAGCTGCTGGAGAGCCGCCTCGACAACGTCGTCTACCGGGCCGGTTTCGCCAAGAGCCGGGACATGGCCCGCCAGCTCGTACGCCACGGGCACATCGTCGTCAACGGGCGCAAGGTGGACATCCCCTCCTACCGGGTGAGCGAGAGCGACATCGTCGAGGTCGCGGCGAAGTCCCGCGAGCTCACGCCGTTCGTGGTCGCGCGCGCCGAGGCGGGGGAGCGCACCGTCCCGGCGTGGCTCGAGGTCATCCCGGACAAGATGCGCGTTCTCGTGCACACGCTCCCGGCCCGGGCGCAGATCGACACGCTGGTCCAGGAACAGCTCATCGTCGAGTATTACTCCAAGCAGTAACGCAATCCCGAAGGGATTGCGCTGATAAGGCAGCTCCGCAGGGACCTCAGCCCGAGGTCTCTGGGGGGCATGCGGGGGGCTTGCCCCCCGCAAGGCGCGATCGTCAAATAGCGGGCATCGCGGAAAGGAACGTCACATGCTCATCGCCCAGCGTCCGAGCCTCGCCGAGGACCAGGTCAGCGAATTCCGGTCCCGGTTCGTCATCGAGCCGCTCGAGCCGGGGTTCGGCTACACGATCGGGAACTCGGTCCGCCGCACCCTGCTGTCCTCGATCCCTGGTGCGGCCGTCACCAGCATCCGGATCGAAGGCGTGCTGCACGAGTTCTCCACCGTCCCCGGGGTCACCGAGGACGTCACCGACATCATCCTGAACCTCAAGGAGCTTGTCGTCTCCTCCGAGCACGACGAGCCAGTTCCCATGTACCTGCGCAAGCAGGGGCCGGGCCCGGTCACGGCCGCGGACATCGCGCCGCCCGCGGGTGTGGAGGTGCACAACCCCGAGCTGCACATCGCCACGCTGAACAGCAAGGGCAAGCTGGAGATGGAGCTGACGGTCGAGCGCGGCCGCGGCTACGTGTCCGCCGCCCAGAACAAGCAGCCGGGCCAGGAGATCGGCCGGATCCCGATCGACTCCATCTACTCGCCGGTGATGCGGGTCACCTACAAGGTCGAGGCCACCCGAGTCGAGCAGCGCACCGACTTCGACAAGCTGATTCTCGACGTCGAGACCAAGCCCTGCATGCGTCCCCGCGACGCCGTGGCCAGCGCGGGCAAGACCCTGGTCGAGCTGTTCGGCCTGGCCCGCGAGCTGAACGTGGACGCCGAGGGCATCGACATCGGCCCGTCGCCCACCGACGCCGCGCTCGCCGCCGACCTCGCGCTGCCGATCGAGGAGCTGAACCTGACCGTCCGCTCCTACAACTGCCTCAAGCGTGAGGGCATCCACACCGTGGGCGAGCTTGTCGCCCGCAGCGAGCAGGACCTGCTGGACATCCGCAACTTCGGCGCGAAGTCGATCGAGGAGGTCAAGCAGAAGCTCATCGACATGGGCCTGGCACTGAAGGACTCCCCGCCCGGGTTCGACCCCGGGACGGCGGCCGACAGCTACGGGGCCGACGACGACGAGAGCTACGTCGAGACCGAGCAGTACTGACGGCCCCAGGGACCGTCCAGGCACCGAACCGAGGAGAACGCTCCGATGCCCACGCCCACCAAGGGCCGTCGGATGGGCGGCAGCGCCGCCCATCAGCGGCACATGATGGCGAACCTTGCCACCGCGCTGTTCGAGCACGGCAAGATCACCACGACCGAGGCACGGGCGCGCAGGCTGCGGCCGGTGGCCGAGCGCCTGATCACCATCGCCAAGCGTGGTGACCTGCACGCCAGGCGCCGGGTGCTGACCACGGTCACCGACCGGGACGTCGTGCACACGCTGTTCACCGAGATCGGGCCGAGCTTCGCGGCCCGCGATGGCGGGTACACCCGGATCACGAAGATCGGCCCGCGCAAGGGCGACAACGCGCCGCTGGCCGTGATCGAGCTGATCCAGGAGGAGGCGGAGTCCAAGCCGCGCCGCCGCCGGGCCCGGCGCGCCCAGCCCGCGGCCACCCCCGCGCGTTCTCGCCAGGGTGCTGCGGAGCCGGCCGCCGAGGCAGCCGAGACAGAGCCCGAACGCTCCGACGCGGCTGACTCTACCGACGCCGCCGAGGCCGCCGGGGCCGGTGCCGAGGCCGAGGACGCAGCGACTGCGGACACAGCGGCTGATGACACCGCCGAGGACGACGCCGTCCCTGAGGCTGAGGCTGAGGCCCAGGACTCGGCCGAGGCGGACGACGATTCCGAGAGTGAGGACGATCAGCCAGAAAAAGGCTGAACGCCGGTGCCGAACGCGACAGTCGGCCGGAGTCCGGCCCGAGCTGATGGCACGCGGGGGTCGGGGGGGCCGTCCCCCGAGGCCAGCACAGCCCGGATGCGGCCCTGAGCGGCCCGCTGGCGGCTCCCGGGCCCGCGGCCGGTGATCCGGCAGCCCGGCTGCGCCTGGACCTGTCCTACGACGGCTCAGGCTTTCACGGCTGGAGCCGCCAGCCCGGTGGTCTGCGCACCGTCCAGCAGGTGCTCGAGGACGCCATCGGCCTGGTGCTGGCCCAGCCAGGCCCTTCGCTGGCGCTCACCGTCGCCGGGCGGACCGACGCCGGGGTGCACGCCCGCGGCCAGGTCGCCCACCTGGACCTGCCCCCGGCGGCGTGGCCCGCGGCCCGCCGGGCCGCTCACCTCGAACCGCTGCCCGAGGGCGGCCTGGCCGTCCAGGACCCGGCGCCCGGGGAGTGGGCGGCGGTCGGCGATGCCCTCCGCCACCGGCTGGCCGGGGTGCTGCCGCCCGACGTCAGGGTGCAGGCGGTCAGCCGCGCCCCGGACGGGTTCGACGCCAGGTTCTCCGCGCTGTGGCGGCGGTATTCCTACCGGGTCTGCGACGACCCGGCCGCGGCGGACCCGCTGCGCCGGCACGACACACTCTGGTACCCGCGCCCGGTCGACGTCGCGCGCATGAACCAGGCGGCCCGGGCCTGCCTCGGCGAACACGACTTCGCGGCCTTCTGCCGGCGGCGCGAGGGCGCCACCACGGTCCGCGAACTGCTCCGCCTGGAGTGGGAACGGTCGGCTCCCGGGCTGGCCGTGGCCACCGTGGTCGCGGACGCGTTCTGCCACAACATGGTGCGCTCCCTGGTCGGCGGCCTGCTGGCTGTGGGCGACGGCCGGCGCCCGCCCGGCTGGCTCGCCGGGGTGCTCACCGCCGGGGTCCGCGACCCGGCCGTGCACGTCGCCGCGCCGCACGGCCTGTGCCTGGAAGAGGTCCGCTACCCGCCCGACGCCGAGCTCGCGGCCCGCGCCGGGCTCACCCGCCGAGTTCGCCCGGGGCCTGCGCCCCGGCGAGGCGGTTAATGGCGCGCAGCCGCCTGTGCCAGCGCGCGACCTCGGGACTGCCCGGTGCTGGGCCAGGTTCTCAGGGCGGCCGGTTCGCACAGCTACGATCGGGCTTGTGCTTGATGACACCACATCGGCCGGCCCGGCGGCCCGCCGTCCGCCGCCCCCGCGCAAGTGCCCCAGATACGGGGCGTGATCACCGACTGGGGCGGGGTGATGACCAACCCCATCGTGGACACGATGAACGCCTGGATCGAGGCGGAGCAGATCGACAAGGACAGCTACACGACGATCATGCGGCGCTGGGTCGGCCAGGCCTACGCCGAGGGCGACGAGTGCCCGGTCCACGCGCTCGAGCGCGGCGAGTGCCCGAACGAGGAGTTCGAGCAGCAGCTGGCCAGCCATCTGGTCCACCGGGACGGCCGGCCGGTGCCGCCCGCCGGGCTGCTGGCCCGGATGTTCGCGGCCTCGGCGCTCGAGGCGGCGATGGTGGACCTGATCCGCTCGCTGCGCCGGTCCGGGCTGCGCACCGCGCTGCTGTCCAACTCGTGGGGCAGCAACGACGACTACCCCCGGCACCTGTTCCCCGAGCTGTTTGACGTCGTGGTGATCTCGGGCGAGGTGGGGATGCGCAAGCCGGAGCAGCGGATCTTCCGGCACACCGCCTCGCTGCTGGGGCTGGAACCGCAGGAGTGCGTGTTCATCGACGACGTGCAGGCCAACGTGATCGCCGCGGAAGCCATCGGCCTCGTGGGCCTGCATCACCGCGAGTACGGTCCCACGGCGCAGCGGTTGGCCGGCCTGGTCGGGCGGCCGGTGTCGTGAGGCCGCTGTCCCGGTCTGCCGGCTTCCGGCACCGCCGGACAGCTAAGCCCGAATTCGGTGCCCGCCGGGCCGTCCCGCGTGTGTCAATGGTCGGTTAAGCGAACCATTTCTGCCCAAGTAATACGTTTAACGGCAAAACACCCGGCGGCCTGAGCCGGGTGCAGGCCCCGTCCGGCGAATTTCTCTGGGTCTGCCCGACGCACAGGACCGAGTACGACCCCGGGCTTCCCGACATACCCAACAGCTAGTTCGCCCGGACCGCGGACCTCTACCCTGAGGCTCGTGGCCGAGTACCCGCACCCCGCGAGCGAAGGGCGTGCCGCCAATATGCGCGCCATCCGGCGTACCGGCACCAAGCCCGAACTCGCGCTGCGCAGCGCGCTGCACCGGAAGGGCTACCGGTTCCGTAAGGACTACCGGCTTGATCTGGCCGAGGGAAAGCGAGTCCGCCCGGATATCGCGTTCACGGCCCGTCGGGTCGCGGTTTTCGTCGACGGCTGCTTCTGGCACGCCTGCCCCGACCACGGCAGCAAGCCCGCGAACAACGTCTGGTACTGGGAGCCCAAGCTGCGCAGGAACGTCGAGCGGGACCGGGCCGCGGACGCGGCGCTGCTCGCAGCGGGCTGGGGTGTGGTCCGGATCTGGGAGCACGAAACGATCGACGCGGCCGTGCTGGCGGTGCTCGCGGCGCTGGAGAAGTCGCGGCCGGCCGTGAACGCCGTGGCCGGCCCCGATGGCCGGCGCCGGGTGAGGGGCTACGGGGGTCCGATGCGTGTCTACCTGCCGTTCACGTTGTCGGCGCTGGCCGGGTTGCTTGACGAGCCTGCCGCTGGCATCGCGGGGGGTTCCGGGGGTCGTCCCGGACTGGCGCGGTCCCGGTGCACGGCTACGCGGTCACACCCGCGCTGCGGGAGTGGTACTCGAGCGGCGATGAGGAGGAGCTCGAGTACGTGGCCATGACGCAGGCGGCGCGGGCCTCACTCCGGCTGCTGCACGCCGATCCGGAGGCACCGCCGCGCCGGGTCGTGCTGGCCGCGGAGGTGCCCGACGACCAGGTGACCGGCTCGGGGGGTTCGACGACCCGGCCCTGGTGCGGATCAGCGTGCCGGTCGGGCTCGCCGACGTGGCGTCCGGCCACATCGACGACCCGCGGGCCGAGGCCGACGTCCGGGCGGCGGTCGCCGCGCTGGCGGCCGCGGACGGCGGAGACGAGGACGCGAGGTTCACCGTCGACGGGGCGGAGGGCCATGAGCTGCTCTGGTACGCCACCCAGGAGCTGCGGCAGGTCACGGGCTGAGGCCAGGCTGCCCCGGGTGCGACCACCCCTCGGCTTGCCCCATGCGAGGATAAAATCCTGCTGCCGTTCAGACCAGTAAACGCAGGGAGCCGCTTCGCCATGGATGCCGTAACGACCGTCCCCGTTCCTGTGAACGAGCCGGTCCGGACCTACGCCCCGGGAAGTCCCGAGCGTGCCGCACTCGAGAGCAGGATCAAGGAGCTCGCCGGCGAGCGGGCCGAGCTGACCATGACCATCGGCGGCCAGCAGCGGATGGGCGCGGGCGAGCGCGTCGACGTGGTCCAGCCGCACAACCACCGGCACGTGCTGGGCCAGCTGGGCAACGCGACCGACGACGACGTGTCCGCGGCCATCGCCGCCGCCAGCCAGGCGGCACCCGGCTGGCGCGAGCTGTCCTTCGACGACCGCGCGGCCATCTTCCTCAAGGCCGCCGACCTCCTGTCCGGGCCCTGGCGCTCGGCCGTCAACGCGGCCACGATGCTGGGCCAGTCCAAATCCGTGCAGCAGGCCGAGATCGACGCGGCCTGCGAGCTGATCGATTTCTGGCGCTTTAACGTGCACTACGCGCGGCGGCTGCTCGCCGAGCAGCCCGGGTCGTCGCCCGGCTCCTGGAACCGGCTCGAGTACCGCCCGATCGAGGGCTTCGTGCTGGCGATCACCCCGTTCAACTTCACCTCGATCGCGGGCAACCTGCCGACCGCGCCCGCGCTGATGGGCAACGTGGTCGTGTGGAAGCCGTCGAGCACCTCACAGCTGTCCGCGCACTACGTGATGCGCGTGCTCGAGGCGGCCGGGCTGCCGCCCGGCGTGATCAACATGGTGACCGGCAGCGGCCAGCCGGTGTCCCGGGTGGCGCTGCCGCACCCGGACCTCGCCGGGATCCACTTCACCGGGTCCACGGGCACGTTCCAGCACCTGTGGCGCTCGGTCGGCGAGAACATCGCCGGCTACCGCGGCTACCCGCGGCTGGTGGGCGAGACCGGGGGCAAGGACTTTGTGATCGCCCACCCGTCCGCCGACCCCGGTGTCCTGCTCACGGCGCTGATCCGCGGGGCCTTCGAATACCAGGGCCAGAAGTGCTCGGCCGCGTCCCGGGCGTACGTGCCGCGGTCGGTGTGGAACCGGATGGGGGATGACTTCATCTCGACGGTGTCGTCGCTGACCATGGGCGACGTCGGCGCCGACCTGTCGCTGTTCATGGGCGCGGTCATCGACAGGCCGGCGTTCGCCACCCACGCCGACGCCATCGCCCGGGCCAGGTCACGCCCGTCCGTCCGGGTGCTCACCGGCGGCGAGACCAACGACTCCGACGGCTACTTCGTGGCGCCCACCGTGCTCGAGAGCTCCGACCCCACGGACGAGATCTTCACCACCGAGTACTTCGGCCCGATCCTCGGCGTGCACGTGTTCGACGACGCGCAGTACTCGAGCGTCGTGGCCCAGGCGGCCAACATCGCCCCCTACGCGCTCACCGGCGCGATCGTCGCGCAGGACCGGGCCGCGATCGCCGAGGCCACCGAGGCGCTGCGGTTCTCGGCCGGGAACTTCTACATCAACGACAAGCCGACCGGCGCCGTGGTCGGCCAGCAGCCGTTCGGCGGGGCCCGGGCCAGCGGCACCAACGACAAGGCGGGCTCGATCTTCAACCTGATCCGCTGGGTCAACACCCGGGCCATCAAGGAGCTGTTCGTGCCGCCGGTGGACTACCGCTATCCACATATGGGCTGATATCCGCACCGACCATCACGTAACCGGAGGCCTCACATCTACCGCCTGGTGCTGTGGAATATCGATCTGACGCTGGTCGACGTGGCCAGGGTCTCGCGGGGGGCCTACGCCGACGCGTTCCGCCGGGTGACGGGGCGCCCGCTGGTGGCGCTGCCGCAGACGGCGGGCCGCACCGACTCAGAGATCTTCTTCGAGGCCCTGGCGAACAACGCGGCCGCGCCGGTCCCGGCCCGGGACGAGGCCAGCGGCCAGGAGCTTCTGGCCCGGTACACCAGGGAACTCGAGGCCGCGTTCGGGGCCAGGGTCGGCCAACTCAGCGCGCAGGGCCGGGCGCTGCCCGGGGCCGCCGATGCGGTCGCCGCCGTGGCCGCCCTGCCGGGCGTGGTCCAGTCGGTGCTCACCGGGACGATCAGGCCCAACGCCGTGGCCAAGCTCCGGGCCTTCGACCTGGACCACTTTTTCGACCTCGAGATCGGCGGGTACGGGTCGGAGATCTACCCCATGGGCGCCCTGCTGCTCAGGTCCCGCGGCCGCGCGTCCGAGAAATACGGCACGGACATCGGTGCGGACGCCACCGTCTACCTCGCCGACTCGGGCCGTGATGTCGAGGCGGCCAGGGTCGGCGGCGCGCGCTGTCTCGCGGTGGCCAGCGGCCGTGCGACCATGGGCGAGCTGCGCGGCGCCGGCGCCGACCTCGTCTTCGCTGACCTCACCGACACCGACGCTGTGGTCAGCGGGGTCGACCGGCTGACCAGCGCCGTCTCCGCCGGCGAGCGCAGCAGGGGGCGGTGCCACGGCCGGACCCCGTCGTTGCGAGGATGCAACCGACACCCCATGCTGATGCCTATGCCAACTGACGACCAGGCCCCCGCAGGAAACGCGGACGGCCACGACGACCCAGCGACGGTACTGGGCGGTCGCGACTACGGGGCAACGCTCTGGGCGCCAAGCCCGGAGTCCGTCCGCGACGCCAGGATCACCGGCTACCTGGCGTGGCTCAGGGAAACCAGCGGCCAGAACCTGGCTGGGTACGACGAGCTCTGGCGGTGGTCGGTGACCAGCCCGGAGGAGTTCTGGGCGTCGGTCTGGGACTACTTCGATGTGCTCGGCCGCCGGGGCGACGAGCCGGTGCTGGCGGGCGGCCCGATGCCGGACGTGCACTGGTTCGGCGGGACCACCCTCAACTACGCGCGCAACGCGCTGCGGATGGCGTGCACGCACCCGGACCAGACGGCCGTGATCTTCCGGTCCGAGGCCGGGCGGAGCGGAACGCTCAGCTACGCCGAGCTCGCGGCCGAGGTGGCCAGGGTCCGCGCCGGGCTGCGCGCGCTCGGCGTCACCACCGGCGACCGGGTGGCGGCCTACGTGCCCAACATCCCCGAGGCGCTGGTCGGCCTGCTCGCCACGGCCAGCCTGGGCGCGATCTGGTCGTCGTGCTCACCGGACTTCGGTGCGCACAGCGTGATCGACCGCCTGGCGCAGATCTCGCCCAAGGTGCTGCTCGCCGTCGACGGCTACCCCTACGGCGGCAAGTGGTTCGACCGGCGGCAGCAGGTGGCGGACATCGTCGCCGAGCTGCCCAGCCTCGAGGCCCTGATCACGCTGGACTACGGGGCGGTCGCGGCGGGGGAGGGGGCGGCCGCAGGGGCGCCGGGCCAGGGCCCCTGGGACGACGCGGCACCGGGCGGCGGCGCGCGCCCGCGCCAGCTGCGCTGGGAGTCGCTCCCGGCCGCCGGCCCGGCCCGGCCGGCTGCCGCCGAGTTCGTGGAGGTCCCGTTCGACCATCCGCTGTGGGTGCTGTACTCGTCGGGCACGACCGGGCTGCCCAAGCCCATCGTGCACGGCCACGGCGGGATCGTGCTCGAGCACCTGAAGGCGATGGCCCTGCACCAGGATCTCGGCCGCGACGACGTCTTCTTCTGGTACACCACCACCGGCTGGATGATGTGGAACTACCTGGCCGGGGGGCTGCTCGTCGGGGCCACGGCCGTGCTGTACGACGGGAGCGCCACCCATCCAGGAACCGGTGCGCTCTGGCAGCTGGCGGACGAGACCGGCGTGACCTACTTCGGGACCGGCGCACCGTACCTGCTGGCCTGCATGAAGGCGGGACTCCAGCCCGGCCGTGAGCATGACCTGTCGCGGCTGCGCGGGATCGGCTCGACCGGGTCCCCGCTGCCGCCCGAGGGCTTCCGCTGGGTCTACGACGCGGTGGCCACCGGGGAGCAGAATCTCTTGCTCGGCTCGTTCTCCGGCGGCACCGACCTGTGCACCGGGTTCGTCGGGCCCAACCCGCTGCTGCCGGTGCGGTCGGGCGTGATCTCCGGGCGATGCCTCGGCGCGGACGTGCAGGCCTACGACGACGCGGGCCAGCCCGTCATCGGCAAGGTCGGCGAGCTGGTCATCACCCGCCCGATGCCCTCGATGCCGGTCGGCTTCTGGAACGACCCGGGCGGCGAGCGGTACCGGGAGAGCTACTTCGCCGATTACCCCGGGGTGTGGCGGCACGGGGACTGGATCATGTTCCTGCCGGACGGCGGCTGCGTGATCTACGGCCGGTCCGACGCGACCCTGAACCGCGGCGGCGTCCGCATGGGCACCAGCGAGTTCTACCGTATCGTCGAGGCGCTGCCGGAGATCGCCGACAGCCTGGTGATCGACACCGGCCGGATCGGTCAGGAGGGCCGGCTGATCCTCTACGTGGTCCCGGCGGCCGGGCAGGAGCTCGACGACGACCTGACCGCCCGGATCAGGTCCGGGCTCCGCTCCGGGCTTTCCCCGCGCCACGTGCCGGACGAGATCCATCGGGTGCCCGGCATCCCGAGGACGCTCTCGGGCAAGAAGCTGGAGGTGCCGGTCAGGAAGATCCTGCTGGGCACGCCCGTCGCCGACGCCGCGGACCCCGATGCGCTGGCCAACCCCGAGGTGCTGGCGTCCTTCGTGCCCAACGTCGCCGACGGGACCGCGGGATGACCGCTCCCGCGGGCCGTGACGGCCAGATGACAGGCCGCAGCTTCGGCGAGGAGGGCGGCAGGCTGACCTACGGCAGCTACCTCCGGCTGCCGGAGCTGCTGGCCCAGCAGGTGCCCCAGGTGATCCCGCCCGCCCACGACGAGCTGCTGTTCATCACCGTGCACCAGGCCTATGAGCTCTGGTTCAAGCAGCTGCTGCACGAGCTGACCGCGGCCAGGGACGCGATGCGGCCAGGCGAGACCTGGCGGGCCCGGCAGCTGCTGCAGCGCGCGCACGTCATCGAGCGGCTGCTGGTCAGCCAGATCGACGTGCTCGAGACCATGACCCCGCAGGATTTCCTCCAGTTCCGCGCCGCCCTGGCCCCGGCCAGCGGCTTCCAGTCCGTGCAGTTCCGTGAGCTCGAGTTCCTGTCCGGCGCCAAGGATCCGGGGTTTGTGGCCAGGTTCCGGGCCCTGACCGAGGCCGAGCAGGCCAGTCTGGCCCGGCGCCTGGCCGAGCCGACCCTGTGGGACGCCTATCTCGAGCTGCTCCGGGCCACCGGGCTCCCGGCCGGGGACGACGACGAGATCCTGGCGTCGCTGGTCACCATCGCCAGGGACCGGGCCAGCCATGATCATCTATGGCAGCTCGCCGAGGACCTGCTGACCCACGACGAGATGTCCGGGCTCTGGCGGGCCCGGCACGTCCAGATGGTGGAGCGGCAGATCGGCACCAAGTCAGGGACGGGCGGGTCGACCGGCGCACCTTATCTCCACAAGAGAGTGCCGATGCGGTATTACCCGCTGCTCTGGGAACTGCGAGATTGGTTGTAGTGATAAAGGCGGCGAAGCCGTGGCAGCCGCGACGGCCGGCCGGAGGCTGGCCCGAGCGGATGGCACGCGGGGGGGTCTGGGAGGGTCGTCCCCCCGAGGCCAACCCAGCGGGACACAAAGGAGTGCGAACCGATGGCTGACAACGCGGGCGACGACAGGAAGGCGCTGCTGGCTGCGGCGGCCGAGCGGGCATCCGGGGCCGCTGGCGTGGGCGACATGGGCAGCTACCTGCGCGCCTACTACCGGCACGTCGCGACGGAGGACCTCGTGGCCGCCGGGCCCGAGCGCCTCGCCGCGGTCGCGACCGAGCAGGCCGCGTTCGCCGCGCACCGGCCGCAGGGCCGGGCCCTGGTCCGGGTGCGCCGGGGCGGGTCGGCCTCCCTGGCCGGGGCCAGGGATGCGATCGACATCGTCACCGACGACATGCCGTTCCTCGTGGACTCGGTGCGGATGGAACTCGGCCGGCACGAGGTCGCCCTGCACCTGATCGTGCACCCGCAGCTGCGGGTCCGCCGGGACGTCACCGGAGCGCTGCGTGAGGTGTTCGGCCTGGTCGACGGGGACCGGCCCACCCACGATGAGATCGCGGAGTCGTGGACGCACCTTGAGATCGCCCAGCTGCCTGACGCCGTGTCGGACACCCTGCAGCAGGACCTGGAACGGGTGCTCGGCGACGTCAGGGTGGCGGTCGAGGACTGGCCCCGGATGCAGGCCAAGGCCGTGCACCTGGCCGAGCAGCTGTCCATTTCCCGGGCCGGAGGGGCGGGGAGCGGGCGAGACCGAGCCTTCCGCCCCCGGGCCCGATGCCTCGGAGGCCCCGGCCGAGGTGGAGGCGCTGCTCCGGTGGCTGGCCGACGGTCATTTCACGTTCCTCGGCTACCGCGAGTACGACCTCGAGGACGGTCCGGACGGCATGGCGCTGCGCGCCGTGGCCGGCACCGGCCTCGGCATCCTGCGGCACGACCGGCCGGGCTCGAGCGCGTTCGCGTCGCTGCCCCCTGAGGTGCGCGCCCGGGCCCGCGACCCGCACCTGCTGATCCTGACCAAGGCGAACTCCCGCTCGACCGTGCACCGGCCGAGCTACCTCGACTACATCGCGGTCAAGCGGATGGACGCGGCCGGGGAGGTCGTGGGCGAGTACCGGTTCCTCGGCCTGTATACCCACGACGCCTACACCGAGAGCATCACCCGGATCCCGGTGCTGCGGCGCAGGCTGGTCGGGGTGCTCGCGGCCTCCGGCATCGCCGCGGACAGCCACGACGGCAAGGATCTCGCCGAGTTCCTGGAGGGCTACCCGCGCGAGGAGCTGTTCCAGACCCCGGTGTCGCAGCTGGTCCCGGTGGCCGAGGGGGTGCTCCGGCTGCGCGAGCGCACCCAGACCCGCCTGTTCCTGCGCAAGGACGTGTACGGCCGGTACATGTCCTGCCTGATCTACCTGCCCAGGGACCGGTACACCACCCAGGTCAGGCTGCGCACCCAGGAGATCCTGCGCGAGGCGCTGCACGGCGCGGGGTGTGACTACAGCGTGATGGTCGGTGAGTCGCCGGTCGCGCGGCTGCACATCGTGGTGCGCGCCGGGCGCGGCCGTGTGCTGCCCGACGTGGACGGCGCCGAGCTGGAGAAGAAGATCGCCGCCAAGGTCCGCTCCTGGGACGACGACTTCGCCGACGAGGCGGTCCGCCAGCTCGGTGAGAAACGGGCCCGCGCGGTACTCGCCATGATCAGTGGCGAACAGATCCCGCAGACCTACAAGACCGACGTGCCCGCCGGCGCGGCCGCCGACGACCTGCGGCGGATCCTCGAGCTGCGCGAGTCCGGCCGCAGCATCGAGTTCGACCTGTGGGAATCCGCCGGCTACGTGGGCGGGGTGCCGATCGAGGAGGATCAGGCCGAGACCGGCCCGGCCGAGGACGCCGACCAGGGGCAGCAGCGGGTGTGGCGGCTGTCGATCTACCGCACCGGTTCCCCGATCACGCTGACCGACGTGCTGCCCCGGCTGCAGCACATGGGCATCGAGGTGGTCGACGAGCACCCGTACGAGTTCGGCGCCGCCGAACCGTTCTGGATCTACGACTTCGGCCTCCGCCGGAGCGACACCGCCGACACCGGCTCCCGGGTGCCAACCTCCATCGCGTCGGTCAAGGAGCTGTTCAGGGACGCCCTGGCCGCGCTCTGGCGTGGCGACGTCGAGGACGACGGGTTCAACGCCCTGGTCCTGGACGCGCACCTGACCTGGCGCCAGGTGGTGGTGCTGCGCACCTACGCGAAGTACCTGCGCCAGGTGGGCAGCACGTTCAGCCAGAGCTACATCGAGCGGGTGCTGTGCTCGAACATCACTATCACCCGGCTGCTGGTGCGGCTGTTCGAGTCCAAGTTCGACCCGGACCACCAGCCCGGGGAGTGCGAGCGCAGTGAGGCCATCGCCGAGGAGATCCGGGGTGAGCTCGATGAGGTCGCCAGTTTGGATCAGGACCGGATTCTGCGGTCGTACTGGGGCCTGATCCAGGCCACGCTGCGGACCAACTACTTCACCCTGCCGGAGCCGCCGCAGCCGGAGGCTCCCTACCTGGTGGTCAAGCTCGACGCGGCGCAGGTGCCCGACCTGCCTGCGCCACGGCCCGCGTTCGAGCTGTTCGTCTACTCGCCCCGGTTCGAGGCGGTGCATCTCCGGTTCGCCGACGTCGCCAGGGGCGGGCTGCGCTGGTCCGACCGCCCGGAGGACTTCCGCACCGAGATCCTCGGTCTGGCCAAGGCGCAGGAGGTGAAGAACGCGGTGATCGTCCCGTCCGGGGCCAAGGGCGGCTTCGTCTGCAAGCAGCTGCCCGACCCCGGCGACCGCGACGCCTACCAGGGCGAGGTGCTCGCCTGCTACAAGTCCTTCATCAGCGCGATGCTGGATGTCACCGACAACATCGACGGCGGGCACGTGGTCCCGCCCGCCCGCGTGGTCCGGGACGACCACGACGACCCCTACCTCGTGGTCGCCGCCGACAAGGGCACGGCGACGTTCTCCGACACCGCCAACGAGATCGCGACCAGCCGCGGGTTCTGGCTCGGGGACGCCTTCGCGTCGGGCGGGTCAGAGGGCTACGACCACAAGAAGATGGGCATCACCGCGCGCGGCGCCTGGGAGTCGGTCCGGTTCCACTTCCAGACCATGGGCATCGACGTCGACGAGGCCGACTTCACCGTGGCCGGGATCGGCGACATGTCCGGTGACGTCTTCGGCAACGGGATGCTGCTGTCCCGGCACATCAAGCTGCTGGCCGCGTTCGACCACCGGCACGTGTTCCTGGACCCGGACCCCGACCCGGCGGCGACCTACGCCGAGCGGCAGCGGATGTTCGCGCTGCCCCGGTCGTCGTGGGATGACTACGACCGCGCGCTGATTTCCGAAGGCGGCGGCGTGTGGCCGCGCTCGGCCAAGTCGGTGCCGGTTTCCCCCGAGGCGCGCGCGGCGCTCGGCCTGGACGCCGGCGTGCTCGCGCTGTCCCCGGACGAGCTGATCTCGGCGGTGCTGCAGGCGCCGGCGGACCTGCTCTGGAACGGCGGCGTCGGAACCTACGTCAAGGCGACTACGCAGACCCATGCCGACGTCGGCGACCGGTCCAACGACGCGGTCCGGGTCGACGCCTCCGAGCTGCGGGTCCGGGTCGTCGGCGAGGGCGGGAACCTGGGCCTGACCCAGGAGGCCAGGATCGAGTTCGCCCTCGGCGGCGGGCTGGTGGACACCGACTTCATCGACAACTCGGCCGGGGTGGACACCTCCGACCACGAGGTCAACATCAAGATCCTGCTGGACGGCGTGGTCCGGGACGGCGAGCTGCCCCGCGAGGACCGCAACCGGCTGCTGCACGACATGACCGGCGAGGTCGGCAGCCTGGTGCTGCAGCACAACTACCAGCAGAACCGCGCCCTGGCCGCAGCCCGCGCCCAGGCTCCGCAGATGCTGCACGTGCACGCCAGGTACATCCGCAAGCTGGAGCGCGATAACCGGATCCGGCGCCGGCTCGAGGTGCTGCCCGGGGAGAAGGAGATCGCCGAGCGCCGGTCCGCTGGCACCGGGCTGACCGGGCCGGAGTTCTCCGTCCTGCTCGCCCAGACGAAGATCGCGGCCGCGCAGGAGATCCTGGCCTCCAAGTTGCCCGACGACCCGTACCTGCGCCAGGTGCTGATCAGGTACTTCCCGGTCCCGCTGCGGGAGCGCTACGCGAGCCGCATGGGGTCACACCGGCTGCACCGGGAGATCATCACCACGGCGGTGGTCAACGACATGGTGGACCGGTCCGGGATCACCTTTGCGTTCCGGCTGAACGAGGAGACTGGCGCGTCGACCCCGGACATCGCCGCGGCCTGGCTGGTGGCCAGGAACGTCTTTGACATGGCCGGCTTCTGGTCGCTGGTGGAGGCGCTGGACGGGCAGGTCGACACGTCGGTGCAGATCCTGCTCTGGCTCGAGGGCCGCAAGCTGACCGAGCGGGCCGTGCGGTGGCTGCTGTACAACCGGCGCCCACCGTTCGACATCCAGTCCACCGTCGACTTCCTGGCCGAGGGCGTGCTGACCGTCGGCCACGGCCTGCCCAAGCTGCTCACCGGCAGCGACCTGACCGGGTTCGACGAGCGCCGGGATGCGTTCACCTCTCGGGGTGTGCCGCTGGACCTGGCCGAGCGGACCGCGTCCATGGTTCCTGCGTACTCGGCGTTCGACATCGTGGACATCGCGGTGCGGCTGAAGCGGCCGTACGAGGAGGTCGCCGAGGTGTATTTCGACCTGGCCGACCGGCTGCAGATCACCCGGCTGCGGGACCGGATCACCGCGCTGCCCCGCGACGACCGGTGGAACACGATGGCGCGGGCCGCGCTGCGCGACGACCTGTACAGCGCGCACGCGGCGCTGGCCAGGGACGTGCTCGAGGTGACCGACCCGGGCAGCCCGGACGAGCGGCTGGCCGCCTGGGTGCAGCGCAACGACTCGGCCGTGCGCCGGGCGGCGCAGACGCTCACCGAGATCTGGGAGACCGACCGGTTCACCGTGGCCACGCTGTCGGTGGCGGTCCGCGCGGTCCGCACCCTGGTCTCCGCCAGTGCCCTTCCCCACTAGCGCCCCGTTTCATGATCGTGGTGGATTACCCGCGCTATGAAGCGAAAACCCACCACGATCATGAAGACGGGCGGCGGCTGGGCGGGTCGGCTCAGGCGAGCGGGGGGAGCGGGGTCGCGAACAGGACGGCGAGCAGCTCGGCGCGGCGCAGGATCGAGTCGACCCGGACCGACTCGGTGCGGGAGTGGGCGCCCCGGCCGCGCGGCCCGAGGCCGTCCACCGTGGGCAGGCCGGCCGCCCCGGTGAAGTTCGTGTCCCCGGCGCCGCCCGCCGGCCGTGCGCCGAGGTGCTCACCGAGCCCCGCGGCCAGGCCGATGACGTGCTCCGCCAGGCGGTTCGCCGGGCTGGCGGGCCAGGCTGGGCGGCTGGACAGGATGTCGGCGCGGACCGTAGTGCCGGGGCGCACCGGCGTCAGGCCGCGGACGGCCGCGAGCGCGGCCTGCTCGGTCTGGCCGGTGCCGAACCTGAGCCCGACCTCGGCGCTGGCCCGGCCCGCGACGACGTTGGCCCGGGTGCCGCCGCTGACCCGGCCGATGTTCCAGCCCAGGTCGGCCGCGCGGGGGAGCGCGTCGCGCAGCTGGACCAGCTGATCGAGCAGCTCGTCGATGGCGGAGACACCGGCCCCGGCGATGATGCCGGAGTGGCCCTCACGCCCGTGCACCTCGATTCTGACCCGGGCCACGCCGCGGCGGCCGGTCTTCAGGCTGCCGTCGGGGTGCGGCGGCTCGAGGCCCACGACCGCGGCTGCGCCGGCCGCCGCGGCCATGACCGCGGTGCGGCCGTGCGGGCTCGACACCTCCTCGTCGGCCACGAGCACGACCTGAACCGGCTGCGCGAGCGCCAGCCCGCAGCCGGCCAGCAGCTCGAGCGCGAGCTCCAGCGCGACCAGCGCGCCCTTCATGTCCATGGTCCCCGGCCCGCTGGCCACCGGGCCGGCCACCGTGAACGGGTGGCTGGCCAGCCAGCCGGCCTCCCACACGGTGTCGTAGTGACCGACCACGAGCAGGTGCCCGCCCGGCGGCCGGCGGCCTGACGCGGGGTCAGGGAGGGCGAGGGCGGGTTCAGGCTGGGCGGGGTCAGGCTGGGCGGGTTCAGGCTGGGCGGGGTCAGGACGGGCGGGGGCGGGCTGGGCGAGGGCCGGGTGGGCGAGGGCGGGCTGGGCGAGGGCGGTGTGGGCGGGGATAAAGATGGCCCGCAGCTGATCGCCGGCGTCGCCGGGCATCACCTCGACCATCCCGCCCAATTGGGTCAGCCGGCTGGCCAGCACGTCCCTGAGGACGGCCAGCCGGGCCACGTCCCCGGACGGGGACTCCAGCTCCACCAGCCGGGCCAGGCGCTCCATCACGGCGGGCAGCGCCGCCTCGCTGCGGCGGCGCAGGGCGCGACGGGCCGCGGCAGGCACCCCGCCCGCGGCAGGCACTCCGCCCGCGGCGGGCACTCCGCCCGCGGCAGGCACTCCGCCCGCGGCAGGCATCCCGCCCGCGGCCTGCCCGGCTACGGCCGGCTCTCCACCGGGCGGCTGGCCTGCGGCCGGTTCGCCCATGCCCGGCTCAACCGGCCGGGGCCGCGGCCTGGAGCCGGCCCTGATCCAGCAGGGCCGCGAAGTCCGCCGGGGCGATGTTTCCGCCCGACAGGACCACCGCGATCCGGCGCCCGTCCCCGGGTACCACCCCGGCCAGCAGCGCGGCCAGCGGCACCGCCCCGCTCGGCTCGACCACCACCTTGAGCCGGGAGAAGCAGAACCCCATGGCCGCCACGATGTCGGCCTCCTCCACGGTGACCACATCGTCGAGCAGCCGCCGGTTGACCTCGAACGTGAGCTCGCCGGGCTGGACCGCCAGCAGCCCGTCGGCGATCGTCCGCACCGCGTCCAGCCGGACCCGGCGCCCGGCCCGCACCGACCGGGCGGTGTCGTCGGCCCCGGACGGCTCCACACCGATGACCGCGGTGCCCGGCGACAGGGCCTTGACCGCGGTCGAGACCCCGGCCGCCAGGCCGCCGCCGCCGATCGGCACCAGCACCAGGTCCAGGCCGTCGGCCTGATCGGCCAGCTCGATGCCCAGGGTCCCCTGCCCGGCCATCACGTCGTAGTCGTCGAACGGCCGGATCATCGTCAGCGACCGCTCCTCGGCCAGGGCGGCGGCCACCACCTCCCGTTCCTCCCGGGCCGGGTGGTAGCGGCGCAGCTCGGCGCCGTAGCCCTCGATCGCGGCCAGCTTCGCGGGCGACCCCGTCTCAGGCACCACGATCACGGCATGGATGCCGAGTATCGAGGCGGCCAGGGCGACCGCGCCGCCGTGGTTGCCCGACGAGTACGCGACGACCCCGCGCTCCCGCTCCTCGGGGCTGAGCAGCGACAGGCGGTTGTACGCACCCCGGAACTTGAATGACCCGCCCCGCTGGAACGGCTCCGCCTTGAGGTAGACGGTGGCTCCGGCTTTAGCGTTCAAGGTAGTGGAGGTTATAAGGGGGGTGCGGTGCACGATGCCCGCCAGCCGGGCCGAAGCCGCCTGAACCCGGTCAAAGGTGAGGCCTGGCGCGGCCCCGTCGGACGTGCTGGTCACCGCTTCCGTCCCTTCTCAGCCCGGGCCGGAGGTCCGCTGCCCGCGGACTCCCGGGATGTCCGTGAGGTGCAATATTGGTTACCACGCCAAACGATAAGTCAACCGCGCCCGGCACGGCTCGGTGGCCCCTGGGCGCCATCGGCCCGGGCGGCAGGCCTTACGGGACCGGTGATCCGGCGCCGGGCCGCCCCAGGAACGCCCTCTGGGCTGCGACTCCGCGCTCACACCCGGCCCCAGCGGCGCGACCAGATGCGGAGTCAGGTGGCGCAGCGGAAACAGCGGACATGCCGGCCTGACGTAGGCTTTCCCGCATGGCAACGGACCCTGCGGGCGAAATCTCGGAACTGTCATCGATACTCGCCAGTGTCGAAGCGGTCCTTGGCCCGGACGCCATGCGGAAGGAAGCCGACGGGCTGCGGGAGCGGGCGGCGGAGCCCGGGCTGTGGGAGGACCAGGAGCAGGCTCAGGCGGTCGGCCGGCGGCTGTCCTACCTTGAGGGCGAGCTGGCCAAGCTGGAGGGCCTGCACCGGCGTCTCGACGACACCAAGACGCTGTTCGAGCTGGCCGAGAGCGAGCACGACGAGGCGGCCCGCGAGGAGGCGGCCCGCGACCTGGCCGCGCTCCGCAGGGAGATCGACCAGCTGGAGATCAGGACCCTGCTCTCCGGCGAGTACGACGCCCGCGAGGCGCTGATCACGATCAACGCGCAGGCCGGCGGGGCCGACGCCGCCGACTGGGCGGAGGGGCTGCGGCGCATCTACCTGCGCTGGGCCGAGCGGCACGGGTACCCGACCGAGGTCTACGACACCTCGTACGCGGAAGAAGCGGGCATCAAGTCGACCACGTTCGCGGTCAAGGCCCCTTACGCGTACGGCACGCTGCGCGGCGAGCACGGCACGCACCGGATGGTCCGCATCTCCAAGTACGACAACCAGGGGCGGCGGCAGACCTCGTTCGCGGGCGTGGACGTGATCCCGGTCGTGCAGCAGGCCGACCACATCGAGGTGCCCGAGGACGAGATCCGGGTCGACGTGTTCCGGTCCAGCGGCCCGGGCGGCCAGGGGGTCAACACCACGGACTCCGCCGTCCGGATCACCCACCTGCCGACCGGGATCGTGGTCTCCTGCCAGAACGAGCGCAGCCAGATCCAGAACCGGGCCAGCGCGATGGCGGTGCTGCAGGCCAAGCTGCTCGAGCGCAAGCGGGAGGAGCAGCAGGCCAAGATGGCCGAGCTGCGCGGTGATCACGCGGGTAGCTGGGGCACCCAGATCCGCAACTACGTACTCCACCCGTACCAGAACATAAAGGACCTGCGGACCGGCCTGGAGACCGGGAACACGGCCGCGGTGATGGACGGCGAGATCGATGACTTCATCGAGGCGGAGATCCGCTGGCTGAGAACGCAGGGCCTCTAACCGCCCGTTACGTGCTGAAATCCCCCCGTGCGCAAAATCCGTGCTGAAAACCCGTGCGCGACGGTCAGTGAGCGAGGTGCATGGCCAGCATCAGCAGCAGCGCGATGAGCGCCACGGCCAGCAGGGGCACGGTCATGTGGGGCCCGGCGTGGTGGTGCATGCGGGCCCGCGCCGCGTGGCAGACCGGGCAGCGGCCTTCGGCGACCGGCCCGGCGCACTGGGCACAGATCAGGTGCTCGCAGCTCATGTAAGGTCCCTCCGGGCCGGAGCCTACCCGGTCACTTACTTCGACGATGTTGGACGTTCCAAACCAGTTTCCCCCCTAGACTGTCCTGTGGCCAAACTGGGGCGCGATTTGCGCCATGGCAGGCCGTCCGCAACTCGTCGAGCGTGTGTGATGGGCCAGTGATCCACTTCGATAACGTTACCAAGGCATACCCCACGCAGGGGCGTCCAGCCCTGGAGAACGTCAACATCGACGTTGAGAAGGGCGAGTTTGTCTTCCTGGTCGGTCCCTCCGGCTCCGGCAAGTCCACGTTCCTGCGTCTGGTGCTGAAGGAGGAGCGGCCGACCGAGGGCCGGATCCACGTCGCGGGCAAGGATCTCGCCCGCCTCACCAACTGGAAGGTGCCGCACCTGCGCCGCAGGATCGGCTGCGTGTTCCAGGACTTCCGTCTGCTGCCCAGCAAGAACGTGTACCAGAACATCGCGTTCGCGCTGGAGGTCATCGGCAAGCCGCGGCGCTTCATCCGCAAGGTCGTGCCCGAGGTGATCGACCTCGTCGGCCTGGAGGGCAAGCGCGACCGGATGCCCGACGAGCTGTCCGGCGGCGAGCAGCAGCGCGTGGCGATGGCCCGGGCGTTCGTGAACCGGCCGATGATCCTGCTGGCCGACGAGCCGACAGGGAACATCGACCCGGCGACGTCGATCGGGATCATGAAAGTGCTCGACCGCATCAACCGGACTGGCACCACGGTCGTGATGGCCACGCACGACGCCGCGATCGTGGACTCCATGCGCAAGCGCGTCATCGAGCTCGAGTACGGCAAGGTGGTGCGCGACCAGTCGCGTGGTGTCTACGGCCAGGCCTACTGACCGGCCAGGGCCCGACTACCGAAGGATCAGCGAACATGCGCGCGCAGTTTGTCTTTCATGAGGTATGGATCGGCCTCCGGCGGAACCTGACCATGACGGTCGCCCTGGTGGTGGTGGTGGCGATCAGCCTGTCCCTGCTCGGTACCGGGCTGCTGTTCGTCAAGCAGGTCAACGACACCAGGAACTTCTGGCAGGGCCGGGTGCAGCTCTCCGTGTACCTGTGCACCAAGATCAGCTCCAGCCCGCAGTGCACCAAGAACGGGCCGGCCACGGCGGCGGAGATGTCGCAGCTGCGCCAGGAGCTGGGCGCGATGCCGCAGGTCTCCAGCGTCACCTATGAGTCGCAGGCCACGGCCTACCAGCAGTTCAAGTCCGAGTTCCCTTCGATGGTGAACTCGGTCAGCCTGGGCGACATCCCCGACTCGTTCGAGGTGAAGCTCAAGAACACGCAGGCCGACGCCGCGGTGGTGGCCGAGACCGTCAACGGCGCGCCCGGGGTTGACCAGATCGTCGACAACTCGGCGATCCTGGACAAGTTCTACAAGCTGCTCAACGGGGCCAGGAACGCTGTGGTGATCATTGCGATCATCCTGATCATCGCGGCGATCCTGCTGGTCGCCAACACCATCCGGCTGTCGGCGTTCAACCGCCGCCGGGAGACCAGCATCATGCGCCTGGTCGGCGCGTCCAACTTCTACGTTCAGCTGCCGTTCCTGATGGAGGGCGTCATCGCCGGGATGTTCGGCTGGCTGGTGGCCGCGGGTCTGCTGATCGCCGTGAAGTCGCTGTTCCTCGACGCGATGCAGCAGTACTTCCCGTTCAACGTCCAGCTGAGGAGCACGGACCTGGTCGAGGTTATTATCCTGGCGATGATTATCGGCGTGCTGCTGACCGGCGCCACGTCGTTCCTCACGTTGCGGCGCTACCTGCGCGTTTAGCGCCGCTGGGCTGGAATGTGACTTCCGAAAAGGGCACGAAGATCATCGCCCGGAACCGGCGAGCCAGGCACGACTACCACATCGAGGACGTGGTCGAAGCGGGCCTGGTGCTCACCGGCACCGAGGTGAAGTCGCTGCGTGCCGGGCGGGCGTCGCTCGGGGAGGGGTTCGGCCAGATCACCGACCACGAGGCGTGGCTGCACAACGTGCACATCCCCGAGTACACGCAGGGGACCTGGACCAACCATGAGCCGCGCCGGACCCGTAAGATGCTCTTGCATCGCAAAGAGATCGACAAGCTAGCCGCGGCCACGGCAGAGCGCGGCCTGACTCTCGTCCCGCTCTCGCTCTACTTCAAGGACGGGAAGGCCAAGGTCGAGCTCGCTCTGGCCCGCGGCAAGCGGAATTATGACAAGCGCCATGATCTGGCGCGCAGGGATGCTGCCAGAGAGGTTGATCGTGCCCTGCGGCGGCGAAGGTAGCGGAGTGTGGGGCCATGGTCCGCACACATAACCGCGGCGCGCACGCAGGCAAGCCTGCTCCGCTGAGAGGGGGGCCGGCCAAGGGGACTCGGGCTAGGGGGGCCCGGGCCGGTGACAAGCGAACCGGGGAATCACGGGTGAGAGGGGTACGGCCCCGCACCACGCGGGGACGGGTCATTGCGGCCGCGGGGGCGACCGTCGTGCTGCTGGTCGGCCTGGCTCTCGGCTGGGCCTCGCCGGAGCCGTCGGCCGAGCCGACCGTGCAGTCGTTCCTGCTTGCCTGGGAGAACGGCGACTACGCGAGCGCGGCCGCGCTGACCACCGGCGCTCCCGCGGTGGCGGTCGCCGCGGCCATGGAAAGCGCCTACCAGCAGCTGGGCGCGGCCGATCTCTCCCTGAGCATGGGGAACATCGCGCAGCGCGGCGACACGGCCGACGCGCACTTCAAGGCCTCGGTCAACCTCGGCCGGGGCGGCCAGCCCTGGACCTACACCGGCAACTTCGTCCTGCGCCGGGTGGGCGGCGGCTGGAAGGTGGAGTGGGCCCCGTCCGTCATCGTGCCCGGGCTCCGGCCCGGCCTCCGCCTCGCCGTGCTGTCCACCATGCCGCCGCGGGCGCAGCTGCTCGACGCCGAGGGAGCGCCGCTCGCGCCCCGGTCCCGCCTCTACCTGGTCGGCGTGATTCCCAACCGGCTGACCGACCTGGCGCTGACCGCGAACCGCCTGGCCCAGGCGACCGGGCTGGCCGCGAACGAGATATTCAACTGGATCGCCGAGGCACCGTCGGCCCAGTTCGTCGAGCTGCTCCGGCTCAGCCCGGCGGATTACCAGGCGCTGCGCCCCGGGCTGAGCCGGACGCCCGGCCTGATCATCAGGCCGGGACGGTCGCGGCTGTTCAGCAGCATCGCCTCGGCGGTGTCCGGCGAGGTCGACACCGAGACGGCCCAGGTGCTGCAGGAGGAAGGGGTGCCGTTCCGGCCGGGCACCACGGTCGGCGTGTCCGGCCTGCAGCAGACGTTCCAGCGGCTGCTGGTCGGCACCTCCACCACGGAGATCGTCGAGGAGAACGCCGACGGCCAGATCGTGACCGTGCTGAAGCGCTGGCCCGGGCGCACCGGCACCGAGGTGCGTACCACGATCAACGCGAACGTGCAGCTCGCGGCCGACAGCGCGGTCGGCTCGCTGCCCAAGTCGGCGGCGATCGTGGCTGTCTCGCCGGCGAACGGGCAGGTGCTGGCCGTAGCGGAACACGACGTGCCCGGCATGCCCCGGGTATCGGCGCTGGCCGGGAAATACCAGCCCGGCCAGGCGTTCACGATCGTGTCGACCGCGGCGCTGCTGAGCTCCGGGCTCGACCTGAACACCCCGATCCCGTGCGGTGTGTCGAACGCCGTGGGCGGCGAGAACTTCACCAACGATCCGCCCGAGCCCAACCTGGGCACGTTCCGCAGCGACTTCGCGAACGCGTGCGGCACGGCGTTCGCGGGCCTGTCGCTGCGCCTGAACGCCAAGCAGCTGACGGCCGCCGCCGCCGACTTCGGCCTCGGCGCGTCCTGGCAGCTGCCGCTGTCTGCCCCCTCATTCACCGGGACCATCCGGACCCCCAGCAACCAGGCCGAGCTGGCCGAGGAGACCATCGGGAACGGGAACGTGCAGGTCAGTCCCTTGGACATGGCGCTGGCCGCGGCCGTGGTCCAGTCCGGAACCTGGCACCCGCCCATGCTGGTGACCAGCCCGCCCGATCCCGGGCTGAGCCCCCGGGTTCCGTTCGGGCCGCAGGTCGTGTCCGGCTTGCGGGCCCTCATGCGCGCGACGGTGACGTCGGGCGCGGGCCAGGCGGCCAACGTCACCGGCACCCCGGTCTACGGGCAGGTGGGCAGCGCCCCGGACGGGGACGGTCACTGGTGGTCGTGGTTCGTCGGGTTCCAGGGCGGCGTGGCCTTCGCCGTGCTCGAGCTGACCAACTCCGCCAGCGATTCAGCGGCGCCGCTCGCCGGTCATTTCCTCAGCGCCCTGAAGAGCGGATCCTGAACGGCTCACCAGCGGGTTCGGGACCGTCTCCCGCGCCGGATCGTGATCATCGCCGCGCAGGGCGGATCATGACCGCAACCTTGCCTCCATTTTGACTACACGGAGCAACTATTCAGCTACTGAGTGGCGTCTTTCCATGTGACTGGGGTGCCGCTTGGGGGGTTGCGGCCCAGTCACTGTGATGAGAACCGGGCCTCATCTCGGGGGAGGCCCGGCCTTTAAGACCGGCCCCGACCCTGCCGGTCGACCCCCGTGGGTGCGATTTCGGCCACCGCCAGCGCCCACGGGGGTTTTCTCATCGCTGCGCGGGGGATGCCCGATGGGAAGCCGCTCTGCGGGAGGCCCGTCGGGCATTCTGCCGTCCGGGCCGTCAGCCTTGGTGCATGAGCGTGGCCAGCACCACCAGAACGACCGTGGCCACGGCGAGGACGCCGTGGCCGATGACGAGCGTCACCGGCAGGTGCCGCTCGGGCGGGACGTCGATGTCACCGACTGAGATGAGGGTGCCGACGGGTACCGTGGCCCTGATCTTGTGTGCCCGGTACACGCCGATCCAGCGGGTCACCATCGTGAAGCCGAGCACCGCGACCACGGCCAGTATCGCGGCGGAGATGACGGCCAGCCGCCGGGTGCCGGCCAGCAGGTAGCCGATCCAGACGGCCAGGCCACCGAGGGCGAACAGGGCGTGCGCGCCCATCACCGGGATGGGCAGGCGGGTCGCGGCGGACTCATGGAACCTGCGATCGTATTCGACGAGCCAGATGGCCAGCAGCGACCAGCCCGCACCGATAGTGGCCAGCCACACGATGAGAGCAGCGATAGCCACTGGTATGTCCCATCCTCAACAGGAAGCTGCGGCCGGTACCGATCTGCCGGAAAACATGCATCGGTTACCTAGTCAGCATGCCTGGGTCAATTTGAGAGAAGTCGCCCGGATTCCCACATGTTAACGGACAGGTTCGCCCGGGAGTTCAAATCAAATCCAAAACCGGTTACTGTCAGTAACCGTCAGGCCCCTCATCATCGACCGGCGGACGCGAGGTCCGCGCCCGGTGGGCACGGCCCGGCTGGCCAGAAGATCTGGCCCGATTTCGGGCATATGCCCGCTGCTCCCTTTGTTCGACTGTCTGGCACCGATCGGATACGGTGGTGTCACAACTCAAGAGGGGGTGACTGGTTTCGACTTCGGTGGTTGATCCAGGGGAAGCGGGCCGAGGGTTGCGACTACGACCTCGTAAATCCTGTGGCCGCATCACTACAAGTGCCAACTCAAAGCGCACTAGCTTCGCCCTCGCGGCCTGACCGCGAGTTAGAAGCCGTCAGCCCGGGAGCTCCTCCGGCCCGGTGCCTGGCGTCAGTAAGGAGGATCACCGTCTAGCCCGGCCGCGGGACTAGGCGGGAAACCAAACAGCGGCTGAGCCTGTACGGCGGCTGGCCTGCACGACCGCCGGGGCTGAGAAAATCTAAGCAGGCTGCGCCCGGAGAAGCCCTGGTGAGGTACTGAAGGACGCGGGTTCGATCCCCGCCACCTCCAAGAGTGCTCAGAGGAGACTGTGAGCATTGTTGGAGGTGCAGTCAAGCCCTCCGTAGAGTTGCAGAATTTGCTGTGCCCAGGCGACAGCGTCGCTGGCCCGGATGCCTGTGGGCTGCGGACGCGTCCACAGCTCCAGGTTCTCTGGCCTGTCGTCGTCTTTAACGCGGTTCCGGTGGTGAACCGACTCCCCGGGCAGCAGGTAGCGCCCAGGAACCTCGTGCCCTGAACGCCCGTGCTCAGCCGTCCCCGGCCGCGGCGTAGGCCTCGCCCGCCAGGCGAACCACCTCGTCGTGCGGCACGTCGCGGAGCCGCTGGGCCACGGCCCAGCGGTGCCCGAACGGGTCGATGAACTGCCCGGTGCGCTCGCCCCAGAACGCGTCGTGCAGGGGCTGGAACACCTCCGCCCCGGCCCCGAGCGCGCGCCCCCAGACGGCGTCGGCGTCCTCGACCTCGAGGTGCAGGGCGCCGTAGGTGCCGCCCAGCGTCAGCGGGGACACGATGCCGTGGTCGGGCAGTTCGTCGGAGATGGCTATCTGGCTGTCGCCGAACTGGAGGTCGATGGTGAGCACGGACCCGTCGGGCAGCGTGATCCGGCTCAGCTCCTTCGCGCCGAGCACCGACGCGTACCACTGGCCCGCACGGACCGGATCCCTGGTCACAAGATGGACGGTCAAGGTCGTCATGTCATGACCATACAGACTGTATAGACGTAGTGTCTATACACGAGGGACTACGGTGGTGCTCGTGCACGAACACACACGCAGTTCCCGGGCGGGCGCCCGGCGCGCGCATGGCCGCCGGGCGTCGCACGACGCCGCCGCGGAGGGCGGGGGAGAGCAGGACCTGCGCGAAGCGATCCTCGCGGCCACGGCCCGCCTGCTCGCCGGCCGGCCCTTCGCCGACCTCAGCGTGGCTGAGATCCTCACCGCCGCCGGGGTCTCCCGCGGGACCTTCTACTTCTACTTCGCTTCCAAGCACGACGTCCTGGCCGAGCTGGTCCGGCGGGCCGTGGCCCAGGGCCTCGGCGCCGCCGAGCCGTGGCTCGCCCGTCCGGCCGACCAGACGGCCGCGCTGCGGCAGGGGACGATGGCCGGAGCCCGGCTCTGGCAGGCCAACGGGCCGGTCCTGCGGGCGATCGTGGAGAACTGGCGCAACGAGCCGCGGCTGACCGAGCTCTGGCAGCAGCAGATGCAGCTGTTCACCGACGCCGCGGTGGCCCAGATCAGCGCGGACCCCGAGGCCATGACGTACCTGGCCGGCCAGAACATATCCGGCGTGGCCAGCGCGCTGACCTGGCTCGGGGAACGTGTCTACTACCTTGCCGCCTGCGGGACCCCGCCCTTCAACGACGAGAACGTGGTCATCGACACCCTCGTGCACGTCTGGGCGTCAACCCTCTACGGCCGCTCCGGCCCGCCCGGCCTCGGCGCAGCCTAGCCGGGTTCGGCCACGGCCAGGTCAAGACCCGCGCCGGGCGCCAGCGACCGGGCCAGGGTCTGCTGGCCGATCCAGGTCCCGAGCGCCGTCACCACCGCGGCCTCATCCTCGGGGTAGGTCACGTCGATGCGCGCGGTCACCGCCAGGTCGCGGTCCTTGCGCAGCCGCTGGATCTGCCGGACCAGGTCCCGGGCCCGGCCCTCGAGATCGAGTTCCGGGGTCATCGTGGTGTCGAGCGCTACCGCCCAGCCGTCGCCGGCGGCCGGCTCGCCCGGCCCGGGCTCGGCCAGCACGCGCAGTTCCTTGACGTTGCACTCCCGGGCCACCAGGTCGGCCAGCCCGGCCAGCCGGTCCCGGCGCGCGGGGTTCCGGGTGGGCGGCCAGCATGGTCCGCAGCGGCTGCCGGCGCCGGATCCCGGCCGACGACCGTGCGGCCCGGCCCAGCTCGGCCACCCGCCGGGCGTCTTCCATGGCCGCCAGCGCACCGGGGTCGTCGAGCGCGCCGATCACCGTCGGGTACCGGTCCAGGTGCACGCTGGCCGGAGCGTCGTCGAGCACGCCGGACACCAGGTTGTGCCACATGTCGTCGGCCACGAACGGCATCACCGGCGCCAGGCAGCGCACCGCGGTCACCAGTGCGTACCACAGCGTCTGGTAGGCAGCCGTCGTGCCGGGGGAGTCCCCGCCGCTCCAGAACCGCTCCCTGGTCGAGCGCACGTACCAGTTGGACAGGTCGTCGGCGTAGCGGTCCAGGGCCGCGGTGACCGCGGGCAGGTTCAGCTGGTCGAAGCCGCGCCGGCAGTCCCGGATCAGCTGCTGGGCGCGGGCCAGCAGCCACCGGTCGATCGCGGTCAGGCCCGCACCCGCGGGACCGCGGTCGCGCAGCTCGCCCGGCGGCCGGAACCCGTCGAGGCCGGCATAGGTGGCGAAGAAAGCGTACGAGTTCCAGAGGGTGAGAAAGCGGCGCGCGGCCTGGCGCGCGGGCCGGTAGCCGAAGCTCAGGTCCCTGGACGGCGACTGGCTGGCATAAAGCCAGCGCATCGTGTCCGCCCCGACCTCGGCCACGGCGTCGTCAAACGGGACCGCGTTGCCGGCGGACTTGTGCATGTCGCGGCCGCGTTCGTCCTTGACCTTTCCATATGCCATTACGCACCGGTACGGGGCCCGTCCCTCGAGCACCACAGACATGAAGAGCAGCGAGTAGAACCAGAGCCGGATCTGCTCGGCCATCTCGCAGACGACCTCGGCCGGGAACCACCGCTGCCAGTAGCCGTGATCGGGGAGATCGGCCGCGGTGAGGCCCTCGCCCGCGCCCGCGGCGTAACCCCCTGCCCTGGCCTGCCGGTTGTGCCAGCCGAGGGTCGAGAACGCGACGATGCCCGCGTCCAGCCAGCAGTCGCCCACCTCGGGCACCCTGGCCGCCGCCGCGCCGCAGGCCGTGCACGTCACACGGACCGCGTCGATCCAGGGACGGTGCAGCTCGGGCAGCGGGCCGCCGCCCGGCACCGCCCGGGCCAGCAGGTCGTCCTTGGACTCCACCACCGTCAGGTGCCCGGCCGGGCACAGGTAGAACGGCAGCGGCAGGCCCCAGTACCGCTTGCGGCTGATGCACCAGTCGCCCATGTGGGCGAGCCAGTCGTCCATGCGCCGGCCGAAGTGAGCGGGCTGCCACGCGACGGTCGCGGCCGCGGCCCGCATGGACTCACGGATCTGGCCGCAGGTCAGGAACCACTCGTCCACCACGCGGTGCACCAGCGGCGTGGCGCAACGCCAGCACCGCGGGTAGCGGTGCCGCACGACGCCGTCGTGCAGCAGGTGCCCGGCGCCAGCGAGACGGCCGGTGATCTCGCCGTCGACGCCGGTGACGTGGCGGCCGGACAGCCAGCCGTAGCCGCCGGTGTAGCGCCCGTCCTCGTCGATCGGGGCCAGCACGGGCAGGCCGAGGGCACGGCCGAGCTCGAAGTCCTCGGCGCCGCAGCCGGGGGCGATGTGGACCAGGCCGGTGCCCTCCTCCAGCGACACCCCGTCCCAGGCCACCACGCGGTGCGCGGGCGTGCGCACCGGCAGGTCCGGCAGCGGCGGGCGGTAGGCCCGGCCGGCCAGGTCGGCCCCGGTCGCGGACCGGAGGACCTCGCCGGGAACCGGCAGGTGGCCTCGCACCTCGGCCACCCACACGTCACCCGCCGGGGTGCGGACCAGCGCGTACCGCGCGCCGGGGTGGACAGCCACCGCGACGTTCGCGGGCAGCGTCCACGGCGTGGTGGTCCACACGGCCAGCGCCTCGCCCGTCCCGTCCTCGAGCGGCAGCCGCAGGTACAAGGAGGGATGGGTGAGCTCGGCGTAGGAGTCGGCCAGCTCATGCTGGGACAGCGACGTGCCGCAGCGATGGCACCACGGCATCAGCCGGTGGCCGCGGTAGAGCCAGCCCCGCCGGTGGCACTCGGCCAGGAAGCCCCAGATGTAGCCGATGTTGGTGTCGGTCATCGTGTAGTAGGAGCGGTCCCAGTCCATCCACATGCCGAGCCGGGCCGACTGGGCGGTGATCATCCGGGCGTAGGTCGCGACCCGGTCCCGGCACGCCCGCGCGAACCGGTCCAGCCCGAACGCCTCGATCTCCCGCTTGGAGTCGAACCCGAGCGCCTTCTCGACCTCTACTTCCACCCACAGGCCCTGGCAGTCGAAGCCGCCCTGCCAGCGCAACTGGCGGCCGTTCATCGCCTGGTAGCGCTGGATGATGTCCTTGAGCGTGCGGCCCCAGGCGTGATGCACGCCCATTGGGTTGTTCGCCGTGATCGGCCCGTCGAGGAACGAGTACGGCTCCCCGCCGGCGGTCTGCTCCCGCAGCCGGGCGAAGACCTGCTCCGACTCCCAGCGGGCGAGCACGTCCCGTTCGATGGCCACCCGGTCGGGGATCTTGGGGACCGGGCGGTACAGTTCCGCAGCACCTGGTTCGGTCATGGCGGCTCCTTCTCTCACCGCGGTCACGGCCGGCCGGAGCCCGGAAACACGACGAGCCCCGGCCAGGCCGGGGCTCGCTCGATAACGCTATGTGGTCAGCGCTCGACGACCCCCGGAGGGGCGCCGTCGATAATGGCGACAAGCGTCATGCTGAACATGCCACCAGGATAGCTGAACAGGAACCGGACGACCTTAAGGAGTGACCGCGGGCATGCCGACTGATACCGGAGAACTCGTAGGGCGGCTGCGGGCCGCCCTCGGCCGGCAGGCGGTGGATGCCTCATCGCGACGCCGGGCCGAGTACTCCTCCGATGCCTCCAACTACCGGGTCGTCCCCGAGGCAGTCGTGTTCCCGCGGTCCGCCGATGACGTTCTCACCGTGGTGGACGTCTGCCGCGACCTGGCTGTGCCGGTGACCGTCCGGGGCGGGGGCACGTCGATCGCGGGCAACTCGGTCGGCCCCGGGGTCGTGCTCGACATGGGCCGCCACCTCAATCAGGTGGTCGGCATCGACCCGGCCGCGCGTGTCGCCACCGTCCAGCCCGGGGTGGTCCTGGACCAGCTGCAGCGGGTGGCCGGCCGTCACGGGCTGCGGTTCGGGCCCGATCCGTCCACGCACTCGCGGTGCACCGTGGGCGGGATGATCGGCAACAACTCCTGCGGCGCGCACGCGATGGCGTACGGGACCACCGCGGCCAACGTCGTGTCCCTGGACGTGATCGACGGCGCGGGCCGCTACCTGCATGCCGGGACGGGCGGCCAGGGAAGCACCGGCACAGGGTTCGGCAGCACGGGGTTCAGCGGCACGGGGTTCAGCGGCACGGGGGACGGCAGCACGGTGCCGGGGCTCGACAGCTTCATCGCCGACCGGCTCATGCCGATCAGCCAGGAGTTCGGCCGGTTCCGGCGCCAGGTGTCCGGCTACTCGCTCGAGCACCTGCTGCCGGAACGGGGCGCCAGCCTGGCCCGGGCCCTGACCGGGACCGAGGGCACGTGCTGCATCATTCTCGGCGCCACCGTGTCGCTGGTTCCGCTGCCGGCCACGACGGCCCTGTGCGTGCTCGGCTACCCGGACATGCCGGCCGCGGCCGATGACGCGCCCGGGCTGGCCGTCCTGGCCGGCCCGACGGGCCAGACCCCGCTGGCCCTGGAGGGCATCGACGCCCGCCTGGTCAACGTGGTCCGCGCGCACCGGGCCCGCGGCACCGTCCCGCCGCTGCCCGCGGGCGACGCCTGGCTGTTCGCCGAGGTCGGCGGGTCCAGCGAGGCCGAGGCCATGGCCGCGGCCCGGTCGCTGGTCGCCTCCGCCGCGGCCGTCGACTCGCTGATCGTGCCGGCCGGCCGGCGGCGGCGCAGCTGTGGCGCATCCGCGAGGACGGCTCCGGGCTCGGCAGCCGCACCGCGTCGGGCGCCCCGGCGTGGCCGGCCTGGGAGGACGCCGCCGTCCCGCCGGGCCTGGCTCGGCCCCTACCTGCGTGAGTTCCAGGCCCTGCTGGGCAGCCACCGGCTCGACGGGCTGATCTACGGCCACTTCGGCGACGGCTGCCTGCACGTGCGGATCGATCTGCCGCTGGCCGACCACCCGGAACGGCTGCGCCCGTTCCTGGTCGACGCCGCGGGCCTGGTCACCAGGTACGGGGGCTCGCTGTCGGGCGAGCACGGCGACGGGCGGGCCCGCAGCGAGCTGCTGCCCATCATGTACTCCCAGGCCGCGATCGACGCGTTCGCCGCGTTCAAGGGGCTGTTCGACCCCCAGGGGCTGCTCAACCCCGGGATCATCGTCGATCCCCGGCCGGCCGATGCCGACCTCCGGCTGCCGGAGGCCCGGCCGCTGCCGACCGTCGGCGGGTTCGCGCTCACGGCCGACGGCGGGGACCTGTCCCAGGCCGTGCACCGGTGCATCGGGATGGGCAAATGCCGGGCGGACAACGGGCCCGCCGGGGGGTTTATGTGCCCGTCGTTCCTCGCCACCGGGGACGAGAAGGACTCGACCCGGGGCCGGGCCCGGGTGCTCCAGGAGATGGCGAACGGGACGCTGGTCCGGGCCGGATGGCATTCGCCCGAGGTCCACGACGCGCTCGACCTGTGCCTGTCCTGCAAGGCCTGCTCCCGCGACTGCCCGGTGTCGGTGGACATGGCCACCTACAAATCCGAGGTGCTCCACCAGAGCTACCACGGCCGGGTGCGCCCCCGGAGCCACTACGTGCTGGGCTGGCTCCCGCGCTGGACCCGGCTGGCCGCGAAGGCTCCCGGCCTGGCCAGCGCCGCGCTGCGGCTGAAGCCGGTGACCGGGGCCGTGCGATGGCTGGGCGGGATCGATCCCCGGCGGCCGCTGCCGGCGCTGTCCCCGCAGCCGGCCACGCCCGCCCGGCTGCGCCGGCTGGCGGGCAGCACATCGGGTCAGGCCCGCGAGCGCGTGGTCGTCTGGGCTGACACCTTCACCAGGGCGTTCACGCCGCAGCTGTGCGAGGCGGCGGTGGCCGTGCTGACCGAGGCGGGCTTCGACGTGGTGGTGCCCGGCCGGGCCTCGTGCTGCGGGCTGACCTGGATCTCCACCGGCCAGCTCGACGGGGCCAAGGCCCGGCTCCGGGCCGCCGTCGCCGACCTGGCCGAGTACGCCGAGCGGGGCCTGACGATCGTGGGGCTCGAGCCGTCCTGCACCGCCGTGTTCCGCGGCGACCTCCCCGAGCTCCTTGACGACCCCCGAGCCCGGGCCGTGGCCGCCGCCACCTGGACCCTCGCCGAGACCCTGGTCGGCCCGGACGACGCACCGCGGGACCTGTCCTGGCTGTACGGGCGGCTCTCCGGCCAGCGGGTCATCGCCCAGCCGCACTGTCACCAGCACGCGGTCATGGGCTACGACGCCGACCTGGCCGTGCTCCGCGCGGCCGGCGCCGAGGTCGAGACCATCTCCGGCTGCTGCGGCCTGGCGGGCAACTTCGGCATGGAGCGCGGCGGGCACTACGACGTCTCGGTGGCGGTCGCCGAGCACGCGCTGCTGCCGGCGCTGCGGGCCGCGCCCGAGGGCACGCGGCTGCTCGCCGACGGGTTCTCCTGCCGGACCCAGGCCGGCCAGCTCGCCGGCTGGCCCGCGGTGCATCTCGCCGAGCTGCTCAGGGGCTAGCGCCGCCACACGAGCAGGCTGCCGACCCGGGAAGGCCTGCCGGCCGAACAGCGCGGTCAGCACGTGGCCGACCCGGGAGCCGAGGCTGGTGTCCGCGACCACGGCCTGCGGCCGCAGGTAGGCCACGGCCTCGCGCAGCTGGGCCATGGTGGGGCCGCGGACCCGCGTCTTTCCATCCCAGAGTGCGTTCAGGTACTTGGCCGCGGGCTTGGCCGGGCTGGGCGTGAACGCGGCCTGCCCGCCCTGGCCCGGCCCGAGCAGGTAGCCGAGGTTCAGCGAACCCGGCTCGCCGGTATCGGCCTGCCAGCGCATCGCCTGGGTCTGCCCGAGCAGGGGGACAGGGACCACGAGCACCGGGGCGTCATCGGCCAGCCGCAGCCGGGCAAAGGCCGCGTGCCAGCCGGCCGGGACCGGCGCGAGCGATCCCGCCTGGTACGGCACCGGGATCAGCGGCACGATCGCCAGGGCCGCGACCAGGAGGGGGATGGACCTGGTTCGCCACCCCCGGGCCTGGGCCGGTGTGCGCGCCAGGTCCAGCGAGAACGCGAGCACGGCTCCGGCCGCACCGGCCCCGATGATGCAGAACCGGTCGGGCAGCACCTGGGCCAGACCCGGCACCCGGTCCAGCCAGTTCCACGGGAAGAAGTGCCCGGAGACATGGACCCCGCCGATCATCTCGGACCCGCCGCCGAGGTTGCACAGCTCCAGCACCAGGCAGGTCACGGCCGCGGCGCGGACCCTCGGGTCCCGCCAGAACCGGATCGCGGCCGCCAGACCGACGATCAGCAGCGGCCAGCCCAGGTAGGCAAGCTCCTCCGAGAGCCCCAGATGGAAGTTCCCGGCAAAGGCCGCGCTGGTCGGCGTGTGAAACAGCAGGCGCGCGGATGGCTCCACGAAATCCGCCAGGTTGCCGGACCACAGGTTGAGCAGGACGCTGTGCTCGCGGAGCGGGCCTTCGAACTGCACCCACAGCGCGTGCCCGCCCAGCAGCAGCAGGACCGCGAGTCCCGTGCCCAGCCCGATCGCGGCGTGGCGCATCCGGTGCCGGACCGTCCGCGGCCGTCCGGCGGCGAGGACCACCACCAGCACCAGCCCGGCCAGCGCGGTGTCGACCAGCAGTTCTTCCCCGGTGAACAGCTGCGCGGCCGTCAGCAGGCCGAGCCAGGCGCCGGTGCGCGCGGCGTGGCCCCGGCCGGTGACGGTGCGCAGCAGCGCGTCGATGATCAGCGGCGGCAGGACCGCGAGCACCAGGTGGTAATGGCCGAACCCCGAGTTCACCATCGCCGGGGAGAAGCCGTACACCGCGCCGCCCAGGGCGGCCGCGATCACGCTGGCCCCCCACCGGCGCAATACCAGGTACAGCTTCGCCGCCGACCCGGCCAGGCCCAGCGTCAGCACCAGGGTGAGGCTGACCTGCGGGCCGGCCAGCAGCGTGACCGGCGTGAGCAGCACGCCGGGCAGCAGGAACGACGTGTTCCACATCAGGCTGATGCCCTGCGGCGCGTTCAGCGAGGTCGTGATCAGCGCCGGCAGCCGCCCGTGCTCGACCGCCGTGGCCGCGTAGCGGATGAACCAGGCGAACAGGTCGACGTCGTGGGGATCGCGCGTCTGCGTCAGCCCAGCCGGATCAACCCAGAGGTGCCGGGTCAGGATCACCGCACCGGTCAGATAGCAGGCCAGGACCAGCCAGCGTGGCCCGGGGCCGGGTTCGGGCGGGCGGGCTCGGAGGGCCCGGTGGGGCTTGTTCTCTCGCCGGGGCGAGACCGACCGCCGCGCCCGCTGGCGAGACCTCCGCAGCACCCACCTATGCAGAATGTCCCCGGCAATGCGGTAATGCAGCCACCGGAACCCTTTGTTTGCTGAACAACTGCGGATTATTTGCTGAAATTTGCCGCGTTCCCGCGGGCCCGATGCGCTGCCGCACTTGTCGGCGCCGTGTGACAGATTCTGGTCATGACCACCGCACCGGAGCGCAGGCCGCTGACCGGCCGGGTGGTGCTGGTGGCCGGCGCTACCCGGGCGCGGGCCGGGCCATCGCCGTCGAGCTGGCCCGCGCTGGCGCGACCGTTTACGCGACCGGCCGGAGCAGCCGCGCTGGCGGCCCGTCGAAGGTCGGCCGCCCGGAGACCATCGAGGAGACCGGCGAGCTGATGGCGGCCGCCGGCGGAGACGGGATCGCGCTCCGGGTGGATCATCTGGAACCCGGTCAGGTCCGGGACCTGGCCCTGCGGATCGATGAGGATCATGGCCGGCTCGACGTTCTGGTCAATGACATCTTCGACGGCGGCCGGTACGCGCAGTTCGGCACCACGCTGTGGGAGCACAGCCTTCCCGACGGGCTGCGCATGCTCCGCATCGGGATCGACACCCACGTCATCACCAGCCATTTTCTCCTGCCCCTGCTGATCAGGCGCCCGGGCGGCCTGGTGGTGGAGATGACGGACGGCACCGCCGAGTACAACGCCGCCTACCGGCACCGGGAGGGGTTCTACTACGACCTGGTGAAGGCCGCAGTGCAGCGGATGACGACCGCCCAGGCCTATGAGCTGGCTCCGCATCAGGCCTCCGCGGTGGCGGTGACGCCGGGCTGGATGCGGTCCGAGGACATGCTCGACTTCTACGAGGTGACCGAGGCGACCTGGCGGCAGGCGACCGCGAAGGTACCGCACCTTTGCATCTCGAGTTCACCGACGTACCCGGGCGCGCGGTCACGGCGCTCGCGGCCGACCCGGACGTGGCGCGCTGGTCGGGGCAGAGGTGCTCGTCGAGCGGCCAGCTGGCCCGCGTCTACGGGTTCACCGACACCGACGGCACCCAGCCCGACTGCTGGCGGTACGTGGTTGAGGTCCAGGACCGCGACCTCCCCGCCGACGACCGCGGGTACCGGTAGGCCGCGGCATCTCGTAGCCTGCCAGCAGTGCAACGCGTGACAACCGGGCGTGGCCGCGCGTGAAGGCAGGCGGCGCCAACCCGGGCCCGGGCCCTGCTTGTGATCGCGGCCAGCCTGGCCGCGGCCGTTCCCGTGCTCGCCGCCGTGGGCGGCGACGCCGCCGGCACCCCGGCCGCGGCGGCAGCCGCCCTCGCGATGCCCGTGGGTGACGTCCACGGCCCCGGTCCCGGCAGCGGGTCCGGCTGGTGCTGGCCGCGATGACGCTGCGGCAGCTGGATGATCTGGTCTTCGGCCAGGGCTCGAGTGCGGCGCATGGCTACGCGGGTCATGTTCCGGCTCTCCCGCGCCTGTCCTACCCGGGCTCTACCTGGAGGACGGCCCAGGGGCGTCGGTGACGGCATGACCGGGGTCACCCAGCTGCCCGCGGCCGTGGCCGCCGCCGCGACCTGGGATCCGTCGGCGGTCCGCAGCTTCGGCGAGGTCATCGGGAGCGAGGAGGGCGGCAAGGAGTGACGTTGACCTCGGCCCCACGGTCAACATCGTGCGCGACCCGCTGGGGGCGTGCGTTCGAGAGCTACGGCGAGGACCCGTGACCCGTCCGGCCAGACTGCCGTGGCCGACATCACCGGCGTGCAGAGCCAGGGCGTCATGGCGATGGTGAAGCACTGGGCCGTCTACAACCAGGAGACCAACCGCAACCACCCGCAGGACGACGCGATTGTGTCGGACCGGACGATGCGCGAGATCTACCTGCCGCAGTTCCAGGCCGCCGTGCAGCCGGGGCACGCGGCCGCCGTGATGTGCAGCTACGCCACGGTCAACGGTGCCTACGCCTGCGAGAACCCTCACCTCGGCCGGGTCATGGACGGCGAGTTCGGGCTGCAGGGCTTCATCGCCTCCGACTGGGGCGCCACCCACTCCACCGTTCCCTCGGCCCGGGCAGGCCTGGACATGGAGTGCCGTACGGTGCCCGCTACTCCGGACCGCTGGTGCAGGCGGTGCAGGACGGCCAGGTGCCGCTGGCGACGGTGCGGGAGATGGCCCGGCGCATCCTCGCCGAGATGTTCCGGTTCCACCTGTTCAGCGCGCGGCGGGCCGGGTCGGCCCGGGGCGGCGGTCGACCAGTCCCGCGCATGCCGCGGTCGCCAGGAAGGTAGCCGAGCAGGGCACGGTGCTGCTCAAGAACGACGGAGGCGTGCTGCCGCTCCGGGCCGGGGGCGCGCGCTCGATCGCGGTGATCGGGGACGACGCCGGCCCGGGCGCGATCTCCGAGCGGCGGCGGCAGCGCGTCGGTCACCGCGCCTATGTGATCACCCCGTTCCAGGGCATCGCGGCGCGGGCCGGCATCCGCACCGCGGTGCGCTACGCCGCGGGGAACCCGCCTCCCGACGGCGATCTCCCTGCGACGCCGGCGACCGCCTTCCCCGGCGGGCTGGCCGCGCAGTTCTTCGGCAACACCACGCTGGCCGGCCCGCCCGCGGCGACCGGCACGGCCGCGGACATCTCGTTCGCCTGGCGCGGCCGCCCGCCCGCGGCCGGGGTCAGCGCCGTCGGCTGGTTCGCGCGGTGGACGGACGGATCATCGACGCCCCCGCCACCGGCCGGTACGAGCTGTCCTTCGACGGCGGCCGCGGCAACAGCACCCGGCTGTACGTCAACGGCCGCTGGTCATCGACAGACCGGCCCCGCCGGCCCGGCGGCCCGGTGCGCGGCACGTGAACCTCACCGCGGGCCAGAGGGTCCGCGTGGAGGCCGACTTCGCCAAGACCGGCGCCGCACCCGCGTCGCTCACCCTCGGCTGGCAGGACGCCACCCCGCTGCTCGACCAGGCGGTCACCGCGGCCAGGTCCGCCGACGTGGCGGTCGTGTTCGCCGGCTACGACGAGAGCGAGGGCACCGACAGGGACAGCGTCAGCCTCGACCCGGCCACCGACGCGCTGATCGAGGCCGTGGCCCGGGCCAACCCCGCACGGTCGTGGTGCTCAACCGGCTCGGCGGTCACCATGCCCTGGCTTCGCTCGGGCCCGGCCTGTTCGAAGCCTGGTACCCGGGCCAGGAGGACGGCAACGCGATCGCCGCGCTGCTGTTCGGCGACGTCAATCCGTCCGGCAAGCTGCCGGTGACCTTCCCCCGCAGCCTGGCCGACGTGCCTGCGCGCACCCCGCAGCAGTGGCCGGGGGCGGGCGGCCAGGTGGACTACTCCGAAGGGCTCCTGGTCGGCTACCGGTGGTACGACGCGGAGCACATCCAGCCGGAGTTCCCGTTCGGCTTCGGGCTGTCGTACACCAGCTTCCGGCTCGGCCACCTGGCCGTCACGCCGCCCGGCCGGAGCGGGACAGTCACGGTCAGGCTCAGCGTGACCAACACCGGCCGGGTCGCGGGGGCGGAGACGGTGCAGGTTTATGTCGGCGACCCGGCCTCGGCCGAACAGACCCCGGGCAGCTCAAGGGGTTCAAGGAAGTGCAGCTCCGGCCGGGGGAGACCCGGCAAGTCCCGCATCCAGCTCTACTGCAGGGCGTTCGCGTACTGGAACAGCCCTGGCCCTGGCCCGTGGGCCGTCGCGCCCGGCTCCTACCAGGTCATGGCCGGCATGATGTCGGCCAGCCTGCCCCTGCACGCGGCCGTCAGGCTCACCGGCTGAACCTGGCCGTCATCGGCCTGGGCTGGATATGCCCTCGACCACCGTGACCGCAACGGCAGGCGCCACCAGGACCGCGAGGATGACCGTGGCCGCGCGGTCCGCGCCGATGTGACCCGGGGTGGCGAGCGTCAGGTACAGGTCGCCGAGCGCGGCCACCCCGAGCGCGAGCGCGCTCTGCTGGGTGTGGGCGGCGAGCACCCCGCTTCCGGCACCAGCCTTCGCGGGCACCTCGAGAGCACGAACCCGAAGAGCGGGCTCATGATCAGGCCC
>CAVUBM010000061.1:0-162328 GCA_963739645.1 uncultured Actinomycetota bacterium
TATCCCACCGGCGGTGGTCGCCGGAGGGCTCGAACCGCTCCAGCCGTTGCGTGCCGCGGACCAGCGCGCGCATCCCGGCCAGGTCGCCGGGGGCCGCGCCGAGCGCCCGCGCCTGCACCAGCAGGTTGCCGATGGCCGTGGCCTCGGCGGGCCCGGCGACGACCGGCAGCCCGCAGGCGTCCGCGGCGAGTTGGCACAGCAGGCGGTTCCGCGAGCCGCCGCCGACCAGGTGAACGGTGTCGACGTGCCGCCCGGACAGCTCCTGCACCTCAATGATCGCGCGCCGGTACGCGAGCGCGAGGCTGTCCAGAATGCACCGCGCGGTCTCGGCCGGGCCGTCAGGCACGGGCTGGCCCGCCGCCCGGCAGGCCGCGGCGATCCGGGACGGCATGTCGCCCGGCGCCATCAGCCCGGCGTCATCCGGGTCGATCAGGCAGCGCAGCGGCGGTACGGCCGCGGCCTGTGCGGCGAGCTCACCGGCGTCGATGCTCAGGCCCGCGGCCTGCCAGGTGCGGGTGCACTCCTGCAGCAGCCACAGGCCCGCCACGTTGCGCAGGTACCTGACCGTGTGGTCGAGGCCGGTCTCGTTGCTGAAGTTCGCCCGGCGGCTCGGCTCGGTCAGCACCGGCTGGTCGAGTTCGACGCCGACCAGGGACCAGGTGCCGCTGGAGATATAGGCGAAGTTCTGGCCCTGCGCGGGCACACCGGCCACGGCCGAGGCGGTGTCGTGCGAGCCGACCGCGATCACGGGCAGCCGGGCGCGCAGGCCGGCCGCGCCCGCCGGGCCGGGCAGCAGGTCGCCCACGACCTCGCCGGGCTGGCGCAGCGGCGGGAAGATGCCGGGCGGGATCCCGGCCCGCTGCATCAGCGCGGTCGCCCACGACTGCGCGGCCACGTCCAGGAGCCCGGTGGTGGAGGCGTTGGTCACCTCCGCCCCGGCCTTCCCGGTGAGCCAGTACACCAGCAGGTCCGGGATGAGCAGCAGCGTGGCGGCCGAGGCCAGCTGGGGCGTGCCCGCCGCGGCCGCCAGCTGGTAGATGGTGTTGAGCGGGAGCTGCTGGATGCCGGTGACCGCGTACAGCTCCTCGGCGGAGATCCTGGTCTGCAGCCGGGCGACCGCGCCCTCGGTCCGCGTGTCCCTGTAGTGCACCGGGTTGCCGAGCAGCGCGCCGCTGGCGTCGATCAGGCCGTAGTCCACGCCCCAGGAGTCGATCCCGACGCTGGCCAGCTCGGTGCCGGCGGCCGCGGCCCTGATCCCGTCCAGCACGTCGGCGTACAGCCGGAGAATGTCCCAGTGCAGGGTGCCGAGCACGGACACCGGCCCGTTGCCGAACCGGTGCGCCTCCCGCAGCTCCAGCAGGCCGGGCCCGGCCCGGCCGGTCATGACCCGCCCGCCCGAGGCGCCCAGGTCGACCGCGGCCGCCGTCACCTGCCTGGTCATCAGCCGCACCTCCTGCGCGAATCGTCCGGGCCGGCCCTGGTCAGCGGAGGAAGGCCGCGGCCACGCCTCCGTCGACCGGTACGTGCAGGCCGGTGGTCAGCGACAGGTCCCCGGCGGTCAGCGCCGCCACGGCCGCGGCCACGTGCTCGGGCAGAACCTCCTGCTTGAGCAGTGTCCGCTGCGCGTAGTACGCGCCGAGCTCCTCCTCGGGCACGCCGTAGACCGCGGCCCGCCTGGCGCCCCACCCCCCGGCGAAGATGCCGGATCCCCGGACCACGGCGTCGGGGTTGATCCCGTTCACGCGGATGCCGAGCCCGCCCAGCTCGGCCGCGAGCAGCCGCACCTGATGCGCCTGGTCGGCCTTGGCCGCGCCGTAGCCGATGTTGTCGGGGCCCGCGAACACCGAGTTCTTGCTGCAGATGTACACGATGTCGCCGCCCATGCCCTGCTCGGCCATGACCCGGGCGGCCTCCCGGGAGACCAGGAACGACCCCCGGGCCATCACGTCGTGCTGCCGGTCCCAGTCCTCGGCCGTGGTGTCAAGCAGCGGCTTGGAGATCGACAGCCCGGCGTTGTTGACCACGAGATCGACGCCGCCGAAGGCCAGCACCGCCTCCCTGATCGCCGCGGCCACGGCCGCCTCGTCGGTCACGTCGACGGTGACGTCCACCGCGACGTCCCGGAGGAGCCGATCTGCTCGGCCACCTTCCGCGCCGCCGGGCCGTCCCGGTCCGCGACCACCACGCACGCGCCCTCGGCGGCCAGCCGCCCGGCCGTGGCCCGGCCGATCCCTGACCCGCCGCCGGTGACCAGGGCCACGCGCGTGGCCAGCGGCTTGGGCTTCGGGCGCCGGGCCAGCTTGGCCTCCTCCAGCGACCAGTACTCGATCCGGAACTTCTCCGCCTCGGTGATCGGCGCGTAGGAGGACACCGACTCGGCGCCGCGCATCACGTTGATCGCGTTCAGGAAGAACTCGCCGGCCACCCGCGCGGTCTGCTTGTCCGCGCCGAAGCTGAACATCCCCACCCCGGGCACGAGCACGATCGCCGGGTCGGCGCCGCGCATGGGCGGCGACGAGGCGGTGGCGTGCCGCTGGTAGTACGAGCGGTAGTCCCCCCGGTAGACGGTGTGCAGCTCGCGGAGCCGGCCCAGCACCTCGGGCAGCGGGGCCGACGGCGGCCGGTCGAGCACCATCGGGCGGACCTTGGTGCGCAGGAAGTGGTCCGGGCAGGAGGTGCCGAGCGCGGCCAGCCGGGGGTGCTCGGCCCCGGCCAGGAAGTCGAGCACGGCCGGGGTGTCGGTGAAGTGCCCGACCTGCGGCCGGTCGGTGCTGGCCAGCCCGCGGATGACCGGCGCCAGGGCCGCGGCGCGGGCCCGGCGCTCATCCTCGGGCAGCGGCAGGTACTCCGGGATTTTGGGCCCGAACGGATTGCTGCGGCCCCGGGTGTCCAGGAACTGCTGCGCGGTCGCGATGATCTCGCGCGAGCGCGCCTCGCACTCGTCGCTCGTGGCGCCCCAGGCCGTGATGCCGTGACCGCCCAGTATCACCCCGATCGCGTCCGGGTGGGCGCGGTGGATCTCCGCGATGTCGAGGCCGAGCTGGAAACCGGGCCGCCGCCACGGCACCCACCGGACGCGGTCGCCGAAGCATTCGGCGGTCAGCCGCTCGCCGTCGGCCGCGGTCGCGAGCGCGATCCCGGAGTCCGGGTGCAGGTGGTCCACGTGGGGCGTGTCGACCAGCGCGTGCATGGCGGTGTCGATGGACGGGGCCGCCCCGCCCTTGCCGTGCAGGCAGTAATCGAACGCGGCCACCATCTCGTCCTCGCGCTCCACGCCCGGGTACACGCCGGTGAGCGCGCGGAGCCGGTCCAGGCGGAGCACGGCGAGCCCGCTGGCGGTGAGCGTGCCGAGGTCGCCGCCGGAGCCCTTGACCCAGAGCAGCTCGGCCGGCTGGCCGGTCACCGGGTCGGCGGCCGTGCCCTTGGCCGACGTGTTCCCGCCCGCGTAGTTGGTGTTGCGCGGGTCGGAGCCGAGCCGGTTGCTGCGCGCGATCAGCGCGGCGACCGGGTCCGGCGGGGCATCGGGGGACTGGGGCATTCGGGGTCATGGGGCCGTCCTTCTGCGGTCGTCGTGACGCCGTTAGCTACCCCAGCTAGCGGCCGTGCCGCCGACGCGCTCGGCGACGATCTTCTCCTGGTAACCGGACCTGAGATAGGCGCCGTACGGGTCGGGGTCCAGGCCCATCTCCTCGCGCAGCTCGCCCAGCAGCGGCCGGACGTCGGTGTTGAACGCGTCCATGAGCACGCCGTTGGCGCCGAGCACGTCACCGGCCTGCTGCGCGGCGGCCAGCGCCCCGGCGTCGACCAGCAGCGCCTTGGCCGTGGCCTCCTGGACGTTCATCACCGACCGGATCTGGGCCGGGATCTTCGGCTCGATGTTGTGGCACTGGTCGAGCATGAACGCGACGCCCGCCTCGGGCCGCAGCGCGTCCGCGCGCACCACCTCGTGCAGGATGCGGAACAGCTGGAACGGGTCGGCCGCGCCGACCATGAGGTCGTCGTCGGCGTAGAACCGGCTGTTGAAGTCGAACCCGCCCAGCCGCCCGGCCCGCAGCAGCACGGCCACGATGAACTCGATGTTCACGCCCGGGGCGTGGTGCCCGGTGTCGACCACCACCGCGGCCTGGTCGCCGAGCGCGATGCAGTGCAGCAGCGAGGTGCCCCAGTCCGGCACGTCGGTGGTGTAGAACGACGGCTCGAACAGCTTGTACTCAAGCAGCATCCGCTGGTCGGGGCCCAGCCGCTGGTAGACGGCAGCCAGCGCCTCGGCGAGCCGGTCCTGGCGGGCGGTGATGTCGTCCTGGCCGGGGTAGTTGGTGCCGTCGGCGAACCACAGCTTCAGGTCCTTCGACCCGGTCGCGTCCATGATGTCGACGCATTCCATCAGGTGGTCCACCGCCTTGCGGCGGATCCTGGGGTCGGGGTTCGCCACGCTGCCGAGCCGGTAGTCGTTGTCCTGGAACACGTTCGCGTTGACGGTCCCGATCGTCACGCCGTGCTCCTTGGCGAACGCGGCCAGGGCCGCGTAGTCGTCCACCGTGTCCCAGGGGATGTGTACCGCGACGCTCGGCGCCACGCCGGTATAGGCGTGCACCTGGGCCGCGTCCTCCACCTTCTCCTGCGGCGTGCGGGGGACCCCAGGCTGCGGGAATACCTTGAACCTGGTCCCGGTGTTGCCGAACGCCCACGACGGCAGTTCGATCCGGTGCGCGCGCAGCGCGTTCTTGACGGCGGTCAGGTCAGGCATTCCTGTCATCTCCAGGCAGCGAATCTCGGTGTGCAGAAATCTAGGTCGGTCTCAGCCCAGGTGGAAGATCTCGTCCAGCCATCGAGCCGGTCCGGCCGGATCCGGCCGAGGAAACACACGCGCTCCATCTCGGTCTCCTTCAGTTGTCCCCGGCACGCCGGCCTCCGCGGGCTCGGCCAGCCCGGCGGCTGAGCGTAAGAGCCATGGATAACCGTGTAATGCCGGGGCAGTGCCTGTGGGGGGCGCCGGGCAGGGATGAGGCGACCGCCCGGCGCCCCCTGGGCTAACTCAGAAGTTGAAGTTGTTGATGTTGGACGAGTTGAACACGGTGGGCGGGCCGAGCAGAACGGTGTGGTCCGTTCCGACCGTGTACTTGCCGAGCTTGCCGGCGGTGAAGGTCTGGCCCTGGGCGCTGGTCATCTTGTGGGAGGCCAGGTACACCGCGGCGTACGCGGCCAGGTAGCCCAGGTTGGCCGGGTTCCACAGGATGAAACCGGGCGCGACGCCAGGTCATCGGCGGTGAGGCCGTGCCAGCTCCCGGCTGAGCACCTGCCGGCCGTCGCGCATCACGGTGACCCGCTGGCAGATCTCGAAGACCTCCTCCAGGCGGTGCGAGATGAACAGCACCGCCGCCCCGGACGCCCGCAGCGTGCGCACCACATCGAACAGCCGCGTCACCTCGGCGGCCGACAGCGCCGCGGTGGGCTCGTCCATCACGATGATCCTGGCCTCGAGCGACAGGGCGTGGTGGAGGACGGCGCCGCGGTGTCTCCCTCGGGGAGTTGCCCGGCGGAGGATGCCGCAGCGGCGGGGCTCTCACTGGAGGACGGCGCCGCGCCGGAGGTCCCGGCGTGCGGCACTGAGGGCCGGAGGTCCCGGCGGTGGACCGCGCGGCGGATGATGGCGTAACGGCGGAGTCACCGGTCGAGGACTGCCCGGCGGAGGGCTGCCCGGCAGGGCTGACGGCCTAGCGCGGCCTGCTCCCTCGCGGTTGTCCGCGCTCTGCCCGGGGCTCATCGAGCTCTGCCTCCGCCCCTTCTGGTATGGCCACCGGCGCGCGTCCGCGCGCCGGCCGCTGGCTCCACGAACTTCTTAGTCGAGTCGTTATAGATAGCCGGCCGGGCCGCCACGCGGCCGCCGCCCGGCGCTGTCACCGGGATTGCGGCTCTAAGCTGCGCCGACGCCAGCCCAGCAGCGCCGCGCTGCGCTGGTCCTTGACCCGGGTGAGTGCGTCGCGGGCGGCCCGGGTGGCGGGGTGGTCGGGGCCGAGCACGCGCTTGCGGCCGGCCAGCGTGCGCTTGTAGCACGCGATCGACTCCCGCAGCTGCCCGGCGCGCGCGTAGGCGGCGGCGAGGTTGTGGCAGGACGTGAGCGTGGTCGGATGGTCGGGGCCGAGCACCCGCTCGCGGTCGGCCAGCGTCCGCATCTGCATCTCGACCGCCTCGGTCAGCCGCCCGTCCCTGGCGTAGGCGGCGGCGAGGTTGCTGCGTGAGGTGAGCGCGGTGGGGTGGTCGGGGCCGAGCACCCGCTCGGCGGCGGCGAGGTTCCGCTCGTGCAGCGTGATCGCCTCGGTGATCCGGCCGGACCGGGCGTAGGCGGCGGCCAGGTCGTTGCGGGAGGCAAGGGTGTCGGGGTGGTCGGCGCCGAGCAGCCGTTCCCTGGCGGTCAGGGTCGGCTCCAGCAGCTCGATGGCCTCGGCGGTCCGGCCGTCCCTGGCGTAGGCGGCGGCCAGGTCGTTGCGGAACCCGAGGGTCTCCGGGTGCTCGCCCCCGAAGACGTGCTCGGCCGCGGTGACGCTGTCCTGGTGCAGCGCGATGGCCCGGTCGGACCAGCCGGCCGAGCTGTAGACGGCCGCCGAGGCTGTTGCGGGAGACGAGCGTGTCCGGGCTGTCCTCGCCGAGGACCCGGGCCCGGCCGGCGAGGGCCTGCTCGAGCAGCGGCACCGCGTCGACCAGCCGGCCCGCGGCGGCGTACGACTTCCCGAGCCCGTGCCGCGAGGCCAGGGTGCCCGGGTCATCGGCGCCGAGCACCCGCTCCCTGATGGCCAGGTTCTGGTCGTGCTTGGCGATCGCCTCGGCGATCTGCCCGGCCGCCCCGTAGCCGGTGGCCAGGTTGCCGCGAATGGGCATGGCCTGCGGGTGCTCGGGGCCGAGCACCCGCTCGGCGTCGGCCAGGGCCCGCTGGAGACCGGCCAGCGCCGCGCCGGTCTGGCCCGCCGCGTGCCGCGCGCTGGCCAGGCAGGCGCGGGTGGCGATGGTGCCGGGATGGTCGGACCCGAGCAGCTGCTCACTGATGGCCAGGTTCCGCTCGTGCAGCGCGATGGCGTCGGCGGCGCGTCCGGCGGACCGGTAGGCCACGCCGAGATCGTCGCGGGACTGCAGCGTGTCGGCGTGATCCGGGCCGAGCATGGCCTCGCAGATGGGCAGGTTCTGTTCGTGCAGGGTGATCGCCTCGGCGAACCGGCCGGTAAATACGTAGCCATTCGCCAGGTCTCCCCGGGCGGCCAGGGTATCCGGGTGCTTGGGGCCGAGAGCGCCCTCGGCCTCGGCGACCGCCTTCTCGAGCAACGTGGTCTGCCCGGCCAGGGTCTCTGGTGACATCGGCCGGCGGAATGGATCCCGGTCCCGCTCCATGTCCGTAGGTTTCCAGTCTCGCGTCGTTCGATCAAATGGCGTCCCGCTCTCCCGCATGGCCAGGGCGGGGGCGGCTGGGCTCCCAATCTCCCGCAGGGCCGGGGCGGCGCTGGGCTCCAATCTCCCGCATGGCCAGGGCGGCGCTGGGCTCACATCTCCCGCATGGCCAGGCGGTGGTGGGCACCACGTTGGGGTGGCAGCCGACCACAGCCCATCACGTGGTTGAGGGGGTGTGGCGGGGCTGGCCCTGATGGCTGGAGCGCTCGGGGCTAACTACGTGTGACCGCAATCGGTCGCAAGGGCCGCGCCGGGGTGCCAGGCCCGGCGGCCTCGTTTACCCTAGATAAGACCATGGTGGAGCACTTGACCCCAATGATGGGAGCGATAACAATCGCTGCATCTCATGACGCTGCGTCGCCTGGACTGCGATCAGCCGGTGACAAGGGGCCTACGTGGCGTCGTCTACGGTGAACGGATCGGCCGCGCGGCCGGTCATGGCGGACGTCGCCCGCCTGGCCGGCGTATCGCAGCAGACCGTCTCCCGGGTGCTCAACGACCACCCCAACGTCAGGGAGCAGACCCGGGCCGAGGTCCTGGCCGCCATCCGCGAGCTGGGTTACCGGCCGAATGCGGCCGCGCGCACCCTCGTCACCGGGCGAACCCACACCCTCGGCGTGATCAGCTTTGACACGACGCTCTACGGCCCGGCCTCGATGCTCTACGGCATCGAGCGGGCCGCGCACCCCGGCTACTCGGTCGCCATCACCAGCCTGCCTGCGTTCGACTCCCGCTCGATGCAGGAGGCGGTGGACCGGTTCCTCGGCCAGGGGGTCGAGGGGATCATCGTCATCGCCTCGGAGATGCCGCGCGCTCGAGGCGCTGACCGGCGTCGCCGCCGACGTGCCGCTGGTGGCGGTGGGCTGCGGCACCCGGGCGCCGCTCGACTCGGTCGCGATCGACAACGCGGGCGGGGCGTTCGCCGCCACGCGGTACCTGCTGGACCTGGGCCATGAAACGGTGCACTACGTGGGCGGGCCCGACTCCACCGTGGACGCCAGGGAACGGGCCGAAGGCTGGGCCAGGGCACTGCGGGCGGCCGAGGCCCCCGAGCCGGAGATCATGCCAGGGGACTGGTCCGCGCGCTCGGGCTACGAGATCGGCCACCGGCTCGCCGCCATGCCCGCGGTGACCGCCGTCTTCTGCGCGAACGACCAGATGGCCCTCGGCCTGCTCCGGGCGCTGGCCGAGCACGGCCGGGCGGTCCCGGCCGACGTGAGCGTGGTCGGGTTCGACGACATCCCGGAGTCGGCTTTCTTCCTGCCCCCGCTCACCACGGTCCGGCAGGACTTCGGCGAGCTTGGCCGGCAGGCCCTGCAACTGCTTGTCGACCGCATCTGCGGCCGCCAGGAGCCCAGGGCCGGGCTGGGCGTCAGCCCGGAGCTGATCGTGCGCGCCAGCGCCGCCCGGCCCGGGCGCTAGCAGTCAACGGGCCTCATCACTTGCCCTGGCGCCGGGCCGGCCTCCAGACTCTTCACACCCGCAACGCCCAGCTCGGGCGCTAGGCCAGAATGGGAAAGTTATGACCCTTTGCGTTAGGCTGCCTTATGTCTGTTAGCGCTAACAATCCGGATGCGTGCGTGGTCGGCGTCGACTTCGGCACGCTGTCCGGGCGGGCTCTGGTCGTGCGAGTCAGGGACGGCGCCGAGCTCGGCACCGCCGTCCACGAATACCGTCACGGCGTGATGGACGCCAAGCTCGCCGCCACCGGGGAGCCGCTGCCGCCGGACTGGGCGCTGCAGGATCCTGAGGATTACCGCGACGTGCTGCGTCACGCGGTGCCCGAGGCGGTGGCCAGCGCGGGGATCGCCCCCGCCCAGGTGATCGGGATCGGCACCGACTTCACCGCGTGCACCGTGCTGCCCGCGCTGGCCGACGGCACGCCGCTGTGCCAGGTTCCCGAGCTCGCCGGCCGCCCGCACGCCTACCCCAAGCTGTGGAAGCATCACGCGGCCCAGCCTCAGGCCGACCGGATCAACGCGCTGGCGCACGAGCGCGGCGAGCCGTGGATCGCCCGCTACGGCGGGAAGATCTCGTCCGAGTGGGAGTTCGCCAAGGCGCTGCAGCTGCTCGAGGAGGATCCCGACATCTACCAGCGCGCGACCCGGTGGATCGAGGCCGCCGACTGGATCATCTGGCAGCTGGCCGGGGTCGAGACCAGGAATGCCTGCACCGCCGGGTACAAGGGGATCTGGCAGGACGGCACGTACCCGTCACGCGAGTACCTCGCCGCGCTCGACCCGCGGTTCGCCAGCTTCGCCGCGGACAAGCTCGGCCACAACATCCAGCCGCTCGGCGGCCGCGCCGGGTCGCTCACCGCGGAGGCGGCGGGCTGGACCGGCCTGCCGGCGGGGATCGCGGTCGCGGTCGGCAACGTCGACGCGCACGTGACCCCGCCCGCGGCGGCCGCGATCGAGCCGGGCCAGATGGTCGCGATCATGGGCACCTCCACCTGCCACGTGATGAACGGCGTGTCCCTGGCCGAGATCCCCGGCATGTGCGGCGTGGTCGACGGCGGCATCGTCGCCGGCCGCTGGGGGTACGAGGCGGGGCAGAGCGGGGTCGGGGACGACTTCGCCTGGCTCGCCGAGCACGCCACGCCCCCCGAGTACCTGGACGAGGCCAAGCGCCGCGGCGTGTCCGTGCACGAGGTGCTGTCCGAGCAGGCCGCGGCGCAGCCCGCGGGGGCGCACGGGCTGATCGCGCTGGACTGGCTGGACGGCAACCGCAGCGTGCTGGTCGACCACCACCTGTCCGGCGCGATCGTCGGGATCACGCTCGCCACCCGCGCGCCCGACATCTACCGGGCGCTGGTCGAGGCGACCGCGTTCGGGACCCGGGTCATCATCGACAGCTTCGCGTCATCCGGCGTCCCGGTCACCGAGTTCGTGGTCGCGGGCGGCCTGCCCAAGAACCGGTTCGTGATGCAGGTCTACGCCGACGTGACCAGGCGCCCGCTGAGCGTGATCAAGTCCGAGCAGGGCCCGGCGCTCGGCTCGGCCATCCACGCCGCGGTGGCCGCGGGCGCCTACCCGGACGTCCCCGCGGCCGCGGCGGCGATGGGCGGCAAGCGCGAGGCGGTGTACCGGCCCGACCCGGCCAGCGCGGATGTCTACGACCGGCTGTACGCCGAGTACCTGCTGCTGCACGACTACTTCGGCCGCGGCACCAACGAGGTCATGCACCGCCTCCGCGCCCTGCGCGATGAGGTATTGAGCCGCAACGCGGATGGGGCCGCGGCGGCTGGTGCTGGCCGAGGCCGGCACTGACGGCGGGCGGGCATGAGCGGGCTAGAGCTGGCCGGGCTGCGGGAGACGGTCTGGGCCCTGCACGCGGAGCTGGCCGCCTCCGGCCTGGTCGCCTGGACGTCGGGCAACGTCTCCGCCCGGGTGCCAGGGGCCGACCTGATGGTGATCAAGCCGAGCGGGGTCGGCTACGCCGAGCTGACCCCGGAGTCCATGGTGGTCTGCGACCTCGACGGCCGGGCCGTCGACGACAGGGCCGTCAACGGCAGCGGGCTGAGCCCGTCCAGCGACACCGCCACGCACGCGTACGTGTACCGCCAGATGCCGGAGGTGGGCGGCGTGGTGCACACGCACTCGGGGTACGCCACGGCGTGGGCCGCGCGCGGCGAGGCGATCCCGTGTGTGCTCACCGCGATGGCCGACGAGTTCGGCGGTGAGATCCCGGTCGGGCCGTTCGCCCTGATCGGCAGCGATGAGATCGGCCGCGGCATCGTGGCCACCCTGTCCGGCCACCGCTCGCCCGCGGTGCTGATGCGCAACCACGGCGTGTTCACCATCGGCCCCTCGGCCCGCGCCGCGCTCAAGGCCGCGGTGATGTGCGAGGATGCCGCCCGCACCGTGCACCTGGCCCGGGCGTTCGGCGACCCGGCCCCGCTCCCGCAAGACCAGATCGACGCGCTGCACCGTCGCTACCAGGAGGAGTACGGCCAGCGCTGACCAGGCCCGTCCGGGCGATCAACCCAGCCGCGGCGACCCGGCCGCGGTAGAAGCGTTCAGGAGGATGTTGATGGTTGCCATCAAGCCCCGGATCGGGATCCTGGGCATTATGCAGGATCTGTACGACGAGACGATCCCCAACATCGCGCAGCGGCAGGAGCGCTACGCCCATGAGATCGCGGTGCACCTGGCGGACGTGGCGGAGTTCATCCCGAGCAAGCCGATCAAGTACCGCGAGGACGCTGAGCGGGCCATGCGGGAGTTCGAGAACGCCGACCTGGACGGCGTCATGGTCGTGATGCTCACCTACGGGCCCGCCATGCGCGTGGCGCGGCTGCTGAACGAGTCGCGGCTGCCGATCCTGCTGGCCAACATCCAGCCCGACCCGAACGTCACCCCGGCCTGGAACATGGACGACATGACCTACAACCAGGGCGTGCACGGCGCGCAGGACACCGCCAACGCCATGGTCAGGGCGGGCCGGGCGTTCAGCGTGCTGACCGACGACTGGCACAGCGAGGAGTTCCGCGACGGCGTCCGCCGGTGGACGCGGGCGGCGGCCGCGGTGACGGCGTTGAAGTCGCTCAAGGTCGCGATCTTCGGGTACGCGATGAACGACATGGGCGACATCCGGGTGGACGAGAGCGCGCTGGTCCGCTCCCTGGGCCCGGAGATCCTCGCGGTGGCGCCCGGGGACCTGTACCGGGTCATGCTGGCCGTGAGCGCCGAGGAGATCGCCGAGGTCATCGCGTTCGAGGACGAGCGGTTCGAGATCGACCCGCTGCTGTCGGCCGAGGAGCGCGCCGATCACGCCCGGATGCAGGTCGGGATCCAGCGGATCCTGGACGCGGGCGGCTACGGCGCCTACACCGCGCACTTCGACGCGATCGGCGAGGACGGCCGGTTCAGCCGGCTGCCGCTGGCCGCGGCGTCCACGCTGATGGCCCGCGGTTACGGGTACGCGGCCGAGGGGGACGTGCTCACCGCCTGCCTGGTGTCGGCCGGGCACACGCTGATCGGGGATGCGCACTTCACCGAGATGTACGCGATGGACTTCCCGTCCGACTCGGTGCTGATGAGCCACATGGGGGAGGGCAACTGGAAGATCGCCCGCCAGGACCGGCCGGTGAAGCTGATCAAGCGGCCGCTGGGCATCGGCAAGCTGGACGACCCGCCCACGTTCCTGTTCCAGTACCAGCCGGGCCCGGCCACGCTGGCCACGCTGGTGTCGCTGGGCGGCGAGCGGTTCCGGCTGGTCGTGGCCGAGGGGGAGAACCTGGACAGCCAGGAACTGCCCGCCCTGGAGATGCCCTACGGGCAGTTCCGCCCGGCCACCGGGGTGCGCGCCTGCCTGAACGGCTGGCTCACCGCGGGCGGCCCGCACCACGAGGTGATGAACCTCGGCCACCACGCGGCCGACTGGGAGGTGTTCTGCCGCCTGGCCGGCATCGAGTACGTGCTGTGTTAGTCGGGGGGACGACCCCCCGGAACCCCCGCGTGCCATCCGCTCGGGCCGGACCTCCGGCCGGCCGTCGCGGCTGGCACCGACCTCCGGCCGGCCGTCGCGGCTGGCACCGACCTCCGGCCGGGCGTCGCGGCTGGCACCGACCTCCGGCCGGCCGTCGCGGCTGGCACCTACGCGGAGTGCCGGCTTCGCTCGCGCTCCTCCAGGGCCTTGCGGTACTCGGCGATGACCAGGTCGGTCAGCTCCTGCACCGACGTGTCCCTGGCGTACTTGTCCAGGGTGATCTCGCCGTGCTGGAGCAGGTTCACCCGGTCGCATACCTCGAGCACCTGGCCGTAGTTGTGCGCGATGATGATCACCGAGACGTCACCGCGCCGCTTGAGGTCGCGCACCAGCTCAAGGATGAGCGCGGCCTCCTTGGCGCCCATGGCGGCCAGCGGCTCGTCCAGGAGCAGGATCTTGGCGTCGGTGTAGACCGAGCGGGCCACCGCGATGGCCTGCCGCTGCCCGCCGGAGAGCCGGGCCACCGGGACGTCCACCGACTGGATATTGACGCCCATGTTGTCGAGCTGCTCCCTGGCCAGCTTGCGCATGGCCTTGTTGTTCAGCAGCGGCCAGCGGACCTTCTCCCGGTTCAGGTACATGTTGTGGTACACGCTGAGCTCGTTGATCAGCGCCAGGTCCTGGTAGACGGCGTCGATGCCGAGCGACCGCGCGTGATCGACGGACTTGAGCGTGACCTCCTGGCCGTTGAGCAGGATCCGCCCGGAGTCCGGCGGCTGGAACCCGCACAAGATCTTGAGCAGGGTGGACTTGCCCGCCCCGTTGTCCCCGATCAGGCCGAGAACCTCGCTCTGGCCCAGCCGCAGGTTCACGTCGGTGAGCGCGGTGACCGCCCCGAACCGCTTGGAGATGTGCTCGGCCCGCAGCACGTCGACGTCGGCCGAGCCGTTGCCGGAAGGTGTGCGTCATCAGGTTCTCCCCGATCCCCGCAGTCGCGCTAGCTGGACGTTAGCGATCATGGCAACCAGGATCGCGGCGCCGAAGATGATGAACAGGACGTTGGCGTTGATCCCGGCCACGTTGAAGCCGTCGGTCAGGATGGCGAGCACCATCGAGCCGAAGAACGCGCCGATGATGGTGCCGGAGCCGCCGAGCATCGCGGTCCCGCCGATCACGGCCGCGGCCACGGCGTAGAACATCGGCTGGTACTGGCCGGAACTCGGGTCGATGTCGTTGACCTGGAGCGCCACCTGGATGCCGACGAACGCCCCCAGCACGCCCGTGATCATGAAGTTGCCGTACTTGATTCTGTTCACCTTGATGCCGGCCTCGCGGGAGCCGAGCAGGTTCCCGCCCGCGGCGATGGTGTGCAACCCCCACCGGGTCCGGGTGAGCACGATGTGGAAGATCACGGTGAGGGCGATCGCCCAGATGATCATGGACCATGCGTAGGTGCCGATCCAGTGCCCGATGCCCTGGACGGCCGGGGAGGGAACCGCAGGTTCCGCGTGCGAGGTGAACAGGACGATCCCGAGCAGGATGAACCCGGTGGCGAGCGTGGTGATGAACGACGGCAGTCCCATCGTCACCGTGAAGAAGCCGTTGAACCAGCCGATCACCAGGCCCATGAGCAGGGTGAGCAGGATCGCGGGGACGGCGGGGACCCCGTAGAAGTCGGTCAGGTAGTGCATGACGAACGGGGCCAGGGTGAAGATGAACCCCACCGACAGGTCGATCTCCCCGCAGATCAGCAGGAAGACCTCGCCGATCGCGATGATGATGATCGGCGCCGCGATCTGGGACAGGTTGATGAGGTCGAGCTTGGTGAAGAAGTTGTCGTTGGTGAGCCAGAAATAGGCGAACAGCACGACCGCGACCACGAAGACGGCGGCCTCGCGCTGCTGACCGAAAAGGATAAGGCCGTGCTGGACCCGGCCCCAGAGGTCTCGTCGCGGGGCCGGGGCGCCGGGGCGCGGGCCCGTGACGTCCCTACTTGCTGCGGCGGTTTCGCTCACGTTGACCCTCCCGTTTCCCGTATCCAGCGTGTCAGCACCGATGGCGCGCGAACGCGCCGGTGACGGGTCTTGCGCTGCAAGCCTAGTTTCCCGCCACCGGCGCGCTTATGCACCTCTCTATACCTCGGTGAGACGCCGCATCAGGTGCTGGTCGTGCCCATCGGGTTGTTGATCGGGCCGGATCTGGTGACCAGCTTCTGGGCCGTGGTCGAACCCTCGAACCTGGTCGGCGTGGACAGGTAGGGGCCGACGTTGCTCTTGGTCACGAACGTCAGGCCGGTGTCGGTGTCGGCCGGGGCGACCAGGCCGCCGGACAGCTGGAACATGAACAGCTGGATCACCGGCAGGAATCCCTGGTAGTAGGGCGACTGGTCGATGGTGAAGTCGATCTGGCCCGCCTTGATCGCGTTCAGCGTCGGGGTGGTCAGGTCGAACCCGCCGGCCGGGATCTTGAGGCCGGTGCCGGTCAGGGCCTGGCCGAGGAACCCGGTCGAGCCCGCGTCCACGGCGAATGCGCCCTTGAGCGACGACTTGTGCGCAAGCAGGTAGGCCTTCTCCGCGCCGAGCTCGACGTTGGTCGCGGCCCCGGTCGCGATCTGCGCCACCTGGAAGCTCTTGCCTGAGGCCTTCAGCGCGGCCACGGCACCGTCGTAGCGCGGCTGGATGTTCCCGGTGCCCGGGGTGGCGATGAAGATCACGATGTGGCCGCCGCCCGGGATCAGGGACAGGATCCGCTGCCCGAGCTGCTGGCCCGACTGGTACAGCGCCTGGCCGATGTAGGCCAGCCGGTTGGTACCGATGTCCGGGACGCCACTAGAGGCGACGGTCCCGTCGGCGTTGTAGCTCAGCACCGGGATGCCGGCGTCCATGGCCCGCTTGACCGGCGCGGTGAACCCGGTCGCGTTGATGACCGGGATCGCGATCCCGGACGCGTTCGCCGCGATCGCCGAGTTCAGGAACGACACCATCTGCGGCACGCTCGAGGTCGACGCAGATCCGCCCCACTTGGGCACGGGGATGTCCAGCAGCGCCGCGGCGTCCTGGAAGCCGTACTGGGTCGGCACGAAGAACGGGTTGGTGTAGACGTGGTTGTCGAACCAGAACTGCCACTTCGGGGTCTTCGGGAAGTTCCCCGCCGCCGTCGCGGTGGCGGTCGAGCCGGTGCTCGCGCTGCTGCCCGACGATCCGCACGCCGCGAGCAGGGCCGAGGCAGCCGCCGTCGCGCTCACCAGACCGGTGCCCGCCAGCAGCTTGCGCCGGGACGTTCCGTCCTTCATATTCAGTGTCTGGATCGCCTCATCGACCTTTGGGTCGACTTTCCTCATCACGAACCTCCATTTCCATGGGGTGGGCTGTACCCCGCGGCAACAGGCTCTTGCCGGAACATGCCACGCGTTCGCGTGACCGCCATAGTGACCTGACTTCCTGTCTCAGGGCAGGCCCGCCGTTGCTGCTCCGCAAACGGGCCAGCCGGTCGCTGAGTCCTATCCGGGTCCGGGTAGCCCAGCGTGCGAACGCCACATGGCCGCGAGCTATCTGGCTCAGCAGCACGGCCGATGTTAGCGCTCACATTGTGCGTTGGATGAAGCCTTGTGAGGCCATAAGCTAACCCCCACCCGACTTTGCCGTCAATGATCATCGCCAACAGAAGCCAACATGTGACCTGGCCGCACGCCGGCCCCGTCCGGCCTGGTGCGGGGGGTACGGAATGTCGGGTTCAGCGGCCCAGGATGCCCGCGAGGTCGAAGTTGACCGGCTCCTCAAGCTGGGCGAACCCGCAGGAGGCCGGATCACGGTCGGGGCGCCAGCGGACGAACTGGGCGGTGTGCCGGAACCGGGTGCCTTCCATATGGTCGTAGCGCACCTCGACCACGCGCTCGGGACGCAGCGGGACGAACGACAGGTCCTTCTTCGCGTTCCACCGGCTGTGCTCGGCCCCGCGCGGGTTGCGCACCCCGGGCTCGGGCCTGGCCCAGTTCCACGGGTGCCCATCGAAGCCGGTGACCAGCGGCTGCAGCTCGGTGAACAGCTCGCGCCGGGTCTCCAGCGGGAACGCACCGATCACGCCGACGCTGGCCAGGTTGCCCGCGTCGTTATAGAGGCCAAGCAGCAGCGACCCGATCGCGTCCGGCCCGCTCTTGTGCACCCGGTACCCGGCCACCACGCAGTCGGCGGTCCGCTCGTGCTTGACCTTGAACATGACCCGCTTGTCCGGCTCGTAGCTGCCGTCCAGCGGCTTGGCCACGATGCCGTCCAGGCCCGCGCCCTCAAACTGGCTGAACCACTGCCCGGCCAGCTCCCGGTCCTGGGTCGCCGGAGTGAGGCGGAAGGGCGGGCCGACCGTGGCCAGGGCGTCGGCCAGCACCGCCCGCCGCTCGGCGAACGGCCGCTCCATGTAGTCGGTGTCGCCGAGCGCGAGGACGTCGAAGACCACGAACTCGGCGGGCGTCTGCTCGGCCAGGAGATTCACCCGGCTGGCGGCCGGGTGGATCCGCTGCAGCAGGGCTTCGAAGTCAAGGCGCTGACCCGCTGCGTCGGGTATCACGATTTCCCCATCCAGTACGCACCGCTCCGGCAGACTCGCCGCCGCCGCCTCGACGAGCTCGGGGAAATAACGGGTCAGCGGCCGCTCGTTCCTGCTGCCCAGCTCCACCTCGGCGCCGTCCCTGAACACGATCGACCGGAAGCCGTCCCACTTGGGCTCGAAGCTCAGCGCGCCGTGCGGTATCTCCTTCACCGACTTGGCCAGCATCGGAGCTACCGGCGGCATCACGGGCAGGCGCATGGTCCCATCCTCGCCGATAGGCTGGCCGCCTCACCACGTGACCCGCTGGTCAGCAGCCGCCTCGACCGGTTACGCTCCCGCCCATCCCCCCACATTTCGGCCGAGAGGTCCCGCTGAGAGGCCCAGTTAAGAAGGCACCGTATGGATCCCAGGCACGCGATCTTGTTCGAGCCGGTCACGATCGGGCCGAAGACGCTGCGCAACCGCTTCTATCAGGTGCCGCACGCGTCCGGCTTCGGCACCGCCAAGCCCCGGACGCAGGCGGCGTTCCGGGCGATCAAGGCCGAGGGCGGCTGGGGCGGGGTGTGTGTGGAGTACGCCCCGGTGTCCCGGGACGCCGACGAGGTGCCCGCGGTGGCCGCCAACGTCTGGGACGACGCCGACGCCCGCGCGCTTGCGCTCACGGTCGAGGCCGTGCACGCCCACGGCGCGCTGGTCGGCCTGGAGCTGTACCACGGCGGCGCGTCCAGCCTGAACGGGGAGTCGCGGTCGGTGCGGGTCGCGCCGACCCAGCTGGCGTCGGAGATGCGGTTCGCGTCCCTGGCCAAGGAGATGACCACCGAGGACATCGCCCAGGTGCAGAAGGACTGGGTCGAGGCGGCCAAGCGCGGCCGGGACGTCGGCTTCGACATCATCTATGTCTACGGCGCGCACGGCTACCTCTTCACCCAGTTCATGTCGCCGGTGACCAACCGGAGGACCGATGGCTACGGCGGCAGCGTGGCGAACCGGGGCCGGATCTGGCTGGAGACGCTGGAGGCGGTGCGGGCAGAGGTCGGCGGCGACTGTGCGGTCGCGACCCGGATCTGTGTGCACGGGCGGGACGAGCTGCCCGGCATCGAGCTCGAGGAGACGCTGGAGCTGGTCAAGATGGCCGACGACCTGGTCGACCTCTGGGATCTCACCGTCGGCTCCTGGCCCGAGGACTCAGGTACCTCCCGGTACTACCCCGAAGGCCACCAGCGGCCGTGGACGCACCGGATCCGTGAGGCTACCGAGAAGCCGATCGTGGCCGTCGGCCGTTACTCGAGCCCGGACCTGATGGCCGAGGTGGTCAAGTCGGGTGCGGTGGACCTGATCGGGGCCGCCCGGCAAGCGATCGCCGACCCGTTCCTGCCCCAGAAGATCGCCGAAGGCCGGCTCGACGAGATCCGTGAGTGCACCGGCTCGAACATGTGCATCCTGCGCGAGGAGTCCTTCAACCACCTCGGCTGCCTGCAGAACGCGACCGCGGGCGAGGAGTTCCGCCGCGGCTGGCATCCCGAGCTGTTCACGCGTGCGGCCAACGCGGACCAGTCCGTGCTCGTGGTGGGGGGCGGCCCGGCCGGGATGGAGTGCGCGGTGGTGCTGGGCAAGCGCGGCTTCTCCGCGGTGCACCTGGTCGAGGCCGAGGCCGAGATCGGCGGGAGAATGCGCTGGACCCGGCGGCTGCCGACGCTCGGTGACTGGGGGCGGGTCACCGACTGGCGCGCCGTGCAGCTGGACAAGCTGCCCGGGGTGGAGGTGATCACCGGCCGGCGGCTCTCGGCCGCTGACATCCTCGACTACGGCGCCGAGATCGTCGTGATCGCCACCGGGTCGACCTGGCGGGGCGACGGGGTGCAGCCCGGCGAGGTCGGGCGGATCTCGGGGGCCGAGTCCGGCCTGGCCAACGTGCTGACCCCGGAGCAGGTCGCCGCGGGGAAGCGGCCGGTGGGCCGGAACGTGATCGTCTACGACACCGACGGCTACTACGTCGGGCCGGGCGTGGCCGAGCTGCTGGCGGGCGAGGGCTTCTCGGTCACGCTGGTGACCTCGTACCCCGTGCTTTCGCCGGTTTCCGACCACACCCTGGAGGGCGACATGCTCCGCTCGCACGTGCACCGCCAGGGGGTCACGGTGCAGCGGGGGATCACGATGACCGGAATCGGGCTGGACTCGGTCCGGGGCCGGGATGAGTACGGCGATCCCTGGTCCGCTGGATGCGACGGGGTGGTGCTGGTCACCCAGCAGGCCTCGAACGACGGGCTGTATGCGGAACTGACCCGTGACCAAGCCGCCCTGGCGCGGGCGGGCATCCGGGCCGTGCACCTGATCGGCGACGCGGTCGCGCCCCGGATCATCTCGGAGGCGGTCTTCGACGGGCACCGGCTGGCCCGCGAGATAGACCAGCCGGACCCTGGCCGGCCCATCCCGTACCTGCGCGAGACCCCTGACCTGCGCGATTCCCAGGACCGGCACCAGCTCCCCGACCTCCGCGCGTCCCAGCACACCATGCCGGGGTAGGAACCCCGCTCCCGCACAGGCCGCCGCACGCGGCGCTGCCGCCGCCCCGGGCCCGGGCCTCGGTATTCACCCGGGTTACGCGAGTTCACCAGAGTGCCTCGACGTCGTCCTGCGACTACGTTTACTGAGGTGGGGGACGTGCGGAGCGGGGAGGAGGGGGCGGCTGTGCCCTCAGATTCGGATGCCGGAAAACTGCTGACGCCGTTGCCGGTCTTGTCGCGCACCGAGGAGCGCAACCTGCGGACCGTCGACATCGACACGGTCCCGACCGAGGAAGTGCTGCGGCTGCTCAACGCCGAGGACGCCACGGTCGCCGGCGCGGTCGCCTCGGCCCTGCCCGCGCTGGCCGCGGTGGTCGACCGTGTGGTGGAACGCCTCAAGGCCGGCGGCCAGGTGCATTACTTTGGCGCTGGGACCTCGGGGCGGATGGGCGTTCTTGACTCCGCGGAGGTGATACCGACGTTCGGCCTGGAACCTGGGGTCTTTGTTGCCCACCACGCAGGCGGTGCGACCGCGCTGGGCAGCGCGGTCGAGGACGTCGAGGATGACGAGATGCTCGGCGCCAGGGATGCGCGCGCGGTCACCGCGGCCGACGTAGCGGTGGGCATCACCGCCAGCGGCCGCACGCCCTACGTGGCGGGTGCGCTGCGGCACGCCCGCTCGGCCGGTGCGATGACCGTGCTGGTCAGCAGCAACCCAGCGGCACCCCTCGCCGCGCTGGCCCATCATGCCGTGCTGGTGGACACCGGCCCTGAGGCCATCGCGGGCTCCACCAGGCTGAAGGCCGCGACCGCGCAGAAGCTGATCCTCAACGCGCTGTCCACGGCCGCCATGGTCCGGCTGGGGCGCACCTATTCCAACCTGATGGCGGCGCTGGCGGGCACCAACGCCAAGCTGCGCCAGCGCCAGCTGAGCATACTCCGCGAGGCGTCCGGCGAGCCGGACGAAGCATGCCAGGCCGAGCTGGAACGATGCGGCGGCGACCTGCGGCTGGCCCTGCTCTGCCTGATGTCCGGGCTGGAACCGCCCGCGGCCATGGTCGCGCTGGCCGACGCCGGTGGCAGCGTGCGTTGCGCCATCGCCCGGCTCGGCCGGGCGGAGCAGCCGTGAGCAGCCTGCTCGGCCTGGACATCGGCGGCACCCGGAGCCGGGCGCAGCTTTGCGTGGACGGCGAGCTGGTGGCGTACAGCACCGCGGCCAGCGCCAGCCTGGTCGCGGTCGGTGAGTCCAGCGCGAAGGCCGCGCTGGCCGACCTGCTGGCCGCGCTGCCGCTCGAGCACCCCCTGGACGCGATCTGCGTCGGCGCGGCGGGGGCCAGCGTTCCCAGCGCGCGGCAGTTCCTCACCGACCACCTGGCCCCGCTGACCCGGGCGGGCACACTCCTGATCGTCAGGGACGCGATGCTCGTCCTGCCCGCCGCGGGCCTGGACGCGGGTATCGCGCTGATCTGCGGGACGGGTTCGGTGGCGATCGGCAGCTACCTGGGCCGCGAGGCCCAGTCCGGCGGATGGGGCTACCTCCTCGGTGATGAGGGCAGCGGTTACTGGATGGTCCGGGCCGCGCTCCGGGCGCTGCTGGCCCGCCGCGACGGCCAGGCCCCCCTCGGCGAGCTGGGCGACCGCCTGCTCGCCGCCACCGGTGCGCGCCACATTGGCGCCCTGCACGAGCTGTTCTACACCCAGCCCCATCCCCGGCACTGGGCTAGTTTCGCACCGCTGGTCCTGGACAGCGCTGACCCGGCCGCGGCGTCCATCATGGCGGACGCGGCCGCGGCCCTGGCGCGCCTCGCGGTGTCCGCGGCCGAACGGCTCGACGCCCCGGCCGCGCTGCCCGTGGTGCTGGCCGGCGGCCTGTTCGGCCACGCCGACTTCGAGGCCACCGTCCGGATGGTGATCGAGGACGCGCGGCCAGGCAGTGACATCAGGACCCTGACCGAGCCGCCGGTCAGCGGCGCCGTCCGGCTGGCCCAGGCCGCGGCCAGCCGCAACTAGCAGCCGCACGTTATGTCCACGTCGGCCGCGGAGCTCGTCGACCGCGCGGTGGCGGCCGGAGTCATGCCCGGCGCGGTCCTCGCCGCGGGCCTGCGCAGCGCGGACCCGCTGCTGCTGCACGTGGCGGGCGATGCCCAGCGCGACATGGCCGCCCGGCGGCCGATGACGGCGGACACGGTCTTTGATCTCGCCTCGCTGACCAAGGTCGTCGCGACGACGCCGTGCCTGCTGTGGCTGGCCGCCGGCGCGAGATCGGCCTGGACGAGCCGGTGCGCCGTTACCTGCCCGCGTTCACCGGAGACGGCAAGGACCTGGTGACCGCGCGGCACCTGCTCACGCACACCTCCGGCCTGCCCGGCCAGCGGAGGTACTACCGGCACCTGCGCGAGCCGGCCGAGATCCGGGCCGCCGCGCTGGCCGAGCCGCTGGCCGCCCCGCCCGGCACCGCATTCTGCTACTCCGACGCCGGCTTCATCATCCTGGGCGAGCTGGCCGCCTCGGTCGCGGGCTGCGGACTGGACGAGCTGACCCAGGACGTGGTGTGCGCACCGCTCGGCCTGGCCCAGACCAGGTACCGGCCGCCCGCTTCGTGGACGGACCGGATCGCGGCCACCGAGCCGATCCTGGGAGTGGCCAAGGTCGGGGTGGTCCACGACGAGAACGCCGCAGCGCTGGGCGGGGTGGCCGGCCACGCCGGCCTGTTCGGCACCGCGGCCGACCTGGCTCGCTACGCCGCCGCCTGGGCCCGGGGAGACTGGCCGCGAGAGGCGCTGCGCTGCCAGACCGAGGGCCTGGGCGGGCGCCGCGGGCTGGGCTGGGGGCTGCGCGGCGACACGTGGGACAACATGGGCGACGGGTGGCCGGCGTCGGGTGCCGGGCACACCGGCTTCACCGGCACCAGCCTGTCCGTGGACGCCCGCAGCGGTCTGTGGGCGGTCCTGCTGACCAATGCGGTGCACTTCGGGCGTGGCCCGGAACACTCGGTCGTCGGCCTGCGCAAGCAGGTGCACGCGGCCGTGGCGGCCGCGCTGCTCGGCTAGGCCGCCCGGCCTCGCTGGGCTACCACCAGCACGCGGCGGATCATGCAGTCCATCGTCGCGTGCATCTCCTCGATGCCCGCTCGCACCTGGCCCGGATCAGCGTCCGCCTCGGCCGCTAGCTCCCCGACGGCGGCGAGCATCGCCAGGCCCGTGCGCTCCTGCCGCTCGCGCCAGGCCTCGGTCTCGGCGTAGCTGACGATGTCGAAGCCGGCCTCATCCAGGAGCGGGCGGTGGTCGGCGACTTGCTCCGGCCTGGCGGGCGGGCGGCGGTGATAATCCCAGCTGGTCACCACCAGCCGGCCGCCGGGAACGATGATCCTGGCCAGCTCGGCGGCGGCGGCGCGCTTGCTGGGCGTGAACAGCAGGGCGTCGACGCTCATGACCGCGTCAGCGGAGCGGCTCGGCAGCCCGGTGTCCTCAAAGCTGCCCCGGCGGAATTCCGGCCCGGCCTGCCAGGCCGGCCCGGTCCGCCTGGCACCGGGCCGCGCCCAGCGCGGATTCGGCGGTGTCGAGGCCGATGAGCCTGGCCCCGGTCGCGTCGGCCACCCAGAGACCGGGCCCGCCGCGGCCGCAGCCGATATCGATCAGGCGCTGGCCGCTCCCGACCCGTGTCTCGCGGGCGAAGAGCCGGAGCTCGGTCAGGCTGATGTAGCTGAAGGGGTCGACCCCGTCCGGGTACTCAGGTCCGTACACCTCACGCCAGATGCGCTCGCGCACGGCCGACGCCGGCCCGGCGAACGCCCGCTCGAACCGTGCTCCCCACCGTGCCTCGTCCATCGCTGCCAGCCTGCCACAGGGCGCAGCCAGGGGCGTCGCCGCACGTCGGCGACTGGGCGTCGTACAGTGTCGCCATGCCGCAACCAGCGCGGGGCACCTCAGCACAGGAGCCGCCCGAGCACACTCCGCAGACGCTCCTCGCGCACGTGCGCGCCCTCACCCCGAACCTGGCCCCCGCCGAGCGGCGGGTCGCCGCCGCGGTGGTGCAAGACCCGGCGGGTGTCGCGGCCAAGACCATCTCCGAGCTGGCCGAGGCGTGCCGCACGTCAGGAACCACGGTGATCAGGTTCTGCCGGGCCATGGGTTTCCCTGGCTACCCCGAGCTCAGGCTGGCCCTGGCGGCTGCGGCGCAGGTCGGGCAGGCCAGGGGCTGGGAGGACATCGGCAGCGACATCGGGCCGCAGGACACCATCGACGAGGTGATCAAGAAAATCGCGCACGCCGACGCGCGCGCGGTGGAGGAAACGGCCGCGCAGCTGAACGCGGAGACGCTCAGCGCGGTCGTCGACGCTATCGTCCACGCCCGCCGCATCGATATCTACGGCGTCGGGGCCAGCGCGTTCGTCGCCCTGGACCTGCAGCAGAAGCTGCACCGCATCGAGCGGATCGTCTACGCGTGGCCCGACCCGCACAGCGCGGTGACATCGGCCGCCCTGCTGAAGCGCGGTGACGTGGCCATCGGCATCTCCCACACCGGGATGACCGCGGACACGGTCGGCAGCCTGGCCGAGGCCAGGCAGCAGCAGGCCACCACGGTGGCGATCACGAACTTCCCCGGGTCCTCCATCGCCAGCGTGGCCGACCACGTTCTCACCACCGCGGCCAGGGAGACGACATTCCGGTCCGGCGCAATGGCCAGCAGGATCGCCGCGCTCACCGTCGTGGACTGCCTGTTTGTCGCCGTTGCGCAGCGCAACTACAAGCAGACGCTGCGGGCGCTGGAGCGAACCTACGCGGCCATCATCGCCCGCCGCTGACCGGCAATTCCTGATCCTGTCCGGGGAAAGACCGATCATGTCCCGGGCCCGGTCCCGGAAATGATCACGGAGAGGGTACGGCCGGATAGCCCGTCAGGCCCGGCGCCGGCTGCCCACCCGGGTCAGCAGCTCTTCCTGCGCCTGGATGCGACTCAACGAGCTGGGACGTGGTATCTGCCCGTACGAACGGGACGCATCCGGCGGCTAACTCGGCCGAGGTCAGCGCGCCGCGGTGGGAGGCCCACCAGCGGCCGGTGTCGCTGAGCCAGATGCCCCAGCGCCCGGCCGGCGAGCTGCGTGCCGAGGTCGCGGCCGTGTCCCAGCTCGGCCGCCAGGCCCGGTACCTGCAGCTCAGCCAGACGCTGCCCGGGCTGCTGGCCGACCTGCAGGCGGCGATAGCCGCGGCCAGCGACGCGGAGCGGCCAGCGCTGTACGCACTGCTGGCCGAGGCTTACGGCGGCATCGCCGGGCTCGCCCATCAGCTCGGCTACGCCGACCTGCGGGCGCTGACCCTGGACCGGATCGAGTGGGCATCCCGCCAGTGCGGCGACCCGGTGCGGGTCGCGCGGACCCAGTGGTCCCGGGGCGGGTCGCTGCTCGGGGCCGCCGCTTACGACCAGGGCCTGGCGCTGATGGAGCGCACCCGCGGCGAGCTCGGCCCGGACCCGGCCCGCCTGGACGAGGCGGGCCGCAGCGTCTACGGGAGCCTGCACCTGCGCTCGGCGGTGCTGGCCGCCCGTGCGGGCCGCCGCCAGGAATCCGACGCTCACCTGGCCGAGGCCCAGCAGATCGCGGCCACCGTCCCGGACGGGGCCAACCACTACGGGATGGAGTTCGGCGCGGCCAACGTCGGCCTGCACGAGGTGTCGGCCGCCGTCGAGATGGCCGACGGGGCGCTGGCGGTGGGCCGGGCCGAGGACGTGCACCGGGCCGGCTATCTCGACCGCCTGCCCCCGGTGCGGGTCGGCCACTACCACATCGAGGTGGCCAGGGGCTGGCTGTACTACGGCGACCGGCACCGCGCGCTGAGCGCGCTGAACCGCGCCCGGCGGATAGCGCCGCAGCAGGCCAGGCACCATCCGATGGTCCGCGATACGGTCCAGGCCATCGCGCACGCCGAGCCGCGCCCGAGCGAGGAGCTGAGATCGTTCGCCACCTGGCTCGGGATCGACGCGTAGCCGTCTTCGACCCGGTATGACCGTGTTCGGATTTCGCTGATCATGTTAGCCTCCTGGCAGCGGGTCTCTGGGGAGGGTGCATGTGCGGGATCGTCGGCCTCCGGCTCAAGAATCCGGATCTTTATCCCGTCCTTGGCGAGCTGGTAGTCCCGATGCTGGACGTGCTCGCCTCGCGGGGGCCGGACTCCACCGGGGTGGCGATCTACCGCCACGACGCCCCAGCCGGCGCGCTGAAGTACTCGCTCTGCGCCCCGGCGGATGACTACGACTGGGCGGGCCTCCGCACCGTGTTTGAGACCACGGGGTTCGAGGCCACGGGCCAGCCGGCCGAGCTGCGCCGCCGCGGCCGTGACGCGGTCGTGGTGACCGGTCTCGAGCCAGGGCAGGTGGAGCGCCTGCTGGCGGACGTCGATCCGGGCATAAGGCTGTTCGGCTACGGGACCGCGATGGAGGTGTACAAGGACGTCGGCCCCGCCGCCGAAGTATGTGCCCGCTACGGGATTTCCGGCATGGCCGGCTACCAGGCCACCGGCCATACCCGGATGGCGACCGAGTCGGCGGTGACAATCGAGCACTCGCACCCGTTCGCCTCCGCCGCGGACCTGGCTCTGGTGCACAACGGGTCGTTCTCGAACTACGCCAGCATCCGCCGGGAGCTGACCGCCGCGGGCGTCCGCTTCGACACCGACAACGATTCCGAGGTGGCCGCCCGCTTCATCGCCCGCGAGCTGGACGATGGCGCTGACCTGGCCGAGGCCCTGCGTCGCGTGACCAAGGTGTTCGATGGCTTCTTCACGCTGCTTGTCTCGTCGGGGGCGTCGTTCGCGGTGGTGCGCGACTCGTTCGCGTGCAAGCCGATGGTGGTCGCCGAGACCTCCGACTACGTGGCCGTCGCCTCCGAGTACGTGGCGCTGGCCGACCTCCCCGGGGTGGAGAAGGCGGAGGTGTTCGAGCCGATGCCCGAGGAGATCTACACGTGGCACGAGTAACCGCCGTCGAGCTCAGCTGCGCCGGGCTCTCGGTGCGGGATCTGAACGAGGCGCTGCGGCAGCTTCCTGACGGCACGGCGGTTCGCATCACCGAGCCGCGGGGCCGGCACAACCTGGCCGTGGGCCTGACCGCCCGGCTCGACATCACGATCGCTGGCAACGCCGGGTACTTCATCGGCGGGCTGGGCGACGGCCCGGACATCGTGGTCAACGGGTTCGTCGGCTGGTCCACGGGCGACAACCTGATGTCCGGCACGATCCGGGTGCGGGGCAACGCCTCGGAGTGCACCGGCGCCTCGGCGCGAGGCGGCCTGATCGTGATCGAGGGCGATGCCTCATCCCGGACCGGGATCTCGCTCAAGGGCGGCACGATCGCGGTCGCCGGGGACGTCGGGCACATGAGCGGGTTCATGGCCCAGGCGGGCACGATCCTCGTCGGCGGCGACGCGGCCGACTCGCTCGGCGACTCGCTGTACGAGGCCGTGATCTACGTCGGCGGCCGGATAAAGTCGCTGGGCTCCGACGCCAGGGTCGAGGACCTGACCGACGACGACGTCCGGCGGGTGCGGGAGCTCGCCGCGCAGGCCGGATTCTCGCACATCTGCGCCGAGGACGTGACCCGAGTCGCGTCCGCGAAGAGCCTGTACCGTTTCGACGCGCTTAAGGACCAGAGGTACTGATGGGACCCGACCCCCCGCCCACCTCCCCATTCCCCCTTCATGGCCGGCCGCTGGCTGCTGGGCTGCCGTGGACGGGCACCGAGCGGAGCGCTAGCTACCCGCCCGAGGTGATCGGCCAGATTCACGAGATGGCCGAGCTCGGGCGGTACGAGATCCGCGGCTGGGGGGCCAAGCGCCGGATGCCCTCGTTCGACGACCTCGTGTTCCTCACCGCCTCGCTCACCCGCTACCCGCTGGAGGGCTACCGGGAGCGCTGTGACACCACCACCGTGCTTGGCACCAGGTTCGCCAGCCGCCCCCTTGAGCTGGCGATCCCGATCACCATCGCCGGGATGAGCTTCGGCGCGCTGTCGGCCCACGCCAAGGAGGCGCTGGGCCGGGCCGCCACCGCGGTCGGCACCTCGACGACCACCGGTGACGGCGGCATGACGCCCGAAGAGCGGAAGGCGTCCCGGCTGCTGGTGTACCAGTGCCTGCCGTCGCGCTACGGGTTCAACCCCGATGACCTCCGCGCGGCCGACGCGATCGAGGTGGTGATCGGCCAGGGAGCCAAGCCGGGCGGCGGGGGCATGCTCCTCGGCCAGAAGGTCAGCGAGCGGGTGGCCGCCATGCGGACGCTGCCGCCCGGCATCGACCAGCGGTCCGCCTCGCGGCACCCGGACTGGACCGGGCCCGACGACTTGCGGATCAAGATCGAGGAACTCCGTGAGGCCACCCGCTGGGAAAAGCCCATCTACGTCAAGTTCGGGGCCACCCGGGTCGAGCACGACGTCAAGCTGGCCGTGGCCGCGGGCGCCGACGTGGTGGTGATCGACGGGATGGCGGGCGGCACCGGGGCGACCCAGACCGTTTTCATCGAGCACACCGGGATCCCGACGCTGGCGGCGGTGCGGATCGCCGCCGAGGCGCTGCGGGATATCGGCAAGCAGAACGAGGTCCAGCTCGTGGTGTCCGGCGGCATCCGCTCCGGAGCCGACGTCGCCAAGGCGCTTGCGCTGGGCGCCGACGCCGTGTCGATCGGCGTCGGCGCCCTGATCGCACTGGGCTGCAACCGGCCCAGCTACCGCGCTGACGGGGCCGACCACGACGTGACCGCCGACTACGCCGCCATCGGCACCGCGCCCGGCTTCTGCCACCATTGCCACACCGGAATGTGCCCGGTCGGGGTGACCACCCAGGATCCCGGGCTGGAGCGCCGCCTCGACCCGGAGACCGGCGCCCGGTGGATGACCAACTACCTGAAGGCGCTCACGATGGAACTCACCGCCCTGGCCCGCGCCTGCGGCAAGTCCAACGTGCACCATCTTGAGCCCGACGATCTCGCCGCGCTGACGCTTGAGGCAGCGGCGATGGCCAAGGTGCCGCTGGCCGGCACCGACTGGGTTCCCGGGGCATAAGGAGGTCCGATGTACGAGCGAGTGCTTGCGGCCATAGACCACTCCGAGGTTTCCGAGCGTGTGCTCGCCGCCGCCCGCGATCTCGCGCTGCTGTCCAAGGGCGAGGTCTGGGTGCTCCACCTGCGGGAGCGGGAGGTGATCGCCCGGATGGGCACGGTGCCGTCCGAGTCCGCAGAATGAGGCGGACACGGAGGTCAAGGCGGCCGCCGACTTCCTGGCCAAAGCGGGAGTCACGGCCCACGCGGTGGTCAGGGACACGCTCTTCGGGCACGCCGCGCGCGAGATCATCGAGGACGCTCATGAGCACGACGCCGGGGTCATCATCATGGGCTCCCGGGGCCGCGGCGACCTGACCGGGCTGGTCCTGGGCAGTACCACGCACAAGGTGATCCACCTGGCCGACCGGCCGGTGCTCGTGGTGCGCTGACTCGGGCGCGGACGTGACCAGGGCGCTTGTGCTGCAGCACATCCCGTGCGAGCCGCCGGGAGTTTTCACCGGCGTGCTCGCCCGGCACGGGATCGCGATCGAGACCGTGGAGCTGGACGAGGGCGGCCAGCTGCCGGACTGGCGTGACGCGGACCTGATCGTGGTGATGGGCGGCCCGATGGGCGCCTACGACGACGCCGGGCATCCCTGGCTGGCCGGCGAGAAGCGGTGGATCGCCGCCGCGGTGCGCGCCGGAGTGCCGTACTTCGGCGTCTGCCTGGGGGCGCAGCTGCTGGCCGCCAGCCTGGGCGCGAACGTCGGCCCCGGCGCGGCGCCCGAGGTCGGCGTGCTGCCGGTCACGCTCACCGCCGAGGGCCGGGCCGATCCGGTCCTGTCCGTGCTCGGCGACGAGTTTCCCGCCCTGCAATGGCACGGGGACACGTTCGAGATCCCGGCCGGGGCGGTCTGTCTCGGCGAATCCGCCGCCTACCCGCATCAGGCCATGCGCTTCGGCGAGGTCGCGTACGCGGTCCAGTTCCACATCGAGGTGACCGGCGAGATGTTCGCCGAGTGGGGACTCGTGCCCGCCTACGCGGCCTCGGCGCAGGCCGCCCTCGGGCCCGCGGGGTTCGACATCCTGGCCCGGGCCTTCGCCGACGGCCGGGAGGCGATGGCCGAGTCCGCCGACCGGATGTTCCACAGCTGGCTGGACCGGATCGGCATTCACTGTAGTGAAACGCAGTTAACCCATTGGTAACTGTCCGCATCTGCAGGCCCTCGCCGGCCGAACCACCCGCACCAGGAACACATTTAGCTTCGCGGTGTTACGGGCCCGTAACTGAGCTATATGGCATATAGACACGGCGGGCGATGCGTGCTACACAACGTTTACCTGGGGTGAACGGCCGCTTTGGCTGCCCTTGACGTTACGGAGTGTGCGCATGCCGGACGATGATCTCAGGACGCGGGCCGAATCCGATGGCGTGGAGTTCTTCTTCGCCATGTTCGTGGACATGCACGGCAAGCCGTGCGCCAAGATGATCCCGATCGAGGCCATCGACGTGCTGACCGGCGGCGGCGCTGGCTTCGCCGGGTTCGCGGCCGGCCCGATGGGCCAGAGCCCGGCCGACCCCGACATGATCGCGGTGCCCGATCCGGCGTCGTACACGCTCGCACCGTGGCAGCCGGGGCTCGCGGTGCTCCAGTGCGACATCCACGTCGAGGGCGAGCCCTGGCCCTACGCCCCGCGGCTGATCCTCAAGGGGATGCTGGAGAAGGCGCGTCAGCGCGGCCTGGAGTACAACGTCGGGTGCGAGGCCGAGTACTTCCTCGTGCGGCGTGAGGACGGCGGCGGTATCGACGTCGCCGACCCGCTGGACCGCTCGATCGCGCCCTGCTACGACGCCAAGGGCCTGACCCGGATGTTCGACCACCTGACCACGCTGTCGAAGTACATGAACCGGCTCGGGTGGGCGAACTACGCCAACGACCATGAGGACGCGAACGGCCAGTTCGAGCAGAACTTCGCCTACTCCGACGCGCTGACCAGCGCCGACCGGCTGATCTTCTTCCGCTACATGGTCCACACGGTGGCGCACCAGGCCGGCATGGCGGCGACCTTCATGCCCAAGCCCTTCGCCAACCTCACCGGGTCCGGGCTGCACCTGCACTCCAGCCTCTGGGATGCGAAGTCGGGCGCCGAGCTGTTCGCCGACGGCGACGACCCCCGGGGCCTCGGCCTGTCGGAAATGGCCTACTACTACATCGGCGGGCTGGTCGCGCACGGTCCGGCTCTGGCCGGGGTCACGTGCCCCACGGTGAACTCCTACAAGCGCTTCGGCGTGGGCGCGCCGCAGTCCGGCGCCACCTGGGCCCCGGCCTACGCGACCTACGGCGGCAACAACCGCACCCAGATGCTCCGGGTGCCGGAAGGCGGCCGGGTGGAGAACCGGGCTTGCGACGGCGCGGCCAACCCGTACCTGGCGATGGCGGTCCAGCTCGCCGCCGGCCTCGACGGCATCGACCGCGGCCTCGACCCGGGTGAGCCGAACCGCGACAACCTGCACGTGCTGCCGGCCGAGGAGGTCGCGAGCCGGGGTATCCGCACCCTGCCGCCGACCCTGCTGCACGCCATGGACGAGCTGGTCGCCGACGACGTGCTGCGCGACGCGCTGGGCAAGACGCCGGACGGCGACTACATCGACTACTACGCGAAGGTCAAGCGCGAGGAGTTCCACGCCTGGCACTCCGTCGTGACCGACTGGGAGGTAGAGCGTTACCTCACGCTCTTTTAAAGAACGGGGCGGCACCCGATGGCAGGAGAGGCGGGACAATGACCTCGGTAGACGGCGTGCTGCAGGAGAAGGGCCTGGCCAAGGGCACCAACTGGTGGGGTGCGTTCGTGATCGGGCTGGCCGGCACCATCCTGGTCACCGGCATCGCGCCGTACGTCGTCCAGGGCACCGGGGCGCTCGGCATCATCCTGATCGGCGTCATGACGATCGCCGGGTGCTTCCTCTGCCTGTGCCTGGCCGAGCTGGCCACGATGTGGCCGGACCGCACCGGCGGCATCCCCGGGTACGCGACAGAGTCGTTCCGGCCGCTGGTTGGCGATACGACGGCACGGCACATCGGCGGACTGTCCGGCTGGGCCTACTGGCTCGGGTGGTTCCCGGTCGCGCCGATCAATGTGATCCTCACCGCGTCCTACCTGGCGGTGCTGTTCAACTTCAGCCCCGGTCACCTGATCGACCCGGTCGGCACCACCTGGGGCGCGCCGATCGGCATCACCGTCATGCTCATCTGCTTCGCGGCTGCTGCTGGCGATCTTCATCCCGGCCTACCTGGGGATCAGGCTCGGCGCCGCGTTCGCGACCTTCCTCGGCGTGCTGTCCATGCTGCCGCTCACGGCGATGATCTTCCTGCCGTTCTTCAAGTCCGGCTCGATCCACTGGAGCAACGTGGCGGGCTTCCACGCGCCGCCGGGAGTTCACGTCAACATCACGTTCGTCGCGGCCTGGTTCTTCCCGATCCTCTGGAACGTGATCGCGATGGAGGCGGCCGCCTGCTACGTCGGCGAGTGCCGCGGCGGCGCCAGGGACGCCAAGATCGCGCTGACCGCCGAGGGCCTGTTCGGGATGTTCATCTACATCGCGACGCCGCTGATGTTCGTGGCCGTGCTGGGCCTGTCACTCACCACGTTCGACCCGCTCACGCTGTACCTCAGCTACACGGAAAAGATCTTCGGGCCCGGGTCGTGGGAGAAGTGGTTCATCGGGATCCCGCTGGTCCTGGCCCTGGCGCTCTCGGTGCTGAACGCGATCATGGGCTGCGGCCGGTCGCTGTACCAGGCGGCCGAGGACGGGCAGCTGCCGCGCTGGTTCCAGCACAGGAACCGGCACGGCGTGCCCGACTGGGCGATGGGCTTCAACGTGGTGTGCGCGGCGCTGCTGGTGCTGCTCGGCTCGCCGGTGCGGATCTACATCATCTCCAACGGCGGCTACCTGCTGTCCTGCACGCTCGCCATCGGCGGCTACTTCGTCTACCGGCAGCTGCGCCCGGATGTGGAGCGGCCGTTCCGGCTTCCGACCTTCGCCAAGTGGATCGCGCTGGCGGTCTTCATCATCTGGACGGCCATCTACTTCTACGGCGGCTGGAACTCGCCGAAGATCGTGGTCGGGCCCGGGCAGGGTCCCGGTCTTTACCTGCTCGGGCTGCTCATCGTCGCCTTGTACGCCCCGCTCTACTGGTGGCGGGCGTGGCAGGACCGCAAGCTGGCCGCGGCGGGCCAGCTCGCCCCGGCCGGCGCAGGGAGCCTGGCCGATGCGCTGCCTGACAGCGAGCCCGACGGCGCGGCCACGCCCGCAACCGAACCCGCGGGCGCGGCTGACCCGGTCGGCGGCGCCGAGGCATCCGGCGAGCCGCCCGTGGTCAGGTAGCGGTATCGGCCGGTGATCAGGTAGCCATGGTGTTCGGGCGGCGTCGCTTCGATCCGCAGCCGACGACCGAGGCGGCCGTGCTGCTCGCGTCGTCCGGCGCGCCGTTCAGCCGGGCGGCCGTCCGCCGCGCCCGCGAGCTCGCCGCCGGCCAGCCGGTCGCGGTGCTGTCGATCCTCAAGGTGTACGGCTCGACCTTCGGGCTGCCCAATCCCGGGCTGCTGCCGACCCGCCGCGAGCGCGATGAGCAGCTCAAGATCGTGAACCAGGCGATCACCCAGCTGGCGCGCGGCGGCTGCACCGTCGACGGCCAGATCGCCGCCACCCGCAGCGCCGGGCGGATGATCGCTAAGGTGGCGCGAACCCGGAATGTCCGCTACGTGGTCATGGACACCAGGCCCGCCTCCGGCGTCCGCAGGATTATCGAGGGAGAGCTGACCAACATCGTCCGGCGGCGGCTGCGGGACAAGGCGACCCTGGAACTGGTGAACGCCCAATCCTAACGGGATCCTAACGGCCCCTCACGCGGGGCATCTTGAGCGCGGCGGCATGATTGATGTGATGCCATACGGCTGCCAGAGCCAGACGAGGCCGCGTGAGGTGCCATGTTCGCCAGGATCCTGGTCGCGATCGACGACTTCAGCCAGAGCCAGGCTGTGCTCGACCTGGCGAAGGGTGCCGCCACCGAGGGAGCTGTCAGAGGTGCGTGCGCTGCATCTCCGGGTCCGTGAGGTTTCCGGCTTCCGCTGGTACTCGCGGGAGACGAAGAAGGAAGCGTCGTTCGTGGCGGAGGCGGCCACGTTCGAGCTGCGCATGGCCGGCCTGGCCGCCGGGCCGGCGTCCGTTACGTGGCCGTCGACCGGGTTGCCGAGGCCATCCTCGCGGAGGCGGAGGAGTTCGGTGCTGACCTCATCGTGCTGGGCCGTCCCCGGCGGGGAGAAGTCCTGACCCGCATGTTCGGCAGCGTCACGCTGCGGGTCATCCGGCGGTCACGCTGCCCCGTTCTGGTGGCCCAGCGCCGGAGCCGCGGGGTCGAGCATGCCATCTCCTCCGGTGCCTCCGCGCAGGAAAGCTAGCCCCGGCCGGGCCGACGATGCAGCGGAAGCTCCGGCGTGATCATCTAGCCGTCCTGGCGGCGGTGGCGGCGCCGCTGCTGCTGACGGCCGTCCTGGTGCCGTTCCGCACCGGGTTCCCCAACACGGACGCGGCACTGGCCCTGATCCTGGTGGTGGTCGCGGTGGCCGCCAGCGGGTACCGGCTCGCGGGCGTGCTGGCGGCGATATCGGCCGCGGTCTGGTTCGATTTCTTCCTCACCCGGCCCTATGAGCAATTCAGGATTACCCGGACCTCCGACATCGAGACGACCGTCTTGATCCTGCTCATCGGCATAGCGGTGACGGAGCTCGCCGTCTGGGGCCGGCGCCAGCACCTGGCCGCGAGCAGACGCGCGGGTTATCTGGAGGGGATCAACGCCGCCGCTGAAGCGGTCGCGACCGGCGGCTCGCCGCTGGCGCTGGTTGACCAGGTGGCCGGCCAGCTCACCCGGCTGCTGTCGCTGCGCTCGTGCCGCTTCGAGTACGGGGTGGCCGGGCTCGGCCGGCCCGCCCGGCTGCAGCACGACGGCCAGCTGATGGCCGGGGGCCAGATCTGGGACCTCGAACGAGAGGGCTGGCCGGGCGACACCGAGCTGCTGGTGGAGAACCACGGCCTCCTGCAGGGCCGTTACCTGCTCGTCCCCGAGCCCGGGTCACGCCCCACGCTGGAACAGCGCCTGGTTGCGGCGGCGTTCGCCGACCAGGTCGGCGCCGCGCTGGCCGCGAGCCGCCCGGTCACGCAGTGACCGCGGTACTGCTACGAAGGCTGGCCGTTCCCGCCCACCATGTCGGAGCCCGCACGCCATGAGCCCAGCTCCGGCTGCGGGAACTTGGCGTGCCGGCGCTTCAGCCAGATCCCGTAGGAGTTGCCCTCCTTCAGGTGCTTGATCAGCACCTTGCGGGCGTACTCGTCCTCCCGTCCCTCCGGGATCTCGAAGTGGATCTTGAGGAAGGCGTTGGTGTAGCGGTCGAAGACGGCGGGCACCTCGTCCTCGTACATCAGGTGGATGTCCTCAAGCCAGTTGATGTCCTCGCCCGGCGTCTCGGCCAGCAGGTCTAGATCGTCGACCAGGGACCGGTCGAACTGGTACGGGAACGTCCGCCCGGTCAGCTCCTCGGTGTCGATACCGATCTTCACCGACAGCCGCGACGACCCGGTGTTCTCAGATAGCTCGGTGCTCGTGTCATCAGCCATTGCGGGACCCGTCGTTCATGACCTGCTTCTCCAGGAGTGCCTTGATCTCGGCCAGCGCGCGCTCCTCGGTCTGCCCCGGGATGTAGGTCGTCCCGGCCAGCGGCACCTTGGCCATAGCCGAGGCCTCGACGGTCAGCGCGCACAGGTCCTCGGGCTCGAGGCTGTGCACGTCGGTCTTGCCGCACGCCCGGGCGAACATCTGCGCCTCCAGCGTGAGCGTGTGCAGGAAGTTGTAGACCCGCTCGGCGGCCTCGTCGACCCGCAGCCGCTTGCGCAGTTCCGGGTCCTGCGTGGTGATGCCGACCGGGCAGCGCCCGGTGTGGCAGTGGTAGCACTTTCCGGCCGGGACGCCCACGGTCCCCTCGTAATCGGTGACGCCGGGGATTTCCTTGTTGCAGTTGAGGGCCATCAGCGCCGAATGGCCGATCGCTACCGCCTTCGCGCCCAGCGCCAGGCACTTGGCCACGTCGGCGCCGTTGCGGATGCCGCCGGCCACCACCAGGTCGATCTCGTCGACAAGACCGACATCCTCGAAGGCCCGGCGCGCCTCGGGAATTGCCGCCATCAGCGGGATGCCGGTCTCCTCCGCGGCGATGTGCGGCCCGGCCCCGGTGCCGCCCTCGGCACCGTCCAGGTAAATGGTGTCAGGCCCGCATTTGGCGGCCATCCGCACGTCGTCGTAGACCCGCGCGGCGCCCAGCTTGAGCTGGATCGGCACCTGGTAGTCGGTGGCCTCGCGGATCTCCTGGATCTTCAGCGACAGGTCGTCAGGGCCCAGCCAGTCCGGATGGCGCGCCGGGCTGCGCTGGTCGATCCCGGCCGGCAGCGAGCGCATCTCGGCCACCTGCTCGGTGACCTTCTGCCCCATCAGGTGACCGCCGAGCCCGACCTTGCAGCCCTGGCCGATGAAGAACTCCACCCCGTCGGCCAGCATCAGGTGATGCGGGTTGAAGCCGTAACGGCTCTGGATCACCTGGTAGAACCACTTGGTGGACAGGTCGCGCTCGGGCGGGATCATCCCGCCCTCGCCGGAGCAGGTGGCGGTGCCCGCCATCGATGCGCCCTTGGCCAGCGCCATCTTGGCCTCGAGCGACAGCGCGCCGAAGCTCATCCCGGTGATGTAGATCGGGATGTCGAGCTCGAGGGGCTTGGCGGCGAAGCGCGCGCCGAGCACGGTCTTGGTTTCGCACTTCTCCCGGTAGCCCTCGATCACGAACCGGGTCAGCGTGCCCGGCAGGAACATCAGCTCGTCCCAGTGCGGGATCCGCTTGAACATCGAGAAGCCGCGCATCCGGTACCGGCCGAGCTCGGACTTCACGTGGATGTCGTTGATCACTTCGGGCGTGAAGATGCTGCTGTGTCCGAGGACCGACCTCGCGCCCTCTTCGTTCTGGCTCATTGGCGGTCCCTAAAGGACGAGCTTGCGCTCGGCCGGCTCGAGATTGTCGTAGTTCCAGAGCTTCTTCCCGCAGACGAATTTCCGGAACGAGGTGTTCGGCTCTATTCCGTAGATCCGGAGCTTGCGGGAGATGAACTCATCGTCGGCCGGGGTGAGCTCGGCCTCGACGCAGTCGATGCCCAGCGAGGCGACCTTCCCGCCGACGTAGATCGCGCCGTCGTACATGGAGTCGCCGAGCCCGCCGCCGACGTTGCCGCAGATGATCTGGCGGCCGCGCTGCATCATGAAGCCGGTCATCATCCCTGCGTCCCCGCCGACCAGGATCGTGCCGCCCTTCTGGTCGATGCCGGTGCGGGCGCCGACGTCGCCGCGGACCACCACGTCGCCGCCGCGCAGCGCGGCGGCGGCCAGCGAGCCCGCGTTCTTGTCGATCAGGACCACGCCGGACATCATGTTCTCCGCCACCGACCAGCCGACCCGGCCGGTAATCCGGATCTCCGGGCCGTCGATCAGTCCGCAGCCGAAGTAGCCGAGGCTGCCCTCGATCGTGATCCGGCACCGGGTGAGGATGCCGACCGCGATGGAGTGCTTGGCCCCCGGGTTCTGGAGCGTGACGTCCGCGATCTCCTCGTCGTAGACCAGGCGGCGCAGCTCCAGGTTGATCTGGCGGGTGGACAGGTCAGCGGCGTCAAAGACCGCCTTACGGGCGTCGCCCTCGCCCTCGATGGTCGCGTTTTCCGGGGCCTTGGCATCGGGCTCGGCCAGGCCGCGCGCGTCGTAGCTGATCTTCACCGGGTCCACACCAGCACTTGCCGCTCGTACGGGTCGTAGGTATCGATCTCGTGGCCGATGACGGCCCGGATCGCGACCTCCTCGGAGGCCAGCGCGACCAGTTCCGGCGATTCGTAGAGGACCAGCGGCTTCGCGGCCATCTCGTCCTTGGCCACCCCGAGCGCGTCGCCGGTGACCACCAGGTAGGTGAACACCCCGTCCAGCTCGTCCAGGCTCGCCTTCATCGCGGTCTCGAGGGTCAGCCCGTCGTCCATCTTCTGGGCCAGGTAGACGGCGATGATCTCGGAATCACACTCGGACTGGAACCGGTGGCCGATCCGCTCCAGCCGCCGCCGCCACATGTGGTAGTTGGTCAGCTGGCCGTTGTGCACCACCGCGATGTCGGAGAACGGGTAGGCCCAGTACGGGTGCGCGCCCGAGATGTCGACGTCCGACTCGGTGGCCATCCGGACGTGGCCGATCGCGTGCGTCCCGGTGAAGCCGCCCAGCTTGTACCGCTCGGCCACGCTCTCGGCGTCGCTGAGGTCCTTGACGATCTCCAGCGAGTGGCCGAGGGACAGCACCTCGCAGCCGGGCACGTCCTCGACGTAGTCGGCGAGCGGCTTCAGCTCGCCGCTGTAGCGGAACCGCACCCGGAACGTGTACTCCTGCTCACCCCGCGCGGCGTCGATCTCGGCGCCCAGCTTGGCCAGCCGGGCCTCGATCTCGTTCCGGTGCCGTTCCAGCCGGTCGGCCCAGCCGTAGTCGCGGACCTCGTTCGGGTCGGCCAGCTTGATCCGCATGACCAGCATGTCGCCGGGCGGCCCGTAGAGGGCGAAGCCGCTGGAGTCCGGGCCGCGATGCTTCATCGACTGAAGCATCCGGGTCATCTCGCTCCCGATGTCTCCGGGCCCGTCCCGGTGGATGATGCCAGCAATGCCGCACATATCGTGGCCCTCTCTTGCCCGCTGGTGATTACGGCAGGATGTCCAGGTATTCGCCCACATCCCAGTCGGAGACGGTCGCGCAGTAACGCTCCCACTCGTCGGTCTTGTAGTGGTGGAAGACCTTGTACATCTCGCCCGGCAGCGCGTCCTTGATCACTTCGTCCTTGGCCAGCGCCTCCAGCGCCTCACCGAGCGTCATCGGGACCTTCTTGACCTGCTTGCCGCCCGCGATGGCCTCGTAGATGTTGCGGTCCTCCGGCGGCCCCGGGTCCAGGCTGCGCTGGATGCCGTCGTTCATGGCGTTGATCACCGCAGCGAACGACAGGTAGGGGTTCACCGCGGAGTCCACGGACCGGTACTCGAACCGGCCCGGCGCGCTGACCCGCAGCGCCGTGGTCCGGTTCTGGAAGCCCCAGTCGGCGTACAGCGGCGCCCAGAAGCCGGTATCCCAGAATCGCCGGTAGGAGTTGACGGTCGGCGCGGTGATGCAGGTGAGCGCGCCGAGGTGCTCGAGGATGCCGCCGATCGCGTTCAGCCCCAGCTTGCTGGGCAGCCGCGGGTTGTCGGTGTCGGGCAGGAACATGTTCTCCTCGCCCTGCCACAGCGAGATGTTGTGGTGGCAGCCGTTGGCCGACACGCCCATGAACGGCTTGGGCATGAAGCACGGGAACGCGCCGAGCTCGCGGCCCACCTGCCGGCAGATCTGCCGGTAGGTGGTGAGCCGGTCGGCGGTCAGGTCGGCCCGGTCGAACTGCCAGTTCAGCTCGAGCTGGCCGGGAGCGTCCTCGTGGTCGCCCTGGATCATGTCCAGGCCCATCGCCTTGCCGTACTCAATCACCTTGTGGATCAGCGGCTGCAGCTCGGCGAACTGGTCGATGTGGTAGCAGTACGGCTTGGTCTTGCCCTCGACCGACGGCGTGCCGTCCGGGTTGAGCTTGAGCCACATCATCTCCGGCTCGGTGCCCACCCGCAGGTGCAGCCCGGTCTCGGCCTCGAACGCCTCGTGGATCCGGCGCAGGTTGCCGCGGCAGTCGGAGGTCAGATACGCGCCCGGGTCGGCCTCCTCCTCCCGGTTGCGGAACAGCGTGCAGAACACCCGCGCGGTCTTCGGGTCCCACGGCAGCTGGCAGAACGTGTCCACGTCCGGCAGGCCGACGAGTTCCCAGGCCTCAGGCCCGTACCCGATGTAGTTGCCGTGCCGGTCGGTGAACAGGTTGGCCGTGGACCCGTAGACCAGCTGGAAGCCGCGGTCGGCGATCCGCTCCCAGTGATCGGCGGGCACGCCCTTGCCCATGATCCGCCCGGTGACCGAGACGAACTGGTAGTAGATGTAGGTGATGCCCTTGGCGTCGATCTCCGCGCGGACACGCTCGACCGCGTCGGCGCGACCGTCGGAGTCAATGAACCGTTCGAGGTCGGTACTCACACGGCCTCCCTGGCGGCCAGCCGCCCCGGGCAGGCGCACCGGCCGTCTCCGGAAGCGGGGGGTAACAGATTTACGGACAGTAAACCCCGTATCATGGGACGATACAACCTCTGGCTTGGCTGTGGTAAGGGTCCCCGGGTCCGGGGCGCGCCCGCCGCGATGGAATACCCGCTCGCTTCCCGCCGCTAGTCTCGAATGCGGATCCGCACCGGAAACCGGCTGTTTCGGTTCCCGCCGCGGGGGAGGACACTGGAAGCGATGACTCAGTCCATAGGCCTCGCCACAGGCGACGCCGCCGACGATGACCGGGCACTCGGGCTGGCCCCGCGCCCGGGGATCGGCCGGCGCGCTCGAGGAGTCCCTGGGTGCGGTCATCGCCGAGCGCGTCCGCGAGTTCCGGCTCCAGCTAGCGCTGACCGTGGGGCAGCTGGCCGAGCTGACCGGCCTGTCCAAGGGCATGCTATCCAAGATCGAGAACGCGCAGGCCTCGCCCAGCCTGGCCACGCTGGCGCGGCTGTCCGAAGCGCTGAAGGTCCCGGTCACCGCGTTCTTCCGCGGTCTGAACGAGGAACAGGACGTGCTGGTGGTCAAGGCCGGGCGGGGGCTGGACATCCAGCACAAGAACTCCGGCCCCGGGCATCGCTACCAGTCGCTGGGCACCATGCGCGCGCCGCACAACTCGCTTGAGACCATGCTGGTCACGCTCACCGAGCGCGCCGACACGTTCCCGCTCTACCAGCACTCGGGCACCGAGTTCATCTACATGATCTCCGGTCGTCTCGAGTACCTGTACGGGAGCTCCCGCTACCTGCTCGAGCCCGGCGACGCCATGCAGTTCGTCGGCGAGGTGCCGCACGGACCCAACGCGCTGATCGAGCTGCCGATCCAGTTCATCTCGGTGAAGTCGATCCAGCCAGGGACCTGAGCGGTGCTTGCCTCGGGAGACGACCCTCGACCCCGCCGGCCTGCCAATTCCCGTCACTGTCCCCTTCCGCGGTCGGTAAGACGGCCGTCGCGGCTGGCCCAGGGTCCGCCCGGCTGAGGCCGGAATCCCGATCCCCGAGCCGTTTCATGAAAGTGGACAGAGTTTCATTGCTGGCGTAACCTATCCGCGGGGATATTTCGGTCACCTACGTGACATCCGGGAGGGCGATGACCCCGTGCAGGTGACCACGAACGGGCACCGGCCGTCCGCGCGCCGCGCGACGTATCCGGCGAGATATTCCGCCTTCGGACTGCTGCGCCGCGGCCTGACCCACACCGAGTGGCCGCCCGCCTGGCGCGCCCACCCGATGAAGAAGAGCTACGACGTCGTCATCATCGGCGGCGGCGTGCACGGCCTGGCCTGCGCCTACTACCTGGCCGCCAACCACGGGATCACCGACGTCGCCGTGCTGGACAAGGGCTACATGGGCTCGGGCGGATCCGGCCGCAACACCGCGATCCTGCGGTCGAACTACCTGACCCCCGAGGGCGTCAGGTTCTACGACCGCTCGGTCCAGCTCTACCGGACGCTGGCCGCCGACCTCGACTACAACGTGATGTTCTCGCAGCGCGGCCACCTCACGCTCGCGCACAACGACAGCTCGCTGCGCACGATGCGCTGGCGCGCCGAGGTGAACAAGGCCCAGGGCGTCGAGTCTGAGGTGATCGGCCCGGCTGAGATCAAGAAGCTGGCGCCGTTTCTCGACGTCAGCGACGAGGCCAGGTACCCGGTGCTCGGCGCGCTGTGGCACCCTCCGGGCGGCATCATCCGGCACGACGCGGTGGTCTGGGGCTACGCCCGCGGTGCGGACGCCCACGGGGTGCACATCCACCAGAACACCGAGGTCACCGGCATCGACGTGGCCGACGGCCAGGTCCGCGGCGTGCACACCACCCGCGGCGACATCGCGACACGGACCGTGCTCAACGCCACCGCCGGCTGGGCTTCCCTGATCTCGGACATGGCCGGCGTGGCCCTGCCGATCACCACGTCCCCGCTGCAGGCCGCGGTCACAGAACCGGTCAAGCCGTTCCTGTCCACTGTCATCGTGTCCGGAACGCTGCACGTCTATATCAGTCAGACCGACCGCGGCGAACTCGTGTTCGGGGCCAGTGTGGACCCGTTCACGTCGTACTCCATGCGCGGCTCGCTGGAGTTCATCGAGGGCCTGGCCGGGCACGTGCTCGAGCTGATGCCGGCGCTGAGCAAGGTGCGCCTGCTGCGGCAGTGGGCGGGCCTGTGCGACATGACCCCCGACTTCTCCCCGGTCATGGGTCCCACCACCGTGGACGGGTTCCTGGTCGACGTCGGCTGGGGCACCTACGGGTTCAAGGCCGGGCCGGTGTCCGGCGAGGCGATGGCCGAGTGCATCGCGTCCGGCCGGGTGCCCGAGATCATCTCCGCGTTCGGCCTCAGCCGGTTCACCGAGGGCGCGCTCGTGGGGGAGAAGGGCGCGGCCGCCGTCGGCCACTAGTTTGTCGTGAAAGGTTCGACGATGATCCTGCTCCCGTGTGCCTGGTGCGGTCCCCGCGACGCCACCGAGTTCCAGCACATCGGTGAGGCTGTGCCGCGCCCCGACCCGCGGACCGCGACCCGCCAGGAGTGGCGGTCCTACCTCTACCTGCGGGCGAACCCGTGCGGCTGGACCACCGAGACGTGGTACCACCGGATGGGCTGCCGCCGGTTCATCCGGGTCGAGCGCCATACCGAGACCAACGAGATCCGGTCCGTGTCCGCCGTCGGAGCGGCCGGGTGAGCGAGAGCAGGCGGCTGGGGCCGCAGCCCGGCGAGGTCATCGACCGCGCCACCGGGCTGACCTTCACCTGGAACGGGAAGCCGTTCTCCGGCTACGCGGGCGACACGATCATCTCGGCGCTCGCGGCCGCGGGCGAGCGCGTGTTCTCCCGGAGCATGAAGTACCACCGCCCCCGCGGCCTGCTCACCGCCGGGTTCCACGACCCGGGCTGCATGGTTCAGGTCGGCGACGAGCCCAACGTCAGGGGCGCTCACCGCCTGGTCACCGACGCGATGGTGGTGAGCTCGCAGAACGTCTGGCCGTCGCTGCGCTTCGACGTCAAGGGCGCGAACCGGTTCGCGGGCCAGTTCCTGACCGCCGGTTTCTACTACAAGACGTTCATGAAGCCGCAGGCGCTGTGGCCGGCCTACGAGAGCGTGCTGCGCCGGTTCGTGAACGGCGGCTCGGTCTCGCCGGACACCCCGCACATCCTGCCGGAGAAGCGGTACGCCCATCCGGACGTGCTGATCGCGGGCGGCGGGCCCGCGGGCATGGCCGCGGCGGTCGCGGCCGCGCGGGCCGGCGCCTCCGTGCTGCTGGTGGAGGAGGAGCACCGGCTCGGCGGTCACCTGCGCTGGGGCGGCGAGGCCGATCTCGCGGCCCTGGCCGACCTGGCCGGGCAGGTGGCGGCCGAGCCCGGCATCGAGGTGCTCACCGACTCGGTGGTGCTCGGCCGCTACGACGGCAACTGGATCGCGGTGCTGGAGCGCTCCCCGGCCGGGCCCATGCCCGGAGCCGCGGCCGAGCGGCTGATCAAGGTCCGGGCCAAGTCGCTCGTGGTGGCGCCCGGTCTCATCGAGCGGCCGTACGTGATCCAGGGCAACGACCTGCCCGGGGTGATGGTGTCCACCGCGGTGCGGCGGCTGATCAACCTCTACGCGGTCCGGCCCGGCGAGCGCGCGGTGGTGCTGACCGCCAACGCCGAGGGCGACGCCGCGGTCGCCGACCTGAAGCGGGCCGGGGTCGAGGTGGCCCGGGTGGAGGATGCCCGCCTCGGCGGCGACGTCCTGGCGGTCAGGGGCCGCGGCGGCGTGCGCGCGGTCACGGTCGCCGACGGCACCACGATCGGCTGCGACCTGCTGGTCACCGCGGTCGGCTGGACCGCGCCGACCTCGCTGCTCAACATGGCGGGCAACCGGCCGGTCTACGACCCGCGGTCGGCCAGGTTCTTCCCTGACCTGGCCCAGCTTCCCTCCGATGTGCTCGTCACCGGCGGCATCGCGGGCGACGGCAGCCTGGAGGAGCTCACCGGCCACGCCACGGCCACCGGCGCCGAAGCCGCGCGCCGCGCGGCCGCCGTCGCCCGCGCCCGAGCGCTCGCCGCTCCCACTGTGCTAGCCCGGGGGGACACTGTGCTCCCTGGGGACACCCCAGACCCCGATGGCCCGGAGCCCCCCGCTCGGCGGCAAGCCGGCCGTCGCGGCTGGCACAATTCCTGAGCTTCCTGTGGATCCGCACCCGGAGCTGTTCATCGGCAAGACGCACGGGATCGTCGACTTCAGCGAGGACGTGTCGTCCAAGGACCTGGTGGGGGCGGTCGCCGAGGGCTTCGACTCGGCCGAACTGGCCAAGCGGTTCACCACCGCGACCATGGGGCCGCTGCAGGGCAAGCTGGAGACCGTCAACACGGTCGCGGTCGTGGCCCGCGCCACCGGCCGCTCGATCGCCGAAACCGGCACCACGACCTGGCGCCCGCCGTACGTCCCGGTCACGCTCGGCGCCCTGGCCGGGCAGGCGTTCGAGCCGGTGCGCTACTCGCCGATGCAGCCCTGGCACGAGGCGCACGGCGCCGTCCCGCTGATCGCGGGGGCCTGGATCAGGCCGGACCGGTACGGCGACGCCGCCGCCGAGGTCCGCAACGTCAGGGAGAACGTCGGCATCATCGACGTCACCCCGATCGGCAAGCTGGACCTGCGCGGGCCCGACATACCGAATCTGCTCAACCTGCTCTACGTCAACAAGTGGTCCAAGCTGGGGATCGGCCGGGTCCGGTACGGCGTGATGTGCGCCGAGGACGGCGTGGTGCTGGACGACGGCGTGACCGGCCGGCTAGGCGACGAGCACTACCTGATGAGCACCACCTCCTCGGGCGCCGCCACGATCTGGGAGTGGGTGGAGAACTGGCTGCAGACCGAGCACCCGGACTGGCGGGTGCACGTCACGCCGGTGACCACCGCCTACGCCAGCATGAACGTGGCCGGCCCAAGTCACGCCAGCTGCTTGAGCGGATCACCGAGGGCGTCGACCTGGATAACGAGGCCTTCCCCTACATGCACGTGCGCACCGGCACGATCGCCGGGGTGCCCGACAGCGTCCTGTGGCGGATCGGCTTCACCGGCGAGCTCAGCTACGAGCTGCACGTGCCCGCCAGCTACGGCCTGCACGTCTGGGAGACGCTCCTCGAACAGGGCGCCGACCTGGGCATCGCCGCGTTCGGCGTGGAGGCGCAGCGGATCCTGCGCCTGGAGAAGGGCCACTTCATCGTCGGCCAGGACACCGACGGCCTGACCCGGGCGTTCAGCGCGGGGCTGGACTGGGCGATCAAGCTGGACAAGGACGACTTCGCGGGCCAGCCGGAGCTGGCCTGGCAGCTCGAGGCCGGCGTCGCGCAGAAGCTGGTCGGGGTGCAGCCGGTGGACGGCTCGGTGGTCCCCGAGGAAGCCAGCCTGATCATGGACGGCACCGAGATCGCCGGGCGGATCACCTCCAGCCGGATGTCGCCCACGCTCGGCCGGTCGATCTGCCTGGCCCAGGTGGACGCGCACCTGGCCGAGCCCGGCACCGTGCTCACCGTGCGGCTGCCCAGCGGCCGCCAGATCGAGGCCAGGGTCATGCCGCAGCATGCCCACGTCGACCCGGACGGGGGGCGGATGCGTGTCTGAGGCCGGAGTGAAAGAACCGCTGGCTCGCAGCCCGATCGCGCCCCCCGGCCCGGTCACCGTGACCGACGGCTGGGAGGTCAGCGCCCGGCGCTCCAGCGCCGCGCTCACGATCACCGACTGCACGCCGCTGACCAAGATCCAGGTGCGTGCGCCCATCGACGGCCCGGCCGCGGCCGCGCTCGGCGTCCGGTTCGGCCGGGCGGCTCGGGACACGGCGGGCACGCTGGTCGTGGGCTCCGGGCCGGGGGAGTGGCTGCTGCTGGCCGCGCCCGGTCAGGATCTGGAGCGCACGGCCGCGGCGGATCCGTCGGCGAGCTGGGTCGATCTCACCCATGGCCGAGCGCTCATCAGGCTGAACGGAAATGCCGCGCCGACTCTGCTCGCCAAGGTCTGCGGTGTCGACCTGAGCGGCACGATCACCCCGGATGGGGCCGCGTTCCGGACGTCGGTCGCCGCGCTGGCCACCGACGTGATCCGCGACGACCTGGTCAGTGCCGACGGGGCCACCCCGTCCTACCTGCTGCACTGCGAACGATCCTCCGGACAGTACCTCTTCGACGCCCTGGTCCGCGCGGGCGCCGAATTCGGCATCGAAATTGACGGATTCCGGATGCCTGACGCCCTGCCCAGCCGCCCTGACCCCGAGAACCAGCAGTCCCTGTAAGGAGTACAGAGCCATGTCGTTCCCCACCGACCTGGAGATCGCCCGCAACGCGCAGCTCAAGCCCATCGACGACATCGCCAGCGAGATCGGCCTGGGCATGCACCTGCTGGAGCCCTACGGCGAGCAGGTCGCGAAGATCAAGCTGTCCGCGATCGAGGAGCTCGCGGACCGGCCCAAGGCCAAGTACGTGGTGGTCACGGCGGTCACCCCGACGCCGCTGGGCGAGGGCAAGACCACCACGACCGTCGGTCTCGGGCAGGCCCTGAAGCACATCGGCAAGCGGGCCACGATCGCGATCCGGCAGCCGTCGATGGGGCCGACGTTCGGGATCAAGGGCGGCGCCGCGGGCGGCGGGTACAGCCAGGTCGTCCCGATGGAGATCCTCAACCTGCACCTGACCGGGGACATGCACGCGGTGACCGCGGCGCATAACCTGCTCTCCGCGATGCTCGACAACCACCTGTACCAGGGCAACAAGCTCGGGCTCGACATGAACGAGATCACCTGGCGGCGGGTGCTCGACGTCAACGACCGGGCGCTGCGCAACATCGTGATCGGGCTCGGCCCGAAGGCCGACGGCGTGACCCGGCAGACCGGGTTCGACATCACCGCCGCGTCTGAGCTGATGGCCACGCTCGCGCTGACCACGTCCCTGGCGGACCTGCGGAAGCGGCTCGGCCGGATCGTGGTCGGCTACACCCCCGATGGCACCCCGGTGACCGCCGAGCAGCTCGAGGCGGCCGGGTCGATGGCCGTGATCCTGCGCGACGCGATCAAGCCCAACCTGCTGCAGACCCTGGAGAACACGCCGGTGCTCGTGCACACCGGGCCGTTCGGCAACATCGCCACCGGCAACTCCTCGGTCGTGGCCGACCTGATCGGCATCCACACCGGCGACTTCCTGGTCACCGAGGCCGGGTTCGGCGCCGACATGGGCGCCGAGCGGTTCTTCAACATCAAGTGCCGCAACTCCGGGCTGATCCCTGACGCCGCGGTCGTCGTGGCCACGGTGCGGGCGCTCAAGGCGCACTCGGGCAAGTACAAGATCGTCGCCGGCCGCCCGCTGCCGGAGGATCTGCTGGCCGAGAACCCCGACGACGTGCTGGCCGGCGCGGATAACCTGCGCAAGCAGCTGGAGAACGTCCGGCTGCACGGCGTGCCGCCGGTCGTCTCCATCGGCACGTTCCCGACCGACCACCCGAGCGAGTACGACGCGATCCGGCAGGTGGCGGACGAGATGGGGGTCCGGTGCGCGGTGTCCAGCCACTTCGACCACGGCGGCCGGGGCGCCACCGAGCTGGCCGAGGCCGTGGCGGAGGCCGCCGAGGAGCCGAACGAGTTCCGGATGCTGTACCTGGACCAGGCGAGCCTGCGGCAGAAGATCGAGACCGTGGCCACCAAGGTCTACGGCGCGGCCGGGGTGAGCTACACCCCGCAGGCCTCCAAGCAGCTGGACAACTACGAGCGGAACGGGTTCGGCCGGCTCCCGGTCTGCATCGCCAAGACGCACCTGTCGATCTCGTCCGACCCGTCGCTCAAGGGGGCGCCGACCGGCTGGACCCTCCCGGTCCGGGAGGTCCGCGCCTCGGTCGGCGCGGGGTTCGTGTACCCGATCTGCGGGGAAATGCGCACCATGCCGGGCCTCTCGTCCAGCCCGGCCGCGGCCCGGATCGACATCGACGAAGACGGCGAGATCGTGGGTCTGTCGTGAGGCATTCACGACCGGACTCCACTGGCGCACCGTCGCGAGCTGGGCGGATGATGATTTCAGCGGCCGAGGACGAATCCGAGGAGCCGATCGCGAGGTGACCTGACGGTGACGGTATCTGCAGAGCGCCCCCGGCTCGTTCTGCCCGGCCTCATCCCGGCCGACCCGCGGCTCGAGCGCTACCGGGTGCATCCCGGTGCCGTCACCGCCGTGGAGCTGGACGCCGGGGACGAGCTCACGGTCATCGACGTGGAAGGGCGCCAGCGCGGGGAGCTGACCGTGCTCGCCCGGGGTGCCGAGGACTTCGCCGCGCTGGGCACGTCGCCGGATGCCGAGGCAACCGTGCTCCGGGCGCTGGCCTCCGGCAACGGAGCGGGCGCGCCGCCCGCTGACGCCGCACTGGCCACGCTGGTCACCGGGGCGGACGTGACCGCCGCGCTCGCGGCGCGGGGTCTCGACCCAGCGGCAGCGCGGGCGGTGGGCCTGTTCGGCGAGTGGTCGCCGGCCGGGGAGACCGCCGTGTTCGTGGCCGGCCAGCCGGTCACCGCGGTGGTGGCCGCCCCCGGTGGGCTGATGGCCGTGGACGCGGACAACCCGCCGTCCGACCTGGTGCTCGAGGTCCGGCGGACGCAGCCCCGGGCGCCGGGCGAGCCCCAGCTGCCGCCCCCGCTGGCCGACCCCGTGCTCGACCTGCGGGTGGATTCCGCGACCGCGCTCGCGTACCTCGTCGAGGCCGGGCAGTTTATCCAGGTCATCGACGTCGAGGGCCGCCAGTGCTCGGACTTCCTGGCGTTCGACTCCCGCCGGCTCGACGACGGCGTGGAGCGGGGCCTGGACGCGACCACCACCCGCAACCTGATGGGCAACGCGTACCCGCAGCCGGGGCTGTCCGGGAAGTTCTTCGACCAGGACATGCGCCCGCTGGTCGAGGTGGTGCGCGACACCGTGGGCCGCCACGACACGTTCGCGCTGGCCTGCAACGCCAAGTACTACGAGGACCAGGGCTACCCGGGCCACGTGAACTGCACCGACAACTTCAACGGGCAGCTCGGGCGGTTCGGCATCGCGGCCCGGCGCGGCTGGCCCGCGCTGAACTTCTTCTACAACACGTTCTTCAGCGAGACCAACCAGCTGCTGTTCGACGAGCCGTGGTCCAGGCCAGGCGACTACGTGCTGCTGCGGGCCATGACCGACGTGCTCTGCGCGTCCTCGGCCTGCCCGGACGACATCGACCCCGCCAACGCCTGGAACCCCACCGACATCCATGTCCGCGTCTACCCGGCCGAGCGGAGGTTCTCCATGGCGATCGCGCACCGCGTCACCCCGGATGCCGAGCCGAAGCTGACCCGCGAGACTGCGTTCCAGCCCCGCTGGTCCACGCTGACCCGGCGCACCACCGAGTACCGGGGCTACTGGCTGCCGACCAGCTTCGACAACCACGGCGCGGTCGACGAGTACTGGGCCTGCCGCGAGGGCGCTGTGGTCATGGACCTGTCCCCACTGCGCAAGTTCGAGGTGGTGGGCCCGGACTCCGAGACGCTGCTGCAGGCCGCGGTCACCCGCAACATCAGGAAGCTGGCCGACGGCCAGGTCGTCTACACCGCGGTGTGCAACGAGACCGGCGGCATGCTGGACGACGCCACGGTGTTCCGGCTGGGCGCGGACCGGTTCCGGTTCGTGGGCGGCGACGAGCACGACGGGATCTGGTTGCGCCAGCAGGCCGAGCGGCTGGGCCTGGATCAGGTCTGGGTCAAGCACTCCACCGATCACCTGCACAACATCGCGGTCCAGGGACCGAAATCGCGCGACCTGCTGAGCGACCTGATCTGGACCCCGCCGACGCAGCCCGCGTTCGGGGACCTGGGCTGGTTCCGGTTCGCGATCGCCCGCATCGGCGGCCCGCACGGCCTGCCGCTGATCGTGTCCCGCACCGGGTACACCGGCGAGCTCGGCTACGAGCTGTGGTGCCACCCGGACGACGCCGTGGCACTGTGGGACGCGGTGTGGGAGGCGGGGCAGCCGCACGACCTGACGCCGCTCGGCCTGGACGCGCTGGACATGCTCAGGATCGAGTCCGGCCTGATCTTCGCGGGCTACGAGTTCGACGACCAGGTCGACCCGTACGAGGCGGGCATCGGGTTCACCGTGCCGCTGAAGACCAAGGAAGACGACTTCGTCGGGCGCGCCGCGCTGGAGCGCCGCAAGGCCTCGCCGCAGCGCACGCTCGTGGGCCTGGAGCTGGACGGCAACGAGACCGCGGGCCACGGCGACTGCGTGCACCTGGGCCGGTCCCAGGTCGGCGTGATCACCAGCGGCACCCGGTCGCCGATCCTGCGCAAGAACATCGCGCTGTGCCGGATGGCCATCGAGTACTCGGAGATCGGCACCGAGGTCGAGGTCGGCAAGCTGGACGGGCACCGCAAGCGGATCCCGGCCCAGGTGGTCAGGTTCCCGTTCTACGACCCCGACAAGACCCGCCCCCGTTCCTGAGGCGCTCGGCTCACCTCGACGTTTACCGGGCTCCCGCGCGGCCCGCGCCCGTGTCGGCCGGGCGATCAGCCGACACGTGAAGAGCGCGAGCTCCCCGCGACCCATTGCTTATGGGCCCATCTGGATCTATTGTCCGTGCTGATCCCGGAATGTGAGCGCTAACAATCCCGAGGGAGACGCCATGGACCCGCGCCTTTCATTAGTCCGCCGGCTCAGCGCAGCCCGCCGGCTCACCGCCCGCCGACTGGCCATCACCGCCGCCCCCGTCGTTCTGGTCGTGCCGCTGCTGGCCGGCCTGGCGAACCACACGTCCAGCACGGCGGGTGCCGCCGGCGTGGCCGCGTCCACCGGCACCTCGGCCCCCGCGGTCAACTGGGCCCTGTCCGGCCAGGCCAGCGCGACCTCATCGGGCGCGAGCACCCCCGCATCTGCCGCCATCGACGGCGACGCGGGCACCGACTGGTGCCCCTCGGACTGGACCGGCAGCCTCGTGATCGACCTGGGCCAGGTCCGCTCCCTCAGCGACCTGGGCCTCACGCTGGACGCGACCAGCCCGTCGGCGGACGCCACCATCCAGGTGGCCAGCACCGCCGGTGACTGGCAGGCCGTGCCGGCCGCCCGCAACATCGCGCTGGACCCGGGGAACCCGATGTACGTGCCGCTGCCGCGCGGCACCCAGGCGCGGTACGCGCAGCTGACCGTCTTCAGCGGCACCGGCGCCCCGGTGTGCGTGGGGGAGTTCCGCACGTTCGGGCCCGATCCGGCCGCGGCCGGCCTGGACCTCGGCGCCGACCTTTCGTTCACCCCGCAGGAACTCGCCGCGGGCGCGACCTTCACCGACCGGGGCCGGCGGCCAGCCCGGTCACCATCATGCGCAACAACGGCGCGAACTACGTGCGGATGCGGCTGTGGGTCGACCCGCCACCCGGCTACAGCAACCTGGCCAGTGACCTGGCCCTGGCCCGCGCCGTCCACGCCGCTGGCATGAAGATCTACCTCGACATCATGTACTCCGACTTCTGGGCCGATCCGCAGCACCAGGACATCCCGGCATCCTGGCAGGGCCAGGACCTCGCCCAGCTCACCGCGACCGTGCAGTCCTACACCCAGCAGGTGATCTCCTCGTTCGCCCGTCAGGGCACTCCGGTCGGCATGGTCTCCATCGGGAACGAGATACGTAATGGCATCTTGTGGCCTATTGGTGAGGTCGACCCGAGCACTGGCGCGGGCTACGACAACCTGGCCACCCTGCTCAAGGCCGGCGTGGCCGGGGCCAGGGCCGGGAACCCGCCCGGGCACCAACTGCTGATCATGATGCATTACGACCAGGGCGGCAACAATCAGCTGAGCCAGGCGTTCTTCCAGAACCTGGTGTCGCGCGGCGTGCCGTTCGACGTGATCGGGCTGTCGTACTACCCGTTCTTCCACGGGGCGATCTCGGCCATGCGCCAGAACGTCGACGCCCTCGCCACGCAGTTCCACAAGCGGATTGTGATCGCGGAGACTCAGTATCCGTGGACGCTGGCCAACGGGAACAGCGCGGTGGGTGACAGCACGGGTGACTTCGTCTGGCAGACCAGCCAGCTCTCGCCCGGTTACCCGGCCAGCCCGGGCGGTCAGCTCTCGTTCGTCACCGACGAGCTGTCCATCCTGGCCCAGGTGCCCGACGGGCTCGGCGCCGGGCTGTTCTACTGGGCGCCGGAGTGGATTCCCGGCGTGGGCTGGGAGCCGGGGACCGGTGTGGGATCGCCGAACGTCAACCTGACCCTGTTCAACTTCCAGGGCACGGCGCTGCCGTCGATCGGCATCTTCAGGAACCCGGCCGCCGTGTGCCAGAGCTACGACCCGTTCGACGTCCCCTGCGTGATCGGAGGCTGACCCGGGCGGAACTAGCCGCCGCCGGGCCGGCCCGGTGCAGCACGAGGTAGCCGTGGCGCCGAAAGACGATCTTGTAGCCATCGTGCACGAGCTGTGCGACGCGCTGTTTCTGGTCTGGCACGGAGCGGAAGCTGAACTGCGGCTGCCTGATGTTCGCGACCACCCACGGCGCGTACGTCGGGGGAGTCCCGCCATCCCCGTCCCAGAGCAGCACGAAGTCGCGCGGCGACAGCTGAGGGCCGAGGAACGGCACAGCCTCGACGGTCACGCCGCTCGGGACCACGGCGTCCGCGGCGGCCGCCGCCTCCATCCGGGCGTTCCGGTGGTAGAACTGCCGGTGCAGGGCGGCGTCGAACGCGAACCGCGGGACCAGGTACAGCCCGAGCGCGCAGATCGCGGCGGCACATACCAGCGCGACCGCGCCGGCTCTGCGGGCGGCCGGCGTCCGGGTCGCGGGCTCCTTGGCGTCCGCGGGCGTCGCCTCGGGGGCGGGTGTGTCGTCCGTGGTGTTGGGTGCGGCTGTGATCTTGGCGTCGGACGGCTGCGCGCGCCGGGCCGCCAGATGCTGCCTGGCTCGCGCGATCCACCGGTCGAGCCGGGCGGCGCCGTCCGCGGCGGCGCAGACCAGCACCACCACGAGGAAGGCGTTGTAGTGGAAGGAGGTCTCCCACCAGTTGGGTGCCGTGTTGGCCAGCATGCGCTCGAGCAGGAGCGGGACCGTCGCGATCGCGATCGGGGACAGCAGCGAGAGGAAGCAGAACGCCCCGAACAGCCAGAGCATGGTGTCGAGCTTGACCTGCGGCGTGACGAGCAGCTGCAGAGTGCTAGCCGGATGGGCGATCACGTGCCACGCGGCCTGCGGCACATTGTTACCGAGGGCCGAGTACGACCAGTAGAAGTTGGCGCGCCCGCCGAACGCCGGGATCAGCACGTCGGTCGCGATCCACGTGTACGCGATCCCGCCCACGATCAGGATCAGGCCCACGAGCCGCTGCCTGGTCACTATCCGGTGCGACACGGCCAGGTAGGCCCCGACCCCGGCGACGAACAGGCCCATGTCCTCCTTGACCAGGAGCAGCAGCCCGAGCGCGATCAGCGCCGCGCGCAGCCGGCCCGCCTGGAGCCGCTCCAGCGCCACAGCCATCAGCACGGGCGCGAACGCGACCTCATGGAACTGGAAGACCAGCGCCGAGGCAAGCGGCCAGCTCACCGCGTAGGCCACGGACACGAGGTACGCGGCCACGGTCGCCTTCCGCCCGCCGCCGAACGCCCGGCGGGTGAACACCCAGATCGAGGGGATGGCCAGCGCGAACAGCGCCGCTTGCGCTACGAGCAGGGTGATGGGGGTGTTCCAGATCCAGTACAGCGGCGCGAGCGACGCGAGAATTGGCGACCAATGGTTGCCGAGCAAGTTGTAGTCGGGGCCGAATCTCAGGTGGTAGCCGATGAACGGCGATACCGGGAGGTGGAAGTGCGCGTACGAGCGCACGGCTTGGTCAAAGATCAGCAGGTCGTCGGCTGAGATCCGGAACGTGTAGTACTGAGCCATCACGAACACGGTGTAACCGGCGGCCACGAGCACCGTCAGCGCCCCCACGCCGATCCAGTTGGCGGTGACCCGGCGCCCCGACCGCTCGCCCCGATCCGGACGGGCGGCCTGCAGGGTGTTCTGCATGGTGGCGCGGATGTCCATGGCTGCGGAGACTATCGGACCAATCTGAAGCGCGAGCCGGTGATGTCCCCGTTAGTCCTGTCTGGCCGCTCGCTGGGGCCGGTCAGACTCGTGGGCTGACGCCCGATCTCCCGGCCGTGCCCCAAAAGAATCTTGGGACTAATTTCTGCTGGTTCGCTCACACAAGCGAGAAATGTCAGAGGCACCCGATAACGTCAGATCAAAGCTTCGATAACCAAGATCCCGCCAGGCAAGGCGGCAGCACCAGGCCCCCGGGCCCGGTGCCCGGCCCGGAGTCTCAGCATCATGGAGGTCTATCGCTTATGTGCCAACCCGGCCAGCAGCCCGTGCCCGCCACTGTCGCCGACGCGACGGCGATGGCCCAGGCGAGCCTGGCCTTCCTGGCGACGGCGGACACGGCGTCGCTGACCACGGCCGAGCAGGCCGACTGCCTGCGTGCCCTGACCCGCACGGAGGCAATCCACACTGCCGCCCGGGCCCGGGTGCTGTCCGCGTTCACCGCGCAGGCCGGGTACGAGGACGACGGTCACCGCAGCCCGCGGACGTGGCTGGCCTGGCAGACCCGGGTGGGCGGCGGCGCGGCCGCCATCGCGGTCAAGTGGATGCAGCGCCTCGCCGCGCACCCCGCCGTCGCCGACGCGCTGGCCGCCGGGGAGATTTCGGAGTCGTGGGCGCGGCAGATCTGCGAGTGGACCGGCCTGCTGCCCGAGCAGCACCCGGCCCGGCGCCGACGCCATTCTGCTCGGCGCCGCAGCCGGCGGGGCCGATCTGAGGGATCTGGGCGCGCTGGCGGAGGAGATGGTCAAGCAGGCCGCGCGGCCCGACCGCGACGGCGATGATGACGGGTTCCGCGACCGCAGCCTGAGCCTCGGTGTGACGATGGGCGGGGCGGGGCGGTTGCGCGCCGATCTGACCCCGCAGGCCACTGCCGCGTTGCAGGCGGTGCTGGAGGCGCTGGGCAAGCCCGCGGGGCCGGAGGATCTGCGGAGCAAGTGGCAGCGCCAGCATGACGCGCTCGAGGAAGCGTGCCGGCGGCTGATCGGTGACGGGTGCTTGCCGCAGCGCGGCGGCCAGCCGACCCAGATCCAGCTGCACATGACTCTCGATCAGCTCCGTGGCCTGCCCGGCGCTCAGAACCTGGCCTCATCGTGGCCCGGCGCGCCGGCCGGACCGGGGTATGACTGTGACGCGGCGATCGTGCCGGTCGTCACCGGCACCGTGGACCCGCGGGTTGTCGACCGCCTGGCCGCCGTGCTGCTGCGCGGCGAAGACCGCGACGCCGCCACCGCACGCCGCAAGCTCGCCGAACGGGCCACCCGGCAGCTGATCATCGCCCGCGCCGCCGACGTGCTCTGCGGCCCGACCGGGCTGGCGGCGTATCTGCGGACCGGGCTGCTGGACGGCCCGGCCGCCGCCAAGAGCCTGCCGCTGGACATCGGCCACGCCACCGACACCATCCCCGCGCACCTGCGGCGGCTGGTCATCGCCCGCGACCGGCACTGCCAGTTCCCCGGCGGCTGCGACCAGCCCGCCGCGGCCTGCCAGCCGCACCACATCATCCCCCGGTCCAAGGGCGGAAAGACCTGCCTGGTCAACCTGCTGCTGCTGTGCACCTTCCACCACCTGATCGCCGTCCACCGGTGGGGCTGGCAGATCGCCTTGAACCCCGACGGGACCGTCACCGCCACCAGCCCCGACCGCACCCGCACCCTGCACAGCCACAGCCCACCCGCGAAGGCCGCCTGAGCAGGCGGTCGGTTCGCTCTCACCCTCTCCATTCCTCGGGGCTGACGTCGCGGGGTGCATGGCGAAGAGCTAGGTGAGGCCTAACGACACCGAGCGGTTTCGCATCATCGCCGCTCTGGGCGGCGGCCGACGAAGAGGTTGTCTGGCTTACGGCCGGGAGAGGGCTGATCGGTCGTTGGGCCGGATCGATCTTCGGCGTCGAAGCCAGCGTCCGTGAGCAGGCGGAGCCAGGTGTTGTGGCGGAACGCCCCCAGCCGGTGCGTCTCGTGCACCGTCTGGGCGGTGCCGTCCGCGGCGCGGAGGACGAACTCGTACTCGGCCCGGACCCAGTCATCGGCCGAATCGGGGTCCCACGTCCACTCCCGGAAACTGGCCTGGCGGCCGGTTGCGTCGCTGCTCCCACCTCTACCGCTGACGGCGTGAAACGTGTCCGCGGTGTGGTCGGGCACGAACACCGCCAGGCCGCCCGGACGGCAGTGCGCGAACGCTGTCTCGATCACCTGCCGCAGATCAGGCTCCGAGGTCACGTAGTCGACGGCATCGTGAACCAGGACCGCGTCGAACTGGCGGCCCAGCCGGACCGTCCGCATGTCACCCAGGAGGTGAACGCACTCCGGGTTGAGCCGCCGCGACACGGCGATCATGTCCGGGGAGAGGTCCACGAGCGTGAGCGCGAACCGCTCTTTCAGGTGCGTGGCGACGTTGCCCCCGCCGCTGCCCAGATCCAGCACCTCCCGCACCTCAATCGCCGCCGTACCGAACAGCCCGGCCAGATAGGCCGCCTCTTCCTCGTATTCCTCCGGAGGCGAGATCAGCGGCCACCAGTCGGCGAGCTCCTTGTAGAGGCGGTACGTCATGTCCGCCATCCTCGCTCACCGCCCGCCGCCCCATGCCCACCACACCGGCCTGGTCGTTGCGGGAGTGTGGCGTGAGTGCGCTGGCCGGGACGGAGGGTGCGACGCGAGTGCGTTGCCAGGACGGAGGTAGTTGCTGGTCGCTGAGGCCGTTCAGGCTGTTTAGTGGCAAATCGGCGGGGTAGCGGTGGGTCGCTCGGTTACGAGCAGCCCGGGGATTCCGGGCGGGCTCCCTCCCCAAGGGTTCCCCCGCCCGCTCGGTTTCCTGGGCGCCTGCACAGCAGGAGGTGCCGGGATGTCCGATCTTCGCGGGATTCTCATCGGAGATGCTGTCGGGCATCCCCTGAGCAGGACGATCATTTGCCTCTCGGCAGGGATCCACGGTGGGTCAGAGTGCGGAGCTGATCAGGGTGGCCTTCTCGGTCAGCAGCGGCACGGCCGCGCGCATCGCCCGCGGGCTGAACCTCACCGCCGGGCCCTGCACGCCGAGGATCGCGACGAGTTTCCCGGCCCGGTCGAGGACCGGCGCCGCGATCGCGTTCATGTCGTCCTCCCGTTCCCCGACCGCCTGGGCCCAGCCTCGGTCCCGGACCGAGGCCAGCTCGACCTCCAGGACGCCGCGCTCGGTGATCGTCCGGTCGGTGTACGGCCGCAGCGGCCCGTCCGGCAGCTTCCCGCCGTAGGCGAGGAACACCTTGCCCGCGGCGGTGGCGTGCGCGACGCTGGTCCGCCCCACCTCCGCCACGCTGCGCACGGTGAGCTGGCTCTGCACGAAGTCGAGCGTGAACGCCTCGTGCTCACCGGGAATCGACAGCGTTACGGTCTCCCCGATGCTCTGGCCGAGCTCCTCCAGGTGCGGCCGGGCCAGGGACCGGATGTCCAGGCCGGCCGCGTTCGCGAGCCGCACCACCCCGGCGCCGAGCCGGTACCGCCCGGTCGCGGCTACGTGATCGACCAGGCCGCCGCTGGCCAGCGTGGCCAGGATCCTCGAGATCGTGCTCACGTTGATTCCGGTGCGGCGGGCGATCTCGTTGGTGCCCAGTTCACCCCGCGCCTCGGCCAGCTCATCCAGGATCGTGATCGCCCGCTGTACCGCCGCGACCTGACGGGTGGCTGGCAGACCGGTTCTGGCCACGGTACGATTGTCCTATCTGGAGATACTATTTCCCTAGAGGCAATATCTAGCGCTTCCGACGGTGGTTGCGCTACCAACCGAAGGGTGAATGTGATGACATCCCTCCCTCCCAGCAGTCGCTACGTGGTCATCGGCGCCGGGATCCATGGGCTCTCCACGGCCTGGCACCTCGCCCGCGAGCTGCGGGCCCGCGGTCTTGGCCGCGGCGAGGACGTCCTCGTGATCGACAAGAGCGGCGTCGGCGCCGGTGCCTCGGGGATCGCGTGCGGGGTCATCCGCAACAACTACTTCCAGCCCGCCATGCGCGAGCTCATGGCGCATTCGGTGTCGGTGTGGGAGTCCGACCCCGAGGCGTTCGCGTTCCATCCCGTCGGCTACATGCAGATCGCGCCGGAGGCCATGAACGCCGACGTCGCGAAGATCTATGCCGAGCAGCAGGCAATCGGGTACCCGTCCACGCTGATCGAGGGCGAGCGCGACTGCCGCGCCTACATGCTGGACCTGTTCGACGACTGGCAGGCCCCGGGCATTACCGCGGTCCTGCACGAGCACAAGGGCGGATACGCCAACAACGTCCGCTCGCTGGCCGGCCTGGCCGCGAAGGCCGAGGCCGAGGGGGTGCGGATCGCCACCGGCGTCCGCGTCACCGGCCTGGCGGTCAGCGGGGGAGCGGTCACCGCGGTGCAGACCGACCAGGGCGAGGTCGCCTGCGATCAGCTGGTCGTCGCCGTCGGTCCGTGGGTCCGTGACGTGTGGGCCATGCTCGACCTGCCCGGCCAGATCCCGGTGACCGGCCCTGACGGCACCGCCTGCCAGCGGCCGATGTGGACCTACTGGGCGCTGCAGGAGGGCACGCTGGCCGTGGACCCTAGCGAGTTCACCGACAACCGGGGGTCGTTCCCGCCGGTCCTGCACGTCGACTCGAGCACCCCCTTGTTCGACGATGTGGACGGGGACTTGATCACCGACCAGATGTGGGGGATCTACTACAAGCCGGACTTCTACTTCGGCGGGGTCCAGGGCGGCGCCTCGCCGCTCGTGGTGGACAAGCCCGCCGGGCAGGTCGCCGTGGACCCGTACGGGCCGGAGAGCCCGGAGTTCACGGTGCGCGAGGATTTTGTGCGGATGTGGACCTCCGCGCTCGCGCACTGCCACAAGCGGTTCGAGGGCCAGCGTGACCTGTACCGGCACGAGCCGACCGGCGGCATCGGCGCGTTCACCCCGGACAGCTTCCCGGTATTCGACGTGTTCCGCCAGAACGCCTACGTCATCGCCGACTCCAACCACGGCTACAAGATGATCGGTGTCGGAGCGCTGGTCGCCAAGGAACTGCTGGGGGAGAAGCAGGGGCTGCTAACGCCGTTCCGGTTCGGCCGCTACGCCACCGGCGAGCTGCACCCCACGAGCAACTCGCCGTTCCCCTGGAGCTAGTGCCGAGACGGGGCAACGTTTGCCTTATTCCGCTGCGACCGATACGGCGCTGGGCCGAAGCCTGATCCGTCGTTGTGCCGCGGCACTCAGGCATGGGCAGAGGGGTTGAGTACGATGCGGCTCATGACCGGGAAACGAGCCGGCACGCTGCTAGAGCTGATGCACCCAATCGAGTACTTCACCCTTGCCCGCGCCTGGGAAGACCTGACCGATGATGAGTTCTTCTGGGAGCCATTCACGACGACCTGGAGCATTCGCCGGCAGGACCAGTGCAGGACACCGAACCCGTTCGGAGCCGGCGAATGGGTGGCCGACTTCGCGATCCCTGAGCCAGCCCCGGTCCCGATGACCACCATCGCCTGGCTGTACTGGCACATGGGATCGATGCCAGGCCGTCTGTGCGACATCGACCTCCTGGGCGGGACGCGCACCATGGCCAGCGGCTGGACCTCCCCGTACCTGACCCATCACCCGATCTTCACCAGCGCAGCCGAGGCCGTCACCGCGTTGCGTGACGGCTGGCAGAGACTCCGCGAGGCGATCGAGCGGGCCGATGACGACCAGCTCGAAGTGACGACCGCCGGGTACACGTATGCCGCGGAGCCGCCAAGAGGCGGCCTGTGCGTTGCCGGCCCGCCGGGTCCCGCGCACCCGGCCACGCACTTCATCGCGGGCACGCTCACCGAGGTAGGTCATCACGGTACTCAAATCGGCGCTCTGCGCGATCTCTACGCGTGGCGACAGATCGACCGCCGCTGACATGGCGACTTGAGAGGATCACGGCATTGTCGGCAGCCGTGCGTTCCGCCTTCAGGGGGCAAAGCCTCCTGAGCTAACACAGCGTCAGTCGGCCACGACCGTGGCCTCCTCGGTGAGCAGCCTCATCTGCTCCGGCGACGGCATGTCGGGGACTTCCTCGCGGAACGTCACGCGCGACTTGTCCTGCACCAGCCTGCGGAAGAAGAACAGGACCACGGAGCCGATGAGCACGCCGACGCCGATGAACATGTCGGTCCAGGTTCCGTAGCCGGTGAGGGTCGGGTTCGTGATGCCGAAGATGAGCAGCACGGTATTGAACACCACCAGCACCGCGGCGATGCCGACCCAGATCGGGCCCACCTTGATCGGGCGCGGCCAGCGCGGCCGGTCCTTGCGCAGCAGCAGGAACCCGCTCAGCGCGAAGATGTGGGCCAGCACGTAGCCGATGTTGCTCAGGTACAGGATGGCCAGGTTGTTGGCGATGAACAGCACCAGCAGAACGTTGACGGCGAGGTCGACGGTCATCGCCCGGGCCGGCACGTGATACCGGTTCAGGTGATAGAGCTGCTTGATCGTCATGTCGTCGCGCGCGATGCCGTACAGCGCGCGTGACCCGTCCGCGGTCGACGAGATCATCGACAGGAACAGGCTGCCGATCAGCAGCACGATGACGACTCCGGCTGCGCCGCTGCCCACGATCTTCGTGAGGTCGGTGACGTAGAACTCGCCGCCGGCGGTCGCCGCGGGCGGCGCGCCGAGACCGCCAGCGCCCAGCGGGAACAGCAGGAACACCAGGAGCGTGAACACGCCGGCCGACCGCAGCGCGATCGTGGTGTCCCGCCTGGTGTCGTGGTACTCGGGGGCGAAGGTCGCGCAGATCTCGGCGGCATACGCCGACCAGCACATCAGGAACAGGTAGACCATGGCCAGCTTGAAGCCGCCCCAGCCGTGCAGCGCCCAGGTCATGTTGGAGCTGTGCCAGTCCCCGGTGAAGTACGGCACCACGATGAAGATCACCAAGGGCACCATCAGCCCGGCCCCGGTGATATATGAGATCCACACGGCCGGGCGGATCCCGAACACGTTCAGGGCCCAGACCACGACGATGCAGGCGATCGCGATGACCTGGGGGAGACCCACGTGCACGACGCCGTCAAAGAACGACCAGGTGCTGTTCGGGAACCACTGCGCCTGGATCAGGTCGCCGATCAGCACGCCGAAGATCGACAAGACTACGGACCAGCCGATCCAGTAGCCGAACGCCCCGATGGGGCCCACCAGCGAGAACCGCCCGCGCCAGCCTTCGTGCGCGTAGAGCGAGATGCCGCCGGGCTTGTCCGGGAACATGGACGCGGTCTCGGCGTAGATCCAGGTCTGCAGCATGCCGACCGCGGCCGAGACGGCCCACAGGAAGACCGCGCCCCAGGTGCCGAGCGCGCCCATGGAGAAGCCGAGCGACGCGATCAGGAAGCCGGGGTTGCACAGGGCTATGACGAACCCGTCCCACCAGCGGAGCGCCTTTAGCAGCTGCCGCTCTTCAAGGTAAGCCTCAGCCTCAGCCACTTGGGCACCTCCGTTCACCCCAGGTAAACGTTGTTTAGCACGCTCGGACCTTCGTGTCTATATGTGTCTCATTTACGTAACATCCCTGTTACTCCGCGCGCCGACCTTCTTCGGCCGGTCCGGAGACAAACCAGCCTGATGAGTCGTGACCAGCAGGAATCAGTAGCGTTCTGTTCTATTCGGACAGTTCCCGACCGCCTACAATGCGGTGATGCGCGGTGCACAGATCACCGTCCGCTGTGACTGCGGCGGCATCGGGTACGTCCCGTACGGGGAGCGGTGGCAGTGCGACGCCTGCCGTCGCCGCTGGAACACCAGCCAGATCCCGGCCGAGGAGTACTGGGGGATCATGCGGGACATGCGCAAGCTGCGTATCACCGTGCTCCTCACCGTGCTGGGCCTGGTGATACCGGTCGTGGCCCTGTCGTTTGTCCTCGGGATCCGGCTGCTGATTCTGCTCCCGGTGCTGATGAGCTTCTGGTTCCTCTTCTACATGCCTCGGTGGCGACGGCAGCTCAGGGAGCAGACCAGGAGCCTGCGCCGGTGGAAGCTGCACCCCGAGTGATGTGAAGAGTGACGTGACATGCGGTCGATGCAGCGCCAGGGGCCGCTGGCCGGGTCCGACCGGGCGAAGGGCCGCCCCGTGCTGCTGGCGACGCTGGACGTTCCGTTCGACCACGATGCCGTGGTGTTTGCCGTCGACTCGGCCGTCGAGCTCGGCCAGCGGCTGATCATCGCCAACTTCGTGGAGCGCGCGCCGCTTCCGCTCTCGACCATGCTCGGTTATGACGACCTGCCCAACCCGCCGCAACTGGAGGAGTCGCTGCGGGAGTCCGCGCAGCTGGCCCAGTCGCTCGGCGTGGAGGTGACCAGGCTGCGGGTGAAGAGCTTCCACCCCATCCAGGCCATGCTCGAGGTCCTCTCCGAGCAGGGCGCCGGGATCTTCGTGTTTGGCCCCGACCGGCGCCGGATCCGGCGGCTGCGCTACCGGCGGGCCGCGCGGGCCATCCGGGCCCAGGCCACCACGCTGATCTGGCTGGCCGAATAAGCCGTGGACGGTTCTCCTCTGGTTAAACAGAGTTTCACCTGAGTAAATGACCGGCCCCGCTCAATAGCGTAACGGCACAGATGGGTGACGCTCAGTTGATCCGCTTCTCGAAGCCTTCCCAGTACGGCCCCCGCAGCTTGAATTTCTGCAGCTTGCCGGTGGCGGTGCGGGGCAGCGCGTCCCTGGTCTCGACCGACGTCGGGCACTTGAAGTGCGCGAGCCGGGCCCGGCAGTGCTCGATCAGGTCCTGCTCGGTGGCGCTCTGGCCGTCCCTGAGCACCACCAGCGCCTTGACCGTCTCGCCCCACTTCTCGTCCGGGACCCCGATGACGGCCGCCTCGGCCACGGCCGCGTGCTGGTAGAGGCAGTCCTCCACCTCGACCGAGCTCACGTTCTCGCCGCCGGAGATGATCACGTCCTTCTTCCGGTCGGAGATGACCAGGTAGTCGCCGTCCTCCAGGTGGCCCTCGTCGCCGGTGTGGAACCAGCCGCCCTCCAGCGCGCGGGCCGATTCCTCCGGCTGCTGCCAGTACCCGGCGAACACGTTGTTGGACCTGGCCAGCACCTCGCCGGTCTGGTCGACCCGGATCTCCACGCCGACCGCGGGCACGCCCGCGCGCGACTGGAGCTTCGCCCGGGCGGCCGCGTCCATGTGGTCCCACTCCCGGGGCCGCCGGTTGATGGTCAGCAGCGGGGCCGTCTCGGTCAGCCCGTAGATCTGGATGAATTCCCAGCCGAGCTCGGACTCGACCCGCTCGATCGTCTTCGAGGGCGGCGGGGCACCGGCGACCACGATGCGGGTTACGCCGCCGCCCGGGATGATCTCGTCCCGTTCGCGGCGGTCGGTGGCCGCGTTCAGGATGGCGGCCACCACGGCCGGCGCGCCGCACATCAGCGTCACCCCGTGGGCGTCGACGCGGCGCAGGATCTCCTCGCCGTCGATCCGGCGCTGGATCACCTGCGGGACGCCCATGGCCGTGACCGCGTACGGCATGCCCCAGCCGTTGCAGTGGAACATCGGCAGCGTGTGCAGGAACACGTCCCGGTCGCTGACCCCGGTGTGCCAGCCGAACGTGGTGGCGTTGAGCCAGCAGTTCCGGTGCGTGAGCTGGACGCCCTTGGGCCGCGCGGTCGTGCCGCTGGTGTAGTTGATGCTCGCGGTGGCGTCCTCGTCGGGCTCCCAGGCCGCGGGTTCCGCCCCGTCCGGCGCCTCGGCGAACAGCGCGGCGTCGGCCTCGCCGTCGAGCACGATCCGGTGCTTGGCCGTCACGCTCTTCAGCGCCTCGTCCGAATCCGGGTCGACCAGCAGCACCGACGTGCCCGAGTGCTCCACGATGTAGCTGATCTCGTCGGCGTTCAGCCGGTAGTTGATGGGCACGAGCACCCGGCCGTACCCGCTGACGCCGAAGTACGCGATCTGGAACCTGGCCGCGTTCGGGCTGACGATCGCCACCCGCTCGCCGTGGGAGATCCCGAGCTCATCCAGGGCCAGCGCCAGGCCGCGGGCCCGGCTGGCCAGCTGCCGGTAGCTGATGGTCCCCAGGGAGCCCTGCGTGCCGGGCTCGTCGTACACCGCGGGCCTATCCGCGTAGACGGCCGCCCCGCGGCGCAGGAAGTCTCCGATCGTGAGCGGTACCTTCATATCCCCTCCGCAAGAATTCGGTGTTCCGATCCTCCGCCCGGCAGGCGATCACCGGCAAGTCCGTCCTGGTGCCGGCAGATTCGCGTGTCGCCCAGCTGGCACGCCAGGGCCGGCAGATTCACGTGGTCCAGCGCTCGCCCATCTCCTCCCAGCCGGGCGGCGGGCCGGGCAGCGGCGCGGCCGGCCCGCGCAGGCCGTCGAGCAGCTGGGCCAGGTACCGCTGCCGCAGCTGGGCGGTGCGCTTCGGGTCACGCAGCCGGATGGCCGCCACCATCTCGAGCATCCAGGCGATGTCATCGACCACCAGGCCCGGGCGGAGCTCCCCGCGAACCCGCTCGAACAGCGCCACGTTCAGGTCCTGGGCCCGGGCCGCCTCCCGGTACAGCTCCTCGCTGGGCGTGAACGTCCCGGCCAGCCGCTGGGTCAGCGAGTGGGTGTCGGCTGCCACGATCCGGTCCATGAACCCGGCGAACGCGGTCCACGGGTCCCGCTCGTCGGCCAGCGCCGCCTCGGCCTCGGCGATGTAGCGCTGCAGGCCGTCGGCGGACAGCTTCCGCAGCATGTCCTCCTTGCTCGGATAGCGGCGGTACAGGGCCGCGATGCCGACGCCCGCCCGCTTGGCCACCTCGGACACCGGGGCCGCCGGGTCGGCGATGAACACCGTGCGCGCGGCGTCCAGGATCAGCTGATCGTTGCGGGCCGCCTCGGCCTGCCGGCCCGACATCCGCTCCATGGCCCGACCTTACAGCAGATCGGAGCGTTCTGTTCTGTTCCGGTGCGCGGTGGTACCGTCAGGCCCGTGGTGGGGCCAGAATCAGGTGCCGTGAGCGCACGATCATCTCGCGGCGGCCTGGACCGGCTCAACGCGCTGCCTGCCGACCAGGCCCGCTCCGCGCTGCTGGCGTGCTGCTCGGCCGAGCGCTGGGCCGCCGACGTCGGGTCCGGCCGGCCGTATCTGTCCGTCGATGATCTCCTGGCCCGCTCGGACGCGTCGGTGGCGGGCCTGGCCGAGGCCGACCTGGAGCAGGCGCTGGCCGGCCACCCGCGGATCGGCGACCGGGCGTCGGGCCCTTCGCACCAGGAGCAGGCCGGGGTGCGCGCGGCCGACCAGGCCACGGTCCAGGCGCTGGCCGACGGCAACGACGCCTACGAACGGCGGTTTGGCCACATCTACCTGGTGTGCGCGACCGGCCGCGGCGGGGCGGAGCTGCTGGCCCTGCTGCGCGAGCGGCTGGCCAACGATCCCGGCACCGAGTGGGGAGTAGTGCGCGGTGAGCTAGGGAAGATCAACCGGATCAGGCTGCTGAAGCTGCTGGAGGACGTGGCGTGAGTGTCGTGACCACCCATGTACTGGACACCGCGCGGGGCGTGCCCGCCGCCGGCGTCATGGTGCGCCTCGAGCAGGTGTCGGGCACCGGCGGGACCGAGATCGCCCGCACCCGCACCGACGACGATGGCCGGGCCGCAGCCCTGGGCCCGCCGCAGTTGCCGCCTGGCACCTACCGCCTTGTCTTCGACACCGCCGAGTATCTGGCCGGCCCAGGGGAGGGCGGCCGGGCCGCGTTCTTCCCCGAGGTCGTCATCACGTTCACCATCGACGGCGCGGCACCGCACTACCACGTGCCGCTGCTGCTCAGCCCGTTCGGCTACACCACCTACCGCGGGAGCTAGGCATGGCGATCGAACTCGGCCGCAACCAGTACGGCAAGGCGGAGACCCGGGTGGTGCGGATCAACCGGGACACGCAGCGGCACGAGATCAGGGACCTGAACGTCACGACCACGCTGCGCGGCGACTTCACCGACGCGCACACCCGGGGTGACCAGGCCCGCGTGCTGCCCACCGACACCCAGAAGAACACCTGCTTCGCCTTTGCCAAGGAGAAGGGGGTGGGCGAGATCGAGGAGTACGCGCTGGCCCTGGCCCGTCACTTCACCGGCGACATCGGCCCGGTCAGCGCGGCCAGGGTCGAGGTGGACGAGTACGGCTGGGAACGGGTCGCGTCGGCGGTGAGGATCACCCGCACACGTTCGCGCGGACCTCCGGCGAAGTCCGCACCACCGCGGTGACCGTGGCCGGCGCGGAGGGCACGGGGGCAGAACCGGGCCAGCGGGCCTGGATCGTCTCCGGCCTGAAGGATCTCGTGCTGCTGAAGTCGACCGGCTCGGAGTTCTCCGGTTTCCTCAAGGACTCGTACACCACGCTGGCGGAGACCAGCGACCGGGTCCTGGCCACGTCGCTGGTCGCGCGCTGGCGGTACGAGTCACCGGTGCGGCTGACCGGCTGGGACGAGGCCTACGCCCAGATCCGGCAGATCCTGCTGGAACGCTTCGCGACCGTGTACAGCCTGGCCCTGCAGCAGACCCTGTGGGAGATGGGCCGCGCCGTGCTCGAGGCCCGCGAGGATGTCGCGGAGATCAGGCTGTCGGCCCCGAACCGGCATCACTTCCTGGCCGACCTGGCCCCGTTTGGCATGGATAATCCGGGCGAGGTGTTCTATGCCGCCGACCGGCCCTACGGCCTGATCCAGTGCGCGGTCCAGCGCGACGACGCGGCCGACCCGGGCCCGGCCTGGGACTCGCCCGCGGCCTTCGCCTGAGCGGCATGGCCCGAAGGGAGGGATGAGTGGAGTTCCTGCAGCCAGCGAGCTGGGATGAGGCGCTGGCCGCCAGGGCGGCCCACCCGGAGGCGCTGCCGATCGCCGGCGGCACCGACGTGATGGTCGAGCTGAACTTCGACGCCCGCCGCCCTGGGGCCCTGCTCGACCTGAACCGGGTGACCGAGCTGACCGAGTGGTCTCCGGACAACGGCCGGATCCGGCTCGGGGCCGGCGTGAGCTACACCAGGGTCATCGACGAGCTCGGCGGCCTGCTGCCCGGCCTGGCCATGGCCTCCCGGACGGTGGGCTCGCCGCAGATCCGCAACCGCGGCACGGTCGGCGGCAACCTCGGCGCGGCCTCGCCCGCGGGCGACAGCCACCCGCCGCTGCTGGCCACGGGCGCCGAGATCGAGGTCGCGTCGGTCCGGGGCACGCGCGTGATCCCCGCCGCGGAGTTCTACACCGGCGTCAAGAAGAACGCGCTGGCTCCGGACGAGCTGATCGCGGCCATCCTGATCCCGCCCGCGGCCGGTCCCCAGCAGTTCAGCAAGATCGGTACCCGCAACGCGATGGTGATCGCGGTGACCTCGTTCAGCATCAGCCTCGATCCGCAGCGCGGAACCGTCGGCACCGGCATCGGCTCGGCCGCCCCCACCCCGATCCGGGCCGAGCAGGCCGAGCGGTTCCTCACCGAGGCGCTGGCCGAGGCCGGCCTGTGGCAGTCCCGCGGCGCGCTGCCGGACGGGATTATCGGTGAGTTCGGCGAGCGGGTGAAGGCGGCCGCCGCGCCGATCGACGACGTCAGGGGCACGTCGGCGTACCGGCAGGCACGCGCTCGCGGTCATGGCCCGGCGTACCCTGACATGGGCCTGGAACTCCTATAGGGGCTGACGTGCGGATCACGGCGACGGTCAACGGCGAGACGCGGCAGGCGGACGACGTCTGGGAGGGCGAGAGCCTGCTCTACGTGCTCCGCGAGCGGATGGGGCTGCCCGGCTCCAAGAACGCATGTGAGCAGGGCGAATGCGGTTCCTGCACGGTGTACCTGGACGACACGGCGGTCTGCGCCTGCCTGGTCGCGGCCGGCCAGGCCCACGGCCGCACGGTGGTCACGGTCGAGGGCCTGGCCCGCGGGGGCGAGCTGCACCCGGTGCAGCAGGCGTTCGTCGAGGCCGGCGCCGTGCAGTGCGGGTTCTGCACCCCCGGGCTGCTGATCGCCACCCACGATCTGCTGCGGCGGGGCGGGCAGCCCAGCGACGCCGAGGTCCGCGAGGCGCTCGCGGGCAACCTGTGCCGGTGCACCGGGTACGAGAAGATCCTGGAAGCGGTGCGAATCGCCGCGGGGCGGTGGCCGCCCGCCTCATGACCAGATTGATCCTTTACGCCAGTCACGTGCTGACTCTCAACCCGCAGCGGGATGAGTACCCGGGCGGTCACATTGTCGTCGACGGCGGCCAGATCACCGAGGTCGGCCCGGGGCCTGCGCCCGAGTACGACGACGCCCAGGTGATCGACGCCACCGGCTGCCTGGCCACGCCCGGGCTGGTCAACACCCACCACCACCTGTACCAGTGGGCGACCAGGGGCCGCGCGGCCGACAGCACGCTGTTCGGCTGGCTCACCGAGCTCTACCCGGTCTGGGCCAGGCTCGACGAAGACCTGGTGCGCGCGGTCACCACCGCGGGCCTGGCCTGGCTGGCCAAGACCGGCTGCACGACCACGACCGACCACCACTACCTGTTCCCGCGCCACGGCGGCGACGTGCTGGGCGCGACTGTCGCGTCCGCCGCCGAGGTCGGCCTGCGGTTCCATCCCACGCGCGGCTCCATGGACCTGGGCCAGAGCGCGGGCGGGCTGCCGCCCGACGACGTGGTCGAGGACCTGGATACGATCCTGGCCGCGACCCAGGACGCGATCGACCGGTTCCACGACCCGTCGCCCGGCTCGATGCTGCGGATCGGCGTCGCCCCGTGCTCCCCGTTCTCGGTCACCCGCGACCTGCTCACCGAGTCCGCCGCGCTGGCCAGGGAACAAGGGGTCCGGCTGCACACGCACCTGGCCGAGACCGCCGACGAGGACGAGTACTGCGCCGAGCACTTCGGCTCCACGCCGGTGGAGTACATGGACTCGCTCGGCTGGCTCGGGCCTGACGTCTGGCTCGCGCACGCGGTGCACCTGGACGACCGGGCCATCGGCCGGATCGCCGCCACCGGGACCGGTGTCGCGCACTGCCCGTACTCCAACGCCCGGCTCGGTGCCGGGATCTGCCGGACCCGCGCGCTGCTGGACGCGGGTGTGCCGGTGGGTCTCGGCGTGGACGGCTCGGCCTCCAGCGAGGCGAGCTCGCTGATCGGCGAGGTCACCAACGCGGCGATGTTCGCCCGCGCGACCGGCGGCCCGCAGGCGATGACCGTGCGCGAGGCGGTGGAGCTCGGCACGCTCGGCGGGGCCCAGGTGCTCGGCCGGGAGGCGGAGATCGGGTCGCTGGAGCCGGGCAAGCTGGCCGACATCGCGCTGTGGCGCCTGGACACGCTGCCGCACGCGGGCATCGCCGATCCCGTCGCGGCGCTGGTCCTCGGCCCGCCGCCGCCGCTCGAGCTGCTGCTCGCGGGCGGCCGGCCGGTGGTGGAACACGACCGCGTGGTGACCGTGGACGAGCGGCAGGCCGCCGAGGCCGCCCGCCGGGCCAGCCAGACCCTGGCCGACCGCACCTGACGCACAGCACCCGCGCCCCGCCCGCGCCCTGCCCCTCGCGTCCCGCCCGCGTCCCGCCCCTCGCGTCCCGCCCGCGCCCCGCCCCTCGCGCCGCGCCCGCGGGCCATGGTGGTAGTGGCCTGTCCGCCCGGGTGGTGGCAGCCGTGCTGTTCCCGCCCGGCTTCGCGTAGCACACTGGGCCAAGCACGGTCCGTGCGCACCAAGGGGGGTGGGGGGTTGACCACGGCGTGGTACTGGTGGCGGGCGGCCGCCCGGCGCTCCTGGCGGCAGGCGCTGCTGCTGGCCCTGATCGGCGGCCTGCTGGGCGCCGTGGCCCTGGGCGCCGTGGCCGGCGCCCGCCGCACGGATACCGCGTACGGCCGGTATCTGGCGGCCAGCCGGTCCAGCGACGTGTTTGTGAACGTGCCAGGCATCCTGCCCGGGATCCCCGCGCTCCGGCCGATCTCGATGATCTCCTCACTGCCGGGCGTCGTGTCTCACGTCGCGTACGTCGGAGTGTTCTCGTATCCCGTGGTCCACGGCCACCTCGACCGTTCCTTCCTCACCAATGGCCTGAACTGCAGCCTGGACGGCGAGTGGTTCACCCAGGACCGGATGACCGTCCTGGCCGGGCGGCTGCCCAGGCTCGACTCGACGAGCGAGATCGTGCTCACCCCGCGCATCGCCAGGATGTTCGGCACGGGGGTGGGGGGGCACGTCACGTACGCCTTTAGCCGGGTGGGCCCGGACGGACAGCCGACCGGGCGCCCGTTCACCCACACCTACCGGGTGGCCGCGATCGCCGAGGTCCCGCCGGCGCTGGTCGATGAGTCCGACCAGGCCGAGGGCGGCACCCTGCCCCCGGGCGCCACCCGCCAGGTGCTGGCCGGGTTCAGCTACGCCTGGGTCGGGCTGCGCCTGGCTCACGGCCCGGCCGGGATTCCGCGGCTGGAGCAGGACCTGGCCCAGCTGACCGCCTCCCTGCAGCGGCAGATCCGCCAGGCCACCCACCAGGACGTGTCTGACCTCACGTTCCCGGTTAGCCGCCCCGACGTCATCCACAGTCAGGTGCAGCAGGCCATCAGGCCGGACGCGGCCGCGCTGACCATCTTCGGCTTGGCCGCCGCGCTGGCCCTGCTCGTGCTGGTCGGCCAGGGGCTGGCCCAGATGCTGAGCCGGATCGCGCCGGACATTGCGGTGATCCGGGCGCTCGGCGCCACCCGGGCCCAGGCCGCGGTGGCCGCGAGCCTGCCCGGGCTGGTCAGCATCCTCGGCGCCCTGATCCTGGCCGTGGCGGGCGCCGTGGCCGTGTCCCCGCTGGCCCCGGTCGGCCCGGTGCGGCGGTTCGACCCCAGCCGCGGGGTGCAGGCCGACTGGCTGGTGCTCGGCACCGGCGCCGCCGTGCTCGCCGTCCTGCTGCTCGGGCTGCTCGCCGTCCTGGCCGTCCGCTCGGTCCGGCGGCCGCAGACCGCGGCCTCCGGCCGGTCGTCGGTGATCGCCGGGAAGGCTGCGGCGGCCGGGCTGCCCACGCCCGCGGTCGAGGGCATCAGGCTGGCGCTCGAGCCAGGTTGGGGCCGGCAGTCGGTCCCGGTGCGGTCCACGCTGCTGGGAGCGATCGCCGCGGTGGCCGCCGTGGTTGTCGCGGTGGTGTTCAATGCCAGCCTCATCGGCCTGATCTCTCATCCGGCCCGGTACGGCTGGAACTGGGATGTGGTGATACAGGCCGAGGGTGGCTATGGCTCCTTTACACCGGGCCTGATGGCCCGGCTCATTCGTGGTCAGCCAGCGGTGGCCGGCTGGTCGGAGATGGCGTTCACCCAGCTTTCCGTGGACGGCCGGAGCATCCCGGTGCTCGGCATCCGGCGCGATCTCGGCTCGGTCCAGCCGCCGACCACCACCGGTGGGCCGCTGTCCGGGCCGGACCAGATCGAACTGGGCAGCGTGACCCTGGCCGAGCTCGGGAAGAAGGTCGGCGACCCGGTGCGGATCGGCACCGGGAGGTTCGCCCGGACGGTCACGATCGCGGGCACCGTGACCCTGCCCTCGTTCGGTCTCGCCACCGCCGAGCATGTGTCGCTCGGCCAGGGCGCGATGCTGCCAGAAGACACCCTGCTGGCGACCGAGGGCGTGGTCGGCCTGCATCCGGCGAGCGGGTCGGCGTCGCAGCCGGCGTTTCCCTCGGCGGTGGCGATCGACCTGGCCCCCGGGACCACCAGAACGCAGCGTGCTCAGCTCGTGGCCAGGATCGTGTCGGCCAATCCCGACCGGACCCCGGGCGGTACCTACGAACTGCGCCGCAATCAGTCACTCGCCGCGCAGGTGGTCAACGCCCAGCACCTGGGCGGCCAGCCGCTGGCGCTGGCCATCGGCCTGGCCGCGGCCGCGGTGCTGTCGCTGGCCCTGACCGTGCTGGGATCGGTGCGGCGGCGGCGCACCGAGCTCGCGCTGCTGAAGACGATGGGTATGACTAGGGGCCAGATCCGGTCGGTCATCGCCTGGCAGACCACGTTCACGCTGGCCGTGGCCGTGGTGATCGGCGGCCCGCTCGGGGTGGTGGCGGGCCGGTGGGCCTGGCGCAGCTTCGCCGGCTCGATCGGCGTGGTGCCGGTCACCGTGGTCCCGGTGCTGGTGCTCGTCCTCGGCCTGGCCGCCCTGCTGGTGGCGGGCAACCTGCTGGCGTCGGCGCCCGCGACGGTGGCCGCCAGGACCCGCCCCGCCGCCTGGCTGCGGGCCCAGTAGCCGGGTCCGGTCACCGGGCTCCACTGCAGCTCGGTGAGCGCTACCGCCCCTCCGCGGCCGCGACCATCCGGGCCAGGATCCGGGTCCACCCGGCCGCGTAGGAGCCGCCCAGGTAGCCGCCGGGCAGCGCGCAGTCCTCGGCCAGCTGCTCGTCCGACAGCGCCTCCCAGCCGCGGTGCTCGACCGCGACCTGGGTCAGCGCCGGGCCGAGGGCCCGGAACGTGAGCTCGACCTCGGTCGGTACCGGGGTCATGGTCCAGGTCATGACGAACCGCTCCGGTGGCTCCCAGGCCAGCAGCTCGCCCCAGGTCACCTCGGTGCCGTCCTGCCAGATCTCGTAGACCCGGCCGCCCGCGCGCGGCTCGATCGTGACGTCGCGCACCCGGTCCTTCCCGGCCGAGAACGGATTGACCGGCCACCAAATGCCGATCGTGCGCACGAACACGTCGAACGTGTGCTGCCGGTCGCTGCGCACCACCGTCGACTGCCGGACCGGCGGCCGGCGCAGCGGTACTACCGTCGCCCGGGCTGGATCACGGCTCGCGGCCATCGTCGTCCCCTCGCTCTTCCTGGTCAGCTAATCACAGCTGCAGGCTGCGCAGCTGCTGCCCGTGCATGGGCAGATGGGCCCGGCCGATGCCCTCGATGAGGCTGCGCAGCGGCCTGGGCTCGTCCACCACGACCTCGTCGTCGGAAACGATCAGCACCGGCAGCAGCTGGTTCAGCTGCTCGTCGCTGAGCTGCGCGGCGGCCAGGCAGAGCAGCTCGCCGTTCCGGCGCACCAGGTCGGCCAGGCCCGCGAGGCCGCCCGCCTGGTTGATGATCCACTGCAGGTTCGACTCGTCCTGGTTGACCCGGTTGTCGTAGACCGGCCGCTGGCCGGCGACGACCGCGAGCACGGCCGACGCGATCGACGCGTCGCCCGACACCACGTGGGCCAGCGTGTGCTCCGCATCCCATTCGCCCGGGGGCGGCGGGCCGAAGCCCCCGCTGCGGGCCACGCCGTCAAACTCCGCGTAGGCCCGGCTCAGCTCTGACGTGTCGAGTGGCATATCCGTGTCCTTCCTTAGCTGCATGTAGTCACGGAACCGGCCCAGCGCGACCGCCCACAAGGCGGCGATCACCAGGCGCTGAGCCTGGTCATCGCCGATCAGGGTCCGCCGGACGGCGCGTCCGGCGGGCCGGGCGGGCGGGCGGCGGCTGACGCGCCGTTCACCCGGCGCTGGCGGTCCGGTCATCGCCGGTGATCCCGCGGTCGGCCTCGACCAATTTGCGGGCCATGTCCAGCGATGACCCCCACATCTCGTCGAGGAACTGCCTGAGCCCGGCCAGGCCCTCGGGCCGGGCGCGGTACAGCCGCCGGGTGCCATCCCGCCGCTCGGCGAGCAGCCCGGCGTTCTTCAGCACGGTCAGGTGCTGGCTGACCGCGGTCCTGGTCACATCGAAAGCGGCGGCGATCTCGCCGGCGGCCAGCTCGTCGCGGGCCACGAGCCGCAGGATGGCGCGGCGGCGGGGCTCGGCCAGCGCCCGGAGGGCCTCGTCCGTGGCCTCGTCGCTCATCGCGCCAGCCTGCGGCTCTGTACTCATCGGCGCGCCTCCGGCACGACCTGCATTAAGCCCACAGCCCCACAGCGTTGCCGTCCGGGTCCGTGAAGACCGCGATCCGGCCAAAGTCGCCGGGCAGGTCGGTGGGCGGCATCAGCCGCTGGCCGCCGAGCTTCTCCGCCCGGTCCAGGTAGCCGTCCAGGTCGTCGACCCGCATGTAGATCTTCACCCCGGCCTCGGCCGGGGTCTCCGCGGGCCCGATCCCGCCGCCGATCGCGTCCTCTCCGGCGCCGGTGTCGACGAGTGCGTACCCCCCCATGGCCGGGTCGGCGGCGACCTGCCAGCCGAACAGGTCGGCGTAGAACTGCTGCGCCCGCGGCGCGTCGGTGCTGACAATCTCGAAGAACGCTACTGGCTGGCCCATGAGGGCCTCCTCTCCTGTCCGTGGTCGCCAATGTTAGCGAACACTAACGTTAGCGTCAACTCACAGACTGGTTCGGTGTCTGGTCAGGGCTGGGTTAGCTGGGTACCTCTTCCACGGACCAGGTGAGGGCCGGCGGATGGACGCGGGCGCAGACCGGGTTCCCCTTGGGGTCGGTGAGGCGGATCCGGGCGACCAGCCGGTGCCCAGGCCGCATCGCGTCCTCGATCAGGCTCGGGTCGACGTCCACCAGCCGGAGCTTGGCCCCGCGGAACAGCCGCAGCGTCCCGTCACCGGGCACGTCACCCCAGGCCAGGCCCAGGTGCCGGTCGGTGCGGTCGCCGCGCACGAACGGGCCGCCGAAGTCCAGGCCCTCCTCGCCGCGCTTGACGGTCACCTCGACCTCCCACCGCGCGGACGGGGCATCGCCGGGCACCGGCTCCGCGGCCAGCCAGGGGCTGCCCGGCATGACCAGCGCGGGCCTATCCGCACGGGCCTTGTTCATATGCACCGCCACGTGGATGTTCTGGTGCCTGGTCCCGTCGGGTTCCGGGTGGCAGCTGAGCCCGGGCAGGTCATAGCCGTCGATCAGCACGGTCAGCGGCCCGAGTTCCGGGACCGGCCGCCGGGCCGGGCGCCGCGGCGCGGGCGGCGCAACGCTCTGGTCGTAGGCCCGTTTGAGCCAGCCGATGACCTCGTCGTCGACGTCGTCGGGCCCGCCCAATGCGATCCGCAGGTTGATGGTGCCGCTGGCGATGTTCTTGGCCGGCAGCACGCGCCCGGCAGGCTCGACGCCGTCCAGGCGCAGGCCGAGGTCCACCCGGCTCTTGGTGGTGGCCTGCACCGCGGCGAACGTGCGGCGCGGTGAGACCAGCGACACGACGGTCTTGCGGGCCTGCACGGTCACGTGCCCGAGCGTGGGCAGCGTGGCCAGCACCGTGTCCAGGATGGGGCGCAGCTGCGGCCGGTCGGCGTACTGGCCGGTGATCAGCTCGTCCGCGCTCTCCTCCATCTCCGGCCCCGATTCCGGCGCCGGGGGAGTGACGTCGCGTGGCCGGGCCCGGCGGCGCTGCACCTCGGCCCGGAGCCGGTTCCAGCTGGGGAAGCCGTAGTCGCGGGCCAGGGCCAGCTGCGCAGTGGACAGCGTGACCCGCTGCGAGACCGCCCGCAGGCGGTCCAGCGCGGGGACGTCGCCCTGGGCGGCGGCACGGTGCAGCTCGCGCGCCTGGTGACGGAGTTGATCAAGATCGGGACGATCGGGAAGCTGAGGCATGACGGTCTCCTGCGAGCCGGGGCCCGCGTGCCGGGCTCGGACGAAGACGGTCTCTGCCGGTCCAGCCAGGAGTTACTGCCACGAGCGGAGGTGGACTCAGTCCTTCCCGCGGACCCGGAGGTGCCCTCCCGCACCAGGGCCAGCGTATCGCCTCCTGGCGGCGCGGCGGCCATGGCCGCCGCCCGCAGTTCGCGGGTCAGGGCGGGCCTGGAGCCAGGGACACGGCCTCGAGCACCCGGGCCACGGCCGACTCGCCCGCCAGCGCCGAGCCCAGCCCGACGGCGAGCGCGCCCGCGGCCAGCCACGCCGGGATGTCATCGAGCCGGACCCCGCCGGTCGGCACGCACCGCAGGCCGGGCAGCGCGTGCAGCAGGTCGGCCAGCGCCCGGGGCGTCCACAGTGACGCGGGAAAGATCTTGACGCCGGTGGCACCAAGCCCGGCCGCCTGCCACATCTCGCTGGGTGTGGCACAGCCAGGGAAGGACGCGAGCCCGTGCGCGGCGGCGGCTGTGACCACGGCTGGGTTCAGGGTCGGCGCGACGATGAAGCTGGCCCCGATCCCGGCCGCCCGGTCCACATCCGCGGCGTCGAGCACCGTGCCGACCCCGATGGCCGCGACGCCATCATGCCGGCGCACCAGCCGCTCGACCGCGTCCAGTGCCTGCGGAGTGCCCAGCGATACCTCAACCACCCGCAGGCCCGCGCCGACCAGCCGGGTGGCGGCCGTGTAGGCCTGCTCCGCGTCGCCGGCCCGCACGATGGCCATGACCCGCTGCGCCCGGAGCGCGCCGAGCACCGCGTCCGGGTGCGGGTCCGGGCGGCCGGGACGGTCACCGGTCAACGTCGGCTCCCTCGGTCCCCAGCAGCCGGTCTCGTTCCGCAGCCGTCGGCAGGCCCCCGGTGTCGGTGGCCGCGGCGACGGCGAGCGAGGCGATCAGGACGGCCTCGCGCAGCGCTTCGGCCGGGCCGAGCGCGCGCAGCAGGCCGGAGATCCAGCCGGTGGCAAAGGCGTCGCCCGCCCCGACCGGATCCACCACGGGCACCGTGCGGGCCGGGGACTCAAGCATGACGTTCTCGGCGAAGACGGTGGCCCCGGCGGCGCCGCGCTTGAGCAGCACCGTGCGGGTGCCGCCGGTGAGGAAGTCACGCGGGTCGGCGGGCTCGCCGATCGCCTCGAGCTCGTCCTGGCCGATCAGCAGCGTGTCGGCCCAGCCCGCGTACCGGTGCAGGATCTTGCGCCAGTCCGGCCCGTCGCCCAGGCGCAGCCGGACGTTGAGGTCGAAGACGACGTGCGTGCCCGCCTCGCGGGCGAGTCCCACCGCGTGCTCAACAAACCGGGCCGCCGATGACGACAGCATGGCCGTGATGCCGGTGACGAACAGCACGCGGCAGCCGGCGATCAGGTCCGGGTCCGCGTCCTCCGGTGTCAGCGCCGACGGAGCGCTGTTCGTCCGGTAGTAGGAGACCGAGACCGGCAGGCCCGCCGGGTAGTCCCGCAGGATCAGCCCGGTGGGATGGTCGGGATCGTCCCGCAGCCACCCGGTGTCCACCCCGTCGGCCCGCAGGGCGTGCCTGACCCACTCGCCGGCGGCGTCCGTCCCGATCCGCCCGGTGAAGGCGACCCGGTGGCCGAGCCGCGCGAGGCCGATGGCGACGTTGCTCTCGGTCCCGGCGACACTCCGGATGAACCGGTCGGCATCCCGCAACGGCCGCTGGCCCTCGGCCAGCAGCAGCGCCATCGGCTCACCCGCCGTGACGACCTCGTGCGGCTGGCCGGCCCCGTCAGACATCGTCGACCACCGCGCGGAGCATATCCATCAGCCGGTCGACCTCCTCCCGGCCCTGGCCGTCGAGGACCTCGCCGGCCGGCCCGCGCACGGCGCTGGACGGGAAGATGCCCTGGCGGACCAGCAGGTGCTTCTCAACCGCGATGAAGCTGTCGAGGCTCGTCTGCAGCGCGATCATCTGGGCCAGCGGGCCGGCCACCCGGTAGGCGCGGGCGAAGTCGCCGGCGCACAGCGCGCGCCAGAGCGCGGAGATGGCCCAGATCAGATCGGCCGCCGGCATGGTGCCGATCGCGCCCCGCCGGAAGCTGTCGATGAGATACAGGCCGCCGTTGCCCTCGAAGACCCTGGCCCGGTGGCCGGTGGCGTCGCGCAGCCGGGTGAGGCGCAGGCCGACCGGCGGCGCCTCGGGCTTGTACAGCACCCGGTCGCCGAGTTCGCGGTGCAGCCGGGCCTGCAGCTCCAGAGACAGCGGGTTGCCCACGTACCCGCTCGCGTCCTGGACGATGAGCGGGATGTCGACGCTCGCCGCGATCGTGGTGAAGTAGCGCATCAGCTGGTCGTCGCCGAGCGGCTGCAGCGTCGGCGGCGTGGCCATGACCGCGTGCGCTCCGGCGTCCCTGGCGTGCCGTGCGTGCCGGACCGCGATCTTCGTCGATTCCGCGCCGACGCTGATCACGCAGACGCCCCGGTCCCGGCCGAGCTGGCAGGTCAGGGTGGCCAGGTCATCCCGCTCGTCGGAGGCGAGCCGCAGCACCTCCGAGACCATCGCGAACACGACGCCGTCGGCGCCGTTCGCGAACAGCCAGTCGAACTCCTTCTCCAGGGTGGCGCGGTCGATCTCGCCGTCGTCGGTGAACGGGGTCTGGAAAACCGGCAGCACGCCACCGAGTTCCTGCACCTGTCATCCTCCTGCCACCTCGAGCCTGGCCCTGCGGACGGTACCCGGAGCCCGGGTCAGGCGACAAGGCTGTGGCCCATGTGGCGTGCTGGCTCCGGACCGCCGCGAACGGGCCATCCCGGGCCGGCGCACTACGCTTGATGCGTGAGCACACCGGTTCCCACCAGGGCAGGCGCGCCAGCTGTCCGGCGTGAGGCCCCGGGGGGCATCGGCGACAGCGCGCGCAGGCCCGACGCGACGCCAAAGGTCACGGGGCAGTTCGCCTACGGCAGCGACCTGTGGATGGACGACATGATCTGGGGCGTGACGCTGCGCAGCCCCCATCCCTACGCGAAGATCAACTCGATCGCGATCGGCGAGGCGCTGGCCACCGGCGGGGTCTACGCGGTGCTCACCCACGAGGACGTGCCCGGCGCCAACGCGTGCGGCCTGGAGCTGGCCGACCAGCCGGTGCTCGCCTCCGGCGTGGTCCGCTACCAGGGGGAGCCGGTGGCCCTGGTCGCCGCCGACCACCCGGAGATCGCCCGGCAGGCGGCCAAGAAGATCGCCGTCGAGTACGAGGTGCTCTCGCCGGTGACCGACGCCGTGGCCGCGCTCGCCGGGACCGCGCCGAAGCTGCATCCCCAGGGCAACCTGGTCCGTCACCTCCAGCTCCGCAAGGGCGATCCCGCGCCGTCCGCGGACGTGGTGGTGACCGGGAGTTACCAGGTCGGCATGCAGGACCAGGCGTTCCTCGGCCCGGAGGCGGGCCTGGCCGTGCCGGATGGGGAGGGCGGGGTCGACCTGTACGTGGCCACGCAGTGGCTGCATGTCGACCAGAGGCAGATCTGCGTGGCGCTCGGCCTGTCGCCGGAGCAGGTCAGGCTGGTGCTGGCCGGGGTCGGCGGGGCGTTCGGCGGCCGCGAGGATCTGTCCATGCACGTGCACGCGTGCATGCTGGCCCTGCACACCGGCAAGCCGGTCAAGATGGTCTACAACCGCGAGGAGTCGTTCTTCGGGCACGTGCACCGGCACCCGGCCACCATGCGCTTCGAGCACGGCGCCAACCGGGACGGCACGCTCGTCTTTATCAAGGCTGAGATCTACCTCGACGGCGGCGCGTACACCTCGAGCACCCCGGCCGTGGTCGGCAACGCGGGCACGATGGGCATCGGGCCGTACGTGGTGCCGAACGTGCACGTGGACACGTACGGCGTGTACACCAATAACCCGCCGTGCGGCGCGATGCGCGGGTTCGGGTCGGTGCAGGCCGCGTTCGCCTACGAGGCACAGATGGACAAGCTGGCCGCGGAGCTGGGCCTGGACCCGGTCGAGCTGCGCTGCCGCAACGCGATGAGCCTGGGCTCTGAGGCCCCGACCGGGCAGATCGTCGACAGCCCGGCCCCGGTGGCCGAGCTGCTCCGCCGCCTGGAGGTCATGCCGCTGCCGCCCGTGGGCATCGGCGAAGCCGGTGACGACCGCGACGGCCGGCCGGAGGCTGGCCCGAGCGGGCGGCACACGGGGGGGTCTGGGGGGGTCGCCCCCCGAGGTCAACACAGCCCCGATCTGCGCGCGCTGCCCGGCGGGGTGTCCAACACCACGCACGGGGAGGGCGTCATCCGTGGCGTCGGCTACGCGGTGGCCTACAAGAACGTCGGCTTCTCCGAGGGCTTCGACGATTACTCCACGGCACGGGTCAGGCTGGAGGTCATGGGCGACGAGCCGGTGGCGACCGTGCACACCGCCGCGGCCGAGGTGGGTCAGGGCCTGGTCACCATCGAGCAGCAGATCTGCCGTACCGAGCTGGGCGTGGAGCAGGTCCTGATCCACCCGGTGGATACGCAGGTCGGCTCCGGCGGCTCGACGTCGGCGTCCCGCCAGACCTACATGACCGGCGGCGCGGTCAAGGCCGCGTGCGAGCGGGTCGCCGAGCAGGTGTTCGGCCTGGCCCAGCGCCGGCTCGGCCGCACCGTGGCCGGCCTGCGGCTGGAGGGCGGCCAGGTGGTCTGCGACGCCGAGGGCGTGCTGGTCTCGATCGCCGAGGCCGTCCGCGACGACGTGCTCGAGGAGACCGTCGAGTGGCGCCACCGGCCCACGTATCCGGTGGACGCGGAGACCGGCCAGGGCTTCGCGCACGTCCAGTACGCGTTCTCCGCGCACCGCGCGGTGGTCGACGTGGACACCGACCTCGGCCTGGTCAAGGTCATCGAGCTGGCCTGCACCCAGGACGTGGGCAAGGCCATGAACCCGCAGGCGGTGGAGGGCCAGATCCACGGCGGCACCGCCCAGGGCCTGGGCCTGGCGATCATGGAGGAGATCCAGGTGCGGGACGGGCGGATCGCCAACCCCTCGTTCACCGACTACCTCATCCCCACGATCCTGGACATGCCGCCGATGCGGATCGAGGTGCTGGAGTACCCGGACCCGCACGCCCCCTACGGCCTGCGCGGCGTGGGGGAGCCGCCGACGATCTCCTCCGGCCCGGCGGTCGCGGCCGCGATCCGCGCCGCCACCGGGCTCGACCTGTCCCGCATCCCGATCAGGCCAGAGCACATCACGGGTACGGCGTGACCGCCGGGGCGCCCGATCCGGCCCGGGAGGCGGCCGGCCCGCCCGGCCTGAGCGCGGCCCGGCTGGACGCGATGCTGGCCGAGGCCGATCAGGCGCTGGCCGCGGCCGACCGGGCGCTGGCCGAGGGCTACCCGGGACCGCGGCCCGGGCGGCAGCCGGTGCACACCGTGTACCTGCCCGCCGACCGGTTCGGCCCGGGCCTGGCCGCGCAGTGGGGACGGCAGGCTCTGACCTCGCTGGAGACGTGGGCGCCGGGCCCCGCCGAGTTCGGGCAGGCGATGGAGCTGCCGGACGGCCTGGCCGCGGACGTGCGGCCGCGGGTGCTGGCCAAGCTCGCCGCCGAGCCCATCGAGGACCTCCGGCTCGACTTCGAGGACGGGTATCACGGCGCCGACGAGGACGCGGACGCGCGGTCCGCGGCCGCGTGCCTGGCGGACGAGGCCGCAGCGGCCAGCGCGGCTGGCCCCTGCGCGGCCAACCCGGTGCTGGCCAACCCGGTGCCGGCCAACCCGGTGCCGGCCAACCCTGTGCAGGCCGACCGGTGCGGGCCAACCCTGTGCCGCCGTTCACGGGGCTGCGCTGCAAGAGCCTGGAGCGGCCCACCCGCCAGCGGGCGATCCGCACCCTGGACCTGTTCCTGGGTGAGCTGCTCGCCCGGGGCCCGCTGCCGCCCGGGTTCGTGGTGACGCTGCCGAAGGTCACATCGGCGGACCAGGTGACCGCGATGGCGCGGCTGTGCACCCGCCTGGAGCAGGCCCACGGCCTGGCCCCCGGCGCGCTGCTGTTCGAGGTGCAGGTGGAGACCCCGCAGGTGATCATCGGCGCGGACGGGACCGCGGTCATCGCCCGGTGCGTGCACGCGGCCGAAGGCCGCCTGACCGGGCTGCACTACGGCACGTACGACTACAGCGCGGCGCTGGGGATCGCGGCCCAGCAGCAGAGCATGGCGCATCCCGTCGCCGACTACGCCAGGGCGGTGATGCAGGTCGCGGCGGCGGGCACCGGGGTCAGGCTCAGCGACGGCTCGTCGAACGTGCTGCCCGAGGGCGGGCGGGACGAGGTCATCGAGGCCTGGGGCCTGCACGCCCGGCTGGTGCGGCGGTCCCTGGAGCGCGGGTTCTACCAGGGCTGGGACCTGCACCCGGCGCAGCTGGCCAGCCGGTACGCGGCCACGTTCGGCTTCTTCCGCGCGGGGCTGCCCGCGGCGGCCGCCCGGCTGCGGGCCTACGTCGAGCGCGCGCCGGGCCGGGTGCTCGAGGAGCCGGCCACCGCCCGCGCGCTGGCCGGGTACCTGGCCCGCGGCCTGGACTGCGGTGCGATCACCGAGCCCGAGCTCGCGGCGCTGACCGGCCTCGACCGGGCCGGTCTCGACGCCCTCGCCGCGCCGGCGGGCCACTGACGTGCCCGACCTGGTGATCAGGGCGCGCCGCGCCGTGCTGCCCGGCGGCACCGGCCCGGCGTCGGTACGGATCAGCCAGGGCAGGATCGCCGAGGTCGGGCCCTACGAGGCCGCGGACGAGGGCGCGGGCGGGTGCCACCGTCGTCCTGGGTGACGACGAGGTGCTGCTGCCCGGGCTGGTGGACACGCACGTCCACGTCAACGAGCCCGGCCGGACCGACTGGGAGGGCTTCGCGTCGGCGACCCGGGCGGCCGCGGCCGGCGGGATCACCACGATCATCGACATGCCGCTGAACTCGATCCCGCCCACCATCGACGCCGGGGCGCTGCGCGTCAAGCGGGAGTCCGCGGCCGGGCAGATCCATGTGGACGTCGGTTTCTGGGGCGGAGCCGTCCCCGGCAGCACCGGTCGGATGCGAGAGCTGCATGAGGCCGGAGCGTTCGGCTTCAAGGTCTTTCTGGCTGATTCCGGGGTGACCGAGTTCCCGCCGGTTGACCGGGCCGGCCTGGCCGGCGTGATGGCGGAGGCGGCCGCGCTGGGCAGCCTGGTGATCGTGCACGCCGAGGACGCCGCGGTCCTGGCGGCCGCGCCGCCGGCCGCCGGGCGGGACTACGGCCCGTTCCTGCGGTCGCGCCCGGCCGCGGCCGAGGTGGCCGCGATCGGCCAGGTCATCGACCTGGCCCGGCGCACGGGGGCGCGGGCGCACGTGCTGCACCTGTCCGCCGCGGACGCGATCGGGCTGGTCGCTGCCGCCCGCCGGGAGGCCCAGGTCACCGCGGAGACCTGCCCGCACTACCTCGCGCTGGCGGCGGAGGACATCCCGGACGGCGCCACGCAGTTCAAGTGCTGCCCGCCGGTCCGCGAGCGCGCCAACCGCGAGCGGCTGTGGCAGGCGCTGGCCGATGGGATCATCGGCTGCGTGGTATCCGATCATTCACCCTGCCCGCCCGGGCTGAAGCACCTGGACAGCGGTGACATGAACCGCGGGGACTTCGGCGCGGCCTGGGGCGGGATCTCGTCGGTGCAGCTCGCGCTGCCGGTGGTGTGGACCCAGGCCCGCCAGCGCGGCCTGTCCCTGGACGACATCGCCCGCTGGATGGCGGCCGGCCCCGCGGACCTGGCCGGGGTGGCGGGCAAGGGCCGGATCGCGGCCGGCTGCGACGCGGACCTGGTGGCGTTCGCGCCGGAGGACAGCTTCACGGTGGATCCGGAGCGGCTGCATCACCGGCACCGGCTGACCCCCTACGCGGGTCAGCGGCTGCACGGCGTGGTGCGCCGGACCTGGCTGCGCGGCGCGCCGGTGCCCGGCCCGCGGCCCGCCGGGCGGCTGCTGACCCGGGGAGCGGCGGGATGACCGGGCCCGACGTCACGAGCCTGCCCGACCTCGCCTCCCGGCTGCTCGGCGGCGGGGTGGTCGCGGCCAGCGACGAGCTGTTCGCGGAGAAGGAGAACCTGGTCAAGCCCGGCGCGCCGGTCTTCGCCGCGGATGAGTACGGCAACCGGGGCAAGGTCTACGACGGCTGGGAGACCGCGCGCCGCCGCGAGGGCGGGCACGACCACGCGATCGTGCGGCTCGGGGTGCCAGGGATCGTGCACGGCGTGGTCGTCGACACGGCGTTCTTCCGCGGCAACTACCCGCCGCAGATCTCGGTGGAGGCGGTCGGGGCCGAGGGGTACCCGTCCCCGGATGAGCTGGCCGGCCTGGACTGGCAGACGCTCGTGCCCCGGGCCGCGGCCCAGGGCGATACCGCGAACGCGTACCCGGTCGCGGACCGGCGGCGGTGGACCCACGTCCGGCTGTCGATCTACCCGGACGGCGGGGTGGCCAGGTTCCGGGTGCACGGGACCGCGCTGCCCGATCCGCGGTTCCTGGCCGGCACCGTCGACCTGGCGGCGATGGAGCACGGCGGCCGGGTGGTCGGCTGCTCGGACGCGTTCTACGCGTCGGCGTCGAACCTGATCCTGCCCGGCCGCGCGGCCAGCACGGGGGAGGGCTGGGAGAACGCGCGGCGCCGCGGACCCGGCCACGACTACGTGATCCTGGCCTTGGCCGCGCCAGGGGTGCTGCATAATATCGAGGTTGATACCTCGTGCTTCGTGGGCAACGCCCCTGGCTGGGCCGGGCTGGTCGCCGCGGATGCGCGTGGCGTGCCGGCCGGTGGCGGCCTGGCGGTTCCGCCCGGCGTTCCCGGCGCTCTTCCCGATCCTGCCGTGCCCATTCCGGACTCGCTATGGCGGGAGGTGCTGCCGGTGACGCGGCTTCAGCCCGACACCCGGCACCGGTTCGTTATCGATGACCCGGGCGTGGCCACCCACGTCCGGCTCGACGTGATCCCCGACGGCGGCCTGGCCCGGCTCCGGGTCAACGGCGAGATCACCCCCGATGCGCTGGCCGGGCTCAGGCAGCGCTGGCTGGACGCGCTGCCTGATGCGCAGCGCCGCGCCGTCCAGGCCGGCCAGGACGATGAGAAAGGACGCGGATGAGGCTCGGGCTGTTCGTTGCGCCGTTCGGTGAGCTCGCCGATCCGGGCCGGGTCGCCGACCTGGCCGTGGTGGCCGAGGAGGCGGGCTGGTCCGGGCTCTTCCTGTGGGATCACATGCTGTCCGAGCCGGGTGTGCCGGTGTCCGACGCCTGGATCACCATGGCTGCGATCGCGACGGCCACCCGGGAGCTCAGGTTCGGGGCCATGGTGACGCCGCTCTCGCGGCGGCGGCCCTGGGTGATGGCCCGCCAGATCGCCGCGCTGGACCGGCTGTCCGGCGGCCGGCTCGTGGTCGGCATCGGGCTCGGCGACGACGGCTGGAAGGAGTTCAGCTCGTTCGGCGAGGTGGTCCCTGCCCGGCAGCGCGGTCTCATCCTGGACGAGTCGCTGGAGGCGCTGCGCCGCCTGCTCAGCGGGGAGGACGTCAGCTACACCGGTGACGGGCTGACCGTGCACTCCACGCCGTTCCTGCCCCGCCCGGTGCAGGACCCGCTGCCGATCTGGGCCGCGTGCCGGTGGCCGAAGCTCAAGCCGCTGGCCCGGGCCGCCCGGGTGCAGGGCTGCTTCCCGATCTTCGGTGTCTCCGACGCCCCCGATGTGCCTGCCGCCGACGACCTGACGGCGCTGCAGGCCGAGCTGGCCCGGCTGGGTGCCCCGGCTGACCATGATCTGGTCGTCCGGTGCGCGCTGCGTAACGTGCGCCCGGCCGACCGGGCTGACGCGCTGGCCACGCTGGAGGGCTGCGGCGTCACCTGGGTGCTCGAGGGCTTTCCGCCGTTCCAGGCCGCTGCCGAGATCGAGGCCGTGGTCGCGGCCGGCCCGCCCACGGGGTGACCGGGCCCGCCTAGCGCAGCCGCGGCGTCGAGGTGGCGTCGCTGCCCGAGGCCACCCGCTCCGCCAGCAGCTCGTTCCTGACCACGTGCATCACCGCGTTGATGAGCGCGAGGTGCGTGAACGCCTGCGGGAAGTTGCCCAGATGACGCCCTGACCGCGGGTCGATCTCCTCCGCGTACAGCAGCAGCGGGCTGGCGTAGGAGAGGATCTTCTCGCACAGGTCACGGGCCCGGCGGTGCTCGCCGATCTCCGCCAGCGCGGACACCAGCCAGAACGAGCAGATGGTGAACGTGCCCTCCTCGCCGGCCAGCCCGTCGTCGGTCTGGCCGACCTGGTAGCGGAGCACCAGCCCGTCCTTGGTCAGTTCGTCCGCGATGGCCAGCACCGTGGCCCGGATCCGCTCGTCGTTCGCGGGCAGGAACCGGACCAGCGGCATCAGCAGCACCGAGGCGTCGAGCGCGCTGGTCTCGTAGTGCTGGCAGAACACGCCGCGCTCGTCGAGCGCGTTCGCGCAGATGTCGGCGTGGATCTCGTCCGCCGCCTTCTGCCACAGCCGGGCGGTGTCGGTGTCCTCGCGGAGCCGGGCCAGCCGCGCCCCGCGGTCGGCCGCCACCCAGCACAGCAGCTTCGACGAGGTGAAGTGCTTGGGCTCGCCCCGTATCTCCCAGATCCCGCGGTCGGGCTCGCGCCAGTGCTCCAGCGCGTGCTCGACCTGGTGCCTGGCCATGTCCCAGACCCGCTCGTCGAGCCGGTCCCTGGACTTCGTGTGCAGGTACAGGGAGTCGAGCACCACGCCCCACACGTCGTTCTGCTGCTGCCGGTATGCGGCGTTGCCGATCCGGACCGGCTTGGCGCCCTGATACCCGTGCAGGTGATCGAGCTCCTGCTCGTCGAGGTCGCACCGGCCGTCGATGCCGTAGACGATCTGCAGGTTGCCGCGGTCGCGCTCGACCAGGTCGGTGATGAACGCGAAGTAGTCGCTGGCCTCCCACTCGAAGCCGAGCGTGTACAGGCCCCAGAGCGCGAACGTGGCGTCCCGGATCCAGCTGTAGCGGTAGTCCCAGTTCCGCTCGCCCCGCGGGGTCTCCGGCAGCGACGTGGTCGCGGCCGCGGCGATGGCACCGGTCGGAGCGAACGTGAGGCCCTTGAGCGTCAGCGCGCTGCGGGTGAGGTAGGGGCGCCAGCGGTGATCCGGGAAGGTGCCCCGGGCCAGCCAGTGCTGCCAGTGGTGCGCGGTCCAGGTCAGGCGCTGGTAGGCCTCCTCGTAGTCCTCGGGCGGGGTCCGGCTGCCCCACGACAGCGCGCAGAATCGGGTGTCACCCTCGCGCAGCAGGGTGCGGGCCCGCGCGCTCGGCCCTTCCAGGCCGATCCGGATGTCGGAGGTCAGGGCCAGCCGCAGGTCTCCACCGCCGCCCTTCCCCCTGCACAGGCCGGATCATCGCCTGGTGGTAGCCCTGGTCGGTGTGGCTCCAGCGGGCCCGCGTCCGCCCGTAGTCGAACACGGGCTCGCAGTCCATGGTGAGCTGCACCTGGCCGTTCACGCAGCGCACCATGCGCAGCAGGGTGTGCTCGGCGTCGTAGTCGGTCGGCGGCCTGACGTGGGTGGTGCGCTCCGGGTGCTCGTGCCGCCACGGGCCCATCACCAGGCAGTCGCGCACGATCATCCAGCCCTCGTCGCAGTCCCAGCTGGTCTCGAGGACCAGGGTGCCCGGCAGGTACCTGCGGTCGGCCGGCACGGCGATGTCCTCGGGCCCGAACCGGAACCAGCCGGCGTCCCGGTCGAGTATCGACCCGAAGATGCTCGGGCTGTCCATCCGCGGCAGGCACATCCACTCGACGGAGCCGCTCGGCGCGACCAGCGCCGTGACCTCACAGTCGGACAGGAACCCGTAGTCGGCGATCGGGGGGTACGGCGAGAACTCCCACAGGGGGTCACCTGGCTGCTGGCCCAGGCCGCCGGCTCGCGCGCTCATCGGCCCCATGTCTTCTGCTGTCATGTGCGCATCCTTCCCCGAACCGGCAAGCCAAATTCCCGTTACGCGCCGGCCAACTTCATGACCCGAAGGCGGCACGGTGTCGTGAACCACGCGCAGCGGCGGAACACGGTGCCAGCCGCGACGGCCGGCCAGCCGACTGCGACGCCCGGCCAGCCGACTGCGACGCCCGGCGGGAGGCTGGCCCGAGCAGTCGGCGTCGCCGGGGGTTCCGGGGGTCGTCCCCCCGGGCCAGCACAGCTGGGGCGCGCCGATATAACATCCCGAAATGAGAGCGGAACAGCTGACTGGCGAAGTATCGCCGTCTGCGGCACCTTATGACTTCGTGATCATCGGCGGCGGCTCGGCTGGCAGTGCCCTGGCGAACCGGCTGTCGGCCGATCCTGGCCACCGGGTGCTGGTGCTTGAGGCGGGCCGGCCGGACTACCTCTGGGATGTGTTCATCCATATGCCGGCCGCGCTCACCATACCCATCGGCAACCGCCTCTACGACTGGCAGTACGAGTCCGAACCCGAGCCGTTCCTGAACGGGCGCCGCGTCTACCACGCCCGGGGCAAGGTGCTCGGCGGCTCGAGCAGCATCAACGGCATGATCTTCCAGCGCGGCAACGCCCTGGACTACCAGCGCTGGGCCGCCGACCCGGGCATGGGCGCCTGGGACTACGCGCACTGCCTGCCGTACTTCAGGAAGATGGAGAACTGCCTGGCCGGGGGCGACCAGTACCGGGGCACCGACGGCCCGCTGGTGCTCGAGCGCGGCCCGGCCACCAACCCCCTGTTCAGCGCGTTCTTCGCCGCCGTGCAGCAGGCCGGGTACCCGCTCACCGACGACGTGAACGGGTACCGGCAGGAGGGCTTCGCCGCGTTCGACCGCAACGTGCACCGCGGCCGGCGGCTCAGCGCCGCCCGGGCCTACCTGCACCCGGTCATGTGGCGCAGCAACCTCACGGTCGCCTGCCGGGTGTTCGTGACGAAGATCATCTTCCGGAAGGGGCGGGCCGTCGGGGTCGAGTTCGTCAGGAACAAGGCCGTCCAGCGGGTGCGGGCTAAGGAGATCATCCTGTGCGGCGGCGCGATCAACTCCCCCCAGCTGCTGCAGCTGTCCGGGGTGGGCGACGCCGGCCTGCTGCGCGACCTCGGCATCGAGGTGATCAGCCACCTGCCCGGGGTGGGCGAGAATCTTCAGGATCACCTGGAGGTCTACATCCAGCACTCCTCGAAGCTCCCGGTCTCGGTGGCGCCCGCGCTCAAGTGGCGTAACCGGCCAGGCGTCGGGGCGCGCTGGCTGTTCCTGCGCAGCGGTCCAGGGGCGACCAACCACTTCGAGGGCGGCGGCTTCGCGCGGAGCAACGCCGACGTCGCGTACCCCAACCTGATGTTCCACTTCCTGCCCATCGCCATCCGCTACGACGGCTCGGCGCCGGCCGGCGGGCACGGCTACCAGGTGCACATCGGGCCGATGTACTCCGACGCGCGGGGGTCGGTGCGGATCACATCGGCCGACCCCGCGGTCCACCCCGCGCTCCGGTTCAACTACCTGTCGACCCCGACCGACTGCCGGGAGTGGGTGGAAGCGATCCGCGTGGCCCGCGACATCCTGTCCCAGCCCGCCTTCGACGCGTTCAACGGCGGCGAGTTGTCACCCGGGCCGGACGTGCAGACCGACGAGCAGATCCTCGACTGGGTGCGCCACGACGCCGAGACCGCGCTGCACCCGAGCTGCACCTGCGCGATGGGCACCGGCGAGCAGTCGGTGGTGGACCCGGCCACGATGCGGGTGCACGGTCTGGACGGGCTCCGGGTCGTGGACGCGTCGGTGATGCCGTACGTCACCAACGGCAACATCTACGCGCCGGTGATGATGATCGCGGAGAAGGCGGCCGACCTGATCCTGGGCCACACGCCGTTGCCGCCGTCCGACGCTCCCTTCTACCGCCACGAGCCCGCGGCAGGCCCGGTGCCGGACTTAGCCTCACACCGCGTGCTGAGGCCCGGGGTCGAGGTCGAGGACCGGCCGCGGCGGCTCGGCGATGGCGCAGGCCCGCGACGCCCGCCAGGCGCTGCCCGGCTCCGTCCCCTCCACCGTGTGCCCGTCGAGGATGACGTCCCCCTGGTCCAGCAGGTAGTGGGCCAGGTTCTTCAGCTGGGCCGCGAGCCGTCCCGGCTCCAGGTTCCTGGCCTTGCACTGCAGGTCGGGCAGACCGAGCGGGGCGAGCCCCATGGTGTCCATGAGCACGGCCCCCGGCGTCGTCCCCTCGATCCGGAACAGCCGGACGTTGAACAGCACGTCCCGGACCTGCTCGACCACCTGGCGCGGCTCGGCCAGGTAGCCGGCGGGATGCCAGAGCACCGCGGCCGGCCGCGTGGTCCGCACGATTCCCGAAATCAGCGGCAGCAGAATCTCCAGCCGCTGCTGGTGCGGCATGAACCGGCCCATCAGCTCGCCGATATAGACGGCGGAATGGAGATCGGCGACCGCGTCGGCCGCCCCGGGCCAGGTCCACGTCTGGGCCAGGGCGGTGGTGAGCGTCTGGGCGTCGGGAAGCACCGCGCACGGCATCACCACCGACATGGCCGGGCCGGACTGGCCGGTATACGCCACCGTGTGCCCGAGGTCGGCCAGGGCCAGGCCGCCTCCCGTCGGCGTGGCCTCAATCTGCGCGGGCAGGGCGGCGACCCACGCTCCGGATCGCAAGTCAGGTGGTGCTTCCTGGTACAGCAGAGTGACCGCATAAGCGCCGCTGTTCTCGGGGGACGACCGAGACACATCTGGTTCCACCGGCACAGTTTTGCACCTGAACGTCAGGTGAAGAGGTAATAAAAGCCGTGATGGGAAGAACAAATGTGTGCGCTCTCATCGCGCCTACGCTCGCTGTTTTCGCCTATCCAGGCGAGCAAGATCCGGGTTTTCCGGCCCGCCCGGCGGTACCGGTGAGTAATCGGGCCTGGTCAGGCAGACTAGGCGGATGCCTCATAACGGCCCAAGCGGCTCCTCCGACCTGCCCGAGACACCCGACCCGCGGGATCCGCGGGGGCTGCGGCGTGACGCCCCGCTGCTCGACGCCTGGCTGACGTTCACCGATCGGGTGGCGGCCGGTGAGCTCCTGCCCATGGGCGTGCCCGGGCACAAGCAGCGCCAGGATCTCGTGGGGGCGGTGGTGGCGGGCGACGCCCCGTTCTACGGCGGCCTGGACACCATCAAGCACGCGGACGTGCTGCGGGCCGACGGTGAGGCCCGGGCCGCACAGCTGTGGGGCGCGGACTGGTGCCGGTTCTCCGTGGCCGGGTCGACGCACGGCAACCAAGCGCTGGCCCTGGCCGTCGGCTCACCCGGCCAGGAGGTGATCATCACCCGCATCCTGCACCGGTCGCTGCTGCTCGGCCTGGTGCTGGCCGGGCTGCGCCCGGTGTGGGTGCGGCCGGAGATGGACCCGGGAAGCGGGCTGCCCGCGGCGGTCGCCGTGGACACGGTGCGGGACGCGCTCGCCGCGCACCCCGGGGCGTGCGCGGTGTTCCTGGGCGAACCGTCCTACGTGGGAACGATCGGCGACCTGGCCGGGCACGCCGCCGCCGCGCACGAGGCCGGGGTTCCGCTGGTCGTGGACGCGGCCTGGGCCGCGCATCTCGGCTTCCACCCCGACCTGCCGTCGCACGCGCTCGCCGCGGGCGCCGACGCGATGGTGACCAGCGCGCACAAGGCCCTGCCCGCCTACACCCAGGGCGCGCTGGTGCTGGCCAGGACCGGCCTGCTGGACGCGGCGCGGCTGGACCGGGCGTTCGAGGCCACCCACACGACCAGCCCGACCGGCTCGATCATGGCGAGCATCGACGCCGCCCGGGCCCTGCTGGCGCGCGACGGCAAGGAGCTGTGCGCCCGGCTGCTGCGCTCGGTGGCGGCGGCCAAGCAGCGGCTGCGTCAGGTACCCGGGCTTGACGTGCTGGACGGCCCTGTCGTCGAGCCGACCAAGCTGGTCGTGCTGCTGGCCGGGACCGGCGCGAACGGCTACGCGATCGAGAACGACCTGATCGCGGCCGGGATGATGGTGGAGATGGCCGACCGTGACACCCTGGTGCCGATCCCGGTGCTCGCCGACGACGAGGACCAGGTGGCCAGGTTCGTCGAGACGCTGATCGAGGCCATCGAGCGGCACCGGGCCGCGCCGCGGCACCTGGAAACCGCGGCGGCGTGGTCGGTCGTGCCGCAGACGGTCCTCGCGCCCCGGGAGGCGTTCTTCGCCCCGAACGAGACGGTCGCCGCCGACTCCGCGGTCGGCCGGGTCAGCGCGGAGCTGATCGCGCCTTACCCGCCCGGCGTTCCGGTGCTCGCCCCCGGAGAGCTGATAACTTCCGAGGCCCTGAACGCACTGCGCGAGGTCCGTGCCGACGGCGGCCGCATCGCGTACGCCGCGGATCCCTCCCTGGCCACGCTGCAGGTGATCGCCGCCGACGCCGCCGGGCGCTAGCGTGGCCGCGTCGAGCAAGGAGCCGGTCGTGTCGTTCACCATGAGCGCTGCCGAGCGGGAGCAGTTCCTGGCCGGGCTGCACGTCGGGATCCTCAGCGTGGCAGCGAAGGGGGAAGGGGAGGGGAATGGGGCGCGGGCCGATCGCGGTCCCGGTCTGGTACGACTACCAGCCCGGAGGCCAGGTCAGCGTGATCACCGGCCGCAGCTCGCGCAAGGCGCGGGCGATCCGCGCCGCGGGCCGGATGAGCCTGTGCGCCCAGGACGAGGCCCCGCCCTACCGGTACGTCAGCGTCGAGGGGCCGGTCGTGCTCGAGGAGGTCGAGTTCGACGAGCGCCTGGCCATGGCCCGCCGCTACCTGGGCCGCGAGGGCGGGGACCGGTACATGGCGAGCGAACCCGACTCGGCAAGTGAGGATCTGGTGGTCCGGATGACGCCCGAGCACTGGCTTGGCGTCGACTACGGCAAGGAGGGCTGAGCCGGGCGCTGGGTGCGCGGGCCGGGTCAGTTGTTTCCGTCGTTTCCCTGCAGCAGCGCGAGAATCGCCTGGACACCGCTCTCCACCCGCCCGACGCTGCCCTCTACGCGGGTCAGCCTGTCGTCGACGCGGGTCAGTCGGCCGTCTACGCGGGTCATGTTGCCCTCTATCTTCGTGACCCGGCCTGTCGTATGCGGGTCAGCCCGTCGTCCACGCGGGTCAGCCCGCCTTCGATCTTCGTGACCCGGCCTTCTATGCGGGTCAGCCCACCTTCCAGGCGGGTGAGCCGAGCCGTGTGGTCGCTCTGGGTGTCACTCAGCGCGCGCAGCAGCCGGTCCTGGGCGTCGAGGCGCGCCGACAGCGAGGCCTGGTCAAGATCCATCATTGCCCTGAGATCGGATTCGGAGTCCATCCGGCTCTCCAGAGTGTCTAAGCGCCGCCGTATCTCGTCAAGCTCGTCAGGCATATCGGGTCCTTCCGGTCAGTCACCCGGGAGCCTAACGGCGGCCGCCGTCATTCCTGGGTGGCCGCTTCGGCGGCGAACGCGGCGGCCTCCTTGGCCAGCTGCCCGGCGCGGGCGGGCCGGTCGTCGTCCGCGGCGCCGGCCAGGTTGATCCCGACCAGGACGGCCGCGGCCCGCGCCCCGGCCTCGGCCAGCAGCGCGCCGGTGATCGCGTCGCCGCGCAGGTTCGGGTTGCCGTCGGCCGCCAGCCGGGCGGCGATCCTGGCCACGGGGACCGCCAGCTCGATGATCTCCATCGGGACGTCAGCGGCGGCGGCCAGGGCCGCGGCGATCTCGCGCCGCCGGGTCCCCGCGTCATCGTGCCGGCGCCGCTGCGCGGCGATCACCGCCCGGATACGAGTCGGCGTCGGCCTGGATGAGCGCGGCCGCCCGGGCCGCCGTGCGCTGCGCGGCGGCGGCTAGGTCCTCGGCCCGGTCCGGTGAGCTGGCGCGACGAGAGCCGCGCGGCCATGGCGCACAGCCCGGCGCGCCATGCTGACGGCCAGGGCCGCGGCGCCGCCGCCGCTCGGGGCGGGCTCGGGCCCGGCCAGCTGGTCCAGGAACTGGCTCACCGACAGGCCCAGGTAGGACGGGTCGGTCACGCCGGGCTCTCCCGGAACGAAGGCGCCGGGAACGTGATCGTCTTCGGCTCGGTGAACGTGTCCATGGGGTAGCTGCCGCCGACCCGGCCGGTGCCGCTGACGCTCCCGGCCCGGCCGCCGAACGGAAGCTGCGACTCCCACAGGTTCGTCGAGGCGTTGATGTTGACCCAGCCGGCCCTGGCCCGCTCGGCGAACGCCAGCCCCCGCTCGAGGTCCTCGGTGAACACCGCCGCGGTCAGGCCGAACGGCGAGGCGTTGGTCAGCTCCAGGGCCTCATCGGCGGACCGCACCTCGACCACCGGCACCACCGGGCCGAAGGTCTCCTCCTGCTCGATCGCCATGCCCAGGGTGACCCCGTCCAGCACGGTCGGCTCGGCGAACAAGCCAGTCGGGAAGCCCGCGGCGCGGCGCCCGCCGCAGCAGATCCGCGCCCCCTGGGCCACGGCGTCGGCGATGTGCCGGTCGAACTTGGCCGCCGTCGCCTCGTTGTTCAGCGGGCCCATCGTGGTCGCGGGGTCGAACGGGTCGCCGAGCCTGACGCTCGCCTTGGTCGCGGCCACCACCCGGTCGGTGAACTCGGCCCGGACGGCGGCGTGCACCAGGAATCGCTCGCCCGCGGTGCAGCTCTGGCCCGCGCACAGATACGCGGCCTCCAGGGCCGCGGTCGCGGCCAGCTCGAGGTCGGCGTCCTCCAGGATCACCATAGGCCCGTTGCCGCCCAGCTCGAGCAGCTGCGCCTTGCCCGCCGCCCGGACGGCGATCTTCCCGCCGGTCTCGACCGAGCCCACGAAGCCCACCCCCGCCACCCCCGGATGGCCGACCAGGGCGTCGCCGACGACGGGCCCAGGGCCGGGGACGAAGTTGAAGACGCCGGCCGGCAGGCCCGACTCGGCGATGACCTCGGCCAGGATCGCGCAGCACGCGGTCGTGGACGGGGCAGGCACCCAGACCACGGCGTTCCCCGCCGCCATCGCGGGCGCGAAGATCTCCGCCCCCATCGTGTACGGCCAGTTCCACGGGCTGACCACGCCCACCACGCCGAGCGGCACCCGCTCGACGAGGATCCGGCGCCCGGCCGAGACCGAGGCCGGCCGGCCGCCCGCGCGGCGCTTGGCGTCCTCGCCCGCCATCCGGAAGTACTCGGCCAGCTCGTCGACCTCGTCGAACGCCTCGGCGGCCAGCGGCTTGCCCTGGTCCAGCGTCAGGGCCCGGGCCAGCTCCTCGCGCCGGCCCGCGATCCCGGCCATGATCTGCTCGCACCAGCGGGCGCGCTCGAACGCGGACGCGCCGGCCCACGCGGGCCAGGCCGCGGTGGCCGCGCGCACGGCCTCGTCCACGTCGGCCGGGCTGGCCACGGCCACCGTGGCGAACGTCTCGCCCGACGAGGGGCTGATGGCCGCGGCCGTGCCCGCGCCGCCGCTGCGCCAGCCGCCGTCGAGGTACAGCAGGTGCTCCCGCATGGTCCTCCCTCGTGTCAGGCCTCGTCGTTGGACACCTTGACACGTTCGGGCGTGTCAATGCGTCCAGCCACGGCCGGGTCAACCCCTCATGTGCTCGCGCACAGGCGGCCGAGGTCGTCCAGGGACTCCGGCCGCATCCGGAACGCGGGCCCGGAGATGGACAGCGCCGCCACGCACGCCCCGGTCCCGTCGAACACCGGCGCCGCGACCGCGACCAGGCCCTCCTCAAGCTCGGCGACCGCGGTGGCGTAGCCGTTGCGCCGGACCGCGGCGAGTGCCTCGCTGAGCTCGGAGTGCGTGGTGATCGTGTCGGCCGTGTACCGCTCAAGCTCCGCGGGGGCCGGGATCGCGCCGTAGGCCAGCAGCACCTTGCCGTTCGCGACCGCGTGCGGCGCGGTCCGGCGGCCGATCCAGCCGCCCGAGCTGTTCAGGAAGTAGGTGCTCGGGACCTCCGCGACGTTCAGTACGTAGCCGCCGTCCGGAACGGCCAGGTTCACCGTCTCCCCGGTCAGCTGCGACAGCTTCTCCATCACCGGCTGCATCGAGGCGACGAAGTCCAGGCTGCGCAGGGCCAGCGTGCCGAGGCGGATCGCCTCAAGCCCCAGCCGGAACCGGCGGCCGGACCGGGTCAGCAGGCCGCCCGCTCCAGCACCCCGGCCAGCCGGGAGGCGGTCGACTTGTGCACCCCGAGCGAGGCGGCCATCTCGGTGACCCCGAGCTCGACCCGGGAGTCGTCAAAACTCGTCAGCAGCGCAAGCACGCGCTCTGCCGATTGGTAGGTTGCGCCAGCGGCAACGTCGGTCCGTGACACGCAACCAGGATGGCCAAGGCGCCCGCACCTCGTCAACGCCGGAAATCGTCCACGCCGGGCGAATCGCTCCTGGGGGCCGCGGCGGTATTGTGCCGATGGCGCACTTCCCCAGGCGCTCGTCCCCAGATCAGGGAGCAGCCGTGGCAACTCAGACACCTGGCGAGGCCTACCCGGCCGCCGCCGCTGACGATCCGCTGCCCGAGGCCATCGGGCTAGCCCGCGGCGCCGCGGACGCCGGGCTCGGGCTCAAGCTGCTCGGCGGGCTGGCCATCCGCGTCCTGTGCCCGCCCGAGTTCCCGCCGCGGCTGCGCATCGGCCAGGACATGGACTTCGCCTGCCTGTCCAAGGGCCGCAAGAACGTGGCGTCCTACCTGGAGAACAGCGGCTGCGAGCCGGACAAGCGGTTCAACAACCTGAACGGCGACCGGCAGATGTACTTCACCGCGCCGTCCGGGCGGCCCATCGACCTGATGGTCGACCGGCTGACCATGTGCCACACGCTCGACCTCCGGCCCTCCTTCGGCAACCTGCCGATGACCGTGGACGCGGTGGACCTGCTGCTGTCCAAGCTGCAGATCTTCGAGCTCAACGAGAAGGACGCCCGCGACATCATGCACCTGCTCAGCGGGGTGCCGGTGAGCGGGAGCGGGGCGGAGGCGGGCGCCGGAGGGGAGGCGGGCGGGGCTGGGACCGCGGTCATCGACAGCGACCGGTTCGGCAAGGTGCTCGGCGCGGACTGGGGCTGGTGGCGCACGGTCACCGGCAACCTGAAGCGGCTGCCCGCGCTGGCCGCCGACAACCCGGGGCTGATGCCGCCCAGCCCGCCCTATGACCCGCTCGCGCAGGCCGCGTACCTGCTGGAGCTGGCCGACGCGACCCCCAAGGGGATGAAGTGGAAGCTGCGGGCCAACGTGGGCGACCGGGTCCGCTGGTACGAGCTCCCCGAAGAAGTAGGTCATTAGGCCAGCAACAACGGGCCGACGGCACCCCTGCCGGGCCCGAGCGCAGGGCGCGTCGCACAAAACGGTTCGTGGATGTACCGGAAGGGTCGCTCGCAGCGACCCTTCCGGTACATCCACGCCAGCGTTCGCGGAGACGGGCCGAAAGGATGTGATGGGTGGGACTGGTGAGGTTCTTGGGTCGAGGGCGGGCCCCACGCCGAGGGACGCCTCGCCAAGGGCTGCACAGCGCCGGTTTCGGCCCGGGCTGATGCTTGACGCCCAGTTGCGCCGGATGCTACACCGTTGCACAGGAAGCGCATCCATAGACGTGGTGGTTTCATGAAGGTCTTCTTCGCCACCGATATCCACGGCTCTGAGGTCTGCTGGCGCAAGTTTCTGAACGCCGCCGCCTTCTACAAGGCCGACCTGGTGGTGCTGGGCGGCGACGTTACCGGCAAGGCGATGGTGCCGATCGTGGCCCATCCGGGCGGCCACTGGCAGGTGACGGTCCGGGGCCAGGCGTACACGCTGGAGTCGGAGCAGGAACTTGAGGAGATCAAGAAGCAGATCCGCAACTGCGGCTCCTATCCGGCCATGGTCAGCCCGGACGAGCTGCAGGAGCTCAGCGAGACCGAGGGCGCGGTCGACCGCCGGTTCACGGCGGAGATGACCCAGTCCCTGGACCGGTGGCTGGACATGGCCGACGGCAAGCTGAGGGGCGGCGACATCCCCTGCATCCTCAACGGCGGCAACGACGACATCTGGGAGATCGACGACATCATCGAGCAGTCGCCGTGCGTGAGCTTCGGCGAGGGCAAGGTGCTCGACCTGGACGGCTTCCACCTGATCTCCATGGGCTGGACGAACCCGACCCCGTGGGACACCTTCCGTGAGGCGCCGGAGCCCGAGCTGGCCGCCAAGATCGAGGCAGTGGTCAGCCAGATCCCGGACATGGAGCGGGCCATCTTCAACTTCCACGCCCCGCCGTACGGGACCGGCCTCGACGAGGCACCCGCGCTCGACGAGAACCTGCGCCCGACGCACGGCGGCGCGGTCATGAAGCCGGTTGGCTCGACCGCGGTGCGGGACGCGATCCTCAAGCACCAGCCGATGCTGTCGGTGCACGGCCACATTCACGAAAGCCGCGGGATCAAGAAGATGGGCCGGACGCTCGCCATCAATCCCGGCAGCGTCTACGGCGACGGCGTGCTGCAGGGCGCGGTACTCGACCTGAACCCGAAGAAGGGCAAGGTCGCTAAATATCTGCTTGTTAACGGCTAACTACAAAGTGTAGTAACCAAGTCTAAAGACGAGTAATGTATCAGGCCGGTCAGGCTGGGAGAAGCCCGCGACTTGGAGGCAACTATGGCCACAGAAGCTGTAGGCGGCGAGACGCCGACACTCTTTCTCCGGAAGGCGACCGGCCTGGTCCGGGGCTGGTCGGTCCGGGATTCGATCATCTATGCGTGCCTGGCGACCAACTTCGTCACGCTGGCGATCTACGAGTTCGCCTTCGCTGCCCCGGCGTTTCCCAAGGGACAGCTGATTACGTCGGTGCTGATCTCAGGGATCTGGGTGTCGTTCCTGGTCGATCGCCTACTCCGGTCTGGTCGTCACGATCCCGCGGGCCGGCGGTGACTACGTCTGGCAGACCCGGATCCTCGGCAGCGGCCTCGGCTTCGTGATGGCGGCCACCGGGTGGTGGTTCATCCTGTGGCTGTGGGCGCCGATCTACGGCAATATCCTCTCCGTCCAGTTCTTCGAGCCGATCTGGGCGACGATGAAGTGGACGTGGCCATCGGGCGGCGCCGCCTGGTTCGGCACCAGCACCGGGATCTTCGTCGTCTCGCTGATCACGATCGTGCTGGCAGGCGTGCTGGTGTCCATCGGGATGGCGGGCTACGCCAGGTTCCAGAAGTGGTGCTTCTACGGCGGGCTGGTCGGCTTCGCCGTCATCGTGGTGCTGCTGCTGTTCAACATCCACGCGAGCTTCGTCAGCTCGTTCAACCTCGAGGCGCACAAGCTCTTCGGCGTGAACAACGCCTACGCGGCGACGCAGGCGGCCGCGGCCAAGATCCCGGGCTACACGCCGCAGCACCTCGGCTTCGGCCCGCTGGGGCCGACCATGCTGCTGGTTCCGGTGATGATGTTCTTCATCCTGTGGCCGAACTGGGGCGCCACGCTGTACGGCGAGATCCGCGGGCGCGAGCGACTTCAGGCGGGTCTTCACCGGCATGTTCGGCGGCCTGTGGATCACGGTCGCTGCTGACCGTCGTCTTCCTGCTGCTGATCGACAAGACCTTCGGCTGGGCCTTCTACCAGAATTCCAACCAGCTGAACTTCCAGGGTTCGGGAGTCTTGCCGATCTGGCCGTATCCGGTCCTGTTCGCGGCCTGGCTGGTGCACAACACGGCGTTCCAGGTCATCTTGATCCTGGTGATGAGCCTGTGGTTCTTCGGCTGGGTGGGCACCCTGTTCCTGTCCTCGACCCGGGTCATCTTCGCGGCCGCCTTCGACCGGGTGCTGCCGGACCGGGCCGCTGAGGTCTCGGAGAAGCGGAAGGTCCCGTTCTACTCGCTGATCCTGATGCTGCTGCCGGCGGTGGGCCTGAGCGCCGTCTACGCCTACAACTCGACGTTCGGACCTACACCTACGACGCGACGCTGGTGATCGCCGTGACGTTCCTGTTCAGCGCGATCGCCGTGGTGCTGCTGCCGTTCATCAAGAAGGATCTCTGGCGGGCGTCACCGGCGAGCAAGATCAGGATCTTCGGCGTGCAGATCGTCCCGGTCGCCGGGTGGGTCACGATCGGGCTGCTCGGCTTCAACCTGTACGAGTGGTTCTCGAACGACCTCTACTGCGTGAACAACGAGCCGTCGCTCTTCTTCATGGGCGCGCATGTACGTCCTGGCCATCATCGTCTACGTGGTGGCGTGGGTGGTGCGCAAGCGGCAGGGCATCGACCTCGGCCTGATCAACAAGGAGATCCCGGTCGAGTAGGCCGAGCAGCATCTACGCCGCGGGCTCAGCCGGCCCGCTGCCGCACCGGCAGCGGGGCCGGATCAGTCCCATCCGCAGGACCAGTGAACGGGATCTCCATGAACGACTTCCCGGCCCGGGCTAGCGCCGTCATCATCGGCGCCGGCATCGTCGGCAACAGCCTGGCCTATCACCTGGCCAGGCTCGGCTGGCGCGACCTGGTGCTGATCGACAAGGGCCCGATGCCCAACCCGGGCGGCTCGACCGGGCACGCGTCGAACTTCATCTTCCCGATCGAGTACTCGAAGATGATGATGGAGCTCACCGGCGACAGCACCGAGCAGTACAAGGAGCTCGGCGTGCTTCACCGAGAGCGGCGGCATCGAGGTCGCCCGGACCGCGGAGCGGATGAGCGAGCTGCGCCGCCGCTGCACCGCGGCCAAGGCCTGGGGGATCCCGCCCAGCTGCTCGACCCGGCCGAGGTGCCGCAAGCTGGTCCCGTACCTGGACGAGTCGGTGATCCTCGGCGGCGCGCACTTCCCGACGGTCGGCGTCGTCGACTCGCTGCGCGCCGGGACGCTGATGCGCGAGCAGGCCCAGGCAGCTCGGCGCGCTGCAGCGTGCTGGCCGGGACCGAGGTTCTCGGCATCGACACCGGCGCCCGCCGGCCGGATCAGCGGCGGTGCGCGACCACGCAAGGGCGACATCGAGACCGAGGTCGTCGTGATCTGCTGCGGCGTCTGGTCGCCCGCGGATCGCGCGCGATGGCCGGGCGCGCACGATCCCGCTGACGCCGATCGTGCACCAGATGATCAGCGTCGGCCCGATCCCGCTGTTCGCCGACACGCCGGGCGAGATCGAGCTACCCGATCGTCCGCGACGTGGACACGAACATGTACGAGCGCCAGCACGGCGGCGACATGGAGGTGGGCTCGTACGCGCACCGCCCGATCATCGTCGACGCCGGACGACATCCCGTCGATCGAGCAGGCCGTGCTCTCGCCGACCGAGATGCCGTTCACGCCGGACGACTTCGACCCGCAGCTGGAGCAGGCCCTGGAGCTGATGCCGGATTTGCTGGGCGATGAACGCGTCGGCATCCGTTACGCCATCAATGGGCTTGATCTCGATGACGCCGGACGGGCATCCGGCGCTGCGGCGAGACGCCCGAGGTCGCGCGGGCTGTGGTCGGTCGCCGCGAGCTGGATCAAGGAAGGGCCGGGCATCGGCCGCGCGGTCGCGGAATGGATGAGCGGCAGGCACGCCGGAGATCGACATCCACGAGGCCGACATCGCCCGGTTCTACCCCCATCAGCGGACGACCGCGCACGTGACCGCGCGGGCGCGCGAGGGCGTTCAACAAGATGTACGGGATCGTGCACCCGGCCGAGCAGTGGGAGTCCGGGCGGCCGCTGCGGCTGCAGCCCGGTCTACGACCGGGAGCGCGACCTCGGCGCGGTGTTCTATCGAGACGGCGGGCTGGGAGCGGCCGCTTCTGGTACGAGTCCAACGCCGGCGCTGCTCGAGCGGTACGCCGGGCGGCTGATGGAGCGCGAGGGCGAGTGGGAGTCGCGCTGGTGGTCGCCGATCATCAACGCCGAGCACCTGGCGCATGCGCGAGCGCGGCGGCGCTGATCGACCTGTCCGCGTTCGCGATCTTCGACATCGACCGGGCCGGGCGCGCTCGCGGCCGTGCAGTCACTCGCGGTCGCGCAGCTGGACGTCCGGGTCGGCCGGGTCGTCTACACCTCGCTGCTCGACGAGCGCCGGCGGCTTCCGGGCCGACCTGACGATCATGCGGCTCGGGCCGCAGCGAGTTCCGGGTGGTGACCGGCGGCGCCACCGGGATGATGGACCTGAAGTGGTTCGCGTGACCATCGTGCAGGCCGGCGGGCACGGTGCCGCGGTCACCGACCTGACCTCGGCCTGGACCACGCTCGGGCTGTGGGGGCCGCGGGCCCGCGACGTGCTCGCGCGGTCACCGCCGACGACGTGTCGCATGCGGGCTTCGCGTTCGCGCACCTGCCGCGGAGATCGAGCTCGGCGGCGTGACCGTGCTCGCCTCGCGGATCTCCTACGTCGGCGAGCTCGGCTGGGAGCTGCACGTGCCGATCGAGCAGGGCCGCGGGTCTGGGACACGGTCTGGGACGCCGGGCAGCGCCATGGGCTCGTCCCGGTCGGCATCGGCGTGTACGGGACCACCGGCCGGCTGGAGAAGGGCTACCGCGCGTTCGGCGCCGAGCTCGACTCGTGACTTACAACCTCGTCGAGGCCGGCATGGCCAGGCCGTCGGTCAAGGAACAGCCGTTCTGGGTCGCGAGGCGCTACCTGGAGCAGCGTTCACGCCCCGCCGTGCGCGGTGCTCTGCACGCTGACCGTGGACGATCACCGGTCCTCGCTCCGGCCAGCTGCGCTACATGCTGGGCGGCGAGCCGATCCTGACCCAGGCCGGCGAGCCGCTGGCCGACGCCAAGGGCCGGCCGTCCTACGTGACCAGCGCGGGCTCGGGTCCCTCGGTGGGCAAGCACCTGCTCATGGCCTACCTGCCGCCCGAGCAGGCGGTCGCGGGGACCAAGCTCACGGTGGAGTACCTGGGCGAGTCCTACCCGGTGACGGTCGCCGTCGCCGGCGCGACCCCGCTGTTCGACCCGGAGAACGAGCGGATCAGGAGCTGACCGTGGAGATCCTGGTCTGCGTCAAGCGCGTCCCGATGGTCGGCGGCAAGATCGTGGTGACCGCCGACGAACAGGACGTCGACACCCGGATGTCCGGGTTCACGGTGAGCCCGCACGAGGAGTGCGCGGTCGAGGAGGCGGTCCGCCTGGTCGAGCAGCACGGCGGCAGCGCCACCGTGCTCACCCTCGGGCCGCCCGAGGCCGCGGACCAGCTGCGCGACATGCTGGCGCTCGGGGCCAACCGCGCCGAGCTGCTGGAAACCGACGGCCGGGAGTGGGGCCCGATCGCGACCGCGGAGGCGATCGTCGGCCGCCGCCCGCCGCTCCGGCCCCTACGACCTGCTGCTGTTCGGCAACGAGGCGGCCGACACCGGCGACTACCAGGTCGGCGGTGCGGGTCGCGCACGCGCTCGGCCTGCCCTGCGTCACCGGCATCAAGAACCTCGAGGTCAGCGACACCGGCGCGCGGGCGCGGCGCGAGTACCGCGGGGTGGAGGAGATCTACGACATCCCGCTGCCCGCGGTGGTCTCGGTCAAGGAGGGCATCAACCTGCCCCGGTACCCCTCGCTGCCCGGGCGGCTGCGGGCCAAGCGCGCCACGATCGAGCAGTCCGCACCCCAATGGCACGCCGAGGGCCTGCGCAAGGAACGGCTGCGGGTCCCGGCGGGCGAGATCAAGCGGGCCGAGATCCTCGGCACCGGCGCCGATGCCGTGCCCGCCCTGGTCGCCCTGCTCGACGAGCTGGGGGTGCTGTCATGACCGTGCTGTGCCTGGTCGAGCGGGACGGCGACGGCGCCGCCGACGTCTCCCTCCGCGCCCTGACGTTCGCCCGGTCCCTCGCCGGGTCCGGGGCGGGCGGCGTGGCCGCCGCGGTGTTCGGGCCTGGGGTGCCCGCCGAACTGTCCGCCTGCGGCGTGGCGGACGCGTACGCGGTCGAGGCCGGGGACGGCTACGCGCCGCAGGCCTGGGGCCGTGCCCTGGCCGGGCTGGCCGCCGAGCTGAACGCCGCGGCCGTGGTCGCCGCGGGCACCGACCGGGGCAGCGAGGTCCTGGCCCACCTGGCCGCGATCACCGGCCTGCCCATGGCCGCGAACTGCGTCTCGGCCGTGCTGACCGCGCACGGCACGTTCCAGCTCGTCCGGCACCGCTGGGCGGGCAGCCTGCTCGAGGACAGCGTGCTCGACGCGTCGCCCGCGCTGCTCACCGTGGCGGTCGACGCGGTAGCCGCGGTCCCGGCCGACGCCCCGGGCCCGGCCACCGTGCACGCCTCCCGTCCGGCGCTCGACGAGACGGACCTGCGCGTGTCCGCCACCGAGTCCGCCGAGCGCAGCGCCGGGGTGTCCCTGGCCACCGCGCGCGTCGTGGTCGGCGGCGGCCGTGGCGTGGGCGGCCCGGACGGCTTCGCGCCGATCGAGGAGCTGGCCGGGCTGCTCGGCGCCGCAGTAGGCGTCTCCCGCGTGGTGACCAGCGAGGGCTGGCGCCCGCACAAGCAGCAGGTGGGCCAGACCGGGACCCGGATCTCGCCCGAGCTCTACCTGGCCTGCGGGATCAGCGGCGCGATCCAGCACATGGCGGGCTGCATGAGCGCCAAGCACATCGTGGCGGTCAACACCGACCCGGACGCGCCGATCATCTCCCGGGCCGACTACGCGGTGATCGGGGACCTGAACGAGGTGATCCCGGCCCTGATCACCGCGATCCGCGCCCGGTCCTGAGCGCCGGCGCCAGCCCCGGGCGGACGCCGCTTGTGGATCAGATTGTGGATATCCCGGTGGACAAGCAGCCATCCGCGGGGGATAACGGCACCCGGCTTGTGGACAGCAAGAAAATCATGAAAATGCTCAGGGAAACCCCTTGTGCGGCGCCCGCAGAGGGGCGTAAAACTTCATTCACCACCGAGGACGGACACCAGCCGGGGGCAACCCCGGAAGCGTCAGGAGAGCCGGGAAACCGGTGCTCAGGGCGGGTATCTGAAGGCGGTGGGCCACCGAGTACGGGCACTGACCGGGGGCAACCCCGGGAAGTCTGGAGGGCCGGGCAACCGGCGCTCGGGGCAGGTGCACGGCGCGGTGGGGTCACCGACGGCGGGCACTGACCCCAGGGGCAACCCGGGGGACGTCCGGAAGGCCGGGCAACCGGAACTCGGGACGGGTGCACGGCAGCGGTGGCGGGCCACGCGGGACATGTTCGCCGAGCAATCGGCGGGCTTGGGCCGCACGGCCGAGCGAGGCCCCTCCATCTCATACATGGAGGGGCCTCGTCCTATTTTGCCTGAGCGGGCGGCGTGGCCCGGCAGCGACACGCCGGGAAAACACCCACAGGGCCGTTACGCATCCTCCGCCACCTCGCGCCTGCGCCCGGCGGCTCACCCGTTCCCGGCTGACGGGTCGGTCCGGCCAGCCTGCCGCGTCTACTGCCCGCCGACCACCCAGGTCACCTGCCCGCGTAGCCGCTGCGGACCGGGCCGCAGCGCGAGCCTGCGATAGTGGCGGCATGGACCGCCCCGGCCAGCAGGAGCCGCCGGCCGAAGCCACCGCGCGGCGGCTGCGCCGGCAGGCGGTGGCGTGTCACCACCTGGGCAGCCCGCTGTACGCGGGGCTGCTCGACCACGCCGCTGACGACCTGCTGGCCGGGGGCCCGGTCGCGGACGTGCTCGACGGGCACCTGACCGATCCGTGGCGCAGCGCGCTGGGCCTGCGCATGCTCGGCGGCGTTCACGCGCTGGTGCTGACCGGGCAGGCGCCCGACTTGGCGGGCTTTTACGCTTCCGCCGGGGGCACCGCCGACCCGGGACCGGGCTGCGGCCGCGCCTGGGCCGCGCTGCGGCGGGTGCTGGGCGCGCAGCGGGACGCGGTCCGGGCCTGGCTGAACCGGCCGCCCCAGACCAACGAGGTGGGCCGGGCCGCGGCGCTGCTGGGCGGCCTGCGCCACGTCGCCGCCGAGGCCGCGTGGCCGGTCCGGCTGGTCGAGATCGGGGCCAGCGCCGGCCTGAACCTGCGCGCGGACCGGTTCTGCGTCGCCGGGGACGCGGGCCGCTACGGGAACCCGTCGTCGCCGGTGGTCCTGGCCGGTGCCTGGCAGGGACAGCCGCCGCCGGACGCGCCGGTCGAGGTCGCCGAGCGGACCGGCGGGGACCGCGCCCCGATCGACCCGGTCAGTGCCGGAGGGCCGGCTGACGCTCGCCGCCTACGTCTGGCCGGATCAGCGTGACCGCATGCAGCGGCTGCGCGGCGCGCTGGCCGTCGCCGCACAGTTCCCCGCGGACCTGCGGCAGGAGGCCGCGTCGGACACCCTGCGGCGCACCGTGCTGGCCGACGGCACCTGGACTGTGCTGTGGCACTCGATCGTGCGCCAGTACCTGGACGACGTCCAGCGTGCGGCGGTGGCCGAGCGGGTGGCCGAGCTCGGCGCGGCGGCCACGCCGTCCGCCCGGTTCGCCTGGCTGGCCCTGGAGCCGCACCGTCCGACCCCCGACGGCGAGTGCCTGGTCACCCTGACCACCTGGCCCGGCGGTGAGCACCGCGTCCTGGGCACCGCGCCCCCGCACGGCCTGCCGGTCACCTGGAGCCGGTGAGCGGCCGGCCGGGCTCTCGCCCGGCGCGGAGTGATCATCCCTTTTGCCGCTCTTAGCCCGGTTCTGCCGCGACACCAATAACGCCCAGCTATATAGATCACACGTTATTTCAGCAGGTGGCGCTAGGCTGCCGGCATGCCCGACGAGATCGACGTGCTTCGCGCCCTGGCTCATCCGGTGCGCTGGGGCATCCTGGAGCGCCTGGCCGCGGAGCCGGGCATCTGCGCCTGCAGCTTCACCGAGTTTTTCGACGTCTCGCAGCCGACAATCTCGGCCCACCTGAAAGCGCTGCGCCAGGCGGGGCTGGTCACGACCCAGCGCCGCGGAACCGAGATCTGGTACAGCCTGGCCCGTGATCAGCTGACCCCACTCGCTGGCCGTCTCGCGGGCATGGCGTCCACCGCCGCGCCCGTGGTTCGCCATCGCGGGACGCGCCCGTGGTTCCGGCGCCCGTGGTTCCTGTGGCCGTTCCCCGCGCCCGGCCGCCGGCCCCGACCGCGGTGCCCGGCCGCCTCGCCGACGTGGTGGCGGCGGCCGCGGCGCGGATCTCGGGCGGTCTCGCCGAGCTGCCTGACCCGCCGCTGGCGCAGCGTCCGTCCGGCGGCCTCGCGGCCGCGGCGGCCGCAGCCCAGGCCGCCGCAACGGCGGCGCGCGGGTCCGGCGCTGGCGGGGCGACTGCGGGCCGGCCTGCCGGGGGGCAAGCCGTCCCGGGGTCTTGCCGACATGGCGGCCATGGCCCAGGCGGCGGTGCCGCGGCCTGCCGGGCGCCGCGGCCGGACCGCGGCCCCGCCGACCCGGCTGCACGGCGGGCGGGCCGCCGTCCCGGCCCAGGCCGGAAGCGCCGAGGATTAGCGGCTGGTCTAGTACCCCGCGGCCGGGTCGACGACCCCGATCAGCGGCTGGCCTGCGGCGAAGCGCTCCACGTTGTCCCGGATGCGGTGCGCGAGCAGGGGCTCGATCATCTCCTGCGTGTCGGCGGTGTGCGGGGTGATGATGCAGCGCTCAAGCTCCCACAGGGGGTGCCCGTCCGGCAGCGGCTCCGGGTCGGTCACGTCGAGGGCCGCGCCGCCGATGGCGCCATCGCTCAGCGCCGCGACGAGTGCATCGGTGTCGACGTGGGGCCCGCGGGCCACGTTGACCAGCCAGGCGTCAGGCCGCATCGCGGCGAGCTCGGCGGCCCCGATGATGTGCTCGGTGCTGGGCGTGAGCGCCAGGGCCAGGAACACGACCTGGGCGCCGGCGAGCGCCTCATGCAGCTGGGACACACCCAGCGTGCGGGCGGCGCCAGGGACCGGGTCGGGCCGGTGCCGCACCACGGTCGCGGTCACCCGCAGCGGCGCGAGCAGTTCCAGCAGGCTGGCGGCGATGCCGCCGCCGCCGAGGATCGTGACCGGCTGGTCGTAGAGGCTGATCCCGGCCGGCTCACCCCAGGACCTGGCCATGATCCGCTTGCGCAGCAGCCGCAGCCCGGCCAGGGCCAGCATCAGGGCGTGCTCCGCGACCGGCTCGGCGTAGGCGCCCTTGGCCGAGGTCCAGGCCCGGCCGGGATCGAGGATCCCGGCCGCGGCGACCCGCTCCACGCCGGCGAACGGAAGCTGCACCCAGCGCGCCGAGCCCGCGGTCTGCAGCGCGGCGCGCAGCCCGTCGATGTCGGCCGGATTCAGCCAGACCAGCGCATCGGCCCGGGCGTCGACGTCGGACGGCTCACCGCCGCCGTCACGGATCGCCTTCTCGGCGAAATCACGTCGCTGCGGGCCGATGGCCACCCGGGGTGGAGTCACGCTCAGCACCCTAGCCGGTCACGAGACCGCGGCCGGAACGGTCCCGTCTCGGCCCCTTCTGGTCGCCGGCCCGGTCGAGCAGCGAGCGCCGCCACTGCTCGGTCTGCTGGATCTGGTTGAAGGTGAAGATGTGCAGGCCGTCGACGGCCGAGGCGGGATCGGCCAGCACCGCTCCGGTCCGCGCGAGCAGCCGGTCCGGGCTGTAGCCGCCCGGCGTGCCGAGGCGCAGGAACCATTCGGCGTGCCCGGTCACGAACCGGGCTGACTCGGCCACGCCGGCCTTCGCCGCCATCCGCAGCAGCCTGGCCTGGTCCACCGGGCCGGCCAGGCCGACGAACAGCGGCAGCGTGACGCCCCGGGCCCGGACCCGGGCGATCCAGCTGCCGCAGCGTGCCCGGGTCGAAGCAGAGGTTGCTGACCAGGTACGTGGCGTGGTGCCGCTTGTCCCACATGGCCTGGATGGTGATGTCGTCGTCGATCTTCGGGTGGCTCTCCGGGTAGCCGGTCACGCCGACGCGCGGCGAACGGGCTGCCCATCTCGGCCAGCCGGTCCAGCAGGGACAGCGCGCTGTCGAAATCGCCCGGCCGGCGGGTCGGCGTCTCCGGCCGGGACGAACACGTCGTCCACGCCGCAGGCCGTCAGGCGCGCCACGATCTCGGCCAGGTGGGCGTCGTCGCGCACCAGCCGGGCCGAGAGGTGCGGCACCACGCGGTAGCCGCGGGCCGTCAGCCGCTCGGTGAGGTCCAGGGTGGCGCTCCAGGCCCTTGGCCGGCGAGGCGGTCACGGTCACGGTCAGGTCGGTGGGCACCCACTCGAGCACCGCGTCCTCGACGCTGGCCGCGCGGGAACACCTCGTACCTGGGTTGCCGCAGCAGCGGCGCCGCGCGGTGCAGGCCGCCGCGGAGCGCGAAGCCGCGCATCAGGGCTCAGCGGGCTGTCCTCGGGCGCACTGGCCTCGGGCGCACTGGCCTCGGGCAGGCCTCCGCCAGCAGCCTGCCGAGCTCGCGCTCCAGGCGGCCGGTGCCGACGTCGATCACGGTGAGCGGCAGGCCGAACAGGCGGGCCGACGGCGTCGGCCTCGGCGTCCAGGGCCGGGTCGCGGGACTGGGCCAGCCAGACCACCCGCCGGTAGTGACCGAAGTAGTCGGGCCACAGCTCCGGGTACGCGGTCCAGGCCGAGCTCGGCCAGCACCGAGCGGCGGAAGCTGCGCACCAGGAAGTCGGTCAGCAGGTAGGTGCCCGGCTCCCGCTCGAGCATCTCGCGCAGCCGGTCCGGGCCGGCCAGCACGTCGTAGCAGTGCAGCCCGGGCAGGCGGCGCAGGTTCAGCCGCGGTGCACAGCTCGTCGAGCGCGCCGTAGCTGCCGCAGTCCGCGTAGCCGAGCGCCACCCGCAGGCCCGCGGGCCTGCAGCTCGCGGGCCAGCCGCTCGGCGGCCGGGGCGATCCGCTCCGGGTGGTTGTGCAGCAGCGACGGCAGGTTGTGCAGCTCGACCGGCCAGCCGCGGCGGGCGGCGATCTCGCGGATGTGGCCGCCCAGCGCGCCGCACGCGATCACCGCCACGCTGGGGGGTGTGCGGGGGGCGGGCCCCCCGCAGGGACTGCACTGGGGGGTGTGCGGGGGGCGGAGCCCCCGCAGGTGAGGCGAGCTCAGGCCGGGAACTGCAGCTGGTCGACGAACGCGTCGTTGAAGTCGGCGCGGTCGGAGAGCTCGACATACCTCACCTCCTCCTGCAGCGCCAGGGCCCCGGCCCGCTCCCGGACCGAGAGCAGCGCCATCTTGGCTCCCTCGCCGGCCACGTTGCCGGCGCTGACCACCCGCAGCACTGGCAGCTTGGGGACCAGGCCGAGCCGGATCGCGTTGGCCGGCGACAGGTAGCTGCCGAACGACCCGGCCAGCAGCACCTGCTGGATGTCGCCCGGGGCCAGGCCGGCCTCCTCCAGCAGGATGTTCCAGCCGGTCGCGATCGCGGCCTTGGCGAACTGCAGCTCCCGCACGTCCCGCTGGGACAGGTAGATCGACTGCGCCACGTCGCCGGGCTCGCCCCGCCAGTGCAGCACGAACACCCGTTCCTGGCCGAGCGTGGTCAGCCGGCCGGCCAGGCCGGGCGCCAGCCTGGCCGCGTCGTCCTCGGGCACGAACCGGCCGGAGCCGTCCAGCAGCCCCAGGCTGACCAGGCTGGCCACGGCGTCCACCAGGCCCGAGCCGCACAGCCCGGCTGGCTCGGCGTCGCCGATCACCCGCAGGTCCAGGCCGTCCGGCGTCATCGAGACGACCTCGATCGCGCCGTCGGCCGCGCGCATCCCGCACCGGATCGCCGCGCCCTCGAAGGCCGGGCCGGCCGGGGCCGCGGTGGCCAGCAGCCAGTCCCGGTTGCCCAGCACGATCTCGCAGTTCGTGCCGATGTCCACGAACAGCCGGATGCGCGAGTCCCGGTCCATGCCCGAGGCGAGCAGCCCGGAGGTGATGTCGCCGCCGACGTACGCGCCGAAGGCCGGGAACAGAAACGCGCGGGCCCGCGGGTGCACGGGCAGGCCCAGGTCGGCGGCGAGCACCTCGGGCAGCTGCCGTGCCGCCATGATGAACGGCGCCACGCCCAGCGGCTCCGGGTCGATGCCGAGCGCGATGTGCGTCATGGTCGCGTTGCCGGCCAGCGCCACCTCGCAGACCTCGGCGGGGTCCACGCCCGCCTGCGTGCAGACGTCCGCGGTCAGCTCGGCCAGCGTCTCGTGCGCCAGCCGGGCCAGCGTGCCCATGCGCGGCCGGCTCCATCATGATCGCGCTGATCCGCGTGATCACGTCCGCGCCGAACGGCTGCTGCTTGTTCAGCATGGACGCGACGGCGAGCGGCGTCCCGGTGGACAGGTCGAGGAGCGTGGCCACCACCGTGGTGGTGCCGAGGTCGAAGGCGATCCCGTACAGCCGCGCGGTGGTGTCGCCCGGCTGGACGTCGATCAGCACGTCGTCGACGATCACCGCGGTGACCTTGTAGTCGGCCGCGCGCAGCACCGAGCCGATCGACCGCAGCACGCCGAGATCGGTCCGCAGCTCCAGGTCGTCCACCCCGGCCAGGACCCGCTCCAGGTCGGTCCGCTGGTCGGACAGGGACGGCTCGGCCAGCTCCAGGTAGCGCTTCTGCGCCGCCGGGCGCAGGATGACCTGGCGGCCGACCCCGACCGTCGCGGCCTTCGGCCGGGTCACCAGCGGCGGGACCTCGATCTGCAGGTCGGCGGCGGCCTGGGCCCGGCAGGCCAGCCGCCAGCCGTCCCGCAGCTCGTCCGGCGAGAACGCCCGGGCGTCGAGCGGCGACGGCGGGCACGTGGCCGTCGATGATCCTGATCTTGCACTTCTTGCAGGTGCCGTGGCCGCCGCAGGTGGAGTCGATCGCGATGCCGTTCCAGCTCGCGGCGTCGAACAGGGTGACGCCGGGCGGGACCCGCACCCGCGTGCCGCTGGGCTGGAAGGCGAGATCGACGCGGGCAGGCGCCTCCGGGTCGGCGGCCCCCTGCGTGAGCGCCCCCTGGGTCATGTCGCGGTCTGCGCCTGCTGCGCTTGCTGGGCCTGGAGGGCGCGGTGCGCCGCGATCCAGCTGGCGCCCCAGGGATCCTTGTTGGTGAGCAGGTCGGCCGCCTTGACCGCCCGGACCAGCTGCGGCGAGCGCGCGTCCATGATCGCGCTGGTCAGCCCGTACAGCACCGCCATGGGCAGGAACGCCGAGCCGATCGACGCGCGATCCGGCATGCCGAACGAGACGTTGGAGGCGCCGAGCGTCATGTTCAGCCCGAACTCGTCGCGCACCAGCGGGATCGTCTCCAGCGTGCTGCAGCACCAGCGAGGTGTCGGCGCCGACCGGCATGGCCAGCGGGTCGATGACGATGTCCTCGAGCGGGATGCCGTACTTGCCGGTGGCCACGTCCACGATCTTGCGTACCAGCTCCAGGCGCCGCTGGGGTTCCTCGGGGATCTCCTCCTCGTCGTTCGGCAGCGCGATCACGGCGGCGCCGTGCCTGCTGACCAGCGGCAGGATGGCGTCCAGCCGCTCGTCTTCCGCGGTCACGGAGTTGACCAGCGCCTTGCCCTCGTAGGCGGCCAGCCCGGCCTCGAGCACCTCGACGATCGAGGAGTCGAGGCAGAGCGGCAGGTCGCACAGGCCCTGGATCAGCTTCACCGCGGAGACCATCAGCTCGGCCTCGTCGGCGAGCGGCGCGCCCATGTTGACGTCGAGCATCATCGCGCCGCCCGCCACCTGGTCGGCCACGTCGATCTCGATCCGGGACAGGTCGCCGCGGCGCAACTGCTCCTGGAAGATCTTGCGCCCGGTCGGGTTGATCCGCTCGCCCACGATGCAGAACGGGTTCTCCCCGCCGATCCTCAGCTCCCGGCTGGCCGAGGACAGGACCGTCTCCATGCCCGGTCCCCCTACGCCGGCGCCATCGCGCGGCGCTGCTGCAGCAGTTCCTTGGCCTTGACCACGGCCGCCGAGGCATCCGAAGCGTAGCCGTCGGCGCCCACCACGTCCGCGTACTCCTGGGTCACCGGCGCGCCCCCGACCATCACGATCACCTGGTCCCGCATGCCGGCCTTCTGCAGCGCGTTGATGTTGGCCTTGAACATCGGCATGGTGGTGGTCAGGAACGCGGAGAAGCCGACGATGTCGGGCTGGTGCTCCTTGATCGCGTCGATGAACTTCTCCGGCGCCACCTGCACGCCGAGGTCGATCACCTCGAAGCCGGCGCCCTCGAACATGATGTTGACGAGGTTCTTGCCGATGTCGTGCACGTCGCCCTTGACCGTGCCCATGACGATCTTGCCGATCGTCTGGGCGCCGGTCTCGGCCAGCAGCGGGCGGAGGATCTCCAGCGCGCCCGCCATCGCCTTGCCCGCGATCAGCATCTCGGGGACGAAGAAGTCGCCGCGCTCGAACCGGGCGCCGACCTCTTCCAGCGACGGGATCAGCGCCTCGTACAGCAGCATCTCCGGGCCGAGGCCCATGTCGAGGCCGGCCCGGGTCAGCTCGAGCACCGAAGGGGCGTTACCCACCAGGGTGTCGTCGTAGAGCTGCTTGAGTAGCTCCTCCCGCGTCACGCGGCACCTTCCTTCTGCGGCTGGTGTTGGGCGCGCCCGGGCTGGTGCCCGAGCGCGGCGGACAGGGCGCTGGCCTCGGCCACGCACCGGGCGGCGAGCTCGGCGATGCGGGCCCGGGTCAGCCGGGTGCTGGGGCCGGATACCGACAGCGCGGCCACCACGGCCGCCCCGTCGCGGAACACCGGCGCGGCCACGGCGACCAGGCCGGGCTCGAGTTCCTCGTTCGTGACCGCGTAACCGCGGCGGCGCACCTCGGCCAGGTCCGCCTGCAGCGCGTCCCGGCTGGTGATCGTCTGCCGGGTGCGGCGGGTCAGGTGGCCAGGCGGCAGCGCGGCGCCGCCGTAGGCCAGCAGCACCTTGCCGAGCGCCGCGCAGTGCAGCGGCACCAGCTGGCCCACCCAGTTGGTCCCGCCGATCAGGTAGGTGCTGTCCACCTGCGCGATCTGCTCCACCATGCCGCGGCTGGCCACGCCCAGGTTGATGGTCTCGCCGGTGGCTTCGCCGAGCCGGTCGAGGAACGGCTGGGCCACGCTGACCAGGTCGGCTTCGGCCCCGCCGCGCCAGGCGTAGGAGATGAACACCTCACCGGGCCGGAACTTGCCGCGGCCGTCCCGCTGCACCAGGCCGTTGCGCTCCAGCGCCATCAGCAGCCGGGAGGTGGTGCTCTTGGCCAGCCCCGACGCGGCCGTCAGCTCGGTGAACGTGACCGGATCGGGTCCCTGCACAACGCGAATGAGCAGCTGAGCTGCGCGATCCACGGCCTGGGTTCCGTTCGGGCTGGTCACTGCCACACCTTCATCCAGAGTTCCATGTTACGGAACTATGTTCTACCATGTGATCCTAAGTTCGGCCTTGCGCCGGGTCAAGCGAGCGCCATTGACGTGGGACCAGAGGTGGCTATGTTCCGCAACCGCATGCCGCACTACGAGATCCTCTCCCCGGATGCGATCAACGTCCTGGACGCCGGGTGGCGCCGCATCGTCTCCGAGATCGGCGTGCAGTTCGCCAAGCCCGAGGCCGTAGAGCTGTTCCGCAAGGCCGGGCAGAAGGTCGAAGGGGACGTGGTCAAGCTCGACCCCGAGTTCGTTCTCGAGCAGGTGGCCAGAGCACCCCGGGAATTCGACGTACAGGCCCGAAATCCCGCGAATAACGTGCACATTGGCGGGGACCAGATGGTGTTCGGCGCGGTCTACGGGTCCCCGTTCATCCGCGAGGGCGAGGTGCGCAGGGACGCCACCCTGGACGACTTCCGGCGCCTGGCCATGCTGGCCCAGTCGTTCCCTGAGCTCGACTCCGCCGGGGGCGTGATCTGCGAGCCGAACGACGCCCCGCTGGACTCCCGGCACCTGGACATGATCTACGCGCTGCAGACGGTGACCGACAAGATCTACATGGGCAACGTGGTGTCAGGGCCGAACGCCGCCGACACCATCAAGATGACCGAGATCCTGTTCGGCGGGCGCAGCGCGATCGAGCAGACCCCGGCCACGATCTCGCTCATCAACTGCAACTCGCCGCTGCGCTGGGACGACCGGATGCTGGACGCCCAGTTCGAGTACTGCGCCGCGAACCAGCCGGTGGTGCTCACGCCGTTCCTGCTCATGGGCGCGATGTCGCCGGTCTCGATCCCGGCCGCGCTGGTGCAGCAGCTCGCCGAGGCGCTGTCCGGCATCGCGCTGGCCCAGCTGATCAGGCCCGGCTGCCCGGTGATCTTCGGCTCGTTCCTGTCCAACATCGACATGCAGTCAGGCTCGCCGAGCTTCGGCACGCCCGAGTCCGGAATCGGCCTGCTCTGCACCGGGCAGCTGGCCCGGCACTACGGGCTGCCGTTCCGCACCGGGGGCGGGCTGAACTCCAGCCAGACCTGTGACGCGCAGGCCGCGTACGAGTCGCTGATGACCCTGCTGCCCACGTTCCTGGCCGGCACCAACTGGGTGATGCACGCGGCGGGCTGGCTGGAGGGCGGGCTGGTCTCCTGCTACGAGAAGTTCATCGTCGACATAGAGCTGCTGCGGATGCTGCGGGTGGAGTTCACGCCGCTGGAGATCGACGAGGCGTCGCTGGCGTTCGGCGCGCACGAGGAGGTCGGGCACGGCGGGCACTTCCTCGGCGCACAGCACACCATGGAGCGGTTCCGGACCTGCTTCTACCGGCCGCTGCTGTCGTCAACTTCGAACTACGAGCGCTGGCTCAAGCAGGGCGGCAAGGATGCGACGGCCCGGGCGTCGGAGATCTGCGCGAAGACGCTCGAGGAGTACGAGCCGCCGCCGCTGGATGACGCCATCCGGGCCGAGCTCGAGGAGTACGTGACCCGCCGCCGGGCCGAGCTCGGCGACTAGGACCGCCGCGGCTGCGTCATCATGGGGGATGACACAGCGAGGAGGCGCCGTGGCACTCCTGGACGAGATCCTGACCGACCTCACCGCCGAGGGCGATGACCTGGACGCGCTCGTGTCCGGCCTCGGCCCGGACCAGTGGCGGCTGGCCACGCCCGCGCCCGGGTGGACCATCGCCCATCAGATCGGGCACCTGGCCTCAGCGGACGAGCTCGCCGCGCTGGCCGCGTCCGATCCCGCCGCGTTCGGTGAGCGCCGCGCCGAACTGGCCGGCGACTTCAACGCGACCGTCGACGCCGGCGCCGCCGCGTTCGCGTCCGATCCGCCGGGCCGGCTGCTCGCGCGCTGGCGCGGTGCCCGCTCCGGCCTGCGTGACGCGCTGGTCGCGGCGCCGCCGGGCGAGCGCGTGCCGTGGATCGTGGCGCCGATCGCCCCGGCCACGCTGGCCACCACCCGGCTGATGGAGCTGTTCGCGCACGGCCAGGACATCCGCGACACGCTCGGCGCCGGGCCGCCGGCCACGGGCCGGATCGTGCATGTGGCCCGGCTGGGGGTCAGGGCCAGAGATTTCGCGTTCACCGCCCACGGCCTGGCCCCGCCGGCCGAGGAGTTCCGGGTCGAACTGTCCGCGCCGGACGGCCAGGTCTGGGCGTGGGGGCCCGGGGACGCCGCGCAGCGCGTCAGCGGCCCGGCGCTGGACTTCTGCCTGCTGGTCACGCAGCGCCGCCACCGCGACGACCTCGGCCTGGTGGCCCGCGGGCCGGACGCCGACCGCTGGCTGAGCATCGCCCAGGTGTTCGCCGGGCCGCCCGGCCCGGGCCGCGCACCCGGCCAGTTCGGGCGGGACTGAGCGGCGGACCGGCTGACGGCAGAGCCGGATGAGATGAGAGGGCGTCAGGGGCAAAAAGTTTCCGATGCGGCCATTACTGGGCCTTCCGGCCAAGTACCTTGACGTCCAAGCGCGATTGACCGGGGACTGCCTCGCAGCTTCGTCAGGACACTTCCTGGCGAGACCCGGGCCCAGGAACGGCGCCTCCGCTCCTGGGCCCGGGTCTTTCCCGTTCTGGCAGCCGGCTGCGCTTGGCGCGCCGGCCACCCGGTGTCGCGCGGCGTGAGTCACCCGCGACAGACCGCGTACAGCCGCGTGACCTTTGGTTACGCGGCGAGAGCGCGGGGTTACCCAGCAAACTGAGGGGAATCGCCGGGGCCCGCGAGGGGTACGATCCTGCTCCGGAGCCGCCTTTTCACTGTGACCTGCCCCGCCTTGGCAAGGAGGCCTGTGGTCGACTGGGCAGCATTACAGGATCCGATCGACCGGCGCGACGAGACCACGGTCGCGCTGGTCCCGCGCGGGCTGGACCCGGAGCAGCGGTTCGCGTTGCACTGGGCGGCCGAGCGGGGGCCGGGCGGCATCGGCGTGGCCGAGGAGATCCGCCGCGATCCGCGGCTGGCCCGGCTCATTCCCCGGCTGCTCGAGCTGGACGGGGTGACAGCCTGGTTCGACACGCCGCGTTCCCGCAACGGCGACGGATGGCCGACGGCCCTCCTGGTCCTGGCGGCCGAGGGGCTGCTCGACCGGGGGACGCTGCTCGGCGCGTGCCTGGCCGCGCTCAGGCGCGGCGGCCGGCGCGGGACCACCCGCGGGCTGCTGCGGCTGCACGACGGGCTGGCTCCCACGCTTGGTGAGGTCCGCTCCCAGGAGCGGGATTACCTGGCGCTGCTGTCCGGCACCCGGTCCACCGTGGCCGGCATGGCCCAGCGCCAGCTGCGCCGCCTCGATGAGGCGGCCATGCTGCCCGCGGAGACCCTGTGCGAAGCCAGCGCGGCCGTGCTGCTGCGGAGCGAGAAGACGCTCGTCCGGATTCAGCTGGCCTGGCTCAGCGCGGCCGCCGGGCGCGACCCCGATCATGCCGGCGACCTGATGCTGGCCATGGCGGCGGCGTTCGGCCAGCAGCCGGCCGACCTGCAGGCCCGGGCGCTGACCCTGATGCTGAGACACGTCCCCGATCTGGACGCGGCGACCAGGGCCAGGCTCGCGGCCGCCGCGGGCGCGCTGCCCGATGAGCTGCGCGCCCGCGCCGACGGCTCGTTCGGCCCGCATTTAGCTCGCCGCGGCGTCACGCCCGCCCGCCGCCTGCGGCAGGCCCGGCCCGCCCCGCCAGCAGCAACGCGGGCACCAGAGCCAGCGCGGTGAAGCCCAGGCACCACCAGAACGTGTGCCCGAACGCCACCGCCAGGCCGGCGGCACCCGCCCGGCCCGGTGATGGTGGCTGCGGCAGGGGCCGACGTTGTGTTCATGACAAGTAAACTACACCGTGCAGTGTACTCATGTAAACTGTACGGTGTAGTGAACCTGGGATAGGAGGCATCGTGGCCAGCGTGCCAGCGGATCGCGCCGGGGGAGCGGGGCCCAAGGGGGAGGCGATCGCCTCGGCGGCCCTGCGCCTGTTCCTCAGGGACGGGTACGAGCGGACCAGCGTCGATGCGATCGCGGCCGAGGCCGGGGTGTCGAAGCGCACCATCTACAACCGGTACGGCGAGAAGGAGACCCTGTTCCTCTCGGTGCTGCGAGACACCTTCGCCGGGCTGATGGAGGAGTTCGCCCGCGTCGCGGACGCGCGCCTCACCAACGTGACCGACGTGGAGCAGGCCCTGACCGGCTACGCCCGGGATGCGGCGCACGCCATGGTCTGGTCGCCGGAGCGGGGGCAGCTGATCCGGCTGATCATCGCGGAGGCCCCGCACTTCCCGGCTCTGCTCCGGCAGCAGGCGCGGTCCCAGACCATGTCCGGCATCCTGGCGCAGCGGCTGGCCGCGTTGGCCGCGGCGGGCTGGCTGCAGATCGACGACCCGCAGGAGGCCGCCGAGCACCTGCTCGCGCTCACGACCGGGCAGATCAACAACCGGTCAATGTTCGGCGTGGCCGAGGTCAGCGACGCGGACATCGAACGGATCGTCACCAGCGGCGCGCGCGCGTTCGTGCGGGCCTACCGGCCCGCCTGACCCTCATCGGCTGGAGTACACCCGTTCCGGGACCACCATGACCACGGCGCGGCGCTCCTCGGCCATCACGGCGTCGTAGGTGGGCCAGTCGTCGTGGGTTCCGCCCGCCGCGGTGAAGACCTCCCGCAGCAGCAGGCGCAGTCCCTCGGCATCGACCGCGGGGTGATGATCAGCGGGCCCGGCCAGCTCGACCGGGCCCTCGGCCGCGGCCCAGTCCCAGCCCGCCCGGACCACGACGGTCGCACGCGGCCGGGCCCGGAGGTTGGCCAGCTTGGCCGCCTGACCCCGCGTGGTGAACGCGACCATGGGCGCGCCGGTCACCGGATGCCCGAGGACCCCGGCGTTCACCACGGTGGACTGGATCGTGCCGTCATAACGCAGCGTGGATACCACGCAGAGCCCGTGGTCGCGGTGCACGAGTGCGGCGAAGTCAGTGACGTCGGTCATGCCCGGAGCCTAGCCGTGACCCGCCACCCCGCCGGGACTACTACCCAACAGAACCAGCCAGCCCCTGGTTCACTCCCGCAGCCACCCGCGGCGGCCGGCGCCGCCGGCCGCCGCCGGAGGAGTCAGCCGCCGAACTCTGACCGCAGCCGGGAGGCCGCCCCGGTCAGCGCGGTCAGCTTGCCGAACGCGACGTCGCGGGGCAGGTACTTCATGCCGCAGTCCGGGGCGAGCACCAGACGCTCGGCGGGCACGTAGGCCAGCGCCTTCCTGGCCCGGGCCAGCACCTGGTCAGGCGTCTCGGGCGTGAGGTCGTTCAGGTCGAGCACGCCCAGGATGATCGTCTTGCCCTCCAGCGTGGTGAGCACCGAACAGTCCAGGCCAGACTGAGCGGTCTCGATGGACACCTGGTCGGCGCGGGCGCCGGCGAGCTCGGGCAGGAACGAGTAGCCAGCCGGGCGGTCGTGGATGATCGCCGCGTAGCCGAAGCAGATGTGCACGGCGGTGGTGCCGACCGCGCCCTCGAGCGCCCGGTTCACCACCTTCACCCCGTAGCCGCGGGCGTCGTCCGGGCGGGCCTGCAGGTAGGGCTCGTCGAGCTGGACGATGTCGGCGCCCGCCGCGAACAGGTCACGGACCTCTTCGTTGACCGCCTCCGCGTAGCCGAAGGCCGCCGCCTCCCGGTCCGGGTAGTAGTCGTTCTGGGCCTGCTGCGCCATGGTGAACGGGCCGGGCACGGTGACCTTAACCGTCCGGTCGGTGTGCGCGCGGAGGAACGCCAGATCGCCGGTCTGGACCGGGTGGCGCCGCCGGATCGGCCCGACGATCCTCGGCACCGGGTTCGGGTGCCCGCTGCGGTCCAGGGCAGTGCCCGGGTTGTCGACGTCCACGCCGTCCAGCGCGGTGGCGAACCGGTTCGAGTAGCTCTCGCGGCGGATCTCGCCGTCGGTGATGATGTCGAGGCCCGCGTCCTCCTGAGCCCTGATCGCGAGCAGGGTGGCGTCCTGCTGGGCCTCCTCGAGGTACGCGGGATCCACCCGCCACAGCTCGTGGGCCCTGATGCGGGGCGGGAACCGGCCCGCCAGCCGCTCCCGGTCGATCAGCCAGTCGGGCTGCGGGTAGCTGCCAACGAGCGAGGTGGGGAACAGCATCTCTGCCTCCGTTGCGCGCGTCACGACTGGGGCGCCGGCCGGGCGTCTGCTCACAATAAGGCGCGGGCCGCCGGGGCGGCGGCGAGGGGTGGGCGGACGGCGTGCGCTGGCCGGGTGCCGTCAGCCGGCGCGGGTGCCGTCAGCCGGGCGGTCAGGAAGGCCGGGAGGGCGCGCCGACCACGTCGGTGCTGACCCGCCGGCTGGTCACGCTCAGCGGGCCGAGCCCGGACAGCGCCTCGGTCACCCGGCGGGCCAGATCCGGCGCGGCCGAGGTCGATTCCGCGATCCCGATCGCGGAAGTGCCGCTGATCACGGACGGGACGATGTCGCCGGCCTCGCCGACGACGTGCGTCTTGGCGCCGCAGTTGCGGGCCAGCCCGCAGATGTGGCGGGTGTCCGGCGAGTCCGCGGAGCCGAGGACGAGCATGACATCGGACGCTGACGCGACCGCGCGTATGGTCTCCGCCCGGTCGGACGCGGCGTAACAGAACCCGTCGGGGTCCGGGCCGTGCAGCGCCGGGAACCGCGACCGGAGCGCGGCGGTCACCGGCCCGGCGTCTTCCACCGGGATGCCGGGCTGCAGCAGGTAGGAGACCCGCTTCGGATCCGGCACCCGCAGCGTGGCCGTGCTCGCCGGGGTGGAGACCACCGTGGTCTGGCCCGGCGCCTGGCCCACGATGCCGGCCGCGGCCGCGTGACCCGCGTGGCCGATCAGCACGAGGTCGTCGCCGCGCTCGGCGAACGTCCTGGCCTCGGCGTGGACCCCGGCGACCAGGGGGCAGGTCGCGTCGATGACATCGAGCTCGCGGGCCGCGGGCCTGCACCGCCGCGGACACGCCGTGCGCCGGGAAGATCACGGCCGCCCCGTCAGGAACCTCGTCCAGCGAGGTGACGAACACCGCTCCCTGCGCGGCCAGCCCGGAGATCGCCTGCGCGTCGGCGGCCAGCTGACCGTAGACGTGCACGGTGCGGCGGTCGGCCACGGCGCCCCGCGCCCCGGCCAGCGCCTGGGTCGCGCCGCGGCACCACGGGCTGCCCGCCGCCATCAGCCTGCGGGTCCCGAACACGGCCGACCACTCGTCCACCGCCGATCTGGCCGCCGCCACGGCGACCCGGTCCGCCGCGCTGGCCGCGGCCGCGACCGCGGCGGTGCTGCCGTCCCGCTGCGTGCACGTCGCGACGAAGACGGTCGCGCCCCCACCGTGGCCCGGGTCAGCGCAGTGCGAAACCGGCGCGTAACGGACCCGCGTCCCCTTGCGCAGCAGGCTGCCGCCCACCAGCGGGGCCGCCGGGCCCGGCAGCGGACCGCGCACCGAATCCCCTATCTCCGTGGCTACCAGCACCTCGCCCGCGGCCACGCTGGTGCCGGGCGCGACGAATTCGCGCGCCGTCGATCGGTTCATCGGCCGTCCATCCCGGTAGCCTCGAGAGCCCCCGCCTGTGGAAGCCGGCCGCGGTGCCGCCTCTGTGAAGTCCCGTTCACCCAGCACCGCGATGCCGACGGGAGGCTCATTCCCCGGCCAGTATCTCGTCGAGCTCAAGGGAACCTCAAGCTTCGGTTCCAGAAACGAATCAGTGCCCAGTAAACGCATGGGGGAATAGTTGATTAAGTCGATCCAGATTACATAGATTTAGCGCTATGCGAGCGATGGGACGGTTTCCGCTACACGCCGGGACCGGGGCCTCGCCGTCATGACCTGTCAGGCGCAACCAGGGAGGGACCAGAGCCATGTCCGTCACCGATGAGCTGCTCGCGAACAACCAGCGTTACGCCGAGACCTTCTCCGGGCCGCTGCCGCTGCCACCCGCCCGCGGCGTGGCCGTCGTCGCCTGCATGGATGCCCGCCTCAACGTCTACGCGATCCTGGGGCTCGCCGAGGGCGAGGCGCACGTGATCCGCAACGCGGGCGGGGTGGTCACCGACGACGAGATCCGCTCGCTGGCCATCAGCCAGCGACTGCTCGGCACCTGCGAGATCATCCTGATCCACCACACCGACTGCGGGATGCTCACGTTCACCGACGACGACTTCAAGGCGGCGATCCAGGCGGACACCGGCATCAAGCCGCCGTGGGCGGCTGAGGCCTTCGGTGATCTGGACACCGACGTGCGCCAGTCGATCGCCCGCGTCAAGGCCAGCCCGTTCGTCCCGCATACCGACGCGGTACGAGGGTTTGTGTTCGACGTCGCGACCGGCAAGCTGAACGAGGTCAGCTAACCTGCGGGGGGCTTCGCCCCCCGCACTCCCCCCAAAACCCGCCGAGCTAGGCTTCGCCCCCCGCACTCCCCCCAAAACCCGCCGAGCTAGGCTTCGCCCCCCGCACTCCCCCCAAAACCCGCCGAGCTAGGCTTCGCCCCCCGCACTCCCCCCAAAACCCGCCGAGCTAGGCTTCGCCCCCCGCAGTGCCCCAAAAACCCGCCGAGCTAGGTCAGGCGTCCGGGGCTTCGCCGCGGCCCTGCTGCTCGGCCAGGAAGCGCTCGAACTGCGCGCCGAGTTCCTCGGCGGTCGGCATGTTGTTCTCGGCCTCGTCCGCGAGCAGGCCGCTGTCGCTGCCCGCCGCGAACGCGTCGTACTGCTGCTCGAGAGCCTGGACGACCTCGGACACCTCGTCCGACCCCTCGACCTGCCTGGCGATCTCCAGGTCGGTCCGGTGCGCCGCCTCGCGCAGCGCGTCGGTGGGCAGGGACAGGCCGGTCGCGCGCTGGATCGACTCGATCAGCGTCACCGCCGCCGCCGGGTACGCGGCCTGCGCCAGGTAGTGCGGCACGTGCACGGCGAACCCGATCGCCGCGCGCCCGTCCTCGCCCATCCGCAGCTCGAGCAGCGCGGCCGCGCTGCCGGGGACCTGCAGCCTGTCGACCAGCGGCCGGTAGCCCTCGACCAGATCGTCGCGGGTCGCGTGCGCGGTCACCCCGAGCGGCCGGGTGTGCGGGACGCCCATCGGGATGCCGTGGAACCCGACCGCCATCCGCACCTGCAGCGCCGAGGCGACGTCCATCACCGCGCCGGTGAACGCCTTCCAGTCGTGGTCCGGCTCGGGGCCGTTCAGCAGCAGGAACGGCGTTCCGGCCGTGTCGTGCAGCAGCGAGATCGAGATCTCGGGTGCGTCGTAGTCCTCCCAGTGGTCCTTGGCGAAGGTCATCACCGGGCGCCGCGACCGGTAGTCGATAAGGGAGTCCACGTCGAACGTGGCCACCTCGGTGTGCTCCACGGCGCTCAGCAGGTGCGCGGTGAGCAGGCGGCCCGCCCCGCCCGCGTCGATGAACCCGTCGAAGTAATAGAGCATCGTGACGTCATCGAGCTTGGGCGCGTCGGGGCTCACCTGGTAAAGGTTTCCCGGGTCACGCACTACGGTTCGCGCCTCCTCAACCGGTAGCCCACCTACACGGTCCTAGTGGCGTCCGGTCATCGTTTTGATAGTCCGTTTACCTGAGACTATCCCTACCCGGGCAGGCCCCTGCTTAGCGATAGTCAGCGATCGCGGGCGGGCTGGCCGTCCTGCCCGGCCTTGCGCTCCCGCCACCGGGCCACGATGCGCGGCAGCTCGGCGCTGACGAAATCGAAGTACTCCACGGACTCGGCCAGCCTGGCCCCGGCCGGGGTATCCGCGCCCAGCAGCGCGACGCCCTCCCGCATCACGGCCGTCCAGCGGGCCATCAGCCGGTCGCGGCTGCTGACGATCTCATCCCAGACGTGGTCGGGAACCCGGTAGTGGTGCCGCCGCGAGCCGGGCTCGCCCTCGCGGTTGACCATGCCGACGCCCATGAGGTAGCGCACGCCACCGGACACCGCGGCCGGGCTCGCCTGCAGCTGGGCGGCCAGTTCGGCCGCGGTGAGCCGCCCGGAGTCCGTGGCCAGGAGCGCGGCGAAGACCCGCGCGGGCATGCGCGGGATCCCGGCTTCGGTCAGCACGGCCGCGAATCGCTCGATGAACCGGCCCACCTCCGGGCCATTACGCTCCGGTCCCCCCTGACTGCCGCCGTCCTCGACGTCAATCCCGGCGGGACCGTGCCTCGCAGACCCGTTCCCCCCGGCAGGGGCGTCGCCGCGCGCCGGCGTCAGCGGCCGCGCGGCCTCCCCGCCAGGTGCTGCCATGTCGCTCACCAGCCCAATCGCCTGATTTCTCTCGGGTCTGTATTCAGAACTTTCAGTGATTTATGAATTTAGTGTACTGTCTGAACTATGACTGAGGCTATCGCCGTATCCGGTCTGCGCAAGTCCTACGGCAAGACGGTGGCGCTGGACGGCCTCGACCTGACCGTGGCCGAGGGCGAGGTGCACGGCTTCCTCGGCCCGAACGGCGCCGGCAAGACGACCACGATCAGGATCCTGCTCGGCCTGCTGCGGTCGAACGGCGGCACCGCCCGGCTGCTCGGCGGCGATCCCTGGAGCGAGGCGACCGCGCTGCACCGCCGGCTCGCCTACGTCCCGGGTGATGTCACCCTCTGGCCCAACCTGTCCGGCGGCGAGGTGATCGACCTGCTCGGCCGGCTCCGCGGCGGCCTGGACCCGGAGCGCCGGGACGATGCTGCTCGAGCGGTTCGACCTCGACCCGACCAAGAAGGCGCGCACCTACTCCAAGGGCAACCGGCAGAAGGTGGCGCTGGTCGCCGCGCTCGCCTCCGACGTCGAGCTGCTGCTGCTCGACGAGCCGACGTCCGGGCTCGACCCGCTGATGGAGGCGGTGTTCCGGGAGTGCATCGAGGAGGAACGGCAGCGGCGGCCGCACCGTGCTGCTCTCCAGCCACATCCTGTCCGAGGTCGAGGCGCTCTGCGACCGGGTCACCATCATCCGGCGCGGCCGGACGGTGGAGTCCGGGACCCTGGCCGACCTGCGCCATCTCACCCGGACCTCCATCTCCGCCGACCTGGCCGCCGCACCCGCCGGGCTCGCGCAGCTGCCCGGCGTGCACGACCTCGACGTGCAGGAGTTCAGCGGCCACGGCGCGCGGGTGCGCTGCGAGGTGGACACCGACCAGCTGGACGGGGTGCTGCGGCAGCTGACCGCGGCCGGGGTGCGCAGCCTGACCAGCCAGCCGCCGACGCTGGAGGAGCTGTTCCTGCGGCACTACGACCCGGGGCGACGCGGCGCCCGCCGGGCCGGCGATACGGCCGGAGCCAGGGCATGAGCGTCTTGCCGGAGGCGAGCCAGTGAACGTCATGCCGGAGGCGCGCCAATGAATACCGTGACCGGGACGGGCGCGCTGGCCAAGCTGGCCGCGCGCCGGGACCGCCTCATGCTGCCGGCCTGGCTCTACCTGCTGACCGCGACGCTGGCCAGCACCGGGTACAGCTTCAGGTCGCTGTACCCGACCCCGGCGTCGCGGGAGGCGGTCTACCACAGCACGGTCCACAACCCGACGCTGCTCGGCCTGGACGGGCCGCTGTACGGCGACTCGGTCGGCGCACTGACCACCTGGAAGGTCGGCAGCATCGCGGCCGTGCTGGCCGCGCTGATGAGCATCTTCATCGTGATCCGGCACACCCGGGCCGACGAGGAGGCCGGGCGCCTCGAGCTGATCGGCTCGACCGCGGTCGGCAGGCACTCCGCGCTAGCCGTCGGCCTGATCCTCGCCGCCGTCGCCAACGTGGTGCTCGCGCTGCTGATCACCGTGGCCCTGATCGCGGTCGGCCTGCCGGCCGCCGGCTCGGCCGCCCTGGGGCTGGCCATCGCCGGCTGCGGGCTGGTCTTCACCGCGGTGGCCGCGGTCACGGCCCAGGTCTCCGGGACCGCGCGCGGCGCCCGGGGCATCGCGATCGCCGCGCTGGCCGTGGCCTACCTGTGCGGAGTCCGTCTCCGCGGCGGCGGGCGCGCCGTGGCTGGCCTGGCTGTCCCCGATCGGCTGGGCCAACGAGATCCGGGCCTACGCCGGCGAACGATGGCTGGTGCTCGCGCTGCCGGTGCTGGCTGCCCTGGCCCTGACCGCCGTCTCCGCTGTGCTGGCCGCCCGGCGTGATCTCGGCGCGGGGCTGGTGCCGCCCCGCCCGGGCCCGGCCGAAGCCGCCGCCTCGCTGCGCAGCCCGCTCGCCCTGGCCTGGCGGCTGCAGCGCGGCAGCATCGCGGGCTGGGCCGCAGGCACCCTGCTCGCCGGCGCGGCCTTCGGGTCGGTGGCCGACGGCATCGGCTCGTTGCTGGGCAGCGGCGCGCAGGTCAGGGACGCGATCACCCGGCTCGGCGGGCAGGCGGGCATCACCGACGCGTACCTGGCGGCGATGATGGGGATCATCGGGCTGGCCGCCGCGGCGTACGCGGTGTCGGCCGTGCTGCGGCTCCGCACCGAGGAGACTGCGGGGCGCACCGATCCGGTGCTGGCCACCGCCACCGGCCGGGACGGCTGGGGGGCCAGCCACCTGATCATCGCCGCGGTCGGTGCCGCCGTGGTGCTGGCCGCCGCGGGTGTCGGGACCGGGCTGGCCTACGGCCTACGCGTCGGGGACGTCGGCGGCCAGCTGCCACGGATGCTCGGCGCGGCGATCGCGCAGCTGCCCGCCGCCCTGGCGGTCGCCGCGGTGGCGGTCGCCCTGTTCGGCTTGCTGCCCCGGTCCTGCGTGGCAGGCGGCTGGACGGCGCTGACCGTGGCGGCCCTGGTGGTGCTGCTCGGGCCCACGCTGCGGTTCAGCCAGTGGGTCCAGGACATCTCCCCGTTCACGCACGTGCCGAAGCTGCCGGGCGGCGCGGTCAGCGCGCGCCGCTGACCTGGCTGGCGGTGATCGCGCTGGCGCTGACCGCAGCGGGACTGGCCGGCCTGCGCTACCGCGACATCGGCTGACCACCAGCGGCCCGTCCGCACCGCAACCCCACCCCCCACCCCGCAGATTCATGAAAGGCACCCTACGGCGCGCGTGAGCTGGGGGGCGGCTGCTCCAGTCGGGCGGATGAGGCGGGTGAGGGTGCGACGGCGGGCTCAGACCGGGAGGTAACACTCGTTCAGTTCACGCGGGCATCGGTCCAGGCCCGGGCCAGGATCTCGGCCACGGTCTCGGCCGGGCCCTGCTGGCTGGTGTCGAGCCAGAGCCCGATGCGGGGCGTCTCGCGGCGCAGCGCCTCGTCGAGCTGGGCGACGGTGAACGGGCCGTAGGCGGTCTTGGCCCGGGCGGCCTCGCGGGCTGCGACCGCACCGGGCTGCGGGGCGAGCACCACGACGAGCAGCGGCCGGCTCCGGATGGCGGCCACCAGGCCGGCCAGATGCTCGCCCAGGATCACGTCCTGCGCGACGACCGTGAGGCCGGCCTCGAAGTACAGGTCCGCCGCCGCGGCGGTCAGCTGGTGCCGCAGCCGCAGCTGGCGGACCGCCTCGGCCGGGGCGTCCGGGGTCATGCCCGCCTGGCCGCTGACGATCATCTTCCGGAACACGTCGCCGCGCAGGTGCACCGACCGCGGCAGCCGCTCGGCCAGCAGCTGCGCGACCGTGGACTTGCCCGCCGCCTGGATACCGGTGATCAGGATGACCGCGCGCTCGGGCACGGGTCAGCCCTGCGGGTGGATCGTCTCGTGCGCGGCCAGCATCGCCACGTACGTGGCGATCCGCCTGGCCCGCGTCTCCGGCCGCTTGGCGTCGCCGATCCGGTAGAGGATCGCGTACCTGTTCCTGCTGGAGAGCGTCGCGAAGAACGCGCGGGCGTCGTCGTTGGCGCCCAGTTCCCGCTCCAGGTCCTCGGGGACGGTCATGGTCCGCTGCCCGGCGTAGGCCGCGTCCCACCGGCCATCTGCCCGGGCCGCCTCGACCTCACGCAGGCCGGCGGGCTGCATCCGGCCCGCCTCGGTCAGCGCGGCGGCCTTGTCGGCGTTGATCTTCGACCAGCGGCCGCCCGGCTTGCGCGGCGTGAAGCGCTGCAGCCAGTAGTCGCCGTCGAGCTTGTCCTTCTGGCCGTCGATCCAGCCGTAGCAGATCGCCACCTCGAGCGCGTCGGCATAGGAGACGCTCGTCTCTGACGAGCCCTTTTTCGCGATCTTGAGCCATGCTCCGGGGGCGTCCGCATGGTGCCCGGCCAGCCAGGACTCCCACGCGGCCTGATCCGCAAAGCCCAGCACGGGAAGGTCATCTCGCGGCACGCCGTTAGTCAACCAGATAGGACCGACAGCGGATGTGCCCGCTCGCACCTGCGGCCTGTCCGGAAGGTAGTTAGTTGCAAGTCAGCAAATGATCTGAGGGATACTGCAGGAATGGGCCAGCCGGAACTCAGCCGCCGCCGCCGCATGCTGGTGCTGGCCATCTGCTGCCTGAGCCTGTTCATCGTCGGCCTGGACGCCACGATCGTGAACGTCGCGCTGCCGTCGATCCAGCGCGACCTGCACGCCCCGGTGTCCGGGCTGCAGTGGACGGTGGACGCCTACACGCTGGTCGTGGCCAGCTTCCTGTTGCTGTCCGGCTCCACCGCGGACCGGGTCGGGCGGCGCCGGATCTTCCAGACCGGCCTCGGCCTGTTCACGCTTGGCTCGCTGCTGTGCAGCCTGGCTCCGAGCCTGGGCTGGCTGGTGGCGTTCCGGATGCTGCAGGCGCTCGGCGGGTCGATGCTCAACCCGGTGGCGATGTCGATCATCACGAACACGTTTACCGACCGGGCCGAGCGGGCCCGCGCGATCGGAGTCTGGGGCGCGGTCTGGGGCGTCGCCATGGCGTTCGGCCCGATCGCCGGGGGTGCCCTGGTCACGTCGGTCGGCTGGCGCGGGATCTTCTGGGTCAACATCCCGGTCGGCATCGCCGCGATCATCCTCACCGCGCTGTTCGTGCCCGAGTCGCGGGCGGCCCGGGCGCGCCGCCTGGACGCGGTCGGCCAGCTGCTGGTCATCCTGACGCTGGCCCCGCTGACCTACGGGATCATCGAGGCCCCGGCCTCGGGCTGGACCTCGGCCAAGATCCTCAGCGCGTTCGCGCTCGCCCTCGTCGCGCTCACCAGCCTGATCATCTACGAGCCGCGGCAGCGCGAGCCCCTGATCGAGCTGAGGTTCTTCCGCAGCGCGCCGTTCTCGGGCGCGACGGTGATCGCGATCTGCGCGTTCGCCGCGCTCGGCGGGTTCCTGTTCCTCAACACGCTGTACCTGCAGGACGTGCGCGGGTACTCGCCGCTGCACGCGGGTCTGTACATGCTCCCGCTGGCGGCGATGACCGTGCTGCTCGCGCCGCTGTCCGGCCGCATCGTCGCCGCTCGCGGCCCCCGGCTGCCGATCGTGGTGGGCGGCATCGCGACCCTGGCCGGCGGGATCATGCTGACCCGGCTGAACCCCAGCACCCCGATCAGCTGGCTGATCCCCAGCTACCTGGTGTTCGGCATCGGGGCCGGGATGGTGAACCCGCCGATCACCAACACCGCGGTGTCGGGCATGCCGGTGTCCCAGGCCGGGGTGGCCGCGGGGATCGCGTCGACCAGCCGGCAGGTCGGCACCGCGCTCGGGGTCGCGATCGCGGGATCGGCGGTCCTCTCCGTCCTGCACGGCAGCCTGCGGGTCGGCTTCACCGAGGCCAGCCGCGTGGGCTGGTGGATCATCGCCGGCTGTGGCGTGGCGATCCTGGCCGTCGGCCTGGTCTCGACCGGCCGCTGGGCGCGGGAAACCGCGGAACGGACGGCCGACCGGATGATGCCCGCCAGCCCCCAGGTCCGGGTGACCGCGCCCTAACCCGCCGGGCGCGCGGCTGGTCAGCCGGGGTCAGGCGTCGCTGGCTGCCCCGCCGCTGCCCACCGAGAACATCGCGCCCTGGCCGTCGCTGAGCACGGCCATCCGCCCGTACGGGGTGTCCCACGCGGGCCGGACCACGATGCCGCCGAGCTCGTCGGCCCGGGCCGCGGCCGCGTCCGAGTCGGCGACGGCGAAGTAGGCGGCCCAGTTCGGCTGGACCTCGGCCGGGAAGTCGGGGCCGAGCTCGCCGATGCCGCCGACCGGCCGGCCGTCCAGGTCGAGCGTGGCGTACCGGAACCCCTCCGAGCTCAGGTCGCCGAACGTGTACCCGAACACCGCCTGGTAGAAGGCCTTGTTGCCGTCGAAGTTCCGGCTCATGTTCTCGTTCCAGGTCAGCGAGCCCGGCTCGTTGGCCACGCCGATCCCGGTGTGGCTGCGGGCCTGCCAGACGCCGAACACCGCGCCGCCCGGGTCGGCGGCGACCGCCATCCGGCCCACGTCCAGCACGTCGAACGGCTCCATCAGCACCATGCCGCCGGCCGCCTTGATCCGGCCCGCGGTGTCGTCCGCGTCGTCGGACGCGAGGTAGGTGGTCCAGGTGGGCGGCGCCTCGGCCGGGCCTACCTTGGGGCCGATGCCCGCCGCCGGCCTGCCGCTGCGCAGGCACATGGTGTAGCCCCCCGCCTCGGGCGGGCCGTCCTGGATGTCCCAGCCGAACAAGCCGCCATAGAAGGCCTTGGCCTGGCCGATGTCGTCGACCCCGAGATCCACCCAGCAGGGGGTGCCGGCCGGCCAGGCCGTGTCGCGAGTGACCATCAGATCTCCTCCGCCAGTGTCACCTGTGATCGACCGCTTACGAAGCGTATAACAACGGCGCTGGCCTGGGCTGTTACGGGCTCGGGTGGGCCCGGGCCCGGCGCGGCGTCAGCCGATCGGTGGATGCGCGGCCCCATCCGGCCGATCGCGGGATCAGCCCGCTGCCGTTGCGTAATGGCCATGCAGACGATGTTGCCGCAGCTCGGCAGCGGCGAGGCTGAACGGGACACAAAGAAACCGGAAAGGGACGCGCATGACAGCGGTCATCGAAGTGCAGAACATGCGCAAGCGCTACGGGGACACCGTGGCCGTGGACGGCCTCTCCTTCACCGTGCAGCAGGGCGAGATCTTCGGGATCCTCGGCCCCAACGGTGCGGGCAAGACCACCACGGTCGAGTGCATCGAAGGGCTGCGCACCCCGGACAGCGGCACGATCAGCGTGCTCGGCCTGGACCCGATCCGCGACCGCGGCGAGCTGCGGCAGCGGCTCGGGGCCCAGCTTCAGGACAGTGAGCTGCCCGAGCGCCTCCGCGTGGGCGAGGCGCTCGAGCTGTACAGCTCGTTCTACGCCGGGCCGGCCGACTGGCGGGCGCTGATGGACAGGCTGGGGCTGTCCGGGAAGCGCGACACCAGGTTCGGCAAGCTGTCCGGCGGCCAGAAGCAGCGGCTGTCGATCGCGCTGGCCCTGGTCGGGAGCCCGCAGGTGGCCGTGCTCGACGAGCTGACCACCGGCCTCGACCCGCAGGCGCGGCGGGACACCTGGGCGCTGATCGAGGGCATCAGGGACACCGGGGTCACGATCCTGCTGGTCACCCACTTCATGGAGGAGGCCGAGCGGCTGTGTGACCGGGTGGCGCTGATCGACTCGGGCCGGATCGTGGCGCTTGACTCCCCGGCCGGGCTGGCCACGGGTGTCGACGCCGAGCAGCGGGTCAGGTTCCGGCCGTCGCGGCCGATGGACGACAGCCTGCTGACCGCCCTGCCGGAGGTCACCAGCGTGACCCGCCGGGGCGAGACCGTGGTGGTGACCGGGACCGGCGACGTGGCCCTGGCGGTCACGTCGGTGCTGGCCCGCAACGGGATCGTCGCCGCGCAGCTGCGGGTGGAGCAGGCCAGCCTGGAGGACGCCTTTGTGGCGCTGACCGGGCACGACGGACACCACGAGTAGGACCAGGAGGAACACCATGTCAAGCTCAGTCGAGGCGCTGACCGCCTCGCGGCCGGCCCCGGGCGGATCGCGCGCGCTGCGCAAGCTCACGCTCACCGAGGCGAAGCTGTTCGTGCGCGAGCGGGTCGGGGTGATCTGGGGCGTGGGCTTCCCGCTCCTGCTGCTGATCATCTTCGGCAACATCCCCGGCTTCAGGAAGCCGGTCAGCTCGAGCGCGCCCGGGCTGACCGTCCTGGACGCGTACATCCCGATCCTGGTCGCGCTGGTCATCGCCATGCTCGCGCTGAACGCGCTGCCGTCGGTGCTGGCCGGCTACCGGGAGAAGGGCGTGCTGCGCCGCCTGGCCACCACGCCCGTCGGGCCCGGCCGGATGCTCGCCGCCCAGCTGGCCGTGAACGTGGTGACGTTCGCGGTCACGCTGGTCCTGCTGCTCGCGGTGGCCAGGCTCGCCTACGGCGTCCCGCTGGCCCGGCAGTTCGGCGGGTTCGTGCTCGCGCTGGTGTTCGCCGTCGCGGCCCTGTTCGGGATCGGGCTGTTCATCGCCGCGATCATGCGGACCGGGCGCGCGGCCCAGGCCACCGGCACGATCCTGTTCTTCCCGATGATGTTCTTCGCCGGGCTGTGGCTGCCGATCGCGACCATGCCCGCGGTGCTGCAGCACATCAGCCACGCCACGCCGCTCGGCGCTGCGGTCCAGGCGCTGACCGACTCGTGGCAGGGTCACTTCCCGCACCCGCTGCAGCTGATCACTCTGGCCGGCGTACGCCCTGGTGTTCTGCGTGGCCGCGGCTAGATTGTTTCGTTGGGAGTAGTATCGACGTGGAAGGGATGTCGATGGGCGGCGCGCGCGTTCTGGGCGCCCGGATGGACCACTGGGAGCGGCTGGAGCAGCCCCTGCTCGCGGTGGTGCCGTGGTTCGCGCTCCTGGTCGCGCTGATCCCGGTCGTGGTCATCGAGAGCCCGACGACCGGCGGCCCTGAAGATGAACCTCGGGCTGGCGGTGCTGGCCGCCGGCGTGGATGCTGTGGTTCTTCACCCTGCACCCGCGCTGGTCGGAGCGCCCGCCGGCTGCTGGGCGTTCTCCGTGGCCGGCCTGCTGGTGATCATGGCCGTCATGGTGCTGCTCAGCCCGATCTACGGCATCTACGCCTGGACCGGCTACTTCTTCGTCTACCGGCTGCGGCTCGGGTGGCCGCGGCTGGTCGGCGCGTTCGTGGTGCGCCGTCACCGGGGCGACCTCGCAGGCCGGCGGCCTGCCGCGCACCGCCGCGGGCGGGCTGCATCTACGCGGTTCTGCTGCTGTTCAACGTGGCTCATCGCCGTCGGCTTCACCTGGTTCGGCTCGCTCAGCAACGAGCAGAACGAGCGGCGCAAGCAGCTCGTGGCCGAGCTGAGCGAGGCCAACCGCAAGCTCGAGGCCACGCTGGCCGAGAACGCCGGCCTGCACGAGCAGCTGCTGGCCCAGGCCCGTGAGGCCGGGATCTCCGACGAGCGGCAGCGGATGGCCCGGGAGATCCACGACACCCTGGCCCAGGGCCTGACCGGGATCGTCACCCAGCTGCAGGCGGCCGAGCAGGCCGGCGCGCGGCGCCGGACCGCAGCAGGCACCTGAGCGCGGCGATGCGGCTGGCCAGGGACAGCCTGACCGAGGCGCGGCGCTCCGTGCACGAACTGCGCCCGCAGCCGCTGGAGACCGCGCGGCTGGGCGAGGCGCTGGCCGAGGTGGCCGAGCGCTGGTCGGCGCTGCACGGCGTGCCCGCCCGCGTCACCACCACCGGCGAGCGCCCGGCCGCTGCCGCCGGACGTCGAGGTCACGCTGCTGCGCACGGCGCAGGAGGCGCTGGCCAACGTGGCCAAGCACGCGGGCGCCAGCCGGGTCGGGCTGACCCTCTCGTTCATGGACGACGAGGTGGCCCTGGACGTCCGCGACGACGGTGCCGGGTTCGACCCGGCCGGGCTGCGTGCCTCGGCCGACGGCGGCTTCGGCCTGACCGCGATGCGGCAGCGGGTCGAGGGCCTGGCCGGGACGCTGGAGATCGAGTCCGAGCCCGGCGCGGGCACGGCGGTATCCGCCTGCATCCCGTCCGTCGGCGCGAGCCGGCCCTGCCCGAGCGGGCCACGGCATGAGCCCGGTTACCCCCGCCAGCTCCCGGTCCCGCGGCCGGGCCGGCCCGGGCCAGCCGATCCGGCTGCTGATCGCCGACGACCACCCGGTGGTGCGCGACGGGCTGAGCGGGATGTTCACCGCCGATCCCGGCTTCGAGGTGCTCGGCGAGGCAGGCGACGGCGCGGAGGCGGTCCGGCTCGCCCGGGCGCTGCAGCCCGACGTGATCCTGATGGACCTGCGCATGCCGGAGATGGACGGCGTCAGCGCGATCGCCGAGCTGGCGCGGCTCGGGGTGGCCGCCCGGGTGCTGGTGCTGACCACCTACGACACCGACAGCCACGTGCTCTCCGCGATCGAGGCCGGGGCCACCGGCTACCTGCTCAAGGACGCGCCGCGGGCCGAGCTGCTGCGCGCGGTGCGGGCCGCGGCCCGGGGCGAGGCCGTGCTGTCACCCTCGGTCGCGACCCGGCTGATGGGCCGGGTCCGGGCCCCGGCGGCCCCGGACGCCGGCCCGCTCAGCCAGCGCGAGCTCGAGGTGCTCGAGCTGGTCGCCGGGGGCAGCACGAACCGGGAGGCGGCCGCGCGGCTGTTCATCAGCGAGGCCACGGTCAAGACCCATCTGCTGCACATCTATGCCAAGCTCGGGGTCGGCGACCGCGCGGCCGCGGTCGCCGAGGCCTTCAACCGGGGCCTGATGACGCCCGAGCCCAAGGGGCCATGATGAGCGACCAGGACAGCGGCGGGCCGGTCACGGCCTGGGAGGCGATCACGTCGCGCCGCGACGTCAGGGAGTTCGCGGGCCGGCCGGTCCCCGACGCCGAGCTCGGGCAGATCCTCGAGGCAGGCCGGCGCTCCCCGTCGTCGCGGAACACGCAGCCGTGGGACTTCATCGTGGTCACCGACCGGCCGCAGCTGACCGAGCTGGCCAAGGCCGCGACCGGTGGCGGCGGCCCGGCCCCGCCGGCCGCGATGATCGCGCTGGTCGGGCCCGGCGGCGACCGGCGGCAGCGCACGCTGTACGACCTCGGCCAGGTGACGATGAGCATGATGCTGGCCGCGGCCGGGCTGGGCATCGGCAGCGGTCACGCGTCCGTCACCGACCAGGACCTCGCGCGGCAGCTGCTCGGCTTTCCCGAGGACAAGGCCTGCACGTTCCTGATCACGCTGGGCTACCCGGCCGGCCGGCCGCTCGCCCCGATCCGCCACCCCAGCCGCCGCCCGTTCGGCGACGTCGTCCACCGCGGTCACTGGTAGCGCATCAGCGCGCGGCCTGGGCAGACGCGGGCGGCCGCCCGCGGGTCACGGGGGAAGCAGTAGGAGTCGCTGGACGCGTCGCCGCCCTGCAGCCGGACCTGGTGCGCGCGGCGGCCGCGGAACGCGTCGCCCTCGAGGAAGAACCGCTCGTCGAAGCTCATCCCGCCGCCGTCGGCGACGTCGAGCTTGGCCATCCAGGCACCGACGCCGTCCGGGTAGAACTGGTCGTCCCACGACCCGTACAGCGAGTTGGTGAAGTAGACCCGCTTGCTGTCCCGGCTGACCTCGACCATCTGCGGCCCGCCGCTGAGCGGCTGGCCCGGCCGGGCCGGGTGGGCCTTGCGCCCGACGATGCCGCCGATCCGCACCGACCCGGTCTCCTGCGGGTGGAACGGGTCGGTGACGTCGTACTGCTTCAGCTCGCCGGTGCCCCAGCACGACACGTAGAGCTTCTGGTCGTCGACGGCCAGCGCCAGGTCGGTCACCAGCGGCGGGACCGCGCCGAAGGGCTGCAGTGCGGGCGGCAGGTCCGCGGGATCGGCGGGCTCGGCCGGGATCGAGATCACCTTCTGCGCGGCCCACTGTGCCGTTCTCCTCGTGCCAGAGCCAGATCGAGGCCGACAGGTCCTCGACGCTGACCACGACGCCGACGAACCCGTACTTCTTGGTCGGGTCGTGCGCCGGGCGCAGCTCGAGCACCATCTGGTGCTGCGTCGCCGATGTCGATGGTCTGGATGTTGGTCCGGGTCTTCATGTCCCAGAAGTGCAGCCGGTGCCCGTACTTGCGGCCCAGCAGCAGCTCGGGCACGATCCCGTCCTCGATCATCGACGGGGTGCCCCACTCCGACGTGATCGCGATGTCGTGGTTGATGTGCCACCACACGTCGTAGGCGAGGTACTGGTCGCCGCGGTCGGCCTCCCACTGGCCGGTCACCTCGAACGTGTTGTGGTCGAGCAGCGCCACGCCGCCGGGGCCCTCCTCGCCGTCGCCGCCCAGGCAGGAGACGAACAGCCCGCCGGGACCGCAGTGCACGGTGTGCGGCCGCGAGTAGCTGGCCCGCTTGCCCAGCTCCTCGGGCCCGAGAACCTTGATGATCTGCGGGGCCGCCGGGGTCGGGCTGGGTGTCCAGCACGTACAGGCGCGAGGAGCGCAGGCCGGGGACGATCAGGTAGCGCCGGTCGCCGTGATCGTGCCCGCCGCCCGGGCACAGCGCGCTCGAGCAGGCGTTCCAGCCGAAGTGATGCAGCTCGTCGCCGAGGTTGGGCAGCTCGGTGAAGCCCGACCACCGAGCTGTAGGCCGGCGGACTGCGGGTCCACGTCGACCACGGCCATCGCGTCGGGCTGGTCGGCCGGGCGGGAGAAGGTGGCCACGTAGGCGAGCTTCTCCGCTGGCGCGGCCGCGGCGTCCCGCGGCGAGCGGTAGAAGGTCGGATCCTGGTGGTGCTCGTGCTCGTGCCCGTCTGTCATGGAATGTCCTTTACAGCGACCGGAAAAGCAGGAAAAGCATGGCGGCAGTCTCTGCGATCCCGGATCATCCGTGTCAACGCGCGGATCCGCAACCACAGCAGGTCATTCACCGTCTCGGGGTACTGAGGGGATGCGCGAGCGGCGCATAACGCGGTTAGGTTCCCGCAAGACGCCAGCGACAAACCACAACTACTGGGGCCGGCCACGGCGAGCGGCTCGCGGAGAGGCAGCCCGGTGCGCAGGTCACCGTCTTGGGTCCGGATCGGCGGTGTCGTCGTCGCTGCGGCCCTGGCGGTGTTTCTCATCGCGAGCGCGGCCGCCGGGACCTTCCCTTTCTCGTCGTCCTCGGCGGGCTCCGATACGGCCAGCAAGAGCCCGGCCACGCCCCGGGCCACCCCGAGCGTGACGGGAGGCAGTCCGACGGCAGGCGGCGGCACGCCCCGGCTCTCGCTGCAGCAGATGGCGGGCCAGCGGGTGATCTTCAGCTATCGCGGCCTCAAGCCGCCGGCCAGGCTGCTGGCCCTGATCGAGCACGGCGAGGTCGGGGGAGTGATCTTCTTCGGCCACAACATCTCGAGCCTGGCCCAGATCACCAACGTCATCTCCGAGCTCGAGCAGGCGAACGCGAGCCCGCTGAACCCGGTCCGGGCGCCGCTGCTGCTCATGACCGACCAGGAAGGCGGCACCGTCCGCCGCATGCCAGGAGCGCCGTTCCTCTCCGAGCGGCAGATCGGCGAGTCGGCCGACCCGGCGGCCGCCGCGACGGCCGCGGGCAGCAGCGCCGGGCTGAACCTGCGCGGCGTCGGCATGACCGTCAACCTGGCGCCGGTGCTCGACGTGTACCGCCAGCCCGGCGACTTCGACGACCAGTTCGGGCGGTCCTACAGCACGGACCCCGAGGTCGTGGGCCAGCTCGGCGCGGACTTCATCACCGCGCAGCAGCGCGCCGGCGTCGCGGCCACGGCCAAGCACTTCCCGGGCCTGGGCTCGGCCACCCGGCAGCAGAACACCGACAAGCAGCCGGTCACGCTGAACGTGTCGCTCACCGCGATCAGGGACACCGACGAGGTGCCGTACCGGGCCGCGATCGCCGCCGGGGTGCGGCTGGTCATGGTGTCGTGGGCGGTGTACCCGGCGCTCGCCCCGGGCCGCCCGGCCGGGCTCTCCTCGGTGATCGTGGGCGGCGAGCTGCGCCAGCGCCTCGGCTTCACCGGCGTGACGACCACCGACGCGCTCGAGGCCGGCGCGCTGAAGAAGTTCGGCCCGATCAGCAACCGGGCCCTGCTCGCGGCCCAGGCCGGAATGGACCTCCTGCTCTGCTCGGCGCAGAACGTCACCGAAGGGGAGCAGGCCTCGGCCGCCCTGGTCCGGGCGTACCAGGACGGCCAGCTCGCCCACCCGGCGTTCGCCGCGGCGCTGCAGCGCGTGCTGGCGCTGCGGGCCAGCGCCGGCGGCTAGCGGCTGCCCGCTCCCGCCCTGGCCGCCGCCCGGCCGTTGCCGCGGGTCAGCTCGGCCGCGTGGTCGGGCACGTAGGTCTGCATGTCCCGCGGCACCCGGACGTAGCCCTGGGACGGGGGTCGCGACGGCAGCCGGATCTTCGCCGGCTTCACCTCGTGGTAGGGAAGCGTGGACAGCAGGTGCGAGATCATGTTGATCCTGGCCGCGCGCTTGTCCTCGCTTTCCACCACGTACCACGGGGCCTCGGGGATGTCGGTGTGCACGAACATCTCGTCCTTGGCCCGCGAGTAGTCCTCCCACCGGGTGATCGACTCGAGGTCCATGGGGGAGAGCTTCCAGCGCCGCATGGGATCGTGCAGCCGGTCCTTGAACCGGCGCTGCTGCTCGTCGTCACTCACAGAGAACCAGTATTTCCGCAGCATGATGCCGTCCTCGACGAGCAGCCGCTCGAAGATGGGGCACTGGTGCAGGAACCGGTGGTACTCCTCCTTGGTGCAGAACCCCATCACGTGCTCGACTCCGGCCCGGTTGTACCAGCTGCGGTCGAGCAGCACGATCTCGCCCGCGGTGGGCAGCTGGTCGACGTAGCGCTGGAAGTACCACTGGGCCTGCTCGCGCTCGCCCGGCGCGGGCAGCGCCACGATCCGGGCCACGCGGGGGTTGAGGAACTGGGCGACGCGCTTGATCGCGCCCCCTTTGCCGGCCGCGTCCCGGCCCTCGAAGATCACCACGATCCGGGCGCGTTCCGCCCGCACCCACTCCTGGACCTTCATCAGCTCGGCCTGCAGCCGGTACAGCTCGTCCTCGTAGAGCTTCTTCGGCATCCGGTCAGCACCGCCGTGCTTGGCCGCTTCCTTCGTGGCGGCCTTCGCCGTCTTGGTCTTCGCGTCTTTGTCGGCCACGTCCGCACCTCCCGATTCCGCCGCATGCCCTTCCCTGTAATAACCATCCCGAACCGGACGCCAGTGCGGAAGACCCTAACCGGTGCGGGTACCGGTGGCGGCCGGCCGGGGCTTAGGGCAGCGGGGTCAGGCCGTGCTCGGGGAAGACGGCGGTCCGGGTGGCCACGATGGCCTGGTCCACGCGGTCCGCGGGGTCGTGCCCCGACTCGAAGTCGGTGTAGGTGGCCGGCTTCCCCTCGGTCATCAGCTCCGGCGCCTCGCGGCCGACCCGGCGGGCCGCGAACTCGCGCCAGCCGTCCGGCGTGGCCGACCCGGGGTCGACCGGCCGGCCCGCGGCCTCGGCGAGCAGGTGCGTCCAGGTTCTGGGCACGACCTGCAGCAGCTCGTAGCCGCCGCCCCCGGTGAGCAGCCAGCGCCCGCCGGTGACCTCGTGGGCCAGCGCGTGGATCGCGGCGTGCGCTGCGCGCTGCGCGTCGATGGTCAGCTGCAGGTTGGCCAGCGGGTCCATCCAGTGGGTGTCGCAGCCGTGCTGGCTGACCAGGACCGTCGGGCGGAACGCGCGCACCAGCGGGGGCACCACCGCGTGGAACGCCCGCAGCCAGCCCGCGTCCCCGGTTCCGGCCGGGAGCGCCACGTTGACCGCCGATCCTGCCGCCCCGGGCCCGCCGGTCTCGGACGGCCGGCCGGTGCCGGGGAACAGCGTCATCGGGCTCTCGTGCAGGCTGATCGTGAGCACCCGCGGCTCGTCGTAGAAGGCAGCCTGGACCCCGTCGCCGTGGTGCACGTCGATGTCGACGTAGGCGATCCGCTCCGCGCCCGCGTCGAGCAGCCACCTGATCGCGATCGCCGGGTCGTTGTACACGCAGAACCCGCTCGCGTTCCCGCGCATCGCGTGGTGCAGGCCGCCGGCGATGTTGGCGCCGTGCTGAGCTTCGCCGGCCCACATCGCGCGGGCGGCGGCCAGCGTCGCCCCGGCCACCAGCGCCGACGCGTCGTGCATGCCCGGGAAGATCGGGTCGTCGGGGGTGCCGAGCCCGAACCGGAGCGCCGAGGCGTCCGAGGCAGGCCCGCCCGCCTGGCGCACCGCCGCGATGTAGCGGGGGTCGTGCACGAACTCGAGTTCCGCGTCGGTGGCCGGGTCCGGGGCCGCGACCGACACCCCGGGCGCGGTCGAGCAGGCCGAACTCCCGCGCCAGCGCGATCGTCAGCTCGACCCGGACCGGGGCCAGCGGGTGGCTGGGCCCGAAGTCGTAGCCGGTCAGTCGTTCGTCCCAGGCCAGGTGGAGCGTGCAGTCCATGGGCCCATCCTCCCCCGTCAGGTCCACAGGGCCGGCACGGCCACGCCCAGCTCGGCGAGCAGGCGGCGCAGCAGCGGCAGCGAGATGCCGATCACGTTGCCGTGGTCACCCTCGATCCCGTCGATGAACCAGCCGCCGCGCCCGCCGAGCGTGAACGCGCCGGCCACGGTCAGCGGCTCGCCCGAGGCGACGTACGCGGCGATCTCCTCGGCGGACGGGGTGCCGAAGCGCACCGTGGTGGCGGCGACCGCGGTCGCCTCCCGGCCGGTCCCGGCGTCGATCACGCAGTGCCCGGTGACGAGCGTTCCGGTCCGGCCCGACATCTCCCGCCAGCGCGCGGCCGCGTCCGCGGCGGACACCGGCTTGCCCCGCGCGCGGCCGTCGAGGTCGAGGATGGAGTCGCAGCCGATCACCAGCCCGCGGTCCAGCCGGGCCGCGACCGCGCTGGCCTTGGCCCGGGCCAGAACGCCGGCCAGCTCGGCCGTGGTCCCCGCCGAGAAGCTTCTCTCGTCGATGCCGCTGACCATGACCTTCGGGTCGAGCCCGGCGCTGCGCAGCAGCGCGAGCCGGGCCGGTGACGCCGAGGCGAGCACGAGTTCTGTCACGCGACGGAAGGCTACTGGCCCGACGCCGCCCGGGCCGCCGCGCGCGGCAAACTGGCGTTGCGCTAATGAAGCCCTGAGGTCGCCGCCACGGAAGAGATCAGCGGGTCACGCCTGGTAGCCTTTCGACCTCGTGACCATCCCCGCATCCACTGCGCCCGATGAGGCATGCCCCCTGACGGACCGGTCCGGCGAGAGCTGCTGCTCTCGCTGCGCGGCTGGCAGAAGGACGCGTATCACGAGTACTTCCGGCCGCCGCGTCGTGACTTCCTGCTGGCGGCGACGCCGGGCGCGGGCAAGACGGCGTTCGGCGCTGACGATCGCGGCCGAGTTGCTCGCCCGGCGGGAGATCCTGGCGATCACCGTGGTCACGCCGACCGAGCACCTCAAGTACCAGTGGGCGCAGGCCGCGCCACGGATGGGCATCGCGCTCGACTCCCGCCTACCGCAACGCGCAGGGGCGGGCCAGCGCCGACTACACCGGCGGTCGTCGTGACCTACGCGCAGGTCGCCGCCCACCCGGCGCTGCACAGGCAGCGCACCGAGGAACCGGCGCACGCTGGTGATCTTCGACGAGATCCACCACGCCGGTGACTCGCTGTCCTGGGGCGAGGCGGTCCGGGAGGCGTTCGAGCCGGCCAAGAAAAGGCTGGCGATGACCGGGACGCCCTTTCGCAGCGATGCCAATCCGATCCCGTTCGTGACCTATCAGGTCGAGGCCCGACGGGGCAGGCGCAGCTCGTCGGACTACTTCTACGGTTACGGCCCGGCGCTGAGCGACGGCGTCGTGCGGCCGGTCATCTTCCTCGCCTACTCGGGCCAGATGCGCTGGCAGACCCGCGCTGGCGACGAGCTGGCCGCGACGCTCGGCGAGCCGCTGACCGCCGACCTAGCTCGCGCAGGCCTGCGGACCGCGCTCGATCCGCGACGGCGAGTGGGTGGCCCGGGTGATCGAGGCCGCCGACCGGCGGCTCACCGAGATCCGCAAGGGCATGCCGGACGCGGCCGGCCTGGTCATCGCGACCGACCACGAGGACGCTCGCGCCTACGCGGCGCTGCTGCGGAAGGTCACCGGCCAGCGGCGGTCGTCGTGCTCTCCGACGACCCGTCGGCCAGCAAGAAGATCGGCGCGTTCGCCGCGTCGGACGACCGGTGGATGGTCGCGGTCCGGATGGTCTCCGAGGGCGTGGACATTCCGCGGCTGGCGGTCGGCGTGTACGCGACGAGCGTGAGCACGGCGCTGTTCTTCGCTCAGGCGGTCGGGCGGTTCGTCCGGGCCAGGCGGCGCGGCGAGACCGCGTCGGTGTTCCTGCCGTCGGTGCCGGTCCTGCTCGGCTACGCCGCCGAGCTTGAGGCCGAGCGCGATCACGTGCTCAAGATCCGGCCGGCGAGCGACGACGACGCGAGCGCGAGCTCGCCGAGGCGCAGCAGCGCCGTGACCACGCCGACGGCTCGAGGAGACGCCGTTCCTGGCCCTGGCGGCCACGGCGCACTTCGACCGGGTGCTGTACGACGGCGGGGAGTTCGGCGCCTCGCCGGAGGACGAGGACTTCATCGGCCTGCCCGGACTGCTCGAGCCTGAGCAGGTCGCGCTGCTGCTGCGGCAGCGCCACGCGGACCAGGTGCGCAAGCCACCAGGCTGACGCCGCCGGCCGACCTCAGTCGCCAGCCCGACGGGCCGGCCCGGTGCCGCCGCAGGCCAGCCCGCCGCTCGGGAACACTCACGGCACTGCGCAAGGAGCTGAACGGCCTGGTCGCGGCCTGGCACCATCGCACCGGCCAGCCGCACGGCGTGATCCACGCCGACCTGCGCCGGGCCTGCGGCGGCCCGCCGCTGCCGCAGGCCACGGCCGAGCAGATCCGCGCCAGGATCGCGATGCTCCGCCGCTGGGCCTCGTCGGGCCGCTGAGCGGGCCGGTCATCAGGCCGTGGTCAGGACGGCACCTCCGGGCGCGCGTACGAGTCGCGCAGCCGGGCGTGGGTGGCCTCCAGCCTGCGGGCCAGAATGCCGGAGATCCGGCGGCTCAGCTCGTACCCGACGGCCGGGTTCTCGTCGCAGACTGCGCGCACGGCGCGGGCGTCGAACTCGAACGCCTGCACGCGCTGCTTGGTCACCGCGCCGAACCGCCACTGGTAGGGCGGCAGCAGCCAGGACACGCCGGTGATGTCGCCGCGGCCGATGGTCTCGATGGTCAATCGGCCCCGGTCCGGCACCACGGTGTCGATCGCGACCTGGCCGGCGTCGATGAGCCAGAACCGGTCCGCGGTCGTGCCCTCCTCGAACAGCCGCTGCCCGGCGGGCACCCCGACGTGGCGGCACACCGCGGCCAGCTTGGCCAGGTGCTCGTCGGGCAGCCCGCGCAGGAACGGCTGCCTGCCCAGCACCGACATCTCCAGCGTGGTCATGTCGCCCCCTACCCACGCGCCCCAGTACACGGCCTACCCGCCCGCGCCCCGGCCACAACCGGCGATCGGCAGCCGTTATCCGGCCGGGGCGGCGGTGGAGGCGGGCGCCGGGTGAAAGCGGCTGGGTCAGGGGGCCGGGGGAGCAGCGGGGGCGTAGGGCACCTGGAAGAAGCCGCGCACCGGCAGGCTCAGGTTCAGGTTGTGCGCGAACTCCGTGGCCTGCCCGGGTGACGAGGGGTCGAACCTGATGCCGACGCCGTCCTGCGGGCCCGCGTTCGGGTCGTACACCCGGAGCGTCACCTCAGGCCCGGCGAGCACGTAGCCGAAGGCGAGGGTTTGGTGGTTGTGGCCGAGCTGCAGCGGGTTCGGCCCGGCCACGGTGACCAGCCCGATGGGCACCGGGATGCCGCGGTCCAGGCTGGCCTTGATCCGTGGCCACTGGACCGCGGCCGTCCGCCAGGCCGTACCCCGCCGTCCGCCAGGCCGGCCGCTGCCGCCCGGCAGGTTCATCCACCGGTAGTACTGGGCCACCCCGGCGGGCAGGTGCCAGGATTCGACCAGCCTGCGGACCACGTACCGGTACAGGGGCGAGCCAGGCTCGGGCCGGATCGCGGGCGGCCGGATCCTGGCGTGCCAGTAGTCGAGCGCCGCGAAGACCATGCCGCCGCAGAGCCCCAGGGCCGCGTTGCCGATGCCGAGGGTGCCGAACGGCGTGCGGATCTCGACCGCCGGGGCGGACGGCCACGCGTTCGGGAACGCGAACCCGTCCCTGGACGGCAGGAATCCGGAGCGGCCGGGCGGCGACATCAGCGGGCGCCCAGGCCGTCGATCCTCGCCACTTCGTCGGGCTTGAGCGAGAAGCCGAACAGGTCCAGGTTGGCCGCGATCCGTCCGGAGTTGGCCGACTTCGGGATGACCGCTATCTCGTGCTCCAGGTGCCAGCGCAGCACGACCTGGGCGGGGGTCACCCCGTAGACCGCGGCGATCTCGTTGAGCACCGGGTCGTTCAGGTTGGTGTCCTTCAGCGGGCTGTAGCCCTCGACGACCACCCCGCGCCGGCGCAGCCCGTGCAGCAGATCGGCGTCGAAGCGCCGCGGGTTCCAGTGGATCTGGTTGACCGCCGGGGTCTCGCCGGTAGCGTCGATGAGCTCATCGATCTGCTGGAGCGAGTAGTTGCTCACCCCCACGGCGCGGGTCAGCCCCTCGTCGCGGAGCGTGAGCAGTTCCCGCCAGACCGACGTGTTGGCCTTGCCCGGGGGCGGCCAGTGCACCAGCCATAGGTCGACGTAGTCGGTGCCCAGGGCTTGCAGCGAGGTCAGCAGGACCGCGCGCTCGTGCCCCGCGTCCCTGGCGCGCAGCTTCGTGGTCAGGAAGATGTCCTGCCGCGGCAGCCCGCTGTCGTGCAGGGCCCGGCCGATCTCGGCCTCGTTGGCGTACATGGTCGCGGTGTCCACGTGGCGGTACCCGGCCTGCAGCGCCCGGCCCACCGCGGCGGTGGCGCTGTGCCCGCGCAGCGGCCACGTGCCGAACCCGACCATGGGCATGGTCACGCCCTCGGCCAGCCTGACCGATGGGACCTCGCGTACGTCCGTCATCCGCCCATTGTCCGCTATCAGCCCGCCCCGGATGCGGGTGGCTATGCGGCCGGGCGCCGCAACGGATTGCACCGCCCCCGCCCCCGCCCCGCCCCGCGGCCCCCGCGCCCCGCCGACGCCCCCGGCGATCAGTGATCTTGGAGACTTTTCGGCATATAGCGCACCCAAGTCTCCAAGATCTTTGCTTCGTGGGCGCACCCCAGACGCGGGAGCCGGGGGGAGGTCACGCGGGAGCGCAGTGGGGGCCGCACGGCCGGACGGGGCCCGGCCAGCCGCGCTGCTGGAGAACCGTGCCGACCTGCCATGCCGTCGGGCACGCGCGCCGCATGATGTCGGCCCAGTTGTATCTGAGCGTGGCCCGGCCCTCCGCGGCGGCGGCGTTGTCCCGGTGAATGTCCTGCCACCGCCGGTCGTCCGGGTGCGCGGCACGCCCGTCGAGTTCCACGCACACCTGGTACGCCTCGTAGAGGTTGTCCAGGTAGCCGCGCCGCGCCCGGCGGATGACCCGGGCCTGGCGGCCGGCGCCCGGCAGGCCGTGCGGCCGCTCGACATCGTGCACATACCGGTACTCCAGCAGCGAATGCACGCCGTCTCCGATGTCCGCCAGCGCGCCAGACAGTTCACCGCGCCAGCGCGTCTTCTTGCGCATGTCCATCGCGGCACCGAGTCGGGCAGCGGTGGTAAGACGTCGCTGGCAGGCGCTGCAGACCCAGTTGAAGGCGCTGTCGAACGTGGCGGTCTCCTGGACGAGGTCAAGCACGGTCTCCTCGATCCGCGTGCGCGGTGGCAGCAAGGCGGGATGACGCGCTCGCTCCAGCCGGGTCGAGCGGTGAATGATCGCACCCGGAACCCCGGCAACGTGGCGAGCCGCGGGAACTGTCACGTGAATTGCCGAGCTGCGATTGTCGGTGAGCTTGAACAACTCGGCCGCGGTCTGGTGGCTGAGCACCGCGTCGGGCCCGGCACTGTGCAGCGCGGCCCACAGTTGCGCCTCTCTGGACGGTTCGCCGGTGAAGACCGCGTACGACCCACGCTGAACGCGCTGCCATCGCCCGGTCTTCAGGAGCCGGTCGATGACATCGGGGTCCATCCCCCCGAGGATGGCCTGCTGGCGCGAGAGGACGCCGCCCTGGAGATCAACCAGGTCGCGGCAGGCGGGCGGCAGTTCATGTGGCATGCCGACAGCCTGATCCGGCCGCTTTGAACCCGCTGCGGGTACACGGCGCCTGTGGCTATCGACCCAGCCGCCTCCTCACCTGTGGACGACGCCCCCTCCGCTGTCACGGGCGCGGTGTAATGCGCTGCGAACTCCATGATCGTGGTGGATTTTCGCTAAATAGCGCGGGTAATCCACCACGATCATGGAGCCCAGGGCTCAGGAGCGGGGACTCAGGAGCGCGGGGGTTAGGGGAGCAGGACGACGCTGCGGAGGACGTCGCCGCGCTGCATCTTGGCGAACGCCTCCTCGACCTGGTCCAAGGCGATGGTCTCGGACACGAACTTGTCCAGCGGCAGCCGTCCCTGCAGGTGCAGGTCCACCAGCATCGGGAAGTCCCTGTCCGGCAGGCAGTCGCCGTACCAGGACGACTTGAGCGACCCGCCGCGGCCGAACACGTCGAGCAGCGGCAGTTCCAGGCGCATGTCCGGAGTGGGCACGCCGACCAGGACCACGGTGCCCGCCAGGTCGCGAGCGTAGAACGCCTGCTGGTAGGTCTCCGGGCGGCCAATGGCCTCGATCACCACGTCCGCGCCGTTGCCCTCGGTCAGCTCGCGAATCCCCTCGACCGGGTCACTCTCCCGGGAGTTGATCACATCGGTGGCGCCGAACTCGCGGGCCCACTCCAGCTTGCGGTCGTCGACATCCACCGCGATGATCTTCCGCGCCCCGGCCAGGCGGGCGCCGAGCACCGCGCCGTCGCCGACGCCGCCGCAGCCGATCACCGCGACCGAGTCGCCCCGGCCAACCTGGCCGGTGTTCATGGCGGCGCCCAGGCCGGCCATAACGCCGCAGCCGAGCAGCCCAGCCACCTCGGGCTTGACCGAGGGATCGACCTTGGTGCACTGTCCGGCTGCGACCAGGGTCTTCTCCACGAACGCGCCGATGCCAAGCGCGGGGGAGAGCACGGTCCCGTCGGCCAGCGTCATCTTCTGCTGCGCGTTGTGCGTGGCAAAGCAGTACCACGGGCGGCCCCGGCGGCAGGCGCGGCACTGGCCGCAGACCGCGCGCCAGTTCAGGATCACGAAATCGCCTGGCTCAAGCCCGGTCACGGCCGGGCCCACCGCCTCGACGACGCCGGCCGCCTCGTGCCCGAGCAGGTAAGGGAAGTCGTCCCCGATCCCGCCCTCGCGGTAGTGCAGGTCGGTGTGGCAGACGCCGCACGCCTGCACCCGGACCAGCGCTTCACCGGGTCCGGGGTCGGGCACCAGCACCTGGGTCACCTCGACGTCGGCTCCCTTGCCCCGGGCGATTACGCCCCGTACCTCATGTGCCATCAGCCAGCGTCCTCTCGTTATTGATACCGAACGATAACGCCCTGCTCAGTCCCCCGCACCAGGCGGCCGGGTGGGGTGCTGGTGCATCGGGTGCCGGGGTGGGGACTGGCGCGCTGGCTGTCCGGTTGGGGGCGATGACAAGGCAACCGCCGGGCCTGCCTACCCTGAGGGCATCCCGGCCGCCGCTTCAGCCGCGAAGGATGCCCGAATGCCGATCGCCGAAATAACCCGCAGCGAGACCAGGGAGCGCGCCCGGCTGCTCCGGGTGGACGACTACGACGTCGCGCTCGACCTGACCCGGGGGCCCGACGTGTTCGGCTCCACGTCGGTGATCCGGTTCAGCTGCACCCAGCCCGGGGCGTCAACCTACGCCGACCTGGTCGCCGAGACCGTGCACGAGATCATGCTCAACGGCGTCAGCATCGACCCGGCCGGCGCGTGGGCGGACGGCCGGATCGCGCTGACCGGGCTCGCCCCGCAACGAGCTGCGGGTCGTCGCCGACTGCCGTTACGGCAGCACCGGCGCGGGCATGCACCGCGCGGTCGACTCGGCCGACGGGAAGGTGTACACGTACACGAACTTCGAGCCCGCCGACGCGCGCAAGGTGTTCGCGAACTTCGAGCAGCCCGACCTGAAGGCCGCGTTCACCTTCCACGTCACCGCCCCGGCGCACTGGACTGTGCTGTCGAACCAGCCGGCCCCGCAGCCCGAGGCCGCCGGCGGCGGCACCGCGCTCTGGCACTTCCCGGCCACGCCGCGGATCTCCACGTACCTGACCGCGGTCGTCGCCGGCGAGTACCACCTGGTCCACGACACGCACACCGCGCCCACCGGCCAGGAGATCCCGCTCGACGCTGGGCTGCCGGGCCTCGCTCGCCGGGTACCTCGAGGCGGACGACATCTTCGCGATCACCAAGCAGGGCCTCGACTTCTTCGCCCGCCAGTTCTGGACCGACTTCCCGTTCGCCAAGTACGACCAGGTCTTCGTGCCCGAGTTCTGCGGCCGGGGCGATGGAGAACGTCGGCCTGCGTGACGGTCTCCGAGCAGTTCCTGTTCCGCTCGAAGGTCACCGACACTGATGTACGAGATGCGCGCCATCGTCATCCTGCACGAGATGGCGCACATGTGGTTCGGCGACCTGGTGACCATGCAGTGGTGGGACGACCTGTGGCTCAACGAGTCGTTCGCCGAGTTCTGCGCGTCGCTGGCCAGCGCCGAGGCCACCCGGTTCACCGACGCCTGGACGACGTTCGCCAACGGCCGCAAGTCGTGCGGCTACCTGCAGGACAAGATGCCGTCCACGCACCCGATCGCCGCCGACGTGCCGACCCTGACCGAGGCCATCGCGAACTTCGACGGGATCAGCTACGCCAAGGGCGCCTCGGTGCTCAAGCAGCTGGTCGCCTACGTCGGCCGGGACAGCTTCTTCGCCGGCATCCGCGGCTATCTCGCCGAGCACGGCTGGGCCAACGCCACGCTCGCCGACCTGCTGGCGCGCGATCGAGCGCGAGCTCCGGCAAGAACCTGGCCGACTGGTCCGCGGCCTGGCTGGAGACCGCCGGGCCGAACACGCTGCGCAGCCAGTTCGAGGTCGCCCAGGACGGGGCGTTCACCTCGTTCGCGGTGCTGCAGGAGGCCCCGGCCGCGCACCCGACGCTGCGGCCGCACCACATCGCGATCGGCCTCTACCAGCGGGCCGACGGCGCGCTGACCCGGATCCGCCGCGTGGAGGTCGACGTGACCGGCCCGCGCACGGCGGTGCCGGAGCTGGTCGGCGACCAGCAGCCGGATCTGGTGCTGCTCAACGACGACGACCTCGGCTACGCGCTGGTCCGGTTCGACCCGCGGTCGCTCGCCACGCTGACCGAGTCGATCGGGGACTTCACCGACTCGCTGGCCCGCGCGGTGTGCTGGAGCGCGGCGATCGACATGGTGCAGGAGGCCGAGCTGTCGCTGCCTGCGTTCGTCCGGTTGCTGGTCAACGGCATGGGCAAAGAGCCATCGGTCTCGGTCCTGCAGACCCTGCACCTGGTGACCGCGCGCATGTTCCTGTTCATGGCCGACCCCGGATGGGTGCGTAACGGCAAAGAAGACCTCGCCACCGCAGCCATGCGCCTGCTCCGTTCAGCCGAGCCGGGCAGCGACCACCAGCTGGCCTGGGCGCAGCTGCTCGGCTGGACCGCGGTCACGCCGGACCAGCTCGACCTGCTGGCCGGGCTGCTGGACGGCAGCGCCGGCGTACCCGGCCTGGCCATCGACACCGAGCTGCGCTGGACGCTGCTCGCCCGGCTCGCCGCGACCGGGCGGGCCGGCGAGGCCGAGATCGACGCCGAGCGGGCGCGCGACGAGACCGACGCGGGCCGCGGCACGCGGCGGCCTGCCGCGCGGCGATTCCGGACGCCGAGCACAAGGCCGCGGCGTGGGCCCTGCTGGCCGAGAGCGACGACCTCGGCGTCCAGGGCGTGATCGCGGTCGCGCAGGCGTTCACCCAGCCCGAGCACGCGGCGCTGCTCATGCCGTACGCGGAGCGGTACTTCGAGATCATGCCGACGATCTGGGCCACTCGCGGCGAGCACTTCCGGGTCCTGCTCGGCCAGATGCTGTTCCCGTACCCGGCGGCCTCCCCGGAGCTGGTCGAGCGGATCGGCGCGTTCCTGGCCGCCGAGGAGCGCGACCCTGGCCTGGCGCGGGTGGTCATCGAATGCCGCGACATCGTCGAGCGGGCGCTGCGCTCGCGGGCCCTGTGTTAGCCCGGGGGACGACCGGGCCGCTCGGGCCGACCTTCGCCGGCCGGCGGCGGCCGGCTCGCCGGGTGGGCTCAGGCCGCCGTGGTCAGCCGCGAGCGGCGCATCCGCAGCCGCCGGAGCGCCCGCGTGCGCCAGCGCGGCCGCACCCCGATCGCCACGGTGGGCGGGACCAGCGGGGCCAGGGCCAGCCGCAGCTCCTCGGGGGTGACGTCGTACAGCGGGATCCGGAACCGGGGCGGATCACGGCGCGGCCGGAGCAGCCCGGGCGAGCGGAACAGGTACGAGACCGGCAGAACTAACGTGACGACGTCGGCCACGAACTTCCTGATGCGGTGCCGCTGGCCGATCGAGCCCGCGGGCAGCACGATGTCCAGCCGGGCCCCATAGAACCGGGTGGCGATCCTGATCTGCCAGACGTCGGTCCACGGCAGGTAGGCGTTCTCCCGCCGCCTGCGGCTGAACCGGCGCCGGGCACCGCCGCGCAGGCCCAGCCAGACGCCGGTGCCGTCGGCGACGAACGCGTTGCTGCGCACCGTGGTCAGGACCGCGATCAGCGTGAGCACCGCCAGCACCGTGGCGGCCAGCGCGCAGGCCGCGTACCACGACGGCGGCTTTTCCTTGATCTCGAACAGCACGGCGATGGCCGCGTACCAGACCGGGATCAGCCACAGGTAGCCCCGTGGGAAGATCGCGGACGATCCCCTGACCAACGCGGCATAGCGATGTTCCACGGCCGCCTCCCCGTGTCCCCGAACTACCGAGATCATCCGTCTCGCGGCGGCTCGCCGCAAGAGGGTGTTTTGCCGGGTGAGCGTGGCCAAGACTGGCGATGCTGTGGCGGGCACCGCGGATCTTGCCGCATGATGTAGTGATCTCGGTAGGCGGAAGATGCCGCGCCAGAGTCAGGGGTAACTCACTTCATGAGCAGCAGATGGCCGCAGAAACCGCCGTCGTCCGATGCTCCGTATGACGAATCCTGGTCCGAGCCCGAGGGTGGCCAGTCGTGGCCGGGCACCGGGTGGCAGGACGCTGACCAGCAGAGTTACCCGGACCAGTGGGGTTCGGACCCGGAATCGGGCGATCAGTGGGCCACCGCGCCCACGCAGGCGTGGGCTCCCGGCAGCCAGGACTACCTGGACCAGTCGTACGCCGCCCACGACCGCTGGCAGGCCGGGCAGCAGCCCGCCGATCCCGCGGCCGGGCACGACCCGAATGCGGGCGGTTTCGGCGACGAGGTCGACTATTCGTGGTTCGAGTACCTGGGCCAGGGACAATCGGCGAGACCCCAGCCCGATCCGGCCCCGGCTCCGCAGGCCTTCGCTCCCGACCACGGCCCGGCGCAGCCGCGGCCGCGGCGCGGGCGGCGTGAACGGGTTGACCCGGGCCTGGCCCCGCCGGATCGGAGCGGCTCCGGGTTTGCCGCGCCGGACCAGGGGTTTGTCGCGCCGGACCAGGAGTTCGTCCCGCCGGAACGCAGCGACCCAGGGCCGAGGCGGCCTGGCCGTGGTTCGCGGCACGCCCGGCGCGGGCCCGCCGATGAGAACCCTGGCCCGTCCGGCCCGGCCGGGTTCGTGCCTGGCGAGCCTGCTGAGCCGAGGGCCGGCCGGTCCGGCCGGGCTGGTTCGCGGCACGCTCGGCGTGAGCAAGTGGACCCGGACCCCGGCCTGCCCAGGTTCGACCCGCGGCATGAGCCGGCCGGGTTCGCTGATCCCGGGCTGGCCCCGGCCGGGTTCGCTGATCCCGGGCCGGCCCCGGCCGGGTTTGCCGAACCAGAGCCAGCCGCGTTCGCCGACCCCTACACACCGCCTGCCTACGCCGATCCCGGGTACGGGTTCGGCCCTGGCCCGGGCCAGCCCGGGGTCACAGACCCCGGGTTCGGCGCGTCCGGGTACACCCAGCCGGGTCACGGCCCGTCCGGGTTCACCGACCCGGCGTACCGCCCGCCCGGGCCCGTCAATCCGCGGCACGGCCGGCACGGGCGCGGTAATCCGGCCGGGCCGCCGGAATCAGACATTGCGGGGTTCGGCCCGCCTGAGCCCGCTGGCCAGGAGTTCGGCCTGCCCGCCGATCCCGGTCTTGACCGGCTGACCGCTGCGGATCCCGGCCCGGCGGGCCATGCCGGCCCGGGCCGCCAGCGTCCGCCGTCCCGCCGCGGCGGGAACCGGCCCGGCGGCCGGCGTGGCCGCCAGCCCGCCGAGGCACTGGACCAGCCGCCGCAGGCACCCGACAGCCCCGAGTTCCCGAGCCTGGAACCGGGCGCCGGCTTCCCCAGCCTCGAAGAGAGCGCCGAGTTCCCCAGCCTCGAGGCGCTGGACCGGGCCGCCCCGGTCCGGGAAGCGCCGGGCCGGTCCCCGCGCAAGCGCCCCGGCCGGCCCGCGCCCGCCCGGCGTCCCGTCGACGACGAGGCCGCCAGCGCCGCCCCCGAGCAGGAAACCCGCCGCCCGCGCGTCCCGTTCGCGCCCAAGGAACGCACGCCCCGCGAGGCGCGCCGGGCCCGTCGGCGCGTATCCAACCGGGCGCTCATCGCCGTGGCCGTCGCGGCCGTGGCCGGCGGGGCCGCGTTCGTCCTGCTGACCGGGCACGACAAGGGGGTGCCGCACGTCGTGGCGGTGCCCAACGCCCTCGGCACCTACGTCAAGCAGCCGCAGCTCGCCGTGCAGATGCAGGCGAAGCAACTGCAGCAGGAAGTCATCGCGCAGAGCGCGGGCGAGGCCAAGCACGTGGTCTACGCGGTCTATGAGGACAGCACGGGATCCACGGCCAAGGCCGGGCCGCAGATCATCCTGTTCATCGGCGGGAATCTGTCCGGTAGTTCGTCGGGATCGTTCATCTCGAGCTTCAACGGCAAGCTCCCGGGAGCAACGGTCACTAGCGCCGGCCCGATGAGCGGCAACGCCGCCTGCGTTCCCAGTGAGAACGGACGCCTGGCCGAATGCGCGTGGGCGGACAACGACACGTTCGGCGTGGTCGCCTCGCCCACGATGAACGCGTCGCGCCTCGCCGCGGAGATGCGCCGGATCCGGCCGATGGTCGAGCATCAGTCCGGCAGCCAGCCGTAACCGGTACCTACTTGGCCGTGCCCCCGCCGTCATGCGGGCGCGGCGTGCGCAGAGACAGGCGGGCGATCGCGATGGCGATCGCGCTGGCCAGCACGACCAGGCCCGCGAGCTGCCCGCCGATGAGCCGCGAGTTGAGCGGGAGGATCGCGGACACGGTGGTCGTGTCGTTATGCTTCGGGTCCTTCTTCCCCGGGTCGGAGGCGTTGGTGACCACGCCCGAGCTGGACGACGGGGAGACGGTGGGGAACAGCCCGGACGGGTCGGTGGGCGAGGTGAGCGTCGTCCCGCCGAGCGTGTTGAACGGCAGCGGGGGCAGCGACTCCGCCGGGAGGGTGCTGCCCGGGGCGGCGCTCGGCGCGGGCGGAGCTGAGGGCTTCGCCACGATGTCGATCGTGGCCGCGGCGTCGAACGATGTGGCCTTGGTGCCCTTGGCCGTGGCGGTGAGGGTGATCTTCTTCCCGGCCGCCGCTCCCGCGCCCACCTTGACGGCCGCCTCCAGCTCGTCGCTCTGCCCGGTGGGCAGCGTCCCTATGGTGCAGACGTCGCCGCTGTGCTGAGAGCACACGGTGTAGCTCGGCGCGGCTACGTGGGCCACGGTCGCGATGGTCGCGGTGACGGTAACGCCCTTAGCCTCGGCACCGGTGGTCCAGACCCAGATCGCGTAGCTGGCCGTCCCGCCCGGGTGCACCTTGCTGCCCGAGAACGCCGCGACGGATACGCAGAGCGTCGCGGTCTTCGGCGGAGGGCTGGGCGACGGTGTGGGCGTCGGCGTGGGAGTGGGCGTCGGTGTAGGAGTGGGCGTCGGGGTTGGTGTAGGCGATACGGTCGCACTGGGGGTGGGGCTCTTGCTGGCGCTTGGCGTTGCGGTGGCGCTCGGCGTTGCGGTGGCGCTCGGAGTAGCGCTGGCGGTCGGGCTCGCGGCCGCGGTCTGGCTGGGTGTCGCCGACGCGGAACTCTTCGGCGTGGTGCTCACGGCCGCTGTGTCCTTGGCCGCCGTGGCTGGACGCTTGGCGCACGCGGCCGTGGTCGCGCTCGCCGCTTGGGTGCGGATGGCCTGGGCGAGAGCGGTGCCGGGGAAGCCGCCGGAGATGATGAACATCCCGGCCAGGACACCGAGCGCCAGGGTCTGGGCGCGCCGCAACGTCACCACCGCGCCAATGCCCCGGCGGCCATGGCCGCGAGAATACCGTTCGTCGTCACTTCGGCTGATCACATATCTCATGTCCAGGACGACCCATTCCCTCCTATCCTCATTCGACACCTTCGGATGTGCTGAACGCCAGAGCCCTAGGGGAAAGGTTCATTGCCGCGAACTGTGCGGCAGGCAACGGGGAGGTCAATACGGACCCACGTGATGTTCTGAGCAGACCTTCCAGGGCTCCTGACCTGGTCATTCGTTATGGCCAAGATCAGGATCACGTGGCTGACCTGCGGCTGCCAGCCCGGTCGGAGAATGGTCTGCAACCGGCCGGCCGGCCAGCGCCGCTGGTGATCTTCCTGCACGGCGGGTTCTGGCGAGCTGGGTACGACCGGGCCCACACCGGCCCCCTGGCCGAATCCCTCGCCGCAGACGGTTACGCCGTCTGCGCGCCCGAGTTCCGCCGGACCGGGCAGCCGGGCGGCGGCTGGCCGGGAACCTTCGACGATGTCGCGGCCGCCGTCGACCTCCTGCCCGGCCTGGTCGCGGACGCGGTCGGCGGCCAGGTCGACCCCGGCCGCGTGGTACTGGCCGGGCACTCCGCAGGCGGGCACCTGGCCCTGTGGGCGGCCAGCCGGCACCGGCTTCCGCCCGGCACCCCCTGGGCCGTGCCTCAGCGGCCCGCCATTCAGGGCGTGGTGGCGCTCGCCGCGGTCACCGCTCTTTCCTCCTGCTATTCGCTGAGACTCGGCGGCGGCGCGGCCGCCGATCTGCTCGGCGGCGGCCCCGACACGTACGGCAGCCGTTACGCCGCGACGGACCCGATGGGCCTGCTGCCGACCGGCACGCGTGTCCGGCTCGTGCATGGCCGCGACGATGACATCGTGCCGTGCGGCATGAGCCTCGACTACGCGGCACGCGCCCGGGCCGCGGGTGATGACGCGTCCTGCACGGCGCTCCCGGGAACCGGGCACTTCGAGGTGATCGACCCGCTCACGGCGGCCTGGCCGCACGTGGCCGCGGCCTTCCGCGAGCTCTGCCCGCCCGCGGATCCGGCACGACCCTAGTCAGTTCACCGCGATGATCCCTGGTCGTGTATGCTCGCCAGCGCGGTTACGCCCACGGCGGTCCGCACCAGCCGGGCGAGGATGCCTCCGCGACGCCCCCTTAGCTCAGTCGGCAGAGCGTCTCCATGGTAAGGAGAAGGTCTACGGTTCGATTCCGTAAGGGGGCTCCGCAGTTCAAGCCCATTTTTCGAAATTATCCGCTATTCGATTATGCCGCTTTTGTGACGTTCACACAGCCATCGTGGGGGCCAAGTGACTCTGAGGGCGGCCTGGGTGTCGGTAGCGTAGGTGGCGGTTCCGGTGAGCCTGCTGTCCCCTGGCAACAGTTCGGTTCGCCGGATCTGGGGGGTCGCCTGGCCAGGCTTGCTACTCTGCGCAACCACAGATCTGAAAGTCAAGCCGCCCGCGAGCGACCAGAACGCCGACTCGGCGCGACGTACGGCTGGGTCGGCGGTGCCTGTGGGCGCACGCAGATCATCCAGTTACGGGTCTCGTGGGTGCGGCGGCCTAATGGCGTCATTGTCCAGGCCGGTGACTGTGCGGCAGGCCATCTGGCGGGCTGCTGCTTTGCTGGAACGCGGGATTACTCAGCCCTTAGCACGATCGCAGGTTGGGTGTGCGCGGCTGCTCGAGCTGGGAAGGCCGCGATTGCGTTGGCCAGCACCAGGGTGGCGGGGAAGGCGAATAGCACCAGCGGGGAGATGACCGGCACGGGCTCGATCGCGAACTGGGTGGCAAAGAGTGTCCAGGCCCAGCGGCAGGCCGAGGATCAGGCTGGTGCCGGCGATGGCGGTCGCTTGCCAGGCGACGGTCGCCCGCACCTGCCGTGCCACGAATCCGACTGCCTTGAGGATGGCGAGTTAGCTCGCCGCCGGCGCCGTACCGATGCGATGAGGGTGTGAGCGACCGTGCCGGTGGCGAGCAACGTCAGCAGGAGCGCGAGAGCGAGCGGCAGGCCGTTCACCCCTCGGAGGTTTCGCACCTCCGGGGGCGGGACCGCCGCATTACGGCGCCGGGGAATTGGTGCTTCAGGTGCGCGATGGCCGCCTGATCGGCGGGCCTGCTCAGCCGGACGAGGAACACGTTGCGGGGCAGTCGTGCCCTGCTCAGCGCGTCCGCGCCCGCGAGCGTCGTTACCCCCCCGCCGCCGAGCTGGACCTGCTCGTTGGTGATCTCCGGCGACAAGACGACTTGCCCGGTGATCTGAAGCGCGACTGGTCCGCGGGCACCTGGTGCCATGATCAGGTCGCCGATACCTTTGTGCAGCGCCCGGAGTTCCCGGCCGCCCAAGGCGATTTCGTCAGTCGCGCGCGGGCGGCCTGATTAGACTGAGCGGCCGCATCCCCGGCAAGCCGGGGACACCCAATCAATCATCATGTCGCCGGGGCAGCGCCCAAGCCCCGCGGACCTAGGTAAGGCTGGCTGCTCCCGCCCCGCCCCCCGGCCGCCACGGCTGGTCACCCCGCACAGAAAGGCCCCAACCTGAACCGCTGACCACACCCACCCACCACCGCTCCCTGCCCTGCCGCCCGGCAATGATCCGCTCCCGGGCGGCCGCGTCAAGGACGCCTACCGGCGCCGGCTACACCGGCCGGGCACCCGCCCGGTCCTTGACCCGCCCGCCCGGCCGCAGGCCCGGCAGCTATCAGGGACAGGGAGCCGACTCAGCCACGCCCAAACAGAACACCTCACCGGCCCCGCAATGCCAGGCCGAACCACCTTGCGTCATCACCCGATACAGGTAAGGCGGCTCGGCGGGCGTTACCCCTGACCTTCTTCGTCGCTCAGCGTAAGGCCGAAGATCCTGTAGCCGAGGTCGAGATCGATCCCGACTGGCCGGTACGACCACCGCGCAGGCGGTCACCGTGGATCGCTGGATGAAGTCTGGCCTGGCGCAGCGCCTGGCGGCGAGGCGGCCACGTCGCGTCCGACCTGGCGCGCTGCATGCGGCATGACAGTGCGTTCAGTGAGCCAGCTGCCGAACCATTCTCCCCGGGCGGTCGCAGCCATTTCCGCACGTGATCTCTTGACAGATTTGTTTGGAAAGGTTACGAACTAATTTACCGTTTAAGCGGGGGCGCCCGTCATTCGCGGCAACTGCCGCGGGACAGGAGTGGTCGGCCATGAATCTAGGCATTCGTCGCCGTCCCGGCCGCTGGGCCGCTGCTGTCGTATCGGCGACCACGCTGGCCGGGCTGGTGTCCAGCGCACAGAGCGTTCCCGCCGCCGCCACGTCGCCCGCCGTGGGACCGGCGCCTGCGCACGCGGCTGGCCGGGAACAAGCACGCGCGGCCGGTAGCAGCCTGAGCTCGCCATCGGGTACAGGGGCCAGCGACCTGTCCAACCTGGGCAGCGGCGGCTGGGAGGTGCAGAGCAGCGCTGTCGCTACCCAGAGCGGTGCGCAGATCTCCACGCCGGGGTTCACCACCAGCACCTGGCTGCCGGTCACCGACGACGACGCTGGTGCGCCGGGCACGGAGATCGAGGCCCTGGCGCAGAACGGCAAGTGCCCGGGGGACACGGCGCTGCAGCCGGTGAACCAGAGCACCAGCAGCCCGGGCAGCGTCTTCTTCTCGAACAACATGCAGCTCTGCTATGGGTCCATGAACAAGATTGGCCCGGACACGGTCAGCGCGTTCAGTGTGCCCTGGTGGTGGCGGACCGACTTTACGCCGAACCTGGCTGCGGGCCAGACCGCTACGCTGATCGTCAATGGGGTGGTCGGCTCGGCCAACGTCTGGGTGAACGGCACCGAGGTGGCCGCCTCCTCGACCGTCACGGGTGCGTACACCAGGTTCGCCTTCAACATCACCGGGCTGATCCGGTCGGGCACGAACTCGCTGGCGGTCGAGGTCAACCCGAACGACCCGACCAGCATGTACACCCTGGACAACGTGGACTGGACCCAGATCCCGCCGGACAACAACACCGGCATCCAGTTCCCGGTTCAGCTCCAGGCCGACGGGGCGCTTGCGGTCGGCAATTCGCATGTCAACCAGAGCGACGCCGCGAACCTGTCCAGCGCGGCGCTAACCGTCAGGACCGACGTCACCAACTTTACGTCGTCGGCCCAGACGGCCGCGGTGACCGCGACCATCACCCCGCCGAACAATGGCACGCCGGTCACCGTGACCCAGAACGTCACCGTCCCGGCGAGCACGACCCAGACCGTGTCGTTCACGCCGGCCAGCTTCCCGTCGCTGACGATCAGCAGCCCGCAGGTCTGGTGGCCGTATCAGCTGGGCCCACAGCCGCTCTACACCCTGGGCGTGACGGTCGGGCAAGGCGGCACCCAGTACAACTCGACCACCGAGACCTTCGGCATCAGGACGGTGACCTCGTACCTGACCGGATCGAACGTGATCGAGCCGAGCGGCGCCCGGGCTTTCAAGATCAACGGGGTGCCGATCGTGATCAGAGGCGGCGGCTACGACCCGAACCTGTTCCTGCACTACTCGGCGGCGGACACGGCCAAGCAGATAGCGCTGATGAAGAACATGGGCGTCAACACGATCAGGCTCGAGGGGCACATCATGCCGGCTGACTGGTTCGAGCAGATGGACGCCGCCGGAATCCTGGTCAACGGCGGGTTCCAGTGCTGCGACGCCTGGGAGGTCGGCGGCAGCCTGACCCAGGCGCAGCAGAACGTGCTGCAGAATTCGGCCCAGACCATCGGGACGAACCTGCGCAACCACCCGAGCGTGTTCAGCTTCCAGTGGAGCGATAACCAGCCCACGGCGACGCAGGAGTCGGTGTCGATCGCCGGGTTCACCGCGGCCGACTTCTACCCGCAGACCCCGCTGATCGCTTCGGCCGAGTACAAGTCGACCCCCACCCTTGGCCCTTCCGGGGAGAAGGAAGGCCCCTACGACTGGGTGCCGCCTGACTACTGGTACGACACCACGCATCTGGGGACCGACTCGACCGTGACCAACGCGGGCGGGGCCTGGGGATATGACAGCGAGGAGAGCGCGGGAGACACCGTGCCCACGCTCGACTCGCTCAACCGGTTCATGTCCGCCGGCGACCTGTCGAACCTGTGGCAGAACACCAAGTTCAACCAGTACCACCTGAACTACGAGCCGAGATGCAAGGCCGGTTACTCCTTCGGCACGCTGTGCCACTTCGACACGGCTCTGTCCAGCAGGTACGGCTCCTGGTCCAGCCTGGCCCAGTACGTGGAGAAGGCCCAAGCCCAGGACTACGAGAACACCAGGGCGCAGTTCGAGGCGTTCATCGACCACGCGAACAGCACACCGCTTCCCTCCACCGGCACGATCTACTGGCAGATGAACAAGGGCTGGCCGAGCCTGCTGTGGACGCTGTACAACAACGACGGCGACCAGGCGGGCAGCTACTTCGGCGCCCAGGAGGCCAACCGCAGCCTGCACGCGCTCTACGCGCTGGACAACGGCACCGTCACGGTGGACAACCTCAGCGGCTCCACTCAGCCGGCCTGTCGGTGGAGTCGAAGGTCTACAGCCTGGCCGGCACGGTGCTCGATGACCAGACCGCCAGCAACATCACCCTGGCCAGCCAGCAGGTGCGCAGCAGCGTGCTGGCCCCGCGGGTGCCAACCGGCCCGGTCCAGCGCCTACTTCGTCGAGCTCCAGCTCGCAACAGCACGGCACGCTCGTCGACCGCAACGTCTACTGGCTGTCCACCCAGGCCGACATCATGAACTGGTCCACCACCCTGGGCCACCCACGGGCACGCTGTCTCAGTACTCGGACCTCACCGGCTTGCAGACGCTGCCGCAGTCGTCCATCTCCGCAACCGCCTCAACCGTCACCCAGTCCGGCCCCGACGGGGCGGACCGGGCCACCACCGTCACGATCACCAGCACATCCCCGTCAACGGTCGCGTTCCTGCTCCGGGCGGACATGCGGCGCGGCACGACGGCCGGCCAGGAACTGGCGGGGCAACAACGAACTCCAGTCCTCCCTCTGGCAGGACAACGACATCACGCTGTTCCCGGCGAGTCGCAGACGCTGACGGTCACCTGGAATTCGGCTGACCTGCAAGGCGCGAGCCCGGTGATCAGCGTGTCCGGATGGAACGCGCCCAAGATCGACATTCCGGCCTAACTGAGCGGGAGACGCAGATGACCATCCGTTACCGGCTTGCGTTCGGACTGACCCTGACGGCTGCACTGCTCTGCACCGGAGGCGGCGCTGTCGCCGCCGAGGCGGCCACCCCCACGCCGCTGCCCGCGCACGTGTATGCCCCGTAGCAATCCACGGAGACCTACCTCGCCCCGAACACGGCCAGCATCTCCGCTACCGCCCAGCAGTCCGGTGCCAGGTACTACACGCTGGCCTTCTTGCAGGCCCCCAAGAAGGGCTCGTGCACCCTGGACTGGAACGGCAGTTCATCCCAGCCGCTCGGCTATTACGCCTCCGACATCGCCGCGCTGCGCGCTGCGGGCGGTGACGTGATCCCGTCGTTCGGCGGGTTCAGCGCCGACCAGGGCGGTACCGAGATCGCCGACTCCTGCACGAACGTCAGCCAGATCGCCGCCGGCTACGAGTCGGTCATCACCACGCTCGGCGTCACCCGGCTGGACATGGACGTCGAGGCCAAGTCGCTGAACAACACCGCCGGCATCAACCGCCGCAACGAGGCGATCGCCATGACCGAGGCGTGGGCGGCCAGCCAGGGCATCCCGCTGCAGATCCAGTACACAATTCCGGTGGAGCAGCACGGGCTGGACCCAAACGGTGAGGCCGTGCTGCAGAACGCCGGCGCCGACGGCGCCACCGTGAGCTCGGTCAACATCATGGTGTTCGACTACTACATCGCCGGCGAGGGTGTGGTGAACATGGGCCAGGCCGCGATCAACGCGGCGACGAACACGCACGCCCAGCTGGGCATCATCTTCCCGTCCCGGACCTCCGCGCAGCTCTGGAACATGGAAGGGATGACGATGCTGCCCGGCATCGACGACTACCCGAAGAAAACCGAGGTGACCTACCTGACCGACGCCCAGACGATGCTGGACTTCGCCCAGGCCAACAACATGAACTTCCTGTCCATCTGGGCGATCCAGCGAGATAACGGCGGCTGCCCCGGCACCCGGGACAGCAACACATGCTCGGGGATTACCCAGAACACATGGGACTTCAGTCACCTGCTCGGATCATTCACGGGCTGAGGTAAGCACCCGGTCATGAGGGCTATTGGCTGGGCTCGTTGGAGAGGGCGACGGGATTCCCGTCCGGATCGGCGATCGTCGCGATGCGCTCGCCCCACGGCATGTCGGCGGGGGCTTCAGCACCCTGACCGCCTCGGCGCGCAGCTGAGCCACTAGCTCGTCGACATCATCGACCTAGACGTACATCTCAAACCCGTGGCCCGTCCCAAAGTCAAGGCCATACCGCCGCTGCGGCCAGTCAGAGGAGACTACCGCCAGCTCCCCACCGCAACCCCACATAACCCGGCTCACCCTCAGCGGGCAGCTGGAACAAGCGTGCGAAACCGAGGCGTTCCCAAAACCGCGCCGTCCGGCTTACATCATGGGCGTAGACCACCGGGAAGGCATGTAAGCCACATTCGTGGACTAACGCTCCCGCTCAACCGCCGTACCGTCCGCGGCAAAACACGCGCCTGCGCCAGAGGGAGAGCTACCGCCGGGTGAACGACCCCTGCTGGCCGCTCGGCGACAATGACCTGCTCGCTCTCGCCGTAGCGCGGGGTGCATTCGGCCCGGATCGTCAAGGTGCTGTGCTCGACGGTCGCCCTCGACGCTGTCGGGGTCCACGCCGGGCAGGTCGGCCTCGACGTGGTAGCTGCCATCCTCGGCGCGGTAGACGTCCATGGGCATCCCGAACGGGGCACGGGTCCCGGTCGCGGCCATGGAGACAAGCCGGTCGAGCTCCGGAAAGGGTCCCGGTAGGGCTCGAACCTGAGCACTGACATCGTTATCTCCTCCTTAGGTAGTGTCGGCGCCGGGAACCATGCACAGCCTCCGCCGGCGCGGCCCCCTCACAGGACAGGATGGCTCTCGGGCCGGTCCTTAATGCCTGCGCACCTCTGGCCGCAAGTTGCGCAGGGCGGGCAGTCGCTCGCAGGCGCCTGGCAGGCCCGGCAGCAGGCTGGCCCAACTGAATATCCGCAGCTCCGCCCGTGGTGGCGGAGCGGACAGGAGCATGGATGTCATCGCCCTCGCAGCCAGCGCACCTCACTAACCATCAGCGCAACACGC
>CAVUBM010000062.1:0-67399 GCA_963739645.1 uncultured Actinomycetota bacterium
CATTTAATTAGCCGAAAGAAAATGTTTACACTGTACTGTATACAGTAATTCTTCTACTAATATTCAGGTATATGTTCAACAAATTCTGGACATCCACCAATAAGAATGATCCTTCCGAGCCCGAACAAATTAAGTGTATACCATAGTTACTGACAAAATATGAATAAGAATACATCGGTAACAATGGAGCCGTGGCTATAGCTGGACTCTTGACATTGGCAGAACCTACAAGGGTCAAACAACACCAAGCATTTGCACAAGCATACAACCAAGCAAGGCTTACCACAATAATAATGACAACAAACAACAAAGCAAAGAGGTCGCGGTAGGCGGAAATGGAGGTTCAGGCGGAGTGGACTGGCGGAGAAGGAGGACAAGGCGGAAAGAACGTAGCCGAAGATAACAAAGCTAAAATCGATTCAAAGACGCAAATGGCGGATATGCCAATGGCGGTCACGGCGGTAACGCCAACGGTGGCAACTCATATGGGAAATTCTTAGGCGAATCTCGAAAGCGTGTCAAAATTTTCAAAAGTCACTAGGACTGGATAATACTTGATTTCCACATTTTCCCCTTGTCCCTACATAGCATGCAATTATTATGATGGTGGAATTCCACATGCGGTATCCTTCACGATAGCGGAATCATTATACTTCCAGCTGTCTCATCAGTTTTCTACATTCATATAGCGCCAATCCATGTTGTTCCTTCTCACTTTACAACGTATCTCTTTTCTGATTGTATCCCTGGAATGTTAGATGGCCAAGAAAAGGCAGTATCTTTAACAGAGCCTTACAAAATAGGATTTGCTCAAGCCAAAAATGAGTACCTTGTTTTGCGTAGTGACGTCGCTGACGCTTGCATTTCCAGGTAGCAGTAGTGATATCCTCACACCTGACGGGAAATGTCCTAGGGGTTACATCGATGGGCCCCGATACGATAACCGCTATATGCTATGCTTTCATATACTGTACGCATTCTCCATCTGTAGCAGGCATGGCCACGGAGGAGCTGTTCACACTGTGGTCATGTGTATTACCATGTCATATCATACGTTCATGACAGCGACGCTCTATTCGAGGATGAAGGGTAACAACTACTTTATACTTTGTTGTGCAACAGTGTAACGGAGCAAGTAGGCCAACCATCAGGTATAATGGCCCTAGCGTAAAACCGGTATTTCTCTTCTGCGTCTTTCTCATCTGCTGTGGCCACATGCCTTTCACTATCAGCACTTGTAGTCCCGCGATATCATAAAAGAAAAAAGTTTTGTGCTGTGATCATGTTTACTATAACCACTCAGATTGTTGTTCCATAAGCGCATATAATTGCTATATATGATAATGTGCTTTTATTTGATGCCCATTACGTGCACATTCTATGTGGTCACAGACAACAAGTGATAGGTTTTCATGACAATAAGACATATTCGATCTTCCAAGAAGTGGATAGGTGACATTAATATTACTCCTAAGGCCCGTATACCCCCCAGTATGCCATATCTCTTTTTACCAGAATATACTGCTAAAGCATCTCATCATACGTTTCAAAGCATGCTTACTTGCAAATGTTATGGTCCAAACCAACCGTGACGCAAATAATCAACTAGATACAACCGAGAATAGCAAGGTTGTTCTAAAGAACAGTGGACCTCCGTATCATAACTCGCTCCTTAGCCACGATTCACCATTTGATACGGGGGTTTAGAATTTTGTGATACTAACTATACCAAATAGCTACCTTAAACACGGATGATCTTTAACGTAACTTACTATAATAAGTTAAGTATCATAATTTAGGCCACCTGTTACCATCTAAAATCATTAACATTTAGGCAATTGCATGTTGACAAAAACTGAGATACTTAACTTATCATATAACATATTGCTGTTGAACACAAACTTTGGGCAGAAGAATCAGACAACAGTCATCAGAAACGGGCAAGAATTCACCTAGAACAGCAATGGGTAAATACCACCACAGCATGATAATGAATGAACTAATGAGTTAATTTGTCAAGAGATCAAGAAAGGAAGAAAGCCATCCGATGAAGTGAATTATACATTAAATAACCAGAAATTAAAGTTTGATTTCTTAAAAGGCCATTTATGGAGGGCGGTTGATATTCTGAGTTCGCTAGCTCCAAGTGGTACCGACAGCCAGTAATGACTGTGTTATCTCTAAAAAGGCTAAACGATACTTTCGAAGAAAAAGCAGAAAAATTAATCAGCGAGGATAAGAGCCAAAAATAGACAGGAGGAATATTTACTATGACACTCGACTCTATCTTGAAGAACCTCGATCCCGTTATCTCGGACACGCTAGATAGAGCCTTGAGCAACAAGGATCTTTGTGGATCAGGCAACCGAATTGTTTGATGCTGATGGAACTGAAATGAATATGATTCTGATAGTTGCTGACGAACTTCGCAGGAGGACCGTGGGAGAGAACGTTACATACGTCATAAACAGAAATATAAATTTCACAAATGTCTGCATCAAACGCTGTGGTTTTTGTGCGTTTAGTCGGGATTTTCGGGGGGAGGAAGGTTATTTCCTACCTACAGAAGAAATCCTGAGAAGAGCAAAGGAAGCTTGGAGATTAGGCGCAACCGAGATTTGCATACAGGCCGGCCTGCCTCCAAAAATGGATGGATATTTGTATGTTGAGATCTGTAAAGCCATAAAGAAAGAACTTCCAGATATCCATATTCATGCGTTTTCTCCTGAGGAGGTTCTTTATGGGGCATCTCGGTCTGAAATCTCAGTCGAGGAATATTTACGAATGTTGAAGGATGCCGGCGTAGGCAGTCTACCAGGAACGGCTGCTGAAATATTGGATCAAAAGATGCGAGATCTAATTTCTCCTGGAAGGATCAGCGTTAACGACTGGATAAGGGTTGTCAGGCTCGCGCATTCTTTGCATATTCCTACAACTTGTACTATCATGTATGGTCATCTAGAATCATCAATGCATAAAGCAAAACATCTTGAGGTATTGAAAGAAATTCAGAGAGAAACGCACGGCTTTACTGAATTTGTACCCCTTAGCTTTGTGCATAATGAGGCGCCGATGTATTTTAATGGCGCAATACCTAACATGCGGCCTGGGCCCAGCGGCAATGAAGTAATGAAGATGCATGCAGTTTCACGAATCATGCTAAATGGCTACATAGATAATATTCAAGTCTCATGGGTCAAAGAGGGTGCGAGAATGTCACAGGTGCTGCTTGCGGCAGGCGCTAACGACTTTGGCGGCACCCTTATTAATGAAAGCATTTCTACGGCAGCTGGTGCGCAATATGGGCAGCTATTGAAACCCATGCATATACATTCTATAATAAGAGAAGCGGGCAGAATACCGGTACAGCGCAGCACGCTTTATACACTAATCAAGATATTCGGCATTGAAACCCATGATTCTGAATCAGGTTTGGATAAAGCAGATCCGAAAGAATTTGGATCTTATCACGAATTAATCAAGCTCGACAAATTTAAATTTAAGAACCCTACCAAAACTTAAGTCCTCCCAAAAATCCACTAGTGGTTATCGATATACACAGAATTGCTGGATTAATAACGTTGAGCACGCGTATATGAAAATACATCTATGCTAGCTTTTCAAGTCTTCATAAGTAAAAACGAGGAGAGTTACATAAGTCTGGTCAAGAAAAAGGGTTTAAGGATGGCAATCATGTTGTTCTTATTTTTGTCTTATAGATAATCACAGGCCTTTTATAACAAAAAGACTACTCCAAATATATGAAAGTTGGCATAACCTTACCAAATCTTGGAACACGCACACGCGCCACACGAGATAATATTCTTCAGACTGCAATTCAAGCCGAAAAGGAGGGTTTTGATTCGGTATGGACTATCACGAGAATTCTTTGGCCACTAAAACCACAATCACCATATCCAGCATCTCCTGACGGAAGGCTTCCAGTTGAATATCAGACTGCATTTGACCCACTCGATGTTTTGGCATATGTAGCTGGCAATACAAGCAAGATTTCATTAGGAACATCCATTGTAAACATGTTCTATTATACACCCATAATGCTTGCAAAAAGTTATGCTACATTAGATGTTTTATCGCAAGGAAGGGTAATAGCTGGCCTAGGTCTTGGGTGGTCTAAAGATGAATATCAAGCTTCTAACATTCCATTTGTGAACAGAGGCGAAAGGGCAGATGAATTTCTGCAAGTAATGAAGAAGATATGGACTGACGATATCGTAGAATTTAAAGGAAAATATTACAATATCCCGGCTTCAAAGGTTGAACCTAAACCTATTCAAAAACCCGGTATTCCAGTATATCTTGGAGGGTTCACTTCTAATACATTTCCAAGAATAATAAAATATGATCTGAATGGCTGGCTTAGCGTAGCGCAGTTTGGCACAGGTTCTTTGAAAGACTTTGAAAATAGTATAAAATCATTAAAAGAACAAGCAAGTCGAGTAAATAAGAACCCAGATAATTTCCGAACAATAATGCTGACATATCCAAAAGTCATAGCAGACCAGTCATCTAATAATGATAAGAATAGATATCCTTTAAGCGGAACTATTGACCAAATAGGAGACGATATACGAGGGATGAAAGAGATTGGAGTAGATCATATAATATTTGATTATATGTTTGCCCCGATAGGAAGTAATGTAGACGAGATGATTGATATGTCCAAAGAGCTTTCCAAATTCGCTAGGTAAATCGGTCTACAAATCCTAGTGGATTAGTAAAGCAGTGCTGTTTGGGATAGCTATTCCAGTGTTACAATAAGAATTCTTTGAAGAGCAATCCGGAGCTAGTGGATTAGTAAAGCCTAGCAATAAGTTTTTCGATCAAAACATGTTCATATTCCAGTGTTACAATAAGAATTCTTTGAAGAGCAATCCGGAGCTAGTGGATTAGTAAAGCCTAGCAATATGTTTTCGATCAAAACATGTTCAGCAAAGATGAGCCACCACCTTTTCTTGTTAACTATTGGCCCTGTCCAAAAACCTAGAGATTATATTAAATGTATCTATGGAAAAAATAATGTCAGTAAGTTCAACAGGATTATTCCTCTAATCGGAGTAACTGTCATACTTATTCGTCCGTGATGGGAGGAACAGGAATAAACATAAATCTATCATAATGGACTTGGCATTTCTCCTAGGATGACAGTAAAGTTGCGTGTAACTCCATCATGCATTGTTGTCAACACGACTGTGTTACCTACTGATTTGTTGTTTATATAATTATAGAAATCACTACTGTTTTTTATAGGGAATCCATTAATCGCTGTTATAATATCATGGATTATAAATGGGTCACTAATACTTGACAGATTAGGCTCAAGACCCTCTATACCTGTTTTCGCTGCAGGGTCTATTCTTTGATGCTTCGTTCAATTTGGTTACAGAATTACTGCTGTGCGTTAATAATTTCGGGATAGGAGAGAGTATTATAATTTGAGAAATTTTTATATTTGGATTTCCTCTGAGTGTGACTTGTAGAATGCAAATACTGGAAAACGCCAATCGGTTGTTGAACGGGTTGCAGGCGATATCGCCCGCGTCGGCCACCTGGTGGGTGTCGAACGGGGTCGCCTCGAGCCCGGGATGATAGGGGCGCAGCAGCCGGGACCCCTGTCGCACCGCGTTCGGCCCGAACCGGGCCCCGGGCCGGTACGACGTGCCGCTGTCGAACGGCACGCCCGCGATCACCACATCACAGCGGGAGACCTCGTCGCGGCGGGGCAGCAGGCCGAACGTCGGCGGCCCGGAGAAGCGCGGCGACCGCGTGGTGTCCATCTGGCCGCGGACGTCGCCGGGAGCAGCGTCCCCCGGTCCGCCCGCCGGTACCGGCTGGCCTTCGCTCACGTATCCTCCTGGACGAACTCGGGGCCGATGGTGCCCGCGCGGCTGATCGCGTCGGGGCGCCGGATGCAGACGGCGGCCGTGGCGATCACAGAGATCGCCACGATAGCGAGTATCCACGCCCAGAACACGTCGGCCGGCGGCGGCTGGCTGGGTCGCGTAGTGCCCAGCCGGGCGGGTGGTCAGACTTCCAGGCCGGCGGCGAGGTCCTCGTCGACGACCAGGACGAGCTTGCCGCGGGTGTGACCGCGCTCGACGACCTCGTGGGCCTCGGGGGCGTTGTGCCAGAAGTACCGGGCCTGCAGGGTGACCGACAGCGACCCGTCGTTGAACCACGGGGCCATCCGGATCAGCCGGGTTCCGCTCGGCGCCCCGTCGTACTGCTGCCAGCGGACGCGCTGGCCGTCGGGCGCCTCGGCGTGCACCGGGGTGGCGATGAGCGCGCCGTCCCTGGCCGCCCGCGCTGCGCCCTCCAGGCTGGGCGCGACACAGGCCAGCACGCGCTCGGCGCCGCCGTCCGTCACGTCCCGGACCCGCTCGGGCCAGTCGGGCTTGGTGTGGTCGATGACCGTGGCCGCGCCGAGGTGGTGCAGGAACTCGTGGTGCTGCGGGCTGGAGGTGGCCACCACGGAGGCGCCCAGGATCCGGGCGATCTGCACGGCGAAGTGGCCGACGCCACCCGCCCCGGCCGTGATCAGGACGCGGTCCCCGGCGCCGATGCCGAGCACATCAGTCAGGCCCTGCTCCGCGGTCAGCGCGTCGATGGGCGCCGCCGCGGCGTCGATGGCGGACAGGCTGCCCGGGATCGGCGCCAGCTGCTCCACCGGGCACGTCACGTACTGGGCGTAGCAGCCGGTGAGCCCCGGGTACCCGTACACGGGGGTTCCGTCGTCCAGGGCGGCGTCGGCTCCGCTGTCGCCCACGACCACCCCGGCGAACTCACCGCCCGGCACGTAAGGCAGGGAGCCGGACCATCCGCCGCTGCGCAGCCAGGCATCCCAGGGCCCGACCCCGGCGGCGAGCACCCGGACGAGCACCTCGCCGGACCGCGGCTGCGGCACAGCGATGTCGCTGAGCTCCAGCACCTCGGGGCCGCCGAACTGGCTCACCAGAATCGCCTGCATTGCCGCTCCGTCCTCCGCATCCGGCCGCGAGCGTATCTCGCTCGGCATTTCACCCTACGGGAGCCGGGATGACGCGCGCGCTGGCCGGCCGGGGTCCGCTTCAGTCCGGCACGCGAGCCGCAACGGATCAGGTTCCCGTCCGGGTCGGTCAGGTGAAGACCTCGGGCGGCATGGCGGGTGACGGCTCGGCGTGGGCGTCGGTGATCGGCCGGGCCCCGTCGGTGAACTGGCCGAGCGCATCCCCGTCGATCAGCTGCGCCGGGAACGGGTCGGCCGCGGCCCGCCGGGTCAACTCCGCGACCGGGAGCTCACGGTGGGCCGCGGCGACCACCAGGTTGCCGAAGGTGGCGCCGCCGAGCACCGCCGCTTCGGCGATGACGCAGACGTGACTGAACACCGAGCGCACGGCGGCCACCCGGCCGCGGGCGTGCGCCAGCGGCGGGCCGTCGCCGATGTTCGCGGCGTAGATGCCCGACGGCGCCAGCGCCCGGGCCGCGAGCGCGGTGAACTCCGCTGACGTCAGGTGAGCCGGCGTCGCTGCCCCGGCGAAGACGTCGGCCACGAGCACGTCGAATGACGCGGCCGGGACCTGCTCCAGGGCCGCCCGGGCATCCGCCACGCGGACGCCGATCCGGCCGGCGGCGGCCTGGCTGAGCGGCAGCCGCTGCCGGACGAGCCCGACGACCTGCGCGCTGGACTCGACCACCAGCTGGCGTGAGCCGGGGCGGGTCGCGGCCACGTATCGGGCCAGGGTCAGCGCGCCGCCGCCGAGGTGCAGCACGCGCAGCGGCGTCCGGTCCGGCGCGGCCAGGTCGATCAGGTGCCCGAGCCGGCGCATGTACTCGAGCTCCAGGTACTGCGGGTCGTCAAGATCGACATGGGACTGCAGGACGCCGTCGATCAGCAGCATCCAGCCCCGGGGCCGGTCGAGGTCCCGGAGCAGCTCGGGCCGGCCATCCGCAGGAGGCTGGCCATCGCCACGCTCGTTCCCGCCGCGCTGAGGAGCTGGCATGGCGACATTGTGCACCGCGCCCAGGGTGTTCGCCTCCGATCCGCCGCGCGCCGGGGACCTGGTGGCATCCCGGGCACACGTGGTGGTAAGCGCACCGGAACTGGCATGTCACCGCCCTGGGGCGCGGCCCCGCGCGCGCGTAGCTTCGGCAGCATGCGAACCGCACGAATCATCTACCGCTACCTGACGGCGATCTTCCTCGCCGACGTGCTGCTGCAGTTCTTCCTCGCCGGGGCCGGCGTGTTCAGCGCGGGCCCGGGGACGGCGGCGCGGGACTCGGCCGCCCTCGACCCGCACCGCACCAACGGCAGCATCGTCATGCTGCTCGGCCTGCTGCTGCTGATTGCCGCGCTGGCGGCCCGCAACGGCCGCTGGAAGCTGGCCTTGCCCCTGTTCCTGCTGACCCTGCTGCAGCCGGTGCTCGCCATCGCCGGCGCCGCGGGTGGCCTGCATGTCCTCGGCGCCGTGGCCATCCTCGGCCTCGGCAGCATGCTGACCGTCCAGGCCTGGCGCAGCGGCCGCGTCTCTGAGTCCGCGACCCCAGAGGCGACCCAGCCGGTGGCCTCGCGCCCGGGGCCGGCTGAGCGTCCCGGGCGGCGGGCTGAGCGTCCCGGGGCCGGCGGGCTGAGCGTCCCGGGCCGGCGGGCTGACCGTCCCGCGGCCGGCGGTCAGCCGCCGGCCGCCGGGGCCAGCGAGAAGTCCATGTCGACGACGAAGCTGACGTCATCGGGATCGCCGGGCCCGGCCGGGCGGAACGGCTTGACCAGGGAATCCTTGACGCCGAAAACCGCGTCGCTGTCGAGGTACGGGTTGTCCGCGTCGAAGATGTGCGTGGTCACCGACCGGTGCCCGGGCGCGGAGACGATCACGTGGATGTGCGCCGCCCGCCAGCGGCTGCGCTGGGTGGCGCGCAGCAGGTCGCCGACGGGGCCGTCGGTCGGGATCGGGTAGCTGGACGGCCGCGCGGTGCGGAACTCGAACCGGCCGTCCGGGCCGGTGACGAACACGCCGCGCAGGTTGAACGGCGGCTGGCTGGGGTCCTGGGTGTCATAGAAGCCCTGGTCGTCGCTCTGCCAGACGTCCAGGGTGGCCTGGTCCACCGGCTGCCCGGCCACATCGGTCACCGTGCCGCGGACCAGGGTCGGGCTGCCGTCCTCGGGCCGGCCGATGTGCTCGCCCATCGCGCGCGCGGGCGCGCCTTCCACGTAGAACGGGCCGAGCACGGTGGACTCCGTGGCGCCGTCCGCGGCGTTGACGATGTCGACCAGGGACGACAGCCCCAGGACATCGGACAGCAGCACGAATTCCTGCCGCCGCTCGTCACACTTCTGCCCGGTCGCGGTGAGGAACTGCAGGCCAGCCAGCCATTCCTCGGGCGTCAGCCGGGTCTGTACCGCGAACTGATGCAGGTGCTCGATCAGGGCGGTGATCAGCTCGCGCAGCCGTGGGTCAGGCGTGCCGCCGAAGGCCTCGAGGACCCGGTCGGTGAGCTGGGCCGGGGTTATCGCGTTCATGGTTGCCTCTCCAGGCTGGTGAAGCCGTCAGCCTGCTCTGCGCTGCGCGTCATCGGCGATCCGTCGGCTGCCACGGCCTGGCCCGCGCCAGGGGCCGTGCGGGCAGCCGTTCATCATTATTGTCCGCGCTTGCGGTGGATCAAGGCGCTCAAGCGTGGGCGCAGCCGGCCCGGTGACGGAGGGGCGGCGCGTGCTAGGCCGGTCTCCCCCTCGTGGGGTAGGCAAGTTACCCCTCACCCCCAATGGAACGGGCAGCAATCTCCCCTAGCGTTGCTGATACCTCCTAAAAGAGGGCTAGGCCGGAGCGCCGGCGTTCCCCTGGAGGTCTGACAGCTTAAGACGAAATCCGTATTAGCTGAGAGCAATCCCGGGGGGGAGTCACTTGAACAGCACGCGGATTGTCGCGATCGTCCCGGCACATAACGAGCAAGACAGCATCGTGGCCGCAATCGAGGCGCTTTTGGCCCAGACGCGATCTCTGGACGAGATCGTTATTGCGTGCGACAACTGCACGGATGACACCGTAAAGATCTCCGAGCGTTTCCCGGTGACCGTGATCGAGACCAGCGGCAATAAGTACCGCAAGTCAGGTGCGCTGAACCTGGCCTGGCAGACTCGCGCGCAGTCGGCCGACATTATCGTCTGTTCAGATGGCGATACCGTCCTGCCGCCGCACGCGGTGGCCGACTGGGAGCAGGAGTTCGCCGCCAACCCGCGGCTAGGCGGATCATCATCCCAGCCGGTGATGACCGGTCACGGCCTTCTTCCCCGCATCCAGCGCGCCGAGTTCGCGAGGAGCTACACCACAGGCCTCCGCCGCGGATCGACATCCGTCATCTCAGGCACGGGCTGCGCATTCCGGACCGACGCGCTGGCCGACCTGTGCCCGCTGCGGCCCGAGGGTACTGGCCCGTGGTCTTACGAAAGCTCGGTCGAGGACTTCGAACTCACCTACCGGCTGCGCCAGATGCGCTGGGTTTGCGTGGTGTCGCCCACCGTCTACTGCCATACCGGCAGCATGAAATCGCTGAAGGCGCTCTGGCACCAGCGCATCAAGTGGCAGGCAGGCACCCTCCACGACCTCATCAGCTTCGGCCTCAACCGGCTCACCTGGCGCGAGTGGCTGCAACAGGCCCTGGGCCTGATGTGCATCGTGTTCTGGTTTCTCTGGATAACGTCCAATATCGCGACGGTAGCCAGCACCGGATCCGTGAAGTTGAACTGGGTCTGGCTGCTGTTCCCACTCGCGTTCGCCGGGGTGGAAGTCATGCACACCATGAAGATACGCGGGCGGGACTGGAAGGACCTCGTCATTGCAGGCTCTCTGCTATCCAGTTGCATCTATACGTGGCTCTGTATGGGCTGGGTATCTGCTAGCTGGTGGAAAGTCATCAGCGGAAGCAAGGATGATCTGTGGGCCGCCCAGTATTCTGCAGAGGGGGCGTGAGCATTAGAACAAACCGGCCTTTAATTGGACCGAACCCAGGCTGACAGTTACGACGAAAGGAATCAAATGCACTACGGAAAAGTTGGTGCGGCCTCGCTCCCGGTGACCGGGATCGCGATGACGCACTCCATCCTTCTCGCGCTCACGCTGATCACGATCGGCATGGTGCTGTGGCAGGTCATGCCCAGACTGCGGCGCCGCCGGGCGCAAAGGTAAGCCAGTGTTCAGACTGCTCAGAGCGGCTGCCTGCCTCCTCGTCATCGTGGGGGCGGGCATGCTGCTCTACTCCGGATACCGGGCCTGGGATCCGTTCGCCGGGGCCAGGCACAGCAGCACCTGATGCACAGCTGGGGCGCGGCCAAGAAGAGCGCCAAGCACGCCAGCTGCGCCGAGACCGACAACCACCCGCGGTTTTCCCGGCCGTTCGCGATCATTCGCATTCCCGCGTTCGGCCCGTCGTGGAAGTTCACGATCGTTCAGGGCACGGGGCTTGCGCAGCTGGCCACGGGTCCGGGACACATCACCGGGACCGCGCTGCCCGGGCGGGCTGGCAACACGGGCATCGCCGCGCATGACATCACGGCCGGTAACCCCTTTCTGCACCTGGTGAATCTCAGGCCCGGCAACAAGATCATCATCACCACGGAGAACTGCGTCGTCACCTACCGGGTGACCAGGGCGCCCCGCAAGGTCCTCAACACGGATGTCGCCGTGCTCCGGCCGACCGGCAGGGAGCACACGATCACGCTGATCACCTGCTGGCCCGTCACTCTCTACTTCGTGCCGCACCGGATCGTGGTGCCCGGCGTAGAAGTCAGCAGCGTGCCCCGGTAACGGCCGGGACTCCGACGTCAGACAACGAAGAAGGAAAACCACCATGCTCACCAAGCGGGCCCGGCTGATAGTTGGCGGCGCGATCGCGGCGCTGCTAGTGGCAGTCATCGTGCTGGCCGGGCTTAATGTCATCGGAGCCATCAACGGCCCGGGGCAGCCCGATGCGCCCAGCACCGCTCATGCCGTCAAGCATGACGTTCCCACTCAGGCTGGCGCGGCCGGCATCCCGGTCCTCGTCTACCACGAGATGGACAACGGATGTGCGGCCTCCGCGCCCGTCTGCGACGCGCAGGACCCGGAGAGCGTCAGCAAGACACAGTTCTCCACGCAGATGAACTACCTCCGCGGGCAGGGCTATCACTCAGTCACCCTGAACCAGTACCTGAGCTGGCTCGCCGATCCGCACACGGTGCTGCCCCGCAAGCCGATCCTGCTGACCGCTGACAACGGCATCGGCAACTTCCTGCAGGGCGCGCAGCCCATCCTGGCCAGGAACGGCTTCTCCATGACCGCGTTCATCGTCACCGGCTTCGCCAACGGGGCCAGCGGCCACTGCCAGGCCCCGCGGCGGGTCGCGGGCCGGACGGTGGACTTCCAGCCCGGCTGCGGCCAGGACAACCGCGGGTGGGACCTGACCTGGGCGCAGCTCAGGGCGCTGAACCCCAAGGTCTACTCGTTCGCGTTGGAGGCGGGCGCCAGCGGCCACTTCCCGCAGAACTACTCCAGGAAGTGCTTCCAGTTCTACGCGTGCAAGGTGCCGGGCGAGACCACGCGGTCCTACGAAACGCGGGTGGTCAACGAGATCAACGCGGGCCTGTCCGAGCTCTCGGCGAAGCTGCCCGGCCGGGTGGACACCCGGGCCTGGGTGGTCCCGTTCAGCGATCTCGGGTACCAGCGGTGCGGTCAGCCCGACTGCACGCCCCAGAACTCGACCGGCCAGCGTGGCTGGCTGTCCTCCTACGCGGCGTCCCGGTTCTCGGCCGTGTTCGTCGAGGACGCGTTCCGCAACCGGGTCCAGAACGAGCGGTTCCGGTTCGACATCACCGGCGGGCTGACGCAGCAGCAGTTCCAGGCTCAGCTCCGGTCGCTCGTCGCGTCCGCCAGCTTCGCCCGCTGAGTACCGTGACCGCCGGCCGGGAGCCTGAGGGCAGCCGCGATGTCACCCGGCCGGAGGCAGCCGCCAGGGCGACCCCGGCGACCGCGGCGGCCGCGGTGATCAGGAAGGCCGTCCGGAAGCTGCCGCTGCTCCGCTCCGCCCCGAGCACGAGCGTGAGGACGGCGACCGTAACCGCGCCGGCGAGGTACTGGGACGTGGCCAGCAGTGCCCCGGCGCTGCCCTGGTGCTCGGGCGGCACGTCGCGGGTGCCGAGAATGAACATGGACGTGTAGATCATCCCGTGTCCGAAGCCGCTGATGACCAGCCCCGGCAGCAGGTCGAGGAGATAGGAGCCCCCGGGCAGGGTGAGGGCGATCCAGCCGAGGCCGATCGCGGCCAGCGTGAACCCGCAGGCCAGGACCGTGGCTGCGGTCAGCTTCCGGCCGGCCCGCCCGGCGGCCATGCTGCCGGCCGTGACCATCAGGGCCAGCGGCAGGAGCGCGAGCCCGGCCCGCAGCGGCGGGTAGTTCATGTGAGCCTGCAGCAGCAGCGTCACGAGGTAGAACTCGGAACCGGCGCTGGCCATGTACAGCGCGGTGGCCGCGGTGCCCAGGCGCAGCGAGCGGGTCCGCCGCAGGGCCCGCTCGATGAGGACCGCCCCGGCCCTGTTCTCGATCACGACAAACCCGGCCAGCAGCACCGCGGCCAGGCCGAACGAGACGACGGCCGGGGCCGAGCCCCAGCCCCGGCTGGCGCTCAGGGTGAGCCCGAGCACCAGCGCGAGGACGGCGCCGGTGCCGGCCGCCGCGGCGAGCACAGGGACGCGGCCGCGGCCGCCGCCGTCGTGGGCCGGCCTGAAGTACCTGACGGCGGCCAGGGCGCAGCCCAGGGTGAGCGGGACGTTGACGAAGAACGTGAACCGCCACGACGCGGTGGTGAGCAGGCCGCCGAGGATGGCGCCCACGGCGAGCCCGGCGGCGCCGACCGCGGCCCATACGGCCAGCGCCCGGTTCCTGGACGGCCCGGGCGGGAAGACCGTCCCGATCAGGCCGAGGGTCGCGGGCTGCAGCAGCGCCGCGGCGAGCCCCTGCGTGCCGCGCGCGGCCAGCAGCACGGCCCCGTCCGGCGCGACGCCGCCCACGACGCTGGCCACGCAAAAAAGATTGACCGCCACCAGGAAGAGGCGCTTGGCTCCTAGTCGGTCGGCCAGGCGTCCGCCCACCATCAGGAAGCCCGCGAACCCGACCGCGTAGGAGCTGATCACCCACTGCGCCGCGGCCGGGTTCAGGGACAGGCCGCGGGCCGCGCTGGGCAGGGCGACATACATGATCGAGTAGTCGAGGGCGATGACGAACTGCGCCACCGAGAGCACGGCCAGCGCGGGCGACGAGCTGGTCCGGGCGGTCATGCGACCATGGTCAAACCTTGACATTTATGTGAAGGCAAATTGGGCTCGCGGCGGTCATGATGGAGAGGACCAGGAGCCGGGGGTAGCCATCAATGAAGATCGGTGAGCTGGCGGCGCGCACGAACGTCTCCACGCGCCTGCTCCGCTACTACGAGGAGCAGGGGCTCATCACCCCGGAGCGGGCCGGCAACGGCTACCGGGATTACGCCGAGACCCAGGTCGACCGCGTGATGCAGATCCGCGGCCTGCTCGACGCCGGCCTGCCAACCAAGATCATCAGGCAGATCATCCCGTGCCTGGAGAACCCCTGCACGATCCACATGAAAGAGGCGAACCCGGAGCTGGTGGCCACGCTCGAGCATGAGCGGGAGCAGATCGACCGCCGCATCCGCTGCCTGACCAGGAACCGGGACGCGATGACCTCGTACATCGAAGCCGTCCGCGGTGCCGCGCCAGCGGGCCCGGGGGTGAACGGGCCGCGGGGCGCCGCGGGCCGCCGCGGTGATCCGGTCAGCAGGTGAGGGCGTCACGGTGACCAAACCCCAGCCCTTCTGGGCCGAGTTTTCATGATCCCGGACCCAAAACCACGTATGCCATGGTTTTCAGTCCGGGATCATGAAACCCTGCCGACGCGGCGCCGGGCGGAGGCGGGGGAGCCGGCGGGCGCCGACCCGGCCGCATGCGCTCGGCGGAGGTCGCGGTCAGCGGACCGCGTGCCCGGCGGAGCGGCGGGCCGCGGACGGCTCGTGGACGAGCGGTCCGGCGGTCCGGAACAGGAAGGCCGGGTAGGAGTCGGGGGCCTGGTCGGGGTGGGTCAGGTAGATGTCGGTGCCGAGCCGGAGAGCGGTGAGGCGGCGCTGAGCGTAGTTGCACTCAGCGACGATGTCGCCCACCCGGTGCGCCAGCGTCCGCAGAACGGAGTGCATCGGTGCCTCCCTCGCTGTGTGGGCCTACTTTGCCCGTGCATCCTCAGGCTCGCCGTAAGACCCGGCCCGCGGCATCGGCTGTATGCCCTATCTCTGCGCCTAGTTCACGGCGCGGGGTCTTAGCCCTTAGTTTTGGCGATGACATCGTCGGCAAACCGGCGCAGGCTGGCCAGCTTGGCGGCCAGTGGCTCGCGGTCCGGGCCGACCTCGTAAGGCCAGCGGAAGCCGACGATGACGTCGGTTACTCCATGCTCCTCCAGGCGCCGCACGCCGTCCACGGTGTAGCCGTCCATGGAGATCACATGCACCTCGAACGGGCGGCCGTCGGTGCCGGCCTGGCGGCGGAACTCGGCCAGCCTGGCCAGCAGCCCGGGCAGGTGCGCGGGATCGCCGCCGCCGTGCAGCCAGCCGTCCCCGTCCCGGGCGGCCCGGCGCAGCGCGGCGTCCCCGTGGCCCCCGATCAGGATGGGAATGGGCCGGGTCGGCACGGGAGCGATCTTGACCGGGGGCAGGTCGAAGATCTCCCCGTGGTAGGAGAAGTAGCCCCCGGCCGCCAGCCCGCGGATGACCGCGAGTTCCTCATCCAGGCGCCGCCCGCGCCGTTCCCACGGCACGCCCAGCACCTCGTAGTCCTCGCGCCACGGGCTGGTCCCGACGCCCAGCAGCAGCCGGTTGCCGGTGAGCACCGCCGTTGACGTGGCCTGCTTGGCCACCAGCACCGGGTTCCGCACCGGCAGCTTCAGCACGAAGGTGATGAACCTGATCCGGTCGGTGACCGCGCCGAGCGCGGGAATCAGGGAGAACGGCTCGAGGAACGGCTTGTCCTCCAGGAACTCCCTGCTCCCGTCCGGGTTGAACGGGTAGACGCTGGTGGCCTGCTGCGGGTAGCAGATGCTGTCCGGCACGACCATCGAGTCGTAGCCCGCGTCCTCGGCGGCGCGGGCCAGCGGGGCGTAGAAGGACGGGCTGGTCATCGACTCGGCGTAAGAGAAGCGCACGGTGCCTCCCGGCTGGGCCGCTCCGCTGGCTCACCGCCTCGCTGGCGCAGCGGCCGCTCCGCTAATTGTGACGCCTGATCCGCCGCCGCCAAAGCAGCCAGCCGCCCCCGCCGATCAGCACCAGGCCGGCGGCCACGATGCCCGCGATCGCGCTGGCCGGCAGGCCGCCACTGCTCGGCGGCTTGGCTTGACCGGCCGGCGGGACCGTCGGGCCTGTGGTCGGGGCAGTGGGGGGCGGCGTGGGCGTAACGGCACGGGAACCTGAGGTGGAGAACGCGACCACATCCGTGGCCGCGGGGGCCAGCAGCAGCCCGCCGGCCACGGCCGGGGTGGGGAAGTGGTTGGCCACCGAGCCGGTCGGGGCCTGCTGCTGCACCCGCCCGGTGGCCGGGCTGAGCCCGTACAGCGTCCCGTTCTGCCCGATGGTCCAGATCAGTCCGGCGGCTGCGATCGGGGGCCCGCCGCCGGTGCCCGAGCTCCACACCAGGCGCAGGCCAGGCGGGGAGCTGGCCGCCCGGACCGCGACGACGCCGGCCAGGCAGGGCAGGTAGACCGTCATGCCGATCACCGCGGAGCCGCCGTCGATGTCCGAGCCGCACACCGAGCCCAGCGACGCCTGGGCCCCGCCGATACCGCCGAGGTGCGCGCCGTTGACCAGGTAGGCGATGCGGGACTTGCCGGCCAGCATCACCTGGCCGCTGGGCAGCAGCACCGGGCCCGTCGACATGTCGAGGTCCTGGGCGTTGTCCGAGGCCCAGCTGCTGGGCGCGAAGTACTGCAGCAGCCGCATGGTCGGCGACAGCTCGAGCAGCGAGTCGCTAAAGTCGTACGGCTCGGCGGACGAGTGGACCGAGCCGTTGCCGACGCTGACCCAGACGTGGCCGCTGCCGTCCACGGCCGGCGCCGCGCCGCCCATCCAGATCGCGCCCTGGGACTGGCCGGCCGCGGCGTCGACGGTGAAGATCCTGGGCTGGCCGCCGGTCTCGGGCACGGCGATCACCCGGCCCCGGTAAGCGGCGCAGTCGCCGAAGTTGCCGCCCATGGCCAGCACCACCTGGCCGGCCGTGAGGTTCAGCCCGGTGCGCTGCAGCAGCGCCGCGGTGTCCACTCCGGGCGGGTCCACGTCCTGGGTCAGCTCGCGCTGGCCGGTGGCGGCGTTCAGGCCGACGAGCGTGTGCGCGGGCCTGCCGTTCACCAGCTCGTCGGCCAGCGCGAAGATTTCGTCCCTGGCCGGGTCGATGACCGGGGTGCCGGTGATGCCCACGCTGGGCGCGATGTCGCCGCAGGGCAGCGAGCTCGCGGGCACGGGCGTGCCGACATGCGCCGTCCAGGTCACCGAGCCGGTGGCGGCCGAGAGCGCGTAGACGGTGTTGTTCTCGGTGGCCACGTAGACCCGCCTGTCCCACACCAGGGGCTCGCCGTAAAGCTGGCCGTCGAGCGTGGGCGACGTCCACTTCCTGGCCCCGGTGCTGACCGCGGTGATCGGGGCCGCGACGCCGGTGCCCGCGGCGTTGCCGTGGTACACCGTCCAGCTCGGGCCGGCGGGCAAGGCGGCGGCGGTCGCGGCGCCGGCCGGTGCGGCGGCGCCCGCGCAGGTCACCGCGGCCAGGGCCAGCAGGCCGGCGGGCAGCCTGCGCACCAGGCCACTCATGCGGAGGCGAAAACCTGGCGGCAGCCGACGTGTTCGCGCACCGTCCAAGGGTAGCGACGCGGACCGCCCGCAGCAGGCGCACCGGCGCTTGCGGCCGGGGAGGTAAACCGGGCCGTTACGCTAACCGCCCCGGCCGGTCCCCCCGCCCTGAGCCAGGGTCTCGACGGAGACCTGCCAGAGCCCTGCGCTACCGTCCCGCGCCTGCCTCGTGACGGTGGCCTGTGGCCCGTATCACACGGACCGGGGCCTCGCCGGTGTATCAGGGACGCGCATTTCCCCTCCGTAGGTGTAAGAAGTCAGGTCAGTTGCGCTGAGGCCGCGGAGGTACCCGCCCACGCGGCCCGCGGCACTGCGCGGTGGCCCGCCGTACAGGTCCTGCCCGCCCCGAGGGGACACGCTATGCGCGACGACCCGTCGGTCGTTACCCTGGTCAGCCGCGTCGGCGAGGGCGACCAGAACGCGTGGAACGAGTTAATCGAGCGGTACGCGCCGCTGGTGTGGTCGATCTGCGCCCGCTGCCAGCTGAGCCGCGACGACGTCGACGACGTCGCGCAGAGCGTGTGGCTGCTGCTGATGGAGAACATCGGGAGCCTGCGCGAGCCCGCGGCGCTGCCCGGCTGGCTGGCCACGACGACCAGGCGCGAATGCATCCGGGTTCTGGGGGCAGCACACCGGCGGGACCTGGACGGTCTGGAGGACGAGGAGCCGCCCGGCCTGGCCGGGCCGACCATCGAACAGGAGCTCATCGTGGCCGAGCGCAACGCCGCGCTCCGGGCTGCGTTCGCTGAGCTTCAGCGTGGCTGTCACGAGCTGCTGTCCATGCTGATCAGCGACCCGCCCCGCAGCTACGCGGAGATCAGCGCGACGCTCGGCATCCCGGTGGGCAGCATCGGCCCGACGCGGGCCCGCTGCCTTGACCAGCTGCGCCGGTCACGTCACCTCCTGGCCGTTCTGGACAACCACGCCGGGGACATCGACAACAAGGAAGCCGGAAGGTGAGCATGCTGGCGTACGGCTGGGATGATGACGATCTTCTCGTGGCGCTGCGGCAGGCTGTCCGCGAACGTCAGGCGGTCCCGCCTGAATTCGTCGAGGCCGGCCGGAACGCGTTCGCGTGGCGCAACTTTGACGCCGAGCTCGCGCGGCTGAGCTACGACTCCGCCCGTGACGAGGACCGGACCGCGAGCATACGGGCCGGGCCGGTCCCCGGGCGCGCGGAGCCCGCCTCGGTGCGCGCGCTGACCTTCACATCGGCGCACCTGACCATCGAGCTTGAGGTCACCCAGGATTCCGTGCTCGGCCAGGTCGTCCCGGCCCAGCCCGCGATGATCAGGGTTCAGCCGCGCGAAGGCGCCGAGACGGCCCTGTCCGCCGATGAGATCGGCTGCTTCTCGGTCCAGCCCATCCCGCCGGGCCCGTTCCGCCTGCGGTGCCGGACCGCTCCGGGTATCGACGCCGTCACCGGGTGGATCACGCTGTAGCCCGGCAGGCCGTGTGTGCGCCTGGGTCAGCCTGCGCCCAGCGGGAGCAGGGACATGGCCGCCGCTCGCTGGGTGAGGTCGGCGGTGATGCCCTGCCGGACGCTGCACATCGCCTCGGCGAGGCTCTGGCCCGCCCTCAGGTGCTGGTGCAGGCTCACCATCAGCGGCACGGCCGCGTGGTCGTTCAGCGGGACGACGCCGGCGACGATCCCGGCCGTGCCCAGCGGCAGCAGGCTGCTGACCAGGCCGAGCAGCTCATCGGCCCCGACCGGGGCCAGGACGCCGGAGTCGCAGCTCGGGAGGATCAGCCGGTACGGCGCGCGGTGCAGCTGCTCGAAGTCGTAGACGGTCAGCGGCCCGTCGTGCAGGCGCAGCGAGGAGAACAGCGGGCTGTCCGCGCGGAAGGTTCCGTGCGCGGCGATATGGGCCAGCCAGGCCCCGTCGAGCGCGGACAGCACCCGCGCCGACGTGGCGTCCGCCCCGGACAGCTCCGTGACGTCGTCATACAGCTGAGCCACCAGCGGCACCTCGGCGCCGTCGGTGACCAGGCCAGGCCCGCGGGCGAGCGTGACATGCCGGTGGGCTGGCGGCGTGGCCGTGTGCGCGCGCATCCAGGCGCTCGCCGACGGCGCCACGGTGAACACGCCGTCGCCCAGGATGGGCAGCAGCGCCCACGGGAGCGTGTGCAGCCTGCTGGGCGGGACGATCACGAGCGGCCTGTCGCCCAGCTGGCTGGCGACCGGGCCGAGGATCGCGTCCTGGAGCTCCGGTCCTGTGGCCTTCAGGATGGCCAGCGCGCTGTCCGAGTCGTCCCCCGGGCGGCTGCGGGCCAGGCGGCGCAGCGCGAAGCGGGCGAACTGCGCGGCGCGGACGGCATCCTGGGTCCGGCCCGCCGTGAACTGCCGCACCCGTGAGTCCCCGCAGACAAGCACGTGCAAGGTGCCGTCGACATCGACGATCTCGATCAGCCGAGCCGGGCCGAGCTGGTGCAGCAGTTCGGCGATGTTCACGCCGCCTGACGCCGCGGATCGGCCGGGCCCCGGGCCCGCAGCGCACGGGCGCGCACCACGCCCTCGAGCCGCAGCTGTTCTCGCTGCAGCGCCGCGGCCGGGCGCCCCTCCCGCCGCGCGTCCTCGAGCCGGGCGGTCACCTCGCGCAGCGCGGCCAGGCTGGCGTTGAGCTTCGCGTCGGCCAAGGGGCGAACCGCGGGAACGGTCAGCGCGGTGGCCCGCCAGCGTTCGGTCCAGGCCAGGAAGAGCCGCGGCCGGTGCGCGTGCGCGGCATGGCGCTGCGCCAGCGCGGCCAGCTCGGCGCCGTGGGCGGTGGCCTGCGCCCGCAGCTCCGACGCGCCCAGGGTGAACCGGTGCTCGTCCAGGACCGTAAGCCCGCCGCGGCAGGCAGCCAGCAGGCGGCGCGGCTCGGCGGCGGCTTCGGCCCGCAGCGCCTCGCTGAGCCAGCCGATGGCGCGGGCCATGGCTGGGCCGCGGCGTCGGCTCCGCGCGGCCGCGCGGAGATGGCGATCAGCCTCTGCCGGCGGCCGAGGTCCAGGGCCGCCCGCCCGGCCAGCAGGCGCGCCTGCGTCGCGTCGCCGGAGCCGAGAGCCTCCAGCCTGGCGGCGGCTCGGTTCGCCGCACGCAGCAGCCGGGCTGACACCGGGTTGGCCGCGTACTGCGCCTGGACCAGCACGAGCCCGGCGTGAGCTTGCCCCCAGGCACTCTGCTGAGACCGGAAGAGACGGTAGGCCGCCTGGGCCCGGTCCAGGGCTTCGCCCGGCTGCTCGGCGGCCAGCGCGCAGCTGGCCGCCGTCAGGAGCAATTCGGCTTTCTTGGTAGCCGGGCCATGGGCCTGCTCGATATCGCGTATGGCAGCGTCCGCCTCGGCCAGGGCCTCGCTGGCAAGTCCGGCCGCCAGCAATACGTCGCACCGGTCGTGCCTGAGGTATGGCATCGGCACGTTCAGATGCCGGTAGCGGGAGGCGGCTTCATCGAGGAAGGACAGAGCAGCCGGAAGGTCACCGGACCGGAACGCGGCCCCTCCCCGGTTGAGCACCGTATAAGCCGCTTCGAACTCCTGGCCGGTTTCAGCGAACAGGCGTCCTGCGGCCACGAAGTCAGCATCCGCGCGGCCGGGTGATCCGATGGCCAGGTAGACCAGCCCGCGGCCGCTCAGCGCCCGAGCCGTCCAGACCAGATCCCCCGCGCGGCTGCAGCACGCCGATGGCGTGGCGGAAGTCGTTCAGGGCCGCCGGATACCGGCCGAGGGTCCACAGCACGAGGCCGCGCCGGTACAGCACCCGTCCCCTCAGCACGCCCGCTGGAAAGCTGGATAGCACGATCAAGGGCGGCGAGCCCGTCCGCCGTCCGGCCCGCGTGGACCAGCGCTATCCCCAGGGAGCCCAGCACATCGGCCTCGCGTTCCACGCCGGTCGGCGGGCGAGGCGCAGCGCGGCTCGCAGCTCACGGACGCCCGCATCGACATCCCCGATATCACGCAGAACGATCCCGGCGGTCTGGTGGGCCACCGACGCCTCGTACGGGCCGGGCCGCGCAGCCAGTATCCGCCGCGCCCTGGCCAGTGCCTCGCGGGGACGGGACAAGGCCAGCAGCAGCAGGCCGTCCGTATCGCCCGGACCGGACCGGACCGCAAGCGCGCTTTCCGCCACGAAGCTAATGGTAGATTCCCGCATCTTCGCGGTCCATGTAATATTTCACGAAAGTATGTTCTATTAATGTATCGATTTGAGTCCGTCTTAGTTCAGGAAACCATAAACTTTAGTTGCTATACATCAACTAATTAAACTCGATGGCTCCGGGGCTTGCGAAAGTGATCTGCGGGACGTATTACCTGGTCATGTGATAGTTCCGTATAAAGTCAGGCCTGGTGGGCGCAGCCGCGTCCGGCGCCAGCGGCAACCGGCCTGTCTCGGGTCTGGCACAGGCAATTCCCCATCGCTCACAACCCGGGGAGGGCGACATGACCGAATCAGGCGATTGGCAAAGAAATGTGGTACCCAAGGTCGCCGATGAGACAAACCTCATAATCCGTTCCTTCGAAGGTGCTGAACCTCCCGACCGAAGGACCATCAAAGCTGTTACCACCAATCGCGGGATCGACTTCATGTATGCCGAAAGCGAGATCCTGATCCGCGAAGAGCATCTCGAGCGCGTGCTGGAGATTCTGGAGCACCCGACCCGGGGCGACCTGGAGCGGGATGAGCCTGACCGGATCCAGCGCGTCATCGAGGGTGTGGTCCTGCTCCGGCTGCGCGAAGGCCGATTCTCCCTCGCACTCGACGCGCTCAACGAGGTTGACCAGCAGCTCAGCCCGGGGATCGCGACACCGAACCACGTCCTGACCGTGGCGACGGGTCAGGGCGGCGGCTGCTCGGCCACGGAACCCCAGGAGGTGTACTTCGAGATCGAGCCCTTTCCCTCGGTCTGCCATGACGGCGGCGCCGGGGTGCTGATCTATATGGCCGACACCGGGCTGCTGCAGGACGCCGCGGCCCATCCGTGGCTGGGGTACGGGGTTCAGATGGAGAATCTGGTCGCGGATGTGGACCCTCTTGGCCCGGGCAGCCCGCCGACGATTCCGGAGTGCGCCGGTCACGGAACGTTCGGCGCGGGCGTTCTGCGATGCATGGCACCTGACGCGCAGATCATCATGACCCGTGCCCTCCTGTACGGGGGCAGCCAGGTGGAATCGAATCTGGTACCGGTGCTCGAATCGGCGCTTAACCTCGGCGCGGACATCTTCCACCTGACCATTGCCTGTCTGTCCAGGAATGACCAGGCCCTGATCGGTTTCGAGGTGTGGCTCAACCACCTGCGCCAGCACCAGGGCGCGATCTGCATCGCCCCGGCCGGTAACTGCGGCTTCGACCGGCCGGAATGGCCGGCCGCGTTCCCCGGGGTGATTGCCGTCGGCGCGCTCGGCGGCGACTGGCGCGGCCGGGCGACATTCAGCAACTTCGGTCCGTGGGTCGACGTGTACGCGCCGGGGAGGGACCTCGTCAACGCGTTCGCGACCGGCACGTATACCTGCTACGTGTACCCGTATGCCGGGCCGCCGGGCCAAGTCCGGAACTTCTACGGCATGGCCAAGTGGAGCGGCACGTCGTTCTCGACGCCGATCGTGACCGGGCTGATCGCGGCCCGCATGTCCCGCACCGGCGAGAACGCCCGGCAGGCGGCTGCGGCGCTGCTGGCCGAGGCGCGGGCCCAGGCGATCCCGGGCGTCGGCCCGATCCTGCTGCCCTGCTGTGGCCCCAGGCACGAGCCGCCCGCGACGTGCGGGGGGTGCGGCTGCTGCGACCACCACCATCGGTGTTGACTATGACCCATGGCTGTTGAGGGTGAGTACGAGCCGAGCGCGCAGGCCTGGGTCCGGGAACAGGTCGAGCTGTATGAGGGCTCAGGCGGCACGCAGGGCACGACCCTGCGGGACACCGGCCTTCCTGTGGTGATCGTCACCAACCGCGGGGCACGCAGCGGCAAGGTGCGCAAGACGCCGCTGATGCGGGTGGAGCAAGACGGCCGCTATGCCGCGGTCGCGTCGCAGGGCGGCGCCCCGACCCACCCGTACTGGTATTACAACCTCCGCGCCGACCCGCACATCGAGGTCCAGGACGGCCCGCGCAAGCAGGACATGGTCGCCAGGGAGCTCGCCGGTGACGAGCGCGCCCAGTGGTGGGAACGCGCGGTGGCCGCCTACCCGCCCTATGCCGAGTACCAGCAGCGGACCACGCGCCAGATCCCGGTGTTCGTGCTCGAGCCCGCGGGCTGACGCCGGCCCGTGGTAGTGGCACGAATCCGGTCGGCGGGCTAGCCACCTCGCCTGCGGGCCGGGGAGCCGGCCAGACTGCGTCAGGACAGCCGAGGATTCGGCGTGAGCTGACCAGACAGGGCGAGGCGGGCCGCCATGAGCCGACAGGCCTTCCGGGTCGCGTGGTACCGGTTCCGGTCCACGCTCTCCGACCGCTGGGGCGGGTACCTGGCGCTGGTCCTGCTGGTCGGGTTCGTCGGCGGCCTGGCCATGGGCGCCGTGGCCGCGGCCCGGCGGACCCAGTCGGCGTTCCCTGCCTACCTGGCCAGCACCAGCCCGTCCGACCTGACCGTGCTGACCGGCCTGAGAGGCCTGGGCTCTGGTGGCGGGTTCGATCCGGCGCTCGTGCACAGGATCGCCCGCCTGCGCCACGTGCAGCGGGTCGAGAGCTACGGCCTGATGGACGCGGCGGTGCTGGCGCCGGACGGCGCCGTGGAATTCAACGCGATGGGCATACCCGGCAGCATCGACGGCGAGTACTTCAGCCAGGACCGCCCGTCGATCGTCCAGGGCCGGATGGCCAACCCGGCCCGGGCCGACGAGGTGGTGGTCGACGCCCGGGGCACCCCGGCGAGCGTGCACGTGGGCCAGGTCATCCCGTTCGGGTTCTTCACCAACGCGCAGGAGAGCTCGCCGGACTTCGGCCGGCCGGGCGTGAAGCCGTTTCTGCGGATCAACGTCAAGGTGGTCGGCAAGGCAGAGTTCAGCCAGGAGGTGGTGGAGGACCAGATCGACACCGGCCGCAACGGCGGCGTGCTGTTCACCCCGGCCCTCACCCGGCGGCTGCTGCAGTGCTGCACCCTGGGCAGCCAGAGCGCCATCCAGCTCAGCGGCGGCAGCCGCAACGTGGCCGCGACCGAGGCCAGCATCGAGCGGCTGCTGCCCAAAGGCTTCCCTGTCGAGTTCTACGTCACGTCCCTCACTACGGCCAAGGCCGAGCGGGCCATCAGGCCAGAGTCGATCGCGCTCGGGGTGTTCGGCGGGATCGCGGCCCTGGCCGCCCTGCTCATCGCGGGTCAGCTCATCGGCCGGCAGCTCCGTCTCGGCGCCGGTGACCTCGGCGTCTTGCGCGCCCTCGGCGCGGATCCGGCCATGACGACCGGCGACGGCCTGCCCGGCATTCTGGGCGCCGTGGTGGCGGGCTCCCTGCTGGCTGCCGTGGTGGCCGTGGTGCTCTCGCCGATCGCGCCGCTGGGTTCCGTCCGCGCCGTGTACCCCCAACCCGGCATCGCCACCGACTGGACCGTCCTCGGCGCGGGTGCGGCCGTGCTGACCGGTGCCCTGTCGGTGCTGGCCGTGGCGCTGGCCTACCGGGGCGCACCCCACCGGGCCGCACCGCGGGCCCGGCGGGCCGTAGGCCGCGGATCGGCCGTCGTGCGCACGGCCGCGGCGATGGGACCGCCACCGCCCGTGGTCGAGGGCCTCCGGCTGGCCGTTGACCCCGGCACCGGGCGCAATGCGGTGCCGGTCCGGTCCGCCATCCTGGGCGCCGCCCTGGCCATGATCGCCATGATTGCCACGGTGACGTTCGGCGCGAGCCTGGGCACGCTCGTCTCCCACCCCCGGCTGTACGGCTGGAACTGGACGTACGACCTGAGCGCCGGCAATCCCACGTTCATCCCCAGGCCGCGCGCGGCGGCCCTGCTCGACCACGATCCGGCGGTGGCCGCGTGGACGGGCATCTACTTCGCGACGTTCAAGATCGACGGCCAGACCGTGCCCGTGCTCGGCGAGAGCCCCAGGGCGCCGGTCGGCCCGCCCGTGCTCTCCGGCCGTGGCCTGGACGCCGCAGGCCAGATCGTGCTCGGCCCCGCCACCCTGGCCCAGCTGCACAAGCACGTCGGCGACGTGGTCACCGTGGACAACGGCGGCGGCGGCCGCTTCCGCCTGCGGATCGCCGGCACCGCCACGCTGCCGTCGCTCGGCATCCAGGGCACGCTGCACACCGAGATGGGCACCGGTGCGGAGGTCGCCTACCCGCTCATCCCGCGCGCCGTGAGCAGCCAGCCCAACGACATTCTGGTTACGCTCCGGCCCGGGGCGGATCGCGCCGCGGCCCGCGCCGGCCTGCAGCGGCTGGTTCCGGCGGCCAACGGGCGGCCAGGTCATACCCGTGCAGCGCCCGGCCGAGATCGTGAACTACCGGTCGATGGGGACCACCCCCGCCTACCTGGGCGCGGCCCTGGCGGCCGGGGCCGTGGCCGCCCTCTGCCTGACCCTGTTCGCCTCGGTGCGCCGTCGCCGCAGGGAGCTGGCCCTGCTGAAGACCATCGGGTTCACCCGGCGTCAACTGGCCGCGGCCGTGGCCTGGCAGTCCACGATCGCCGTGGCGCTGGGCGCCATCGTCGGCGTGCCCCTCGGCATCGCGCTGGGCCGCTTCCTCTGGGACCTGTTCGCCCGGCAGATCAGCGTGGTGCCCGAGCCGGCCGTGCCCGGCCTGCCGGTCGTCCTCATCACCGTCGGGGCGCTCGTGCTGGCCAACATCGTGGCCGCGGTTCCCGGCCGCATGGCCGCGCGAACTCCTCCCGCGCTGCTGCTGCGCGCCGAGTGATCCGGTCCGCTCCGGCGGCTAGGTCTGAGCCATCCCGGTGAGCACCACCGTGCCGTGCTGGCGGCCGTCACCGGGGGCTTCCGCGGTGATCTCCATGGTGGGGAACTGGCGGGGGTCAGCGGCGCTCCACATCGTGATGCTCGCCGTGCCGGAACGCCCGGTGGTGAACGTGCCCGCGGGAATGAGCTCGCGGTGGCCCGGGCGGCTGCCCGGCCCGGCGTACCAGCATTCGTAGTAACGGCCCGCGCCGAGATCCCTGAGGCCGTGCACGCTGAGCGTGATCGACCAGCCCCCGGCCCTGCGGTGGGCGACCGCCGTGCCCGAGGCCCGGCCCGACACGGCGTGCAGGCCGATCGCGACGGCTCCGGCCGGGCTGGCTTCCAGCCTGGGCAGGATGACGAGGCCGGCCACGAGCACGGCCGCCACCGCGCCCACCGCTGCGGCGGCCGCGACCATGCGGGCGGGCCGGCGCGGCCGCGACCGCCGTCGTGCGGCCTGGCCCGGGGCGGCGCCCGCCCTGGCCTGCCGGGCCGCCCGGGCGAGGGTGCGGGCCTGCAGGTCGGGGCGCTGGTGTCCGGGCGGGGGCGTGGCGCTGTGCAGGACCTGGGTGACCGGCTCGAACTCGGCGACCGCGGCCTGGCAGTGCACGCACGTGCCGAGGTGCTGCTCGAACCGCCTGGCCTCGTCGGCGTCCAGCGCGCCGAGAGCCCAGGCCGCGGATTCAGGATGGGCGAGCTCCGTGCGGCCCTCGGGCGGCACGGAGGTCCAGCCGGGCTGGGCCCGCAGCGCTCGCATGCGCCGGAGCATGCGCGCCTTGACGGTGCCCAGAGCTAAACGCTTGGCAACCATCTCGTCAGCGGCCTGATCCTCAGCATCGGTTAACGGCACGAGGCCCCTCTTAGGCTTACGCCCCGGGGCCACCCGATGGTTCACGAGAGGCCGGCAGCCACGTCCCCTGGCGGCGCCGGGGTTCTGGCCGAACTCCTGGTCAGCAGGATCAGAGGTCGGGAATCTGCAGGTCGAGATTGGGCCGGTCCAGGCCGCCGTCGACCTCGAGGATCTTCCCGGTGACGTAGGCGGAGGCGGGCGAGGCCAGGTACACGATCGCGGCCGCGATGTCCTCCGGGTCGGCGATCCGGCCCAGCAGGGTCTCCCGCTCCATCTGGGCGCGCAGCGTGTCGTCGGTGAGCACGATGTCCAGCGCGGAGGTCGCCACCGAGCCCACCGCGATCGCGTTGACCCGGATCCGGGGGGCCAGGTCGGCCGCGGCCAGCCGGGTGTAGTGCGCCAGGGCCGCCTTGGCCGTGCCGTAGGCGAGGTAACCGCGGCCGGCGACCCGGCCGACGGCCGACGAGATGTTGATCACGGCGCCCACCGGCCGGTCGCCGTCCTGCGGGCCGCCCGAGCCTCCGGCCCCTTCCCGCGGGCCGCCGCCCGGTCCCCCGCCCCCGTTTTCCCCGGCGGGACCCGAGGCGAGCAGGTGCGGGACAGCGGCCTGCGTCAGGCTGTGCGCGATCTCGACGTTGAACTGGAACGCCCTCGCCAGGTGCCGCGGCTTGGTCGCGACGAACGGCCGCGGCATCGCGCCGCCCACGTTGTTGACCACGATGTCCAGCCGGCCGAAGGCCTCGACCGCGGCGGAGGCCAGCCCGGCCGCGGCGTCGAGGTCGGACAGGTCGGCGGGCACGGCCAGGGCCCGGCGCCCCGCCGCCTCGATCTCCAGCGCCACCTTGGCCAGCTGGTCCTCGGTGCGTGCCGCGATCACCACGTCCGCCCCGGCCTGGGCCAGGGCGATCGCGGCGGCCGCGCCGATCCCGCGGCCCGCCCCGGTCACGACGGCCACCTGACCGGTGACCCGGAAACGGTCCAGGATCATGTGCCGCCCTTGCCGGTTGGGAGTGCGCTCAGCATACGAGATAACTAGAACACGTTTCAATTCTGCCGCAGGCGGCCCGGCGCGGCCGGGACACCGAACAATCCCCCGGCGTGATTCCGCTGGCTGACCGCCACGAGGAGCACGATCGTCCAGCCCGGCCCGGTGCACAGCGGGCTGACCGCGGATCCAGCCGCCGAGCTGGAGCACCTCTTCGACAAACTGGTGCGCTGACCGGCCGAGAGCCCGTCCTGGCCGGGTTCAGGCGTGCCTGAGCCGCGGGACGGCGATACGTTGGCAGCGATGACCGATGAGCGTGGCGCAGCTGCCGGGACGGTTGAGCCCGGTACGCCGGCAGAGGTGGCGGCGGTCGTCGCGTTCTGGCAAAAATCGGGCTGCCCGGCCTGGTGGACGTGCACGCCCACTTCATGCCGGCCAACGTGCTGGACAAGGTCTGGAAGTACTTCGAGGACGGCCGCGAGGCGGGGCAGGCGTGGCCGGTCGCGTACCGGCGGCCCGAGCCGGAACGGGTGGCCCTGCTCCGCGCGTTCGGGGTACGCAGGTTCGGCGCGCTGTCGTACCCGCACAAGCCCGGCATGGCGGCCTGGCTCAACTCGTGGGCGGCCGAGTTCGCGACCCGGACCCCGGATGCGCTGCACAGCGCCACGTTCTACCCGGAGCCGGGCGCCGGCGGGTACGTGGCCGGGGCGATCGGCGCGGGGGCCCGCCTGTTCAAGGCGCACCTGCAGGTGGGCGGCTATGACCCCAGGGACGAACTGCTCGACCCGGTCTGGGGGATGCTCGCCGAGGCGGGTGTGCCGGTCATCGTCCACTGCGGGTCGGGGCCGACGCCGGGCCGGTACACCGGGCCCGGGCCGATCTCTGAGGTGGTCGCCCGCCACCCGCGGCTTACCATGATCGTGGCTCATCTCGGGGCGCCCGAGTACACGGAGTTCTTTGACCTCATGCAGCGGCACGCCGGCGTCTATCTCGACACCACGATGGTGTTCACCAGCTTCTTCGAGCGCCTGATGCCGTTCCCGGCCGAGCTGCGGCCCCGGCTGGCCGAGTCCGCCGACCGCATCTTGCTCGGCACCGACTATCCCAACATCCCTCATCCCTACCTGACCCAGCTGCTGGCCCTCGCCCGCCTGGACTTGGGCGCCGACTGGCTCCGCGCCGTCTGCCATGACAACGCGGCCCGGCTGCTGGGGCTGTGACCTGACCATGCCGTCGCCGAGCAAGAGCCGGAAGACGAGCCCGAAGCAGTCCCGGCAGGCCAGCGCGGGTAAGGCCGACGCCGGGAAGCTGGCGGCCTACCAGCGCAAGCGGGATTTCGGGCGCACGCCCGAGCCAGCGGGCGCGCCGCCGCAGGAGCGCGCCGCGGACGCCCCCGGTTCGTGGTGCAGCGCCACCGAGCCCGCCGGCGTCCACTACGACCTGCGGTTCGAGATCGACGGCGTGCTGGTGAGCTGGGCCGTGCCCAAGGGGCCGACGCTGGACCCGAACGTGCGGCGCACCGCGATCCACGTCGAGGACCACCCCATCGAGTACCTGGACTTCGAGGGCATCATCCCGGCGGGGGAGTACGGCGGCGGCGACGTGATCGTGTGGGACCAGGGCACGTGGGAGCCGCACGCCACCGACGACCCGGCCGCCGCGGTCGCCGCGGCGACTTCCACGCCGACGTCAGCGGGCAGAAGCTGCGCGGCCGGGCTGATTCTGGTCGCGCCGCGGCCGACGGTGACTCGGAGAAGGACCAGTGGCTGCTGCTGCACAAGCACGACGACTTCGCCGTCGACGGCTGGGACCCGGAGGAGCACCCGCGGTCGGTGCTCAGCGGCCGCACCAACGACGAGGTCAAGGCCGACCCGCACCGGATGTGGCGCGGCGACCTGCCGCCCGCCGCAGGCGTCGATCGCTATCGGCGAGGCCGCGCCGTCGGGCCCGGACCCGGCCGAGCTCGACGCGCTCGACGCCCTGCCGGGCTCGGGCGGCACGTGGGAGGTGTTCGGCCGCAGGCTCAAGGTGACCAACCTGGACAAGGCCATCTTCCCCGGCCGGGACGGCGAGGAGCCGATCACCAAGCGCGAGTTCATCGGCTACGCGGCCCGGATCGCCCACACCGTGCTGCCCTACCTCGAGGGCCGGGCCCTCAACATGAACCGCTTCCCCGGCGGTGCCGACACCGAGGGCTTCTGGCACAAGCAGCTACCCGAGCACGCGCCCGACTGGCTGCCGCGCTGGGACAACCCCGACGCCGACCGCGGCGACGCCACGACGCTTCCTGGTCGTGGACGAGCCGGCCGCGCTGGTGTGGGCGGCCAACTTCGGCGCGCTGGAATGGCACGCCTGGACCGCGCGCACGGACCAGCCGGTCACGCCGACCTACGCGCTCATCGATATCGACCCGGGCCCGGCCACCACCTGGGATGACGTGCTGACGCTGGCCCGGCTGCACCGCACCGCCCTGGAGCACCTGGGCGTGCGGGCGCAGCCCAAGCTGACCGGCCGCCGCGGCCTGCAGATCTGGGTGCCGATCACCCGCGGGCCCAGCTACGACGAGACCCGCGAGTGGGTTAAGCAGCTGTCCCACGCCGTCGGCGCCGTGGTGCCCGATCTGATCAGCTGGGAGTGGGACGTCAAGGCGCGCCAGGGCCGGGCCCGGCTCGACTACACCCAGAACGTCAAGAACAAGACGCTCGTGGCCCCGTACAGCCCGCGCCCGGCGGCGGGCGCCCCGGTATCCGCTCCGATCGAGTGGGACGAGCTGGACGACCCGGCGCTGCGGCCCGATGGCATCACGATCCGCTCGGTGCTGGACCGCCTGGCCCAGCGCGGCGACCCGTTCCGCACGGTGCTGGACGCTGACCAGACGCTTCCGCCCATCCAGTGACGGTCCTTTCCTGGCCAGCAACTGATGGCATCCTGGTCACGAGATGACCCTTACCACTACCAGCCATGAGGCAGGCCAATGAGCGAGCAGGTCAGCGGGACGCATGGTCCTGCGGAGGACGACGCGATCAAGCGCCAGGACCGGGACGAGTTGCGCGCGCACGGCGAGGAGTGGCCGGAACCTGACGCGGACGAGGATGACCCGGACACGACCTGGGCCGCCACCGGCCGGTTCGCGGGAACGCCGTCAGGGGAGGACTGGGAGGCCATCGAGCTGCGCAGCGAGCTGGGCCGGCACCTGGATCGGGCCACGTTCCCGGCGACGCGGGCGCATCTGCTCGAGACCCTGACGGCACACCAGGCGGAGCAGCGGCTGCTGGACATGGTGTCGTCCCTTCCGGCCGGCGCCACGTTCGGCAGCCTCGCAGAGCTGCTCCAGGCACTGGGAGTGCCCCAGGAAGAGCGCTAGCGGTCGCGGCGCCGGCGCCGCCACCGGGGGCGCGGGGGCTCGCCAGCTTCCGCCTGGCGGCCGGGATCGGCGGGTGACCTGGCCGGTGGGGGCGCAGGCTGCCCGTCCCGCCATCTGGAGATCATTTCTTCCTCGTTCACCAGCGGCACGAATATGGGCGGGCCCAGCGGGAGACGGCGCCATTCCATGATGCGGTGATTAAGCTCCGCCACGGCGTCGCGGACCTCGTGCTCAGAGCGGAAGCCCGGCACGCTCTCGGCCAGCCGCTGGCTCTGGCTGCGCAGCTTCAGCGGCGTGGGCAGGAGCTCGTCGGCCGGCACACCCTCCTTGTGCAGTTTGTCCCGCAGCCAGGCCAGGCCGTCGTCCGCCTCGCCCCGGTTCGGCAGCGGCTTGCCCGCGCCCGGCAGATTGTCGAAGGCGCCCCGTTCTTCCGCCTCCTGGATTTGCTGGTCGATCCACGACGTGAAGCTCATTCCAGACGGCTTGCGTTCCGTCATGCCGCTATTTTCTCAGCGCCGCTTTTCTCACGGCCGGGCGGCCGCTGGCTCGCGGCCGCCCGCCTGCCAGGCCTTCCCGATCTCTCTGAGCATCGCCGGGTACACGATCAGGTGCCGGAACGGCGTGATCATGGCCATGTAGCCGGTCCCAGGCGACCCGGGCTCGCGGTCTAGAGCAGCGGCAACTCGCCGGTCACCGCGTCGAGCCGCCGGCTTCGGCGGGTCCCAGCGCGCAGCAGGTCGCGGTGCCGGGCGCCAGCTGGGTCCGGCCAGCGTCATGAACGAGCTCGACCGGCAAGCCCGCCGCCCGGCCCTGTTCGGCGATCTGCAGCATCTGCTCCGCGGAGGTGACCCGCAGGACCACCTTCGGCTGGCCGCCGGCGAGCCAGGCCGCGAAGTCGTCGCTGCCGTAGCTGGCCAGGGCCGCCGCCACGGCCGCGTGGGCCACCTGAGCGGCGATCTTGCCTCGCCCCATGCCCAGGTCGGCCCGGACGACCAGGACCAGTTTCTCCGGCATGAGAGAAACGTTAGGCCGTCACCCCTCGCCTGGCCGCGCTCATCCGCCGCCCCCGCCGCTGACGTCAGGGCCGAGCCCGCGCAGCGCGGGGGCGACCTCGTCCGCGAACCGGGCCAGCGACGAGCGCGCCTCCGCGTGGCTCAGCGAGCCGAACGCGAACGCGCCGGCGAAGTGGTTGCAGCCCGAGGCCCGCAGCATCCCGGTGAGCCGCGCCCGGACGGTGGCGGCCGAGCCCGCGATCACCCGGCCCTCATCGATCGCGCGGGCGAAGTCCTGCGGCCCGGTGAAGTGCTCGTCGCCGTGGCGCCGCCACAAGGCGGTGAACTGCTCGTAGAACACCTCCATCGCCTCGATCACCCGCTCCCTGGCGGCGCGGTCGGACTCCCCGACGTAGACGTTGCGCATGATCCCGAAGCGCGGTGTCGGCATCCCCGCCCCGCCCATCGCGGTCCCTGGCGGTGCCTCCGCCACGCCCGCGAAGTACTCGTCCCGCCGCAGCCGGGTCTCCTCGATCGTGGGGGACCTGAAGCTGAACCCGAGAATGGTGTTGATTCCCATCTTGCCGAGCCGGGGGACGCTGGCCGGGTTGCTGCTGGGGTACCACAGCGGCGGGCGGGGCGCCTGACGGGGCCGGACGGGCAGTTCGGCGGTGCCCGCCGCAGTCCCCGGGGTGCCGGCGGCGCCGGTTTCCAGCATCCGCAGCGCCGACGCGAGCACCTCGTCGTAGCGCCGCTGGGCGTCGCCCGGCTCGATCCCGTAGGCCAGCAGCTCGTAGGGGTTGCCGCCTTTGCCCAGCCCTATCTCCAGCCGCCCCCCGCTGAGCTGGTCGAGCATGGCGATCTCCTCAGCCAGCCGCACCGGGTGATAGAGGGGCAGCACATAGACCAGGGGGCACAGCCGGATGCGGGTGGTCCGCACGGCCGCGGCGGCCAGGAACACGCTGGGCGACGGCACCAGGCCCAGCGGCGTGCCGTGATGCTCGGCCAGATGGTAGATGTCGAACCCGCGGGACTCGGCGTCGGCGAGCAGGTCAAGCCGTTCGGCGTAGAGCTGGCCGGGCTCGCGCACCCCGTCCGAATCGACCCAGTCGAACAACCCGAACGTAACCGCCGGGCCGCTTCCGCTTGTCATGCTCACCTGCGTATCACGGGCTCCTTCCGCTGCAGGGGTCAAGCCACTACATTCGGCCCCACGCCGGGCATCGTGGACGGGGAGGTATCCGTGACCAGTTCGTACCGGACGGTCGGCTCCGGGGATCATCATGTGATCGCGCTGCATGGCTGGTTTGGCTCGGCCCAGGGATGGGGCGCGCTGCCCGACTACCTCGACGGCGCGAGGTTCACCTACGTCTTCCCTGACCTGCGGGGCTACGGCAGCCGCCGGGACGTAGCCGGCGAGTTCACGATGGCGGAAGCCGCCGCCGACTCCCTGGCCCTCGCCGATGAGCTGGGCTGGGAGCGCTTTTCCATGGTCGGGCACTCGATGTCGGGCAAGGCGGTCCAGCACGCGATGCTGCAGGCCCCGGACCGGGTGACCCGCCTGGTGGCGCTGAACCCGGTGCCCGCCACGGGCGCGGGATTCGACGACGACGGCTGGGCGCTGTTCTCCGGCGCGGCCAGCGCCAGGGAGAACCGCACGGCGATCATCCATTTCACCACCGGCAGCCGCCTGACGCCGAGGTTCGTCGATCATGTGGTGCAGCATTCGCTCGACAACTCCACTGTCGAGGCGTTCGGGGCGTACCTGGAGTCGTGGGCCAAGGAGGATTTCTCCGCCCGCGTGCAGGGCAACCCGGTCCCGGTCAAGGTCATCGTCGGGGAGCACGACCCGGCCCTGTCCGCGCAGGTGATGGAGCAGACCTGGCTGGCGTTCTATCCCAACGCGGAGCTGGAGGTGCTCGCCAACGCCGGGCACTACCCGATGATGGAGACGCCGGCGGCCCTGGTGACGACCATGGAGGAGTTCCTGGGGCGGGACTGACCATGACGGCGAGACCCGACACCGAGATCGTCTACGACCCGGCCACGTACGTCGAGGGCGTGCCCTATCCGGCCCTGGCCCGGCTGCGCCGCCGCAGCCCCGTGGTCTGGGCCGAGGAGGTGCCGGTGCTCGGCTGGCCCGGCGGCCCGGGTTTCTGGCTGGTGCTCAGGCACGCGGACGTGCAGCAGGTGCTGACCCAGCCGCGGCTGTTCTCCTCCTGGCTCGGGGCCACGCAGATCCGTGACCCGGCGACGCCGGATGCGCTCGGCTACGTCCGCCGGATGATGCTGAACATGGACCCGCCGGAGCATGCCCGGCTGCGGCGGCTGCTGGCCCGGTCGTTCACGCCCCGGGCCGTGGCCCAGCTCGAGCACCGGATCCGCGGGTACGCCCGGGCCCTGTGCGACCGCGTCCTGGCCGGCGGCGGCGGTGAATGCGACTTCGCCAAGGATCTCGCCGCCGACATGCCGCTGCTCACGCTGGCCGACGTGCTCGGCATGCCCGAGCAGGACCGCGGGCTGCTGTTCGACTGGTCCAACCGCGTGATCGGCTACCAGGACCCCGACTACGCCTCGTCCGCCGCTTTCGACTCCGCGGGCGGGACGCCGCTGGCCCGGGAGGCCGTCGCCCTGCGGCCGGGGCCTGACGAGCACGGGCGCCTGCCCGACCCGCGTACCCGCGACGGCCTGCCCGACCTGTACGCCTACGCACACCTGCTGGCGGACGAGAAACGGCGGCGGCCGGGCGATGACATCATGTCGATCCTGCTCGCCCAGGTCGATGACGACGGCGGCCAGGTCTCGGTCGAGGAGTTCGAGAACATGTTCTGGCTGTTCGCGGTGGCCGGCAACGAGACCCTGCGCAACGGCCTGCCCGGCGCGTGCATCGCCCTGCTCGAGCACCCGGACGCGCAGCAGGAGCTGCGGGCCGACCCGGCCCTGATGCCGGGGGCGGTGAACGAGATGCTGCGCTGGTGGACGCCGGTGATGACCTTCCGCCGCACCGCCACCGACGACTGCGACCTTGGCGGGCAGCGCATCAGGGCAGGCGACAAGGTCGTGGTGTCGTTCGCCTCGGCCAACCGGGATGAGGCGGTCTTCGCCGGCGCCGACGGCTTCGACATCCGCCGCCACCCCAACCCGCACCTGGTGTTCGGCCATGGCCCGCACTTCTGCCTGGGCGCCCATCTCGCCCGGACCCAGATGGGCGCGCTGCTGCGCGAGGTGCTCGCGCGGACATCCGTGCTCAGCTACGCCGGCCAGCCGTCCTTCCTCCGGTCGAACTTCCAGCGCGGGGTCAAGCAACTCCCCATAGCCTGGTCGGCTCGTTAGGGTTGAATCACCATATTTCCCTTGCCCTCGGAGGATTCGCTGTGACCGACGAACGCTTAGGAACCCCGGCCGAGGCGGAAGGCGCGGCCGGGCCGGTGATCGACACCACGGTCCCGCACTCGTCTCGGATCTGGAACTACTGGCTGGGCGGCACCGACAACTACCCGGTCGATCAGGAGGCGGGCGAGCAGTACCGGGAGATCTTCCCTGGCATCGTCGACGTGGCCCGCCTCTCCCGGGGCTTTCTGACCCGCGCGGTCGCGTATCTGGCCGCCGACGCCGGGATGCGCCAGTTTCTCGACGTCGGCGCGGGCCTGCCGACGGCGGACAACACCCACGACGTCGCCCAGCGGGTGGCCGCGGAGAGCCGGATCGTGTACGTGGACAACGACCCCCTAGTGCTGGCGCAGGCCCGCGCCCTGCTGATCAGCAAGCCCGAGGGCCGTTGCGACTACATGGAGGCCGACCTCAGGGACCCGGCCGCGATCCTGGACATCGCCGCGGGCCTGCTCGATTTCAGCCAGCCCGTCGCGTTGCTGCTGATGGGGGTCATGGGCCATTTCACCGACGAGGAGGCCTACCCGATCGTGCGCCGCCTGCAGGACGGCCTGCCCCCGGGAAGCTATTTCGCGCTCTACGACGGCGCCAACGTCAACGCGGCCTTCAGCCAGGCCCAGGAGGGCTACAACCAGAGCGGCGCCGCGCCCTACTACCTGCGCAGCCCTGAGCAGTTTGCCCGGTTCTTCGAGGGCCTGGACCTGGTCGAGCCCGGGATTGTGCCGGTGCCAGACTGGCGGCCAGACCCCGCGGCGCCGCCGGCGAGATCTACTCGTACTGCGGGGTCGGACGCAACCGCTGATGAGGGTCTGACCGCGCCCGGCCCGGGTATGACTCACGAGCATCCTGCCGGCGAGAGGAGTTACCGGTGCCCGTAAATGAGAAGGCTGGACAGCCAGCGAGCCAGGCCGACCTCGTTGACGTCGCCGCGCTGGTGACCGCCTACTACGCGGAGCACCCGGACCCGGCCGCGCCCGGTCAGCAGGTCTCGTTCGGCACCTCGGGCCACCGGGGCTCGGCGTTCCGGCTGTCGTTCAACGATGATCACATCGCCGCCACCACGCAGGCGATCTGCGATTACCGGGCCCGCAGCGGCATCACCGGGCCGCTGTTCATCGGCCGCGACACGCACGCGCTCTCCGAGCCCGCGTTCGCCACCGCGCTCGAGGTGCTCGTGGCGAACGACGTCCGGGTGCTGGCGGACAGCCGGGACGGCTACACGCCGACACCCTCGCTCTCCCTGGCGATCCTGGTGCACAACGACGCCGGCCCATCCGCTCTGGCGGACGGGATCGTGGTCACGCCCTCGCACAACCCGCCCGAGGACGGCGGCTTCAAGTACAACCCGCCCGACGGCGGCCCGGCCGCGTCGGAGATCACCTCGGTGATCCAGGACCGCGCCAACGACCTGCTCAGGGGCGGGCTCAAGGAAGTCCGCAGGATCCACTACGACCGGGCCAGGGCCGCCGCAGGGAAACACGACTTCCTCGGCGCGTATGTGTCCGAGCTGGCGGCCGTCGTGGACATGGACGCGGTGCGGGCGGCCGGGGTCCGCATCGGCGCCGACCCGCTGGGCGGGGCGAGCGTCGCCTACTGGGGTGAGATCGCCGACCGGTTCGGCCTGGACCTGACCGTGGTCAACCCGGTGGTGGACGCCACCTTCCGGTTCATGACCCTGGACTGGGACGGCCGGATCCGGATGGACTGCTCGTCGCCGTACGCGATGGCCTCGCTGATCGACCGCCGGACCGAGTTCGCGATCGCGACCGGCAACGACACCGACTCCGACCGGCACGGGATCGTGACCCCGGACGCCGGGCTGATGAACCCGAACCACTACCTGGCCGCGGCGATCGACTACCTCTACCGGCACCGCGGGGACTGGCCCGCCGGGGCCGCGGTGGGCAAGACCATGGTCAGCTCCTCGATCATCGACCGGGTCACCGAGGCCGCCGGGCGCCGCCTGATGGAGGTCCCGGTCGGGTTCAAGTGGTTCGTGCCCGGCCTGCTGGACGGCACGGTCGCGTTCGGCGGCGAGGAGAGCGCCGGGGCCTCGTTCCTGCGCCGGGACGGGCGGGTCTGGACCACCGACAAGGACGGCATCATCCTGGCGCTGCTCGCGTCCGAGATCACCGCGGTCACCGGCCGCACGCCATCGGAGCGGTACGCCGAGATCACGCAGCGGCTCGGCGACCCGGCCTACGCCAGGATCGACGCCCCGGCCACCCGTGAGCAGAAGGCGGCCCTGGCCAAGCTCAGCCCGGACCAGGCCGACATCCCCGAGCTCGGCGGCGAGCCGGTGCGGGAGCGGCTCAGCTCCGCGCCCGGCAACGGCGCGCCGCTCGGCGGCCTCAAGGTGATCACCGAGTCGGCCTGGTTCGCGGCCCGGCCGTCCGGGACCGAAGACGTGTACAAGCTCTACGCCGAGTCGTTCCTGGGGCCTGAGCACCTGGCCCGCGTCCAGGACGAGGCGCGGCAGATACTCGGTAAGGTGCTCGGCGGCGGTTAACTGTATGACGTGAGCGTTCTCCGCAACCGAGTGCGGCGGTTCCTGCAGAAGCCGGGCACGGCCGACCTGACCAGATACCAGCGCCTGCTGCCGGCCATCGCCGCGGGCGAGGAAACGCTCGCCGGCCTGCCCGACGGCGAGCTCGCCGGGCTGGCCCGCGAGGCGCCCGACGACGCCGGGTTCTGCGCGGCCGGGCGGGAGGCCGCCCGCCGGGCGCTGGGGGAGCGTCCCTACGACGTGCAGCTGCTCGGCACGCTGGTCATGCTGTCCGGGCATGTCGCGGAGATGGCCACCGGCGAGGGCAAGACCCTGTCCGGCGCGCTGGCCGCCGCGGCTTACGCGCTGCGCGGCCGGTCGGTGCACGTGCTGTCGGTCAACGACTACCTGGCCCGCCGGGACGCCGAGTGGATGCGCCCCGTCTACGACCTGCTCGGCGTCACGGTCGGCTGCATCACCGAGGCCTCGGCACCGGGCGAGCGGCGGCGCGCCTACGCCCAGCAGGTGACCTACGCGCCGGTCAGCGAGATCGGCTTCGATGTGCTCAGGGACCGGTTTGTCACGGACGCGGCCGACCTGGTCGCCACCGCCCCCGATGTGGCCCTGATCGACGAGGCCGACTCGGTCCTGATCGACGAGGCGCTGGTGCCGCTGGTGCTGGCGGGCCCGGCCGGCGATCGCAGACGCCGACCCGGCGATGGCCGAGATCGTGCGCGGGCTGGTCCACGGCCTGCACTACGAGATCGATGACGAGGGCCGCAACGCGAGCCTGACCAGCGCGGGCGCCAGTGTCGCCGAGGAGTCCCTGGGCGGGATCAACCTCTACGCCGTGGACCAGCTGGACACGCTGACCAGGCTCAACGTGGCCCTGCACGCGCACGCGCTGCTGCAGCGCGACGTGGACTACATCGTCCGCGACGGCAAGGTGCACCTGATCAACGCCTCCCGCGGCCGGGTGGCCCAGCTGCAGCGCTGGCCCGACGGGCTGCAGGCCGCGGTCGAGGCCAAGGAGGCCCTCGCCGCTACCGAGAGCGGCGAGATCCTGGACAGCCTCACGATCGAGTCCCTGGTCCGGCGCTACCCGCAGGTCTGCGGCATGACCGGCACGGCGGTGACCGTGGGCGAGGAGCTCAGGGAGTTCTACGGCCTGGAGGTGGCGGTGATCCCGCCGAACCGGCCGTGCGTGCGCGAGGACCAGCCCGACCGGCTGTACGCGAAGCTGCGCCAGAAGGAGAAGTCGATCATCGCCGCGGTGACCGCCGCGCACGTGGACGGGCGGCCGGTCCTGATCGGCACCCTGGACATCGCCGAATCGGAACGGCTCGGGCGGAGCCTGGCCGCGGCCGGGCTGCCGCACGTGGTGCTGAACGCGAAGAACGACGCGCAGGAGGCCGCGATCGTGGCCGAGGCCGGCGGTCTCGGCGCGATCACGGTGTCCACGCAGATGGCCGGGCGCGGCACCGACATCCGCCTGGGCGGCCGCGGCGGCAGCGACACGGACGGGGACCAGGTCGCGGGGCTCGGCGGGCTCTACGTGATCGGCACCGGCCGGCACGCGAGCAGCAGGCTGGACGACCAGCTGCGCGGCCGGGCCGGCCGCCAGGGCGACCCCGGCGGCTCGGTGTTCTTCGTCAGCCTGGAGGACGAGCTGATCACCGCCTACGCCCCGGACAGCCCGGAACCGCGGGACGTGGCCCGCAGACGGCCGGGTCCGCGACCCCAGGGCCGACGCGGCGGTGGCTCACGCGCAGCGCGTCGCCGACGGCGCCAACCTGCAGATCCACCGCAGCACGTTCGGCGTTACAACAAGCTCATCGAGGAGCAGCGCCGCGTCGTGCTCGAGCACCGCGACCGCATGCTGCGCACCGACGCCGCCGACCTCGCGCTGGCCAGCCGCTGCCCGGAGCGGCACGACGAGCTGACCGCCGCACTCGACCCCGACGTGCTCGGCCGGGCCGCGCGGCAGATCGTGCTCTACCACCTCGACCGCGCCTGGGCCGACCACCTGGCCATGCTGGCCGGGGTCCGCGAGGGCATCCACCTGCGCGCGCTCGGTCACGGGCCCAACCCGTTCGTGATGGCGCTCGACCCGCTGGCCGAGTTCCACGCCGAGGCGGTCAAGCTCTTCGCCCAGCTGCTGGAGCAGGTCGAGGAGCGGTCGGCCGAGACGTTCCGCACCGCCACCATCACGAGCGCCGGGGCCGACCTCGACGCCGCCGGGCTGAAGCGGCCCACCGCCACCTGGACGTACATCGTGCAGGACAACCCGTTCGGCACCGGCCTCGACCGCGCGCTGCGCCGGCTCAGCCCGGCCCGCCGCCGCTGATCTTGGAACCGGCTCCCCGGCGATTACCATCGGTGCAGGTGGTCACGACCCGGGAGAAGCCATGACAGCCGTAACGGAAACCTCCGCGGGGTGCCCGCACTCGCAGATCGACCCGTTCTGCGACAAGTTCCTGGCGGACCCGTTCGGATACCTGACTGAGCTGCGGGAGACCGGTCCGGTCGTCTACCTCGATCGCTACGGCGTCTACGCGGTGACCAGGCACGAGCAGGTGCAGGCGGTCCTGAAGAACCCCGGCGTGTTCTCCTCGGCCGCGGGCGTCGGCCTCACCCACTTCGGCAAGGACAAGGCCTGGCGGAAGCCGAGCATCCTGCTCGAGGTCGACCCGCCCGTGCACACGCACAACCGCCGGGTCGTGGCCCGCGCGCTCGCCCCGCGCTCCCTGGCGTACCTGCAGGAGATCTTCGACCGCAGGGCCGCGGAACTGGCCGATGACCTGGTGTCCCTGCGGTCCTTCGACGCCGTGCCGGACCTGGCCGAGGTCTTCCCGACCCGGGTGTTCCCTGAGGCGTTCGGGATCAGGGAGAACGGCCGGGACCAGCTGCTGGCCTACGGCGCCATGGTGTTCAACGGGATGGGCCCGCGCAACCACCTGTTCGAGGCCTCGATGGCCGGGGCCGGGGACGTGCTCGCGTGGATCGCCGAGCAGTGCTCCCGGGCCGCGCTGCGGCCGGACGGCTTCGGCGCCGAGATCTACGCCGGGGTCGACGCGGGCGAGGTGACCGAGGAGGAGGCCGCGCTGCTGGTCCGCTCGTTCCTGTCGGCCGGGCTGGATACCACGGTCAGCGCGATCGCGCTCGGGGTGCTGGACTTCGTGCGCTTCCCGGACCAGTGGCAGGCGCTGCGGCAGGACCCGTCGCTGGCCCGCAACGCGTTCGAGGAGGTGGTCAGGATCGAGGCGCCGGTCACGAACTTCTTCCGCACCACCAGCCAGGCCACCTACCTGGGCGGGACCGGCCTGCCCGCCGACGCGAAGCTGATGGTGTCGTTCGCCGGGGCCAACCGCGACCCGCGGCGCTGGGAGCGGCCCGACGAGTTCGACATCCGGCGCAAGTGCTCGGGCCATCTGGGCTACGGCACCGGCGTGCACAACTGCGTGGGCCAGGTGATCGCGCGCATGGAGGGCGAGGCGGTGTTCCGGGCGCTGGCGGCCCGGGTCGCCTCCTGGCACCTGGACGGCGAGCCGCGTCCGCGGCTCAACAACACCCTGCGCGGCCTTGACACGCTCCCGGTGCGCGTAGAAAGCGGCTGACCGTCCTGGCCTATCCGGCCCTAGCTCCACGCGCTAGTCGTGGGCCCGGACCTCCCGTCGATGCCGCCGCTTGATGAGGCTCGCAAGTATCCGGGTCGCATCCCGCCCAGCGGTGATCTTTTGCAGTGAGCGGCGGTGCCAAGGGCGGAACTCACCCAGAGCTCGCCCGCGCCACGGCGCGAGGTCTGCGGTCAAGGCGACGCAGGAGAGGGCGACGAACAGGACGAGCGGCGGCATGCCCGCCGAGACAAGCCTCTGGCCTATCCCGGCCGCAGCGGCGACGGCACCAGGTGGGATGGTGCCTTGCCGCAGCGTGGCCCGGGCCGTATCTCCCGCCATTGCGTTCAGCCGCGTGAGCACCGCGCTATCGACGGGCAGGTCGCTGAGTGTCGCGACATCCGGGATGGTCACAGCTCCCGGCGACGTACTCTCTGGAATGTCCGCGTGGGGGCTCGGCCAGTGGTTGCCGTTGCCGCCGTGGTCATCCATTTTCAGGTCCAGCAGGTTCAGCGCGTCCGCGATGGACGACACATGCGGCATGTCGCTAAGAGTTTGATCCCAGAGGCTAAGGTCCTTCCTCCAGAGTTCGACGTAGCGCTCGCACATGTCCGGCTTGATCTGGGCTAGACACTCTTGGGCGGCTGCCACCGAGCTGAGCATCTTCTGGCGTATCTCGGCTCGTGCCCGGCCGGACCGGCCGACGATGGCGTCGAGGAAGTCTTTGCGGGCGGCCAGGAAATCGGCCCAGTAGTCCCACGAGGCATCGGCAGCTCCTTGACCCCGATGAAGGAGGGCATAAAGGCCTTCCGCCATGACATCGCCGAACTCTTGTTTGGCTGACCTCAGCGGGTTATCGAAAGGATCGTAACTAAGCTGGGTCGCGCTGAGATTCGAACAGCCCAGCCGTCGTTGCGGGACGGCATCGTAGAAGAACAGCCAGTCCTCGTTGTATATATCTGGGAAAAAACCGATCGGGGCGTTACAGTCAACGGCCAAGGCCGATCCGCCGACGAGAATGTCCTGGAATTCCCCGGTCTCCCGATGCGCATGGCACACCACAGAGTTGTCCGGATAACTGGTGACTCGCATGCCAACCGGACCAGTAATTGTCAAGCATCGACACAGTGCTGCGCAGGTCGGAGGGATTTACATCCCTGATGTCGTCATCCATGAAGAACACGCGATCCCATCCGAGCAATCGAGCCAGGATGAGGCCAATGTTGCGTTTGAGACTCAGATCGGAGCCGCGTGCGGCGCAACCATCGGGCAGGAGTCCGATCTCCGCTGGGCGCAAGGTGGCGAACTCTAGCCAGCGATGACGATACCCGCGAGGCAAGCGGATCACGGCGGCATCGGCGAAGGAACGCGAGGCGAGCAGCTTGTTCACGTCGCCGGTGCGCGCTTGGCGGCTGCACAGGACGACCAGCTTGCAGCGTGCGGCCCGAGCCAGCGTGATGGCGTGATCAAGATTGCTGGCTGGCCTGGAGGCGGGCACGATGATGGCGTCCAGGGTCCGCGAGTTGGAGAGCGCGGCCGACGGCTCGGCCACGCCGACAAGCTCCTCATGGGTCTGGAGCTGCCGGACATCCGACCTCAGGTGGCCCGTCACCTACGTGGCTCTCTGGCGTGCAGGGAGTAGGGGGCCATGGCAGGTCATCTGCCAGTGTCCTTGGACCACCGGTAAAGCACCTGATCTGGGCTGTTGAAGTCCGGTGTCATTGTTTGCCCCTCTATGACTGTTACCTGCATGAGAATAAGAAATGAATCGCTGTTGCCAAAAGTTGTTGAAATGTATCGCTCATTGGAATCCCGGAGCTGTTTGTCAGTTAGGCTGCGTACGGCGCCAAGGACTCCGCGGCTATGTATGCCATTACAGATGGTAAGGGTGCGGCCGGAGTTCACCGGGTTCGGCACGCGCACAATCAGACCGACATCCTCGATGAGATCGGTATCATTAGGCCCCCGCCAGACGGGCATAAATCGCTCTTCCTTGCCATCCATGTCGGCGATGAATGGATCACCCGTTGTCATCGACGGATCGCGTACCTGCTTTACTGGCAGACGTATCTTGGCGGACAGTCGCTCAGTTACCTGATTCCAGGCGATGCCGCCGAGCAGTATCACGTGGCCCGACAGGTCATCCGGGACCACGTTGGGTGCGGCTTTGTAGAACACGTCCATCGTCGGGTTCTCGGCTCGGATGTGTCCGTGGAGCTCGACCAGGGCGTCGAGGTCCGCGAGCGACTGCAACTCCGTGTAGTTCGGATCTTTCGGATCAGCCAGAGAACCCGTTTCTGTCGTGGGCAGCTGAGCGCAGACCAGGGTCGTAGGCCCTGCATCCGGGAACTGCCACGATCGCCCGACTGACGGCAATCTCTCCCAGGGAAGGCTTCCTGGCCGAATTCCGCAGGCTCAGGAGGTCCGCCTCGAGTTCCTTGTAGGCGGCCAGCTCTTCATCGTTGAAGCTGTCGACCGGCACGAGCTGCGGCTCGGCCCCGGCCTCCACGGACCTGCGGGTGGCAAAGAACTGCGCGTACGCGATGAGCCGGTCACGTGGGGGGAGCTTGGGAGAGCTCGGGCTTTCCCACGAAGAGACGGTCACGGCCGCCAGCGGCTCATTGCCGCCCAGGGCCTTGGCCAGCGCTTCCTGGGTCAGTCGCATGTCGGGCCAGTGCTGCTGCCTGAGGTAACGCAGGCGCCGGGCGAGTTCCAGCAGAGACGGAGAAACGCCTGGCACGGCGGGTCACCTCCTAGGCAGCGCGGCGTTGCACAGGCCGAGTGCGTCACGGCGCAAGCGAGGGTTTAGGTGACCCCTTGACGCACGCTGGCGGCAGCATACCGTTGACGCCTGAGCTTAGCCGTGGTTCGATAAATATTACAAAACAACGCTAATGTCTACTGAACTCTACTTAATATCAGTAGATATTAGAAGACTTTATAGAGATCGTTAGGAGGATGGCGAGTCCAGGTTAGGAGGTGCCGTCGATGTTGTACAGCACCGAAGCAGTGGGTAACCGGCGTGTTCCAGATGTGCTCGCCGAATTGCTCGGTCCGGCCCGAGCCCCCGTCGTGGCGGCAATGGCAGCAGGAACATCTGGGTCCGCGGCCCGCGCGGGGCGGTCGCGGGGGCAGGCGCCATTAGCTACCGGGTATGGCCCGGGCCATGCGCCGCGGGCGCCTCCGGCTCGCCCCTGTCCGGACTCGCCGACGGGCAGGAAAAGAATGCTGGGCCGACTGGCATCGGCCCAGCGATCGGCGATCACTTGCAGCTGGCAAACGATCGTGATGCCACGATGCTAGCAATCCGTTAGCCGCACGTCACCAGCCACAGGCGGACTGATTTTCGTCTGACCTGCGTCGTCGGCGCTAGCGTCGTTCATCGCGGATCTTGCTCCGGTACCCGGGTTCGGCCCGGATCACGGCTTCTTATTACGGCCCCGACCACTGAGGAACCGGTATGTCCGCACTCATAGTTATCCTCGCGATCATCGCAGTGGTCTTCTGGCGCAGCATGCTCAAGATCGCGGCGATAGCCGCCGTCATCTTGATGATTTCCGGCATGCTCGCTCTTTCCCAGGAGATCCATCACATCATCAAGTAGACGCAGTTGGCCTGGCGCACACGAGTGGGTACTTCGAGGTACCTCCGTCGGCTGGCCGACTCACGGGAGGCTCCTGCGCAGCCGATGCTCCAGAGTGTTGACGGGCCAGGGGACTTCCTGGCGCTCACCCGTGGGGACGAAGCCGACAGCCGCGTAGAACATGTCCGCCGCATCGTTGCCGGCGAGAACCCAGAGCGAAACCGCCCTGGCACCGCGGGCGGTCATGCGATCAACAGCCGCCTGAATGAGGCTCCTGGCAATGCCCTGCCTGCGATGCCCAGGTTCAACCCACAGCGAGCTGAGGAAATGATCCGCTGCCGAGGACGGTGGCTTCCGGGTGGCCGCGATGACGCCAACCGGCTCGGCTGCCGTAGGGCCCTCGAACGCCAGCAGCCAGATTTCACTGCGTACCCGTTCGCGCCACCACCGCCCGTCTTGGCTGGCCTCGAGATCGTGCTCCGACGTGAACGCGTCAGGTGAGTCTTCGAGCGCCCGCAGCCTGATCACACGAAGCAAATGCCAGTCATCCTCGGCGATGTCGCGAATGACGGCCACGTCGAACCATGCTGCCCCGGCCGTGGGTGGGCTCATTACTACCTTTGGGGTGCCATCCCTGTGGCGCGCGGTGTCGGCCCTGCTTGGCGCGCTAGCACGGCCATGCCGATCTGTTAGGTATCTACGCCGAGTCGTGTATCAGCGGCAAGTCATGACGCTCAGTAACAGCAGGACAGGGCGCCCGCCCGTCCGGATCGCTTTGAAAGGAGCGTCATGACTATCACCGAGAGGACAGAGCTCTGCAAGGCAGACTGCTGTCCGATCCTGCACCCCTATGAGGTGTGCGACGAGCTCGACTTCCGGTACCGGCTGCCGTTCCGGCGGACGGTACACGGCCAGGAGGTCCTGGTCGTGGTCACGCTGAGGTTCCGGCTGGAGCGCTGCTCCGGGCCGCTGACTCTCGGTAACCTGCTGTACACGACCACACTGCTGCCCGGTGAGCAGGTCCGCCTGCTGACCACCGACAGGAACAGCCGGTTCTCCTTTAACGAGGCGACCCAGGCTCAGGGCGAGGAGTACAACACCTCGCAGGAGTCCTTCTTCCTGGCCGGGATGGCGGACTCGATGAGCAACCTGAGCGTGCTGGAAAACGCGTCCGACGAGACCAGGTTCCGCAGCCAGCTCGACAAGTCCGGCTCCCACGCCGGCGTGCACCTGGGCTGGCTGGACGTGGGCGGCTGGGTGTCGGCCACCTCCTACGACGCCGATGCGGCCCGGAGGTTCGCGTCCTCGCTGTCGGAGCACGCCGAGACCAGCAGCCGTCACGTCGAGGCCTCGGTGCGCGCCGCGAGTTCGCTCTCGATCAGCGAGGTCGCTACCCGCACCAACATCGCAGAGCAGGCGCAGGAGAGGTACGAGGCGGCGTCGCGGGTGTTCTCCAACCCGAACACCTGCCACGCAGTGACGTACCTCTTCTACCGGATCGACAAGATCGAGACGGTGCGCTTCAAGCTGGTGGCGATCGAGCGCAAGGTGTACGACCCGGCGTGCCCGAACGGCGTGACCAAGCATCCCTACGGGAACTCCGAGGGCGGCGAGGGCTACGGCAACGGCGGGCCGGTCTCGTACGACACCAGGAAGTCCGCGCTCGACGGGATCGAGGGCGAGCTCCGGGGCGAGGGAATCATTAACGGCGAGGGCCACTGCACCAGCGAGATCGTGGAGACGCTCAGCTGGGAGCGCGTCGTGCGCCTGCCCACGCCAGGTGTGACCGTCAAGGCCTGCCTGGACGAGTGCAACGCGTGCGAGCCTGGCCCGCAAGCGGGCGATCGAGCTGGAGCTGGAGAGCCAGGAACTGGAGAACCGGATGGTGCGGCGCCAGACCGAGCTGCTCGCCGAGTCTCAGGAGTACCGCTGCTGCGGCGACCGTCGCCGCGGGGAGGAGCCCGGGGACGAGGGCGACGAGGCAGCGTAACAGCCGCTGACCGCGTGCCGGGGCAAACGGGAGCGCTCCGGAGCGCATAACCAACAACCAGAACGGGATCCTGGGTGGCGGATCGAGTCACCCGGGATCCCGTTCCGCATGTCAATGCGGCCACGCCGCCGTGGCTATGCTGCACCTGTGTCACGCCCGGCCGCTGCCGCCGAATCTTCCGGTCCCGCCGGCGCGGGGCCGGTCACCGTCGCGGCCGGCACCCAGCGCATCCAGGCGGTCGACCGGGCGGTCGCGCTGCTGAAGTCCGTCGCGGCCAGCGTGACCCCGCCCACGGTCGGTGAGCTCGCCCGGGACTGCGGGATCAACCGGAGCACGGCCTGGCGGCTGCTCCGCACGCTGGAGCACCACGGCCTGGTCGACCGCGATCCGATCACTCAGCGCTACACCGTCGGGTACGGCGCGATCTCGGTCGCCGCGGCGGTGACCGACGACACGCTGGTCCGCCGGGTCCGGCCGCTGCTGGGCAGGCTGGCCGAGACCACGGGGGAGTCGGTCACGCTGGCCGTGGCCAAGCGGTTCAACCTGGTCTACGTGGACCAAGTAGACCCGCCGAACGTCATGGTCCCGAACTGGCTGGACAAGCCGCTGCCGCTGCACGCCACCTCGGGCGGGAAGGCGTTCCTGGCCTGGCTGGGGCGGGATGAGCGGGACGCCATCCTGCCGCAGGAACTGCCGCGCTACACCGCGCACACGGTCACCGACCGGGACCGGCTGGAACAGGAGTTCGCCGGGATCCGCACGGCCGGCTACGCGCTCTGCGCCCGCGAGTACGAGGAGTTCTCGTCCGGGGCCTCGGCCGCCGTGCTGAACACCCGGCAGTACCCGATCGCCGTGATCAACGTCTGGGGCCCGGCCCCGCGTAACCCGGCCAGGAAGCTGCACGAGATCGGCCGGGAAGCGGTGCGGACCGCCGAGGAAGTCCGCGCCCTGCTGGGCTGACCCGCCCGGCGGCCGGCCCTCCGCCCGGCCGCGCGCCCCGGGCCGCCCACCGCCGGGCCGCCCGCCCACCGCCTATTGACCGGTGGTTCAGCGCGCTGATAGTGTCGCAATGGTAACAGACCGTTCACATCGTGAACGCGCCTCGGGAGGCCGTGCCATGGCTGGCTCCAGCAAGGTCATCATCACGTGCGCACTCACCGGCTCCGGGCACACGCCGTCGATGTCCCCGCATCTGCCCGTTACCGTGGAGCAGATCGTGGACCAGGGTGTGGCGGCCGCCGAGGCCGGGGCGGCCGTGCTGCACCTGCACGCCCGCAACCCCACGGACGGCAGCCCGACCCCGGACCCGGCCGTGTTCGCCGAGTACGCGCGGGGCATCAAGCAGCGCAGCGACGTCGTGATCAGCATCTCCACCGGCGGCGGCACCGGCATGTCCGTCGAGGAGCGGCTGCAGGGCGTGATCAAGCTCAGGCCCGAGCTGTGCACGCTCAACCTCGGCACGATGAACTACGGCTCGTTCCCGATGATCGACAGGTACCAGGGCACGTTCCGGTACGACTGGGAGGAGCCGTACCTGGAGAGCACCCGCGCCGAGCCATTCGTGAGCACCTACGCCGACATCGAGTACATGCTCAAGGTGGTCGGCCCGGAGACCGGGACCAGGTTCGAGGCCGAGGCGTATGACACCTCGCACCTGTACACGCTCGCGTATTACCTGGACCAGGGCCTGGTCCAGGCGCCGATCTTCATCCAGACCATCTTCGGCACGATGGGCGGCATCGGGCCCGACGTCGACCACATCGTGCACATGAAGCGGACTGCCGACCGGCTGCTTGGCGACGCGTACCAGTGGTCGACGCTGGGCGCAGGCCGGTACCAGATGGGCATCGTGACCGCCGCGGCGATCATGGGCTCGCACGTCAGGGTCGGTCTGGAGGACAGCCTCTACCTGGGCAAGGGCCAGCTCGCGGAGTCCAACGCCGATCAGGTGCGCAAGATCAGAGGCATCCTGGAGGCGCTCTCCCTGGAGATCGCCACCCCGGCCGAGGCGCGGCAGCTCCTCGGGCTCAAGGGCCTGGAAAACGTCGGCTACTAGCCGTGGCGACAACGGAGCCGGGCCGGGTGAGCCGCGTAGGGATCGTCGGGGCCGGCGTCATCGGCAGTGGCTGGGCCCTGCACTTCCTGAGGATGGGCCTGGACGTCGACGTCTATGACCCGGGACCGCAGGCCGAACCGTACCTGCGCCGCGCCCTGGAGGAGACGTGGCCGCTGCTGGAGCGGCTCGGGCTGCGAGACGGCGCGAGCCCGGACCGGCTCAGCTTCCACGCTGATCTGAGCGCCGCGGTCGGCGGCGCCGACCTGGTGCAGGAGAGCGCGCCGGAAGACGCCGAGGTCAAGCGCGGCGTCCTGGCCGCGATCGACCGCGTGGCGCGCCCGGACACCGTCATCGCATCCAGCACGTCGGGGTTCGCGATGACGATGATGCAGGCCGGCTGCGCTCACCCGGAGCGCTGCGTGGTCGGGCACCCGTTCAACCCGCCCTACCTGATCCCGCTGGTCGAGGTGGTCGGCGGTGAGCAGACCGACCCGGCGGCCGTGGACCGGCTGGCGGCGTTCTACGCCGCCGTGGGCAAGCGCCCGCTGCGGCTGTCCCGCGAGCTCCCTGGCTTCGTGGGCAACCGGCTGCAGGAGGCCATGTGGCGGGAGGCGCTGCACATGGTCGCCGCGGGCGAGGCCACCGTCGAGGAGATCGATGAGGCGATCGCCTACGGGCCCGGGCTGCGCTGGGCGCAGATGGGCCCGTGCCTGACCTTCCACCTGGCCGGGGGCAGTGGCGGCATGGCGCACATGCTGGATCATTTCGGCCCGGCCCTGCTGGAGCCGTGGACCCGGCTCCAGGCCCCGCCGCTGACCCCGCAGCTGCGCGACCGGATGGTGGAAGGCTGCGCTCGGGAGGCCGACGGCCGGTCCGTCGCCGACCTGGAGCGGCAGCGCGACGAGTTTCTGGCCGCGCTGCTCGAGTTGGTGGAACGGTTCTCGACCAGCCCGGCCGGGTATCCGGAACCCGACGCCGTCCATTGACTACCGTGCCGGGAGTGTTATTGGCCATGGAGCGGATCACGACTCCTCGCGAGGGGAGCCTGGCGGGGGCCTGGCCGCCGGAACCGGGCATAACCGCGCCGCTGCGGCTGCACGAGACCCTCGTGAAGCCAGAGTGGGCGGACTACAACGGCCACATGAGCGAGTCGGTCTACCTGCTGGTGTTCGGCGACAGCGCGGACGCCTTCTTCCGGTTCTTCGGCATCGACGAGGACTACCGGGCCGCGGGCCGGTCGCTGTTCACCGTGGAAACCCACCTGCGCAACCTGCGCGAGGCCTACGTCGGCGACCGGCTGCGGCTGACCCTGCAGGTGCTCGGCGCCGACGCCAAGCGGCTGCACATCCTGCACGAGATGCTCGATGACGCCGACCGGGTGCTGTCCACGGCCGAGCAACTGCTGCTGCACGTCGATACCCAGGCCGGCCGGGCCGCGCCGTTCCCTGCCGAGATCGGTGCCCGGCTGCAGGAGATCCGCGCCGCGCACCGGGCCCTGCCGGTGCCCGCCTACGTCGGCCGCGTCATCCAGATACCGGGGGACCGATGAACCTCGAGCTCACCGACGAACAGCGGCTGATCATCGACACCGTCCGCGCGTTCGTGGAACAGGAGCTCTACCCGCACGAGGACGAGGTTGAGCGGCTCGACGAGGTGCCGCCCGAGCTCGCGGAATCGATCAGGGGCAAGGCCATCGCCTCGGGCCTGTACGCCGCGAACATGCCCGCCGAGCTGGGCGGGGGCGGGCTGGACGCGGTCGGCGTGGTGCTGGTGGAGCGCGAGCTTGGCCGGGCTTCCTACGCGCTGCAGATGCTGGTCGAACGGCCGAGCAACATCCTGCAGGCCTGCGTCGGCGAGCAGCGGGACCGCTACCTGATCCCGGCCATCCGGGGGGAGCGGCACGACTGCGTGGCGATGACCGAGCCGGGCGCGGGATCCGATATCCGGTCGATGACCACCACGGCCGTGCGCGACGGCGACGACTACGTGGTCACCGGCACCAAGCACTTCATCAGCCATGCTGACGTGGCCGACTTCATCATCCTGTTCGCCGCGACCGGGGTGGAGCAGACACCACGCGGGCCGAGGAAGCTCATCACCACCCTGCTGGTGGATTCCGGCCGCCCCGGCCTGGAGGTCAGGCGCGGCTCGCGGTGCGTATCCAACCGCGGCTACCACCAGTGCGAGCTGATCTTCTCCGGGTGCCGGGTACCGGTGGCCAACCGGCTGGGTGAGGAGGGCCGCGGGTTCGACCTGATGGGGCAGTGGCTCGGCGCGACCAGGCTGACCGTGGCGGCCACCAGCGTCGGCCGGGCGCGGCGGGTGCTGGAGAGCGCCGTCGAATGGGCGGCGCGCCGCGAGCAGTTCGGCCAGCCGATCGGCCGGTTCCAGGGCATCGGGTTCCAGCTCGCGGACATGGCCACCGAACTGGAGGCGGCGGAAATGCTGACCCTGCGGGCCGCGGGCCGGCTGGCGGCGGGCCGGATGACCGATGCCGACGCGGCCATGGCCAAGCTGTACGCCTCTGAGATGCTGGGCCGGGTCACCGACACCGCGGTTCAGACGTTCGGCGGCATGGGCCTGATGAGCGAGCTGCCCGTGGAGCGCTGGTGGCGGGACGCCCGGGTCGAGCGGATCTGGGACGGCACCAGCGAGATCCAGCGCCAGATCATCACCCGCTCGCTGCTGCGACCGTACGGAGCCTGACATGACGAGCCCGCCCGACCCGGTGCGCACGCAGGTCGAGGGCCAGACGCTCATCGTCACCCTCGACCGGCCCAAGGCCAACGCCATCGACGTGACCACGAGCCGGGCCCTCTACGCCGCGTTCGACCGGCTGCGCCAGGACCCTGACCTGCGGGTGGGGATCCTGACCGGGACCGGGGACCGGTTCTTCTCCGCCGGCTGGGACCTGAAGGCCGCGGCGGCCGGCGAAGGCGTCGACGCCGACCACGGCCCCGGCGGGTTCGCCGGGATCACCGAGTTCCTCGACATCGGCAAGCCGGTCATTGCCGCGGTCAACGGGCTCGCCTTCGGCGGCGGGTTCGAGCTGATCCTGGCCGCGGACATGGTGGTCGCCGCGGATCACGCCGAGTTCGCGCTCACCGAGGTGACCCTCGGCATCGTGCCCGACGCGGGCGGCATGCTGCGGCTGCCGGCCCGGATGCCGCGGCCGATCGCCGTCGAGTACCTGCTCACCGGCAGGCGGATGACGGCCGCGGAGGCGGCCCGCTGGGGCCTGGTCAACCAGGTCGTCCCGGCCGCCGAGGTCATGCCCGCGGCCCGCGGGCTCGCCGACCGGGTCTGCGCGTCCGCGCCGCTGGCCGTCGCGGCCGTGCTCGAGATCCTGCGCGAGACCGAGGCGTCAGGGACGCAGGCGGGCTATGCCACCCAGCGCGGCGACGGCCTGCCCGCCTACCGGGCCATGCTCTCCTCGCAGGACGCCCAGGAGGGCGCTCGCGCATTCACCGAGCGGCGCCCGCCGGTCTGGCGGGGCCGGTGAGCCCGCCTGACCCGGCCGGGCCAGCCCCGCTCGGCACCGGAGCGTGGACCGTGCCCGCGGAGTGGATCGACTACAACGGCCACATGATGGACGGCTACTACGGCCTGGCCTTCAGCGACGCGACCGAGGCGTTCCTCGACCACATCGGCCTGGGTGAGGCGTACCGGAAGGAGACCGGTTCCGGCATGTACACGGTGGAAAGCCACCTGTGCTACCGCCGCAGCGCCCGGGCCGGCCAGCAGCTGCGGTTCACCACCCAGGTGCTCGGCGCGGACGCCAAGCGGGTGCGCGTGTTCCACCGCATGACCGACGCCGCGACCGGCGACGAGGTGGCCACGAACGAGCTGATGTTCCTGCACGTCGACGGCGCCACCGAGCGGGTGACGGCCATGCCACCCGAGCGCGGCCGGGTTGTCGCGGCGCTGGCCGGCGAGCACGCGGCCCTGCCCGCCCCGCAGGCCGCGGGGCGCGCGATCGGCATGCGGTATTAGCCCGGGGGGGACGACCCCCCAGGACCCCCCCGCGTGCCATCCGCTCGGGCCGACCTCCGGCCGGCCGTCGCGGCTGTCACCGGCCGGCCGTCGCGGCTGGCACGGCTAGCTGAGGTCGGCGAGAATCCGCGCACCATGTCGGCCGTGCGCTCCGGGGGCTCGCTCTCGACGCTGAGCCGCTCCATGACCTCGCTGTACCTCTCCACGTCCTCACGCTTGTCGAGATAGAGAGCGCTGGTCAGCTGCTCGAGGTAGACCACGTCCGGCAGGTCCGCCTCGGGGAAGCGCATGATCGTGAACGCCCCGGCCTCGGCGGCGTGGCCGCCGGAGGCGAACGGCGTGACCTGGAGCGTGATCCTCGCGTCCTGGGTCAGCTCGATCAGCTGCTCGAGCTGGGAGCGGAACACCTCCCGGCTGCCGACCGGGCGCCGCAGGGCCGCCTCGTCCACGACCGCCCACAGGCGCGGCCCGCCCGGCTTGCTGAGCAGCTCCTGCCGGGTGATCCGCATGCTGACCCTGCGCTCGATCTCCTCGTCGGGCGCACCCGGCCAGCCCCGGGAGATGACCGCCCGGGCGTAGCCCGCCGTCTGCAGCAGGCCGGGAACGAACTGCACCTCGTAGACCCGCAGGACCGACGCGGCCTCCTCCAGACCGACGTAGGTCTGGAACCAATCTGGTAAAACGTCGGCGTACTGATGCCACCAGCCGGGGGCGTTGGCCTCCCGCGCGAGCGTGACCAGGGTGTCCCGCGCCGACTCGTCGTCGACCCCGTACATGGCGAGCAGGTCGACGACGTCGCGGACCTTGAACCCGACCCGGCCGAGCTCCATCCGGCTGATCTTGGATTCTGACGCCCGGATGCGGTAGCCCGCGTCCTCCCGCGTGATCCCCCTGGCCTCGCGCAGCCTGCGGAGCTGGGTTCCGAGCAAAATGCGCCGGACCGTAGGGCCGCTGCCCGGCTCGAGTGGGATCACCGCAGGTCCCTCCGGAAGCCACGATCTGCCTGGCCGCGCCAGGACGCGGGTGCACGGCCCCGGCCCGCCGGCCGCAGGGTCGGATGCACGTGCATCGGGCCTTGCGCCTGCAAGGTACACGGAGGATGATAACGTTTGCACCGCGGCACGCCGAGGTTTGACCTCGCGAAATTGCACGGGACCCGAGTTACCCTCAACTCGTTACGGCGGCAGGGACGGAGGGCGCTAGCGTGGGCCACGACCGGCTCCTGGCGGCAAGCGAGCATCACGGGACCCGGACCGAGCGCCGGCCGCTGACCCTGGCGGATCTGGCCGCCAGCGACCTGATGGACGGGCCCCTGGCCGCGTGCGAGCTGGCCGCGAGACCGGAGTCGGCCAAGGCCGCCAGGGAGTTCACCCGAAACACGTTGCAGCAATGGGGGTTCGGCGGGCAGGCCGGCGCGGCTGAGCTTGTGGTCTCCGAACTCGTGACCAACGCGCTCTGTCATGGGCTGCTCTCCGCTCCGCGGATGCTGGGAGAGCATCCGGTAGGGCTGAGGTTACTATGCACCGCTCCCTACATGATCTGTATGGTGACCGATCCTGGCCCCGCCGGACCGGTCCGGGTTGAGGCCTCCGCGGGAGCGGAACGCGGCCGCGGGCTTCAGGTCGTTGAGGCGTGCAGCGTGCAGTGGGGCTGGGAACCGATCGAGGGCGGGCGCAGCGGTGGACCCGGCGGGCTGATCGGCGCCGGCAAGGTGGTCTGGGCCCTGCTCCACTCGGCGGAGTTACAACGGGCCGCAGGCTCACCCTTACCGCGGCGGCTCAACCGCCGGTCAGTACCGGGATCGCCCGCCCCGCTCAGGCGAGCAGGTCGTCGAACTCGCCATCCTTGGCCCCGCGGAGGAACGCATCGATCTCGGCCGGCGTGTAGACAAGCGCGGGGCCGTCAGGGTGCCGGGAGTTCCGGAGTGCGATAGCACCGCCGGGCAGGCTGGCAAGCTCCACACAGGTTCCCTGCGAGTTGCTGTGGCGGCTCTTCCGCCAGGTGACACCTTGCAGTTCGCTGGCGGGAATCCCATTCTGCGCATTGCGCATGTTTCGCTTCCCCTTAGCCTCAGGTGATACAGAGAGGTCTACCGGATCAATGCTAGCGCGATGCACGTGCACTTGCACGTTCGTTTAGCCTGCCGCAGACCGCACACAGCCATCTAAACAGCCTCTGACAAGCCATGATCGGCGTCGCTGGGGGAATCACCCGGGTGAGACACCTGCGCGCCGGCGCGGGTCACCGGTGGCCGGGTGAGGGTGGTGCGGGCCTGGTCGCGGGCCAGTGTGGGGGGCAGGTGAAGGGGGAACGGGGAGGTGGGCGGGGGGTGGGGGGATGGTCGCGGTTCCCGGGGGATCCTGGGCCCACACCAGCAGCACCGGGCACGACGCATGATCCACCACGAACCGGCTGGCCGGGCCCAGGCTCTTGGGCCCCAGGCGCGTATCGCCGTCCCTGGCCAGGATGAGCAGGTCAGCGCCATCGGCGGCGGCGACGACCTCCCGTTCCACCCGCCCGCGCCGCTCGATGCTGGTGCACGGCCGGCCCAGCCGCTCGGCCGCGGCGTCGAGCAGCTGCCGGGCCGACACGGCGCCGAGCTCCTCGAGCCGCCGGCCCGGATCCTGGCCGGGCCGGCCGCGGCCGAGCAGGCCGGCGAAGGCGCCGTGGGCGGCGGCCGGGGCCTCGCCTCCCGAGACGTGCAGCATGACGATGTCAGCGCCGGCCGGCGCGAACCCGCGGGCGGCGTCGACGCAGGCGGGCCACGTTCCCTCCACGATCCAGACGATCACTGCCATGACAGTCAGCCTCCGATCACGTGCAGCGCGGCCCACAGGGCCACGGTCGCCAGGGCCAGCGCCAGCGGCACGGTGAGCAGCCCGAGCCGGGTGAACTCGCCGAGCTCCGGCTCGGCATCATGCTCACGCAGCACCCGGCGCCACAGCAGGGTGGCCAGCGAGCCGGTGTAGGTCAGGTTGGGGCCGATGTTGACCCCGAGCAGCACGGCCAGGACGGCACCGGGCCCGGCCGGCGCGGCCAGCGGCAGCAGCATCAGGACAGCGGGCAGGTTGTTGATCAGGTTCGCGGCCACGGCGGCCAGCGCGGCCGTGGCCAGCAGCGCGGGCAGCGAGGTACCGCCCGGGATCACCTGCCGCAGCGCCGCGGTCAGCCCGTTCCCTGTCACCGCCGCCACCACGAGGCCCAGGCCGAGCACGAACGCCAGGAACGGGACATCGGCGGCGCGCCAGATGGCCGCGACCGAGGTCCGCCGCCGGGCCAGCGCCCGGGCGCCGAGCACCGCGGCGCCCGCGGCGGCCACCCACGCCGGGTTGATGCCCGCCAGCGAGGCGACCGCGAACGCAGCCAGCGTGCAGCCGAGGACGACCAGGACAAACATCGGGAACTCGATGGGCTCGGGATCGGGAGTGCCCCGGGCCGGAGCGTTCAGGTCAGATGCGGAAGAACCGGCGGAAGACGGCGTACTCGGCGGCGATGGCGGCCAGCCACGGGAGGGCCATCAATCCGGCGAACCGGGTGAAGGCCAGCCCGCTGGCGGCGAACGCCAGCAGGTTGGTCAGGTTCGAGACCGGGAGCAGCAGCGACGCGGAGTTGGCCAGGTGGGTGCAGCCGTACACGTGCGGCTTGGCCCGGCCCCCAGCCGGGCCGCGGTGGCGAACACCACCGGGGTGAGCAGCACCACGGTGGCGTCCAGGCTGAGCACGGCCGTGATCACCGAGGCGATCACGAAAACCCCGGCCAGCAGCCGCTGCGGCCGCCCGGCGCAGCGCCGGGCCAGCCACGTCCCGCAGGCCCGGAACAGCCCATCGTCCTGGGCCAGCTGCGCCAGCACCAGCACCGCGGCCAGGAAGCCCAGCACCGGCCCGAGCCGCTGCGCCTGCGCCCAGGCCCGGTGGGGCGGGAGCGCGCCGGTGATCACGACCAGGGCCGCGGCCGGGACCGCGACCACCGCCTCCGGCAGGCCCCACGGCCGGATCACGGCGCAGGCCAGCACCGCGAGCAGCAGCACCGCGCTGAGGGTCTCCGCCGCCGCCGTATTCAGGACAAAACCTCCCAGCGCCGGCACCCGGGCCGCGTAGTCTGATGCTGCCATGCCTGGCCGCATGGCCAGGAAGGATGGGTGGATCCGTGCTCAGCCGACTGCCCCGCGGGAGGAACTGGCTGGCCATCGCCGCGGTCATCCTGGTCGCGCTGAGCCTGCTCCCGCCCGCGGGCAGCTTAGCCCGCCGCTATGTGTTCGCCGAGTCGCTCCAGTTCGTGCTGTTCGCGGCCGCCGTGCCGGCGTTGCTGGTGCTCGGCGCGCCGTGGCGGCTGCTCGGCCTGGGCCCCCGGGCCGCCCCGCAGCGGCGGGCCGGGTCCGGTTTCCTGCGCGGCGCCGCGGTCCTGCTGGTCTACGCCGCTGTGCTGATCGTGTGGCGGCTGCCGGTCACCGTCGATGCCCTGGCCACGCAGCCCGGTCTCGCGGTGGCCGAGATGGCCACCCTGGCCGCCGCCGGGTCGGCGTTGTGGCTGCAGCTCGTGGAGTCGCCGCCGCTGCTCCCGCGGCTGTCCCGCCCGCTGCGGGCCGTGTTCGCGGCGCTGGCCATGTGGACGATCTGGATCCTGGCCTACATCCTCGGGTTCTCCCAGGTGGCGTGGTTCGGCGCGTACCTGCAGCCCGGCGTGAACCCGGTGATCGACCAGGAGATCGCCACCGGGGCCATGTGGGCGGTCTCGGCCGTCTGCTTCGTGCCCGTGGTCTACGTCACGGCCCTGACCTGGCTGAAGGACACGTCGGATCCCGACGATGAACTCCGCGCGATGATCCGCGCCCAGCGCCAGCAGCGGGGCCACCGGTGGCCCCGTCCGCCCCGCGGCTGGAACCCGCCCTCGCCCTGAGCCCGCCGCCCCCGCCTGCAGTGGCAGCCACGCGCCCCATTCACTCACGGCGCTTTATTCCCGCCGCCGCTTGCTGCCTGGAGATTCTCAATATGCGCCAGAAAAGGCGCAGCGACCTGCGCGCCTGTAAAAGCCCACGCTGGTGACCCGCTGTCAGCAGAAGTGGAAGCAGTCCAGTCTAGGTTGCTTCTGTGACGTCAGTGATACCTGGGGTAGTTACTGATCACTATGAGTGTCACTCTGGTGCTTACGTGTGTTCATGGCTCCCCCCAGGGGTTTTCTTAGCTCTTACAGAAATTGGCGAGGCAGGCTGCATGCATGGACGAGCGGCGGGTATAGCCGCCGACTTAGCCGAAAGGAGGCAGAGCAATATGAGTACCTGGTTCTGGCTGAACATTCCGATCTGCATCGCGATATTCAGTGCCATCGTCGGTATCCCGATCTGGCTCGTGTTCAAGCGCCCGGATACCGGCCAGGAGATCACCGCCGCCGCGGCCCGGGCCGAGGCCATACCGCTGCATTCGGTCAGCCTGCAGGAGGCGGTCCAGTCGCGGCACGAGATGTGGTCGCGGCAGGCTGCCTGACGCCGCCAGCGCCTGAGGTTGCGTTCTGGTCCTGCCAGCCACCGTCGCACAGGTGACTCTGCGCGATGATGGAGACATGGACCAGGGCCAGCCTGGCGCGGGCCGCACCGACGAGCCGGTGATCGACGAGTCGGCGCGTGTCCCGCCTGCGCCCGCCCTGCGGCCGTTCATCGCGCACTACGCGGGGTACCGCCAGGCTGGGGTGGCGCCCAGCAAGCACCGCGGGCTGCCCTCGCCCTTCCTCACCGTCATCTTCACCCTGGATGACCCGCTGCACCTGGCCGGGCATCCCGATCCCCGGCAGCCGCCCGGGGACTACCGCACGCTGGTCGGCGGCCTGCACACCGCACCCGCCCTGATCACGCACGAGGGCTACCAGTCGGGCATCCAGCTGGCGCTGAGCCCGCTGGGGGCCAGGGCGCTGCTCGGCCTCCCGGCCGGGGAGCTGGCCCTGGTCGACGTCGAAGGACCCGCGGTGCTCGGCCCGGTGGCCGACGAGATCAGCGAGCGGCTCCAGGCGGAACGGGACTGGCCGGGCCGGTTCGCCGTACTGGACCGGATGCTGACCCGGCTGCTGGTGGCCGGCGCCCGGTCAGCCGGCGGGGTGAGCGCCGAGGTTGGCCACTCCTGGCAGCGCCTGCTGGCCGCCCGGGGCGGCTGCGGCGTCGCCGAACTGGCCGCCGAGACCGGCTGGAGCGACCGCCACCTGCGCGCCAGGTTCCGGGAGGAGACCGGCCTGTCGCCGAAGGCCGCCGCCCGCGTCATCCGCTTCGACTGGGCCCGGCGGCGGCTGCTGCGCCGGGTGGCGTCCGGGGCGCCGCAGGCCCTGGCCGACCTGGCCGCCGACTGCGGCTACTACGACCAGGCCCACCTGGCCCGCGACTTCCGCGACCTGGCGGGCTGCCCGCCGTCGGTCTGGCTGGCCGAGGAGTTCCGAAACGTCCAAGCTCTGACCAGGGACGACGTGCAAGCCTTGCTGGCATGAACGATAAGACACCACCACCTCAGGTCTGGCCCACGCTCCGCGCGCGCGACGCCCGCGGGCTGATCAAGTTCCTGGTCGACGCGTTCGGCTTCGAGGAAACCGTGGTCTACGGCGACGGCGACCGCGTCGATCACGCCCAGCTGTCCTGGCCCGCCGGAGGCGGGATCATGCTCGGCTCCGCGCGAGACGAGGACGCCGACGATTCCTGGCCGCTGCGCCCCGGCACGTTCGGCGCCTACGTGGTCACCGACGATCCCGATGGGCTGTTCGCCCGGGCCACGGGGGCCGGGGCGGCCGTGCTGCGGGACCTGCACGACACCGACTACGGCTCCAGGGACTTCGCCGTGCTCGACCCGGAGGGCAACCACTGGTCGTTCGGCACCTACCCGGGCGAGCCCCGGTCCAGCTAACACGGTCCAGCTGACACGGCCAGCTAGCCGGCCACCGCCTCGGCCGCCGGGCCAGACTGCCGGTCAGAGCGGCGCAGCTCTGGTCTGGCCCGGCGTCAGGCTGTTCTTCATCCTGCGGTCCGCTGTTCCTCCTGGCCGCCGCGGACGTGATCGAGCGCCTCGGCGACGAGCCTGGCGACCAGCGCGGGTTCCTCGTTGGGCGTGAGGTAGCTCGCGCCGGGAATGGTGATCAGGCGTATCTGGGGACAGGCCTCAAGCGTGCGCCGTTCATCGTCGGTGATCCCACCGTCACCGCGCTCGCCATGGACCACCCAGGCCGGCACGCCGGCCGCGCAGAGCCGTGACGCGACAGACCCGTAACGGTCGAGGTACTGGAAGTAAGAGTGAATTCCGCGCCGCATGACGCGCGGGTCATTCTTGCGGAACTCCGCGGCGAGCACCTCGCGGCGGTCCGGGGGGAGCGGCATCCGTTTCACCGCTGGGCCCATCATCTTCAGCATCGCGGCGAACGGCAGGGACCCCAGCACCCGGGCGAGCCGCTCGAGACCCCGGAAGAACATGGCCTCATCCCGGCGCGAGAAGCTGGGTGCCAGCAGCACCAGCGGCCCGGAGAACGCGCCCGAGCCGGCCATCTCCAGCGCGATGTTCGCGCCCATGCTGAAACCCACCACCACGTCGCAGCGCAGGTCGGCAGCGCACTGGGCGGCGAGGCGCGCGAGGTTCTCGATGCTGAGGTCCTCAGGGGCAGGGGTGCCGCCCATTCCCGGCATGGTCACCGCCGTCATGCGGACACCCGCCAGCGCTGGCTCAGCCATCAGCTCCTCGTACTGCACCGCCGTGCACATGCCTCCCGGCAGCAGCAGCGCAGCATGCTCTGCGTCGTCCGGGCCGCTGTCGCGGCGTTCCCATCCTTCCCACTCGCCACTCATGACCATCGCCCCATGACGTGCCAAGGCCCCGCCTGCGCGGTCGGCCAGACGGCCAGCCCGGCTCGCTTCCTGCATGCCATCTCGGTCTCCCTTACCGCCGTGCGCGTCCTCATAGCCACAACGTAGATCGGGCCGCGGCGGCGTGGCATGGGGCATTCGCCTCATCTATGACCGGTAAGCGCCGGTCGCTGCCAGCGGGCGGCCGCCTGCGCCTGCGGGCGAAGGCCGGCGCTCAGGCCGGTTCGACGAGGATGACCTCGAGGGTGCGCGGGCCGTGGACGCCCTCGACCCGGTTCAGCTCGATGTCGCTGGTGGCCGACGGCCCGCTGATCCAGGTCGAGCGGCCGGCGTCGGGCGTCGAGGCGGGCGATGGCCTCGGGCACCGTCTCGACGACCTGGTCGGCGTGCACGACGCACAGGTGGTAGTCGGGGACCAGGGTGATCGCGCGGCGGCCCTGGTCGGGCGGAGCCGTCCAGGACGATCGTGCCGGTCTCGGCGATCGCGACGGCGGCCCCGGTGACCACGCCGTCGAACGCGTCGAGCTCCGTCGGCGGTCAGCGCCGTCGTCGGTCACGGCCTCGACGCCGCCGGCAGCGCCGGGAGGTCGAGGCCGGGCGGGACGACCACGCGCCGCGCGCCCCGCTCGGTCAGCGCGGCGGCGACGCGCCGCGCCGAGCTCGGCGGCGTGGCCGCGGCGGACCGTGGCGCGGTAGTCGATCAGCCGCTCGGCGAGCAGGTCGATCAGCCGGGTGCCGCCGAGGTCGCCCCGTTCGCCGGTAGCGGGGGACGGGCGTCAGATCGGGCTGGGCGCTGGCCCGGGTCCGTGCCGGGCTGCAGCGCGGCCCGGATCCGGGCCAGCACCTCCTCGCGCGGGTTCATCGCGGATCCCGGTGCGCGTCGCGCCACCACTCGCGGAACGTCTGCGGCGGCGGGGCGGGTACGTCGCGGGCCCGGGTCCAGCGCGACAGCGGCGGCGGCAGCGCGCTGATCCGGCCGCGCCGGCTCAGCAGCCCGGCCGGACCTCGCCGGCCCGCTGCGCCGTCGGCGTAGCGGCCGCGGCTCGGCCATCACCCAGGACGCGGCGGCCATCGCCACCGCCTCCGCCGGGGGCAGCCGGTGCGTCGGCCGTGGCCTCCTCGACGTGCCGGGCCCGCAGGTGCACCAGCACCGACGGGATGTCGATCTTCACCGGGCAGACGTCGTAGCAGGCGCCGCACAGCGACGACGCGTAGGGCAGCGAGGCGTTCGTCGCGTGCTCGGACGCCGGTCAGCTGCGGCGACAGGATCGCGCCGATCGGGCCGGGGTAGACCGAGCCGTAGGCGTGGCCGCCGGTGCGCTCGTAGACCGGGCAGACGTTCAGGCAGGCCGAGCAGCGGATGCAGTGCAGCGCCTGGCGGCCGGTCTCGTCGGCGAGCGCGGCGGTCCGGCCGTTGTCGAGCAGGACCAGGTGGAACTCCTGCGGGCCGTCGCCCGGCGTCACCCCGGTCCACATCGAGGTGTACGGGTTCATCCGCTCGCCGGTCGACGAGCGCGGCAGCAGCTGCAGGAACACCTCGAGGTCCCGCCAGGTCGGGATCATCTTCTCGATGCCCATGACCGTGATCAGGGTCTCGCGGCAGGGTCAGGCACATCCGGCCGTTGCCCTCGGACTCGACCACGGCACAGCGTCCCGGTCTCGGCGACCGCGAAGTTGGCCCCGCTGATGCCGACCTGCGCGGCCAGGAACTTCCGCCGCAGGTGCAGCCGGGCCGCCTCGGCCAGCGCGGCCGGGGTCGTCGGTGAGCGCCGGGTCGACGTCGCCCATCTCGCGCAGGAAGATCTCGCGGATCTCGGCCCGGTTGCGGTGGATCGCCGGGCACCAGGATGTGCGACGGCCGGTCGTCGCCCAGCTGCACGATCAGCTCGGCCAGGTCGGTCTCGTACGCGGTGATGCCCGCCGCCGCGAGCGCCTCGTTCAGGCCGATCTCCTCGGTGGCCATCGACTTGACCTTGACCACCTCGCGTCGCGCCGGCCGCCTGGACCAGGCCGGTGACGATGCCGGTTGGCCTCGTCGGCGTCGCGCGCCCAGTGCACGACCCCGCCGCGCGCGGTGACCGCGGCCTCGAGCTCGCTCCAGATGGCGGTCCAGGTTCGCGCATGGTCGCGGCCTTGATCGCCCGGCCGGCCTCGCGCAGCTCCTCCCAGTCCGGCAGCCTCGGCGACGACCGCGGCCCGCTTGGCCCGGATCGTGCGCGGTGGCCTGGCCCAGGTTGCGGCGCAGCTGGGTGTCGGCCAGCGCCCGGCGCGCCGCGGCCGGGAACGGCTCGTCGCCGCGCAGGTGACCGACGCCACGCGGCGCCGTCGGCATGCCGAGGAACGTGCTCATCGGACGCCGCCTCCGGTCGAGGCGAGGATCTCGGCCAGGTGCACCGTCCGCACGCCGGTGCGCAGCCGCGACAGCCCGCCGCCGATGTGCATCAGGCAGGAGTTGTCGCCGGCCGCGCAGACCTCGGCCCGGGTGTCGAGCACGTTGCGCATCTTGTCGGCCAGCATCGCCGTCGACGTGTCGGCGTTCTTGACCGCGAACGTGCCGCCGAAGCCGCAGCACGACGTCGGCGTCGCGGCAGCTCGACCAGGTCGATCCCGCGCACCGCGCGCAGCAGCCGCAGGGGCGGTCGCCGACCCGCAGCATCCGCAGCGAGTGGCAGGTCGGGTGGTAGGTGACCCGGTGCGGGTAGTAGGCGCCGACGTCCTCGACCCCGAGCACGTCGACGAGCAGCTCGGACAGCTCGAACGTCCGGCTCGCGACGGCCTCGGCGCGGCGGGCCAGGCCTCGTCGCCCAGCCGCCGGGCCACCATCGCGTGCTGGTGCCGGACCGAGCCGACGCACGAGCCGGACGGGGCGACCACCACGTCGTAGGGCTCGAAGGTCTCGACGTAGCGGCGGACCAGCGGCAGGGCCTCGCGCTGGTAGCCGGTGTTGACGTGCATCTGGCCGCAGCAGGTCTGGGCCCGGGGAACTCGACCTCGTGGCCGAGCCGCTCGAGCAGCGCGACGGTCGACGTGCCCACGTCCGGGAAGAGCGTGTCGACCAGGCAGGTCACGAACAGGGCGATCCGCATCGGCCGCTTCCTCACCCCGCTGCTTCGGCGGGCGGGGCCAGCGTACGCGAGCCTGACTGGCTGGAGCGGCGCACCTCCAGCTCCGGCTGGAAGATCACCTGGCGGTGCTGGTGCCCGTCCGCGCCGAGCGACTCCTCCAGCAGCAGCTGGGCGGCGGTGCGGCCGAGCTGCTGGCGGGGCTGGCGGACCGAGGACAGCGGCACCGCCGCGGCCGCGGCGAACTCGATGTCGTCGTAGCCCACGATCGCCAGGTCGTCGGGCACCCGGATCCGCTGCCGGGTCATCTCCTGCAGCAGCCCGAGCGCGACCAGGTCGTTGGCGCAGAACACCGCCGTCGGCCGCTGTCCGGCGTCCATCGCGGCGATCTCCGCCCCCGCCCGCTGGCCGGCCTGCACGTTCAGCGCGGCGGTCTCGATCACCAGCAGGTCGCTCTCGGCCCGCCCGGCGCGCTGCAGGGCCCGGACGGCGCCCTCGTGGCGGTCGGCTACCTGCCGCAGGCCGAGCGGGCCGCCCACGTAGGCCAGCCGCTCGTGCCCGCCCTCCAGCAGGTGCGACATCGCGACGTCGCCGCCGAGCACGTCGTCGACGGCCACCGAGCACTGGCTGCCGGTGGCCGACCGGCTGTCGACCAGGATCACCGGGGTGCCGCGGCGCTGCAGCCGGGCCAGCCGCTCGCCCGCGCCCGCGACCGGGGTGATCAGGATGCCGTGCACCCGGTGCTCCTCCAGCAGCTCCAGGTAGCGGGTCTCCTTGGGCAGCTGCTCGTCGCTGTTGCACAGGATGACCGACAGGCCGGCCACGCTGGCCTCGTCCTCGACCCCGCGGGCGACGTCGGTGAAGAACGGGTTGGCCACGTCCAGGACGACCAGGCCGATGGTGCGGCTCCGCCCGGCCCGCAGCTGGCGCGCGGATTCGTTCCGCACGAACCCCAGCGCTTTAATCGCCGCGTGCACCCGTTCCCTGGTGGGCGGCGCGACGATATCCGGCCGGTTCAGTACGTTGGAGACGGTGCCCACCGAGACTCCCGCGTGCGCGGCCACTTCCCTGATGCTGATCGGCGCGTTCACCGACGTCCTTTCTGGCCCGAAAGCAAGTGTCGGCTGGGATCTTGGAACGTGTCAAATGACGCTCCGTGACCCGGCGCGAAAGTCCCGATCGTCTCAGCCGTCACCTTGAGCCGCAGGGGCACCCTCAGGCCGCTCGGCACCCGGACGCTGGCCGTGACGTTGGCCTGGAAGGCCAGGCCGTCGGCTGGCCCGACCAGAGCTACGTCGCCTGCTGGTCGTTCACCAGGATGGCTCGGGTGTAGAGCAGGTCGAAGCCGCGGCGCTGGACGTTGTGCTGGGATACCGATCCCGGCTGCGTGGTGACCACCGCGATGTCGCAGCCGGCGGCGGCCGCGTCGGCCAGGCGCGCCGCCAGCAGCGCGGTCTGGACCCCCCGCCGGCGGTGCGCGGGCCGGGTCGCCGCCCCGGTGAGCTGCGCTATGCCCCCGCCCAGGCGCATGGTGGCCCCGCCGGCCATGACCCCGTCGCGCAGCGCCGCGTACCGGACGGCACCCGCCGCGACGAGGTCACGCTCGGCGTTCACGATGATGTCGCGCGGGAACTCCTCATGTGCGGGCAGTCCCTCGGTGTCGGGGTGGATGACGCCGTCCACCACGGCCTCGAGCCACTCGCCGAACTCGCCGTCGCCGCTCGGCCGGACCTCGACCCCGGCGGGCGTGACCCGCTCGGGCCCGCTGTCCAGGCCCAGGCCGAGCACGTTCTCGAACGACACCAGCCGGTAGCCCCGTCCGGTCAGCCACGCACCGACCGCCGGGTCGGCCAGGTGGGCCAGCTCGATCTGCACCGGGGCACCGCACGCGGCGAAGGCCCGCTCGACCTCGTCCAGGGCCGACGGGCTGGGCACGCCGCCGAAGCCGAGGCCCGCGACCTTGTTGAACGGCGATCCGTCGTCGGCGAAGGTCGCCACGCCGCCGGCGACCGGGAGCACGAACCCCGCGCCTAACCGCGACGGCGGGCGGCCTCGGTGGCCCCGGCGATGAGCTCGGCCTCGGCCCGCTCGATGCGCGCCGCCAGCACGGTGTCGCAGAACAAGGGCATGGGCGCCGAGCCTATCGCTGGCCTGCGGCGCGGCTCACCGCCCGCCGTGGCGCGCCGGGAGCATGATCGATGTGAGTTTGGTGCACACCCAACTACCTGAAACTCACATCGATCATGGCCGGCGAGGGCAGGCGGAGGGCCTGGGCGTGGCGCGCGGGACCCATGGGGCTGGCGGGGCATCTGGGCTGCCCCCGCGCTCCATGACCGGTGCTCTAGGCCGAGCCAGCCGCCCCAAACGGCCACCCGCAGCCCCGGCGCCCTACGCCGGGGCCAGCCGGCCTGGCGGCCGACTCCCACCGGCGCTGGCCGCCGGAGG
>CAVUBM010000063.1:0-91060 GCA_963739645.1 uncultured Actinomycetota bacterium
TCTTCGCGTTCGGTGGACCCGCCAAAGACGTCCTTTGTGGGCCGGCAGTGACGTCCACCATCGCGATCTACGACGTCCGCTTCATCGTTACAAGCCGCTGCTGTCAGAACGGCTATCTACATCTACTGGCTCAGTTCGTATTGCTCCCATAGCGCGCGTGCCCCAGCGGGATGGTAGTACATGATCGAAAGGCGTACTCGGCCAAGTCCTCGTCAGTGTCGAGATCGTCGCCAGGCATACGCTCCGCCATTACGAACGGCTTCAGCGCGGGCTGTCGGAGAATCTCGCGCGCGAGGCGGAGGCCCTTGATCGACGCATGCGGTCATAGGGGTCGGCACAGTAATTCGGATCAATCAGCGGAGCGGCTTTCGGGTCTGAGCTGCCGATCCGCACCGTGCCGCGCGAGCGGGGGCGAAGGAAGGCTGGAATTGAGCGTCACGCCAATTGTCGTTGGCGGCATCCCTGCTCAATGCCGGAGCCAAGGCCGAGGTGGAACTGGATGTCGGGCGAACGCCCCCTGCTTGTCCGCATCCAGAAGCCACCGGTTTCAAAGAGGGTGGAGGTGACCGGCCCGGGGCCTGAATAGAAAATACTGCAGGCCCGCCCAGAGCGTGCGATGCATCAGAACGGCGACGCGATCATACGTGTGATCACCGGTGCATTTGCGGATCGCGTGAGGATGGAGGTGATCCTGCATATTCGAGCAACTTACCCCTGGCAGGTCATGCATGACATTGACGCCCGCCGCCGCTCTAGAAGAAGTAGGCTGGCCCAATGCCGGAGAGCTGGAGACCCAGGCGAACCAATCGCCACGCATGATGACCTCGCGGTCGGCATGCAGGGTCTCCGTTCCGGTTCCTGAGGCGACAGCAATGCCGACCGCCCGACCTTGTTCTGGATGTCGATCTTCAGCGTCTGCATCTAGTACGGGACCGTGAGGTTCCGTCCGGCTCTGTACCGGCTTCACGAAAGTCGCTGAGGCTGACGACCGCTCAGCGTTGCGGGTGGAAAGCTGGTGGTGGCCAATTCCGTCTTGGACAGCACGTTGAAGTCGTAGTTGAAGGGGATGCCGAGTTCCTGCGCAGCCCGAAGGAACGCGTAGCTGATCGGTGGCGGATTGATTGGATAGGAGACGCCGAGCGGGCCGCCGTAGCCGTGGTAGGCGTTGTCGGAGCTTCTGGTTGTCCTCACTTCGCTTGAAGTAGCAGACCTGCTTGGTAGCTCCACCCGGTCGCGCCCGCGTAGCCGCCCGCGCGTCATCGTCCTTGGCGTTACCGCGAGTGTAGAGTTGAGCGTTGATTGATGAGCCACCGCCGATCACCCTGGCCTGAGTGTCTACAAGGACCCGGCCATTCAGGTGCTTCTGCGGCATGGTGCTCCAGCCCCAGCTCGCGAGCCCCTGGTCGTTCTTGCGAAGCCCGCCGGCATTCGGAAAAGTGGGTTCCAGTCGCTTCCACCCGCTTCTGGAGCAGCACTTTGATGGATGGGTCACTGCGCAAACGGTTCGCGAGCACGCAGCCGGCAGGGCCGCCGCCAACGATAATGTAATCGTATCCCATGCAAGTCGCCTGAACCAGTCGTCGGTCTTGACGATGTGATCGGCGACACGAAGCGCTTGCGCCGCAATCGTCAGTGAAGGGTTTACGGCAGCTGAGTAGGCAGAAAAGACATCGTCGACCACAAACAAATTGGGATGATCCCACGCGCGACAGAATGGATAAAGACAGGCGCCGTTTTCGGATAGATTTCCCGATGCGCACGGTCCCGCATTGATGGGAAGGATCCGTCGATAAGAAGGGCTTAGAAGCAAGATTGGATAACCCGCCGCGCGAAGCCGTTCCTTGAAAGTTGTCGCTAATTTCTTCATGTCGTCAACAAGTGTTCCGCTTCCAGTCGAGATGGATTTGACCATCTCTCGCGGGTCACTCGGCTTTCCCGATTGGGCAGGTCCTCATCATCGCGTACCAGTTGGGCCGCGGCACCGAAGGTAGTGAAAGCGCCCACTCCGGCGCGCGGGGAATGCTGGATTTGAAATCCATCGTCGCGCGCCCCCAACAACTGGATATTGCCGAGTGGCGTGGAGGTACCGCCTTACCATCGTCCAGGTAGAAGTCGTTAATGCCAGAGTCTTTTGATGACGAAATGGTTGACAGTCGGCCGGATCAATTGCAAGGATGGCTGAACAATTGTGGTTCATGAAGTGCCGCCCGACCACATGGGAACAGTGGCAATACCTCATCCTTCGAGGCGAGAAGCAGCGGCAAGCCGGAGATTCACCACTCCGGCCGCCAGGATGACGATCCTTCCAGTATGCGCTTACGCTCCCCATTGACGCTCACTTCGACCCCGGCGGCGCTGGCCGTCAATTCGAGTATCAGGCGCTCGACCTTGGCGTTTCTCGCGCAGTTCTAGTTGGGTGACGAAGCCCTCGGCCAGTAAGGCTCTAGGCATCCATGCTCCCTGTACCCGTGCTGTTGGAAGGCGTCCACGGCGTCTTCGCGCGCTTCGCATCGGTCGATGTCGACGCCGAGCGGCAATGGAAATGGTCGCCCAACCGCCTGTCGAATTTCTCGCGCACCCGCGCGATCGCCAACTCGTCTGGAACGGGGGCAAAGGAACGGCTCGGAATGGGCGGCTGGCTCATGAAATCCAAGCGCACCGTGCACGCTGTAAAGCTTCTCGGCGCGGGTGCCCAGGGACTCGTTCATCATAGTCGAACGGCCAGCCTGGCGTTGTTCCCTCTCGATAGGCGATCGGGCGGAAGTACTCAGCCGATGACGCAGAAGCACCGCGCCGTAGAGCTTTGTGTTGCCGCCGACGTAGTAATAGTTGCCGGGGTTGAACTGGACCCGGATTCCGTCAAGCCACAACTCTGTGGACAAGAAACACGCCGCGTTGAAAGATGGCGCGCGCATTTTTGCCGCGCTTGGGCAAGTACAAGCCAGCCAATGGCTATGTATTGCTCATAGTACTTACTAACCGTACCGTTACATATCTATCACTCAAAAGCGTCCGAAATATTTCCGGAGATTTAGATCACTTCAACGGGGCCAGTCCGCTGCCACGTGAAGTTCGCCCAGTTGGAACCTCGATAAACGCAGTTGGGGGAAACGCACCTATGGCACGTAAACTAATCGATCAAGACGAAGCCGCCCGCATGTTGGGAATTACCCCCGAGCAGGTGGCGTTGCGCGATCGGAAGAAACTGTTTCCATACCGCGACGGCGATCAGTGGAAATACAAGCAGGAAGATATTGAACGCTACCGTCAGGAAATGGAAGACGACAAACCCGCTCCAGCAGTCGACGAAGAAGATGCTCCGATTTGGGACAGCGGCGATAGTGTCATTGGCAAAGATTTGGAAAGCATCGAACTGACTGGCGAAAACGTCGCTCCCGCCGCTTCCAGTGCGAAAGATTCTGACGAACTTAACCTGCAGGGCGATGTCGGCGACGAAATCGATTCGATCCTGCTTAGCGAAGTCGAATTGGGTAATTCGAGCCGCGAAGGAGCCAGCACCATCATCGGCAAACCTGACGAAGGTCCCGGTGCCGATATGGATTTGCCCCCTTCAACCATTTCCAAGGCTTCCAAAGACGACATCATTTCGCTTGATGATGATGTCGACTTATTGGCCGCTTCGGCAGCTGCTCCCGGGGGCAGCATGGTTGTTAAGAGCGAAAGCGGAATCAAGCTGCCGCGCAACCCGATGGGAGAAGAATCCAAAAATGTCCTCTCGTCTACAGGTTCAGGCCTTGGTTTGGACGCGGGCTCGTCCGGTTTCAGCCTTGTGGGCGATTCCAGTTTGGCCGCGTTTGCCGACGTAAAGCTTACGCCCAGCGATGTGAGCGGAAAGAAGGGCGGCGGCAGCGATAAATTGTTCGGTTCCGACGCGCTGCAACTTTCTGACGACGACTTGAAGTTGATGGATCCCGAAGGCACTTCGCCGGGCATGGCTAAGTCGGCCGATTCTCCGAAGAAGGCTTCCGGCTCCTCGATCAAACTCGGCGATGAAGAGTTGGAACTGGTTATGGGCAGCAAGACCGGCAGCGACGTAACGCAAAGCCCGACGGACAGCGGCATTCAACTCATCAGTCCGTCCGACAGCGGATTGTCGCTCGATCAACCGCTGGCGATCGGAAGTTCCGCGCGGCGATTGCTCGATATGCCGCTCGACGATTTGGGCGGAGGCGAAGAGCTGTCCTTGGAATCCACCGGCGGTCCGGCCAAGCCGGACGAAGATTTTCTGCTTACCGCCATGGACGACGCCAACGAAGAATCGTCCGACAGCGGATCGCAAGTCATCGCGCTCGATACCGACGATGAACTCGGTTCCGGTATGTTTGCCGGCGCAGGTAGCGGCGGAGGTTGTTGGAAGAAGTCGCCGCAGGATCTTAGCGGCGGTGGATTGTCGCCGGTGTTGACGTCAACCTCCGCATTTTCGCCTTCGGCAGCGGCCATGATGGGCGGCGGCGGTGCTCCGATCGCAGCACCAGCCGAAGCACCATATAGCACTGCCAACATCACCGTTTTGTCCGTGTGCGTGGTGCTGTTGATGTTGTGCGGCATGATGACCTTCGACCTGATGCGGAACATGTGGGGTTGGAATGGACCCTATTCGGTGAATAGTTCCATTTTGGATTCAATTGGCAAGACCGTCGGTTGGATGGAAAAGTAATAGCGACCGACAAGTTTGCGTTCGAAAGGAGTCGAACGATGGTTAAATTTCTACAAATTCTCGCGCGGCGGCAGTCAAGCGCCGCCGTTATATCCTGTGGCCTACTGGCTGCAGCCTGTGTTTGCACGGCAATGACCGGCTGCGCTTCGCCCGCGCAGCGAACTCACGGCTACTCAATCGCAAAATCGCCTCTTGGCCGAGCAAAACCAATCTCAGCTTGCTGAGATTGAAAACCTGCACAACCACAATCACAAGCTGGAAGACAAGCTGATCCAATCGGAAGAACAGTTCGCTGCTCTCGACCAGCAGTCGCAGGCCGATCGCAAACGTCTGGCGGCCATGCAAACCGAACTGTCCGACGGCAACGGCAATCGCTTGCCGCCGGACGTCAGCACGCAATTGGCCAATCTTTCACGGCGCTATCCGAGCTTGCAGTTCGACTCGACGACCGGTGCCGCCAAGCTCGATTCCGACATCCTGTTCGATCCTGGCGAGGCAGATCTGAAAGACGACGCGCAACAATTACTCAAAGAGTTCGCCCATATTATGCGCAAGCCCGAATCTCGTGATCTCAAGATGATGGTCGTCGGCCACACCGATGCGTTGAAGATTACCAAGCACGAAGTCCGCGACCGCTTTCCGGACAATTTTCATCTGAGCGCCGCCCGCGCACTGGCAGTGGCCGATTTCTGAAGCAGGCCGGCGTTCCCTCGCAGCGCATCGGTGTATCGGGCTTCGGCGATCACGAACCGATTGCCTCGAACGCCACGGCCGAAGACCGCCGCCGCAATCGCCGGGTGGAAATTTTCGTATTGCCCCCCGAAGCCCCAATCGTCGGTTGGACCGAAACGACGACGAGTTTGTATTAACCGTCGGCAAGCGCCGCTGCTATCGTTACAGGTGCCAGCCGGTTTGCGCCCTTACTTCGCCCACGGCGGCTTTATAATTGCTGATAGCAGTCTGACTTTGTTCTCGCTGAAAGCGACGCGCCCAACCCCGCCGATGCGCCGCTATGCCCGTTCGCGGTTACTTTGCCGCGCCACACAGTCTGATGTTCATTGCCAGCCAACTTGTTTGCCCGAATTGCTCCCGGTTTTGGATATTTGCTGCGCTGCTTGCTACGATTTTGCTGGGCTGTCAGAAGTCGGACGAAATTGCTCACTACCGCGTCCCTAAAGAGCAGGAAGTCAGCTTATCGATCGACGCGGCAGAAACGGCTCCCAGCGAAAGCCCGGCCGAGAACGCTGCCGCTGATGCAAAAACCGATCGCATGCTGGCGGCCATAGTACCGCACGGCGATACGGCGTGGTTTTTCAAGCTGTCTGGCCCCGTTGAGGCAGTCGCCAAGCACGCCGAGACATTTCAGTCGCTGATTCAATCGGTCAGTTTTCCGAAATCCGGTGGCGGCAAGCCAACCTGGAAATTGCCGGAAGGCTGGCACGAAAAACCGGGTTCGCAAATGCACTTTGCCACGCTGACCTTGCCCGCCAACAATGCGACGGGCGCTTCAGGTGCAGAATTAGCGGCGAAACCACTGGAAGTTTCCGTTACGTCGCTTCCTTGGTCTGCAAAGGCTGAGGCAGAGCAACTTCTGGCCAACGTAAACCGTTGGCGTGGCCAGATGCAGTTGAAACCGTTGGCAATAACCGAATTGGCCAGCGAAACGCACTCATTGCAACTATCCGGTGAAGGAAAAGCGACCGCCACGCTTGTCGATTTAACAGGCCACATGAATGCTGGCGCCATGCAGCCGCCGTTTGCCGGCGGCGCAGCAAAAACAACGGGACTGCCGCCAGGGCATCCCGATACCAACGGCCGCTTCCCATCAGGACATCCGGATGTCACCAACGATGCTTTGTCCAAGCGGCCTCCCATGGCAGCGGCAGACAACGCATTGCCTAACGAGCCGGGCCATCCCTCGCTCACCGCGAAGGCGGTTCCCGATGCCCGATACCCATCACCCGACACAGCCGCCAACGCCGATTTGCCGTTTACATTCACCGTGCCCAAAAGTTGGAAATCGGCCGCACTGCCCACCTTCGCCGTGGCGGCGTTTGCAGTCAGCGAAAATTCGCCGCGCCCGGAAGTTACCATTACACCTTTGCCAGAAGCTGCAGGCGGAATCGATGCGAACGTAAACCGCTGGCGTGGCCAATTGGGCCTTCCACCTGCTTCAGACGACGAACTCAAGTCCGTGGTACAACCGTATCAAGTAGATGGGCAGTCCGGCCATTTGGTAAGCTTGCTGGGGCCGGAAGAATCCAATCCCCGTCGGGCGATCACAGCCATCGTCCTATCCCACGACAGCGTAAATTGGATTTTCGCACTAAAAGCAACCGCCGATTTGGCAAAAAAAGAACAAGTAAACTTCGAAAAGTTCGTTCGCTCAGTCAAATTTAGCGAGCTGGAAAAAAAGTAATCCTGAATTAAAACCATGGCAACCGGCGCACTACCTGGCGGCACATTGGAAGCGAAATATGACCGTGCGCAGCCGGCGTCATCGACACTTGCTGGACTTCAAGCGGTGCTCAAACCGCTCGCCTCCCTCAAGCTCACCGTCATCTTATTCAGCCTGGCGATTTTTCTGGCCATGTTTATGCTGCTGCTGGTTGAGCATATGGACCTACCAGGCCAAGCGGGGCGGTCGTCGGTCTCAGCGACCGGGTGGCGTTGTGGGACTACGGCGGCGAGTTCCGCACCCTAGCGATCGTCGAGCCCGACCTGCCTGACAATCGGCTCAACGAGGGCCGGGTCGGCCCCGACGGCGCCTTCTGGGTCGGAACCATGCAGAACAATCTCGAACCCGACGGCGCGCCCAAGGCTATGACCCGCGACAGCGGCGCGATCTACCGCATCGACGGCAACGGCCGGGTGAGCCAGCTAACTCGGCGCGAATTCGGCATCGCCAATACCATGGCGTGGACGGACGACGGACGCTTCCTCACCGCCGATACGACGCGCAACGCCATCTACGCCTACGATCTTCGCGCCGGCGTGCTAACGAACAAGCGCCTGTTCGCGGGGCCGCTCGACCGCGGCGCGCCGGACGGCTCCTGCCTCGACGCGGACGGGTTCCTCTGGAACTGCCGCGTGGCCGGCGGCGCCTGCGTTGCTCGCTTCCGGCCGGACGGCGGGCTCAATCGGCTCGTCGAACTGCCCTGCACCTGGCCGACAAGCTGCGCCTTCGGCGGGACCGACTTCGCGACTCTTTACGTGACCTCGGCGCGCTTCACGATGACGGCGGACCATATCGCAGCCCACCCCGAGGAAGGCGCGCTCTTCGCCGTGGATGTCTCGGGCCGCGGCCGTCCGGAGCACCGCTTGGGCTAAGCAAAGATTCGTGGTTTGGCCAACGGAAGAGGCGTGCGTTCGGCATTCAGCGCGGCGACGGCCTCGTGGATTCCCCGGTCGAGCGCGTCAGGGTCAGCGAAGGTTTGATGGTCCAGATGATGCGCTTTGAGATCGCGCCAGATGGGTCCGATGTCGTTCAATTCCGGCGCATACTTGGGCAGCCACTCGACGGTGAGCCAGTGCGCTCGGGCGGCCAGCGCGGCCAGGGAGAGCGCGGAGGCCGCTCGCTGCCATGCTTGCAACAATAGGCAGTCACTGGGTGATTATGAGCATTCGGACGGCGAGTACGCCCGCATTGGCCTCCTGATAGGCGACGCCCCGGTATCAAAGCTCGACAAGAATCAGCCGCTATATTCTCTTGGGTAATTGTCTCGCTGGGGTAAACTCAATTGGGAGCTGACGCCGATACAAGAGCGAATAGATGGCCAACATAGACTGGCAACCGCTGCCTCCACTCTGGCCGAGCCCTGCGGTTTCGACTGATGTTGGAGGTTTTATCCTGTTGGTCTTCACGGAGGATAACGTCCCGACATGGGAGGTCCGGCGCAAAGCCAAAAAGGTCGACGGCCGCGAGGACGATCTGGTCGTTGGCGGCACCGCCGACACATTCGATGCGGCTAAGGCAGCAGCGCTGTTCGAAGCGACGGCCGGTCCTGGGAATGACGACACCGTCTAAACGTCTAAATCAAGACAGGCCAATCGTAACAATCGTCTCGCAGCAAAATCAACTCGCGCAAATTAGCCTCTCACGGGAACGACGCGTCGTCGCCAAGCGGGGGGCAAGTGAGGTAGCGCTGGCAACTGATTCGATCAGCTTCGCGTGTTCAGGACGCCTAATCCGAGTAACATCGTCCCGATGGACCAGGGGCGGATTCGCAAGATCATCCACATCGACATGGACGCCTTCTATGCGTCCGTCGAACAGCGCGACGATCTCGCTCTCAAGGGTAGACCAGTTGCGGTCGGCTACCCAGCCAAACGCGGCGTCGTTGCTGCGGCTAGTTACGAGGCGCGGCGCTTCGGGGTGCGCTCGGCGATGCCGTCAACGGTCGCGATGCGGAAGTGCGCCGAACTCGTGTTCGTCCCGCCGAGGTTCGACGTCTACCGCGCCGTGTCGCGACAGATCCAGGCGATCTTCATGGACTACACCCCCTTGGTCGAGCCCCTCTCTCTCGATGAAGCCTACCTCGACGTGACTGATAATCTCAGGAGCGGCGTCAGCGCATGGGCGACGGCCAAGGAAATAAGGAAACGCATTCACGATGAAACCGAGCTTACGGCCTCGGCCGGAATTTCCTATAACAAGTTCCTCGCCAAGCTTGCATCGGACCAGCAAAAGCCAAACGGCCAATTCGCCATCGTGCCAGACGAAGGGGAAGCCTTCGTGGCGAGCCTACCAGTGGCGAAATTTCATGGCGTCGGACCGGTGACGGCGGCCAAGATGCACGCCCTCGGCATCGAGACGGGCGCGGACCTGCGGCGTCAGACCCTCGATTTCCTGCGGAACCATTTCGGCAAGTCAGGGACCTGGTATTATGAACTTGCGCGAGGTCAGGACGATCGGCCGGTCCAGCCTGGCCGCGAACGAAAGTCCTCTGGATCGGAGACGACTTTCCCTGAGGACCTCATCGATCCGGGTCGGATTGAAGCGGGCGTGGTCGCGATGGCCGACGAGGTCTGGACCTGGTGCGAGAGAGCGAATTCTCGCGGTCGCACCGTCACAGTGAAGATCAAATGGGCCGACTTTCAAATCTCCACCCGAAGCCGAAGCCTGGAAGTGACCATCGACACCAGGGACAGGCTGCATGAAGTCGCTCTTGACCTGATCCGGTCTGTCTTCCCGCCGCCCAAAGGCGTCCGGCTCGTCGGCGTGACGCTCTCGAACTTTAGGTCGCAAGGGGCCAGCGAAGGAGCTGAGCTTCCGTTTCGTGAAATGTAGGACCACCGATCGAATTTTAAGTCGGCGATCCTGCAGCCGAAATGGCGAAACGAAGGTTCCAAGGACAGCTTGGAACGTCCTGTAGATGGGGCGCAATGACCGAATCCCGCAAACTCGCCGCGATCTTGGCAGCCGACGTGGTCGGCTACAGCCGGCTCACCGGCGCGGACGAAGATCGGCACGTTGGCCCGGCTCAGGGCGCTCCGCAGCGATCTCATTGACCCGACGGTCGCCGTGCATAGTGGCCGGGTCGTCAAGCGCACCGGCGATGGGGCGCTGGTCGAATTCCGCAGCGTGGTCGACGCGGTGCGCTGCGCGATCGAGGTGCAGAACGCCATGGTCGAACGCAATGCGGGCGTTTCGGAAGATCGCCGCATCGAGTTTCGCATCGGCATCCATCTGGGCGACATCGTCGAGGAGAGCGACGGCGACCTTATGGGCGACGGGATCAATATCGCCGCTCGAACTCGAAGGGATCGCTCAACCCGGCGCGATCTGTCTTTCCGAGGACGCCTATAGGCAGGTCAAGGCGCAACTCGATATTGAAGTCAACGATCTCGGTCAAACCCAACTCAAGAATATTAGCGAGCCCATCCGGGTTTATTCGGTCCAGGTCGGCGTTCCTGCCCGGGCCAAGCCGGCGCAGGCGCCAATCGAGCCGCAGGTGAAGACGCCGGCGCAGCATCATGTGCCGGAAAAACCGTCAATTGCCGTCCTGCCCTTTCAGAATATGAGCGGGGATCCCGAGCAGGAATATTTCGCCGACGGCATGGTGGAGGACCTCATCACCGGGCTTTCCCGGATCAAATGGCTGTTCGTCATCGCGCGGAATTCGAGCTTCGTCTACAAGGGCAAAGCCGTCGACATCCGGCAAGTCGGGCGTGAGCTCGGCGTGCGTTATGTTCTGGAGGGCGGGGTCCGCAAGGCGGCAAATCGCCTGCGCATCACCGCGCAGCTGATTGAGGCCGAAACCGGAACCCATCTCTGGGCCGACCGTTTCGATGGCGGGCTGGAGGACGTTTTTGACCTTCAGGATCAGATCACGGACCAGGTCATCGGCATCGTGGAGCCCAGCTTGCAGAAGTCGGAGATCGAACGCTCGCGACGAAAGCATCCCGACAACCTTGACGCCTACGATCTCTATTTGCGCGCTCTGCCCCACATGGAGTCTTTCGACCGGCGGACGCCAGGATTGCGGCGGGTTTCTTGGAGGACGCGATCAATTTAGACCCGAACCTGGCTGCCGCCCATGCGCGCCTCGCCCATTGCCACGAAATTTGCTTCCTGAACGACGGGTTTGACGAGGAGGAACGAAGCGCCGGCATCCGGCATGCGCGCGCTACAATTGCTAGCGGCGTCGACGACGCTACCGCGCTTGCGATCGCGGCCTTTGTGATCAACAATCTGGGCAAAGATCATGCTGCCGCGTTGAACACGATCGACAATTTTTCTGTCTGCGGCTTCAACCATCGTATTGCTTAGCCCGCCGGGCCACGACCGCCTTGGTGATCGGATGGGACAACGACATCACCGTCCAGATCGAAGGCGACGCTCGCCGGCCCCCGGGCGGTAACTGGCGTACGCCAAGGCGGCCTACTACCGCGAATGGCCGGACGGCCGCTCGCGAATTGGCCGGATATTGCGTATATCGTCGTCAAGCCGCGATGGATGCGCTACGCGAACTACGCCGGAGCGCCCGTTGTCGAGGAGTTCACCGTGTCACGGCGACAGACGGCTTCCATTGCCCCCGGGCGAGGCCCAGACTATCCGGTCGCTCGAACGCTTACGCGGATTGGTATCGGCGAGTAGTTGAGGTGCCTCGATGATTCACGTGACCTTTCCCGATGGCGCTAAGCGCGCCTACGAGCCCGGCGTTTCGGGCTTAGACATCAGAGGTATGAATATCCCCCCTCTCTCGCGAAGCAACCGTGGCCGCGATTAGCGACGGCGAGCTTGTTGATCTTGCCGACCCGATCGATCAGGACTCGGCGCTATAAAGTCATTTCCGCGACGATCCGCGCGCTCGAGTTACTCATCCGCCACGACGCCACATGCTCGCCGAGGCGGTGCAGTCGCTATCACCAGCGCCAACGTGCCGATCAGCCCGTTGTAGTCGAATCGGTACTACTACGACTTCTATCGCGCCAGGGCCGGTCTCGCCGATGATTTTTCCGGCGATCCAGAAGCGCATGCGCGGAAACCGTCGCCCATGACGAACCGTTCAAGAAGACCGTCGTTTCACACAAGGAGGCCAAAGGTTTTTTCGAGAAGAAGGGCGAAGCGTTCAAGATCGAGCTGATCGACATCGTCTCCGATCAGGAGTTCGAGTTCTATAGCCAGGGCGAGTGGACCGACCTAGAGGCGGCGGGTAGCCGGCCTGGCGAAGAAATTGAGCGAGGCGGTAAGGCTGATGAAAGTCGCTGGCGCTTATTGGCGCGGCGATTCGACCGAGCGGATGCTGTCGCGCATCTACGGAACCGCCTTCGCGGGCGATGTTGTTGTAGTTGCTCAGGCTCAGTTGGTCTTGCTGTTCTTGCTCGCGATCGTCAGGATCCCGGGAGGCGAGGTCGGCCAGCGCCCCGGCCATGGCCGGGTTCGCGGCGCGCGGAGATGTCCCCCGATTCCGGGTCGACCCCGTCGACCAGGGTGTTGTGGATGTTCCAGACCGCGCGCTTGACCAGGCGCGGGGCAGCGGCGGTGGTCACCGGCCCGTCTCCCGGCCCGCGGCGGCGCCCGGCCGCCACTCCATCATCCAGGTCGGCCTCGAAGCCGAACTTCCGGTACAGCGCCCGCATGCCCAGGTTGCGGGCGTGCGTTGCAGGTGAGATGGGTGTCACGGCCTGCGCCGCCGCCTGCACCACCGCGGCCATCAGCAGCTCAGCGACGATGCCGCGGCCCGGGATATCGGCGGTGGCCAGCGACCGGAAGTTGCCGTACCTGGCGCCGGTCAGCGAGTTGGTGCGCCCGGACGGCGCAGGCCCAGCCCACCGGCGCGCCGTCGCCCCCGCCTCCCGCCCGCGTTTCCATTTCTCCCTCTTCACTTCCCCCGTCACAGCCACCGCGACCAGCGTGACCTCTCCCGGCTTGCCGAGCGCGCCAGCGACCCTCTTGCGGTGCAGCGCCGGGTCCTCGATCGCCTCGTCGCCGCCGAACGACGCCCGGGCGATGTCGACGATCTCGAACCCGGCGATGACATCCAGGTCGCCCTCGCGGGCCGGGCGGACCAGGAACCCGGCGGTGCCGTCGTCATAGGCCTGCCCCTGCCCGGCGCGCCAGCGGCTGCGGGCGCGGCCCCGTGCCGCCGCAGGCGGGGCGGCCCGCAGGGCCTTGACTGGCGGGGATCCACCGTCCCCAGCGGGCACCGGGGCCGACCTCGTGCACCGCCCCGCAGGCCGCGCACCGGTACGGCCGGGTGGCGGCAGCCCCGGGTCTGCGCGTACAGCAGGGCGGTAGCCGCCCCAGGTGCGGGCGGGCCTGCTGTCCTGCGTGGTGCGCAGGTGGTAAAGGTGGCTGGTGCCCGCCAGGATGCCCGCCATTGTAGAAGTTGAACCCGGGCGTCAGCGAGCGGATGGCGAGCCCCCCATGTCCGCCATCAGGCGCTGGGTCGCCACGGTCTCCGCAGGCGCGGCCCGAAGGAGAAGAACACGTGTACCCGCGGCACCGGGGCCAGGGCGTCCACCGCGCGGGACAGGAACAGTTCCGCCGCCACCGTGTACGGCGGATACCGTGCAGGCCACGTCGAACGCGCCGGTCAGCGCGGCGGACAGCGGGCGCGGAGGTCGTGCTCGATGACCTCGGCGGGGAAGCCGGGATCGCGCAGCTCCTCGCGCAGGTAGCCCGCCAGGTCGGGGTCGCAGTCCAGCACGGTGACGCCGCGCGGCCGTGCGGCCGCGCCTGCGTGCCCGGCGAAGGCCGCCAGCGCCACGCTGACCAGGTCGTCGTCACCGAGCGGCAACCACTACCAGGCCAGCGCGCCCGCCTCGTGCGCATGGCCAGCACCCGGCGCAGCTTGGTGTCCGCGGTGCAGTGGGTCTGGTCCAGGTCCACTTTCGCCGCGGGCTCGCCGAGCTCCGCGCGTTCCAGCAGCCCGGCCAGCTCCGCGACTGTGTCAGGGACCACCACGCCCAGGCCGCCGCAGCACGGGCACCGGCCGGTGGAGCCGGCCTGCCAGCCCCCTGCTCGGCCTGCCGGGTCGGGCTGGCGCGTCCCTCCGGGGTCGCCACCGGGCAGGAGACCGTTCCAGGCCAGTCCCGCGCCTGCGCAGCTTCCCGCAGACAGCGGCGACGATCGGGACCGGCGGGGCTCGGCCGGCTGATCTCGCGCGCCGCGACCGGCTCATGACGTGCGATCACCCGGAGGACGTCGGCAACCCCCGGCGGGCCCCTCCGCCAGCCCGACCGCGGCGGCGACCTCCGCGGTTGCTGCGCAGCGGGACGCAGGTGCCGCATAGCTCTTGTAGGTCCAGTTCTGTGTGTGGATGCTGCGTCCAGTGTTTCCAGGAATGCGTGCCGGGTACCATGATACTGAGTTTCGTGAGTTCTGACGTTCCCCCGGCCGGGGCGGCCCGGCTTGGCTGACCGCGGCCCGCGGCGGGCCATCGGGTATCCTCCCCCATCATGCCAGGAAAGCTCGCGCCCGGCCAACCGCCCGCCGCCTCCCCATTCCCGCTTCACCGGCCGCTTCCGCTCCCGTGCCCGAGCGGCTCTGGACGGTGGACGCTTCGCTGACCCCCGGCTCGCAGGTGTCCGATCACCGAGCTGACCGCGGCCGCGACCGCCGCGGTGGAGCGGCGGCACCGTGCTCGACTCCAGCCACGTGATCTTCCCCAACGGGGCGGTCACCCTGGTGCTCATCCTCGCCGAATCACACCTGGCCATCCACACCTGGCCGGAGAGCCTGATCGCGGTGGACCTGTTCAGCTGCGGGACCGTGGCCGCCGAGCAGGTGGCCGGTGGACTCATCAAGGCGCTGCGGCTGGCGGACCCGCGGGTGCACCGGATCGACGCCGGCGCGAGGCGCGCCGCTGAGCTGTGTTAGCCCGGGGGCGCGACCCCCCGGAACCCCCGATGGTCTCAAGGCCCCAGAACTTAGCGCGCGGGGCCTTGAGCCGTGCTGGCCCGGGGGCGCGACCCCCGGAACCCCGATGGTCTCAAGGCCCCGCGACTCGTCCAGGGGCCTTGTGTCTTGTACAGGCCGGCGTTCAGCTGGGCACCGACAGTGACAGGCCGAATTGTCCTGCTCGTCGGTCCACCACAGGCCAGGGTGAACCCGGCCGCCGCCAGGTTCCGCGGCCACCCGTCCTCGGACTTCGCCGACACCTCGGTCCGCGTCTCCTCGCCCTCGCCGAACGTCACCTCCAGCCCGATCCCGGGCAGCCTCGCCGCCTGCGGCTGCAGCGAGCGGAGCCGCGCTTCGATCCACTACCTCCAGGGCATCCCACAGGGCGACATCCTCAACGCGTCCGGGTCGAAGTTCGCGCCCAGCGCCGCGTTCAGCACCGACGGATGTTCTTGTTGAACACGGCGGTCTGTCCCTACCGCATCGTCGTCGTCGGCGGCGACCGAGGCACCACGGAATATGCTGACCAGGTCGGTGCCGAGCGGATCACCCGGGCGGAGCCGGGCCCGCAGCGAGGCGGAACAGCTCGCTGAGCCAGACCATCCAGGCTGCCGATGGTCCCGCCGAGGAACACCACCCACAGGCGCTCGCTGTTCCTCGGGAAGGCTCAGGTGCTCCTCGAAGTCGGAGACGACGGCGGTGACCGCCGGGGCCCAGGTGCTGGCGGGTAAGCGGCGCGCCGCCTCGATCAGCAGGCGTAGGCGTCACCGGGACGAAGCTGGCCAGCGTGCCCGCCCCGGCCAGCGCGTCGAGCAGCAGCCTGGTCTTCCGCCGCGCCGGCGCCGAGTTCCACGAGGGTGCGGGCGCGGGTGGCCGCGGCGATCTGCCCGGCGGCGGCGCGCGGATGGACAGCTCGGCACGAGTGGGTAGTACTCGTCGAGGCAGGTGCGACTTCTCGAACAGCTCGCTGCCCCCGCTCGTCGTTCAGAACCACTTGGGCGGACGCCTTTCCGATAGCCGGCAGGGCCGGGCGTCCGCCGCAGGAGTGCCTCGGCAGAAACCGTCCGGCAGGCAGCGTTCGACCCGCAATGCCGTCATCAGGTAGATGGTCCCTTCTCCGCGGGTGGGGCGGTCGCTAGCTGGGGTGCGGTCACCGGGGCAGGCGGGCAGGCCCGGGCAGCGGGCGGACATCCACCCCGCCGGGGGTAGCGGTGAGCACGCACTGGTCGCTCACCTGGATCGAGCCCGGCTCGTCGTTCGCCGGCTCCGAGGCGACCAGCACGCCGCCGCCGCTCAGCCGGTAGCAGAGGGTGTCACCGGCCGCGGTGGCGGCGATCACCTCCCCGTTGCTGAGCAGGAAGTTCAACCGCCCGGTGACCTGGTGCTCGGCCAGGGCGCCGATGGTCTGGGCGAGGGCGTCCGCCGGGCCGCAGCCCGCCCGCAGGCGGGCCGACGCCGGGCCCAGGCCAGCGCCGAGTCACACCGCGCTTCCAGCGCAAGCAGGTCGGCGGCGGCCAGCGTCGCGGCGAGGGACCCGGTCGCCACGGGCCATCCGTTCAGCGTGCCGTTGTGCGAGAACGGCCCAGGGACCCGGCCGTGTACGGGGCCGCGGCCGCCGCGCAGGCCTCGGTCCCTTCCGTGGCCCGGCGCGCGCACCGAGCAGCACCAGGGTCCGGGTGACCCTGGCCAGGTCGGCGAAGCTCGGGGTCGGCGCGGATCGGCCCGGCCCGGCGGTACCTGGCCGGCGCCGGGTCCGCGTCGGCGTACCAGCCGACGCCGAACCCGTCGACGTTCATGGTCCCGTGGCACTGGCGGCGCGGCGCCCACGCCTGGGTGCCGGCGCGCGTGGCGGCTGGAGCAGCGCCCGCAATGCGCGGGCAGGCACGGTAGGCCAGGTGGCGGCATAGGGCTCGCGAGCCCGGCGCCGGGGACGGGGGAATGGGCGGGCGGGCGGGGGGTTCGGCGTCCCTGGCGGTGCGGAAGCCCCGCGAAGATCTGCCGCCGGACCGGGTAGTCCCAGTTGCGGAACGTGCCCCGGCAGGCAACCAGGGCGACGCGAACGAGCCACCGCGGAGCATCTTGTACTCGCCGCCGAAGAACACCTCGGAATACTCCCTGTAGGGCCAGGCGGTGAAGCCCGGGTAGGGCAGGAAGTCGCTGGAGGTCCACTCCCACACGTCACCGATGAGCTCGCGCGCGCCCACCGGGCTCGCGCCGCGTGGGTAGCTGCCCGCGAGGCGCAGGCTGGAGGTAGTGCTGCCCCAGGTTCGCCCGGTCGGGCGCGGGGTCATCGTCGCCCCACGGGAACCGGCGCGACCGCCCGGTGGCCGGGTGGTCCAGGCCGGCCTTCTCCACTCGGCCTCGGTCGGCGGCCGGGCCTGCCCATGCGGCGTACCCTGCCGGCGCCTCATACCAGGACACGTGCATGACCGGCTCAGCGGGCGGCACCGGCTCGGTGACACCGAACCTGGTCCGCACCCAGCCGCTGCGCCTCCCGCCGCCAGTACGGCGGAGCGGCGAGGCCCGCGCGCTGCCGGTGGTCCCAGCCCGCCGGGCTGCCGCCAGCGCGGCTCTTCGTAGCCGCCATCGGCGAGAAACTCCTGGTAGGCCGCGTTGGTCACCGGCATAGTCGAGGTAGAAGGCGGGCAAGGTGACGGTGTGGGCGGGGCGCTGGCTACGCGGCCGAGCACCAGCTTGGTGGAGGTGCCCATGGTGAAGGGCCCGGCGGGGATGAGCACTTCGCGCGACAGCGACGCCGCGCAGGCGGTGCGGGCGGCGACCGGGCGGGGGATCATCGCCAGCAGGCCTTTGCGGAGCTGATGGGTGATGAGCATCGTCTCGTCGTGCTGCTGCTCGTGCTGGGCGATCATGCCGAACGCGAATGCCCCGGTGAGCAGGCGCGTACCGGAGAAGGTGGCCGTCTCGATCCAGTAGAGCACGCGGCCGCGGACCTCATGGGCGTAGGCGCGCGCCTGCGCCGGGGGCAGCAGCGGCAGCGTCGGCCGCTCCGCCCGGGGGTGCTCGAACACGTAGTAGAGCGGGTCGATCTCCGGGTGCATGGTTTCCCGGCCGCCCACCTCCCGCAGCAGCCAGAGCTCTTCTTGGTTGGCGACATGCCCGAGGTCCCACACCAGCGGCGACATCAGCGGCGAGTGCTGGCGCACCAGGTCGCCGTCGTCCACGCTGCCGGTCAGCAGCTCGGTGCGTTCCCGTGCCGTCACCAGGTCCCTCGCGACCAGTTCGCGCAGTGCCTCGGCGCCGGTCGGTGTCATGTTTCGATTCCTCCCGCAGGGAACGGCAGCGTCGCATGCGCTGGCCGCCGAGCGCGCCTCGTCAAGGCGGTCGTCGGCGGGGGCGCTGGGTACCGGGCGACGTAGCGTTCGGCGAAGGTGCTGACCGCTTCCCCCTGAGCGGCGGCGAGGACGTGCAGCAGGCCAGCGCGAGCTCGGCGGCCTCGAAGCAGGCCACGCTGATGTCGCCGATGATCGGGTCGGTCGGGCCGTGCCGTGCCGCCCACTCCCACGGGCTGCCGCAGTCCCAGCCGGTGCCGCCGCCGCGCCGGGCTCGTCGCCGAAGTCGCCCCCGCACGCGGTGCTGGCCTGGTGCCAGAGGACTTCCGCGGCGGCCATCGCCGCTCCGACGCGGCCTCGTCGTCGAGCAGCGCGGTGACCACGGCAGCAGGCACGCGGTCCGGCCGTCGCGGGCCTGGGCGTCGATGACCCGGTATTCCAGGTGGCCGCGCGGGCGGAGCCGGCGACAGCGGACAGGTGGTCGGAGAGGTCGGTGTGGGGGGCCGCCGCGCAGCCAGCTGCGGAAGGTCGACCCCGCGGGTGCCGTCCAGGCTGGTCTCCGGCCTGCGCACGCACATCAGCCTCGGCGGACAGTGCGTAGTCGATCCAGGCGGCACGCAGGTAGAGCATTCAGCGACCAGGCCCTGGCCGTTGCCCGGCAGCGTGGGCACCGCCCCCGCCGGAGGCGGTGCGGCAGGGTATGTTTTTTTTTTTTTCGCCGAAAAAAAAAAAATGTCCTCTACTAACTAAGTTTCATCTGCTGCCGCAATTGGGGCAGTACGGGCACCTTTTCCGGGGGCGAGCACTGAGAGTCACGAGTTGGGCGGATCAATCACTCACACTCGGCGACTGGACCGTGAAAAATGTTCCGACGGCAATGCTTCCTTGCGCCAACTTTTGGAAGGATTTGGCATGAAGACGAATAGACGGAATTAGAATCACTCTTTTCTACCATTTCCTGACCACGATGGATTATCCGCATGGGGAGCTTGCGCTGCGCCGCAGAACTACCAAAATTCTAGAGGATACCCGATGATCGCAGCAAGAGAGTAGTAATTTGCTATATGAATGGCTTACGACCATTTCATGGTGGGCTGGGGTCGCGTAGAGACGCTTCCGCCCACGCTCCTCTTCGTTGATACAGGGCTGACGGGCGCGGGTGTTAAACTGGCGGAGTCGGTTATCACGGAAGCCGGGATCAAGTTCGAGGAAAACAAAGCTACTGAAGGCACCAGCAGAGGCAGCAAGCTGAAGATTCCCTCGCCGTGTGTATGTGTATGTCTGAGCTAGACATATGCTCTGCCTGGCCGAGGCGCCGTCGGCGGACGCGGCGGCCACCGTGCACCGCGAGGCCCACGGCCTGGTGGCCGACGACATCTACCAGGTGCAGGAGGGCTCCTGACCCGGAGCCCGGATCCGCACCGCGACCACGATCTCGATCACGACCTCAAGGAGAGAATCACCATGAATACCATCCGCCGCATGTTCCGCCCCGCGGCGTTCCTGACCGCGGTGACCGCCGTGCTGGTGTCCTGCACCGCGGCCGCGCCCGCCTTCGCCAGGATGGTGCCGCCACCGGGGGGCACGGTCGCGCCGCCGCCCCAGCCCCCGCCGGTGGTGCACACCGTCACCGTGGGTGGCACCCCTGGCTGGCAGATCGCCCTGCTCATGGCCGGAGCCGCGGTGCTGGCCGCGGCGGCCGCTGTGCTCGCCGAGCGGATCCGCACCGCGCGGCGGGCGCAGGTCACCGAGGGCGCTCACTGAATGTGCCGTTACGCATCCCTCTGCGGCACCCGCCGCCGCAACGGGATGCGGCTAGCCTGCCCCGCGCGCCAGCGGCCGCAGCCGCTCCAGCTCGCCGCTCGTAGCGTTCCACCGCGGCCAGCTTGATCTGCTCGTAGCCCCGGATGTCCAGCGGCAGCCGGGCCAGCTCGGCCGCGGCGGGCAGGGTGGCGGCGGACAGCCCGGCCAGGACCTCGCGCAGCTCGGCCTCGTACCCGGCCGCGATCCGCCGCTCGGTGCGGCGCACCTGCGTGTAGCCGAACGGGTCGGCGGCGGTCCCCCGCAGGTGCCGCATCGAGCGCAGCACGCGGAAGGCCGGGCGGATGACCGGGGCCGGGAAGGCGATCTTCTTCTGCAGGCCCAGCCCCCGCAGCACCGGGGGATGCAAGAGATATTTAACGCTGCGGCCACCGCTGACGGCCTGCGCCAGCGCCTGGTCGAACTCGGGGAGCAGGTGCAGCCGGGCTACCTCGTACTCGTCCTTGTACGCGAGCAGCTTGAAGAACGCCTCGGTCACCGCGCCGGTCAGCTCCCCGGCCTGGGCGGGAGGGGTGGCGGGCCCGGTCTGGGCGGACGGCCCGGCCGGACCGGTAGCAGCCAGGCAGCCCGGCCTCGGCCCGGGCCGTGGCGCCCACCAGATCGAGGTAGCGGGCGGCCAGCCGGTCGTTCTGGTAGGCCATCAGCTCGGCCGCGTGCCGGACCGGCCGCTCGGCGGCGGGACCGTCGAGACCGCGATCCGCCGCAAGCTGGCGGGCCGCGGCGAGCCGCTGGGCGTCGGGTTCCCGGCGCAGCTCACCCGCGCGCCGGAACTCGGGCAGGCTACCGGGGTCGTGCACGGCCAGCCGCCCGGCCTGGAACGCGGCCCGGTTCCGCTCGACCGCCACGCCGTTCAGCTCGATGGCCCGCGCGATCGACGCGGCCTGCAGCGGCACCGCGCCCGCCTGGTAGGCCGCGCCGAGCGCGATCATGTTGGCCGAGATGCTGTCGCCGAACAGCGCCGTGGCCAGGGCCACGGTGTCGAGCGAGGTGAACGCCCCGGGCCGGGTGCGTTCCCGCACGGCGGCGGCCAGGTCCGCCATGTCGGGGGCTCCGGCGTCGCCGCGGACCATCTCGGCCGTGGGCACCAGCGAGGTCGAGGCCACCGTGACCGTGCGGTCCGCGCTGGCCCGGACCAGGTGCCGGGGGTCGGCCGCCACCAGCAGGTCGAGGGCGAGCAGCAGGTCGGCCGAGTCCTCGCCCACGGCGCCGGACACCGGCAGGTCCGACGCCCCCCCGCGGCCGGATGATCCCTGGGCCTCCGGATCCGCGGCCGGCTCAGCCGGGGTGGCGGGCCACAGCTTCAGGTGAGACACGACCGGCCCGGCCTTCTGGCTCAGCCCGGTCTGGTCCAGGCCGCTGACCTGCAGGCCGTCGAGGAACGCGGCCGTGGCCAGGATCTGGTTGAGGCTCACCACGCCGGTGCCGCCGATCCCGGTAGCCACGATCCCGTACCCAGCCTCGGAGATCCCGGGTTTGGCCGCGGGCTCGGGGACGCCGGACGGCAGCTTCGGCGTCTCACGCCGGTCGCGCGCCCCACCCGGCGGGGCCAGCACCTCCACGAACGACGGGCAGTCGCCGTCGAGGCAGCTGTAGTCGGTGTTGCACGACGCCTGGTCGATCTGGGTCTTGCGGCCCAGGTCGGTGTCCACCGGCTGCACGGACAGGCAGTTGGACTTCACGCCGCAGTCGCCGCAGCCCTCGCACACCGCCTCGTTGATCACGACGCGCTGGGCGCGGACCGGCGCCTTGCCGCGCTTGCGCAGCCGCCGCAATTCGGCCGCGCACGCCTGGTCGTACACCAGGACCGTGACGCCCGGACAGCCAGCCAGGGCACGCTCGGCCTCGGCGAGACGATCCCGGCCCCACAGTTGCGTAATGGCAGGAAGTTTGGGTTTGCGGCCGTAACGGGACGGGTCCTCGCTCACGACGATGATGCGGGTCACACCCTCGGCGGCCATGGCCTGGCACAGGTGCGGCACATCGAGCTGGCCGGCGGGGTCCTGGCCGCCGGTCATCGCGACCACGCCGTTGTAGAGGATCTTGAAGGTCATGGTCACGCCCGCGGACACCGCCGCGCGCACGGCCAGGCTGCCGGAGTGGAAGAACGTGCCGTCGCCCACGTTCTGCACGAAGTGCGGCACGTCGGTGAACGGCGCGCGGCCGATCCACTGGGCTCCCTCGCCGCCCATCTGGCTGTAGCTGACCGCGCCGCGGTCCAGCCACATGACCATGGCGTGGCAGCCCACGCCGCCGCCGACCGGCGAGCCCGCGCCCGGGACCGTGGACCGGTTGTGCGGGCAGCCGCTGCAGAACGCGGCGGTGCGGGGCGTGCTGACGGGGACGATGGTGAGCTGGGTGCGCTCTGCCGCCGGATGGGGGGCCGGGCTGGCCGCGGCCGCGATCCGCGGGGTGGCCAGCCGCGGCCGCAGGCGCCGGGCCAGGATGGGGCGCAGCCGGTCCGCGCTCAGCTCGCCGCCGACCGGGATCAGCGGCGCGTCCCGCTCGTCGCGCTTGCCGGTTACGCGCGGCCGCTCGCTGAGGTTGTAGAGCTGCTCGCGGAGGAAGCGCTCGATGAACGGGCGCTTCTCCTCGACCACGAGGATCTCGCCGACGCCCCGGGCCGCGGCGCGGACGATGCCCGGCTCCAGGGGGTAGACCATCCCCAGCCGGACCAGGCGGATCCCGGCGTCGCGGACCTCCTGGTCGCTGGCCAGCCCCAGGTCGGCGAGGGCCTGCCGCACCTCGCGGTAGGTGCGGCCGGCGCTGACGATGGTCAGCCACGCGTCCGGGGGGTCGGTCTCGACGGCGTTGAGCCCGTTCTCGGCCGCGTACGCGCGGGCGGCGGGGTGGCGGCGCTCGTAGAGTTCGGCCTCGAGCTCGACCGTGTCCGGCAGGAAGAACGTGGGCCGCTGCACATGCACCCACGGCTGGCCGTCGAAGGCCAGGCCGGGCCGCACCGGCGAGATCCGGCCGGTCGCGACGTCGGCCGAGCCAAACCCGTCCGCGACCGCGGTGACGATCTTGAAGCCGGTCCAGCAGCCGGTGAAGCGGGACATCTCGTAGCCGTGGCGGCCGAGGTCGAGCACCTCCTGGGCGGTGCCGGGGACCAGGATCGGCATGCCCGCGTCGTACAGCGCGGCCTCGCTCGCGCTGGGCAGCGTGGACGACTTCGACTGCGGGTCGTCGCCGACCGCGCAGATAACGCCGCCGTTGCGGCCAACCCCGTGCATGTTGGCGTGCCGGAACACGTCACCGCAGCGGTCCGCGCCCGGCGCCTTGCCGTACCACATGCCGATGATGCCGTCGTGCCGGCTGAGCGGCGCGAGGTTGTCCTGCTGGCTGCCCCACACCGAGGTGGCCGCGAGGTCCTCGTTCACCCCCGGCACCAGGTGCACGTCATGCTCGGCGAGCAGCGCCCCGGTGCGCTGCAGGGTCTGGTCGAAGCCGCCCAGGGGGGATCCGGGATAGCCGCTGACCAGCGCGGCGGTGCTGAGGTTGCGGCGGCGGTCGGCGCGGATCTGGTCGAAGATGACCCGGACCAGCGCCTGGACCCCGGTGATGAGCACACCGCCGTCGGTCACGCGGTACTTCGCGTCGAGGCCGAAGTCCTCGATGCTGGCGGCGGTGAGCGTCATGATGACTCCCTGTTAGTGGCGCGCCTCCGGCACGACGCTAGTGGCGCGCCTCCGGCACGACGGGCGGGCGTTGACCCTTCTCAGGTTGCTTTGTACCAAGTTCCGCCGCTGGTGGCGACGGCCGCGGCCCGGCGCGATGCCGCACCGGGGAGGTTAGCCGGTTCCTCGCGGCCGGGGCCGGCCGCCGCGGCGGAGCGGACAACTCAGACCGTAAGCCCGGTCAGGCGCGCGACGTTGCCGCGGAAGATGGCTTCCTGGTCGGCCTCGCTGAGCCCGATCTCCTCGAGGTTCTGGATCGAGGCGCGGATGTAGCCGGGACCGCGCTCGGGATCGAAGGGGCTGTCGGAGCCGAACAGGATGTGGTCGGCGCCGTAGAAGTCGATCGAGCAGCGCAGCGCGTGCGCGGCCCCGAACATCGCCGTGTCGCCGTACATCATCCGGAAGTACTCGATGGGCCTGCGGGTCAGCGGGTAGCCCTGGATGTCCTCCTGCTGGTCGGGCGGGGTGCGGGCGCCCAGCTGGTCCCAGCCGGGCCCGACCCGGCCGGAGAAGTGGGGCACCATGCTGCCGCCGTGGTGGATCAGGAGCTTGAGGTCCGGGTAGCGCTCCAGCACCCCGGAGAACACGATCCGGGCCATGAAGGCCGACAGGTCGTACTCCCAGCCGAACGTCCACCAGATCTCGTAGCGCGACCGCTTCTCGGTGGGGTAGTCGGCCCACTCCGAGTTGCGGCACGGGTGGACCTGCAGCAGGCCGCCGGACCCGGCCACCGCGGCGTAGAACGGGTCGAACCGCGCGTCGTCCATGGCCTCGCCGCGGGTGTGCGTGTAGATCTGCGCGCCGAGCGCGCCGAGCTGGCCCCGCGCGTACTCGTACTCGGCCACCGCGGCCTCGGGATCGTCCATCGGCACGCAGGCGCAGAACCCGGCGAAGCGGTCCGGGTGGGTCCGGACGAGCTCGGCCATGGCCTCGTTGCCGAGCCTGGCCATCTCCTTGGAGATCTCCGGGGAGCCGAGGTACTCCACCGGCGGCGCGCAGATGTTGATGATCTGGCGGTAGTCGCCGAACTCGTCCATCTGCGCGAAGCGGATATCCATGTCCACCAGGCACGGGATGTTCGACACCCGCTTGCGCAGGTTCGCGGCGTGCACGGTCTCGGGCAGCGTGAAGAAGCGGTCGTAGTACGGGCGCGGCATGATGTGACAGAAGGCGTCTATCTTCACTCGTCTGCTCGCTATCTGTAGTGATACCCGAATTATGGCTATACGAGAACGGTCCCCGGGAGTGGTTTGGCGTGTCAAGGCGGGCGTCCGGGTGCGGCTGCATCCCTTCCGTTGTCGGCCCGGCGACGGCATGCTGGAAGATGCGCCGCTACCGGAAGGCGGCGGCGCGGGGCGTGGCTAGGGACGATCTTGAAGCGCACGGTGCGAACGGCTGACGGCAGGCGACTATCGACCCAGGTATACGGCGACCGCGACGGAAGACCGGTCTTCCTGCTGCACGGAACGCCGGGAAGCCGGCTCGGCCCGCACCCGCGATCGGCGGTGCTGCACCGGCTCGGCGTCCGGCTGATCTCCTTCGACCGGCCGGGTTACGGCGAGTCCGACCGGCTCGAGGGCCGCCGGGTCGCGGACGCTGCGGCCGACGTGCTGGCGATCGCGGACGCCTATGAGCTGGAGAAGTTCGCCGTCGTCGGCCGGTCGGGCGGCGGGCCGCACGCGCTGGCCTGCGCGGCGCTGCTGCCCGAGCGCACGACCAAGGCGGCGGTCCTGGTGGGACTCGCCCCGCACGGGGCCGAGGGGCTCGACTGGTTCGACGGGATGGCGGAGTCCAACGTCGTCGAGTTCACGGCGGCGGCGAACGGCTACGAGGGCATCGCGCCGCACACGCAGGGCGACCGCCGAGCGCCGTCCGGGCCAATCCCGGCCAGCCTGATCGCCACGCTGCAGGCCGAGCTGCCCGACCCGGACCGGCGGGTGGTCGCCGACCGGGGCATCCAGCTCGATGCTGATCGAGAGCTACGCCGAGGCGCTGCGGACGTCCGACTACGGCTGGATCGACGACGTGCTGGCGTTCTGCTCGCCGTGGGGCTTCGATCCGGCCACGTCACCGTCCCCGTCCTGCTCTGGCACGGCGCCAGCGACGTCTTCTCCCCGGTCAGCCACGCCCGGTGGCTGGCCGACAAGATCCCGAGTGCCACGGTGGTGGTCCAGGCGGGCGCCGCCCACTTCGGCGCGCTCGACGTCCTTCCTGACATCCTCCGGTGGCTGTCGCCGCCAGCCCGTGACCGTGGGCCGGTGAGCGCCGCGTCGGCTGCGGGACCTGGCTCAGATCACGCTGGGGCTCCAGGTCGCGGTTGATCCGCTGCCACTTCTGCAGCTGGGCGATGTCGGGATGGCTCTGGCCCGAGGACCCGGCTGAAGTCAGTCGAGGAGCCCGGCCCTCAGCTCCTCGGCCTCCTCGTCCCGGCCGCGTGGCTCGCAGCGTGACGGCGAGGTTGGCCTGGCAGACGAGGGTGTCCGGATGGTTCGCGCCGAGCCTGTCTCGCGCAGCCGCGCAGACGGTCTCGCGCTGCAGCGCCTCGGCTCGGTCGAGGTCCCCGGAGTCGCCCAGGCAGTTGGCCAGGTTGACCGCGCAGGACAGGGTCAGCGGGTGGTCGTCGCCCAGCCTGCTGCCGCATGCGGTCGCAGCGTGTCCTCGGCGAGCGCGAGCGCCTCCGGCGAACCGGCCGAGGCCGCGCAGGTAGCACGCGAGGTTGTTGGCGGCGACGAGGGTGTTCGGGTGATCCTCGCCCAGGCTGGCCTGGTGCGCGGCCTTGACCTCGGTCACCAGCTCCAGCGCCCGGGGCATGTCGTCGACCGCCGCGTAGTCGCAGGCCAGGTTGAGCGCGCAGGACTGGGCGTCGGGCGCGTCGCTGCCGTAACGGCGCTTGTACCGCTCGTAGGTGTCCTGGGCCAGGTTCATCGCCTCGGCCTGCTCGCCGGCCTTGCGCGAGCGAGACCGCCAGGCTCGTGGCGGTGCGCAGCGGTGTCGATCATGTCGTCGCCGAGCACCTCCCGGTACTTGTCCCAGGGTGTCGCGCAGCAGGTCGACCGACTCCCGGAACGCGCCCGCCGCGCGCATGTCGCGCGCCAGGCTGGCCGCGGAGAGCAGGGTGTAGGGGTGCTCGGCGGCCGAGCACGCTGCCGCTGCCGGTCCAGCGTCTCCTCGTCGAGGCGGCGCGCGGCGAAGCAGTCGCCGACCAGCCGGTAGGAGCATCGCCAGGTTGTTCGCCGCCGACAGCGTGCGCGGGTCGTCCTCGCCGAACTGCTCCTTGAAGCTCTCGTAGGTCTGCCTGGTCGGAGCTCAGCGCCTCCTGGAAGTCGCCGAGCGCGCGCAGGTCGGCGCCGAGGCTGCCCGCGGTCATCAGGGCGTGCGGGTGGTCGGGGCCGAGCACCGCGCGCTGCCGCTCGAGGATGTCGGTGTCCAGCTCGCGCGCCTCGCCGAACCGGCCCTGCGAGCGCAGCACGTTCGCGATGTGGAAGCGCAGGTGCAGGGTCTGCTGGTCGTCCGGGCCGAGCTGGTGCGTCCACAGCGTCTCGAGCCGGTGGGCCAGGCTCAGGCAGGCCTCGAACTCGCCGCGCTTCCACAGGTAGCGCACCCAGTCGATGAGCAGCTGCCGGGTCCTCGGGTCGTCGCACTCCTCGGCCTGGGACGGGCCGAGGTGCGGCCAGATGATGTCGTAGCGTCGACCAGTTCGCCGGGTCGTCGGTCTCGCCCTGGCGCGGCCGGGCGCCGACGAGGATCTTGTGCACCTCGTGCCGGGCCTCGACCTGCTCCTCGTCGGTCATCTGGGCGCGGATGACGGCCTGGACCAGCCGGTGGATCTGCAGCGAGTTGCTGCCCTGGTCGACCTTGACCAGCGCGAACCGGCTGATGTCCCGGATGACCCGGCCGAGCATCAGCTTCTCGCTCAGCGTCTCGTCGAAGGGCAGCAGGGACTTGATCATCTCGTCGCTGTAGAGCAGGTCCATCGAGATCGGGTCGGGCGAGAAGAACGCGCAGAGCTGGAGCAGCCGGACCGCCGCGGGCGACCGCTCCTGCAGCCGGTCGAAGGACAGGTTCCAGGTGGCCACGACCGACATCGGGTAGTCCGGCGGCTGGTTCAGCGCCAGGATCCGGGCGGACTGCGCGTGGTCAGCTGCTCGACGTAGGCGCGCGCGGGCATCCCGGTCTGCTCCAGCCAGGCGCTGGCCTGCTCGATCGCCAGCGGCAGGTCGACCGAGCGCCTCGGCGACCCGCGTCGCGTCCGCCGCGGTCCAGCTCGGGCACGCGCCGCAGCAGGTGCGCGACGCTCTCGTCCCGGGAGAACACGTCGATCTCGAGCGGCTCGGCCGCATGCGTCCAGGCCTGGTTCCGCGAGGTGATGATGACGTGGCCGCTCCCGGCCGGCAGGTACGGCTCGAGCTGCTTGGGGTCGTCGGCGTTGTCGAAGATGAGCAGCCAGCGCGGGGTGGTGCCGCGGCGCAGCGCCTCCAGCGCCGCCTCCGCCGCCTCCGCCACGTTGTCGCCGACCTGCAGGCCCAGCTTGCGGGCCAGTTCGGCGAGCGACCGGCTGATCTCCTCGGCCTGCTCGGACGGCACCCACCAGACCAGGTCGTAGTCGGCCATGAACCGGTGCGCGTACTCCAGCGCGACCTGGGTCTTGCCGACGCCGCCGAGCCCGTACAGCGCCTGGGCGACGACGACGGCCACGCCGCCGCCGATCAGCTGGTCGCGCAGCTGCTCGAGCGTCGCGCCGCGGCCGGTGAAGTCGGCGTTCCTGGCCGGCACGTTCCAGATCGGCGGGATGGTGCCGGGGAACCGCGGCTCCTCGGCCTGCGCCGCCATGCTCCCGGCGGGCTGCGCCGGGCCGGTCGAGCGCCCACAGCAGCCGCGCCGTCGCCTGGGCCGGCGTCCATCCGCGCCAGGTCCACGACGGTGCGCTCGGTGAACGGCTCGGTGAGCCTGACGTCGCCGACCCGGATCGGGACGAGCTGCCGCGTGGGTGCCCGCGGCGTCCGCCGCCGAGAGCGCCTCCCAGACGACCTGGCCTCCGGCGAGTGCAGGTAGGCGGCCGACAGCACGGCGATCGTCCGGGGCGCGCCTGCAGATCGCGCTCGGCCTGCGATGCCGTCCGGAGGTCACCGCCGCTCGCGCCGGCTGGCACCGTGCACCGCGGCAGGACCCGGAATCCCGCCCGGGTCAGCACGGCCTCGATCCAGTCGGCCCACATCCGGTCCTCCGGCACGTAGCTGAGGTAGACCTGCGTCGAGCGCGGCCGGCTGGCGGCGGGTGAACGCCTCCTTGTACGGGAGCCGGATCTCCTCGCTATCGGCCGCATGGCGGTCACCTCGCCCGTCGGTGACCGCGTCGGTGAGCCGCTCGAACGCGGCCAGCAGCGAGGCCGGCGAGCCCGGGCTCGTCGCCGAACGTGGCCAGGGTCTCCTCGAACGCGTAGAACGGCTTGTACGGGATCTCGACCGCGGCCCAGTACAGCGCCGAGCCTTCCTGGGTCAGCCCCGCCGGGAAGCCCTCGAACCGGCGCCCGGGCCAGCGCCCGGCCGACGTCCGGCTTCTCCTTCTCGCCGTCGTCGATGCGCATCGGGACCGGCAGCACCCGGATGTTGCGGTCGCGGTACCGCCGCTGATCTGGCGGGCGACGCTGGCGGCGCCCTCGATGGACTGGTCGCTCAGCGTGAAGCAGACCACCAGGATGTCGGGCAGGTGGACCGTGCAGATGTCGGCGATGTCGGACAGGCCGGTGCGGCTGTCGATCAGCATGTAGTCGTAGTTCTGCTTCATGTCCTCGCGCAGCGCGTCGAAGAACTGGCCGCCGCCGAGCCGGTCGTAGAAGTTGTCCCAGTCGAGCGAGCAGACCGCGGCGGAGTAGTCGCGGTTCTGGCGGCCGGCGGACAGGAAGTCCAGCCTGCCGCCGTCGGGGAACTCCCAGTCCAGGGAGACGGCGTGCCGCTCGACTCTGCGCGTACTCCAGATGCCAGTCATCGGCACGCGGGCCGGGGTCGAGCGGCGGCCATGGCGTAGTCGTTGATCAGCTCGATCACGCCGGGGGTGGCACTGACCGTCGACTCGTCGAGGAAGGGATGGAAGAACTGGTGCAGGCCGGGCGATTCCAGGTCCCAGTCGACGACGAGCACCCGCTTGCCGTTGCTGGCGAGGATCCAGGCGACGTTGGCCAGCGCCATCGTGCGGCCCGTGCCACCCTTGTAGGAGTAGAAGGTGACGATCTGGCCCTGGCTGGACTCGCTCATCTTTCAGCCTCCAGGTTCCTCGGGTCGGCTCTCCTCAGCCGCGGCCGCTCGACGACGGGCCCTGCGGGCGGGTGCGCAGGCGCGTCCTTCAGGAACCTCTTCAGCATGATCATCGTCATCTCGGGCAGAAGCTGGCCGAAATCCTGCAGGGTGGGAATTCCGCTGGCCGCCATCTGGCAGCGTCTGGCACGGTGGCGAGCTTGCGGCCGAGATGCTGTTGCAGCTTCTCGCGAAGATCATGCTCGGTCGCTCGCATCTGCGGGTCCTGCGCATTCCAGGGCACGAGCACGCTGACCCAGGACTCCTCGACGGCGTTCAGCCGCTGCAGCCGTTCGTGATGCGCCTCGGACAGGCTCACCCAGGCATCCACGAGACACAGGCTCGGCGGTATCGGCTGTCCGCCGCTCGCCCAGGCCAGGAGGGCATCCTCGGCCGCTCCGACCAGAGGCTTGCAGTCCAGGCATTTCCTGGCCAGCTCCGCCGCATAGTCGGCGACCGGCTGCGGGTAGTCCGGCTGGTACGGGCTCCAGGTATGGGGCGTCGCACCGTAGTAGTCAGCGGCCCGGCCGGGCGGCAGCGTGGTCACGTCGTGCGCCAGTACCGAGATCTGCAGCTGGCCGTTCGTGCTCCGCTGCGCACTGGCCGGGCCGAATGCGCTCTGCAGCGATTCGAAGTCCTTCTGCTGCATCTCCAGGACGAACTGGTCATCGGCCTGAACCACGCTCTCGTCACCGATCGCGACGATGCGCTCGGCGAGCCGGTGCACCGCCCGCTGGTAGTCCTCGCGGTAGTTCTGCAGCTTCATGATTCCGTAGAAGCCCTCGGTGCAGTACCGCTCGCCAAGATCGGAGTGGTCATACTGAAGGGACTGCGCGACCTCCGGGATCCTGTCCCGCTCGATCCTGGTCCACAGAGCGGGAACGATCGCGTTCGCGGCCGGCCGCCCCCGTGCCCGTGGTTAACTTCGCGGCGCGCGAAGGCGAACCATTCCTTGCCGCAGTTGTCACTTTCAAAGTAACGCCGAGAGTAGAGCGGAACAAAAACCCGGCACGCAGCGAGCGCGTTCGTGAGCTCGGGCGACCACTCAGCACCGAGCTTGTTTTCGCGGTCCATGAACCCCGCCTCATCGGGCCGGGCATCCGTTAGTTGTAATATAGCGTCACACAAGTCCTTGTACAGCTTGTGAACCCAGCGATCCGGATCTTCCTTGTCCGACGGATCGCGTTTGGGAGTCCGCGCGTAGCTCAGAAAGAAATACGGCCTGACGTCGCGCCCCGAAACTCATTGGCGCCTTCCCCTAGCAAACGGCACCTAAGCCCAGCCCTTCCCGCAGCCGACCGGGCGCCATTCATCCCCGGAGCGCCCCTGATTAGGTATAATAAAGTACCTTAGAGCGGGTGACCAGAGGGTATGGCCTGTCTCGTCCTCGTTAACGTTTCGCCGGCTCCCGCAACCTAAGGCCTGGGCGGCCACACAGGTCAGCGACCCTGCGGAGGGAGTCAGCGCAGGTGGGCGCCAGGGTCACACCGCGGCCGAGCGCCGCATTTCGGCAACGAACTGCATGCCGAGGGGCGTCAGCGAGCCAGAGGTCGTCAGGGTCTCGATGGCGTCACGGGTGTGCCCTCGCCAGTGAGCGAACCGCTGGCCGGCGGCCTCGGCGGCCGCACCGGCCGACACCTCCTGACGCACCCGCCAGAAGTCCGTGACCGCCAGGTGCGCGTACGTGCCCTGCAGCAGCCCCTCGAGCGGCCGCGGGTCCTCCCGCCACGGCGCATGGAAGAGCCGGCTGTCGGCCGGGTCGTAGAGATCGTAGATATCGAGCACCGCGCCCATCTTGACGTGCTGGAACTCATGAATGAGGAGCAAGGCAAGGGTCACAGGATCGGCCGGCCGCGCCGCGGCGACGGCACCGAAGGCGTGCCGGGCGGTAGCGCTGACGTCGCGGCCGCCCGCCGCCGCCGACAGAGGCATGACCGTGGTCAGGCCGGCCGCAAGCGCAGGGGCATAAGCTCCGTGCTCGCGCTCGATTTCCTGCCACGCCGCCAGGAAGAGCCGCTGCCACTGACCGAACTCGGAGTCACTCAGCCGCGGGGCGGCCTGCCATTGATGGCAGTCACGGTACGGATCGGTGTCGTCGAGCGCGACACAGAGGCCAGGCGCACGCAGCATGCGCACGGGCTGCCATTCACCGGGCCCGTCGTCACGGGCGCCCGCCCCGGCACCGATCTCGTGGGCGAGCAGGCCGGCTATGGACAGCGTCCAGCAGCCGTTGCGGGCCCGGACGACGATGACGCTGTCGGTCACCTCGACGTCCGCCGTCTCGGGCTCGTCCCGGGCGGGCAGGCCCGCCCGGGTGGCACCGATAACGAGCCGGCCGAGGGTCGGCAGGTGCACGGCTGCATCCATGACCGGGACCATGACCGTCGTCCCGGTTCCGGCCCTGACCGCGGCCACGGCTGCGATCGCACCAAGATGGCCAAGGCCGCTGGCCAGGGCATGACCCGGAGGCGAGTCGCCCGGCAACTCATCGCGGGCCGGCGGGGGCGTTCTCAGCTGCTCGAGGCACTGCGCCGCCCAGACCCGGGCGTAGGGATGGCCGAGCACGGCATCCAGGGCCTCAGGCTGCTTGCGGTCAATCGTGGTCAGCGCTGCCCAGGCGCGCTGCAGCCCAGCCTTCACCGGGTCTGGCACCGCGGAAGCCTTGGTTCCTTCCTGGTACACGGCGCTCAGGAGGGCACGGCGCAGCGTCCGCTGGGCGTCGGTGAGCTGCGCGATCGACGTGGCGTCACCGAACCCGGCGGCCAGCGCCAGGAAGTCGGCGCCGCTCACGTCGTGGGTCGGGGCTCCCGGCACCTGCGCCGTTTCCTTCGGTGGGTGGCTGCTGAGGTGGGTAATCAGCTTGAGCAGGTCGGCGCAGTAGGCGGAGGGGTTGGCGAAGCCCGTTCCCGTTCGGTAGCGGTGGGTGTACAAACCGCCGCCGCAGCTGGACACCACCGGGCATTCCTGGCAGGTCTGGCACAGCCCGGCCAGCCCCTGCTGGCGGGCGACGATGCCGGGATGCTCGGCCGACAACGTCCAGGGAGTGACGGAAGACATCGAACCCGGTGGCGGGCGCGCCGTGGTAGGCGGCCTTCAGGGAGTCCACCTGCTCGTACGTGCCGTCGGTCTCGATGACGGCGAGTCCGACGGGCGCCAGCCCGAGAGCCTCGGTGAGGCTGCTCCCGCCGTTCAGCGTGGAGATGATCGAGTCGAACGTCCGTACCTGGACCGGCCGTCCTGACGCGAGCCAGCGGTCGAAGATGGCGATCAGCCAGTCGCCGTACTGCGCGTCAGCACCCGCCGCGCGCGCCGGCGGGCTGTCCCACGTGGCGTGGGGCAGCAGGAAGTCGATCCGGGGCGGGTCCAGATCCAGGAGCGACTCGTAGACGACCAGCGGGTCGTTGGCCACGTCGATCGTGCAGAGCAATCCCGCGTACAGGTCCCGGAACCTGCTGGTGCGCAGCAACCCGATGGCGCGGATTACCTTGTCATAGCTGCTGCGCCCGTCCGCGTACCGGCGATGCCGGTCATTAGCGGCCCGGTCGCCGTCGATGGAGATGCCGACCTTCACGCCGTTCTCGGCGAAGAACTCACAGAATTCCTCGTCTATTAAAACGCCGTTCGTGTGAATTCTAAGATCGAGACGGGACATGCCGGCCAGCGCCGACTGCAGCTCCGTGGCGATCCGGCGCAGCTCGGCCCGGCCGGCCAGCAACGGCTCGCCGCCGTGCAGCACCACCTGCACGCTGTCAAGCCCATAGGAGTTCGCATGCTCAGCGATGCGTTGCGCCGTCCGTGAGATCACCTCATCGGAAATGACCATGGGACGGCCACGCCAGCTCTGGTCAGCGCTTTCGTAGACGTAACAATGGTCACAGGCCAGATCGCACCGGCTGTGCACCTTCAGCACAAATTGGCTCAGCGGAACAGGCAATCTGCTCATGCCGAGCTCTCTACAGTCAGATGTGAGAGCTGAACGCCGCGACCGGCACAGGAACAGCCGCGGAAGATCCGGGAAGCACGCGCTGCAGCGCCTGGTCGAGGGCTGCCGACGACAGGCCGGGCAGCTCCGCCAGTGGCACGCCGCGGAGATCCTGCAGTGAGGACGAAACGGTTGGAGCCTCGTCAATAGATCTCATAGCTCTACCACTCAATCTAGCCGCGACTCGGTCGCCAGCCGGTGGGACGGTTCGTACTACTTCGCGAGCCTTGCCAAATCTCTGACCACAATACGTAATCGGCCGTAGCAATAAGTTATCACCCCGTGTTACCGGGGTGTGTGTGGGCGGCGTGGCCGGGGCGTCGTGGCGCTTCGTCCCCCGGGCACCGGGAGTCGGGTCCTCCCACGGCCTGGGTGCCACGGAGAAAGGGTACGGCATGCCTGGTACGTCGGGCCCGAGCAAGGTCACAAAAACCCGGCCGGCGCGCCGGCCCGGGCACCGGTTGCGGATCACAAGGCTCACCCCAGCCGGCAGCTTCGGTGCGTCTAGGCAGCCGTGAGTCTCTATGAGACTGTGGGCAATGAAGGGCTTGCTTGGCTGTTTCGCCCCGTAGAGGCGGCTTTGTTGCCTGGCGTCACGGGCGCGGGATGGGGACAGCGTGATATCGCCTCGGCTCTCAGCGGTCCGCGTGACCCGGCGGGCCGCCTGGGTATTGCCTGCGGCGCTCGGTGTGGCCGTTACCGCCTTTCTGGCCTGGGGGGCGTGGGTCTCCGCTCATAACCCGGGGTGGCTTCATGCCAGCCAGGCCTGGTGGCGGGTCTGGCTCCGGCCGGGCAGCAACGGGACACTGCTGGTCGCCGCGGCGGTGTGGTTCGTGGCGTGGCTGTGCTACTGGCGGCCGCGCCGACTGCAGACGCAGCTGGTAAGTCTCACCACCATCGTGGCGATGGTGGTGATCGGGGCAGTGCTCAGTGTCGCGGCGCTCGCTCCCTGCCGGGGCGGGCAGAGCGGGACAGCCGTGGCCGACTGGGTCCTCCAGCTGTATGTGGGCCAGCCGACGCAGGTCTACCAGACGCACGTATGCCCGGGACAAGCCCCGCTGGCGCTGCAGCTCGGGCAGCTCGTCTGCCTGGGAGCAACCTTGGTGGGCGCTCTCGCGGCGGCGGCGGTGCTGTGGCGGCAGCCCTTGGGCCGCCTGCGCGCGCGGGTGGCGCGTGACGCGACGGTGTTCACCGGGCTCGACGCGATGACCATGCCCCTGCTGTGGAGACTCTCGGACATCGGGCGCCCGGGCCGGATCGTGGTTATCGAGCCAGACAGCACCCATCCGCTGCTCGAGGAGGCCCGCGCCACCGGGGCCCGCGTGATGATCGGCGACCCGGCCAACCCCCGCGTGCTGCGTCCGGTGCTGGCCGGCTGGCGCGGGTGCGCGCTGAGCTACCTCTATGCGCTGGGACGTGACGTGCCGGAGAATGAAGCGGTCCTCGCCGCAGCTCGCACGATCCTGCGCCGCTACCGGCCTGATCCCGAAAGGCAGCCGCACCTTGTCGCGCGTATCGATGACCCCCGGCACGCCGACCACTGGCGGGGCTGGCACAGCGGTACCTCGAGCCGGTGGTTCGAGGACGCCTTGAGTTCACAGGAATCGACCGCGTGCGCGCTGCTGAACAAGGTCTTCAGCACCGGGGCGCGGCAGTTGCTCCTGTGCGGCGACAGCACGTTAGCGCTGGCCATTCTCCTCGAGCTGGCCCGCCGCGCCTGGGAACAGCGGGGGCTCATCGAAGCCTCGCACCAGGGCCAGGCCGCCCATCCGGATGCCATTCCCGATGGGACCGACGGTCAGGTGCTGGCGTCGCTTCCGGTGGAGCACGTGCTGCTCGTGGACGGGCGGGCCGAGGATCTGCGGCGTGAGTACCTGGCCACATGCGCGCCATCCATCGTCGATGCGCTGCCCGTGGTGACCACGCATCCGCAGCCATGGCAAGAGCGGCTGCTGGCCAGGCTGGACGCCATGACCCGGGCCGAGCTCGCCAGCAGCGCCGTCGTGGTCGCCGACAGCTTCTCCGAAGGCGGTATGCACGAGGCCGGGCGGGTGGCCAGGCTGCATCCTGGCATCCCGGTGTTCGTGCTCACCTCCGACCGGTCCGCCGCGACCGGCGCCATCTTTGATCAGCTTCAGCCCTTTCAGCGGACCCTGCTGGTAGATGACGAGGTGCCCGAGGACACCTGGACCAGGGTGGCGCGACACTGGCACGAGCACTACCGCCTGAGTCACCCGCCCGTGCCAGCGGATCCCAGGCCCCTCACCAGCCTGCCTTGGCCAGATCTGGATGAGTTCATCCGCCGGGACAACATCCTTCAGCTCCGCTCCGTCATGACCGCGACCGTGGCCCGCGGGCGGCGCTGGGTCCCGAGCCGCGGGGTCGTGCCGGGCAGCTTCATCGAGCTGAGCGACCGTGATGTCGAGGAGATCGCGTGCGCAGAGCACACCCGCTGGTACCGGCGGCGGCTGGCGGCCGGGTGGTCGGCTGACGGCAAGCGCGGCACCGGGCGCGGCGCCCGGGTGAATCGCAGAGTTGTGCCGTGGACGGCCCTCCCTCCCGAGGACCGCGCGGCCGGCATCGACTATCTGCGGTCGCAGCTGAAGCAGCTGGAGGACGTGGGCTTCGTGCCGATCATGCCGGAAGGCGGGCCTCCCGGGGCCGCCGAGTTCCTGCGCACCGGCACCGTCCAGGCCAGGCGGCTGAACGCTCGCCGGCCATGGAGCCGGCAGTCGGGCGACAACCTCAGCGGCGACGCCGGAGACTGGCGGGTCGTCGATGATCACGGGCACGAGCGCACGGTGCGCGATGCCGAGTTCCGGGCCAGCCACGAGCCGCTCGGCGGCGTGCGCTGGCGCCGGATCGGCGTCTATCACGCGTGGCAGGTCAGGGAAGACCTGGTGCTGCGGACGATGGAGGGCCGGGCCACCGCGCGACCCGGAGACTGGGTGGTGGAGGGCCACCGCGGAGAACGGTGGCCGGTCACTGACGAGCAGTTCCGGCGGACCTACCAGATGAAACCGGAGTAGCGGGTGCTGCTCGCCTAGCCGTCGTCTCCGCCGGGACTTAGCGAGCTCAGCGCATCGTCCAGCATCGCCGGGAACGTATCCGGGTACCGGGCCAGCAGGTAGGTCACCAGTGCCACGTGGTCGCTCTCACTGAGTGCCTTGACGCGGGACAGACGCAGCTCGGCAGTCGTTTCAGACGAATCAGCCATGATCCATCGTAAGCACGGGCCGATAGCCAGGCATGACGAGGGATGCTCAGCCCGCGGGGGCCAAGTATCGTCGTGGGCAGTGATCGACGTGCTCTGGTGGTGCGGCCATGCCTGACATCCTCAGCCAGGGCGGCGGGGACCGCGAACACAGTCCGTGGCCCCGCCGCCTGGCCGCGATCGCTGTGCTCGCGCTCGTCGCCGCGGTGATCGTCACCCACCTCCCGAACCACCGGCAGGCGCACCCCGCCCCGGCGGCCGGCACGGAGGACCCGGTCTCCAGTTCTGGGCCGTCCTGGACCGGGCTGGCCGACGGGCCCAACGGGATCACCGGCCAGACCCTGCCCTGGGACGGCAGCATCCGGCTGCCGGTGGCCGGAGAGCAGCCGGTCTGGTTCTCGCCGGGCACGGGCCGGCTGACGCCGATCGGCGGCCTGCCGCGGTCCATGCTGGGTTACCAGTTCACCCGCATCGCTGATGGCTGGGTGGTCCAGGCCAACCCCCCGGTCAAGCTCGGCTGCGACAGCTGTGCCGGGAATCCGCTGCCGGTCTACTTCCTCAGAGACAGCGCGCAGTCCGCGATCGCGGTCGGGGTGGCTAACGATGTCGCGCCCGGCAGCACCGCGGGCACAATCTGGCTCACCAGCTATCCGCCGGGCACGAACACGGCCACCACGGCGGGCACGGCACACGAAGCAAGCGTCACCGGTGCCGCGCTCGGCCCGCAGGTCAGGCTCCCGGCCGGATTCATGATCGACCGCGCGACCAGCCGCGGCCTGCTCCTCGCGCCGGCCGCGCATCAGGCCGGACCGGCGGCGTCCAGACTGTGGGACCCTGCCGCTCCACATGCCAGCCACACCTTCAGCGGAGTGATCGGGGCCAGCGCGAGCGAGATCGCCTGGACGCCGCGGTGCGCCCCCCGCTGCCAGGTCCAGATGCTGAACCTGAAGACCGGCCGGCACACGGTGGCCGAGCTACCCGGGACGGGTTCGGCGGCCAGCGCCGCGTTCAGCCCGGACGGGAGTTTCCTTGCCCTCGAGGTGAGTTCCAACAACGGCGGCGACGGCGGTGCGCTGGCCACGGAGTTTGTTGTGGCGTCGGTGGCCACCGGGCATCTGACGGTGGTGCCGGGCACCTGGGCCAGCAGCGATGCCCTGGTTGGCTTCGGGTGGCCGGCGGCCAGCGACAGCCTGATCGCCGAGCTGAGCTTCACGACCAAGGTGCAGCTGGCGCTGTGGCGTCCCGGAACCACCCGGCTGACCGTCGCGGTCATCAGGCCCGGCCGGAACTCGGCGTCGCTGGTCGTCGGATAGACCGTCCCTGGCCGTCCGGACGCACGTGCTCCGGGCCGCATGCGCTGGCGGCCCGGAGCACGTCCCACCCGGTGATACGTCCGCTGCAGGTCAGCAGCCGTCGTAGGGCGACCAGTTCGACTCGCCGCCGCGGGCCATGGCGTTGGCGAACACCTGATTCTGCTCGGCCGCGCTGGCGTGGCCGAAATCAGCCGGGTTTCCGCCGTACTCAGCCCACGTCGACGCGCTGAACTGGTAGAGGCCATAGTGGCCGCTGGCGTTCATGACCTGGGGGTTGCCACCGGATTCACGGGCGACAACGCACTGGCCGAATGCTCCGCCTGGGATGCCGCTGGTGACCGTCGCGGTCGAGGGCGCAGCGGCCTGTTCCGGAGCTTGCGAGGACTCCGATACCGAGCTCGAATGCCGCGGCGTGTAGACCGCCGTGGTGTGGGTCGGCGGTGGAGGCGGAGGCGGAGGCGCCTCGAGTTGCGCTGGGGCACGCGGGATCCGGGCAGGCTCGTGCGGAATGCGCAGCGTCTGCCCGGCCTCGATGTCGTTGGCCCAGTGGATCTTGCTGTGGTTTCGCCAGTACAGCACCGGCCAGGCGGCCGAGTTGCTGTAGAAGCGCCCGGCGATCGCGGACAGGGAGTCACCCGGCTGGACCGTGTACCAGGTCGGGAGGTTGGAGGTGTCGGAGGTTGTGGCCTGCTTTGCCCTGGCCTGCCGGGTGGCGACGACCAGTTGCGCCCAGGTGAGGTTCGGCTGGCTGGCGACGTCCAGGTTCGCAGGCCGGGGGGCAGCGGTCTGGGCGGCGGCTAAGGCGGGGGATGCTTGCTGGGACAAGAAAAAGGCCGCGACCACGCTGGCTAGCGTGGGGGCGGCAGCCATGGATGCGCCGTGCGGAAGCCGGACGCGTGACGGCTTACTGTGGCGGCCCAAAGGACTCCTTCCCGAGCAGGGCGCGCTCACGGGGAAGGTCGCACGGGGGTGACGGCCTTCGGAGCGCCTGACATTGGGGGGAGCCTAGCGACGGCGGATTGGCGCCGAAGGTAAACGCATCACCCCAGGTCAGGGCCCGTCATGAGCTGCTAGGCTCCGCCGCGGCCCACGCCGCGCGCCGGGGTTAGCCGGGTTGATTCCGATTTGCCGGCCGGCAGCGGCCCGTCCGGGGTGATAAGCGGTCAGGGCACTTTGCGGTGGCCGTCGTGACCTGACCGTCAGTCCGCCCGGGCCGGGTCGAGGCCGTCGCGGTCCGCCCATTCGAGCAGGGTGTCGATGCGAGTACGCGGTGTCGTCGATGCCCGCGGTGCAGGTCGCCGAGCCGGGCGAAGCGCGCCGGGCACGGTCGCGATGGTGAAGTCCCGCGGCTCGACGTCGTCGACCTCGTCCCAGGTGATCGGCGTGGACACGGTCGCCTCCGGCACGCCGCGCACGGAGTAGGCGCTGGCGATCGTGTGGTCCCTGGTGTTCTGGTTGTAGTCGACGAAGAGCATGGTGGGGTCCCGGTCCTTGCGCCACCAGGTGGTCGTCACCTCGTCAGGGGCGCGGCGCTCGACCTCCCGGGCGAACGCGAGCGCGGCCCGGCGCACCTCGCCGAAGCTCCACCGCGGCTCGATCCGCACGTAGATGTGCAGGCCGTTGCCACCCGAGGTCTTCGGCCAGCCCGGTCATGCCCAGCTCGTCGAGTACCTCGCGGGCGACGTGCGGCGACCCGCCGCACCACGCCGAACTCGCACTCGCGGCATCGGGTCCAGGTCGATCCGCCACTCGTCCGGCCGCTCGGTGTCGGCCCGGCGCGAGTTCCACGGGTGGAACTCCACGGTGGACATCTGCACGGCCCAGATGACGCTGGCCAGTTCGGTGACGCACAGCTCGTCGGCGTACCGGTCGTAGCGCGGGAAGTGCACCCGCACGGTCTCGAGCCAGGGCGGCGCGCCTGCTGGCACCCGCTTCTGGTGCACCTTCTCGCCCGCCACGCCGGACGGGAACCGGTGCATCATGCACGGCCGCTCGCGCAGCGCGCGCACGATGCCGTCGCCGACCGACAGGTAGTAGCGGGCGAGGTCGAGCTTGGTCTCGCCCCGGGCCGGGAAGTAGACCCGGTCCGGATTGGAGATACGGACCGTCCGCGTCCCGACCTGCAGTTCCGCGCTGTGCTGCCATAGCCCGAAGCTAGCTGGGACGACAGGCGCAGGTGGCGGGCGGGCTGGCCTGAGGACCCCCGACCGTCGTTTAGCGTCGGGGAAGTAATGGAATGGATGACGGCATGCTGCTGACGGGTCGGTTGGCCCGGCTGGCGCGGCGGTGGCTGGCTGGACCGGTGCTGCTCATCCTGTTGGCAGGCGTCTCGATCGCGATCGCGCTGAAGGTGACCCCGCAGCAGACGATCACGGTGGCGGGCCAGGTGATCCAGGTCGGGGCGAGCGCGCCGAACCTCAGCTGGTCCGGTCCCGGCGAGATCGACCTGTTCGGCCAGAGCCTGCCCACCGACGTGCAGTTCACCGGCCCGGTGCGGCCCCGGCTGCAGCTCTCGCAGATCACCATCAACAGCGAGCTGACCACGTTCATCCAGGGCGACCACCCGGGCGGGGCGGAGCGCATCCTCGGTGCCCAGCTGGCGGACGGGTGGAAGCGCTACTTCGTCTGGGAGACGGTGGTGGCAGGCGCGATCGCGCTGATCCTGGTCGGGGCGTTCGCAGGCTGGCGCCGCACATCGGCCCGCACCACCCTCAAGCTGCTCGCCGCCGGCCTGGTCGTGGCCGAGGCGTTCAACCTGGGCGCCATCATGATCACCGCGTACTCGGCACCGACCCGGCTGCGCCAGGTGCACTCGCTCAACGAGCTCGTCGGCACCGAGACCCACCTGCCCCGGATCCGCCCGGCCGGCCGCAGCTGCCCGGGATCAAGGTCGTGGTCATGGGGGACTCCACGGCCGCCGGAGCCGGGCTCGCGCCGCTGCCCCGCGCGACGGAAACCTCCCGGGCCTGCGGCCGCAGCTCTGACTCTTACGCGGCCGACCTGTCCGTGGCCAACGACTGGAGGGTGCTGAACCTGGCCTGCAACAGCGCCACGATCGGCCGCGGGCTGCTCGGCTCGCAGACGCACGGCGGCCACGTGCTCCAGCCGCAGCTCGCCGAGGCGGAGCGCGCGGGCCGGGCGTCGGTCATCATCGTCAGCGTCGGCGCCGACGACCTGGGCTGGGCCGCGATGGTGCGGTACTGCTCGGTCACGCCGCGCTGCGACGACCGGGCCACCACGGCCTACTTCCAGCAGCAGCTCGCCTCGTTCAGCAAGAACTACCTCGATCTGCTCAGCCGGCTGGCCGACCTGCCCGCGCACCCGCAAGTGATCATCAACCGTTACTACAACCCGTTCGGCCCCGAGCCCGGGTGCCTCAGCCAGGCCGGGCTCAGCCCCGCGAACCTGCACACCCTGACCTCCCGGCTGGCCACCCTGAACCAGGTGCTGGCCAAGGGCGCGACCCAGTTCGGCTTCTCCTCGCCACAGCCCGACTTCTCCGGGCATCAGCTGTGCACGCCGCAGCCCTACGTGCAGGGGCTGGACGCGGCGGCGCCGTTCCACCCCACGGTGCTCGGCCAGCTCGAGATCGCCCTGGCCGACCAGGCCGTCCTGCACCAGCCAACCGCCTAGCGCGGTGTCCAGTAACGGTCGCCGGCTCTGATCACGCGGCCTTTGGCCGGGGCCGGCGGGGTGGTCTACCGGCGGCGGAAGGCCGCACTGAGCGCCGGTGTGCCGATGTTCCACATGTTGTCGGCGACGTTGATCGTGACTGCGGGGAACGATCTGGTCGATGCGGTCAAGCAGATCGCTGGGCAGGTCGATCCCGTCGGCAGCGAGGTAGCTGTCCAGGTGTTCCATGGTGCGCGGACCGATGATCGCGGAGGTGACCGCCGGGTGGCGGGTGGCGAACGCGATGGCCATCTGGATGAGGGTGATCCCGGCCTCGTCGGCGAGAGCGCCGAGGGCATCGGCGGCGTCGAGCTTGGCGACATTGGCCGGGTTGGTGGCGTCATAGGCCCCGGGGAAACGCTGCGCCCGGGCGGCGGAGCCCGGCCCGCTGACCTCCTGGCCCTTGCGGTATTTGCCCGACAGCCAGCCCCCGGCCAGCGGGCTGTAGGTCATGACGCCCATTCCGTGGCGCAGGCAGGCCGGCAGCACGTCGTATTCGATGGCGCGGGTCAGCAGGGAGTAGGGGGGCTGCTCGGTACGAAACCGTCCGTGGCCGCGGCGCTCAGCGGTCCACTGGGCCTCGACGATCTGGGAGGCGGGAACCTTCGATGCGCCGAAGTACCGGATCTTGCCGGCCTGGACGAGGTCGGACAGGGCGCCGAGGGTCTCGTCGATATCGGTGTTCGGATCGGGCACCCCTACCTGGTAGAGGTCGATCCAGTCGGTCTGCAGCCGGCGCAGCGAGCCCTCGACCGCTTCGGTGATCCACCGCCGCGACGCTCCGCGATGGTTGGGGTCGTCGTCGCCGAAAGGAACGCCGAACTTGACGGCGAGCACCACGTTCTCGCGCCGTCCGCCTGCCAGCGCCTGGCCCAGGATCTCTTCTGACTCGCCGGCGGAGTAGCCATCGGCGGTGTCGATGAAGTTGATCCCGGCGTCCAGCGCCTTGTAGATGATCTTTACCGCGTCGTCGTGATCGCGGTTGCCGAAGGCGCCGAACATCATCGCGCCCAGGCAGAGCTGGCTGACCGAGACACCGGTGCGTCCCAGAGGCCGGTAGTCCATAGAGAGCTCCTTGAGTCGCCGCGAGATAGTCGCGGCAGGTGGGTAGGATCAGATGCGTCAGCAGGCGGAGAGCCTGTCCACTTCACTGTAGAGACTGGCGGATAGCCTGTCCACTTGGATGCCCGATGCCCCCGGACCAGTTCCCATCACCGACCAGACGAGCCGACGCCGAGCGCAACCGCGACAAGATCCTCGCCGCCGCCCGCACCGCGTTCGCCGATCCTGAGGCTGAGGTGTCGATGGCCGAGATCTCGCGGCGCGCCGGCGTCGGCATGGCCACCCTGTACCGCAACTTCCCCGGCCGGCGTGAGCTCCTGGAGGCCCTCTTCACCGACGAGGTCAACGTCATCTGCACGGCCGCCGAGACCCTCGACGGCCAGACGCCCGGCGCAGTGCTGACGGCTTGGCTGCACCGGTTCTCCGCCTTTGTCACCAGCAAGCGCCACATCGCCGCCGAGCTGCTCAAGCACACGGACAGCAGCGACCCGATATTCGGCAACAACCGCGCCCGGGTGATCGCCGCCTGGCCGCTGACTCGCCGCCGCACAACACGCCCACGAAGTCCGCGGCAATCTCACGCTCGAACAGGTCCTCGACATGGTCATCGCCATCGCCACAATCCACGGCGACACCCGCTACGTCGAACCAATCCTCCAGACCGCACTCGACGGCCTTCGCCCCCGGCCGATGTGAAGTCCCTGACACCTCACCCCAGTCCGGTGAACGTTTATGGACAGCGCACTAGCCGCCGCACTCCACCTTCAGAAGCCGATGGCCGTGTGCGGCGCCTCGCTGCAGGCGAGCATCGCCGTGGCCCGGCTCAGCGCCCCGGGGACCAGCTCGTGCACCAGGCCCGCCCGGGCCAGGGGACCGAGCGCGACCCCGCCCAGATAGACCGACCCGAGGGTGCCGGCGCTGAGGAACAGCTCGGGCTGGGCCCCGGCCGGGGCCCGGGTGCAGGCAGCACCTTCCGGTCCTGTCTCCAGCCGCCAGCGCCCATCGTTCCAGGGGCAGAACGCATCGGTCACTTCCAGCACGAGCGACCCGGGCATGGCGTAGGAGCGGGCGGCGAGCGCGCCGGGGACATCGACCAGCCGGACCCAGAGGTTGTCGGCCTGCCTGGTCACCTGCAGCGCCCGCGAGTCGGCGAGCTGCCACCGGAGGGGCTCGTCCACCGGCCGTTTGCCCGCCACGACGCGCTTGGTCAGGTCGAGGTCGGCGAGGAAGGCCCAGAGGTCGGTGTAGGCGGCCGGTGACGACGCCTCCAGCCAGTCGACCTGGACGATCCCGCTGGTGGCCGGGTCGGCCGACCACGGGAGCCGGAACACCGCGGCGCCGTCGGCCTCGCCCGCCGGACCGGAATGCAGGACGAACAGCTTGGACCCGGAACCGTCATGACCCTGGTTCTCGGCCCCGGCCAGGTGGTCCCAGAACCCGGGATAGGCGCTCACCTCCCCCGCGCGATCCTGCCGGACCTGGTCGTGCAGCTGAGACCAGGCCGCCTTGGCTGCCGCCGCCCCGACCAGCTCCACCTGGCCCCGGTTCTCTGGCGGCCGGGCCAGCGTGGCCCGGGTCCGGTCCAGTTCCCAGCGGACCTGGAACGTCGCCGGCCCGAAGCCGAACCTCCCGTAGATCCCGCCCTCGCTCGCGCTCAGCGCGGCCAGCATCTCCCCCCGGTTCCGGCAGTCGTCGAGCGCGGCCCGCATCATGCCCCGCATCAGTCCCTGGCGGCGGTGCGTGGGCAGGACGCCCCCTGCCGTCGCCCCGCCCAGCGGGACCGGGCCCCGGCCCGGGACGGTCAGCTCGAGCGACAGCACGGCCAAGGTACCCACGAGCTTTCCGGCTACGAACGCCGCCTGGGTGCGGTCTGGCTCGGTCAGGTCGGACCGGTAACGCCTGAGTTCTGCGTCACTCGGGATGCCGCCGAAGACCGGCCCCACTCCCGGGCCCGACCACCACGCGGCGGGCTCCGGCTCCCACATGGGCAGGCCGGCCACCGAGGGAATCACGCGGAGGAAGGCATCGACCTCGTCATCGGATATGGGGCGGATCTCGGCGTCCATGATGCTGGTCTACCGCACCCGCCCGGACGGGCGCACGGGTGGCGGCGCTAGGCCTGCACGGCATCCAGCCGGTTACCGGCGCCCGCGACGTAGACCGCGTTGCCCGCGGCCACGGGAACGGCCACGGCCCCGCCGGTGATCGCGGTCTTCCAGGCCTCGGCACCGTGATCCGCGTCCACCGCGTACAGGTTCCCGTCGCTGCCCACCATGTAGACGAAGTCCCCCATCGCGACCGGGCCCTGGGCCACGCCGCCGCCGAGACCGGAACGCCACCGCAGCGCGCCGTTCCTGGCACTGCGGGCGGCCAGGTTGCCGTTGCCGTCCACGACGTAAACGACGTCGCCCTGGGCCGATGGCATCTGCATCTGCCCGATGTCGCCGGTGCTCCACAGCGTGCTGCCGTCTGCGGCCCTGACCGCGTACAAGCGGTTGTCCTGGCCCGTTACGTACACCACCCCGCCGGCCGCCACGGGATTGGACTGCGTACCGCCGCCGGGCTTGATGTTCCACATCTCGTTTCCGTCGCTGGTGCGCAGGGCGCTCAGCGAGCCGAAGGAACCGGTGACGAAGACAAACCCGGCGGCTGCGGAGGCATAGACAACTCCGCCGTTGATGGCGTTGGTGCTCCAGCGGTGCGCCCCGGTGGCGGCGCTCAGGGCGTAAAGGGGGGGACTGCCGGAGCTGACGGCGCTCGCGATGTAGATGACCCCGTCCGCCAGGGCCGGGCCGCCGAACACGCCGCCTACCTTCCAGCGTGGTGTGCCGGTGAGCGCGTGCAGAGCGTAAAGGAAGCCGTTGTTCCCGACGATGTAGACCGTGCCGCCGACGGCCGCGAGGGACCAGGTGATGGAGCCGCCGGGGATGGTCTTGCGCCACAGCGTCTTGCCGTTCGCGGCGTTTAAACCGCAGAGGGCGAAGTTGTTCGCCACGATGCAGGCCACGCCGCTGGTGACGGCCGGGCCGAAGCGGACCCCGCCGCCCGCGCTTGTGGTCCACAGCGTGGTGCCCGGCCGGGGCGCGGTCTTCGCTATGCGATCCGAGCTCGGACCGGGCGCGGCCGGCCCCTTGGCACCCGGGGATGCGGCCGGATGGATGGTCACCGTCCGGCTGCCGAGCTGCTCCCGCACCAGCACGGCCAGCCCGGCGGCGGCGGCCCCGCTGACCCCGAGAAGTACCCGGCGCCTGGTGAGGCGGGGTGCGGGACGGCCGGCGGGCGTCGCATCGGGCGGTGCGTCGTCCGGGACTATCTCCGGTACGGCCGGGGAGGATGGCTGCCCGGCCACGGCAGGAATCTGCTCGGCCGCAGCGCTCCAATCCGCCGCCTCAGCATGCTGCTCGGCCTCGGCGCTCCAGTCCGCCGCCTCAGCATGCTGCGCGACCTCGGCGCTCCATTCCGCCGCGGCGGGATGCCGGTCCACGGCCGCGGACCTGCTGGTTGCGGCCCGCCGCTGGCCGAGGGCGGCCAGGCCGGGCCGGCCGGCACCGGTCACCGTGTTGGGCGCGGCCGCCGCTGCCTCCGGCCCGATCTGGCTGTCGACGGGTCGCTGGCGATCCCGGATCAGCGAGGCGACCTCCGCGGGCCACGATGGCTCGGGCAGCCCGGCCACGGCCACGCTGGCCGCGGCCGGCTCGGCCGCGCCCTGGCCCGCATCCGCGGCGCCGACGGTGATATCGCGGGCCAGCGCGCTCAGCGAGGGCCGCTCCGCTGGCGGCTTGGCCAGGCACGGCTCGATCATGTCGCGCAGCTCACCGTCCAGGCCGCCGAGCGCCGGCGCGGCGTGCACGATCCGGTACAGCACGGCCGCGGGCTGGCCGCTGCCGTACGGCGGCATCCCCGTGGCGGCGAACGCCAGCACGCACCCCAGGGAGAACACATCGCTCGCCGCGCCGGCCCGTTTGCCCTTGGCCTGCTCGGGCGACATGTACGGCGGGGTGCCGACGATCAGCCCGGTCGCCGTGACCGCGCTGTCGCCGAGCGCCTGGCAGACCCCGAAGTCGATCAGCCGCGGACCGTCCTCGGCGAGCAGCACGTTCTGCGGCTTCAGGTCCCTGTGCACCAGCCCGCAGGAGTGCACCGCCTGCAGCGCCTCCACCAGCCCTGCGGCCAGCCGCCAGACCGAAGCGGCCGGCAGCGGCCCGGTCGTGGTGACTGCTTCCCATAGCGACGGGCCAGGCACGAACTCGGTCGCCATCCAGGGCGGGTCATCATCCGGGCCCGCGGCCACGACCGACGCCGTGTAGGCACCGCTGACCGCCTGCGCGGCGGCCACCTCCCGGCGGAACCGGACGCGGAAGGCATGGTCGGCTGCTAGCGACCCATGCACGACCTTCACGGCCACCGCTCGCCCCTCCAGCGATGACCCCAGGAACACCTGCCCCATCCCGCCAGACCCCAGCCGGGCTTCCAGCCGGTATCCCCCCACCCGGACGGGATCCTCCGCAGTCAGCGGCTCCACAGTTCCTCCCGACAACCAGTGCCGCTCGCGCGGCGGTGCCCGGCCCGCGAGCGCGCCGCTGACGTCCCAGCATCAGGCCAAGCCTCTCCAATGCTCCCCGCCTACCACAAGTGTGCCGCCTGAAATGGTTCAGCCGGGCCCGTTCCGGATCATCTCCGCCTGGATCGGCTCCGCAGGCGCCGGACCCAGATACCCGCTCTGGCCAGCATCGCGACCAGAGCGCCCGCCTGTGGACAACCCGCAATGAGGCTCGAGCCCGAAAACTTCTCGGCGACTGTCCGCCACCAGTTGGCGCCGCTGGGGCCGCCGAGCCTATCGGAGGACCCATCGCGGCCTGGACCGCCCGCGCCCCGCTTACCCGCGCTCAAAGAGGCGCTAAGACTCCGCTGTCCGGAATGCGGCCAGGCGACTCACCGGAGGCCGGAAGAAACGGCGGGACGGAACAGAGCAAGAAGAGCGAACTCGACCCGTGCGACGGCGAACCCGAGCCCGGGATAGCTCACGCCGCCTCCGTAAGTAAGCAGCAGGATCCCGCACCACGGCGGCGGCTGAGAACGCATGTTACAGACGGGCCGAATGAGTTCGGGCACCGACGGTAGCGTAACCAAGCCGGCGACCGGCGGATGTCATCGTCGCTTCTGCCTCCGTGGCCCGGCCTGCCGGGCCGCCGGCGGTTTCGCCAAACCCGGCCGCGGCGCGTCGGCCGGCTTTCACAGAAAGCATTACCGGCCGATTTCCCTATTCGCTTGGTCCGCATCTTCGGGCAGACCATCGCCAAACTGCGAAGGCAGGAAGAAGAGGCGGAAGATGGGGGCGGAGAGCTATTACGAACCAGACACAGGCCGAACTTCCTTAGATACCCCGCCCTTAGGTTCTCGTCCGGCCCCGCCCTGCCCTCAGTTCGGCCCGGCGCCTGCCTATCGTGCGGTCCCGTAGATGCCCACCGTCCGGCCCTGCGCCTGCTCACTGTCCGCCTCGCGTGGCGTGGCGGGAGACGTCGCCAGACGCGGGATCGGGATCGCCGGGCGAGTTCGCATCGCGCGATGGTGCGGGGCGCCCGATCCGCGGGCTGGCTCAGCCGGAGGTGACCAGCGAGTCGCCCCTGGCCGTAGCGGCGGGCCCGCCGCGCCAGGGACCCGCGCCCGAGGCGGGGCGCGTCTCCTCCCTGACGGCCGACGCAGGCAGGCCGAATCCGGAGGTTGTCGTGTTATCGAATGATTACTGCGAGTGCCTAATTCCAGCATGGGCATTGTCGTCAATCCGGATTGACATCCAGCCCCCTCACCAACGTCGCGCCGAACAGGGTCTGGCCAGGTAAAGCGGTGTTCTTACCGGACCAGTCCCTGGCGCTGGCATCGCGGGCCTGGCCTCGGCCGCGGCCCTGCCGTTAAGACCCCCCCAAGGGTTTTCCGTCCCCCCAGAGCTATTCGTCCCTGTCGGGTACAGCCGGGGCTGACCTAGTCTTCCGCGCGGGAAAGGAAGTAGTTCCTTCTGGCCGGTCCCGGGCCAAGGCTTGGCCGTCAGGGGCGTTCCTTCACTGGTGGAGGTGGGTGTGCTCCCTAAAGCCTGGCTGGGCCATCCTCTTGGTGCGTTTGAGTACAGCCGAACTCTGGCCTGGGCCCCACCTGTGGCCCAGCGCATGAATCCAGAGCCGGGACTCCGAATCCATTGCGTTCTTGCCATAGGGACACAGTAGGCACAGTACGCTCGGAATTGCCCGGCCGACACACGGTCGGGTAGGCGGCTCCGGACACGCCGAATTACGTACCATCGTTCTCCAATGACCGCTAACGAGACGGCAGAGATGATGACCCTCAGCAAGGGGTTGCGTAGTTGCGTAGGAGGCTCAGCGCGGACGGCAGCCGCTGTTCGCACCGCAGTGCCCACCGCTCCCTGGGCGGGTCCGGCTGTACCTGCGGATGGCTCCTGCGCGCGCTCGTCTCTGTCCCCCGCACTGGTCATGTTCTGCATCGACGCGGGGCGGGTGCCCGCGGACGCGGCCGGATCTGAGCCTTCATCTCCGCCTGACCGGTGGACGGGCTCAGCCGACGCCGCCAGGCCGGTGACACCGACAGGCGGAGGCCGCGCATCAGGGCGCCGGAACCTCAGGCCAGCGACAGAAATGGCTTCTCAATGACAGAACTCAACAGTCGTTCCACCCAGCAGGGGTACCGGCCGGCCGGAGGCGACCCGAGCTGGCCGGGCGTGGACCACCCCAGCTGGCCCGCAGGGAGCGACCCGAACTGGCCCGCACCCTCGGACTACCCGAGCTGGCCGGGGAACGGCGGCCCGAACTGGGCGCAGCCGACGGGCCAGACCACCGGACAGCATTCGGTGCCTCCGGCGCAGAACGGGCAGCCCAGGCCGATGCCGTCACCGCAGGGGGCAGGCCCGCAGGGGGCAGGGCCGCCAGGGGCAGGGCCGCCAGGGCCGATGCCGCAGGCGCGGGTCCAGCCGGGCCGGCCAGGGCCGGCCGCGGGCCGGTCTGGTCCCCCGCCGGGCCGGCCAGGCCCTGCGGCAGGCAGGCAGGGGCAGGCCGGTGGCCGGGCCGCGCCGCCAGCCGGGCGACCAGCCGGGCCGAACAGCGCCGGATACGCCATGCCGCCCGCAGCCGTACAGCACCCGAGGCCCCCAGCGGGGCCAGGCCAGGCACCGGCGGCTGGCCATCAGGCCCAGGCCTACTACAACGCCCCGGCGGCGCAGGCGTACTACAACGCGCCGGGCCAGCCCTACCCGGGACCGGGTTACGGCAATGGCCAGCAGGCCCAAGGCGTCGCCCTGGCCGAAGCCAACGGCGCCCGGCAGCGGACAGCAGTCCTCGATCCCCGCGCCGAAGAGCTCCTCCAGCGAGCCGGGGCGCAGGCCGGGCTGACCGGAGCGGGCTGGGCGGAGACGTCGGGTGTCCAGAGCGGTGACTCGCTCTGGCTCGCCGGGCGGATCCTCTCGGTGGCTGACGACCAGGCCGCCGAGATCACGCAGCAAGCGTCCTACCAGGCCGCGCAGATGGCGCAGCAGGCGTCCTACCAGGCCGCCGCGATCCGCGAGGCAGCCGAGCGGGAAGCCGCCCAGATGCGTCAGCAAGCGTCCTACCAGGCCGCCGCGATCCGCGAGGCAGCCGAGCGGGAAGCCGCCGAGATGCGCGCCGCCGTCTGGGCCATGTCCGCGGAGCTGGGCCAGGTGGCCGCCTACGTCACCGAGCACCTCAGCAGTCCGGCGTGGCCCGCGACCATGCCAGCGGACCGCCCCGCCGCGCGGCCGGCCGACCGGCGGCCCCCGCCCCGGCCAGCCGACCGGGCCGCGGTGCGACCGCAGGCGGACACGGCCGCTCTGCCGGCCGCACCCGCCAGGCCGGCGCGGCCGGCCACCAGGCCCGGCGGACCGACCAGGCCCGGCGGGCCGGGCGGCAGGCCCGGCGCCCCGGCCAGGCCCGCCCGGCCAGGCACCAGGCCCACGCGGTCCACCACCACCACGAGGCCCAGGCCGGGCACCAGGCCCAGCGCCAAGCCGCCAGCCAGGAAGAGCGGCGGCCGCCAGGCCAAGGCCGGGCGCAAGATGTTCGCTGCGATGGTGGTACTCGTCTTCATCGGCCTCGTGCTCGCAATCGGGGATATCGCGGCAAACGGAGGCGGGCTCAAGTTCTTCCTCTTCCGCAACAGCGGAGCAGGCGCTGGGAACGCCCAAGATTTTGGCGAGAATCAGGGTCCGGGCCAGCCAGACCAGCCGGGAGTGCACAAGGCGGCCGTACAGAAGGCGGCGACGAAAGCGGCTGCCAACAAGGCAGCCGCGAGCAAGAAGTAGCACACGTAAATAGCCTGCATAAATAGGCGCCTGGACTGTAGCGGTATACCGCCAGGCCGAAGCTACAGTACGGCCAAAGGAGGCAGGAAAGTGGCCCGACCGGAGACTATGCAACGTTATCCGTACGCGGATGACGAGCAATATCCGGAAGATTATTATCCGGAATACGCGGACGAGGACGAGGAGTGGCGGAAGCCTAAGCGGAGAAATCTAGACGCCTGGATGGAACAGGAAGTCTCGTTCCTTCCCGGTATCAAGAGGAAGTCCGTTGCGCTGTTCTTCATGCGTCTTCCCGCGTTCGTGCCGTGGATCTTCATCATGCGCGGGTGGCTATCGCTGAACGAGAAGCTCTCCCTGACCAACATGGAAGCCGACGTCCTGGGCACCGGCGGCGAGTTCTGTCTGCTCATCGCGTTGTCGGTCACCCCGGCGATCACGCTCACGGGCGTGCGGTTCTTCGCCCCGCTGCGCCGGTGGTACGGCATATTCTTCGCGCTGATCGGTATCACGGACGGAACCACCGCCGCCATCACGACGGACTTCAAGGGCGGCGTGTTCGGCCGGCTGGCCGGGCACACGTTCCTGCTGAGCGGGCTCATCATCGTCCTCATCGCCGTCCCGCTCCTGCTGACCGCCAACACCCCGGCGCAGCGGAAACTCGGCAGGTACTGGAAGCGGCTGCAGCGGTTCACGTATGTGATCTGGGGCTTCTTCCTGCTGCACCTGCTCCTGCTCGACGGTTTCGGGACCTTCGGCGCTGCGGACGGCGACGGTGTCCCCCTGTTCCACCAGCGCTTCTACCAGGCCGCTGTGATCAGCATTCCGCTGCTCGTGCTGCGGTTGCCGCCGGTCAAGCGCTGGATTGTCGAGACGCGGGAAGCTGGCAAGCAGTGGCTGGTGTGGCTCACCACGGCCCCGCTGATCGCGCTGTACGTCCTGGCGTTCGCGTTCATCATCAACGAGGAAATCTTCACCGGAACGCTGACCATCACCATGCATCCCTTCACGGACTGACGGATACGTTCCGGGATGCCCCGGCCGCCAGGATCACCTGGCGCCCGGGGCGTCTTTCTGCGCTCCGCAGGTGCATGGTGACGGGCTACAGGCGCATGGCGTCCGGCAGCAGGAAGTAGAACAGGCAGCCGATGAGGACCAGGTAGGCCAGCATCACCAGGGTCCAGCCCATGTTATAGCGGATGACCTCACCCTCGTTGCGCACGTACTTGGTCGTCGACACCCCGACGCTCGCCGTCTGCGGCGCGACAGGCTTGCCGACCTCGGCGCCAACGGAGTTCAGCGAAGGGAACAGCAGCAGGGGAGCGCCCAGCAGCTTGGCCACCGACAGCTGAAACGCCCCGAACAGGGCGTTCGACGAGGTGTTGCTGCCCGAGAGAGCAACCGCGATCCAGCCGAGGACGGCAGCGAGCAGCACATAGCTGGTGCCAACCTTGGCGAAGCCGCTGGCCATGGAGTTCGCCATCCCGGAGTAGCTGAACACGTACGCGAGACCGAAGATGAACGGGCCCACCAGAAGCGCACCCCACATCTGGTGGAGCGTGGTGCGGAAGATCGTGCGGAACTGGCTGGCGGCGGGCCGCAGGTAGGCGATGATGAGCAGCCAGGACACCAGGATGGCCGTGCCGGCGACGAACGGCGCGAACTTCGAGGCCGCCTCGACCGTGCCGCCGAGCGAGCCGACCACGTCAGGCAGGTACGGGCCGACGAACTCGGCGATCGGGAACTGCCCAGCGATATAGCCCAGCGAGCCGACAATGGCCAGCGGCCAGCCGTCGCGCAGCCCTCGCCTGCCGCTGACGAGGTAGATCAGGATCCAGGGCGGCAGCAGCGCGAGGATCGCGACGATCTTGCCGATCGAGGCCGAGAGTGACAGCAGCGGCAGGCTGGTCACCGCGGCCAGGCCGATGACCGGGGCGCCCAGGGCGCCGTACGAGACGGGCGCGTTGTTCGCGAGCGCGGCGACCCTGATCGCCGCAAGAGCACCTAGTGTGTGGGTATCTGTCGGCCGCGACGGAAAGGGTGATCCAGAGTGCGGCGGCCTGCCGCGGAGTGCGGCGTTTTTCAACGCTCGGCCGTATTCGGCCACAATCGGAGCTGGTATAGCGGAGGATGGTGCCTTGACGATACCGTCCGGTCCGGCCAGCAGTGACGGTCCCGTGCACGGGTCGATCCAGGAGTGAGCACATGGCCGCATTCAGCTCGGTGCCAGGACGGCCGTTAGCTGACCCGGGTCGGCTCCGCGGCGGATCATTGGGCAGCGGAGCACAGGCCGCCCGGAGGCGCGGAGGCGCTGAGCGGTGCCACGCGAATCCGGCTGAGATCTCCCAGACCCGGGCCAGAGCGGGGCCGGACTGGCGGCCCGATCAGCGGGCCAGCTGCGGACCGCCGTCGGCCAGCCGGGCCGCCGCCTCGTTACCGGCAGCCGCGGCTAGCCGTCAGCCGGGCGGACCGAGCGCTCCGCTTCAGCATCGTCAGGCGGGCTCAGCGGTTTAGCCAATTAGCGGGCATTGTCCAGATTTAGAAATTTTATGGGGAAATGACATGGTGGGCTTCCCTTGACGGGCGGGGTAATCTCGCGGCACGTAGTCGGCAAGCCCGGATCACAGAACCCGGATTGCCGATCACCGGCCGACCGATCCCTCAGCTCCTGGCAGGTAGATCTGACCGAACGTCAAGGAGGCCTGCGCTCCCGGGGCTGCAGACCGGCGTGATGGGCTAGCCATCATTGTTACGGAAAAGGTGATACGCACTATGGCCGTGGACAGCCGGGTGCCGGCCGAGGGGCCGGGGGGGACGGCGGGTGAAGGGGTGCTGTGGCCCGTCCGGTCGGGCTCGGTCCCGCCGCTCGCCGATGGGTTCATCTCTAGGCCCGAGACGGCGCCCGGCATCGCAGCGGCTCTGGTCCCGGGGGCCACGGTCGTGCTCGCTCCTGCGCGGGAGGCCCCGGACGGGGCGCTGAACTGGCCGGGATCATGCGGCAAGACCCAGCTCGCGGTGGGCCTGGCCGAGTCGCTGTGGCAGTCCCGCGAGGTCGAGTTGCTGGTCTGGGTCGCGGCCACGAGCCGGGCGTCGGTGCTGTCCGGGTATGTGGCGGCGACGGTGGCGGCCATGGGCACCGTGCCCGAGGGTGACGCGGAGGCAGTCGCGGCCCGGTTCGTGGGCTGGCTGAGCGAGACGACCCGGCCGTGGCTCCTGGTCCTCGACGATCTATCCGACGAGCCGGACCTAGCGGATCTCTGGCCGACGGGACCCACGGGCCGGGTCCTGGTCACCACCACGAACTCGGCTGCGCTGCCGGGAGACCACCGGCAGGCGGTCCGCCAGGTCGGGTCCTTCAGCCGCCGTGAGGCACTGAGCTACCTCATGGGCCGCCTCATCGCCGACACCGACCAGCGCCTCGGAGCGATCGACCTGGTGGAGGGGCTGGCCTGTGAGCCCCTGGCCCTCTCGCAGGCCATCGCGGTGATCACGAACTCGGCCATGTCCTGCCGTGACTACCTGGGCTACTTTGTGCGCCGGAGGGAGCAGCTGACCGACGGAGCGGACGCCGGGCCACCTCCGCCGGCGGTCACCTGGACGTTCTCGTTCGAGCACGCTGACCGGCAGTCTCCGGACGGAGCCGCCCAGTCCTTGCTGGCGCTGGCCGCGGTCAACGACGGCCATGGGATCCCAGGCTCGTTCTTCATGACCTCGGCCGTGCTGCGCTACGTGGTTGACGAAAATACCGGCGGCCCCGCAGGCCCCGACCGGGCCCAGGCCGTGCTCCGCCTCCTGGAGCAGGCGGGCCTGGTGATCATCGATATGGCGACCTCGCCGCCGATAATCCGGATGAACCCGGTCCTGCAGGAGGCGGTCCGCGGGGTGATGCCCGATGACCTGCTCGAGTGGGCCGCCAAGACGTCGGCCGACGGGCTGCTGGAAGCCTGGCCCAGCGAAGAGACACAGGCCTGGCAGGCCTCGGTGCTGAGGTCGTGCGCGGCCAGCCTGCAGCAGGCCGGCGGAGACCTGCTGTGGGCGGGCGGCTGCCATCCGGTGCTGCTTCGTGCCGGGCGCAGCCTGGACGACGCCCATCTGACCGGCCCAGCTGTCGAGTACTGGAAAGAGCTGGCCACGGTCAGCGACCGGATCCTGGGCTCCGGGCACCCGGACACCCTGGTGATCTGCAACCGGCTGGCCGGAGCGCTCCTGGCGGCCGGGCGGGCCGAGGACGCCATCCCCTGGGTTCAGTGGGTCCTTGCCGACCGCGCGCGCGCCCTCGGGCCTGCGCATCCCGACACCATCGCCGCACGTCTCAACCTCGGACGGGCCCTGGTCGCCGCGAACAAGCTCGATGACGCCATCACCGTGCTGCGCGGGACCGTCGGCGACTACGAGCGCGCCCGCGGCAATGATCATCTCGACACGGTCAGCGCCCGCGATGAGCTCGCCGCCGCGTACCGTGCCTCGGGCCAGTTCGCGGACGCGACCCGCCTGTACCGGCGCTCGCTGGCCGACCGCGAGCGCATTCAGGGTGCGCGGCACGCCGATACCATCCACATCCGCGAGCAGCTGGCCGAGGCATTCATCGCCGACGACCGGATCAAGGACGCCATCAACCAGTACAAGCGGGCCCTCGCGGACCGGGAGCGCGTCTTCGGCCCCGACCACCTGGACACCATGCGGGCCCGCGGCAACCTGGCCGCCGCGTATCACACGGCGGGCCGGATGGCCTCGGCGATGCAGCTCTACGAGCAGACCTGCGCCGATTACGAGCGGGTTCTCGGCGCCGACCACCCGGATACCCTGGCCCGCCGCGCGAACCTGGCCCACGCCTACTACTCGGCGGGCCGGCTCAGCGACGCGACGACGCTGCTCCGTGACACCGTCGCCCGCTGTGAGCGAACGCTGCCGCCCGGGGACCCGTTCACCGAGACCGTGCGGGAGAGCCTGACCAACATCGCGGGGTCCTGACCGGCATCACGGGCTGACCGCGGCCCCCTGGGTACGGCGACAGCACAAGGCCCCTGGCCGCAGGGCCAGGGGCCTGGCTGCGCACGTAACCGGTCAGCGCGTACGGTACGCCTGCTGCCGAGCGGCCTGCCGGGCCGCTTCGCGGGCCGCCTGCGCCCGCTGCCGCTGGACCTCGCGCGGGGCGCGACGGCGGCCCGGGGTGTGGATCGCACCGTCACTCTCCCTGGGGATCCGGAAGAACGGCGACCGCTGGATGAAGCGTGCGGACAGGAGCAGCAGGAAGCCGACGGCGACGATGGCGACCAGCGACCACTGCTGCGACCGGGGCGCGACCATCAGCGACTTGGTCAGGACCCAGATGAGCCAGCCGGCGGCGGCGAGGGGCAGTATCCCGAGGATCACCATGTCGAAGAGGCTGCTGACCACGCGGCGCCGGTAGTAGGTGATGGCCGACAGCGCGGTGAGGACGTAGAACATCGCGTACAGCAGGCCGGTCAGCGCGATCAGGTCGTTGAACGCGGTCGCCAGCGAGGTGAAGAACAGGTACCCCCAGGTGCTCACCAGCAGCACGATGCCGACGACGATGCTGGCCGCGACCGGGGTGGCAAACCGGCGGTTCACATTGGCCATGAACTCCGGCAGCACCCGGTGGCTCGACATCCCGTAGATGATCCGGGCGGTGAGCACGATGCCGGTGCCGGTAGTGGCGATCACGCACAGCGCCAGGGCGAACCCCATCGCCTTGGACCAGGCGCTGCCGCCGATCACGCCGGCCACGTAGACGAGCGCGGAGGGCGCGTTGGCCTGGAGCTTCTGCGGCGAGACGACACCCTGCAGGCCGACCACCGAAACGGTGTAGATGACGCCAAGGAAGATGACCGCCATGATCGCGGCCCGGCCCGGGTTGGTGCGCCGGTGCTTCACCTCTTCGTTGACGTAAATCGTGCCGTCCCAGCCGGTGTACATGAACATCGCGATGAGGAACCCGGCCGCGAGGCTGCCGTGCCCCCCGACCCCGCTGATCGAGAACCAGCCCCTGGTGATCGGGTAGGTGCCGTGGTGGTGGGTGATCACCAGGAACAGGCCGACCACCGCGATGCTGAGGAGGATCGCGTACTCGACCACCGCGATGCCGACCTGGCTGCGCGCGGTGATGCGGATGCCGACGATGGAGATCACCAGCATGACCAGGATGACGACGGTGTCGATGGTGATGTTGGGCAGGATGGCCGAGGACGTGGAGCCGAACACCGCGAGCACCGACGGGCCGAGGACCACGGCCGTGCTGACGCACCCGATGATGCTGCCCATAATCATCAGCCATCCGGTGATGAACCCGAGAGACGGGCTGATGGAACGGCCAACCCACTCGAATGCAGCACCGCAGTTAGCGTTCCACATGTTAAGTCTGCGGTATGCGTTAGCGATGATAAGCATGGGAATAGCGGTGAGGATGATAACCGGGCCGGACCCGTAAGCCGCCGCCCCGGCGATCGCGGCCAGCGTCAGGCCAACCGACGCCGTCGGGGCGGCCGTGGCCATCCCGATGACGGTGTCTTGCGCAACTCCGATCGCATCGGGCTCCAGCCGGGCAGCAGTAGGTGCGGTACCTGCTACGGCTGCTGCGGATTGATGCGTCGTCATCTGTTCTCCCATCGTGCCGACCCGCGTGCTTCCGCTGCTCGCCCTGGCAACGGAGAGGCATCGCTCGACGCCCGGAGGCTACGCACGCGTGCTGTGTGCATGAGGTGGTCCGGTCCCCGTCGGCTCGCGACAACCGGGCGAGGGCCGCCTGCGCCGTGGCGTCGTCGCCGCGCGCGCAGGCCTGAGAGGCTCGAGACAGCGGTCACGCCGCTGCGCCCCCTGAGCTCACGCAGGCCACCCTCAGGTTGGTCACTTCCGAGATAGTAGCGGTCATTTCCGGTACGGGAGACAAGTGTCCGGAATTTTAATTATCAGTTCGTGACCGGCTGATCGGGCGCCCTTAACGTACAATCGGGCCTCGCGCAAATCAGGACAAGGTAGGCGCAGGTAGGTGCAGCTTAGCGAGCCCGATCATCCCCTCACGGAACCGGTCGCTAGCCTATGAACCCGGCATAATTAACATAGCCGACGTGCTGACAACCCCCGCCTTAGCTCTCGCGCAAGATCGCGCTGATCGCCGTCGCGGTGCTCGACGCGGGCAGGGCCTCGACGCACAGGCTCTCCATCACGGCCAGGTAGAGATCGACGGTCTCCCGTTTGTCCAGGTACAGGGCGCTGGTGAGCTGCTCGAGATACACCACATCAGGCAGATCGGGCTCGCCGAAGCGCAGGATGCTGAAGGGCCCTCCCGCGGCCGCGTGCCCGCCGGTCTTGAGCGGGATGAGCTGGACGCTGACGTTCGGCCGCTCGCTGATCTCGATCAGGTGCTTGAGCTGGCCGCGCATGACGTCGGGCCGTCCGATGGGGCGCATCAGCGCCGCCTCGTCCAGCACGACCCACAGATGCGTGGGGTTCGCCCGCACGAGCACCGCCTGGCGGGCCATCCGCAGGCTGACCCGCCGGTTGATCTCCTCAGCCGGCCCGGCCGGATGGCCGAGCATCGCGACCGCGCGGGCGTAGTCCGCGGTCTGCAGCAGCCCGGGGACGAACTGGATCTCGTAGCAGCGGACCGAGACGGCCGCCTCCTCGAGGCCCACGTACGGCTGGAACCACTGCGGCATGACGTCGGCGTAGTCATGCCACCAGCCCAGGGCGCTCGCCTGCCGGGCCAGCTCGAGCAGGGACGTGCGCTCCTGCTCGTCGGTCACGCCGTAGAGGCTGAGCAGGTCCGCGATGTCCCGGCTCTTGAACCCGACCCGGCCGGTCTCCAGGCGGCTCATCTTGGAGCCGGACGCCCGGATCGCGTACCCGGCATCCTCCAGCGTGATCCCCTTGGTCTCACGCAAGCGGCGCAGCTGGGCGCCGAGCATGATCCGGAGTGCGGTCGGGCCACCGCTGCCCGATGTGGCGATCAGGCTACGAACACCCGGGCTACCCTGGGGCTGTGCTGTGGTCACGGCTGCCCTTCGCGGAACTGAGTCCTCGGCAGTAGTCTCCCACCCGCTCGTCTCCGCGCGCCAGCGTTCCGCGACCGCCCGGGCGATCGCGGTAGGGCAGCCCCGGCCCATATCCGCGGACGGCCAGGCACCGGTCCTCCCCACACAGGCCTGGCCGGTCCGCGGAGCGAAACGGCGCCGGGGCGCCGTCTCGGCAGGCCGGGCCAGCCGCCCTCCCCAGCGGCGATCCTGGCCATGTGCGGACAGTTTGCCCGAAACGGGCATGCAATCCCAGTAGGGATATCCCTAGATCTGCTCTCCGCTCGTAACCTGGGTAGGTGGCAGATTCGGATCCCGCCGTCGGCCAGCCGCCCGGCTCGGACGGGGCCCAGGATGACCTGGCCGTGAAGGGCGCCGGCCCGGTCGCCGGGCGGCTTATCCGCGACCGGCTCCACGCTGCCCCGGGCCCGGTCCCGGCCCCGGAACCCTGGCTCTCCAGCCTGGCCGAGAGCGCCGAGCAGCGCCTCTCCCGGGTGGCCGCCCTCGGCCAGGCCGCACAGGCCGCGCTGCGCCGCGGCCAGGCGGGCGAGTGCCTGGCCGCGCTCACCCAGCAGCGAACGGCCGCCGGGACCGATCAGGCCGCTCGGGTCTGGGCGCTGACCTCGTCGGCCGCGTGCCGGGCCGTCTTCGGCCAGTTAGGGCTGGCCCGCGCGGACCTGGCCCAGGCCAGGCAGGCCTGCCAGCACGCCGCCCCGCTGCTCGCCGATCCGTTCTGGCGGTTCGCCGAGATCGTGTGCCACTGGCTGGGAGGAAACTGGGCGGCCGCGCACGCCGGCGACACGGCCTGGACACGAGCCAGGTGAGCCCGATCACGCCCGTCCTGGCCGGGACCGTCATCGCGCTGCGCATCGAGTTGCTGCGGGGCCTCGGCCAGGCCGGCGACTGCCAGCGGCTCGCCGACCGGCTCGCGGGCACGCCAGCGGCCGAGCTGAGCGCGTGGGCGCGGGCCGGCCTGGACGTCGACGCGGGCCGCCCTGCCGACGCCATCCGCCGCCTCGCTGAGGCCTGTGCGGCCGGGCCAGAGCGTGCCTACCGGGTGGCCCTGCCCCTGGTCCTGTTCCGGATGGCGGAGACCGCGTTCGGCCTCGGCGATCACCGGGTGACCTCGTCCGCCGCCGCCGCCCTGGCCGGGCTGGACCAGGCCGCACCGCTGACCGAGATCCTCGCCGGGATCGCGCGGGCGTACGCCACCGGAGACCGGACGCCTGCCGTGCGCGCCCAGCAGCAGGCCGAGGCCGAGGGGGCCATGACGCTCGCCGCCGAGGCGCTGACCGTCCGGGGCCGGATCGGCGACGAGCCCGCCAGAAACCTGGCCGCGGCGCATGCTGCCTGGCTGCGCATCGGTGCCCCGGCCCGGGCCCGCGCGGTGGCGGCGGTCATGGGCGCGGCGGGCCTGCCCGTGCCTGCGGAACGGCCGCCTCAGGGCCCGGCCGACGGTGTCATGCGGGCCGACGTCAGGCGGGCCGACGCGCCCCGGGCGAGCGGGCCAGGCGGCTGACCGCGCGGGAACGCAGCCTGGCCCGGCTGGTGCACGAGGGCTGCACGAACCAGCAGATCGCCCGGTCCCTGCACATCAGCGTCAAAACGGTCGAGGCGTACCTGACCCGGCTCTACCGGAAGACCTCGTGCTCGTCCCGGGTGGAGCTGCCGGTCGCCGTCACCGAGCGGCGCATCGAGGTGGACGAGTAACCGTCCCAGACGGCAGGTTAGGTTTTCCACAGGATCGGGCCTGGTGTGAACGCCGGTCCTGCCAACCCCCCGCGGAGTTTCGGGCGCGGGCGCCCCCTGAGGCGCCGCAGCACACGGCCATCGACGGGGGGATGACGCCATGATCGACGTGTCGGGACGGATATCGGCACCAGGGCCGCGTACGCCATCGGCCTTGACGTGGGCGGCACGAAGATCGCGGCGGGGGTGGTGTCGGGCCACGGGGAATTGCTCGAGCGCGTCGCGCGGCCGACACCGCAGTCCGGCACCGGGGACCCGACCCTGAGCCTCACGCTGCAGCTGGTGAACGAGCTGAGACGACGGCACCCGGGCGTACAGGCGATCGGGGCCGGTGCCGCCGGGATGATCGACTGGCCGGCTGGACATATCCGCTGGGCGCCCAACAACAGCTACCGCGACTTGCCCCTGCGGGCCATCCTGTCGGCCGAGACCGGCCTTCCGGCCGTGGTCGACAACGACGCCAACGCGGCGGCCTGGGCCGAGGCGCGCCTGGGTGCCGGCGTCGGCCGCCGCGACCTGCTCGTGCTCACCGTCGGTACCGGGATCGGTGCCGGGCTGATCCTCGGCGGGCGGCTCTACCGGGGCGCGACCGGGATCGGCGGCGAGGCCGGCCACGTCATCGTTGATCCCGGCGGCCCGCAGTGCGGCTGCGGCTCCACCGGCTGCCTGGAGGCCATGGGTTCCGGCAGCGCCCTGAGCCGGGCGGGCCGGGAGGCCGCGTCGCGGGAACCGGACGGGACGCTGGCCCGGCTCGCGGGCGGCGCCGATCACGTGACCGGCGAGACCGTGTCCGAGGCCGCGCGCGGCGGCGACGCCACCGCGCTCGCCATCTTCGCGAGAACCGGCTACTGGCTCGGCATCGGGATCGCGTCGCTGGTCAGCCTGCTTGATATCGAGCTCGTGGCCATCGGCGGCGGGCTGGGCTCCACCGGGGAGCTCCTGCTCGGGCCGGCCAGGCCGGCCTTTGAGCGCTTCGTGTTCGCCCGTGGCCATCGCACGCTGCCGCCGATCGTGCCCGCCCGGCTCGGCCCGGAGGCCGGGATCGTGGGCGCCGCACTCCTGGCCTTGGACAGCGCGCCGGGCCAGAACGCCGGTGCCGCGGTCCCCGCCGCGGCCGACCTCGCCACCGCGGAATAGTGTGAAAGTGCCATAGCTGCGGTAACACAGCAGCAGTAACGGCACGTTCACACTATTGGGGCGGCGCTGGGCTTCCCGGGGAGGCACCGGGCGCCCCGTTATCGGGCCGGGCGCCTCGTTAGCGGGCTGACCGCTGCCGGGCCCGCCTGACCTGGGGTCCCGACTCGGCCGGGGTGGCGAGGTACCCCTGCGTGAGCTCGGTGAGCGCCTGCACTAGCACGTCGCGCTGCGGTTCAGGCAGCGCGTCGAGCACGCCGCGGTGCACCCGGTCGGCGATCCTGGATCCCTCGGCGACGGCCCGCTCACCCTGCTCGGTCACGGCGATGATCCGGGCCCGGCGGTCGGTGCCTGACGGCCGGCGCTCGGCCAGCCCAGCCCGTTCCAGCTCGTCGACCGTGACCACCATCGTGGTCTTGTCCAGGTCGGAGATCTCGGCCAGCTCGATCTGGGTCCGCTCCGCCTCCAGCGCGTGGAACAGCACGCAGTACGCGCGCGGCGTGATCCCGATCTCGGCGAAGGCCGCCGCCATCTGCGTCGACAGCACGTACCCCGCGTGCGTGAGCAGGAAGGACAGGTCCGCGACGGTCCGCGTGGGGGCGCTGGTGGTCATGCCCCCAAGCATATCAAGTAGATCCGCTATCAGATTATCTGCTAACAGACCTCTCACCCTGGAGGTGTCGCCGGGGCGCAGGGGTCCCACCGTCTGGTTGGGGCGCGGCGCGGAGACGGTCAGCGGGGCACGAGGACGGTCAGCACGGCGGTGATCGGGGCGGGCTGGGCGCCATCACGGCCTACGGCGGCGCTGGTGAGCGTGATCGGCACGTCGTAGCTGCCGGGAGCGACGCCCGCCGCGACCGCGACCTTCAGCCTGACCTGGGCGGTGCCCCCGGCGGGCACGTCCGCGGCCCCGGTGCCGGAGACGGACAGACCCCGCGGTGGGGCCGCGGCGACCGTGACCCCGGCGGCCGCGCGGGTGATGTTGCGCGAGTTGAGGGCGACCGTGGCGTAATGGCCCGGAGGCACGGGCACGTGGGTGACCGGCAGATACGGGAGAACGGATGCCTCGCCGGTGCCGTCGGACGGCGGGGCGGCGCCGGGGCCGGCGCCCCAGGCCGGGTCGGGCGTGGTGCCAAGGTCGAAGGACAGGTGCGCGCCGCGGGAGTACTGACCGCCGGTCAGGTAGGGCCGGTCCCAGTCCTGCCCGTCCACCCGCAGCTCGTGCACGTACGGGGCGTCGGCGGCCGTGTTCCTGGCGTCGATCGTGAGCCGCCGGCCGCTGGCCAGGCGCAGCACCGCGTGCGGGAACACCGGGCTGCCGATGACCAGCGTGTCCGTGCCGGGCGTCTCCGGGTACAGGCCCAGGCTGGACCACACGAACCAGGAGCTCATCGCGCCCAGGTCGTCGTTGCCCGGCTCGCCGGTCGGGGCGTTGGCGAACAGCGCGGTCTGCACCCGGCGCACCGCCTGCTGGGTCTTCCACGGCGCGCCCGCGTAGTCGTACTCCCACGGGATCGCCAGGCTCGGCTCGTTGGACAGCCTGGCGTTGGCCGACCCGGGCGCGGTGAGGCTGTCCAGGAGGCTGTCCAGGAAGCCCTGCCAGGCCTGCGGGCCGCCCCGGGCCGCGATCAGGGCGCTCAGGTTGAACGGCGCCATCGGCGTGTACTGGGCGGCGGTACCCTCCACCATCCCGGCCTCCGTGCCCGGCGTGAAGCCCGGCACCCATGCGCCGCTGGCCAGCCTGGCCTGCACGTAACCGGTGCCCGCGTTGAACACGTTCTGCCAGTTCTGGGCCCGCGCCGCGAACTTCAGGTACGCCTGCCGGTCACCCAGGGCCCGGGCCAGCGCGGCGATCGCGTAGTCGTCGGTGTCGTACTCGAGCTGGGTCGAGACCGGCGCGTGGAAGTTGCAGCAGGGGTAGCTCAGGTCGGCGGGAAGGTACCCGTAGCGGTCGAGTACGGACTGGCCGGGGCGGATGCTGCTGGGCTGGGTGGCCTGGGCCACCATGTCCCGCAGGGCCTGGCCGGCGTCGAAGTCGCGGGCGCCGAACGCGTAGGCATCCGCGATGATCGGGTCCGCGGGATCGCCCACCATCTCGAAGCTCTCGCTGTTCGCCTGGGCCCATTTCGGCAGCATGCCGTCCTGGTCGTAGTCGCTCAGCATGGACCGGATCACGTCGCTGGTCTGGTGCGGGGCGACCAGGGCGGCCAGTTGCACCTGATCACGGTAGATATCCCAGCCGGAATAGTCGGCGTACTGGGCGTGGCGGGCCGCGGCCGTGTGCACCCGGCCGTCCATGCCCCGGTACTGGCCGTTGACGTCGCTGAACACGTGCGGGTCCAGCAGCGAGTGGTAGAGCGCGGTGTAGAACTGGGTCTGCTGGCTGACCGGGCCGCCGGAGACGCTGATCCGGCCCAGCAGGGCGTTCCAGGCGCTGACGTTGGCCCGGCGCACGGCGCCGAAGTCCCAGCCCGGAATCTCCGCCGCGAGATTCAGCGCCGCGTTGGCGGCGCTGGTGTAGGAGATGCCCACCTTGGCGGTCACCGTGCGGTTCCCTGTCGTGTCAAAGGTCAGGTAGACCCCGCCGGGCCCGCCCCCGGGCCCGCCCGCCCAGGTGCCGCTCGCGGTGAACGGCTCGGCGAACGTGATGTCGAAGTGCAGCGTGTAGTCATCCTGATAGGGCAGGCCGCAGAAGTGGCCGGCCGTGACCGACCCGGTGACCTCGTGGTCTCCGACGGTCCGGGCGGTGGTGCCGTCCACCTTCTGGTACGCGGGCACGGCCCTGCCGCCGGCCGTGGTCAGCCGCTGCTCGCTGTCGGCCACCTTCAGCAGCAGGTCGGACCGGGTGGAGGCCGGGAACGTGAACTGGGCGATGCCGGAGCGGGTGGCCGTGGTCAGCCGGGTGGTCACCGGGCTGTCCGGCGCGGCGGGCGAGGTGGTGGTGACCTGGTAGTAGCCCACCTGGGCGGTCTCGGCGGCGTGCGAGAAGCGCGCCGTCGCCTGCTGCGGGTCGGCCGGGATCGGGCCGACCAGCGGGAGGATCGGGACGTCGCCGTCCGATGCGCACCCCGCCCCGCTGAGGTGGTTGAGGCTGAAACCCAGGATCTGGCTGGCGTCGTAGGCGTAGCCGCCGCCGTACGCGCGCGCCGGGTAGGCGTCCGGGCTCCACTGGATCATCCCGAACGGCATGTCAGGCCCGGGGAAGGTGTCGCCGTTGTCCGCGCTCTTGTGTGAGTAGGACGACGTGCCGATCATCGGGTTGACCAGGGCGGCCGGGCCACCCGGGCCGCCGGGCACGCTCGCGGCGACCCGGCCGACCGCGAGCGTGGCGGCCGCACCGACGCCCAGCAGCAGCACGCTGCCGAGGGACCGGCGCCCAATCACCGGCCGACCTGGCTAATTGCCCACATCATGCCCGCATCATGGTCATTGTCCGGATCACGACTGTACCTGGACATACCCCGCGGCTTCATTATCTGATCAAATAACCGCTTATCCCACGGTCGGCCCGATACGCTACCGCGATCACATCCGCCCGCCCGGCGCTTGGCAGCAGTCGTTGCCGTTTCTCTGGCCGGGAGCTGTTTTCCGCCCGTGCTCTCCCCGCGCCCGGGAGTTGGACCATGCTTGATCTGAGTGCGCGCACGGCGCGGCTGGGCCTGATCGCCGCCACCATCGTGGCCGCGGCAGGCCTGAGTTCCCCGACCTGGTGGCCAGCTTCACCAGGGACGCCATGCCGGACGTGATCTGGGATGCCCTCTGGAACGGTGACGCCAGCACGGCCGACCCCGCGATCCCGGCCGCGGACTGGGCCAGCCAGCAGCGGGCCCACCAGTTCCACGGCGGGGCGGACGCGACCTACGGCGGCGACACCATCGATATCGACCAGGACTACCTGGACGTGAACGTCCTGCCCCCGGCCCCGGTGAGCCCGGGGCAGGCCGCGCTCGTCACCCACAGCGGCGCGGCCGCCGACTTCGTGATCCGCGGCCGGAACCTGTACACCTTCGACCAGACCAGCCCGGGCGGCAGTGTCAGCGGCCCGAAGAAACTGACCAGCGGCGGCAACCTGACCGGCACCCCGTCGGCCGTCCAGGTGGCCAACGGCACGATCTCGGTCTACGCCCGGACCACCGGCGGCGCGGTGCAGGCCGTCTGGCAGGCCGCGGTGGGTGGCGCGGTCACCAAGACGCGCAGCCTGGGCGGCCATGTCATCGCCAGCCCGGCCGCGATCGTCACCGCCGGCGACACCATCGCGGTCTACGCGATCGGCACCAACCGGCAGCTGTACAGCTACGACCAGCCGGTCCCCGGTGCTTCCTTCACCGCCCCGGCCAAGCTGACCAGCAACGGCGGCCTGACCGGAACCCCCACAGCCATCCCGAACGCTACCGGCACGGTGTCGGTCTTCGCCCGGACGGTGAGCGGGACGCTGCGGGCCAAATGGCAGTCCGTGGCGGGCGGCCCGTTTGCCGGCAGTTCCTCGCTCGGCGGGCACATAGCCGGCGACCTGGCGGGTGTCACTGGCAGCGACGGCTCGGTCGCGCTGTACGGCACCGGCAGCGATGGCCGTCAGTACGCCGACCGGCAGCCAGCCGGCTCCGGTGCCTTCAGCGGATGGGTTGTTCTCTAGTCGCGGCAGCCACGGCCGGCCCTCCGTAGACTGTCCCGGTGGCCGCCCGAAGCCAGCGATGACGTGAGCGAAGCACTGCAGGTCCTGCGCCGCGTCTTCGGCTACGACTCGTTCCGCGGTGACCAGCAGGAGATCATCGACCACGTCACCGCGGGCGCTGACGCGCTGGTGCTGATGCCGACCGGGGCCGGCAAATCCTTGTGCTACCAGGTGCCGGCGCTGCTGCGGGACGGCACCGGCGTGGTCGTCTCGCCGCTCATCGCGCTGATGCAGGACCAGGTGGATGCCCTGCAGGCGCTCGGGGTGCGGGCCGGGTTCCTCAACTCCTCACAGGACCCCGGCGAGCGCCGCCTGGTCGAGGCCGCGTTCGTCGCCGGAGAGCTTGACCTGCTCTACCTGGCGCCGGAACGGCTGCGGACCGAGGCGACGCTGCGGCTGCTCGATCGCGGCACGATCTCGCTGTTTGCCATCGATGAGGCGCACTGCGTGGCGCAGTGGGGGCATGACTTCCGGCCCGACTATCTCGCCCTGTCCGCGCTGCACGAGCGCTGGCCGGACGTGCCCCGCATCGCGCTGACCGCGACCGCCACCCAGGCCACGCACGCGGAGATCGCGGCCAGGCTGAACCTGGAGAGTGCCCGCCACTTCGTGGCGAGCTTCGACCGCCCGAACATCCAGTACCGCATCGTGCCCAAGAACGAGCCCCGGCGGCAGCTGCTGGAGCTGCTGCGCACCGAGCACCCGGGCGACGCTGGCATCGTCTACTGCCTGTCCCGGGCGTCGACCGAGGCCATCGCCGAGTTCCTGACCGGCAACGGGATCCCCGCGCTGCCGTATCACGCGGGGCTTGACGCACGCACCCGGGCCGCGAACCAGGCTCGTTTCCTGCGCGAGGACGGCCTGGTCATGGTGGCCACGATCGCGTTCGGCATGGGCATCGACAAACCCGACGTGCGGTTCATCGCCCATCTCGACCTGCCCCGGTCGGTCGAGGGCTACTACCAGGAGACCGGCCGGGCGGGCCGCGACGGGCTGCCGTCCACCGCCTGGATGGCCTACGGGCTGGCCGACGTCGTGCTGCTGCGCAAGCTGATCGACTCCTCCGAGGGCGACGGGGCGCACCGCCGCCGCCAGGCCGCCCACCTCGACGCCATGCTGGCCCTGTGCGAGACCATCGAGTGCCGCCGCGGGCAGCTGCTGGCCTACTTCGGCGAGAAGGCCGACGGCGCGTGCGGCAACTGCGACACGTGCCTGTCGCCGCCTCAATCCAGGGACGGCACGGTCGCCGCGCAGATGCTGCTGTCCGCGGTGTACCGGCTGGCCAGGGAACGGCATCAGAAGTTCGGTGCGGGGCAGGTCATCGACATCCTGCTCGGCAAGACGACGCCCAAGGTCACCCAGCACGGTCACGAGTCCCTGACGGTGTTCGGCGTGGGCAAGGACCTGAACGAGGCCCAGTGGCGCGCCGTGGTGCGGCAGCTTCTGGCGCAGGGTGTGCTGGCCGTTGAGGGTGACTACGGCACGCTGGTGCTCACCGAGGCCAGCACCGAGGTGCTCAGGAAGCAGCGCCAGATCTTGTTGCGAGATGACCCAGCCCCGGCGGCCAGGGCCAGGCCCGCGAGGTCCCGCGGCACCGGCCCCGCCGCGGCCGCCGAGCTGCCCGAGGCCGACGCGGCCGTGTTCGAGCAGCTGCGCGCCTGGCGCGCGGCCGCCGCCAAGGAGCAAGGCGTGCCCGCCTACGTGATCTTCCACGACGCGACGCTGCGCCAGATCGCGGCGCAGGGGCCAGGGTCGCTGGCCGAACTCGCCCGGGTGAACGGGGTCGGCGAGGCCAAGCTCGCCCGGTTCGGACAGCAAATCCTGGACCTGCTGCAGGCGCCGAACCCGGCCGCGCCCGGACGCCAGGTCCGTCCGGGCTGAGTCGTTGGGGCTAGCGGGTGACCGCCTGCTTGACCAGCGTGCGGCCGAAGTCCCACATGAGCCCGCTGCCCCGGTGCGCGTCGGCCATGACCTCGGCGAACGCGTCGCAGAACAGCGTCACGTCGGCGTCGTCGATGGTCAGCGGCGGCAGCAGCTTGATCACTTCCATGTAGTCGCCCGCGACCTGGGTGAGGATGCGGTGCCGCTGGAACAGCGCGACGACCACCATCTGCGCGAACAGCCCGACCCGGGCCGCCTGCAGCATGGTCCAGCCGGTGCGCAGCTTCAGCGAGCGGGGCTTGCTGAACTCCAGGCCGATCATCAGCCCGCGACCGCGTACCTCGGCGAGGAGCTCGTACTCCCCGACCATGCCCTGCAGTGCGCTGCGCAGGGCGGTCCCGGTGCGCTCGGCGTTGCTGACCAGCCTCTCCTCCTCGATGACCGCGAGCGAGGCCAGGCCGGCCGCCATGGCCGCCGCGTTGGAGCCGAAGGTCGAGTCGTGGACGAGCACCCGGTCCATCGAGGAGTAGACCTTGTCGAAAATCCATCCCTTGGCCAGCGTGGCGCCGACGGGAACGAAGCCGCCGGACAGCGCCTTGGCCACGGTGACGATGTCCGGCTCGACATCGTCGTGCTGATAGGCGAAGAACCGCCCGGTCCGGCCGAGGCCGGTCTGCACCTCATCGCAGATCAGCAGCGCGCCATGATCATGGAGCAGCTTGCGCGCGGCGGCGAGGAACCCAGGCGGCGCGATGTGAACGCCCTTGCCCTGGATCGGTTCGACAATGAGCGCCGCGACCCCTCCCTTGCGCAGCTCGGCCTCCAGCGCCTCCAGGCCGCCGAGCGGGATGCTCGCGTCCGGCAGCAGCGGGCCGAAGCCGCGCCGGAACTCCGCCGAGCCGTTCACCGACAGCGAGCCCACGGTGAGGCCGTGATAGCCGTGACCGCAGTAGACGACCCGCGGCCGGCCCGTGGCATACCTGGCGAACTTCAGCGCCGCCTCGACCGCCTCGGTGCCGCTGTTGCTGAAGTACACCCGGTCCAGCCCGGGCGCCTTGGTGAGCAGCCGCTCGGCCAGCAGGCCGGGCAGCAGCGCGCAGTCGAACTGCACTAGGTCGGCCAGCTCGCCGTCCAGCACGTCCCGCAGCGCCTTACGGATAACCGGGTGGTTGCGCCCGACGCCGAAGACGCCGAAGCCGGCCAGGAAGTCCGCGTAGCGCTGGCCGTCCCGGTCGTACAGCGAGGCGCCCTCCGCCCGCTCGTACACCTTGTCGAAGCCGATGGCATGAAGCATGCGGGGCAGTTGCGGATTGAGGAGGCGGGCGTGCAGGTCGTATCCCTCCCCGCTCCGCGCGGCGAGGAGGGACGGCAGATCGAATTCCATGCCTGCCATCTTCCGGTTCCGGCACCCCTCTGGGCTGCCAATTCCGGCAATAGTGGCGGATTTGGTCGCGCTGCCGGGTGGTCAGACCAGTGGGCTCAGCGCGTCAGCGAGCGACGTGAGGATGTCCGGGTCCGCCCGGTGCGGCAGGTTCATGATCGCGAGGTCGGCGCCGGCGTCGCGGTAGGCGGCAGCGGTTTCCGCCGCGGGCCCGGCGCCGGCGTCAGGGTCGACCCGCACGTTGACCGAGCAGGTGATCTCGGCGGGGTCGCGGCCGATGCGCTGACAGTGCCCGACCAGGGTTTCCTTGAGGCTGCGCCACTCATCGGGCGACTCGGTGATCGCGTTCCACTGCTGCGCCCAGCGCGCCGCCGTGCGGAGCGTGCGAGTCCGGCCGCGCCCGCCGATCACGATCGGGGGGTGCGGCCGCTGCACCGGCTTGGGCTCGCAGCGCGCCTCGGTCAGGTGCAGGTACCGGCCGCCGAACGTCGTGGTCGGTGTCGCTGAGCAGCCGGACGATCACCTCCACGCCCTCGTCGAAGCGGTCGAACCGCTCCCGCAGCGGCGGCAGGTCGATGCCGTAGGCGTCGCACTCCTGCTGGTTCCAGCCCGCACCGAGCCCTATCTCGAGCCGGCCGTCCGAGATGATGTCCACCGTCGCGGCCATGTTGGCCAGCACCGCGGGATGGCGGTAGACCATGCCCGTGACCTGGCAGCCGAGCCGGATCCGCGTGGTGGCCTGGGCCATCCCGGCCAGCATGGTCCAGCCCTCGAGGTTCGGCCCGGTCAGGTCGCCGGTCAGCGGGTAGAAGTGATCCCAGTTCCAGGCCGACTCGAACAGGCCGATCCAGTCGGCTGCCCGCCAGACGTCGCGCATCTGCGCCCACGTCGTGTGCTCGGGTCTCGTCTTGATCGCGAAGCGCACCTGTCCTCCTCGTCATCTTCACCCGAAAACTTAACAAGAGCGATCCTCCGGAGCCGGCCGGCGTCGCCGGACGGCCGTCGCTCCTGGGTGCTGACCGGGGTCATCGCTACGCTTGCCTCGTGGGCAGGGACGCCGACCGCCAGAACGTGCCGGCGCCGATGCGCCGGGATGTACGCCTGCTCGGCGACCTGCTCGGCGAGGTGCTCCGCGAGTCCGGCGGCCAGGACCTGCTGGACGACGTGGAACAGCTGCGGCACGCGGTCATCGGCGCGCGGCTGGCCGGGCGGGCCGTGCCCGTCGGCGCCGCGGGGCCCGGCGCCGCGAGTCCCGGCAGCGGCCGCCCTGCGGACGGCGACGCCCTCGATGAGATCTCCGAGATGGTGGCCGCCTGGCCGCTGGAGCGGGCTGAGGCCGTCGCGCACGCGTTCACCGTCTACTTCCACCTGGCCAACCTGGCCGAGGAGCATCAGCGGATCCGCACGCTGCGGGAGCGGGACGCTGGCGGCGAGCCGGTCCGAGAATCCCTGGCCGTGGCGGTGCAGGCCATCGGGGCCACCCGCGGGACCGGGCGGGTCACCGCGCTGCTGGCCGACCTGCGGGTGCACTCGGTCCTGACCGCTCACCCCACCGAGGCCCGCCGCCGCGCGATCACCGAGTCGCTGCGGCGCATCAGCGCGCTGCTGGCCCGCCTGGACGACCAGCGGCTGGGCGCCAGCGAGCGGGCCGAGGCCCGGCGCAGGCTCAAAGAGGAGATCGACCTGCTGTGGCGCACCTCCGCGCTGCGGGTGCAGGCCATGCAGCCGCTCGATGAGGTGCGCGCCGCCATGACCGCGTTCGACGAGACGCTGTTCCGCGTGGTCCCGGCCCTTTACCGGTCGCTGGACCGCGCGCTGAACGGCCCGGCCTCCGGCCGGGCTGCCCCGGCCGCCCCCCCGTTCCTGCGGTTCGGCAGCTGGATCGGCGCGGACCGGGACGGCAACCCGTTCGTGACCTCCGAGGTGACGAAGCAGACCGCGGTGATCCAGGCCGAGCACGTGCTGCGGGCGCTGGAGAACGCCACGGCCAGGATCGGCCGTGCGCTCACCGTGCACGCCGACAGCACCCAGGTCGCGGGGTCCGAGCTCGGCCGCGAGCTCGAGCGTGCCGCGCAGGCGTACCCGGATCTGCTCGCCGAGATCACGGCCCGCTCGCCGCAGGAGCCGTTCCGCGCGTACCTCCTCTTCGCCGCGCAGCGGCTGCACGCCACTCGCGTCGCCCAGACCGGCCTGCCCGGCCGGCGGAGCCAGGACCGGCTCGCCTACTCGGGCCCGGCGGAGTTCACCGCTGACCTGCGCCTGCTGCAGCGGGCCCTGGCCCAGGCGGGCGCGCCCTGGCAGGCGTTCGGCGAGCTGCAGCACCTGCTCTGGCAGGCGGAGACATTCGGCTTCCACCTGGCCGGGCTGGAGATCCGCCAGCACAGCGCGGTGCACGCCCGCGCCCTGCGCGAGCTCGGATCCGGCGGCCCGCGGTCGGCGCAGACCCGCGAGGTGATCGCGACCTTCCAGGCCATGGCCTGGATTCAGGACCGGTTCGGCGCAGATGCCTGCCACCGCTACGTGGTCAGCTTCACCAGGTCCGCGGCCGATATCGCGGCCGTGCACGAGCTCGCGCGCCGCGCCTTCCCGGACGGGCGGGTCCCGCAGCTCGACGTCATCCCGCTCTTCGAGAGCGGGACCGACCTGGAGAACGCGACCCGGGTGCTGGACGAGATGCTGCGCCTGGAGCCGGTGGCGGCCAGGCTCGCGGCCGCCGGGCAGCGGCTTGAGGTCATGCTCGGCTACTCGGACTCGGCCAAGGAACTCGGCCCGGCCAGCGCCACGCTGCGGCTGTCCGGCGCGCAGCAGCGGCTGAGCCGGTGGGCGGCGGCGAACGGCGTCCAGCTGGTCCTGTTCCACGGCCGCGGCGGGGCGCAGGGCCGCGGCGGCGGGCCCGCCGGGCGGGCCGTGCTCGCCCAGCCCGGCTCGGTGCGCGGCCGGTTCAAGGTCACCGAGCAGGGTGAGGTCATCTTCGCGAGATACGGCCACCCCGTGATCGCGCAGCGGCACCTGGAGCAGGTCGCCTCGGCCGTGCTGCTCGCCTCCGCCGATCCTGCCCCGGCGGCTGACCCGGATCCGGCCGCGGAGCGGTTCCGCCAGGTCGCGGACGGGATCGATGCCGGGGCGCTGCGGGCCTACCGCGCCCTCGTCGAGGCCGACGGGTTCGCCGAGTGGTTCGCCAGGATCAGCCCCCTGGAGGAGATCAGCGCGATGCGGATCGGGTCACGGCCCGCCCGCCGGGCTGTGGACGCTTCCGGCGGTCTCGACGACCTGCGCGCAATCCCGTGGGTCTTCGCCTGGGCGCAGACGCGGGTCAACCTGCCCGGCTGGTTCGGCCTGGGCAGCGGCCTGGCCGCCGCCGCGGGCGGCCAGCTGCCCCCGGAGAACGGCCAGGCCGGGGAGGCCGGGCTGCGCGCGGTGCGCGAGGCCTACCGCGAATGGCCGCTGCTCGCCGTCCTGCTGGACAACGCCGAGATGAGCCTGGCCAAGACCGACCGCAGGATCGCCCAGCGCTACCTCGCGCTCGGCGGCCGGGACGACCTGACCGCAGCGGTCCTGCACGAGTACGACCTGACCAGGCGCCTGGTTCTCGCGGTGACCGGGCACGACCGGCTGCTCGCCAACCGGCCGGTGCTGTCCCGGGCCGTCGCCCTGCGCGACCCCTACGTGGACGCGCTGTCCCATCTGCAGCTGCGCGCGCTGACCGCGCTGCGCAGCGGCGACGCCGACCGTGAACGCCTGCAGCGGTTGCTGCTCCTGACCGTCAACGGCGTCGCCGCCGGGCTGCAGAACACCGGCTGACTCTGCGGTCGGCCCGACCTGCCGCCGGACGGGCCGGCCGTTCAGGCCCCGCGCGCAGCCGGACTACGGAATGGTGTTGTAGTAGTAGTAGTAGTTGTAGTGGTAGTCTGCTGGCATGAGCACAGGGCGGGAACTGACCGTCCGCGAGGCGGCACGGCGCACGCACCGCTCCGAGGAGACCATCCGCCGCTGGATCTGGTCCGGCCGGCTCCCGGCGCGGAAGGCCGGGAACAGCTACCGCATCGACGTTGTCCACCTGGACCAGATCGCCGTCAGCTACGAGCCAGGACACACAGATCCCGAAGCTGGCCGCGCCAGCCTGGGGGGCTGGCTCGACGAGCTTGACCGCTGGAAGGACGGGCTGGCCACCACGGCCGGGACCAGCGCCGCGGGGCTGGTCATCGAGGACCGCCATGCCCGTCGTTGATGCTTCCGTCGCAGTGGACCTGGTGGCCCCCGATGTCGGCCGCGATGCGCCCGCCCGGACCCTGTTCGGGAACTGGGCTGCAGAAGGCATCGAGCCTGTCGCGCCGGCCCTGCTCTGGCTTGAGACCGCGAACGCCCTGCTGACCGGGATCCGCCGGGGCAGGTGGAGCGGAGCGGACGCGGATGCCGCGGCCGCCCGGCTGGAGCGGATACCGCTACAGCGAGCCGACAGTGCGCCGGATCGGGCCCGCGCCTTCGAACTGGCCAGGCGCTACGACAACTGGCCCGTCTATGACATGGTGTACGTCGCCCTCGCCGAGCGCCTCGGCACCGAGCTGATCACAGCCGACCAGCGGCTCCGCACCCGCCTCGCCCACCTCGGCTGGGTCAGGGGCATCGGCGAGGAGTAATCCCTGTATGGTCGGTCCGTGGCAGACGACTGGCGAGTAACGGTCACCCTTCATGAGGAAGCCCATGCCGGGCGGGCGCTGAGCTCCCTGCACGAGCATGAGGCCGAGGACGACCTGCGCCGCCGCCTGGCTCACCGCGTCGCGGTGAGCGCGGACGGCCCCAGCATCTTTCTCTACGCAGGAACCGAGAACGCCGCCAGGGAGGCCGACCGGGTGGTGCACGAGGTGCTCACCCAGCACGGCCTGGAGGCCGAGTTCGCGCTCGACCGGTGGCACCCGATCGAGGAGGAGTGGGAGAGCGCAGACGCCGTGATGCCGCAGACCGCCGAGGAGCGTGAGGCCGAGCATCAGCGCCTGGAGCAGGAGGAAACGCGGGAATCCGTGACCACCGGGCACGCTCAGTGGGAGGTCCGCGTAGAGCTGCCCTCGCACCATGACGCGGTGCAGCTGGCCGAGCGGCTGGAGGCCGAGGGCCGCCCCGTCATCCGCCGCTGGAAGTACCTTGTCCTCGGGGCCAACGATTCCGATGACGCCGACGCGCTGGCCCGTCTGATCAGCCAGGAAGCCCCCCGGGCCACGGTGCACAGCGAAGAGCTCGGCCCGCTGCTGCCGTTCACCCAGTTCGGCCCCATCGCGATCTGGTAGCCCGCCGCGTGACACGAGGGAGCCGTGACGGATGCGGGTTACCGGCACGGCGCAGCAGGAGGCCTGGCGGCGGCGGGAGTTCCCGCCGGTCGAGGAACTGGCCAGCGGGGTGTGGTCGGTGCCCGTGCCGATGCCCGACAACCCACTGCGGTACGTGCTGAGCTATCTGCTCGAGCACCGGTCCGGCGTGGCCATGGTGGACCCCGGCTGGAACCACCCGGAGAGCTGGCAGGCCCTCACCGCAGGCCTCGACGCGTGCGGCGTCCCGATGTCCGCGGTCACCGCCGTGATCATCACGCACGTGCACCCCGACCACCACGGCCTGTCCGGCCGGGTGCGCGAGCTTTCCGGCGCGTGGATCGGCATGCACGAACGCGAGGACAGCCTGCTGGCCAGGCGGGCCGAGGACGACGGCTCGAGGTACGGCGACTGGGCCGCGTTCCTGCGCTGGTGCGGCGCGCCGAAGGCGCACGCCGATGAGCTGGCCGCCACCGCGCCCCGGGGCGCCGCCCGGCGCTCGCTGGTGCGCGCCGACCGGACCATCGGGCACGGCGAGCTGGTCGACGTGCCCGGCCTGCGCCTGAGGGCCCTGTGGACCCCGGGGCACTCGCCCGGGCACCTGTGCTTCCACGATGAGGCACGCGACCTGATGCTCACCGGCGACCACGTGCTGCCCAGGATCACGCCGAACATCTCCGCGTACGACTCCGAGTCCCGGCCGCTGGCCGAGTACCTGCGCTCCCTCGAGGTGCTGCGCGGGATGCAGCCCCGGGAGGTGCTCCCGGCCCACGAGTACCGGTTCGCCGATCTTGATGCGCGGCTGGACGGCCTGGCCGAGCATCACGCGCAGCGGCTCGAGGAGGTCGCCCAGGTGCTCGCCGAGCACCCTGACGGCCTGTCCACCTGGCAGGTGGCCGAGCGGGTCACCTGGTCGCGGGGCTGGGATCAGCTGTCCGGCTTCCCGCGCCAGGCAGCGCTCGGCGAGGTCATCGCGCACCTGCGCCACCTCCAGTCCCGCGGCGAAGCGGACGGCGCCGATGCCGACGGCACCGCCCGGTGGCGCCTGGCCGGGCCGGACGGTCAGCCGTAGGCGGCGAGGCCGAGGCGGACGGCGAGGATGACACCGCCGACCCCGATGGCGATGCGCAGCGCCTGCCCGGGAATCCGCCGGACCAGTGCGGGCCCGATCCAGCCACCCGCCAGGAACCCGGCCGCGAGCGGTGCCGCCGCGGCCCACCGCACCGGCCCGAACAGCGCGAAGGCCACGGCGGCCACGGCGTTCGCGAACCCGTTGAGCACGTTCTTCACCGCGTTGACCCTGGCCAGTGGCTGGTCCAGCATCGCCGTGAGCACCGCGAGCAGGAGGATCCCCGCGGCCGCGCCGAAGTACCCGACATAGACCGCGACGGCGGCCAGGGCGCCGCGCAGCGGCCAGCTGTGCTCGCCGCCCGGGCGGGCCGTCATTCCCCTGATCTTCGGCTGCACGATCAGCAGCAGCGAGGCGCAGCCGATGAGAACCGGCGCCACCGCCTCGAACGCGGACGCGGGGGTGAGCAGCAGGAGCGCGGCGCCGGCCGCGCCGCCGAGCACGGCCAGCGGGCTCAGGCGGCGGATCAGCCTGCCCTGCCCGGCCAGCTCCTGGCGCGACCCGGCCGCCGCTCCCGCCCCGGTGAACACCAGCGCGACCGTGTTCGTCACGTTCGCGGTGACCGGCGGCAGGCCGAGCGCGAGCAGCACCGGGTAGGAGACGACGGACGCGAGGCTCGCGACGGTGCTGGCCACGCCGGCCAGCGTTCCCGCCCCGAACAGCACGAGGATTGCGGCCAGGCTCACGACCCGACCCAAGCACATGGCGCCGTCCCGGATGCCACGTGGCCCGGGAGATGCTGTGTGACCTCGGCCATATGCCGGGCTTCGCCCCCGCCAGGACGGCATCGATACCGTTCCCTAACGCTTTGTCGCGGGGGTGAGTCTCTCGCCGCAGGCGTAGCGCGAATAGATTGCACTCAGCGCGTCATCTCGCGCCGGTCGCGTCGCCTCCCCCGTGGCTCCGGCGACCCGGCCCCGATAGGAGGTCAGCAGTGGCCGCACAGATGGTCACTCCGCCCACTGGCTCGAGCCTGCAGCGGCTCGCCGAGCAGTCATGGGACCGGCTCGGCGCCGGATCCGTGCTGCACTACGACGGCGGGCGCTGGACCGGCGACCAGCTCGCGGAGCGGGTACGCCGGGTAGCAGGCGGCCTGATGGAGGCGGGCCTGCTGCCGGGCGAGCGGGTGGTGGTCTGCATGGCCAACTGCCCCGAGGTCAGCATCACCTACGGCGCCGTCTGGCGCGCTGGCGCGGTGGCCACGCCCGTGCTGTTCCTGCTGAGCGAGGACGAGCTGCGCCACGTGCTCGCCCACGCCGGCGCGGCCCTGGTGGTCACGACGCCGGAATTCCTGGCCAAGGTGCGGGCGGCAGCGACCGACCTGCCCAGCGTGCGCGCGATCGTGGTCATGGGCGAGCCCGCCGGCCCAGCGGCACTCGGCGCGAAACGCCGCCCCGCCGCTGCTGCCGTTCGCGGAGCTGGAATCGGCGCCGGTGGGCAAGCTGATCGACTCGGATCCCGCCGGGCTGGCCGCACTGCTCTACACCGGGGGCACGACCGGGCGGTCGAAGGGCGTGATGATCAGCCACGACGCGCTGTCGGCGGCGGCCTGGGCGGCGACGGCCACCTCCTACGACGAGGCGCTGAGCTCGGCCCTGCTTCCGCTGCCGCTCTCCCACGTCTACGGGCTGATGGTGAGCGTGATGAGCCTGCACGCACCGGGCCCGGGAACCTCGGTGCTGATGCGCTGGTTCGACCCGGCCACCTGGCTGCAGCTCGCGCAGGACCACCAGGTCAACGTCAGCCCGCTGGTGCCCTCGATGCTGCAGATGCTCCTGGAGCAGCCGCTCGAGGACTATGACCTGTCCGCGCTGGCCCGCCTCACCAGCGGCAGCGCCCCGCTGCCGTCACAGGTCGTCGAGGACTTCAGGAAACGGCTCCCGCACGTCGAGATCTGCGAGGGCTACGGCTGCACCGAGACCGCCGCCATCATTTCGACATCCCCGATCGGCCAGGCGCGGGCCGGCAGCGTGGGACGGCCGGCGCCGGGCATCGAGGTCCGCATCGAGCTGCCGGACGCCTCGGCCGCCGAGCCGGGCGAGGACGGCGAGATCTGCGTGCGCGGCCCCATGCTGATGAGCGGGTACTGGCACGCGGAGCAGGAGACCGCGGAGGTGATGCGCGACGGCTGGTTCCACACCGGCGACGTGGGCCGGCTCGACGCGGACGGCTACCTCTACATCGTGGACCGGATCAAGGACGTGATCATCCGCGGCGGGTTTAACGTGTATCCCCGTGACGTCGAGGATGTGCTGCTCCGGCACCCCGACGTGGCGGCAGCGGCCGTCGTCGGCCGTCCCGACGAGAAGTACGGCGAGGAGGTCGTGGCCTTCGTGCAGCTCCGCGACGGCGCCGCGGCCGTCCCGGCGGATCTGATCGAGTTCGGACGGCGTCATCTGTCAGCGGTGAAGTACCCGCGTGAGGTTCGCCTGGTCGACGCGATCCCGCTGACCAGCGTCATGAAGACGGACCGGCGGCTGCTCCGGGCGATGCTCGCCGCGGATGCAGCCGACGGCTGACCGCGGGACCGAGCCACAGGTGCACCACCGTCCCGGCGCCGGCGCCGATCGCGAATCCCGCGAGCACGTCGGACGGGTAGTGCACCCCGGTGACCACCCGGGACAGCCCGACGGCCCCGGCCAGCACGATGATGGGCGGGGCCAGGACGGGAGCTTCCAGCGTCACCGCGGTCGCGAACGCCGCCGCCGAGGCCGAGTGCCCGGACGGGAACGACGCGGATGTGGGGGGGTGCCGCAGGCGCCGCACCAGGGGAATCCGGGCGTCGTCGGGACGGCGCCGGGAGTTAAGGCCCTTGCCGATGATGTTGGCCGTCGCACTGGCCAGGGCCACGCTGGCGAGACCCTGCCCGGCGGCCTGGCGGGCCCGCGGGCGGCCGGTGGCCCACAGCCCCGCGGCCACGCCCAGCCAGAGCACGCTGTGATCGGCCAGCCGGCTCAGCCCGGGCAGGACCTGGTCCAGGACCGGCGACTGCGCGCGCGCCAGCCAGTCCACGCCGGCGCGGTCCAGTTCGGCGCGGCGGCGACGCAGGCTCGACAGCACCGATGGCTCGTTCCGCATACCGGATGACGTTAGCCGAAGGGGCGGACTGCACGCCCCCGGGCGCGCAGGAGCCCGGACGGCGCGACGGCCGTCCGGGTCCTGCGCGGTTCTGCGTCTGGCTAGCGGTAGTCGGCCTGGCCTGCGCCCGCGTACTCCGGCTGCGCAGGTACCGGCTGCACCCGCTCCCTGACCACCATGGTCTTGGCCAGATGGTCACCGACCCGCTGCCGGTAGCGCGAGCACCACATCGTGATGATGCCGACCAGCAGGGACAGGGGGCTGAACAGCACCAGCAGGATAGACCGGCCGATCAGCTGCCCGAGGCTGGCCGGGCCGCCGTTGGCGCTGATGACCCGGACCTTCATGATCTGCATGCCGAACGTCTGCCCGTCATGCGTTTGCGGCCGCACGGCCCAGTAGAGCACGTACCAGGCGATGATGGCCACGATCAGCACGATGACCAGGATCGTGTGCAGCCCGCCGTGTCCGCGGTTCAGCGCCCACCCCAGCAGGGATACGACGATGCCGTAGATGATGGCGTCGATGATGTACTGCACGGTCCGGCGGCCGGTGACCCGGGTCTCGACCTCATTGACCGGAGACATGGGCCGACCCTGCATGGGATCCCCCCACTGATCGCCGGGCACGCCCCCCTGCGGGGGCGCACCGTTCTGGTTCTGCGGGCCGCCCGCCCGCTGCTGACCGGGCGCACCCTCCGCGCCAGGAGTTCCGCCCTGGCCCGGCACGTTGCCCTGCCGTTGCTGTGCGGACGCCTCGGTCTGGCCGCCGGTCTCCTGCGGCAGGCGCGATTCGCCCCCCTGAGGCATGCTCATGTGATCCCCCGATCCACCTAAGGCCGCGGTGGCGGCATGGCGGCTGTGCCCGCCTTGGGGCGGGCGTACTTGGGGTAAATACCCACAGTGACGGATCAGACACACTCTTTTGCCACACCCGTCACTTGCATTTTCATGACCGGGACGCGGCCCACGGCCCGGCTGTGCCGCAGCCGGCCCAGGGCGAGGTCAAGGGCCGTGCGTCAGGCGGCCGGCAGGGCGGCGTGGGCGACGGCCACCTCGGCGGCCAGGGCGGCGTTGTCGGCGATGAGCTCGCTGGTTGATCTCGACGTTCCGGCCGTCGCTCAGCTCCTCGACCAGGGCCAGCACGGCCGGGGTGACGGCCTGGCCGGTGACGCCGTCCTGCTGCACCCGGCGTACGGCCTCGTCCAGGATCGGCTCGATGTCCAGCCCGGACGGCCGGGGGCCGGGCCAGCAGCAGCCCGGCGGACTCGTTCAGCTGCCAGTGGGCGGCGCCATGCGGGCGGCTTCCTCGCGCGTGGCGACCACCGCGGACACCGGCGGCCCGCCGTTGGCGCTGTAGAACATCGGCAGCGTGGCGGTCTGCCAGCCCAGCACCGGCACCCCGAGCGTCTCGAGCAGCTCGGCGGTCGCGTCGACGTCCAGGATCGACTTCGCGCCCGAGGAGACCACGACCGCCGCGGTGCGGGCGATCTGCAGCAGGTCGCCGGATATGTCGAGGCTGTCGCGAAGCCGCGGTGCACGCCGCCGATGCCGCCGGTGCCGAGGAACCTGATGCCGAGCGGCCCGGCACACCGCCAGCGTTCCGCCCACCGTCGTGGCCCCGAGCGCGCCCTGCACGACGCAGGCCGCGATGTCGCGGGCGCCGGTCTTCCGGGCGGCCGAACCAGCGGCGGCGAACCGGCCGAGCTCGGCGTCGCTCGAGCCCGACCCGAACTGTGCCGTCGACGATGCCGATCGTGGCCGGCACCGCGCCGGCCTCGCGCACCCGGTCCTGCGCCGCCCGCGCGGCATCCAGCCCGCGCCCGCCCGAGAAGCCGTGCGAGATCAGCGTCGTCTCCAGGCGCGACCACCGGATCGCCGCGGTCCAGGGCCCCGGCGATCTCGCCGTGATCTGTGGCGTGAACGTCATGGCATCGCCCCCATCTTCGCAACCGCCCGCGCCGCGGCTTCCAGGCCGAGGTCAATGCCGCCGACCAGATAGCCCGCCGCGAACGCGTCCCCGGCGCCGGTCGCGTCGACGGGCTGCGTGGGCCGCGCCGGGTACCGGGTCCCGCCCGCGCGCACGCCACGCGCGCCCAGCTTAACCACGACCTCCGCGCCGGGCAGATCCCCGACCAGCGTCACCTCGGCCTCGTTGCCGAAGATCACATCGGGGCTCAGGCGGGCGATCAGGTCCCGGAACCGCCCGACGCCATAACCGAGCAGCGCGGCCGTCGACGACAGGTCCACGCTCAGCCTGGTGGCCTGGGCCGCGGCGGCGACCGCCGCACCGTGAACCGGCTCGGCGACCAGGCTGTAGGCGGGCAGGTGCAGCCATTCACATCCGGCCAGCCAGCCAGCGTCGAGCGTCTGCGCGGCCAGCCGCGGGCCGACCCCGCGGTCGGTGAGCATCGACCGTTTGCTGCCACCCTCGGACAGCGAGACCACGACGCCGGTGCGCCCGTCGAGCACCGGCCCGACCAGGTCGACCCGACGCCGGGCGAGCTCGCCCGCCACCAGCTGGGCGGCCGGGTCATTGCCGCGCGCTGCGATCAGTCGCGCCGTGCCGCCTAGCGCGACTACCCAGGCGGCCACGTTGGCGGCCTGGCCGCCGACCCCGACCGACATGCCCGCGTCGGTATCGGTCTCCTCGGCGATCGGTCCCCGGCCGAGACCACGACGTCGAGATGGGCATCGCCGAGCACGCAGATCACGGCGGCCCGCGGCTAGCGGCTGCCCAGCAGGGCGGCAGGGAACCTGGCCGGCATCCGCGGGGCCAGCATCGGAGCGCGGCGGGTGGCCTGGTGACCTGCCGCGGCCGCCAGCTCCCGGACGAACAGCAGCGCGTTGACGGTGCCGACTCCCGACGCGAGGTCATAGCCGCGCAGGGCCTTGAACCCGGGCACGGTGTGCAGCGCGCCGTCCTGCCGGAAGGACACGGTGTTGCCGCCGGTGATCACGTCCACGAGGCCGGGCGCGTGCTGGGCCGAGAGCTGGTACAGGTAGCGGTTGATCGCGCCGAGCGGATGCCCGGCGACCTGGTCGGCCAGGGCCACGATCCCGGCGAACTCGGGCGTGGCCTCGCTGGTGCCGCAGGTCGGGTACCACCCGGCGGGCTGCCCGCGCAAAGCTCTGGTACATGTCCGCCGCGCCGTTGCAGGCGGCGCTCATCGAGATGTCGGGCACCCCGCGGCGGCCGCCCACGACCTTCTGCACCCCGTTCTGGTACCCCGGCCGGGTGAACATGACCGACTTCCCGCCCCCGCCGGCCAGCGGGTGCGGCCCGGAGCCGCCGTCGATGAACTCGTTCGCCGCCACGTTGCTGGTGTCGTTCCACACGGTAGCCCGCGCGAGGTGGCCGCCCGGCGCGCTGAGGTGCAGCTGGGTCCCGCCGACCCCGGTGACCAGCGGGTCGCTGTCCGGCCAGGACGTCACCTGGTGCAGGTAGTACGTGGACTCGTTGAACCTGACGTCCGCTGCGCCGCTGTCGCCGGAGGCCGACAGCACGGTCACGCCCTGGCCCGGGGCCTCGAGGTAGGCGCCGCGCAGCTTGAGCAGCGCCTGCCGGGACGGGAAGGTCTGCTCGGTGGCGCTGAAGCTCTGGCTGATCACATCGCCGAGGTGACGGCTGATCACGTACTGCTCGGCCGCGACGATCTGCCGGAACCCGGTCGTGCCCTCGTTCTCCGATGTGGGGGTCTCGACCACCACGATGCTCGCGCCCGGGGCGATCGTGTGCGCGTACTCCACGTCGAGGTCGGTCTCGCCGGCCCAGCCCTGCCGGTTCGAGGTGGGCCGGTACGGCGGGACCTTCCCGGCGGGCTGGATGATCTTCAGCGAAGGCGGCGCGGGCAGGTCCGCGGCCTGGTCGAAGCGCTGCAGGTCACGCCGGACGGTCGGGGAGCCGAACGAGTCCACGACGACGATCGTCTGGCCGCGGCCGGTGATCCCCTGCCGGTACAGCGCGGGCAGGTTATAGGCCTGCCGGATCTGCCCGGGCTGGTAACACGCGATGTGGTAGCGCTCCTCGCAGAACCGGGTGCTCGGCGGCGCGGCCCTGGCGCTCTCCACGGCGTGCTCCGCGTCCGGCTGGATGGCCACGATGCCCTCGGTCGTGGTCCCGTGCGCTGGCCCGCTGACACCGGCCCGGGTCATGACGCCGGCCGCGGCGAGCAAGACCGCTGCCGCGGCGGCCACCGCGGGCCGGCTGGGGCGCATCTGGTCTCCCTCCGAGCCCGCAGGTCACTCCGCCCACTCAGGCGCCAGCGTACCGTGGGAGGATCGGTCGGATCGGAGACAGCCGGATGAAGCTCAAGCTCGACCTGCACGATATCTATAACCGCGGCCAGGACATCGACCGCGCGCTCCGCGACATAATCGACGAGGCGGTCAGGAAGAAAGCGCCGGTTGTCGAGATCATCCCTGGCAAGGGTTCAGGCCAGCTCAAGAAGCACGTTCTCAGGTTCCTGCAGCAAAAGGAGATTAAGGCGCTTTATCATCGCGTCGAGAAGGACTCCAAGAATTTCGGGCGGCTCTTTGTTCATTTCCGCTGGTAGCCGCAGAACCTAAAAGGCGCGCCGGTGGTCCGCTAGGGCAGGCCTCGCGGTGATGAGGGCCTTCGCCCGGCGCGGCATCCCGGCGAGGGCGGCCGCGATGCGGTTAGCCCATCGCGCGGCCCCTTGCATTGGCTGGCGCGGCGGCTTGCGATGGCGCGGCGAAGGCGGCGGATAGTCCCATACTTCGGGCATGCCGAAGTTCCTAACATTGGCCGACGCCCATGCGAATCCCATGCCAGTCCCCCGTAGCCGCGCCCGTGCACAACCCCGTGCTTACGGCCAGTGCTGACAACCCGTGCCTGACACACCGCGCTGACCGCGCGGGCGCAGGCACTCGCTTCCCCCGGATTAATGGTTCCACGCGCATATGCGACTGTCCAGGAACGCGGCCGCTGGCGAATTAGATGCCATTAACATTTCGCTGTCTGGGCGGAGAGCACCGCGCGCGGTAATCGTAACGGCCCTGAAGGAGAGTGCGGTGCGGGGTGCTTAGCGCCGGTATGTGCTGGTGCCGGGCGATCATGGCAGGATGTCCGCATGAGGCTGATCATCCGGGTGCTGATCACGGCGGCATCCCTGCTCGTGGCGACCTTGCTGCTCCCCGGCATCCAGCTGACCGCGGGCAGCACGCTGTCCAAGGTCACCACCCTGATCGTCGTGGCGCTGATCTTCGGCGTCGTCAACGCGGTGCTCAAGCCGATCGTCAAGGTGGTCGGCTGCGTGTTCTACATCCTGACGCTCGGGCTGATCGGGCTGGTGGTCAACGCGCTGCTGCTCTGGCTCACCAGCTGGGTGGCGGACAAGCTGAACCTGCCGTTCCACATCACCGGGTTCTGGCCCGCGTTCTGGGGCGCGATCATCATCGGCGTGGTGGGCTGGCTGCTGAACATCACCCTGGGCGAGAAGCGGCCCGAGGAGTAGCCCCGGCCGCCGGGCCAGGCGGGCCGGGTGCCGCGGCCGCCGCGCAGCAGCGACGCCACGGCCGCGATCGCCGACAGGGCGGCGGCCACGCTGAACACCACCAGCAGGCCCTGGTGGAACGGCCCCGAGATCAGGTCGGGGAAGAACTCCTGGCCGGTGAGGACCTGCTGGCTCGCGGCCGGGAGCGAGGACAGCACGCCCTTGGCCGCCAGCACGTGCTGCACCGGGTTCGCGCCGAGCACGGCGGCGAACAGCGACGCCACCGGCGGCAGGGCGCCGATCTGCTGGGCGACGGCGTGCGGCACCCCCTGGTGCTGCAGGCCGGCGGTCAGCGCCTGTCGGCAGGCTGCTGGCCAGCCCGGCGATCATGAGCGAGAAGAACACCCCGATCGACAGCGCCGTGCCGGAGTTCTGGAATGTCGCGCGCATGCCCGAGGCCGCGCCCCGGTGCCGGGCCGGGACGCTGCCCATGATCGATGAGGAGTTGGGCGAGGCGAACATCCCGCTCCCGATCCCGTTCGCGGCGATGAGCACGGCGAAGGCCCAGTAGGGGAAGTCCACGGGCAGCAGCATCAGGCCGATGAAGCTGCCGCCGAACACGGCCATCCCGGCGCTGGCGATGCCGCGGGAGCCGAACCGGTCGGACAGGATCCCCGAGGTCGGGCCGGAAATGAGGAAACCGAAGGTCAGCGGCAGCAGGAAGATGCCGGCCCACAGCGGCGTCCTGGCTGTAGTCGAAGCCGTGCAGCGGCAGCCAGATCCCCTGCAGCCAGATGATGAGCATGAACTGCAGCCCGCCGCGGGCGATGGCGACCAGGAACCCGGCGATGCTGCCCGCGGTGAAGGCCCTGATCCGGAACAGGCTGAGCTGGAACATCGGCTCGGCGATGCGGCTCTCGATGACGGCGAACGCCGCGAGCAGCGCCGCACCGCCGGCCAGCAGGCCGACCACGTCGGGGTTGGTCCAGCCCATGGTGTGATGCCCGTAGGGCTGGATGCCGACGGTGATGCCGATCAGGACCGCGCTCAGCCCGACGGCGAAGGTGATGTTGCCCCACCAGTCGATGCGGGCGCGGTGCCGTTCACCGTTGTCGCGGAGCTTCCGGTAGGCCCATACCGTCCCGTAGATCCCGACGGGCACGTTGATCCAGAACACCGCACGCCAGTCCCAGGCCGCCAGCAGGCCCCCGGCGACCAGGCCGATGAACTGGCCGGCCAGGCCGGCGACCTGGTTGGTCCCCAGCGCGAACCCCCGCTGGTCGGAAGGAAAGGCATCGGTCAGGATCGCCGCCGAGTTGGCCATCAGCATGGACCCGCCGATGGCCTGGGGCACCCGCCAGCCGATCAGCCACAGCGCGCCGCGGCCGCCGACGAACGGATCGAACGAGAGCAGGACCGAGGCCGCGGTGAACACCACGAATCCCGCGTTGTAGATCTTGACGCGGCCGTACATGTCGCCGAGGCGGCCGAGGCTGACCACGAGCACGGCCTGGACCAGCCGGTATCCCATGATCATCCACAGCAGGTAGGCGATGTTGCCCGGCGCCAGCGGATCGAGGTGGATGCCGCGGAAGATCGCGGGCAGGGCGATGATGATGATCGACCCGTCGAGCGCGGCCATGAACATGCCCGCGCTCGTGTTGGCCAGGGCCACCCACTTGTAGCGGTCGCCCTGGTCGCGGTCGGTCCCGGCCGCCATCACCCCGTCCTCTGGCTGTACCCGCCCGCGCCCGCCCGCATCAGATGCTGCTGCGCCAGCCGCTCGAGCAGTGGCGCGGCCGCCATCAGCTGCCGGAGTTCCGGCCCGGTGAAGTGGGTCGCGAGGGCCTGCGCCATCCGCTCGGTCCGCTCGCTGCGCCGGATGCGCAGCACCTTCAGCCCGGTCTCGGTCAGCGACATGACCGCGCGCCTGCCGTCGCCGGGGTCCGGATGCCGCTGGATGAGGCCGCGCGCCTCGAGCGCGCCGAGCGTCGCCCCCATCGACTGCGGGCTGATCTGCTCCTGCTTGGCCAGCGCGCCCGGCGTGGCCGGGCCGCCGCGGTCCAGGCGGGCCAGGGCCGAGGTCTCCGGCAGGCTGAGATCGCCTTTGGTTTGCACCTGGCGCAGCCGCCGGACCAGCAGGCCGATGCTCACCCGGAGCGCCCCGGCGACGTCACCTGGGTCCAGGTCATGGGTCATCTACTAAACCTAAACTGATAAGGCTGGACTTATCAAATGATCGCGATGAGGTGCCGCCAACGAGTGGTCGGCGGCTACACCGGGTAGGGCTCGGCGAGGACGGTGTAGTGGCGTCCGCTGGGTGTGGTCCAGATCAGCGTGCCGGGTTCGGGCTGGGTGAGGTGCCAGCCGGGGGCTTGCTTGGTCTGATGGTGCCGACGGCAGAGCGGATAGAGGTTGCATTCGCAGGTCCGGCCGCCCTGGTCGTAGGGGATGGTGTGGTCGTCGTCACAGCGCACGGCGGGGCGGCGGCAGCCGGGGAAGCCGCAGCGGGGGCTTCGGATTTTGATGATGTGCCGCAGCGAGTCCGACGGCTGATACCCGGCGGATTCACGCCGGTGCTCGCAGGTCCCGGTTTCGATCGGGGTGACCGTGACCGTCGCGAGCCAGGCGGCCCGGTCGGTGCCGGGTGGGCCGGGCCCGGCGCGGGCGCACCCGTGGGCCACGGCCCGGCCGCCGGGCCCGAGCAGGGTGATGCACCAGGTGGCGGCGGGGCTGCGGGCGAGGGTGGCGGCGAGGTCGCGGCAGGTGCCGGCGTCGGCGGCGCCCAGGCCGCTGATCTGCCCGGGGGTGTCGCTCTGGCCGAGCCAGGCGGCGGCGGGCATGGTCAGGTTCACCGAGACTGCCGGACCCGGCCGGCCACCCCGGCCGCGGCCGGGCTGCCGGGGGTCGTCGCGCGGGGTCACGGCGCGGGTGTTTCGGGGGTGGGGGGCAGCAGGGAGTCGAGGGGCTGGCCGGTGAGCCGGGCGGTGAACGCGCTGGGCGCGCAGCTGGTCCATCGTGCCCTCGGCCCCGTGGGCCTTGAGCCAGCGGGCGTCAGCGGTCAGGGTCTTGTCCGCGGCCAGCACATCCGCCGGCGGCAGATCCCGCCCGGCCACCGCCCCGGTCCCGGCCGGCTCGGTCCAGGTCTCGACCCGGGCGTCCTTCTCCGCCTTCTTGCGGCGGCGGATCACCGCGGCCGGGTCGTAGTCCATGATCTGGCCCACCAGGGCGGCGCGCAGCTGACCGGTGGTCATCCCCGGCGCCCTGGGCAGCACGACGCCGGCGATCGCGTTGGCCGCCAGGTACTCCAGCAGCATCAGCTGGCCGGTGAACACCTCCGCCTTATCGGCATCGATCCGACCCGCCGCCAGCGCCCGGCCCACCCCCGGCAGCCGGGCCAGGCCCTCGGCCACCGCGACCCGAAGGCCCGCGGCCCGGCCGGTCAGCGTCAGCGCCGCCGCGACCTCCTCCTCCACATGCTCACCCGGACGGCCATCGGGACCGGAGCGGCGCGCGGCCAGCTCGGCGATGGTGGCCAGCTCCCCGGCGGCGGCGCGCGACGCCAGCCGCCGCTGCGCTGTCATCAGGCCGATCAGCTCATCGTCGGGCAGGCGGCCCAGGCCGTTCTCCCAGGCTCGGTCGGTGACCGTCGCCAGCCGGCCGCCCGGCTCCATCCGGTCCAGCCCCCGCCCGCGCCGAACCCCCGGCCATCGCCACCATCGCGGTGGGTGAAACCGGCATCCAGCACCTCGGGTCCGGCTGGCGGCGGGTCGGTTCGAGCAGGTGCTGGCGCTCTGCGTCCGTCATCAGCTCCCAGCCCTCGGGCGGGCAGGTGTCGGGGCCGAACCCGGCACCGTCGGAATCGTCTTCCTCGGGATCGGACGGGCCATCCAGCCGGGCCAGTTCGGCCAGGTCGTCGCCGGTGAGATCCTCGCCCGGCTTGAGGGTGAGCAGGTAGCGGGCTGCTTCGTTGTCGCTGCGGGGGCGGCCGGGAGAAGGCTGGCGGACGTCGGTACCGGTCATGCCCCTCCTTCCAGCTGTCGCTCTCAGGTTCGATTTACTCATACCATACCATGGTTACTATGCTACGTGTTTTCGAACCATGCTTGCGCGAGAAGGCCGTGCTATCACCGCACGCGTGAAGGCTGTTGATAGGTGATCAGGTGTCAGGTGGCGAGCTTGTCAAGTACTCCAGCCGTAGATCGTTATCTTCATGGCTCTTTAGCGGCTTGCCGCTGGTAGTGACATCGCTGGGCTTGATGCTGGTGGTGTCTTCGCCATCGTGACCAGGTCAGCCAGTGCGATGGGTGAGAAATGAGAGGGCGGGCGCCGACGGCGGCCTTATGGTGGTGCGGTGCTGAACCGCCCGGACGGCCTGCCGGAGACCGAAGTCGCGGTCGCGCTGGCACGCGAATGGCGGATTGACGCCGACGTGCTGGACTATCTGCCGGTCGGTTTCGGCAGCTACCACTGGCGGGCCACCGGGCCGGGCGGGCGGTGGTTCGTGACCGCCGACGACCTGCGGGCGAAGCGGTGGTCGGCCGTAGGGCCGCCGGCGGCCGCGTGGCGGAGGCTGCGCGCGTCGCTGGCCACGGCCGCCGCGCTGCGCGAGCACGGCCAGGCGTTCGTGGTGGCGCCGCTGCCAGCGGCCAGCGGTGACCCAGCGGTCCGGGTGGGAGAGGCGTACGCGCTGGCCGTCTACCCCTACCTGGAAGGCGAGAGCTTCGCATGGGGCGACGTCCCCACCGCTGAGTACCGGCGAGCGGTGCTGGACATGCTCACCGCCCTCCACGGCGCGCCCCCGGAGGCCGCGGCGGCGGCGCTGCCCGATGACTTCGCGGTCCCGCTCCGTGAGGAGTTCACCGCGGTGGCGGGGGGAGCCGGCAGGCCCAGGGCCACGGGCCGTTCGGCCGCCGGCGGCCGCTCTCATCCACCGCGCCGGCCGGCCCGCTGCGGCGGATGCTCGCCCGCTACGACCAGCTCACGGACACCGCCCGGCGGTCCGGACCGGCCGCCGTGCTCACCCGCGGCAAGCCGCGCCGGCAACACCATGCGGACGGCCGACGGCTGGCGGCTCATCGACTGGGACATGGTGCTGCTCGCGCCGGCCGAGCGCGACCTGTGGTGGCTCGACCTGGGGGCCGGGTCCATGCTGGCCGCGTACGCGGACGCGGCCGCCGGGCGCCGCGCCCGGACCTGCTGGAGCTGTACCGGCTGCGGTGGGACCTCGCCGACCTCGCCGAGTTCGGCGCCCAGCTCACCGGGCCGCACCCTGGCAACGACGACGACGCGAAGTCGTTCGGCGTGCTGGAGTCGCTGGTGGCGCGGGCAGAGCGGGACTACGGCTGGGGGGTTAGCCGTCACCGGCAGCTGGCGGCCGTTGCTGCCGGCGATGCTGGGTGTGGACGCCAGGTCGGCTGCGGCCTGCTGTCCATGAGCTGCTCCGCAGCTGGGCCGGGGGTCAGGCGATGGTGATCTCGGCCAGGACAGGGTGATGCCGGCAGGCGCATGAGGCAGACCATACGCGCCGGTGCCGACACCGCCGCCTGCCTGGCGGGCGGGCCCGGTCACGATGGCGAAGACACCACCA
>CAVUBM010000064.1:0-33414 GCA_963739645.1 uncultured Actinomycetota bacterium
CGCGGGGTCGGTCTCCAAGACGATCATCCGCGTGGCCAGCACGCTCTCCCGCCGGTTGCGCCACAGCCAGGCCAGGACGCCCAGGCCGAGCAGGAACCAGGCCAGGTCGATGTAGGGGATGAGCCGCAGCGGATACGGCGGGACCGGGTAGATGGTGGAGATCAGCGGCCCGATGAAGACCAGCGCGCCGATCAGCGGGATCACGATGTGCTTGATCGGGTTGAATTCGCTGCGCAGCTGGCGCAGGTAGAGGAACGGCACCGACAGGCACGCGGAAATGTAGAGCAGGATCGCGAAGATCGCGCCGAGGCTGATCGTGAACGCGAAGCCCTGCTCCGGGCCGCCGAAGATCCAGCTGGTGAGCACCGCTATCGCGAAGCTGCCCGCGCTGAGCACGAAGATGGCGTGATGCGGGGCCTTGCGGCGCGGATGGACCGCGCCGAACCAGCGCGGGAGCGAGCCGATCCGGCCCATCGCGTACATCAGCCTGGTCGACGCCGTGGCCTCGGCCGTGGAGTTGCCCGCGATGCTGTTGACCAGGGCGAGGAAGATCAGCAGGGCGCCGGCGAAACCCCACACATTGTGGGCCAGCACCTGCCAGGCATTGGACGAGGCGGCGTAACTGGCGATCTTGGCCGGCCCCCAGGCCACGACGCCGGCGTACGCGCCGGCCACGAAGAACACGCCGCACGCGAACGTGGCGAGCACGACGGCGCGCGGGATGATGCGGCGCGGTTCCCGGCTCTCCTCCGCGAGGACGGCGGCCGTCTCGAAACCGGCGAACGTGGGCACCGTGTAGATCACCGCCCGCAGAACGCCCACCCACCCGTTACTGACGCCGGGCGCGCTCGGCGTGAACACCGACAGCGTGTTGTTTCGCCGGCCTTGATGATCAGCCATATGATCAGCACGGTCAGGATCGCGAGTTCCGCGGTGCCGAGGATCACGCCTGCCGTTCCTGATACCCGGATCCCGCGCCAGAGCAGGAAGCCCACGATCGCGGCCAGGACCACGGCGATGATCAGCCAGTTGATGCTGAAGCTGGCGTAGGCGCCGAGGAAGGCGCCGAAGGTCGTCCCCATGATCAGGTACAGGCCGCCCATCGGGATGGCCTCCGACATCAGCACGAACCATCCGGCCATGAAGCCGTAGCGAGGGCCGATGCTCTGGCCGGTCCAGGTCATGTAGTCAGCCGGCCGCAGGCAGCACCCGCGCCAGCTGGCCCACGCAGAACGCCACCGCCATGATCCCGATGAAGCCGATGATGGTCGCCAGCGGCAGCGCGGCGCCCGCATACTGCACCCCGACGGTGAGCGCGAAGATCAGCGCCAGCGCGGGCGCGATGTGGGCCAGCGACTGGAACAGGACGGTGCCGAAGCCCACCTGGCCGGGCTTCAGCCGCATGTCCTTCTCGATATCGATCGCGGTGCCCGGCAGGAGCCTTTCCGTCATCTCGCCTCCCTCTCGGTCTTCTCGCCTCAGTGGTGGGTGCGCAGCGACGCGTCAAGATGGGTGCTGAAATGGTCGATGAGCTGCGGCGACCAGGCCATAGACGCCCCTCTCACCGGTCAGGGTCTATTGGTCCGACAGCTGGGCCACTGGGCTGCTGGACAGCAGTATTTGGGCGAAAGGTCCGTCCTGTCAAGGAACAGTTATGGACGCCGCCAGGCCATTTCGCCGGGGGACGAGAACGGGGCCGTTAGGGCCGGGCTTCGACCTCGGTCACCAGCCGGTCCTCCACCGTGCGCATATGCGCGTCGACCGACCGGCTCGCCGCGGCTGCGTCACCGCGCTCGATCGCGCCGAGCGTGACCCGGTGCTGGTCCAGGTAGAGCTGGGGCGTACCCGCCTGCGTCCGGGAGCGACGGCGCAGGTCCTGCCACACGTCCTGGCGCATGACCTCGGCGATGCGGTCGTAGAGCAGCACCAGGACCGGGTTGTGGCAGGCGTCGGCCACCGCCATGTGAAACGCGAGGTCGACCTCGGCGGTCTCCTCACCGCGCTCTAGCAGCTCGCCCTGGGCCGCGACAAGCTTGCGGAGGTTGTCCAGGTCCGCGGCGGACCGCTGCTCGGCGGCCAGCCCGGCGCACACCGGCTCGATCGCCTGCCGGGCCACGAGGAGATCCAGCGGGCTGTGCTCGCCGGCCAGCGCGGCCCTGGCCCGGAGCGCCGCGGCCTTGGACGCACCCGCCTCGGCCACGAACGTCCCGCTGCCGGTGCGCACGTCCAGCACGCCGGCGTACTCCAGCGAGCGGATCGCCTCGCGCACCGAGCCCCGGCTCACCCCGAACCGCTCGGCCAGGCTCCGTTCCGGGGGCAGCACCGTGCCGGGACCGAAGGCGCCGCTGCGGATTCCCTCGAGGATCTGGTCCACGATGGCATCGGACAGCTTGCTGCGGCCCACCACACGCAGTTCGAAGGACATCGGCCCTCACCTGCCTCGTGTCCGCAAGGCTAAGGCATCGAAGGAACGCCTTCATCCGGCTCGGCGGGGCTGGCCTGCCCACCAGCGGTTATGGTGGCCAGACCGTAACGCAGCCGGCAGATCACTACGCTGTCCATGCGCCGCTGGACCGCGCGCTCCAGCACGAAGCCCCGCTGGTTGAACAGCAGCCAGTCCCACGGCTTCGCCGGCCGTACCTCGGGGATCAGCAGCACCAGCCGGTCATGCGCGTCCTCGGCGTCGATCTGGCGCAGGTAGTGCAGGATCGGCGGGGCGAGCGCGCGGTGCTGCGCGTGCAGCGTGACCAGCCGCACGTTCGGATTCCAGGCCTCCCACTGGCGGCGGAAGTCGTCACCTGCTGCCTCATCGTCCGGGTCGGCGTAGCAGACGTTGACCGCGGTAACCTCGTCGCCGATCGCCAGCGCCGTCGAGATCGCCTCCGCTGTCAGCCGGGATATCTGCGCCACCGGCACCACCACGCGCGACGTGAGCCGCTGCGGCGGCGGGGGCTGCACGCCCAGCTCCAGCAGCGCACCGATCCGGTCGTAGTTCCGGTGGATCCGGTCGAACATCAGCACCAGCAGCGGGACGATGATGACGATCAGCCAGGCTCCCTCGGTGAACTTGCTGACCAGCTCGATGGCCAGGGCCGCGGTGGTCAGCACGGCGCCCACCCCGTTGATGATCGCGCGGCCGGCCCAGCCGTCCGAGTGCTGCTCGTGCCAGTGCCGCACCATGCCCACCTGGGACAGCGTGAACCCGACGAACACGCCGATCGCGAACAGCGGGACCAGCGCCTGGGTATCGCCCCTGGCCGCGACGAGCAGGATCGCCGCGAAGATCGCCAGCACGCTGATGCCGTAGCGGTGCACCTGCCGGTCAGCCTTCAGGAAGAACAGGTGCGGCAGGTTGTTGTCCCTGGCCAGCAGAGACGCCAGCACCGGCAGGCCGCCGAAGGAGGTGTTCGCGGCCAGCCCGAGCAGCACGGTCGTGATCAGCTGGATCGCGTAGAACGCCACGTTATGGCCGACGGCCGCGGCGGCCAGCTGCGCCAGCGTGGTCTCGGTCGCCGACGGGGCCACGTGGAACTTGCGGATCAGCACCGAGATACCGAGCAGCATGACGCCGAGCAGGACCCCGAGCCACATCTCGGTGTGCTGCGCCCGCCGGGCGCGGGGCTTGCGGAACTCGGGCACCGCGTTGGCGATGGCCTCCACACCGGTCAGCGCCGAGCAGCCGGACGCGAAGGCCCGCAGCAGCAGCAGGAACCCGACCGACTCGGTCACCTGCGGCAGGTGACCGGTGAGCGGCGCCGCGGGATGAGACCGCAGCAGCCCGCCGGCGATCACGACCGCGATCGCGATGATGAACAGCACCGTGGGCACGATGAAGACCCGCGCGGACTCCGCCGCGCCCAGCATGTTGATCCCGGTGATCAGGGCGAGCAGCGCGAGGCAGAGCCAGACCCGGGCCCCGTACAGGCCCGGGAACGCAGACCAGAGGGCGGCGATGCCGGCGGACACCCCGACGGCCGCGTTCAGGACGTAATCGACGATCAGCGACGCGGCGGCGATCAGGCTCGGCTGCCGGCCCAGGTGCCGGCCCGCGACCGCGTAGGCGCCGCCGCCCCCGGGGAAGGCCGCGATCACCTGGCGGTAGGAGATCACCAGCACGGCCAGCAGCACCACGATCGCGACCGTGACCGGCAGCGTGTACTCCAGGCCCACCGCGCCGGCGGCCGCCAGCACCACCACGATCGCCTGCGGCCCGTACGCCACCGAGGACAGCGCATCGAGCGAAAGAGCGGCCAGTCCCTCGAACGCGTTAAGCCGGCTGTGCTCCTCGCGATCTTCCCCCGTACGGGCGCTCATGGTGACTCATACAAGCATGCTTACGGGCCGGGCCACGGCCCGGCCCGCGGGGGAAACCCTTATGCGTTTAAGACCGCGATTCCGATGACGGCGAGCACGATCGCCACCACGACCACGGCCACAACCAGCATTATGATCTTGCGGCCCGGCGCCTTCATGTTCCACGGCGACTCGGTCTCACTGGGGCGGCTCGCGAACGCGCGGAACTCGGCGGTGCTCTTGGAGGTATCGGGGATCGCGGAATCGTCGGTGCCCGCGGAACTCACCGAGTTCTGGGCACCGATGGAGTAGTCGGTGTCACGCTCTGACATGAGCACGACCCTAGCCGATGACGAGCGGGAGAATGGGCCGGTCAGCGCAGAACTGCGTGAAAGCGGCAGCAGGGACGCACTGGTCATGGCCGGGCGGGTCCGCTCGTCAGGCGGCACCCGGCGGCACGGTGTCCGGCCGGTGCACGAGCCGTGACAGCACGATCACGCTGCGGGTGCGCACCACCAGCGGCTCCGCGCTGATCCGCTCCACCACCTGCTCGAAGTGACGCATGTCGGCCGCCCTGATGTGCAGCAGCGCATCCGCCTCGCCGGTCACGGTGCAGGCCGAGATGACCTCCGGGTGCTTGCCCACCGCCGCTGTGATCTCGGCCGGCGACGTCCGGCCGCGGCAGAACAGCTCCACGTAGGCCTCGGTGGTCCAGCCCAGCGCGCCCGGGTCGACCCGGGCGGAGAACCCGGTGATGGCGCCCGAGGCGCGCAGCCGGTCCACCCGCCGCTTGACGGCCGGCGCGGACAGCCCCACCTCGGCGCCGAGTTCCGCGAACGTGGCCCTGGCGTCCTCCACGAGCGCGGCGACGATGCGCTTGTCCAGCTCGTCAAAGGCCACCCTCTGATCCTGCCATCCCTGGGCCGCGGCCCAGGCCGCTACGCGGCCGACCGGATGGCGGTGACCACGACCGTGATCGCGAAGACCGCATAGGCGTAGATGATCAGGAAGCCGCTGCGCCGGCTGACCCCCCGGCCAGCCAGGGCCAGGGCCACCGTGGCCAGGGTGAGCGCGCCGTACCAGATGGCTGTCCGCAGGGCGCCGCCGAGGCTGGCACCGCCAATGATGACAGCCGGGATGAGCAGGCCGGCGAGCACGTTGAGGGTGTTGCTGTTCAGGGCCTCGCTCAGGGTCGCCGCCCCTTGCCCGCGGCGGGCCAGGAAGACGGCGGCGACGGCGTTGGGCAGGCTGGTGACCGCGGCCAGCACGATGGCGCCGGTGATCACTTGGGGCACCGCGAAGCGGGCGCCAAGCTCGGTGGCGCTGCGCTCCATCACCACGCTGGCGGCTACGACGATGGCCAGCGCCAAGGCGGCGATGCCGGCATCACGGGCGCCGCCCCTTCCCGCCTCGACGGCCGCCGAGATCTCCTGCTCTTCTTCGGATACTGCCTCGGCGAGCCAGGATCGCAGCCGGGCCGGCGCCGGAATCGAGAGCCGGCCCGAGGGGTGCACGGCTGAGACGTACACATAAGGCGCGAGCGCCACGAGCGCCAGCGCCAGGGCCAGCTGCGGCGTGATCAGGCTGGTGACCGCCGCGATGGTGACCGCGGCCATCCAGAGCGCCATGGAGCCTTCGAGAATGACGACCCGGCGGTGCAGGCTGATACCACGGGCCACCACCGCGCCGAGCCCGATGAGGGCGGCCAGGTTGAACACGTTCGATCCCAGGATCACGCCGGTCCCGACATCATGCTGGCCGTGGGCGAGCGCGGTGACCGCGGAGGTCACTTCCGGGCTGTCGGCGGCCAGCGCCGCGACCATGCCCAGCAGGGCCGCGGACAGGCCGAGCCGGGTGCAGACTCGCTCCAGCCGCGCGACCAGCACCCCGCTTGTGACCAGGCTGAGCGCCGCCGCGACCAGGAACACCAACGCGGCCAGCAGCGAGGACACCATCCGCAGATCCTCCCATTCCCCGCAGCGGGCCTGGTCGCGTACGGTGACGGCGTGAGCAGACTGCGCGACGCGCTGGGAATCCGCCTGGTCGACGTGGGCGCCTTCGCCGCGGTCCTGATCGCGGTCGAGATCGGCGTGGCCACCGGCGGCGGCCCCGGGGCGCGCCCGCTGAACACCGCCGCCTACCTGGGCGGCGCGGTCCTGGTGATCCCGGTGCTGTTCCGGCACCGGTGGCCGCTGCGGGTGCTGATCGCCTGCGCGGTGCTGCTGCTGGCCTACTACATCCTCGACCGGCGCAACATCTCCCCCGCCCCGCTGCTGTGCCTGCCGCTCTACGACGCCGCGGTCGCCGGGTTCCTGGCCGTGGCGATCGTGATCCCCGTCTTCTACATGTCGGTCGGCTTGTTCGTGGTCGATGCCAGCACGCATCAGAGCCTGGTCTCCCTGGCCAGCGAGTTCCTGCCCTCGGTGGTGGTGCTGGCCCTGGCGATCATGCTCGGCGACGTGGTGCGCAGCAGGCGCGCGCTGGCCGCGGAGACCACCGACCGGCTCCGGCTCGCCGACGAGGAGCGTGAGGCCGAAGCTGCGGCCCGGGTGGCGGCCGACCGGCTGCGGATCGCCCGCGAGCTGCACGACACCGTCGCGCACAGCATGGCTACGATCACCGTGCAGGCGGGCTCCGCGCTGCACCTGCTCGGCGAGGCCAGCGCCTCCGGGACCGACGGGGCCAACGGCACAGGGAGCGCAGGCGACACCGCCCGGCCGGCCGGGATCAGGGAGGCGCTGGTCGCGATCCGGGACACCAGCAAGAGCGCGCTGGCGGAGATGCGGGTCACCCTGGGCCAGCTGCGCGGCGGCGGGGCGGACGTGGACGAGGCCGAGATCAGGACGGCCGGGCTGGAGCGGCTCGGTTCGCTGAGCGACGCGGTGCGCGCCGCAGGCGCCCCGGTCAGCGTGGTGATCGAGGGCGAGCCAACCCCGCTGCCGACCGACGTTGACCACGCGGCCTACCGGATCCTGCAGGAATCGCTGACCAACGTGCTGCGGCATGCCGGCCCGGCGGCCAGAGTGGTTGTGACCTTGCGTTACGGCTCTGAAGAACTGATCATCCGGGTGACCGATGACGGCCTGGGCGGTAGCGCCGGCGGCGGCCGGGCCGGAGGCCACGGCGTGACCGGGATGATCGAGCGGGCGGCCGCGGTGGGCGGGGAGCTGTCCGCCGGGCCGCGTGCGGACGGCGGGTTCGAGGTCAGCGCCAGGCTCCCGGTGGCCAGGGCTGTCACGCCGCGATGATCAGAGTTCTGCTGGCCGACGACCAGGCGCTGCTGCGCGCCGGGTTCCGGATGCTGGTGGAGTCCGCGCCGGACATGGCGGTGGTCGGCGAGGCCCAGAACGGGGGTCTCGCCGTGGCCCTGGCCCGCGAGCTCCGGCCCGACGTGGTGCTGATGGACCTGAAGATGCCGGAGGTGGACGGGGTCACCGCGACCCGCAGGATCACGACGGATCCACAGCTCGCCTCCGTCCGGGTGGTGGTCCTGACCACGTTCGACGACGACGAGAGCGTGGTCGCCGCGGTCCGGGCCGGCGCCTACGGGTTCCTGCTCAAGGACACCGAGCCGGGTGAGCTGCTGCAGGCGATCCGGGTGGTGGCGGGCGGCGACGCGCTGCTGGCGCCCAGCGTCACCCGGGCGGTGATCGGCGCGCTCACCGCGGCAGGCGCCGGTGAGGCCGGCGCCGGGACCGCTGCGCCCCGCCCGGCCGAGCCGGTGCCCGGGGTCGCCGCGCTGACCGACCGCGAGCGGGAGGTGGTGGCCCTGGTCGCCGCCGGCCTGTCCAACGATGAGATCGCCGCCATGCTGGTGGTGAGCCCGCTGACCGCCAAGACCCACGTCAGCCGGGCCATGACCAAGCTCGCCGCGCGAGACCGGGCCCAGCTCGTCGTGATCGCCTACGCGAGCGGCCTGGCCGAGCCGGGGAGGCCGCCGGCCCGCTGATCAGGCGGGCAGGAACACCAGGTCGAGCTGGCCCAGCCGGTCCGGGTCGGCGATCATCTCGATCGCGGTGATCTTCCCGTCCTCGATGGTGAAGCCGAACACCACCCGGGGCTCGCCGCCCTGAGCCCACACGGCCCCGGCGGACCCGTCGACCAGCGCCAGCCGGGCCGCCCGGGCCCGGCCGGAGAAGGTCCCGGCCACCTCCGCCGCGCCGCGGACCTCCGCGGCGGTCCCGCCCATCTGCACCACCGTCCGGTCGGCCCGGAACACCGCGTCCGGGTCGAGCATCGCGACCAGCGCGTCAAAGTCCCCGTCGCGCGAGGCGGCCAGGAACGCGCTGACGACCTCGCGCCGCCGGGCCAGGTCCGGGCTCTGGTCGGCGCCGGCGCCCTGGACCCGGCGGCGGGCCCGGCTGGCCAGCATCTTGGCCGCGGCCGGGCGACCGGTCGACGATCGGCGCGATCTCGTCGAAGGGCAGGTCGAACAGGTCGTGCAGCACGAACGCGAGCCGCTCGGCGGGCGTGAGCGTGTCCAGGACCACCTGCAGCGCGAGCCCGACCGAGTCGGCCATCATCGCCTCGTGCTCCGGGTCGGGGCCCTCCGCCCGCGGCTCGTCCGGCAGGCGCGCGCCCTGGGGTTCCTCGCGCCGGGACTTGCGCGAGCGGAGCATGTCCAGGCACACCCGCCCGGTCACCGTGGTCAGCCAGCCGCCCAGGTTCTGCACGTCGCTGGAGTCCGTGCGGCTCAGCCGCAGCCAGGTCTCCTGGACGGCGTCCTCCGCCTCGCTGCTGGAGCCGAGCATCCGGTAGGCCACCGCCGCCAGGTGGTCGCGGTGTTCCTCGAAACGCTCGGCCAGCCAGTCGTGATCGCTCACGGTTACCTTCCTCTGTCATCGTCCGTCATAGCCATGACGAGTGAGACCCAAGCCGAGGTAACACGACTGTGAGGAGCTCAGCATGACTTCCGGCCTGAAGACCGTTATCTACCCGGTCACCGACCTGGCCCAGGCGAAGAGGATGTACACCGCGCTGCTCGGCGTGGAGCCTTACGCGGACGCGCCGTACTACGTCGGGTTCCGCACCGCGGACATCGAGCTTGGGCTCGATCCTCATGGCCGCAGCCAGGGCCTGACCGCACCGGTCGGCTACTGGGAGGTCGACGACATCGACGCCAGCCTCAAGCAGCTCACCGACGCCGGCGCCGAGGTCGTGCGCGAGCCCACCGACGTCGGCGGCGGCAAGATGATCGCAGCCGTGAAGGACACCGACGGCAACGTCACCGGCGTGATGCACACACCCTGACCGCCAGCGATATCGCGCAGCGGGGCCGGCCAGGATCAGCCTGGTTCGGCCCCGCCCAGCAGGTCGGTCCGCTGCTCGTCCGGCTCCGGACCACCCAGCTCATCGGTGGCCGGCTCCTCTCCGCCGTACAGGTCGGTCCGCTGCTCGTCCGGCGCCGGACCACCCAATTCATCGGTGGCCGGCTCCTCCCCGCCGAACAGATCGCTGCGCTCCTCGTCCGGCTCTGGGCCGCCGTAGACTCCTTGATCTGTCATGTCCATCCGCCTCCTCGCCCCACCACGATGCCCGCTGAGCCGAGACCCCGAAACCCGGCAACTCAAATGTCACGGCCTGATGTACGCCCCAGGGCCCCGGCAAAGCCGCTTAGCACTTCATGATCGTCCGGACGGATCGGCCGGGCCATCGTGGCCCTCGCCGGTGACCCGTAGCGCATGACGCTCGGCGGCCAGGAACTGGCGATGACTTCGGGCCGGGCGGATCGTCTTGACTGGGGGCGGGCACGCGGCAACGGTCCGGGTCGTGGTGAGGCAATGTGTCTGGAGGTCAGGATGTCGCAAGTGCGGGTGCACAACTTCTCAGTGTCGCTGGATGGGTTCGGTACCGGCGAGGGTCAACGTATGGACGCTCCGTTCGGGCACGCGGGAACCCGGCTGCACGAGTGGTTTTTCCCGACCCGCACGTTCCGCGCCATGCAGGGCCAGCCCGGCGGCAGCACCGGCATCGACGACGCCTTTGCCAGCGCCTGGGGCCCGGGCATCGGCGCCGAGATCATGGGCAGGGGCAAGTTCGGCCCCCACCACGGACCCTGGCCGGACCAGGAATGGAACGGCTGGTGGGGAGACAACCCGCCGTTCCACACCCCGGTTCTTGTTCTCACCCACCATCCGCGGCCCCCGGTCCCGATGAACGGCGGCACCACGTTTGTCTTCCTCGACGCCAGCCCCGCCCAGGCGCTTGAGCAGGCGCGCCAGGCCGCCGCTGGCCGCGACATCCGTATCGGCGGCGGCCCGTCTACTATCCGCGAGTTCCTGGCCGCCGGCCTGATCGACTACCTGCACATCGTGGTGGTGCCCATCGTGCTGGGCCGCGGGGAGCGGCTCTGGGATGGGCTGGAGGCGCTCGAAGACCGCTTCCGGATTGAGGCCGTGACCAGCCCCAGCGGGGTCACTCACGTCACCTTCAGCCGAAGGTAACCGGCGGCAGGATGGCGGGACACGCTAGCTGGCAATGCCGGTCAGCACGTCATGATTGTCTGGGGGTGGGCGGCCGGGCCGTCCGCCCTGCGTCCTGGGCCTTATCCGCTCAAACCGCAGGAACCCGCGCGTAACCTCTGGGCATGACGACATCGAACGATCATCAAGACCCGTCGACCCCGGCTGACCCCGCGGGCACAGCGATACTTCCGCCGGACGCACGGGCTGCGGTCGCGGAGATCAAGACCGACAATGCCGCGCTGAAGGCCGCGGACCAGATCGCGGAGGTGCAGGCTGAGGCGACCGAGGAGCAGGCGAAGCTGCTGGACCAGGTAACCGAGGAAGTGCTGGAGGAGCTGCAGGAAAGGCAAGAAGCGGACCCAGGCTGACCTGCTGGAGCCTCTGTGCCTGTCGGCTATCTGGTAACGGTGGCGGTCGTCGCGCTGGGCACCCTGTTTGCGCTGGTGCCGGTGCGCCGACCGCGGCTGCTCGCCGCGGTGGGCTTCCGCTTCGGGCTTATCGTCAGCGAACTGCCGTTCGCCGCCCTGTGCTGGCTGCTGATCTGGACGTTGTTCGCGGCGGGCCAGGGTGATCTCGGCTCGCCGGGCGGCTGGGCGTGCGCCGGGCTGGCGATCCTGACGGTGGCCGGACTTGCGGTCGTCGTCAGGCGCGGGCTCCAGGCCCGGGCGGTCGTCGGGCACGCGCTGGCCGAAGGCCTGGGCGCCGGCTGGCGCGACGCCATCGCCCCCGGCATGGCGGCCCAGCTGCGGCGCCGCGTTCCGCTCGCCCGCATCCTGCTCGCGCCGTTGCTCACCCGCCGCCGCGACGTGGAACGGGTGGCCAACATCAGCTACGGCGGCGCCGGGCGGGCCAACCTGCTCGACCTCTACCGGCACCGCTCGCATCCGCCAGGCGGCCCGGTACTGATCCACCTGCCCGGAGGAGGCTACTACCGGGGCAGGAAGAACACCCAGTCGCTGCCGCTGCTGCACTGGCTGGCGAGCCAGGGCTGGGTGTGCATCAGCGCGAACTACCGGCTGCGGCCGGCCGCGCAGCACCCCGATCACCTGATCGATCTCAAGCAGGTCATCGCCTGGGTCCGCGAGCACGGCCACGCCTACGGCGCCGACCCGGCGATGCTGTTCGTGGCGGGCAGCTCGGCTGGCGCCCACCTGGCCGCGCTGGCCGCCCTCACCCCCGGCGACCCCGCCTTCCAGCCCGGTTTCGAGGCCGCCGACACGTCGGTCACCGCCGCCATCTGCCTGGGCGGCTACTACGGCAACTACTACGGCCAGGGGCCCTCATCCTCACCCCAGGCCTATATCAGGGCAGGGGCACCGCCGTTCTTCATCGCCCACGGCGACCAGGACACCGTGGTGCCGGTGGAGAACGCCCGGCTCTTCGCCGGCGAGCTGCGGAACGTCTCCGCCAGCCCCGTCGTCTACGCCGAGCTCCCCGGGGCGAAACACGCCTTCGACCTGTTCCAGTCCCTGCGCTTCGAGGCGGTCATCGACGGCATCGAAGCCTTCACCGCCTGGATCAGGTCCCGCGAGAAGGCGCCCAACGCCTGATCATGATGGGTCAGGGCAGGCGGCGGTCCCGCTGTTCCTGGCCCAGCTCGCCGTAGGGGTAGTCGGGCGGCTGGGGATCGCTGGCGCCGTCGAGCGCGGCGATCTCCTCGGGGGTGAGCCGCAGATCGGCCGAGCGCAGGTTGCTCTCCAGCTGCTCGAGGGTCCGGGCTCCGAGGATGGTCGCGGTCACCCCCGGGCGGCCGGTCACCCAGGCCAGGGCGACCTCGGCCATGGACACCCCGCGCTCCTCGGCCACCTTCTGCACGGCGTCGATGACCGCCCAGGTCCGGGGCGTGCCCCGCCGGCCGTAGGCCTCCATGCCGCGGCCCGGGTCCTCGCCCAGGCGGGTGGCGCCCGACGGGCGCTCGTCGCGCCGGTATTTTCCCGACAGCCAGCCGCCGCCGAGCGGGCTCCAGGGCAGCAGCCCCAGGCCCGCGTCGATCGCGGCCGGCACGATCTCCCACTCGATCTCGCGCACGAGCAGGCTGTACTGCGGCTGCAGGGTCACCGGCCGGGCCATGCTCAGCGCGTCGGCCAGGTGCGCGGCCTTGGTCAGCTGCCAGCCGGTGAAGTTGGACAGCCCGTAGTACCGGATCTTGCCGGCGCGGACGAAGCCGTCCAGCGTGCGCAGCGTCTCCTCCAGCGGCGTCAGCGGGTCATACGCATGGAACTGGTACAGGTCGACCGCCTCGACACCCAGGCGGCGCAGCGACGCCTCCAGCGCCCGGGTCAGGTGCCGCGCCGACAGCCCGCTGCCGTTCGGCGAGTCGTCCGGCCCGAACCGCCCCTTGGTGGCCAGCACGACCGGCTCGGTCACGCTGAGCGGCCGGCTGGCGAGCCAGCGGCCGATGATCTCCTCCGAGCTGCCGTCGCCGTAGACGTCGGCGGTGTCGACCAGCGTCCCGCCCGCGTCGGCGAACCGGTCCAGTTGCCGGTGTGCGACCAGCTCGTCCGTCTCCTCGCCGAAGGTCATGGTGCCCAGGCAGAGGCTGGACACCGCGCAGCCGCTGCGTCCCAGAGTGCGATATTCCATAGCTCGACAACCTACGCCGCCGATCTCGCGCTGACAGAGCAGCATGCGCCCCCGGGACGATGATCGCGTTACTTCTTCGCTGCGGCCGACTTGGAGGTCTTGCCGAGCTGCTTGGTGGCCTGCTTGCGGGACTTCTTGGCCGTCTTGAGCTGTGACTTCATGACCTGAAGATCGTGATCGCTCTTGTCGAGATCATGCTTGGCGGCGCTCACTGCCTCGCTGTGCTTCTTCAGGCTGGCCCGCAGCTCCTTCTCGGTCATCGCGGCCTGGTCCAGGGCGTGCTGGGCGCGATCGAGAGACTTAGCCGCCGGCGTGGCGGCCGACCTCACAGACGCACTGGCCGGTGCCCCGGCCTTCCTGCTGCTTGCGGCTGGACTGGGACGTGAGCTCGTGCTGCTCGAGCGGCGCCTGACGGGCCGGGACGGGCGCAGGACGTCAGTCACTGACGAGGTGGATTGTCGGCGTGTAACCATGGGAACCTCTCTCTTTCTTCGGGCAAACTGCTCTCACTTCCCGGCGGTGGCCGCCCCGAACATGCCCGGGACCCGCACGAGGCGGGTCCCGGTTTGGCTGACGTTGCGCGTCGGCCCGTCGAGCCTTACCGGAGCAGACACGATGACCACAGCAGTGATCGGCGCCACCGGCCGCATCGGCAGCGAGATCGTCCGCGGCGTACTCGCGCGCGGCGATGCGGTCGCCGCGCTCGTCCGCGACCCCGCCTCGAGCGCCTCACCGGCGCCGGGGTACCGGCCGGGACCGCTGAGCTGCTCATCACGCGCGAGTGGGCGATCCTCGCGGGCGAGAACGACTACACAACCGGCACCTTCCAGCAGATCACCGGCCGCCCGCCGCGACCCGCACACCCGGTGTGCTGCGCCCGGCCGGACACTCAGATCATGAACACCGACGGCCGGGCCGGGATCTCGCCCAGGAGCGCGAGGTTCGCGGCATGTGCCGTGGCTGCCGTGGTTCTGGCGGAAATAGCCGCCACTCCGTTCACTGGGGCCGGGCTGAGCCGGTTCCTGGGGGTGCACGGCTCGTACGTGCCGGTTGGCGACCTGATCGTGGACGGCTGTATCGTCGCCATCGCCCTGATCGTGATCTGGGCGCGGCCGCGGAACCCCATCGGCTGGCTGATGCTGACGTTCGCCGCGCTCGGGGCGACGCAGAACTTCACCGAGGCCTACGGCGTCCGGGCCCTGGCCGATACGCAGGCGCAGCTGCCGCTGGGATCGCTGGCGCTGTCGCTGGGCACGTCGCTGTGGATCCCGGCCGCGGCGCTGCCCGCGACCCTGCTGCTGAACCTCTACCCGGACGGGCATGTCGCCGGCCGGTTCTGGGCCTGGGTGAACTGGGTGACGGTGGGTGCGATGGTCGTCGCCACGGTCGCCACCGGCACGCAACTGGATGTCGTTCGCGAGGACTTCAGCGGCGCGCATCCCGTCGTCACCGTGCCGTCGCAGGTGGGGACGGTGGCGGCCGGGGCCGGCGCCGTGGTCCTGCTGCTGTGCGCCGTCGTGAGCATCGGCGGGGCGATCTGGCGAACGTGGCGGGCGCAGGCGCCGCAGCGCCAGCAGCTGCTGCTGCTCCTGGTGACGTCCGCGATCGTGGTCCTGCTGACCCCGCTGAGCCTGCCGGGGTGGCTGTACGACATCGGCCTGGTGGCGGTGCCCGCGGCCGTGGCGGTGGGTGTGCTGCGCTACCGGTTGCTCGGCGTCGAGGTCGTGATCCGGCGAACCCTGCAGTTCGCGGTGCTGACGCTGCTGGTCGTCGCGGTCTACGCCGGGGTCACGGCGGCCATGTCGGCGGTCGTGTCCGACGAGACGGGCTCGCGGGTGGTGGCGGCCGCCGCCGTGGCGCTGGTCCTGCTGCCGCTGCGCGACCGGCTGCAGGGCTGGGTGGACCGGCTGGTCTACGGCGCCCGGCGAGACCCGCTCGGTGCGGTCCGGCAAGTCGGCGCGTCGGTGTCCGCGGTGTCGGCCGACCCGCTGCCCGCCGTGGTCGGCAGCGTGGCCGACGCGGTCCGGGCGAGCTTCGTCGCGATCACCGACGCCGACGGGGCCGTGCTCGCCGCGACCGGGACCGAGCGGACCGATGCGCGGGTGGCCACCCCGCTCACCGTGGCCGGCGAGCAGGTCGGCGAGCTGGTGATCTGCCCGGCGCGGAGCGAGCCGGCGCTGCCCGCGGCGGACACCCGGGTGATCGCGGCGCTGATCGCCCCGGTGGCGGCGATCGTGCACGCCAGCATGCTGGCGCGGCGGCTGGCGGGCGCGCACGAGCGGACGCTGGCCGCGGCCGGGCGGGAGCGGTCCCGGATCCGGCGTGACCTGCACGACGGACTCGGGCCGTCGCTGTCCGGGGTGGCACTCGGGCTGGAGGCCGTGCAGGCCGCGCTGCCGCAGGACACCGAGACCGCGGCCAAACTGACCACGCGGATGCGGACCGAGATCGCCAGCGCCGTCGATGACGTGCGGCGCATCATCGACGAGCTCCGCCCGGCCGCGCTCGAGGACGTCGGGCTGGCGCAGGCGCTGCGGGAACGGGCCGCGTCCCTGGCCACCCGATCAGCGTCCGGGATGATCGTGGACGTGACCGTGGCCGAGCCCATCCCTGACCTGCCAGAGCAGGTCGAGACCGCAGCGTTCAGGATTGCTGAAGAGGCCATGACCAACGTGCTCCGGCACGCCCGCGCCAGCCGGTGCCAGGTGCGGCTCGAGGTGGACGGCGCGCTGGTGATCTCGGTCAGCGACGACGGTGTCGGGCTGCCCGCGCAGACCCGGCCGGATGGGATCGGGCTCGCGTCGATGCGCCAGCGCGCCGATGACCTGGGCGGATGCTGCACGGTCGGCCCGGCCGTCCCGTCGGGCGTGGTCGTGCAGGCCCGGCTGCCGCTGGAGGTGGCGTCATGACGGCGGCGCCGGTGCGGGTTGTGCTCGCCGACGACCACCCGATGTACCGGTACGGCGTCGCGGCCGTCCTGGCCACCGCGGACGAGATCGACCTGGTCGGTGAGGCGTCCGACGGCGCCGAGCTGATCGCACTGGCCGCCCGGGAGCACCCCGACGTGGTGCTCACCGATCTCGCCATGCCCGGCCTCGACGGGGCCAGCGCCTGCCGGGAGCTGCTCGCCCGCCAGCCGGACCTGGGTGTGCTGGTGCTGACCATGCACGCCGATGACGAGTCGCTGGTGTCGGCGCTGCGCGCCGGGGCCCGCGGCTACCTGGTCAAGGGCGCGGACAAGGCCGAGCTGATCCGGTCGATCCTGGCCGTGGCGGACGGCCAGGCGGTGTACGGCGCGGCGGTCGCCCGGCGGATCGCCGAGCTCTTCGGCGCGGGCGCGGCCCGCCCGGCCGCGCCCGCGTTCCCGGACCTGACCCCGCGGGAACGCGAGGTGCTCGACCTGCTGGCCGGCGGCGCCCGCAACTCCGAGATCGCCCGGCAGCTCGGCATGACCGACAAGACCGTGCGCAACCACGTGTCGGCGATCCTGATGAAGCTCCAGGTCCCGGACCGGACCGCCGCGGCGATCAAGGCCCGCGACGCGCGGTAGCGCCCGCCTACCGGGCGGGCGCTGCGGCGGCATGGGGTCGAGCCGGGCCATATCAGCGCAGGGGGCTCTCGGCTGAGTCACACCCGGGGTTCGGTGGCACCGGCCAGACGCGTGGCGATCTCTTCAACAGAGTCGAGCTGACCGGTGGCGACGGCGATCACCAGATCGTAGGCACCGTCGCTGGTGAGCGTGAGCCGTCGCCCATTGACGCCGTAGAACGCGATGAGCGCAGCCAGAGAGAGTCTCTTGTTGCCGTCCAGGAGCGCGTGGTTCCTGGCGAGCGAGTGCAGCAGAGCCGCAGCCTTGGTGTCGAGGTCCGGATAGGCGTCGTCGCCGAACGCGGTGGCCTGTGGACGCGCGACAGCGGCTTCGAGCAGGCCGATGTCACGCAATGGCGGGTCGCGGCCCAGAACCCGCTCGGCGATATGGAGTAACTCGGGCAGCGTCAGGTAGATCACTGCGCGAGCCGCTCCAGGGCCTCGGCGTAGCGGGGCAGTTCCTCGTCCAGAACCCGATCGAGGAGCTCGGTGCGGCTGTGACCTTCGACGTACTCACGGATCGCCTGGCGGGCAATTTCCTGCATGGGCCTGCCCTCATGTTCGGCACGCTTGCGCAGCGCTCTCGCCTCGGCGTCACTGAGCCGCAGCGTCATCGCCATGCAACGATGGTATCACCGTTGATACCAGCCCTGATCGCCAGATAGCCCGGACGCCGGACCTGGCTGGTCCGGCGTCCGGGCTGTGGCTGCTGATTTACAGCAGGGTGGTGACGGCCTTGACTTCGGTGTAGGCGTCAGGACCTCGTGGCCCATCTCGCGGCCCCAGCCGGACTGCTTGTAGCCGCCGAACGGCAGTGACGCGTCGAAGACGTTGTAGCAGTTGATCCAGACGGTGCCGGCCCGGAGCTTCTTGGCCAGCGCGTGGGCCTTGGAGATGTCCTTGGTCCAGATGCCGGCGCCGAGGCCGTATTCGGAGTCGTTGGCCACGGCGGCGATCTCGTCCAGATCAGTGAACGGCGCGGCGACCAGGACCGGCCCGAAGATCTCCTCGCGGACGACCTTCATGTCCGGGCGGGTGTTGGTCAGCACGGTGGGCTCGATGAAGTAGCCGCGGTCGCCGTACCGGCCGCCGCCAGCCAGGGCGGTGGCACCGTCGGACTTGCCGGAGTCCAGGAAGCCGGTGACCCGCTGGAACTGCTCGTCGGAGACCAGCGGCCCCATCTGCGTCCCGGGTTCCATCCCGGGTCCCATCTTGATGGACTTGGCGATCTTCGCCACGCCGTCGACGACCTCGTCGAACCGGCTCTGCTGGACGAACAGCCGTGAGCCGGCGACGCAGCACTGGCCGTGGTTGAAGAAGATCGCGTTGGCGGCGCCCTCGATGGCGGCAGGCCCGGCGTCGTCGAAGACGATGTTGGGGCTCTTGCCGCCGAGTTCGAGGGTGAGCTTCTTCAGGTTGCTGGCCCCGGCGGCCGCGACGATCAGCTTGCCGACCTCGGTGGACCCGGTGAAGGCGACCTTGTCGACGTCGTCGTGCGACGGCCAGGGCGGCGCCCGCGGTCTCGCCGAATCCGGGCACCACGTTGACGACGCCGTCGGGCATGCCGGCCTCGGCGATGAGCTCGGCGAGCCGCAGCGCGGTCAGCGGGGTCTGCTCGGCGGGCTTGAGCACCACGCAGTTGCCGGTGGCCAGCGCCGGGCCGAGCTTCCACGCGGCCATCAGCAGCGGGAAGTTCCACGGGATGATCTGCCCGACCACGCCGATGCGGCTCGCGCAGCGTGTAGGAGTGGAAGTTGGCGCCGGGCATGTACGGCACCGAGATGTTGATCGTGTTGCCCTCGATCTTGGTGGCCCAGCCGGCCATGTAGTGGAACAGGTCCGCGGCCAGCGGCACGTCGGCGGCCTGAGCCACGGCGAACGGCTTGCCGTTGTCGAGTGACTCGAGCTGGGCGAGCTCGTCGGTGTGCTCGAGGATCAGGTCGCCGATCCGCCAGATGATGCGGCCGCGCTCGGACGGGGTCATCCGGCTCCAGGGACCGTCGAACGCCCTGCGTGCTGCCCGCACCGCGCGGTCGATGTCTTCGGCGTCTCCTTCGGCGATGTGGGCGAGGGTCTCGCCGGTCGCCGGGTTGGGGGTCTCGAACGTCCTGCCCGAGGCCGCGTCGGCCCACTGCCCGTTGATGAACAGCTGACGCGGGGCGCCGATAAAGGATTCGACATTCCGGTCCAGGGTCACGGTCATGGATGCACTTCTCCCTTGGTTGCGCGGTGGGGCAGCCAAGGATTGCGGCCAGCCGGCACCTACAATGTATGTCTACGTCGTAGACCTACGTTCACAACATACAGTGCTAAGTAGGAACTGCCAAGCTGATAGACCGACATTCCCGGCGGGCGGCCTGCGCAGAATCGTGGTCGGCCGGCCCGGGAGACAGAAGATTCCGCCGGCGCGGCGGCTGGCCGCAACCGTGACGCCACGGTGAACTACACCGTAGAACTACGATGCTGAGCTATCAGCCCGGTCCGCAGGGAGAGGGTGTTACCGCATGACGCCATCATCAGCCGACCGCGATGACCGCGACCCTGGCGCGAATCCGGACGGCAGAATCACCCGCGATGTCGTGCTGGCCGCCGCGCTGCAGCTGATCGACCAGGACGGGGTGGACGGGCTGTCCATGCGCAGGCTCGCCCGCGTCCTCCACCGGGATCCGATGATCTTGTACCGGCATGCGCCGAATAAGGCGGCCCTGCTCGACGGCGTAGCCGAGGCAATCCTCGCCCAGCTCAAGGTGGATCCGGCCGATCCCGATTGGGCTGCGCAGCTGCGTGCTGTGGCCCGTGGCTACCGCGCGCTGGCCCTGGCTCACCCGAAAGCGGTGCCGCTGCTGGTCACCCGGCCGCTGGCCACCCCGCTCGGGCTCCGCCCCCCCGGCACCCTGCGTCCGCTCGAAGACATCCTGACCCTGCTCACGCGCGCCGGGTTCAGCGGACCCGACGCCCTGCACGTCTACCGGGCCCTGTTCGGGTTCCTGCACGGCCACGTCCTCGACGAGCTGCAGGAACTCATCGAGAACCCTGACGAGACCGACGACCTGCTGCGGCTGGGCCTGTACCGGCTGCCGATCCGCGAATTCCCCCTGCTGCGCAGCCTCGCCCCGGCCCTGGCCTCCTATGACGGCGCCACCGAACTCGAACGCGGTCTCGACATCCTCCTCACCGGCCTAGCCGACTCGCTGACCCCTCCCGCGGCGGCGCAGGCGGGCGTCAACCGTCTCCCGGCCGCCCCATAAGATGGCCGGAAACCTGCCGGTTTAGCGGCGGCCTGGCAGCCGTGCCCTAAGGGGGAATCGATGACTGCCACGCCAGCCGGGATTGCCGGCCTGGACCGGATCGCGCAGGTCAAGCTGCCGGTCACTGACCTCGCCCGCAGCGTGACCTGGTACCGCCGGCTCCTCGACCTGCGGTTGTGGACCGAGTTTGTCGAGGACGGCGTGCTCCGCGGCGCCGGGCTGATCGACCCGCAGGGCCGGTTCAACATCGCCTTGAGGGACCGGGCGGCGTGTGCCAGCCAGCCCAGCCTCGATGGCTTCGATGTGGTCGCTTTCCTGCCCGCCTCGCGGTTGGTCCTTGAGGACATCGCTGCCCGCTGCGACCGGCTGGGCATCGCACACAGCGGCATCTATGACACTCCGGCTGGGCCGCGACTGGACGTACCGGACCCGGACGGCACCGTCGTGCGTTTCTACTACTACACCGGCCCCACCGACCAGTTCACCGGCCTCGAAATGCATGACGGCCAGGTCGTCGGGACCTACGACACCCCACGGCTGCAATAGCCCCGAGCGCGCGAACCGCCCAGCAATCCGCTCATGCACCCGGTCTAGCCCCTAGCGACCAAGGATCGCTAGGGGCGGCCAGCCCGGGCGGGGCATGACCTGCGCCGCTGCGGCCCTCAGGCTCTCACTTGGTCGACGAATGCCGCTAGCTCGCGGTTGAAGCGCTCCGCGTCCTCGAGAAACGGCATGTGGCCGACGCCTTCGTACCAGGAGGGAACGGCGGTCTGGCAGTGCTTCAGGGTGTGGTCGGCCATTGAGGGCAGGACGATCGCGTCTTCACGGCCGTGCGTCACCAGTACCGGCACCGAAAGGCGCGCGAGAACGTCGTCACTATCGATCTCTCGCGCGATCAGCGCGCCCCGGACCTCGGGTGGCACGACCATGTTCCAGCACAGCGCTGTGCTCCAGAGCTGGTCGTTGACCGGCCGGGCGGTGCAGCTGCGGAGGAACCGCCGGATGGCGTCGATGTTGGTGAGGAGATCGGGGACGCACAGTTGCTGGGCGTTGTCGAGCATCCCGGGGCCGAAGTGGTCGAACGGCCGGCGGTCTCAGGAGCACGGCGGCGCCGACGAGATCGATACCGGCGATGCCGGTATCGCCGTGGGCTCGGATGTAGTCGGTGACGATGAACCCCGCATAGGACCAGGCGACGAGCACGGGGCGCTCGAGGCTGGCCTGGTCGATGACGGCGGCGAGGTCGTCGGCCCATAGCCGCTCATCGGCGTAGCAGCCGGGGTTGAGCGGCTTGTCGGACATGCCGTGGCCGCGGTTGTCGAACGTAACCATCCGGAAGCTTGCGGCGAGCTGGCTGTCAACCTGGCCGCTCCAGCACAGGTCGCATTGTGACCATCCGTGGACGAACAAGATCGCGGGGCCGTCCGGGTTCCCCCATTCGCGGGCGTGGAGCGTGACGCCTCCGCCGCTGCGGATGTCGTATTCGCGAACCGGTTTGGCTGGTTTCACCTGCGCTCGCTGCAGCGTGAGATCCTGTGCCATGTCGTACCTCCGTGGGCTGTAGAAAGGCTGCTTGTTCATCAGCTGCCTCGAGGCTAGGCACGGCTCACGGCGTCCTCATCGGCGTCACCACCCAACCGCACAGCCGTCGGTGGCGGCATACACGCAGCGCGCTTCAGCGCGGCTGCTCCCCGGATGAGGCTCGCAGGTTGATGAACGACACGGCAGCGGCAGCACGGGCGGCCTTGCCCGACAGGCGCAGCTTCGCGTAGACATTCGAGAGATGCCGCTCGACCGTGCGGATGCTGAGGAAAAGACGCTGCGCGATCGCCTCGTTGGTCAACCCCGCGGCGACCAGCTCGAGCACTTCCAGCTCGCGCGAACTGAGCTCGGCGGCGGACGTGGAAGGGGCAGGAACTCCGGAGGCGCCGAGGAACCCGCGGAGCGCGGACATGAACTGTTCCCACGCCGGCTCGTCGGCGAGCAGGATGTGGTTTTCAGAGTCGAGCACGACCAGGCGCGCGTCCGGTATGAGCGTGGCCAGCCGCCGGCCCTCTTCGACGGGCACCACGCGATCGCCCCGCGCATGGATCACCAGCGTCCGGGCGCCGACCATCGGCGCGGTTGCGGCGACGTCGACTGCGCCGCGGGCTTTAAAGAGCCGAACCGCTGCGTCGGCCGAGGCGGTCGACCGCAAGTGCTCGTCGTACCAGGTCATCTGCGCGGGCGTGCCATGCGGGAGGAAGAGCATGCTGAACACGTGCCGGAACGCTGGGTCTTCGGTGGTCCACCCAGCGCGGATCGCCGCCACCAGCGCCTCTTCCTGCTCGCGCTGCCCACGCAGCCGCCGGCCGCGCGCATAGCCGCCGTAGAGGACGAGATCGGAGACCCGCTCCGGGTGCCGCGTGGCGTACGCCACCGCGATCGCCGCGCCCTGCGAGATGCCCAGCAGCGCAAACCGGTCCAGACCGGTGGCATCGACGACCGCCTCCAGATCACCGACCCAGGTCTCGACCGACGGCTCGCCGACTTCCGTGCCCGAGAGGCCGCAGCCACGCTCGTCGTAACGCAAGACGGTGTGAGACTCGCCGAGCCGATCAAGCCAATGGCGCCAGACCGGGCTTCTCCAGTCCAGCTCGAGATGGGTCAGCCAGGTCGCGACCTTGACCAGCGGCGGCCCGCGGCCATGCATAGCGTAGGCGAGGCGCGCGCCGTCCGGCGCGGTGCAAAACCGGATCTCAGCCACGATGCCCGCACCCTTAATCTCCCGAGAGCTTCAACCCACAGCCACAGGTCCAGGCGACACCGCCAGCCTACAACCACTCGCCGGGCGCCGCGGCTCGCCGATTTATGCGCTGCTCCACGCGCGAACGGCATAGTACGCGAGCAGGTTCACCCGGGTCCGAGCTTCGTACGCCACCGGCGAAGTGGCACGGACAACGAGGATCGACGTGGTCAGTCCGCCTTCTCCAGTGCGGGCATGTGCCATTGATCGTTCTGGACCGACCAGAAGACGGCCCGCAGCGGATCCCGTCACGGTTATTGGCTTGGTGGGGGCAGACTGGGCGGGCGTGGCGTCGATTCGTCTTCCCGAGCGTGTGAGTGCGGCCGTGGCCGCGCTGGGGCTGACCGGGCAGCGCTGGCTCGCCGGACTGCCAAAGCTTGTCGCCAGCCTGGAAGCGGACTGGGCGGTGACCTGCGGGACGGTGCTTGCGGGCGGCAACGCCGCCTACGTGGCTGAGGCGGTCACCGCCGACGGGCAGCGCGCGGTCCTCAAGATTGCCCTGCCGCCGGGCATCGACGGATTCGCGCCCTTCGAGCAGGAACTGCACGCCCTCCAGGACGCAGGCGGCGACCCCTACGCGCGGCTGATCTGCCACGACGAACAACGGCGGAGCATGCTGCTCGAACGCCTGGGCCGCCCGCTGGCCAGCCTGGGCTGGCCCGCCGACCGGCAGATCGCCGCCATCACCGCCACCGTGGCCCGCGGCTGGCGCCCGGCCCGTCCCGGCCGGCTGCCAACCGGCGCCGCCAAGGCCGAATGGCTGGCCGGCTGTATCACCCGCGCATGGCGAGACCTCGGCAAACCCTGCACCGAACGGGCAGCCCGGCGGGCTATCGGCTACGCCGCCGAACGAGCATCGCGCGCTGACCCCAGCCACGCCGTGCTGGTCCACGGAGACGCCCACCCCGCCAACGTGCTCGCGGTGCCAGACGGCAGTGACCACAGCACCCACCCGGCCTTCAGGCTCATCGACCCCGAAGGCCTGGCCTCCGAACCGGCTCACGACCTCGGCGTGGTCTTGCGTGGCTGGAACCAGGACCTCCTGACCGCCCACCCGGCTGCCGTTGCCTTCGCGCGCTGCGAGACGGCGGGCCGCCGCACCGGCGTCGACCCGCAGAGCATCTGGCAATGGTCATATATCGAGCGGGTCTCCTCCGGGCTGTTCCTCCTCCGCCTCGGCCACCAAACCGAAGCCCGCCAGTACCTCGAAACCGCCGACCGGCTCGCCGACACCATCACCCCGTGGCCCACAACAACTGGGTGAATGGCCAGGGGCCGGGCGCCACCAGCAGCGCCGCCGCCCTGCGCGGCCACGCCCGGCCGCGTCACTTACACAGCCGGTAGGACACGCCCGACACGCCCCATTGGCGAGCCTGGCCTGGCAGGCGAGCCGGCGGATGCGGACTATCGGCATGGCCGGGCCGAGGGTTTGTGATTTTTGCTGCCGTGGCCTGGGGTCACTCGAGCACCTGCCGGGAGATAGATGGTGGCTGGCGCCCGGCGAGGATCCAGCCGGCGAGGGCGGCGGCAACGGGAACGCCGAGGATGGTGATGGCGAGGTAGAGGACGGGCGCGTGGCTGAGGGTGCCGAGGTCGCTGAGGTGTCCGGCGGCTAGGGCGAGGTAGGCGTCGGCGGATCCGAGCAGCGCGCCGAGCAGGGCGAGCGCGCCGGCGGTGGCGGCGGTGAGGGTGCGCCGGGTAGTGCTGGTGGCTCCGGCGGCGGTGAGGGTGCGCAGGTCGCCGGCGGCCTCGGTGCGGATCAGCGCGACAGTCATCGCGAGGACGCCGAGGGCGAGCAGCGCCCCGGCGGCCGTCGCTGCGGCGCTGATCGTGGCGAGTGATGCCTGGCTGTTCCTGGCCTCGATGGTCAGGCCCGCTTTCGCGGCTGCGTCCCGTGCGGCCGCGAGCTGCGCGGCTGTGATTGGGCGGCTGGACTGGACGAGCCAGCCGGACTGTATCTGGGTCCAGTGCTGCCGGTGCAGGCCGCCGAGGGTCATCAGCGAGGTGGGCTCGGAGGTGTAGCCGGGGGCCTGGATCCGGTGCACGTGGGCGGCGGTCGCAAAGGTGGAGGGTGTGTTCACCACGAGCGGCCCCGCGTGGACGGTGAGGAAATCGGTGCCCGGGGTGATCGTGGCGGGGCTGATCCCGAGGTAGCGGAGGACCGCTGGCGTGGCGACATAGAGGGTGATCGAGCTGTAGGTCCCTGCCCGGCCGCCGGCGGCCGGGTTCAGCGGGGCGCCCAGGCCAGCTACCGGCTGCCCTGCCTGGCTGCCCTGGGTGGCGGGCTGCGGCTTGTCGGCCGGGTTGACAGGCATGTCGAGGGCGATCACGGCGGGGTGGTGCAACGGTCCGGCGATCTGGTGCACCGCGGTGGCCAGGACGCCAAGCTGGGCGGGCGTCCGGAGGGGGACGACCGGGCCAGCCGGGCCGTTTCCGCCGTCTGGCTGGCCGATCCAGACCAGGATCTGGGTGTCTGGCAGGTTGCCCGCGTTCGCGGCGGACTTGTCGGCGGCCGAGCTGATGATGATCGCCGCGGTGATCCCCAGGGCGAGGCTGATCGCGGCCAGGGCCGCGCCGGAGCGGGCCTGGTGACGGGCGAGGTCGCGCAGCGCCAGCCGTACCGGGACCGGCGCGCGCCCGCCTAGCGCGGCAGGCGCCCGGATGGCCAGCGGGCTGATGAACAGGATCCCCAGGGCCATCGCCAGAGCGCCGGCGATGATCAGCGGGGGGCGGGACTGGTTGGCGAGACCCAGGCAGGAGACGCCCGCCACGATCATCAGCGCGGCCAGCAGGGCCGGGCGGTGCGCGGGCCTGGGCCGTGGCGGCCGGGCCGACAGGGCGAGCGTGACCGGTAGCCGGGCGGCGGCCCGCGCCGGCCACCACGCAGCGGCGGTCGCCGTCAGGACGGCGAGCAGCATGCCGAGCACGATCAGGCCCCACGGGATCGCGAGCCGGTCGATCCGGTGGCCGGCGAACGTGTCGAGGCCCGGGGCGGCGGCGAACCACGCCGCCAGGCCGACGACGGTCCCGGCAACGGCGGCGATGACGCCCACGACGGCGCCGCCGGCGACCATGACCATCCGAAGCTGCTTGCGCGTCGCCCCGACGGCGGCGAGCATGCCGAGCTGGCGCTGGCGGCGCGCGGCGATAACGGCGAAGCCCGCGGCGGCGACCAGGCAGACCAGCAGCAGCAAGACCGTGACAAGGGCGAGCGCGACCGCCGCGACCTTTCCCTGGGTGCTGGCACCCCGCGCCTGCGACACCAGCGGGCCGCGGAATCCGGTGCGGAAGGCGCCGAAGCTGGCCGGGCTGGCGTTCAGCAGCACCGTCACCGACTGCGGCGGGCCCGCGCCCGAGGGTGAGACGAGGACGAACTGGTCGCTCAGGTCACTGGGGTTCTCCACGATGCCGGTCACTGTCTGGTGGCCGTCAAGGGACAGCGTGGAGCCGATGCGCAGCTGGAGGGTTTGGGCTATCTGGCCGGTGACGGCGGCCTGCCCGGCTCCCGTGGGGTAGCGGCCCTGGGTCAGGGCGAGCATCGGGTCGCTGTAGGGGCCATGCGGGTTCTGTGCCCGGAACTCGACGGTCTGCGCTGAGCCCGGGATCGGCACGAACCGGCGGCCGATTATCTGGATGGTGCCGAATGCCTTCCGGGCGGCCGCGATGTCCGCCGCCAGCGCCTTCCGGTTAGTTCCGTTGAGCTGCAGTAGGTGGTTGGCGGAGCCGAACTGCGGGCCGGGCAGGGACGCCACGTTGTAGGCGGCGGACACGCTGAAGTCAGCCGCCGCGACTGTGACGGTCAGCAGCGCGAGGACCAGGATCTGTTGCCGCCACTCGCGGCGCAGCAGCCGCCACGCCCACCGGGCGACTGCCCGGCGGGCCGGGACGCCGCCGCTAGCGGGGCCGGGCAGGACCGTCCGGTCACGCAGCGTCGCGCTCATCGTTGCGGGCCCGGCGTGAGCAGCGATTCCGGGCCCGGCGGCGTCCGGGTCTGGTCGATGATGCGCCCGTCGCGCAGGAACACCACCCGGTCAGCGCACGACGCGAACTGCGCGTCATGAGTCACGACCACCCCGGCCACCCCGCGCTGGCAGGCGGCGAGCAGCAGCCGCATGACTGCCTCGCCGTTGACCGAGTCCAGGGCGCCTGTTGGCTCGTCGGCGAGCAGGATCTGGCGGTCACCCACCACCGCGCGCGCGATCGCCACGCGCTGGCGTTCCCCGCCGGACAGCTCATCGGGGAAACGGTCAGCCCGGTCAGCAACACCCAGCTCCTCCAGGGCCTTCATCCCCGCCGGGCGCGCCGCCTTCACCCCGGCGCCGTCCAGTTCCAGCGGCAGCGTCACGTTCTCGACCGCGGTCAGCCCGGCGAGCAAGTTGAAATCCTGGAAGACATAACCGATCAGGCGGCGGCGCAGCTTCGCCTGGTCGTTAGGCGAGAAAGCCGACAGATCGTTCCCGGCCACCAGCACCTGGCCGCCGGTGGGCTCCTCCAGGCTGCCCGCGATGGTCAGCAGCGTGCTCTTGCCCGAGCCGCTCGGCCCCATGACCGCCACCAGTTCGCCACCGTCGACCGACAGGCTGACCCGCCGCAGCGCGTGCACCTCGGCGGCCCCGGACCCGTAGGCCTTCGACACCTCGCGCAGCTCCAGCACCGCCGTCATCGCCGTGCCCCCGCTCCTGGCCTGCGCACCGGCGCGGGTGCCGCGGCCGCTGCGGGCAGGCCGGCCGGATCGGGTGCCGGATGCAGCTTCAGCCGGGTGTCGGCCGCATCCAGCCAGCGGACAATCCCCTCCAGCCGGAACATCTCGGCGTCGGCGATGAGCGCCAGACCGATATCGTCCTCTGCGGCCTCCGCCTTCAGGCGCCAGTACCGCTGCATCAACTCGATCATGTGCCGCCGGTGGACCTGCACGATGTCGTGCACATCGGCCCCGGGCACCCGCAGGCTGATCAGAATCTTGATGACAAGCTCATCCCGCGGCGGAGGGATGTCGCCGGCCGGGGTGCGAAGCCAGCCGTCCAGCTCGGCGCCGCCGGCCGGGGTGATCGTAAACCTCTTCTGCGGTCCCGCCCCGCCCCCGGCGTCGGACTCCACGAGCCCGTCGCGCTCAAGGCGCTGCAGGGTGATATACACCTGCCCCACATTCAGCGGCCACACCTCGCCGGTCCGCTCCTCGAACTCCTGCTGCAGCCGCAGGCCGTACTTCGGTCCCTCGCTGAGCAGGGCCAGCAGGGCATGCCGGACGCTCACCGGTTAAGCCAGACAGGTTTCATAACGATTAGCATAATCGTTATAGTGGCGGACTGAAAGCCCTGGGCGGGGTGTGGGGCCAGGTGTGGAGCCAGCGCGTTCGCCGGGTGCGTTTGCTCGGCCCCGTCCAGGTCGTTCCTCCTCGGGGGGCGCCGTCGATACCCTTGACGCTGAGTGTCTGCTGGCCTGCCGCGTGGTCCGGAGACGGCGGGCTTGGTGAGAGGTAGCTGGTACCGGTGGCGGAACCTGAGCTGAGTTTCGCCGGGCTGCTGCGGCGGCTCCGGTCCGCGGCCAGGCTGACCCAGGAGGAACTGGCTGAGGCGGCCGGGCTGAGCTCGCGGTCGGTCAGCGATCTGGAGCGCGGCATCAACCGCACCGCCCGCAAGGACACCGCCCTGCTGCTGGCCGACGCGCTGAGCCTCACCGGGCAGGTGCGGGTGCTGTTTGTCGCGGCGGCGCGCGGGCGGGCGCCCGCCGCGGATGTCCTGGCAGCCGGGAACGGGGCGGCCGCGCCCGGTCCGGGGTCAGCGGCAGCGGGCCCGGGGACAGCGCCGCCTGGCCCGGGATCAGCGGCCGCGGCCCGGGCCTTGCCGCGTGATATAAGCAGCTTCACCGGCCGCGACGCTGAGCTGAGCCGGCTGCTGGCCGCGCTGGCCGATGTGACCGACGGCGGCGAGGTAGCGGGGATCTATGCGATCGACGGGATGGCCGGGGCCGGCAAGACGGCCCTCGCCGTGCACGCGGCGCACCGGCTGGCCAGCCGCTTTCCTGACGGGCAGTACTTTGTCGCGCTGCACGCTCACACTCCCGGTCAGCATCCGGCCGACCCTGCCGACGCCCTGGCCAGCCTGCTGCTGACCGCCGGGGTCAGCGCGCCGCACATCCCGCCCGGGCTGGAGGCGCGGGCGGCCCGGTGGCGTGACGCGGTCGCGGGCCAGAAGATCCTGCTGGTCCTGGATGATGCGGCCGGGCATGAGCAGGTCAGGCCGTTGCTGCCGGGCACCGGCGGGAGCCTGGTTCTGATCACCAGCCGGCGGCGGCTGACCGCGCTCGAGGACGCCATGGTCCTCAGCATCGATGCCCTCACCCCGGCCGAGGCTGCCGCCCTGCTGGCCCGGCTGGCTGACCGCCCCGACCTTGGCCCGGACGCGGACACCACCCGCGAGATAACCCAGCTGTGCGGGTACCTGCCGCTGGCGATCGGCATGCTCGCCCGGCAACTGCGGCATCACCCGGTTCGCAGCAGCGGGGAGCTGGCCGCCGACCTGGCGGCGGCCCGCGACCGGCTGGCCGTCATGCGCGCAGAGAACCTGTCCGTCGCGGCCGCGTTCGACCTGTCCTACCAGGACCTGACCGCCGGCCAGCGACGGCTGTTCCGGCGCCTTGGCCTGTCCCCCGGCCCCGACGTCGACGCCTACGCGGCTGCCGCGCTTGATGACATCGGCGTGGACACCGCCCGCACCCGGCTCGACGAGCTGTACGACCACCATCTGATCACTGAGCCCGCCGCCGGCCGCTACCTGCTGCACGACCTGCTCCGCGAATACGCCCGCACGCTCGCTGCCGCCGACGACGCCGCGGAGTCACAGGCCGCCGCCGACCGGCTGGTGAACTACTACGCGCATGCCGCCGCGGCCGCCGGCAAGCACATCGCCACCTGGACCACGGCAGGCGGCCGGCCACCACCGGGCCGCCCGCCTGCGCATGCCCCGCAGCTGGCTGGCTCGCCGGAAGCGGCCGCCTGGCTCGACGCCGAGCGCCCCAACCTGCACGCGGCTGTCGCCTTCGCGGCCGAGGCCATGCCCGGCCACGCCGTCGCCATCGCCACGGCGATCGGCGGCTTCCTGCGGGCCCGCGGTCACTGGGACCAGGCCGCGGGCCAGTACCAGGCGGCGTTCGGCGCGGCCCGCCTGGCCGGGGACCGGCCTGGCCAGGCTGGGGCGCTCGACGAACTCGGCCTGCTGCAGCAGCTGACCAGCGATTACCCCGCCGCCACCGCCACCCTCACCCAGGCCGCGGCGCTGTACCGCGAGCTCGGCGACCAGACTGGTGAGGCCTACGCACTCAACCATCTGGGCCTGGTGCAGCTGGACACCGGGGACTACCCGGCCGCTGCCGCCAGCCACCAGCAGGCGCTGGCCCTGGCCCGCAGCGCGGGTGACCCGCTGGCCGAGGCCGTCTCCCTCACCGACCTGGCCCTCATACAGCAGTTCACCGGCGACTACCCGCCCGCGGCGGCCGGCTACCAGCGGGCGCTGGAGCTGTTCCGGCTGCTGGGGTCTGAATTTGACCAGGCCGACGTCCTGTGTGAGCTCGGCATGCTGCAGCGGCAGACCGGTGATTACCCGGCCGCCGCCGTCAGCCAGCACGAGGCCCTGGAGCTGTTCCGCCGTCTCGGTGACCGGCTCGGCCAGGCCTGGGCCCTCGATGAACTCGGCCTTCTGCAGCAGCAGACCGGGGATCACGCGGCCGCGGCCGCGAACCTCACCCAGGCCCTCCAGCTGCACCGTGACCTCGGCTCGCGGCACGGCGAGGCCGTGGCGCTGAACAGTCTCGGCGAGCTATCGGCGGCAACATCGGCGCCCGCAGAGGCCCGCCGCCACCACAGCCAGGCGCTCGCCATCGCCCGCGAGATCGGCGCGCCTCCTCAGGAGGCCCGGGCCCTGGCCGGAATCGGTCGAAGCCTGCTGGCCCGCAGCCCGGCCGACGCAGCCGGGCACCTGCGGGACGCCCTGGAGATCTACCAGCGCATCGGGTCCCCTGACGCCCAGGGCGTCCAGGACACGCTGGACGAGCACGGCCTGTAGGCGGAGCCGGTCACCTCGCCTGCCGGGCGGCCAGCCGCCCGCGGTCATCTTCCACGAAGGCGACGTCGTACGGGCCGCCGCACGTGCCGTTGAGGAGACCCGGAGCGTGCAGCAGGCTCCACAGCTGTGCGCCCGCCCGGCGGGCACGGCCGCTACCGCCGCCCGCTGCCGACGCCTGAGCGCGGGCCGGGAGTATCCGGGAGTGGTTCCAGATCCTGGTCTCAGTCATGGTCCTTGCCTTCCTGCGTATCCGGCTGACTCCACCCTCGCCAGAGGCGGGCGCAAGGACCACACGTAGCCGCCCACAGGAGAACCCACAGGATTGCTGCTGGCAGCCCGTCCGGCGGCCCAGGATCAGGCGGCCGCTGGCGCCGGTTCGGCGGGCTGGTAGGTCGCGATCACCACCCCGGTGGTCGTGGTCACGCTGTCGGCAAGCCGGAGTGCGACGGCAGCCCCATCGGGGAACAGGCGGCGCCCCGACCCCAGCACCAGCGGATGGATCAGCAGCACGAACTCGTCGATCAGGTGATGCGGCAGGAGCGAGTGAATGAGCGCCCCGCTGCCCAGGATCACCAGATCCTTGCCCGGCTGCTGCCTGAGCCTGGCCACGGCCTGCGCGGCGTCGCCCTGCAGCGGCGTGGAGTTCTGCCACGGCAGCGGCTCAGCCAGCGTGGTTGACGCGACGTACTTCTGGGTGTTGTTGAGCACCTCGGTGTAGGGGTTGTCGGTCCGTTTGGGCCAGACGCGGTAGAAGTCCTCGTAGGTCCGCCGGCCCAGCAGCAGCGACCCGCCCTGGGACATGTTCCGGCCCATACGCTGGGCCATGACCTCGTCGTTGTAGGGCAGTGCCCAGCCGCCGCGGGTGAATCCGCCACGGCGATCCTCGTCTGGGCGGGCCGGCGCCTGCATCACGCCATCGAGCGTCACATTGTTAACTACAACCACTTTGCTCATCGACGTTCCTTTCCGCGCTGCGGCCGACCACGATGCCGGCTCTCACTCGCTACACGAACGGCCTCCCGCCGAATCGACACCGGGACGAATCATCCCAAGCGGGTACGGATGGTCCGGCGGCCCGGGCCGCTGCCGCTCGGCAGGGCTCCCCAGACCAGCCAGGTACCGATCCTGGACGTACTGCTGCCCGCTAGCCGGGACCGCGACGCGGACGACGGTATCCGAACCGCGCACAGCGCCCTGTACTCCACGAACTGGTCCCGGCTCAGGCCGCTGCCGCAGGCGGCCGAGCTGCTGCCTGCCGGGAGGCCGGCCTGCAGGTGGTCCTGGCGAGCTCAGCCCTCGGGAGTTCGCCGTCCTCCGCGCGGCTCTCGACGCGGAGGACGCCATCGGCCGGCTCGCCGAGGCGCTGCCTGGACAGCCGGGCGAGTAGCGTGCCGGTCAGGCGCTCCTGCGCCCGCTCGCGGTGGCGCTGATCGCCATGCCGGCCAGGAATTCTGGAAGAGCCTCGACCCATTCCTGGTAAGTCTCTACTGGTTCCCTGTCCTGCCTGACTCCGTCCGTGGCCGGTATGTCCGTCGTCGGCCCGCTGACCGGTGATGCAGGTCCGACAGCCGCGCGCTCGCCACATGTGGGACAGGTACCTGCGCCGCCATCGAACGAGTAGCAGCAACCGCAAAAGCAAGCAACATCAGTCATCGTCCGCACCCCTTGGCGTCATCCTCATTGCCTTTGCTCAATACGGAGCGGCGACGGCCGGTCTAGATACAAGACATTGGCGACCGCGGCATCGCGGGCGACCGCTCTGACCTTGGGTGCCCACTCCTCCAGCTTCGCCTGGCGGTAGTGGTGCGCGGTCCAGGCCACTGCCGTCTGCTAGCGCTGCCCGGACGGCCAGCCAGCTAGGCGTCGGCCAGGAGCTGGATGCGATACCAGCCGATCTTCTCCCGCAGATGCTTCTGCTGGGCCTGCAGCAGCGTGATGTGCTCCTCGACCTGCACCTCGTGCTCGGTGAGCAGGCGCAGGCGCTCCGCCAGGGTGCCCTCCCGCACCGGGCCAGTTCCGCGTACCGGCGCATCTGCGCGATCGGCATGCCGGTGTCCCGCAGGCAGCGCAGCACGCCGAGCCAGTCAAGGTCGTCGTCATCGAAGCGGCGGTGCCCGGTGGGCGACCGGTCGATGTCGTCCAGCAGGCCGATCCGCTCGTAGTAGCGCAGGGTGTCGATGCTGAAACCGGATTGCTCGGCCGCCTGGCTGGGCGAGAATGAACCGCTCATACGCGGGATCATGACACCCGGAGTGCACTCCAGGTCAACCGGCAAGCCCCAGGCCACGCCTGGCCGGTGTCGTTGAGGTCGCCGGGCTACAAGACGCCAACTGACGAAGTAGAGGACACAACATAACCATGTATTGCTCAACCCATCGTGAGAGCTACCTCGA
>CAVUBM010000065.1:0-16751 GCA_963739645.1 uncultured Actinomycetota bacterium
GTACAACGGCTGCCCGGGCCTATTGCCGGATTCTTAGGGCTAGCCGTCCTAGCCGCGATCATTTTGTTCTGGACAGTACTGCAGCACGTCGGGGTGATGGTCCACGAAGGTGCCCATGTGCTCGCCAATTCCTGCATGGGCGGCACCGCTGACTACGTGAAACTGAACAGCGACGGCACCGGCGAGACGGGCTACGCCGAGGGCGGCGGCATCTTCGCCGGATTCGCTGGCTACCTGGGCCCGAGCGTGTGCGGGCTCGTCGCGGCGGCAATGATCGAGCATGACCAGATCGTGCCTGTCCTGTGGGCTGGTGTGGTCCTGCTGCTTATTCTCCTGTGCTCGGTCCGCGGATTCTTCGGGGGCGTCTCGGTCATCAGCCTTGGCTTTTTCTTATTCGTGGTGGCGAGATATGCGCCGTCATTCCTGCAGGCGGTAACGGCATATTCGCTCACCTGGCTCCTTCTGATGAGCGGGCTGCGCGTGGTATTCGAGCACGGCACCAGGGCCTTCGACGCTGCCAAGCTCCGCGCCCGGACCAGCGCGCCGCGAACCGTATGGGCCGGCCTGTGGCTGATCGGCAGCATCCTGGCCTTCGCGGTCGGCTGCACCCTGCTGGTCTGACGGGCCTGACGCTGGCCGGGCTAGGCGGTGGGTGCGGTCAGCTCCAGCTGCATGCCGTCGGGATCCTCAAACGAGAGCACGTCAATGCCGAACGACGGCAGCGTGGTGATCTCGCCGTGGGTCACCCCGTGCTCGTCGAACAGCTGGATGGCCTGCTCCAGATCCGCACGGCTGGCCACGCTGAAGCTGAGATGGTCCAGGCCCACCCGGTCGGGGTCGAACCGGTCGCTCTCGGGCGCCATCGGCCGCAGGCCCATCAGCAGGTTGCCACGGATCATCACGCAGCCACCGAAGAGGATCTTGAACACCTCGGCGGCGGCGGGATCGCCCGGCTGCGGTGATTCCACGGCCACCTCGAAGCCGAGCAGGCTGGTGTAGAACTGGCGGCTCCGCGCCACGTCGGTCACGGTCAGCCTCAGGTGATGGATGTCTCCCGCTGGAATCTGCCCCGGCATGTGCCATCTCCCCCCGCGAGGTGCCCACGCTGACCGCGGGCCCGGCACCAGCATCCCAGCCGCCAGCGGGCGAAGCGAGACCGCCAGCCATCCCAGTTTGGCGGCGCTGCCGGGCGGCCCTCCGCTAGCCGACCCCGCTGAACGCGATCAGCACGACAGACGCGGCGGCCAGGCCGAGCCCGGCGAGCCGAACCTTGGTCAGCCGCTCCCCGGACAGCACGCGGGCCAGCAGGATCGTCCCGGCCGGGTAGAGCGACGTGATGACGGCCGTGATGGCCAGCAGGCCCCGGTGGGTGGCCAGGAAGAAGGTGAAGGTGCCGGCTGCGGCGGTGATCCCGGTCAGCGCGGAGAGCCACCGCGTCCCGGGTGGCGGCGGTTTGAGCTGCCGGGTCACCACGGCCACCACAGTGATGGCGACCAGCGCGGTCACTCCCGAGGCAGCCAGCGGCCAGGCGTCAGTGGCCGACCCGGCCTGATTGAGGCTGATGAAGTACAGCCCGAACGCCGCGCCAGCGACCAGCCCCCAGATGACCCCGGCGCTATGGCCGCTCAGCCCGCGTCCGGCCGGCCCGGCCCGCCCGGCCGGCTCAGTGTCGCCGGTATCGCCGGGACCGGGCGGGCCGGCGCTGGGCCCGGCCGGCCCGGGGTGGGCCGAGCCGGACTCGGCACTGCCGGTGCTCGCGGATACAGCCGCGATCGCGGGCAGCGCCAGCGCGATGCCGGCCAGGGACAGCGCGCCGGGCCGCTCCCCGAACAGCAGGCCGGCCAGCACGGAGAAGGCGGCCGAACCCACCGCACTGATCGAGCTGGCGATGCTGAACGCGGCATGCCGGAATCCCAGGTACAGAGCCATCGCCCCGGCCAGGCCGCTGATCCCGGCCAGGGCCCCCCAGGCCAGCGACGCCAGCGACGGAGTCTGGCGGCTGACGAGCGGGATAAGGCACAAGATCAGCGCGGTATGGGTCAGCTCAGTTACCAGCGTGACCCGCACCACGCTGGCCCGGCGGGTGGCCAGCCCAGCCGCGTAGTCGGACGCGCTGAAGCTGACGGCTGCGGCCAGGGCGAGCACGATCGCGAGCATCGCCGGTCCTCCGTCCCGTGCCGCCGGTGGCTGGGGTTCAGGTCATCCCGCCGCGCGGAGCCATGACGGGACCGGGGACATTCCAGTAGCCGGGCACCGCTCACGTGGCCGCTGGCGGGCATTCCCGCCAGAATGTCGTACTGGAACGCCGACTGTGACGGCGGGTGGCCGCGCCCGGCCGGCGGATGACCGAACGGGAGCGTGATGTCCCGATCTGCGCTTGGCCGAGCCCGTCGCGCCCGAGCAGCGGGACCGGCCAGTTGAGCAGCCCCGGCTACCCCCGCTAGCCGGGCCGGGGCTGGCGCCGGAAGGCCGGCTACCTCCGCCAAGCATCGAAGCGATCAACGCCACCCATTGACTTGCCAACTAGCGTGACCGAAGCTCGAACCGGGAAGACTGAGATAACACAAATTTGTGTTATCTCAGTTCTGCCTGTAATCTCTTGCGCATGCCGACTGATGCTGAGATCACGTTCGCTGACCACGCCGGCCGTCTCTATGCCCGCCGCTACGGCATGGCGCCAATGGTGGGCCGGCTGCTGGGCTATCTGGCGATCTGCGACCCGCGGGAGCAGAGCATCGCGGAGCTAGCCGAGGCGTTGCTGGCCAGCCGGAGCGCGATTGCCGGTGCGGTCAAGACCCTGGACACTCTGGGCCTGATCCGGCGCTCGCGGGCTGCGGGGGAGCGGATGGACCGCATCTGGATCGACGTGACCGCGCCCCGGTCAACGGGCTTCGACGTGACCGAGTACCAGGAGCAGGGCGATCTGGCGCGCGAAGGCCTGGCGCTGCTGGCCGGCACGCCGCCCGAGCGGCGGGCGGTGCTGCTGGAGTGGGCGGCGTTCGCGGACTTCCTGGTAGCGCGGTTGCCGGAGCTAGAGAAGGACTGGAAAGCCCACCACGAGGCGCTGCGCGCCGCTGGCGAACTCCCCGGCATCCCACCACAGCACTGAAAGCGAGGAAAGCCGTGACGATCACCCTGACCGCGCCGGCGATCAGCACCCGCGCCGTGCGCAAATCCTTCGGCGAGCACATCGTGCTCGACGGGGTCAACCTCACGGTCGCCGACGGCACCATTTTCGCCCTGCTCGGGCCGAACGGTGCCGGGAAGACGACGATGGTGCGCATCCTCTCGACCCTGATCCCGGCCGACGGCGGCGACATCCGGGTCGGCGGGCACGACGTGGTCACCGATCCGGACGCGGTGCGCGCCCTGATTGGCGTCACCGGCCAGTTCTCCGCGGTGGACAACCTGCTCACCGGCGAGGAGAACCTGCGCCTGATGGCCGACCTTCGTCACCTTGGCCGCCAGGCTGGCCGCCGCCGGGTCGCCGAGCTGCTCGAGCGGTTCGACCTGACCGGCGCCGCGCGCAAGCCGCTAGCGACCTACTCCGGCGGGATGCGGCGCAGGCTGGACCTGGCGATGACCTTGGTCGGCAACCCGTCAGTGATCTTTCTCGACGAGCCCACCACCGGGCTCGACCCCCGCAGCCGCCGCACCATGTGGCAGATCATCCGGGAACTGGCCACCGACGGCGTGACGATCTTCCTCACCACCCAGTACCTCGACGAGGCCGACCAGCTGGCCGACTATGTCGCGGTGCTAGATCATGGGCTGATCGTCGCCGAAGGTACCCCCGCCGAACTGAAGCGCCGCATCCCTGGCGGGCACATCCAGCTCCAGTTCGCCCATCCAGATGGCCTGCGCGCGGCGGTCAGCATGATCCCAAACGCCACCCCGGACGACGATCAGCTGATTCTGCAGGTCCCCGGCGACGGCAGCGTCGCCTCGCTGCGCCGTGTGCTCGACGAGCTGGACGACGCCCGCATCACCGTTGAGCACCTGTCGATCCACATGCCTGATCTCGATGACGTCTTCTTCGCCGTCACCGGCCACGCCACCACCGAAGCCACCACCCGCCAAGAAGAGAAAGCCCTCCAGCCATGACCTCCCTCGCCTACACGTTCGCCGATTCGGCGACGATGCTGCGCCGCAACCTCAAACACCAGCTGCGCTACCCGTCGCTGACGCTGATGCTGGCTGGCTTCCCGATCGTGTTCCTGCTGCTGTTCGTCTACGTCTTCGGCGGCCAGCTCGGCTCCGGCCTCGGCGGGCACGGCGCCGGCGGCCGCGACGCCTACCTCACCTACGTCGTTCCCGGCATCCTGATCATCACCGTGGCATCCGCCGCCCTCGGCACCGCGATCTCCGTCGCCAGCGACATGACCGGCGGCATCATAGACCGATTCCGCACCATGGCCATTTCGCGGGGCGCCGTGCTCACCGGCCACGTGATCGGCAGTCTGCTGCAGACCCTCGCCGTCCTCGTGCTCGTGGCCGGCGTTTCCCTGGCCATCGGCTTCCGGTCCAACGCCAGCCCCCTTGAATGGCTGGCCGCCGCCGGGATGCTCGCGCTGTTCGCGTTCGCACTCATCTGGCTGTCCGCCGCGCTGGGCCTGGCCGCCAAGAGCGTCGAAACCGCCAGCAACACCCCCATGTTCCTCACCCTGCTGCCGTTCCTGTCCAGCGGGTTCGTCGCCACCGCCACCATGCCGGCCGGGCTGCGCCAGTTCGCCCAATACGAGCCCTTCACCCCGGTCACCCAGACCGTCCGCGGCCTGCTGACCGGCGGGCCCATCGGTGCGCAGGCGATCGCGGCCATCGCCTGGAGTGCCGGCATCGCCCTGGCCAGCTACCTCTGGGCCGTTCGTCTCTACAACCGCCGCCGGGCAGCCGAGCCGAACTGACGGCCTGGTCCGCCAGGCATCCCGGCCGGCGTCCCAGCTCAAGTGGCGGCCACCTGAGGCGGGTCACCGACCGCCCCAGGCGGCCGGTACGGTACCGCACGCAGCCGGTGCCAGACCCTCCGGCTAGGGTCCCCGCCTGAGGCCCGCGTCCTAATTACACTGCTGTGATTCGGCTCGCGCGGGTGACCGGGGAGGAGGCGACCGCGGGGAGATGTCACTCCGGTACATCGGATCTAAGGCAAGAATTGCCGATCAGATCGCGGCGATACTCGGTCCCTGGCCGGGCCAGGGACGGTTCGTCGATGCGTTCTGCGGCACTGGTATCGTTGCGCGGCACGCCGCGGATCTGGAGTGGCCAGTCCTGCTCAATGACCATCTCGCGAGTTCAGTGGCCACAGCTTCGGCCCAAGTGCTGGCCGGCGGGGACGTACCGTTCGCGGCCCTTGGCGGGTACCAGGCCGCCGCGGCCGCCCTCGACGGACTGGCGGGCACTCGCGGGTTCATCTGGCGCGAGTACTCTCCGGCGTCCCTGGCCCGCGGGGTGGAACGCCGTTATTTCACGGAGGCGAACGCGGCCCGCATCGACGCGATCCGCGGGCAGATCGCCACCTGGGAGTCGTCCGGGGCCATCTCGCCGGCCGAAGCGCGGCTCCTGGTGGCAGACTTGCTGGCGGCCACCAACCGGGTGGCAAATATGGCCGGCACGTACGGCTGCTTCCTGAGGAACTGGACGGCTAATGCCCGTCAGCCGCTGCGGATGGTACCAAGGGCCTTGCGTCAAAAGCCAACGGCATTTGAGGCCTCCTGCCTGGATGTCTTCCAGATTGCGGTGGCGGCGGACGACACCGTCTATCTTGACCCGCCTTATACTAAGCGGCAGTATGCCGCGTATTATCATATTCTCGAGACTATAGCGGAGGGCGACAGCCCACTGGTGTCCGGGATCACGGGCCTGCGCCCGTGGGAGCACAAGAGCTCACCATTCTGCTACAAGACGCGGGCCCTCAATGCGCTGATTTCCCTGGTGGACAGCCTGCCAACGCCCCGGCTCCTGCTCTCGTACAGTGACGAAGGGCACGTCTCACTGAGTGACCTTCAATCCCATCTTGCAGCCGTGGGGGACCTTCGTGTCCATGAGGTGGCAACCATTGGAAGATACCGCCCGAACGAGCAGGCATCCGCCAACAGAAATTCTGTTTCTGAGTATGTCCTGGAAGTATGGCGCACCACGGTTAATCACTCGCCAGGGTCCACGAGCCAGGTCAAGGCCGTCGCATGAGCCCGCCGGAAACTCATGAACAGGCCCTGTTGCGCGACGCCGGCCGCGTCCTGGCTTCGGCCGAGGCATCCTGTGGCCCGGCTGCCCGCCTGGCCGTCCTGGAAGCGGCCGCCAGTCTGCTGGCCGGGTGGTCGTTCGAGCGCTACCAGCAGTCCTTCCCCGACTCAGCCACGCCGGTACCCGGCGTCACCAGCTTCGCCGAGGAACTGGTCAGCCAGCTGCATCAGGTCAGTGTGCCGGCTCCGCTCGCCATTGCCGCGCTGGGTCATTGCGTGCCGTCCCGGCAGCAGCAGCGCACCGAGGGGGCGTTCTACACGGACTTCCGGCTGGCCTCCTTCGTGGGTGAGCAGGTGGCGGACAACCTGCCCCGCGGCGCGAGGATCATCGACCTGGCCGCCGGGTCGGGCATGTTGCTCGTTGCGTCGGTACTTGCTGCGGCCAGGGGGGACCAGCGCCGGGCTACCAACCTGGTCGCGGAAAGCGTGTGTGCGGCGGATCTGGATGGAGCAGCCCTCCGCGCCTGCCGGGCGTCGCTCGCTGCCCTGTGCGCGGATCTGGCCGCCGTGCACGAACTGGACGGCAGGCTGCGCCGCCGGGACAGCCTCATCGCCGGCAAGCCCGGATGGGCCGACATTGCCCCGCAGGGCTTCGACGTCGTTGTCGGGAATCCGCCATGGGGGAAGCTGAAGGTCTCCAGGCATGAGTTCATGCGGGCCAACGGGCATGACCGCCACTACGGCGACGATTATGCGCTGGACCTCATCGACCGTCAGGCACTGGGTGATGAACGTGCGCGCCGGGCCGCTTACGCCATGGCCGTAGTGCAGCGCTACCCTGTTTCCGGGTCTGGCGAGCTCGATTTTTACAAAGCATTTGCTGCTTGTTCCCTTGAGATGCTCAGGGATGGCGGGACGTGCTGTCTGCTGCTGCCCGCCGGCTTGATCCGGTCGCAGGGTACGCAGCCCTTGCGCCTGAAGCTGTTTGAAACCTGCGGCTCAATGAATTTTACCGTCGTCGAGAACCGGGCCAAATTCTTTTCCATAGATACGCGTTTCAAGTTCATCGTGCTGACGGCCAGGAAGGCCAGCACCGGGCAGCCCGTGGAACTATCGCTGGCCCGCGGGCTGCCCGACGGCGTGCAGGTGCTGCATACCGCCAGATTCGCCCGGGGCAGCCTCAAGGAGATTCGCCCTGATCTGACAATCCCTGAAGTCCGGGGCAAGAGCGAATGGGATCTCGCCGTTGCCATGCACCAGCGCGGCACAGCGCTGGACGCGCCGGGCTCCCCCTTCCGTGCCAGTATCGTGCGGGAAGTCGATATGACACGGGACCGCACTCAGTTCTCGGCCGCTGCTGGCGAAGGATATCTCCCGCTTATCGAAGGGCGGATGATAGCCCAGCATCGCTTCGCAGCAAAGGCGTATGTAACTGGTACCGGGCGCCGGGCCCTATGGCGCCCGGTACCGTTCGGTGAGAGGAAGACTGAGCCCCAGTTCTACTTTCCTGCGGGGAAGCTCCCACCAGCCGTCCGGCAGCGGATACAGGAACCCCGGGTGGGCTTCTGCGACGTGACCGGCCAGACGAACGAGCGGTCGATTATCACGGCGCGCATACCGGCCCAGGTGATATGCGGCAACAAGGTGCCGACGATCACGTTCGCCGGTGACGACAACGAGGACCGGTCATGGCTGTTCCTGGCCATCTCCAACAGCTTGCCGCTGGACTGGATTTCCCGCCGGGTGCTCACCACCAGCGTGAACTACTTCCTGCTCAGATCGCTGCCCTTCCCGCCGATCACGATCGGCACCAGGGTGGCGGACCGGCTGGTGGAACTGGCGAAGAAGCTGTCATCCATCGACACGCAGGGCCGCCGGCTCTCGGATCAAGACCTTTGGCAGTGGTCCGAGTGGCGGGCGGAGATCGACGCCCAGGTCCTGGTTTCCTGGGGGCTGGGCGCAGCGGACCTGCGCCTGATGCTTGATGATTTCCCGCTTCTCGACCGCGGGCAGCCGGCCCTTCCCGGGGAACGCTCCGCCACCATTACCAGGGATCTCGCCCTCTGCTGGGCCGCCCGCCTCACCGGCGGGCAAAATGACGCCACTGACCGTATCCGGGCCGCTCGTGCGCTAGCTGCGCTAGCCTACGTCCCCAGCGAATATGCGAAGGCAGTCCGGTCCCCCGGTTCCTGAACGTACTCCCGCAGACCGCCTGACCTGGAGTGCGCTCCAGCCGCGCGGCGCATGCGATATCCCATCAGGGCAGGTACTCCGTGAGCGATTCCCGCAGGCTCGTGTATGTCTCTGGCGCGCCCGGGTCCGGCAAGACCAGCCTGGCAGTTCCGCTGGCGGCCGAACTGGGCTACGCACTCCTGGCCAAGGACCGGATCAAAGAGACCCTGCACGACGCCTTCGGCGTACCCGCGCCGGACCGGGCCTGGTCACGCAGGCTCGGGGGCGCCGCGATGGAACTGCTGTGGGCGCTGGCGGCCGACGCACCGGCCGTGGTGATCGAGGCGAACTTCCGGCCCTACAGCGAATACGAATGCGCGAGGCTGGCCGGCCTTGCCGCGCAGCCAGTCGAGGTGCACTGCGCCTGCCCACCCGAACTCGCCATTCAGCGCTACAACGCCCGCATCACTCATCCGGTGCACGTCGTGACCACACTCGATCTGGAGGCAATGGCCGAGTACGACCGCCCGGTCGGAATCGGCGCCCTCGTCACTGTGGACACCACCATCACGGTCAACGTGAACGCCATCGCCACCAGGGTCCGCGCTTGCCACGACCGCATCCACCGCCACGTCGGGGCCGTGCCATCGTCAGCGCGCGGCGGCCAGAGATCGGCGTGAGCGCGCGGCTGTACAACACCAGCGGAGACAGCGACGAGTAACTGCTCGCCATCAGCGATTCCAACCTGGTCCTCTTCGGCCAAGGCAACCACGGCGGCTAAAGCTGGTGCTTTCGGTGAGCGTGGCGGGCCACCGATGAGTTCAGCCGGCCGGGCAGGGTCTATAACAGCAGGCTGCAGTTTGCGGCTGTGAACATGATCAGTTAGGAGACTCACATGACCGCCGCCGCCCTGCCGCCCGTCGTCAACGCTGACACCTGGCAGCGCCAGCTGGACGCACTGCGTGCCCGGGAGAAGGCCGCGACCCGGGAACTCGACGCGATCGCCGCACAGCGCCGGCGCCTGCCGATGGTCAAGATGCCCGACTACACCCTGGAGGGTGAGCAGGGACCAGTCCGGCTGTCCGACGTCTTCGGCGGCAGGTCACAGCTGATCGTGTACAACCACATGTGGTTCCCGGGCGAGCAGTGGCAGTGCCCGGGCTGCACCGGGTTCACCTCACAGTTCACCCGGCTGGAGTTCCTGGACAGCTACGACGCCCGGTTCGTCATCGTCACCCAGGGCCCCATCGACGAGGCACTCGCGTACCAGCGGCGGGTCGGGAACAAAATGACCTGGTATTCCACTGTGGACAGTCCATTCGGCACCGACGTCGGCGCACCGCCCGGCGGCGGTTTCGCGGTCAATGTGTTCCTGCGCGACGGCGACACCGTGTACCGGACCTGGCACACCAACGGCCGTGGCACCGAGCAGCTCAGCCACAGCTTCGCGCTCATCGATCTGCTGCCCTACGGGCGGCAGGAGGAGTGGCAGGACTCGCCCGAGGGCTGGCCGCAGTCCCCCACCTACAGCCGGTGGTCCGGCTCCGAAGACATTGCCGCGGTCTACGGGCCAGATGCATGAGGACGCCACCGCCAATGACCAGATCGTGGCAGCGGGCCTGCGCCGGCCTGGCTATGCGTCCCGCCGCTTGAGCACCCAGAATGTGACGCCGAGCAGGATGGCAGTGAGTACCACGAAGATGCCGGTCTCGGTGCCCTGAAAGGCCCAGAACCTGCTGGCCGGCTGATAGGGGAGGTACTCCCGGTAGCCGTGCGCGGTCATGCAGGGTGCGGGGTTCTGGACAACCTTCGCGCATACGGTCGGGATCGGTGCGCCGTTGAACACGTAGCTGCCGAGGCCGGCCGGGGCTTACCGTTCGGGCCGACGATGCCCTGGCTGACATTCAGGTAGGAACCCTTAGGCGCGTAGAGCCCCATGAGCTTGTAGTACACGGTGACCGGGGGCAGGTAGTGCGGCCGGGCCGGGTCAGGGCAGCGGGGCGGCGATGACCCCGGACGGCCGGATGCGCGCTGCGGTGGCCCCGAAGTCCTGCGCTGACAGCTGGCGGGTGAAGCTGACGGCAGCCCCACCGGGCACCGGACGACCCTCCCCGGTGAGCTGGATGGGATAGATGCGGGCGTGCTCGAAGCGGCCCCGGGCCGTCAGGGTCACGCGCAGGATCACGCTCAGGCCCAGCTCGCCCTCGGTGGAGAAATTGTCGTAGCCAGCGAAGTTGCCGAGGCTGTAGGCGATGAGCCGGTGCTTGTAGAACTGCATGCCGCGGAGCACATGCGGGCCGCTGGCGATCACCAGGCTGGCCCCGGCGTCGATGGCCATGTGCGCGAACTGCTCGGCGTTCCCCCGGTCCTCGCTGAGGTAGTACTCTTCCCGCCCGGTCACCTGGTCGTCGTCGGAGCCCTCGGCGCCAGCGTGCATGTAGACCACGACAATGGCCGCGCTCCGGCGGGCCCGCTCGATCAGCGCCCGGGCCGCGGGCAGGTCCAGGAGATCGGCGTCGTAGCTGTAGGGCGCGAAACCCAGGAACGCGACCTTGACCCGGTTCGTCCGGACCACGGTGATCTCGCCGGGCAGCCCGGTCTGGGCCAGGCCCGCCGAGTGGATGGCCCGGACGGTCTGCGCCTGCCCGGCGGGCCCGAAGTCGAACGAGTGATTGTTGGCGTCGTTGAGGATGGTGAACCCGGCGGCTTTCAGGTAGCGGGCGTAGCCGGGTGGGACGCGGAACGCGAAACAGTCCTTGCCCGGGTGGGTGTGCCGGCCGCACTTGGTGGTCCCCGCGGTGGTCAGTGTGCCTTCCAGGTTGCCGAACACGATCTGGGCCGAATCGAGGTCCCGCCGGACCGGATCCAGATACCGGCCGGGATCGGCCGGCAGGTCCGGCATGTTCCCGAGCATCGTGTCGCCGACCGCGGCAATGCTCACCGAGGCAGCCGCCTGGGCCCGGCCCGGGCTGGTCCGGGTGCTGGCCGCGCTGGCTGTGGGCGAGCTGCTGACCGGCCCGGACCCGGCGGGATGGGTGGCCTGCCCGGCCGGCTGGGTAGCCAGTGAGCAGCCGGCCAGCGCGAACGCGGCCGCCAGGCCAGTGATCGCGCCGATTCTTCTCATCGCGGCCTCCGGGGGTGCCGGCCAGGCCGCGGGAAAGCAGCCGCCCGGGGCAGGTCCGGCAAAGCGCGAATGTAACACGGGATCGCTGCCGACCTGCGCAGCTACGCCGCAGCTGGCTGGGCAATCCGGGCCAGACGGTCCCGGCGCCGCCCGCCGGCCGGCGCAGCCCACTTCTCCTGCGAACGGCGAAATAACGAAGCCCGGCTGGAGGGTTAGTCGCCGGTTGCCCCGTCAATCTGCTCGCGGAGGATATCGGCCTGCCCGATGTGCCGGGCATGCTCCCTGATCATGTGCACGTAGACCCAGCGCACCGACACCCGGCCCAGCCGCTCGTGCGGCACCGTGTGATCGAGGGCGAAGCCCGCCGCGATCCGTCGCGATTCAGCGCAGGACTCACCGAACTCGGCGATAACATCAGCGATGGTCTCGTCGTTACCGACGTCCCAGCTCGCGGCGTCACCCCGGGAATTCCCGGGGATCTGCTCGGGTGGCCGCCCGGCCAGATAATGCTGAAACCAGGCGCGCTCCACCGCGGCCGCATGCTTGACCAAGCCGCTCGGCGTGGTTGCCGACGGCACCAGCCGCCGGCGGGCATCGTTCTCGGGCAAGCCGCGGAGCTTTCCGCTGACCACCTGACGGTGATAGTCAAGGAACCCGTCCAGCAGCTCCCGTTCTCCGGCGGTGCCGACCAGCTCCTCTTCAGTAAGGGACGCGCTTTCTGTCACGGCCACACGGTAACGGCGTGCACCATTGCCGGATTGGCCCCGGGCCGGCTCTGCTGCGCCGTCAACCAGGGCGTACGGCCGCTGGTTGCTCATCCGGGGCGGTGGCCAGCAGGGCCAGCGTGCGGGTCCGGCAGGTGGCACGGGGCTGTTCATTCCGGCATATGGGCACGCCCCGGTAGTTGCCAGGAAGAGTACGTTACCCGCCGGTTGGTCCTTGCCGCTGCTTGGCGCAGGTGTTAGTTAGGGACTACCTGACAGCTGATGCTCGCGGCAGCGTCGTCCGATCCGGCCGCCCAGGGAGATACGCGAGGCGCCTTCAGCGAACGGGGGATGATCATGGACATTGGCAGCGGGCCTCGTGAGGGTTATGCCGGGGTCGGCGACCAGCGGCTGCATTACATCGAGGCCGGTGAGGGGCCGCTGGTCGTTCTGCTGCATGGCTTCCCGGAGTTCTGGTGCGGCTGGCGGCTGCCCGACGCCTCGCACTGGGTGCACCACGACGAGGCTGAGCGCGTCAACGCGCTGCTCACCGATTTCTTCGCCCAACCCGGGCCAGCCAGGAACTGGCCAGGGACTCCGGCGGGCGCCGATTGGGGTGAGGCAGACGGCTAAAGTCCCGGGGATGTCGTCGCGGCAGCGGTGGACGCTGGTGCTGGTGTGCACGGCGGCGTTCATGTTGCTGCTGGACATCACCGTGGTGAGCGTGGCGCTGCCATCGATTCAGCGGGATCTGCGGGCGAGCCTGCCGGACCTGCAGTGGGTCAGCGCCGCCTATGCCCTGGTGCTGGCCGTGCTGCTGCTGCCGGCGGCCACCCTGGGTGACCGGCTGGGCCGGCGCCGGCTGTTCCTGGCCGGCCTGGTCATCTTCACGGCCGGGTCGCTGGCGTGTGCGCTGGCCCCGACCGCGCTGGCGCTGGAGTTGTTCCGCGCGCTGCAGGGTGTCGGCGGCGCGGTGCTGTTCGCCACCGGCACGCCGCTGCTGCGCGCAGAGTTTTCCGGCGCCGCGCTGGCCCGGGCGCTGGGCGCCTTCGGCGCCACGATCGGCGGCGCCACCGCCATCGGGCCGCTGGCCGGCGGGGTGCTGACCGACACGCTGGGCTGGCGGTCCATCTTCTTCATCAACCTGCCCATCGGGGTGGCGGCGTTCGCGGGCGGGGTGGCCCGGCTGCGCGAATCCCGCGATCCGGCTGGCGGCCGGGCCGACTGGGTGGGCACGGCCCTGATCACTGTGGCGCTGACCGCACTGATGTTCGCGCTGATCCGCGGCAACGCGCTGGGCTGGGCGAGCCCGGCGATCGTGGCCCTGCTCGCGGCCGCGGCCGTGGCGTTTGCCGGGTTCGTGATATACGAGCTGCGCATCGCCGCCGCGCCCATGGCTGACCTGCGCCTGTTCGCCCGGCGCAGCTTTGCCGCGACCGGTTTCGTGGCGTTCGCGATCTCGGCGACGGTCATCGGGATGATCATCTACCTGTCGCTGTATGTGCAGAACACCCTCGGCTACTCCCCCGTCCAGGCCGGGCTGCGGTTCCTGCCGCTGTCGCTGGTCTCCTTCGCGGTTGCCCTGCTGACCGGCCGGCTGATCGGCAAAGTGGCGATGCGGGTGCTGCTGGGCGTGGCCATGGCTGCAGCCGCAGCCGGGCTGGCCTCGATGGCCCACCTGACCGCCACCTCCACCTGGCTGGTGCTGCTGCCCGGCTTCATCCTGGCCGGGATCGGCCTGGGCATCACCTCCACCGGCCTGGCCTCGGCAGCGCTTTCGGCGGTGGAGCCGGCCCACGCTGGAATGGCCGCTGGCCTGGTGAACACGCTGCGCCAGGTCGGCACCGCCACCGGCGTGGCCGTGCTCGGCGCCGTCTACGCCTCCCGCGTCACCACTGCCACCCTGCACGCCCTGGCCGGCCTGCCCGCCCCGCCCGGCGCCGTGCACCGGCTGGCCACCGCTGTCGCCTCCGGCGCCGGTACCCGGGTAGCCACCGTGGTCCCGCCCGCCGCCCGCGCCACGGTCACCCACGCCGCCCGCGCCGGCACCGCCAGCGGGCTCAACGACGTCCTGCTCGCCGCGGCCGCGTTCGCCGCGCTCGGCGCGATAGCTGGCTTCGTCTACGGACCTGACCCAGCCAGGCAACCGCCACCCAGCCCCGCCCCTGGCGAACTGCTCGCCCAGCCAGCCACCGCCGACCACCAGGCCCAGCGGCCGGCCGGGCCCGAACCGACGGCGCCATAACCGGCTCGCGCGGTGGCCGGGGATGGCAGCGGGCCCGGCAACACCTGGAGCGCCCCGTGGCCGGGTACTCCTGGCGGAGTACGTGGGCAGACAACTGACGGAGGAAGACCAGGGCGGGTGGGCCAGCTTACGCTGAGCAGGTGAACGCACTGGCCGGATGGCGGCGGCGCTGGCAGCAGCCAGCGACCCGGGATGCGCTCACCGCCCTGCTGGTCACCGTGATCCTGCTCCTCGGCTCGTACTTCGAGGCACATCCCCGGGACCCGCAGGATCAGGCGCCCAACGGCCATCCGGTGCCATACACCCCGACGGCCGCGTACCTGCTGGTCATCCTGGCCTGCCTGGTGCTGGCCGGCCGCCGCCGCTACCCAGTCACCGTGCTGGTCATCTCGACCGCGGCCGTGGTGGTCTACAGCCTGCTCGGCTACGTGAACGGCGCCGTGCTGCTCGCCCCGGCCATCGCGCTGTACGCGGCGTGCAAGGTGGCCAGCACCCGGGAGGCGGTGCTGCTCGCGGGCGGGACACTGGTGGCGCTGATGGCGGCCACCGCGGCGGGCAACCCGTTCGGCACCACCGGGGGCGGGTTCGACCTGATCCCGGCGCTGATCGCGGCCGCGCTGTTCGGCGGGATCGCGGTCCGCAACCGGCTGGCCTATGTCGCGTCCATCCAGGCCCGCGCCGATGACGCGGCCGACCGGCGAATCGGCGAGGAACGCCTGCGCATCGCCCGGGAACTGCACGACGTGGTCGCGCACACTATGGCCACCATCAACGTGCAGGCCACCGCGGCTTCGCACGTGCTGGCCGAGCAGCCGGCCGCCGCCGCCGAGGCCCTGCAGACCATCCGGCTGGCCAGCAAGGACGGCCTGCGCGAGCTGCGCGCGATCCTCAACGTGCTGCGCCAGGCGGATGACGCCGACCCGACCCAGCCCGCACCGGGCCTGGCCCACCTCGACGCGCTGATCGCCGGGGCCGCGCAGGCCGGCTTGCCCACCACGCTGAGCCGCGGCGGCCCGGCCCGGCCGCTGCCACCCGAGGTGGACCTGGCCGCCTACCGGATCATCCAGGAGTCGCTGACCAACGCGATCCGGCACGCCGGGCCGGCCACCGCCACCGTGTCCATGACCTACGGCGCGGCAGATCTGCGGATCGAGATCAGCGACACTGGCCGCGGCGCCGCGGTGGGTCCGGCGGCGGGCACCGGGCACGGGCTAACCGGTATGCGGGAGCGCGCCGCCGCCGTCGGCGGTACGGTCCAGGCCGGTCCCGGCGAGACCGGCGGGTTCCGGGTCACCGCCCGGCTGCCCGCCGCTCCGTGGCCGGCCGCCGAACCAGACCGGCCGCTGCCTGCCGAGGAGAAGATGCAGTCATGATCCGGGTGCTGCTGGCCGACGACCAGGCGCTGATCCGGGCCGGTTTCCGGCTGCTGCTCAGCACCGCTGACGACATCGAAGTGGTAGGCGAGGCCAGCAACGGCGCGGAAGCGGTCGAGTCGGCCCGCCGGGAGCGCGCCGACGTGGTGCTGATGGATATCCGGATGCCCGGCGTGGATGGCCTGGAAGCCACCCGGCGGATCGCGGCCGATGAGGCCCTGGCCGGGGTCAAAGTGATCATCTTGACCACATTCGAGTCGGACGAGTACGTCTACCAGGCCATCCGGTCCGGGGCCAGCGGGTTTCTGCTCAAGGACGCCGAGCCTGCGGACCTGCTGCAGGCAGTGCGGGTGGTGGCCCGCGGGGATGCGCTGCTGGCCCCCAGCGTGACCCGGCGGCTGATCACCGACCTGGTCACGCCGGCCACAGCGGCCGCCGGGCTGACCGCCGCGCGCTGCGCGGGCTGACCGAACGGGAGCGGGAAGTGCTCAGCCTGGTCGCGGCGGGGCTGTCCAACGACGAGATCGCGGGCAAGCTGTTCGTCAGCCCGCTCACCTCGAAGACGCACGTCAGCCGGATCATGACCAAGCTGGATGCCCGGGACCGGGCCCAGCTCGTAGTCATGGCCTACGAAAGCGGGCTGGTCACCCCAGGCGAACTGCGGCCCTGACCGGACGCAGGCAGGAACCGGTCACCGAGCGCAGAAAGGAACCGCGCTCACGCCGGCAATCACTGCCCGAGGCCGGCGATCGCGGCCACCCCGGAGATCACTACGCGACCCCCACGGACAGCCGGACGGTGCCGGTCACGTGGTCGCCCAGCCGGGCACCGCCCGGTGACCTGCACTAGGTACGCACCGTCGCGGTCCGGGCCGTCGAGCACGCGCCGGCGAAGGCGAGTGTGTCGCCCTGTAGCGGTGGAGATCACGAACGCCGGGGTCACCTCGATCGCCAG
>CAVUBM010000066.1:0-94374 GCA_963739645.1 uncultured Actinomycetota bacterium
AGACCCAAGCTATTCCGGTGCGGCAGCGGGGTTCCCCTCAAAGCGTGGACACTTTGATTTGGCTGATCGTGCTTGTCCTCGCTTCGTGATAGCTGCCATGTAACCCCCGGAGCGCAGGCCCTGTCCAGAGAGGAACGACCTGGACAGGGCCGAGCACCGGGGCAGACTGGGCGGCGGAGAAGCGAGGGCATCTCAGGCCGCCTCCCCGGCTGCCAGCGCCCGCTCGTAGTCGACCGGGGACATCATCTGGCAGGCCGAGTGCCGGCGGTTGTGGTTGTAATCGTGGATCCAGGCGGGGACCCTGGCCCGGGCCGCGGCCTTGGTGGCGAAGTGCTCCACCGAGCGGAGCTCGAACTCCAGGGTCGAGTGCCAGGATTCGATGACCGCGTTGTCCAGCGCGGACCCGGGCCGGCCCATCGACTGGCAGACGCCCAGCCGTGCGCAGGCCGCGCGGAACGCGCCGGCGGTGTATTCGCTGCCGCGGTCGGTGTGCATGATGACGCCGGGGACCTGGCCGCCGCGCACCGCCACCGCCATGGCCAGGGCGCCGTAGGCCAAAGCGGCGTCGTGGTGCTCGCCGAGCGCGAACCCGAGTACCCGCCGGGAGGCCATGTCCAGGACCGAGGCCAGGTAGAGCTTGCCCTGCCCGGTCTTGATCTCGGTGCCGTCGCCGTACCACTTGGTGTTGATCTTCTGCGCGGGGAAGTCCCGCTTGACCAGGTCCGGCGCCCGCCAGCGGCCCTTGCCCGGCCGGGTCGTGGACCGGCGCTTGCTTCTTGCGCCGGGCGGCCAGGCCCTGCTCGCGCATCAGCGCCGCGACGGTGTTCTCGCTGACCTTCCAGCCCGGCCTCGCGCAGGTCGGCGGTGATCCGCGGCGACCCGTAGGTGCCCCGGTGCGCGGCGAACAGCCGCCGGACCTCAGCGGCCAGCGCCGCCCGCCGCGCTGCCCGCGGCGTCAGCGGGCCGTCTTTGTGCTTGTAGAACCAGGACCGGGACACGCCCAGCGCCCGGCAGGCTGCCGCGTGCGGGATCTGGTGCTCATCCCTCTGGGCGGCGATCAGGGCAGCCACCGCTACCGCCCCATCGCGTCCTTGACCCAGAGGGCCACGCTGCGTTTGAGGACATCACGCTCCATCGCCAGCTCGGCGTTCTCCTTGCGCAGCCGGGCCAGCTCCGCCCGCTCATCCTCACCCAGCTCAGTACCCGTCGCCGCGGCGGCGCCGGTCCGCGTTCACCCAGTTCCCCAGGGTCCCTGCGTTGATCCCCAGGTCCTTGGCGACCTGCGCGATCGGCTTGCCGGTCTCCCGGACCAGCCGGACCGCGCCCTCCTTGAAGTCCTGATCGAACTTCCTGCGTGTCTCTGCCATCGCCGTCCTCCTCTAAGGCGATGTGTCCACGCTACGAGGGGAAACCCAGAGCTCAACATTTCCCGGCTGGGGCTATCGGCGGATTCAGGGTGAGCTGCTCGGCCTGGGGTACCGGGTGGGGGAGGGGACGATCCGCCGGATCGTGGCCGCCGCCGGGCTGGGTCCCGCGCCGCGACAGGCGTCGCTGACGTGGCGGCAGTTCCTAGCTGCCCAGGCATCCGGGATCCTGGCCTGTGACTTCCTCACGTCGACACCGTGCTGCTGCAGCGCGTGTATGTGCTGTTCGTGATCGAGATCGAGACACGGACGGTGCACATCTGGGGTGTCACGCTCATCCGACGGGAACCTGGACCGCCCAGCACGCCCGCAACCTTCTGATGGACCTCGGTGAGCGGGCGAGCAGCTTCAGGTTCCTGATCCGCGACCGGGATAGCAAGTTCACTGCGACATTCGATGCGGCCTTCTTGGATAACGGTACGCGGGTGATCAAGACGCCGGTCCGGTCGCCACGGACGAACTCCTACGCGGAGCGGTTCGTGGGCACGCTGCGGCGCGAGTGCCTCGACCACGTGCTGATCATCGGCGAGCGGCATCTGCGAGAGGTCCTGGCTGAGTACGCCCGGCACTACAACGAGCACCGTCCGCACCAGGGCCTGCAACAGGAACCTCCGCAGCGCGAGCCCGGCCACGCCGTCGATATCACCGCCCGCATCGAGCGCAAGCAGGTCATCGGCGGCCTGATCAGCGAATACCGGAGAACGGCGTAGCGAGCGCGAAACGCCAGGTCAGTGCCCATGAACGAGTTTTGGCACGGGACAAGGGTGAAGCTTCCATTACCGTTGACACCGGCGGAGTGGTCGCAGAAGAACCGCGGTAATGCCAGCCCCGACGCGACTCCGATGCCGCCGATCGTCAGCCCCTGCACACAGGCCCGCGAGAACGAGGGCCGTGGCGGCGAGCGCGGACAAAGTAGACGTCCGTCGCTACGCCGGGCACGAGCCGGAGCATCTGCCGGCTGCGTCGCAGATAACGCAGGCCGGCCCCGGATCGGGGCGTCGCCCCGCTCGCCCGCCACCGTGCCGGGCGGGCCCCGGCCGGACCAGCACACGCCGACCAGCGAAGGCCAGCGATCCCGAGCCCAGCAGACCTATTCCGCGGACTCGTCCGGCGCTTGGTGGGCTGAGGCTTGCATCGCGTCTAGTTCGGCGAGTCAGGTCGGCGGCCTCGGCTGCGCCGATCCGCTGGAAGATCTCCAGCGCCTGCCGCAGGAGGACCTCGGCCTGCGTGGCGTGGCCGGCGGCCAGGGCGCAGCGGCCCAGGCCGGCCAGCGCGTGAGCCTCGTCCCAGGAGCTGCCGATCTGCGCGGGCCAGGTCCAGGGCCTGCTGGTGGCACCCCTCAGCCTGCGCGAGGTCACCGCTGACCCGGTGCAGCGTCCCTGTCTCGTTGAGCGCCTCGGCCTCACCACCCCGGTCACCGAGGTCGCGGTAGATGCCCAGGGCCTGCTCCAGGGCCTGGGCCGCGGCCGGGTAATCACCCGTCAGCCGCCGCACGGCCCCGAGGTCGCTGAGGGCGTTGGCCTGGCCGAGCCGGTCGCCGAGGTCGCGGTAGATGCCCAGGGCCTGCTCCAGGACCTGGGCCGCGGCCGGGTAATCACCCGTCAGCCGCCGCACGACCCCGAGGTCGGTGAGGGCGTTGGCCTGGCCGAGCCGGTCGCCGAGGTCGCGGTAGATGCCCAGGGCCTGCTCCAGGGCCTGGGCCGCGGCCGGGTAATCACCCGTCAGCCGCCGCACGGCCCCGAGGTCGTTGAGGGCGTTGGCCTGGCCGAGCCGGTCGCCGAGGTCGCGGTAGATGCCCAGGGCCTGCTCCAGGGCCTGGGCCGCGGCCGGGTAATCACCCGTCAGCCGCCGCACGATCCCCGAGGTAGCTGAGGGCGCTGGCCTGGCCGAGCCGGTCGCCGAGGTCGCGGTAGATGCCCAGGGCCTGCTCCAGGGCCTGGGCCGCGGCCGGGTAATCACCCGTCAGCCGCCGCACGATCCCCGAGGTCGCTGAGGGCGTTGGCCTGGCCGAGCCGGTCGCCGAGGTCGCGGTAGATGCCCAGGGCCTGCTCCAGGGCCTGGGCCGCGGCCGGGTAATCACCGGTCAGCCGCCGCACGTCCCCCAGGTCGTTGAGGGCGTTGGCCTGGCCGAGCCGGTCACCGAGATGCCGTGCGGCCTGGATCGCGGCTGTGTGGCGGGTGATGGCCTCGGCCCAGGGGCCGTCGCGCCGCAAGCAGCCCGGCCAGGCCGGCGGTCAGGGCGATGACCCGGGCGTGCTGGCCGGTGCCGGTGGCGTGGTCCAGGCAGGCGAGCAGGCTGGCGCGCTCGGCGCGGGCCCAGGCCAGCGCCTGCTCCCGGTCGGCCAGGGCGGGAACCGCGGCCGGGATCGCGCCGTCCGCGGCGGCCGGGGCCGGGGCGGGCCTGGCGGGCGATGAGGGCGTCGGCGCGGGCGGCGGTGTGCTGGTAGTAATCCAGCAGCCGGGCGGTGGCCTGGTCCCGGTCACCGGTCCGGGTCCACGCGGTCGGCCAGGGCGCGGGCGTGCTCGCGGATCAGGTCGTGCAGCCGGTACCGGCCCTGGGCCGGCTCGGTGAGCAGGTACTGGTCGTACAGGGCCTCCAGGCCGCGGCGGGCGGCCGCCAGGTCGGTGCCGTCCAGGGCGGCGGCGGCGTAGGCGTCGATGTCGGCGCCCGGGTGCAGCCCGAGCCGCCGGAACAGCCGCTGCTGATCCGCCGGTCAGGTCCTCATAGGACAGGTCGAACGCGGCGGCGACCGACAGGTTCTCGGTGGCCATCAGCTCCAGCCGGTCCACCGCCGCGGCCAGCTCGGCGGCCCGCCCGGCCGCCGACCAGGCCGGGTGGTGGTGCAGCTGGCGGGCCACCATCCCGATCGCCAGCGGCAGGTACCCGCACAGCCGGGTGATCTCGGCCACCGCCGGATCGGCCGGGCTCAGCCCGGGCCGGCCCGCCAGCCGGACCAGCAGCGCGGCGGCCTCACCGGGCGGCAGGGTGTCCAGGCTGATCGCCGTGGCGTCCTCCAGCGCGGTCAGGTGGCGGCGGCTGGTGACCAGCACCAGGCTGCCGCCGGCGCCGGGCAGCAGCGGCCGGACCTGCTCGCTGCTGGCCGCGTCATCGAGCACCAGCAGCAGCTGCTGTCCGGCCAGCCGGTCCCGCCACAGCGCCATCCGCGCCTCCAGCCCCGGCGGGATCTGCGCCGGCCGGCACCCCGGCGGTCAGCAGCAGGCTGGCCAGCGCGTCGGCCGGGTCCACCGGCTGCTGCCCGGGCGTGTGCCCGTGCAGCGGCAGGAAGATCTGCCCGGCCGGGAACCGGTCCGCCAGCCGGTGCGCGGCGTGCACCGCGAACGCGGTCTTGCCGACCCCGGCCATCCCGCCGATCGCGTGAATGCCCACCACCCCGCCCGCACCCGCCGCGGCCTCCACCAGCTGCTCCAGCTCCCGCTGCCGCCCGGTGAACGAGGCGATGTCGCGCGGCAGCGTCCGCGTCGCCGCCGCCACCCCTGCCAGCGAAGCCCGCCGCGGCACGACTGAGAGCGCGTCCGGGCCGGGCACTCCCAGCTGGCGCCACCACCGGACGCCCATCGGTAGCCTGTCGATGGCGGTCACCGGCACGACGACCAGGGTCGAGGGCCCCTCCGGCCGGTGATGCGTGCTGACAACGCCGATCGCGCGGTCACCGTCGCGGGCAGTCAGCAGCGAACACCACTGCCCCCGACATGCCCTCCCACTCCGACCCGGCCAGCGGGGCCGGCAAGGGCTGCGGGGTGCTGGTTACCTGCAGGGAAAGCAGCCCCGATCGGAGCTTGCCGCCCGGCAAGATGTCGCCGCGAACGTGCCACGTCTCCCGCCGGCTGCCTTCGGTCAAGACAGGGCCAGCTTCACCGAAGCGGGGAAATCCGACCGCCCAGCAGCCCGGCACCGGCGCCGCGCTATCCCGATTGACTCGCGCGAAACCGACAGGCGGCAGGAGTTCATCGAACCGGGAATCGCTGATTTCCAGCAGCGCCAGATCAACCTGGGACGACTCATCACCGACCAGTACCACCCGGGCTGCGAACTCACTGCCCCCGATGGTGCGCACCAGCAGTTGCGCGTCATCGCCTAGATCCTGCCGGTAATCGACAGCATGCGCGGCCGTCAGCACGAGCCGACCGCCGATCAAATACCCCGAGCCAGCCGTCCACCGACCCGCAGCCTCCGGTGTGGCTGGGCCCCGGTCGTGAAGGACCTCCACGGCCCGATTAGTCCCGATCGTCGGCGTTATCATCCAGCGACCTTTGCTGGTCAGGGCTTCTGGGCGGAACCGCGGTAGATCTTGACCGGGTCGCCGTTCTGATCAACCGGTGCCCCCAGCGTCACCGTCACCGTCTGGATCTCTTCCCGGGCATAGCTGCCCGAGCCGCCCAGCTCTACCACGTAAAACCTCACCCCGCCCCTGCCCTCACTGGCCTTGGTCACCGCGACGTGGAATTCCAGCTGCACCCCGGTCACCGGGAACTGGAACCCCGACCCCGCCCCGGCCGCCGCCGCCCGCGCCAGCTCGGCCCGCAACGCCTCTACCGTCTCTGCCAGCTCCAGCTGCTCCACAAGCCAACATCCCCTCGCAACCCAGGGCGGTCACTAAATCCGGCCGCCACCAACACCTGTTTCAGGAATACGATCTATTAACCTTCGCCACAGGCGCGGCCCTTAGCGGCAACTAGGCCGCTGCCCCTCACATCCTGACTACGATTAGTGACCGTCCGGAAATCGACTGGTCGATCGGAGGACACTCACCGCTGCCACTGTGATCCTTTCACTGCAGGCACCCAATTGCCACGGTGTAGGGCGGGAGGACCCATACTCGCTGGCCATCGACAGCAAACCAACCCGGACGTCCTCGCCAGGATTGCCGACACCAGGCTCCGACCCTCCTGAACTAATTTAATTTAACGACTGTCAAGCTGCTCCGGCCGGCATACGGAGGGCCATCTGTGCACCCGAGGTTGCACAGTCCAGCTTGAGCTCTTTGCGCACTGGCATCGACGAAAACTCACAGAAAGGGACGGGGGCTTGCACCTGTCCATCATGTACTCTCTGGCGGCCCGTCTCCGCTCGTACACTTCTGATCCTGGGTCGACGTACTCTAGTAACTCCTTATGCGCGTCGGTGCTGGATGTGGAGACGTCCTCCTCAGGACCGAGGTCAGCTCGTGGATGTCATCGTCGGGCCGCCTGCTCTGCCTCGGCGCGGACCGGGCGCCAAGCCGCGGTCCGGTCCGCCGGGACCGTACACCGCTGCCGCACGGCGACTGGGGTCTGCTCCACGAAGACGAGATCATCGACAGCGGGTGGTCGCTGATGTCTGACCGCCTGGATGGCCGTAGGTAGAGTCTGGCCCCGTGGACTGGCTGTGGTTGCACTTGCGGTTCTCGCTTCGCCTCGGCTTGCGGGATGCGATTCGGAAGACGAGCGAGCACGTCGTAATCGGCGTGATCGTGGTTCTGACCGGCGCAGGCCTCGCGTGGCTCGACACTGGTCAGTTCGGCGACGCCTTGCTGCTCTTGCTCGCATGGCCAGCGGCGTTCGTGCTGTTCTACCTCTACTTCGTGGCAAAACGGCTCGCTGGCAGAGACTCGCAGTGGGAGCACTGGTACAACACTCCAGCAGTGGACGGCGGCCGCCAGCTCAATGTCCGGATCGTTTGGTGGGAGCCGCCCTTGTCGCCAGGGCGAGAGTTCTCGGTCTGGTTGCGGGACTCCGCGGGCAAGGAGATCGAGTTTCCAACTGGCGGGGCGCTCGCCGGCCGAGGCTGGATTCACGGCTCGGCCCAAGGCACGCCTGGAACCTTCGTCGTGATCTTTCGCGAGCGAAAGCCGCCGACCGCGGGCCGGTGGCGCGTAATTCATTACTTCCGCGTCGTTGTCCCCGACCTGCCCGCGGTGGATAAGGCCGCTGCAAGCTCTCAACTTGCTGTCGAGCGCATCGCCGCAGAGCTCGCGCGGCAGATGACCGCAGGCCACGACGAGCAGCGTCAGGCGTGGATCGATTATCTGTCCGGCATGGACAAGGATGCGCAGAGGCCGGTCGACCCTCCGCAGGGATGAGAACTGCGGCCTAGCTGTCGCGGTCGATGTCGTGGCGGTTGATCCGTCGCAGCCTGCCGTCGTAGCCGCGCCGTGCGGCTGACAGCGGCATCCGGTAGGCGTCGGCGTGGCCTGCCTGCTTCCACGGCCTGCACAGCTGGTAGCCCTTCCACCATCTGCTGCGCGGTTTGCTGGCAGAACTTGCAGAATTTTCCAGACAGGGAGAGGCCGGCACCGATCCGCAAGGGACCGGTCATTGGGCCTCATCTCATGCGACCTCATAGCGGAACTCGCGCCGGTCGGCAGCGGCCAGCGTCTCCTCAACCTCTACTGGCTAGGCGCTCCAACTGGCGAACGCGGCGAGCGGCAGCATCGTGCCGTAGGCACACCAGCCGGTCAGTGTGGCACCGCGGGTCCTTCGTTGTTGGGAACCTGACCCGGAACCAGGTCGCTGGACCTGCTGGAACGGGTCCCAGCGGCGCAACTGCGGCAGGGCCAGCCCGGCCGACAACCGCCCGCCGCCATACCACAAGGGCTCCCCGTCACGGCCATCATGACCGGGCAGGCCGACCGCGTAACAGGTGACCTGATCCGGATAGGTCTCGCTGAACCGCAGCCGCACCAGGTCGGACAGTCGCCGCTTGAGGCACCGCAGGGCCTCTTTGGGGGTCTTGCCTTCGGTGCGTTTCCGCTCGTAGTAGAGGCGGCCGGGGGTTCCGGGGTTGCGGATCTGGGTGACGGCCATCATGTGCAGGGCGTGGTTGATCCGCCGGTTCCCGGCCCGGGATAGCCGGTGGCGGATCTGGTCGCCGGAGGAGACGTCGATCGGCGCGGTGCCGTTGTAGCTGGCGAATGCGTCCTTGGTGGCAAACCGGATGATGTCGCCGGCTTCAGCCAAGATCCGCCCGGCGATCACCGGCCCGATGCCATACAACCCGGTCAGGCTGGTGCCGGATGCGGTTCCAGGTCGGCGATCTGGGTGCCGATGTACTTCATCCGGGCGTCCAGGGCGCGGATGTCGGCGAGATGGTCGCGGGCGATGAGCACGCGGATCTGGCTGACCTCACCGGCCGGGCGGATGCGGGCCAGCAGGGCCTGGGCTTTGTTCGCCGACAGCTCACGGTGCATCCCGCCGGGGGTGAGCTCCGTTTGTCTGGCGTGGTGGTCGTTCCAAAAGAAGTAGTGGTACACGAAGAACACCACGTCAGCAGCGAGCCCCCCGAAGAGCAGTGCGGCCGCGAACCGGACCGGCGTCACCACCAGGGCGAACACCGGCACGGCGAGGGCCATCACCGCCGTCCATATCGACACCGCCACGTACTCGCGAGGCTCGTCATCGGCCACGAGGTTGTGGGCGTGGAAAATCATCGCTATCGCGGCTACGGCACCTACGAGGACGATGGCCCAGGTTAGTCCGGCCCGTCCAGGCCAGCGTGAGAACCTGATCTCAGCCGTCTGGGCCACGGCGATCCCGGCCAGGCTCGCTGCGGCGATCTCGGCCGAGACTGGCCGCGATCTCGAGCCAGAACCCGCTGGCCAGATTGCCCCACTTCAGCCCGTAGATGATCAGATACGCCAGTCCTCCCGACGAAACAGCGACATTGCCCAGCAAAATCCCCGGGCCGATGAGCCGCCTGGTGCCCGGGATGATCAGGCAGGCGCCCGCGACCAAATCCACCATGGCGCCCAGGAACACCGACAACGTCAAACTCCAGTAAACGTCGGCCAGCGTGAAGCCGTGGTTGCTTGCGCTAGATGGCCGGTGCCGGAGCCCACGGCGGGGTCTGCTCTGGTGGCATGGTCGGCGGCGAGCGGATGACAGCGCGGGCAGCGGCCCGCGTCGGCGCCGTCGGCGCGCTGCAGGCGGCGGGTGCGCTCGTCACAGTCGCCTGCGCCGCACCAGGGCGGCCGGGCCCGGGCCTGGCCGGGCGGCGGGGGCAGTTCGGCTGGCGACAGCCGGGCAGCCAGCACCGCGGCCGGGCTGCGGACCCCGGCGGTGTTCGCACCCACGAACACGGCCAGGGCGCCCGGGGCCCAGCCGGCCGCCAGCGCGGCGGCCACGGTCGGCGCAAGCCGGCGCCGCTGGCGGCTGGTCAGCGGCCAGCCCGGCCCCAGGTGGGCGAAGAATTCCCTCGCGCCGCCGCCCGGGCTTGGCCGGTCACCGGCTGCGATCGGGCCGGCGTCACGTGTGCCCGCGTTGGCGGCGGGTGGTTCTGTGGGTGGTTCCAAGGACGGTTCGGGTGCAACTGCTGCACCCCGTTCCGGCAGCAGTTGCACCCCGTGGCGCGGTGGTTGCACCCCGTCGCCGGTGCGAGGTGCAACTGCTGCACCCCGTCTGTCCCGTTATCCACAGGCGTCCCGGCAGCGGGGTGCAACTGCTGCACCTCGCTGTCCGCCTCATCGCCGGATTGCGCGCTGGTTCCTGGCGCCGTGAGCGTGATGCGGGCGGTCAGGCCCGGGAACTGGCGCTCGAGGACCGCGAGGTCTTCGGCGTCGAGGTCGTCGCGGACCAGGTGCATGGCCAGGTCCCAGCCTTGCGGGCGCTGGTCGGCGCGTTTGATCTTGGCGGCGACGATCGCGGGGTCGCAGGGCCGGATGATGCCGTCGGCTTCGAGCCGGTCCAGGGCGGTGCGCACGGTCCGCTCGGACAGTTCGGTGTAGCGGACCAGGGTCCGGACGCTGGGGAAGGCCTCGGTGCCGTCGGGTCCCGCGTGGTTGGCCAGCCCGACCAGGACCGCCTTGCAGGCCGGGTTGCGCTTGCCGCCGCGGTCACGCGGCACCGGCGCGAGATTGAGAGCCCAGGAAATCGCCTCGACGCTCACCGGTTCACCGCCAGACCTGCGGCCGGGGCCAGGCACCAGTCAGCTGACGGTGGGAGCCGGTGTTGATCTGCGGATGGGAGCGCAAATGGGAGCGCGATTACTTCAGTGGCGCGGTTTCCTGCGCGCTTGTGCTCTCCTCCGCTCCGTCTGACCTGCGTCGATGCGACGTGACGGGAGGCGGGGGAGTGGTGCTGGCAATTCTTACAAGCGAGGGGTTCACTGGTTCGATCCCCGGTTACGCCTAGCGGAAAGACGCTCACGCTCCCACCTCCGGGTTCGCCATCCGCGCCAGGTCCGTTGAGCAGGAACGTGGTGTACTCGTTAACGGCGCCAGCGGAATGCTTGTTATGTCCGTCAACTTCAGCATCGGTAAGTCGACGCTGCTGAAGCACTTGGCCTGGTGGTGGCAGCGCACCGGTCTGGTCGATGAGGCGTTCTTATTCAGCAATGAGGAACGGGCCTGGACGGCCGGGCAGCTCATATGCGAGATCCGCTTTAGGCTGCTGAGCCCGGCCGAGCACGCCCGCAGCGACACGATGCCCGAGGCCGCTCAGGCGGAGCAGGTCGCGCAGCTCCTGCGCACTCACCGGCATCTGCCGATCCTGGACGACGCCGAGTCGATCACCGCCGCCTTGGTCAAGCACTAACTCAAGTGCGACTTGCGGTTGCCCGATCGCAGTAGCGAGACTATGGCCAGTGGTACTGCAAGGGGGACACGAGATGCCTGAGTGCTGGGTTTGTGCCAATCCGGCTCAAAACCACGCTTCGCCGAGCGCCGACAGTACCTCGGTGGGCGTCTGCCGCCGGTGCAACATCTTCGGATGCAACACTCACGCGGAGTTCGACAGCCGCCCAGGCCTTCTATATTGCGCTCCTTGTGTGGGTAGCGGAGGATCCTCTCCGCCCACGGGGCCCGGTGGAGGCCCGGGTGGTGGTCCGACTCCGGGTCGGCCGCGGAATCCCGACGAGCCGCCCATCTCCTTCAGCTCGGCTCGGGACGCCAAAAGCAGATTCCCACGCTTTTATAGGAGCAGCAAAGATCATGCTGATGCCTTTTTGGCACGCCATGAAATCTCAGACATGATCCGGCACCTCGCGCCTCAATGGAAAGAGTTGTTTGGCGAACAAATTAACGTCGAGGACATTGACGAGGAGCTCATTGCATTCGGGATTGGCGTGACATTGTGGTCAGCTGGCCTCAATCCTGCAGAGCTTCCAGAAGTATCCGAGGGAAACCTAAATTGGCTGGTGAGAAACCCTATATTGAGCATGTACCTTGGCGAGCTGGTAACCGGTGCATAGAAAGTCAGCCAAGTGGAAGGATGGCACCGTTGTCACTGTTCCCGACGGCGAATCCAAAGGTTTCAAATTCCCGAAGGCTGACGTGGTGTTTGTTCATCCCGCGCCCGCTGTCGTCCGGAAGAAGCGGCACTCAGGTGAACGTAAGAGACGGGCTGTAGTCGGTCGCGGCTTTAAAGAATCGATTGGGACTGCGACGAGTATCACCGTGAGCCATGATACGCTGCGAAAGTTGGATTGCATATCTGGCGATCCAGTAGAGTATAAAAAAGCAAGTGCTTGGAATCTTTTCTACGCTAAGAGGTTGTCAGTAGTCCTTGGGACTCTAGGTTTTCTGGTCCTAGCGGCACAAGGGATAAGCTACCTCACGCCTCTGATTCCGGCGTCTGACCGCACCGCTGAGGTAAGGCTAGTCTGGCCCTGTGCGATAGTAACGCTGCTTGCAGCATTGGGGGTAACAATTATCACGATCCGGCAGGCGAGCTCGGATACTTAAGGCTGGGCTCTGTTGCGTTGGTCGATCGCGGATGGCTGGAGACTGGTCGGGTGACTGCGCCGGGCACGGCCTCGGTCTTTGCTGGCTTCCGGTTCCCGCCGGAGGTGATCTCGGTCGCGGTCCGCTGGTACCTGCGCTATGGGCTGTCCTACCGCGATGTCGAGGAGTTGCTGGCCGAGCGCGGTGTCACCGTGATCACGTCACCATCTACCGGTGGGTGCAGCGTTTCACCCCGGAGTTCATCGAGGCTGCTCGCCCGTGCCGCCACGTTCCTGGTGACCGGTGGTTCGTCGACGAGACCTACGTGAAAGTCGCCGGGAAGTGGACCTATCTGTACCGGGCGGTCGACCAGCATGGCCAGGTCATCGATGTCCTGCTGTCGACCGGGCGTGACCTGACCGCTGCCTGGCGTTTCTTTGGCCGGGCGCTGCGCGCTGGCACGGTCCCGGTCGAGGTCACGACTGACCGGGCTCCGGTCTGCCCGCGGGTGCTCGACGAGCTGGTCCCCTCGGCGCTGCACACCGTCGGGCAGTACGCGAACAACCCGATCGAAGCAGACCACGGCCGGCTGAAGGCCCGGCTCCGGCCGATGCGCGGGCTGAAGCGTCACCGCTCTCGCGGATCCTCGCCGCCGGACACGCCTTCGTGCAGAATCTCCGCCGCGGCCACTACGACATCGCCACCGAGGTCCCCGACCGCCACCGGCTCCGCGTGGCCTTCGACGACCTCGCACTCACCATCTGAACCAGCGCAACATCCCGATCATGCTCCGGCGTGGGGCGGGGATGCACAACGCAACAGCGCCTCTAACGGATGCGGCATCCAATTGGAGCTTCATAATGCGGGCCGACCGCATCTAGTGGCTTATTTGCTGTTCCCATTTCGTTACAGCGCGGCGTCGACGGGGGGATGACATACTCGCCAATACCCGAGACACTGGCCGCATGAGCGAATCTGGAGTGGCGTGATGGTGGGCTCGGCAGGGAGCGAGCCGCCGGACAGGCGAGCGTCGGCAGAACATCAAAGCCTATCTGCGGGGGCGCCACCAGGATCGCGCTCAAGCGGCGCCGCGGCTGGCGCAGGCTCGCCGGCAGGCGGCGTCTCGGCTGCAGAAGAGGACAAGACCTGGCTTTCGCGAGAGCTGCGCAAGATAGTGACCGTGATAGCGCTGGCGCTAATCGCGGTCGGAGTAGGAGTCTGGGCAGTAGCTCTTTTCCCGCCTCGGCAAGTCATAACTACACCTTCGACTTTCTCGCTTCGGATCTTCTCATCCGTTCGAATATATGGGATGATCCTCAATATCGCCCGTGTGACCCGAACTGAAGACCGTTTTTTGATCTTCGCAAACACGGCTGATAGCTCGGCTAAGAGGAAAGGGGTCGGCGGCACCATCACACTTGACTTTGCCAACCCCACATCGATAGTGCGATGTCCCGCTCCTGCTGATTGCAGGTCCGCCAAAACGGGTGCCGTCGCGACCATGCCTTTGGGGTCGGGCGATAAAGGCACTACTAGGGCGGTGACGCTGATTATCAGGAATTCCTCATGTGGCTTCGCTGCCAGCCGAGAGATGGCACTCGTTCAGACGCCGACCGTGAACTATACCTCGCACCACCATACGGGGACCATGCTTGAGATTTACTACAATGTTCCAGCAGCGGACAACTTTGAGTGGTCGGTTCCGCCGGACAGTGTCGGTGATCGGCTTGCGTCGTGGAATCTTTCGTTGAGTGACGCTCAGCCAACTCAGGCGCAGACCATCGTGGGTACTGACTCCGCTAGCCAAGACCAAGACAACTTCGACACCTTCATTGCAGGTGTTCTGCTGGGTGTTGCTGGTGGTGCGGCAATAGCCGTTGTCCAGGAGGTCTTGCACATGTTGCCTGAGACAGCATCTCATCGGCGCCGTGGGAGGCAGCGATCGGCGGATTGACGGTAGGCTGCGCCCCGGCGTTGTCGGGTTCACCGAGGCAGCCGCAAGGGCGGCAAAGTGGTCACCATCCCGCTCGCGCCGCGCACCGCGCGGGCGATCGACCTGGCCATTGGCGACCGGTGCGAAGGACCGATCTTCTTGGCTCCTAATGGCTGCCGACTGGACCGGCATGGGGCGGCGCGGATCGTGCGCCGGGTGGCCCGCCGCGTCATGATCAGCCAGCCGATCGGCCCGCACCCACTACGACATGCATTCATCACCGCGGCGCTGGACGCTGGGGTTCCGTTGCGGGATGTGCAGGAGGCCGCCTCGCCGGCAGCCCCTCCTGCGCGTGTGTAAAGCCAACAGGAACGACCGAGCCCACGTGCACCGCCGCCGGGCTGCCCTTCGCGTCGATCACGACCTCGCCGGCTTGCCGGGGATCGGCCATCCGGCCCTGCACGATGGTCACCCGATCCTGGCCGAAGTACTCCCCGTCGATGCTGCCCGGGAAGCCCATGACATTGAAACGGACGGCGCCGCTGGGTGCCAGCACGGCGACATCGAGCCCCGCATAGCTCTGGACCCGGTTCACCTGCGGCAGGCGGGAGATCTTACCGGCCAGGGCCGGATCGTAGCCTGCGGAGCTGCCCGGACCAAGACCGCCCGCGCCGGTCAAGACGGTCAGGTCGGACGGGCTCGTGCTGGCCAGGTAGGCGGCGAACGAGGCCTGCGTGCGCCGGGCAGCGGCCACAGCGCCCATCGCCACCCCGACCAGCAACACCACCGCCAGGTAGCCACCCCGCCGGCGGCAGAACGTGACCCGGAACCGGTACCACACGACACCAAGCACCCGCCCGCTCACCGCGGACCGCCACCCGGCAGGTCCCGCCCCATATCCCCATCAGCCTCCAGCCGCACGCCCAACCCGGACATCCGGTCTTCCCAGGAAAGTCTGGCCCACGGCCGCCGAAGAGGCCAGGCAGCTAGCCAGTCCGCCAGCCTCGTGCCAGCACCACACTCGGCCCGAGCGGCCGGTTCATTCCCGGCGAAAGACAGCGTCCTTCCAGCGGTCCCCGCCGACCCCGGCAAGTACTAGAGCGGAAAGCGCCGCATGATTTGGCCGTTCCTGCCACATGTGCGGGCCGGTTTGAGCGTGTCCTTAGCTGCCACAACGACGATCGTTCACGAGCCGATCACCGGGCGTGGCGGAGCCTCCGACGGGCCACATCCGTCACGCGCCGCGGCCGTGGGCGAGGACGGCTGACGAGCAATATCCGGGGCGGTTCCGATCAGATCACGCCAGCCCCGGGTCACTGCGGGAACAGAGGAACTATGACCGCAGGGATACAGCATTCCCGCCAGCCGAAGCTGCTCGCCGCGGGAGCGTTCGAAGGGGAATCAGATCGTTCCGGCTCCAGCTGGCAGCCGAGGGCAAGTTGCCCAAAACGATCCGCATGTACACCGAGGGGGTGCGGTGGTTCGCCGCCGCTCACCTTCTCCGCGAGACCGGCCGCACCGGCTGGGAGCAGGTCTGCGGGCAGGATGTCCAGCGCTGGATGGCCTGGCTGCTGAGCCGCTACAGCAGCTCATGCCAGCAGTCAGTACCGGCCCTGCAGCAGTTCTTTGCCCGCCGGCCGCGCTGAAGATCGCTCATCAGCTTGTCACCGAACGTGGCGTACCCTCATTTCGGCGGCGCGCCGAGCCGATCTGGGCGGCTGGGCGCCGCCAGCAGGCCGTTGGGCCGCGGTTGCCCAGCCGGGCCGTCTGCCCGCGCCGGGGCTAACGCGCGGATAGCCGTTCCGGTCGGCCGGGCGTACGGGAAGCACCACCACCGCGGGGATGCTTCCATCCTTGACCGCGGCGCGCGTCCGGGGCTGAATTCCCCTATGGGATCGGTGTGGCTGAGCCTGCGCGCAGACCTCCGCTCACGGTGGCCGTCGCTGCTCGGGCTGGCGCTGCTGATCGGTCTGGTCGGCGGGGTGGTGCTGGCCGCGGCCGCCGGCGCCCGCCGGACCGACACCGCCTACCCCCGGCTGCTGCGCTGGGCCAGCGCTGCCCAGGTCAACGTCCTCAACGGGCCCAGGCTCACCAGGTATGATGCCGCGCTTGCGCGGCTTCCGCAGGTGGCGTCGACGTCAACGGCCTCCGTGTACAACACGGCGCTCCCGGCCCGCCACGGCCTGCCGCAGACCGTTGTGGAGACCTTTTCCAGCCCTGGCCGGGCCCTCGGCGTCTCCGCCGACCGGGTCAAGATCTTGCAGGGCCGGATGTTCAATCCGAGGGCCGCCGGACAGGCCATGATTGACCAGCAACTGGCTGGCCTGGAGCACTTGCGGCCTGGCGGCACGCTACACCTGCTCGTGATTCCGGACAATCCCACGACGGGCAACCCCGAGCCGCGGCTGGCGGTCCCGCTGGCGTTCCGGGTTTCCGCGGTTGTCGCCTTCGACAGCCAGATCGTGCCGGCCATGAAGACCAACAGCGAACCGATGGCACTGCTGGGCTCGCCGTTCACCGGAACGCGCCTGGCCAGGTTGTCCGCTGAGGGAATCCAGACTGGGCTGCGGTTGCGGCCCGGCGCCAGCATGGCGGATTTCCTGGCGGCCGCCGCCGCGCTCGCGAAACGTCACCACATCCCCGCCGGCGCCTTCAACATCGTCAACCTGTCCGATGAGTTCACCACCACCGAGCGGGCCATCCGTCCAGAGGCCATCGCACTGGCGGCCTTCGCTGCCCTGCTCGCGCTCATCGCGCTGGCCACCATCGGCCAGCTGCTTAGCCGGCAGCTGATCCTGGACGCGGCGGAATTCCCGATCTTGCGCGCTCTTGGAATGACCCGCGCCAGGCTGGCTGGGCTGTCCCTGGCGCGGGTTGCCGCGGTGACCATCGCCGGGGCCGCCATCTCGGTGGCCGTTGCCATCGCGGCCTCCCCGCTCATGCCGATCGGGCCGGCGCTCCGCCTCGCCGAGCCAAGTCCCGGGGTCGAGATCAACGTGACGATCCTCGGCGCCGGGCTTCGCCGGGATCGCTCCGATTCCGCTCGCCGTGCTGGTACCGGCAGGCTGGCGGGCGGCCGCCCGGACCGGCGGACCGCTGGAGGTGGCCGAGCCCGCGGCGCCTGCGCGCGCCTCGCGGCTGGGCCGTATGCTCGGGCTGGCAGGCTCGGTCACCGGCAGTGTGGGCGTGCGGATGGCGTTCGAGCAGGGCCGTGGCCGGACCGCCGTGCCGGTGCGCAGCGCCTTGGTCGGCACCACCGTGGCTGTCGGGGCCGTCGTGGCGGCCCTGGTCTTCGGCGCCAGCCTGATCTCTCTGGTCAGCACGCCGCATCGGTACGGGCAGGACTGGGCCCAGGAACTGGACCTGGGATTCGGCGGGGTGCCTGTCGCGTTCGGCGCGAGGGTCTTGTCCCGGAGCCGGCCATCACGGGCTTCGCGGCAGGCGATTACGGGCAGGTCAGCGTGAACGGGCAGAACGTGGCTGCGATCGGCATCGACCCGGTCCGCGGGCCGGGTTACTTCACGCTGCTGGCCGGCCGGCCGACCGGCCTGCCCGGACGAGATCGTGCTCGGCGCCCAGACCCTGCGCGCCGTTCACCGCCAGCTGGGACAGGCCGTGAGGGTTGTCGTCAGCCTGGTGAATTCGCGGCCCGTTCACCGGGCGACGGCCCGCACTATGCGCATCGTCGGCGTGGCCGTGTTCGCGTCGTTCAGCCGGGGCACCTTCTCAGGCACGGACCTGGGCAACGGCGCCGCGGTCCCGGCCTCGCTGCTGTCCGAGCCCTTTCAGCAGGCCGGCTGCGGTATCAGGTCCACCTGCTACAACTTCTTCCTCGTGCGCTACCGGGCGGGCACCGACCAGCACGCCGCGGCGGCACGGCTAAATGCGGCGGCGACCGCGGCGGGATGCCCGCCGCGATCCTGCCTGGTGACAACCGACCAGCGGCCCAGCGACATCCGGAACTACGCAGGCGTGCGGGACACGCCGCTGGTCCTGGGCGCCGTCCTTGCCCTGCTCGCGGTCGGCACGCTCACCCACGTCCTGCTCACCGGGGTGCGCCGCCGCCGCCGCGACCTCGCAATACTCAAGACCCTCGGCCTGACCCGGACGCAGGTCATCAGGATGGTGTCCTGGCAGGCCAGCGCCCTGGCCGCGGCGGCCCTGCTGGCCGGGCTGCCGCTCGGCGTGCTGGCCGGCCGGTGGTCCTGGGACCTATTCGCCGGGTCGGTGGGCGTCGCGCGCCAGGCTGAGGTCCCGGTGCCGCTGGTGCTGCTCACCATCCCGGCTGCGCTGCTGCTGGCCAACCTCATCGCTGCAATCCCCGGATGGGCCGCGGCCAAGAGCAGGCCGGCGCTAGCCCTGCGCAGCGAGTGAGCTGGCCTCGGTAGCTGCTCAGCGTGCGCGGGCGGCCGCGCTCGAGCTCATCGACACGAGGCCATCGTCGCGCTGCCCGGCCAGCTATCCACGCCCGAAGCCGACGACCTACAGCTCATGAGCGCGATAATGATAACCCGCCGGCACCTCACGGGATGGCGCCCGCCGCTGAGCCCCATCCTGCCGGGGTCTCCCGCAGCACGGCCGCCATCCACTCGTCGGGCGCAGCCGGTCGCAGTCGGTCGAGATCGTCCCGAACGACATCGAACGCTCCGCACGGCTCGCCACACCCGTCACATTAACCGGCCGATCGGAGCATGCCACGCCACCCCGGGCCGCCGCGCTCCCCGGCGTTTATGGCGGCCCGCTGGGTGCCGCGCGGCACCCAGCGGGCCAGCACCGCTATCTCAGTCCGTTGCGTCAGTGGGTTACAACGATCTTTCCGAGCAGGCCGTGGGACTCGTGGCCGGGCCCGGCGGAGAAGATCAGTTCGCTGGTCTTGGCCGCGTTCCCGTTGCCGAACATCAGGCCCCAGAGCCCATCGATGACGATCGGCTTGCCGTTATGCCGCCGCAGCTGGCCCAGGTGCCTGCCGGTGGCCGGGCTGTAGACATTGATGTGCCCGTTGCCGAAGTTGCCCACGAGCAGATCCCCGCTGAACTGGCCGAAACCGGCGGGTGCGAGGGTCAGGCCCCACGGTGAGTCGAGCGCGCCCCGGGTGACAAGCCGGCGGACGAACGCGCCGTTGTTGGTGAAGACGTCCACGAATCCGTGGCCCTGCCCGGCGACGTCGTCGTGCAGCGTGGCGTCCTGCTTGGCGAATGTCACATACAGGTTGCCCTTGATCTCGGCGATGCCGAACGGCCCGTAACCAGCCGGAAGCCGCGGATCCACAAACAGCCCACCAGGCAACTCGACCGGCTTGAAGGTGCTGTCGTAGGCCTCGACTCGCCCGGACCGGAAGTTGGTCGCGTACAGATACGTCTTGCCGTCAGACGCCTGGGCCATAGCCAGGCCTTTGTACACGGCGTTGGCGCCGTTGTCACGGGCCACCTCGGTCACCGTGGACGGAGTACCGCCTATGGCACCGACTGCCGGATTCCAGCCGTCGATCGTCCCATTTTCGGTGTCGAAGAGAAACACCGACGGTCCCGAGTGCCCCTGGCCGTCGTGGACCACGAATCCCGTCTGGCCAGAATTGAAGACCTGCCCGGTGGGGGCGGCGCCGGTGACATTTACCACCAGGGGGGCCTTGGTTACTGATGTCGCGGTCGCGCCGGTGTACAGCGTCGCCTTGTCCGAGCCGTTGTCCGCCACCCACAGCGGCGAGCCGGGCGCGGTGTTCGTGCCCGGTGACGCGGCCAGGCCCCACGCGTTGACCAGGTCAGGGTCGGTCAGCGGTGCCTTGCCAGCCTGATCGGAAACCAGGTTGACCTGACGGTAGGCGGTCGCGTGGGCGCTGGCTGGTGCGGCGCCAAGCACCATCGTGACCAGCGTCCCCGCTGTGACGACCGTGGCCGCGGGCCACAGGCCGCGCCGGGCGTTGCCCGGCATTGAGGGCAATCGCATCATAAGGATCCTCCCGCTCTCGGTCCCGGCTCCGTGGGAGCACCGGGAAACCACCTGCCCTAATGGCAGGTCCCAGTGCCGGTACGTACGGCGGGCCCAGATGGTTCAAGCTCCGGTAAACATTTCGTCAACGACAAGAAAAGCACCCCATCTCGCTCCCGCCCGATGGCCGGCTCGCTAGCTCTCAATAAAGGCGCGAGCGCCAGCAGGTCCTGAAATAAGGCACGCCCGACATGGGCACACCAGTATCCCAAGGAGGGCTGTTCCTGCGGCAGTGATGATCGGTGTGGATCTGCAAAGGGCTCGCACACGGCGGTGGCGACCGGCGCAGCGGAGGAGCCGCTGGCCGAGGTGCGGGTCCGCGCGTGCGCAGGCCACGCGGAGAAGCTGGTGGCCTAGCGGCGGCCTGACTGGAGCGGAGCGGATCTGTGCGGTGGATGGCGCCGGCGCCATGGGGTACCTGCTGGCCCAGCAACTGCTGTCGGCTGGTAAGCAGGTGCTGGATATGCAGTCCAAGCTCGGCGTCCGGGTGCGTCTGCTGGCGGCCGGGGCGGTGAACAGGAACGGCCCGAATCACGCCCGGTCTGTGGCCAGCGCGGCGCTGCGCTCGCGGCCCGCCGGGAGGTCAGGCCCGACGATCACGCGGGATGGCCTGCTAAGTCTCAACCTCTGGCAGCATTCCGCGAGCATGTTCGTGTGCTAGCCGCACGAGCGCTCCGATGGCTGCTTTGACCGGCGGGAGCGCGTGAATGTCCTCGCACATGCGGCGTGCGCGGTCGCAGTAGGCGGGATCGCCGAGTATTGCGCGCACGGCGGTGCGGATTGCCCTGGGTGGCGCTCGGGTGACTGGATGACTTGAGCACCGCCGAGTGACTCGCAGCGCTTGGCGCAGGGGCTGGCCGCCCGCGATGGGGAGGATGACTAGCGGCACGCCCTGCGCGAGCACTGCCCGCAAGGATCCGCAGCGCGTCCAAGACTGCCCCGCGCCAGCACCCGCCCTTCCGGCAGCGGACGACCAGCCTTGGATAGACCTGCCAACGGGGACCTGGGGACGCGGCGCGGAAAGGCCTCCACGGCTCGTCTGCGGGAACCCTCGAGGGCCAGAAGGACCTCCTCAACAACGTCGCCGAAGAGGTCATCAAGCGCCGAGAACGCAAGCGGCCTTTGAGCCGAGGTCCGCTGGCACGACAGCACCTTGGACGATCGGCGAGCGGCCTGAGCAAGTGCTTCCAAACCATGGTCTTGCCCACTCCCGGCGGGCCGAGCAGCAGCAGGTGGTGGCCGCCTGCGGCGCAGATCTCGGCGGCCCGCCGGGCAGTGGGCTGACCGACCACGTCGGCCAGGTCGCGGCCGCGGCGGGCACAGGCCCGGTGCCACCGGCCAGGCGCAGGCCGGGGGCGGGCAGGGTCCCGCCCTCGAAGACCTGGACCGCGGCCGGATCGCCCGCGTTAGGCCTGGACGGCGCGCAGCCACGCGAGGAGCGCGCCCAGGCTGGCCGCGGCGACGACGCGCAGGCCCGGCACCAGGGACGCCTCGGCCGCGTTCTCGGCGGGCACGGCCACGGCCCGGAAGCCGGTGGCCGCGGCCGCGGCCACCGCGGGGAGTACGCCGCGGACCGGGCGCAGCCTGCCGTCGAGCCCGAGCTCGCCGAGAAACATCAGGTCACCGGTGCGGCCGGGCGGGACAGCACCGGCCGCGCTCAGGATCGCGACCGCGATGCCGAGATCGAAGCTGCTGCCGCGCTTGGGCAGGCTGGCCGGTGACAGGCCCACGGTGATCCGGCGGTGCGGCCATTTCTCCTGGCTGTTGACGATGGCCGACCGGATCCGGTCCCGCGCCTCACGCAGCGCCGTGTCGGGCAGCCCCACCAGCAGCAGCCCGACCAGGCCGTTCTCGATGTCCGCCTCGATCTCGACCGGGTGGCCCTCCACGCCCACCAGCGCGATCGAGTGGGTGCGCGCCAGCGACATCTAGCCCACCCCGGGGATGTGCTCGATCGTGAAATCGCCAGAACCCGTCTTCAGCACCGACACGACATCGACGCGCACCTCATCGAAGAGGACGCCGTGCGCCATCACCCAGTTGACCGCCAGCCGACGCAGCCGTCTCCGCTTCTTCCAGTCGACGGCCTCGAGCGGGGTGCCGTATTCCGTGCCGGACCGGGTCTTCACCTCGCAGGCCACCAGCACCCGGCGGTCCACCGCGACGATGTCGATCTCTCCCTCGGCACACCGCCAGTTGCGGTCCAGTATCCGGAAACCGGCTCGCTGCAGGTGCTCGGCGGCGAGTTGCTCTCCCTGCCGGCCCAGGGCGTCCTTGGTGTTCAATGTGACCACCTCCGGCTCCGACGCTGACGGAACCGGGCGGCCGCGCGACGGCCCGCCGGGAGCGCTGTGGAGGGCAGGCGCCGGGAAGACTAGCGGTGGATAACAAACGTCCCGGCTGTCGGCACGGGGTGCTTAGATGGGCCGCCGCCGCGGACGGGAGCGTAACGCCGGCCGTTCGGCTAGCTGGGCTCGGCGGGGTCCGGGACCTGGAGGTCGCTCTTGGCGAGCTCCTCGACGTTGACATCCTTGAACGTGACAACCCTGACGTTCTTCACAAAACGCGCAGGACGGTACATGTCCCAGACCCAGGCGTCCTGCATGGTGACCTCGAAGAACACCTCGCCGTTGTCCGCGGTGCGCACGTTGAGCTCGACCTGATTGGTGAGGTAGAACCGGCGCTCGGTCTCGACCACGTGGCTGAACAGGCCAACCACGTCGCGGTACTCCCGGTAGAGCTGCAGCTCCATCTCGGTCTCGTACTTTTCGAGATCCTCAGAGCTCATGAGCTCCCCTCCGTTCTGACCGCACGCGTTCTCCCGGCAGGCAAGCCACAGTGCGCGGTGCCCCGGCACGGCGTTCGCCAGCGCCCGCAGAGCGGCAGCGGCCCCGGGCCCCGCCGCAGAGCGTGGCCCGGATGAGGTCAACCATAGGACAATTGTGCCCCGTTCCCGGCGTGCTCCTGGCCCGCGGCCGCAACCTCGTCCCCGGCTTGTTCCTGGGCCACCGTCACCGGCTCGTCCCCGGCCAGTTTCCGGCCCACCGCAGCCGCCTCGCTCACCCGGCCCCGGTTCCCCCCGGCCACGTTGGCAAACGACTTCCGGTGCTGCGGGCAGGGGCCGTGGATCGCAAGCGCGGACATATGGCTCGGGGTGGAATATCCCTTATGCCGGGCAAAGCCGTATTGGGGATAATGCTGGTGCAGGTTCTTCATGATCCGGTCCCTGGTCACCTTGGCCACGATCGAGGCGGCGGCTACGCACGCCGCGACCTCATCGCCCTTCCACATGGCCAGCGCGGGCACGGCCAGCCCGCGGACCGGGAACCCGTCGGTCAGCACGTAGCCGGGCCTGCTGGCCAGCCCGGCCAGGGCCCGCCGCATGCCGGTCACGTTGCACACGTGCAGCCCGAGCCGGTCGATGTCGCGGGACGGGATCACCACCACGTGCCAGGCCAGGGCGGACGCCACGATCTCCGCGTAAGCGGCCTCCCGGGCGGGCGCGGTGAGCGCCTTGGAGTCGGCCACCCCGGCCAGGGCGGACCGGGGCCGCTGGTCCAGCAGCACCGCGGCCACCACCAGCGGCCCGGCGCAGGCCCCGCGGCCGGCCTCGTCGATCCCGGCCACCGGCGCCAGCCCGGCGCGCGCCAGAACCCGCTCGTATCCGGTCAGCCCGCTGCCGCGCCTCGGCGTGTAACCCGGATGCCGCAGCACAACCCCTGACATGGCGTTACCGGCGCCCCGGACGGCGGCGCAGCGGCCCGCCGGGCCGGATGCGGAGGCGGACCCGGCGCTGCAGCCAGGTCAGCGGGACGGCCACGGCGAATCCGGCTCCCAGCGGCAGGTAGGGGGTACTGGGCACCGCCCCCAAGGCCACCGCGGCGGCGTGCTCGATGCCGGGCTGGCTGAAGGTGGACGGGATCGGCAGGACGCGCCACCGGCTGGGCGGCCAGACGATCATGAAAGCCCGGCCGACGACCATGTTCTCCGGGACCGTCCCGCCGCCGGGATCCTGCATGTGGCCGCGGGAGTCGTACGAGACGCTCCGGTGGTCGCCCATGACCCACAGCCGGCCGGGCGGCACGGTGATGCTGAACCGCTGCGTGGACGGGAGGTTGCCGGGGAAGAGGTAGGACTGCTCATGCAGGACCACACCGTTGACGGTCAGGTCGCCGTGGGTGCAGCAGGCGACGTGGTCGCCGGGGACGCCGATGACCCGCTTGATGAAGTCCTGCTGCCCGGGAGCGGTGCCGAACAGCCCGAGGACCGAGTGGTAGAGCGGGTCCAGGGTCACGTTGAACAGCCGGACCAGGGGGTTGGAGGTGCCCTTGGCCGGAGGCGGAACCGGCTCCCAGGACCCGGCCCCGTTGAACACCACGATGTCGCCGGGGTGAATCGAGCGGAAGTCGTAGACGAGCTTGTTGACCAGGACCTTGTCGCCGATGTCGAGCGTGTTCTCCATCGAGGACGACGGTATGTAGAAGGCCTGGACCACGAATGTCTTGATCACCAGCGCGATCGCGAGGGCGATCACGATCAGCACCGGCAGCTCGCGCCAGAACGACCGTGTCTTGCGGCCGGTTCTGGACGCGGCCGGGTTCGCGAGCGGGCCCGTGGCATCGCCCGGGGCGGCCGCTCCGGCCATGGGCGCCCCCCTCAGCTCTGAGCCTGATGCCAGCCCGGGCCGCTCGTCGTGATCACGGTCCGCCCCGCCCGCCTCGGTCAAGGCCCGCTCGCGGCCGTCCTGGTCATCGTTCATCATCGGGTCCGAGCCTAGCGCCGGAGCCGGACGGGCCGGATGACCCTGATGCGCGGAGGCGAGGGAGCCGGGGCAGGCAGCGGCCGGCCGCCGGCTCCGAGCAGCGCATCCGGTGCCGCGGCGTCTGCGCTCTCCCGGCCGGATCCGCTCCGGCCAACCAGGTGATGAGCGTGGCCTAACGCGCCGCTGGCTCGCGGCGTTCCCTGATCCGGGCCGCCTTGCCGCGCAGCGAGCGCAGGTAGTACAGCTTGGCCCGGCGCACCCGGCCCCGGGTCACGAGCTCGATCTTGTCCAGGGAGGGGCTGTGCACGGGGAAGGTCCGCTCCACGCCCACGCCGTAGCTGATCTTCCGGACGGTAAAGGTCTCCCTGGCCCCGCCGCCCTGGCGGCGCAGCACGACACCCTGGAACACCTGGATCCTGGACCGGCTGCCTTCCACGACCCTGACGTGCACCTTCAGCGTGTCACCCGGGCGGAACTCCGGGATGTCGGATCGGATCTGCGCCTGCTCCAGCTCGGCTATCGCGGTGTGCATCGCTGTGGTTCCTCTAGTCATCACGCGCACGCCTGCGAACGCGCTGAATCGGTCGTCTCTGAGGGCCGGGGTGACAGGCGCCCGGCCGCGCCCGACTGACTCCAGGCATGGGAGTGAGCTGGGCGGCGCCTTTCAGTGTGCCATATCTTGACCACTGATTGGAAAGCCGGCGTCAGACAGCACCTGCCGGTCGTGCGCATCGAGCTGCTCGGCGGGCGCCTCGGCCGCCGCGGGAGGCCCGGCCAGCCTCGCGGCGAGATCCGGCCGGTTGGCCGCGGTCCGGCGCAGCGCGGCGTCGCGGCGCCAGCGGGCGATGGCCGCGTGGTCCCCGGACAGCAGCACCGGCGGCACCTCCCGCCCGCGCCACACCCGCGGCCTGGTGTACGCGGGCCCCTCGACCAGCCCGGCCATGGGCCCGGCGCCGCCGCCGAACGAGTCGTCCGACGCGGAATCGGCGTTGCCCATGACCCCGGGCAGCAGGCGGCAGATCGCCTCGGTCATGACCAGGACGGCCGGCTCCCCGCCCGCGAGCACGTAGTCGCCGATGGTCACCTCGTCGACGGGCATCCGGGCCCTGGCCTCCTCGGTCACGCGCGCGTCGATCCCCTCGTACCGGCCGCAGGCGAACACGAGGTGGCTCTCCCGCGCGTACCGCGCCGCCATCTCCTGGGTGAAGGGGATCCCGGCCGGGCTCGGCACCACCAGCCGGGCCGCCTGGCCGGCCGGGACCAGCGCGTCCAGGGCCGCACCCCAGGGCTCGGGCTTCATCACCATCCCTGGCCCGCCGCCGAACGGGGCGTCGTCCACGGAGTGATGCACATCGTGCGCCCAGGACCTCAGGTCATGCACGCCGAACTCGATGTCACCGCGCTGCGCGGCCTTGCCGATCAGCGAGACCCCGAGCGGGCTGAAGTACTCGGGAAAGATCGTGATGATGTCGATGCGCAGCTCGGCACCTCCTCGCTAGCCGGCCGCGCCGAGGTCGAGCAGGCCGGGGGGCGGGTCGATCACCAGGCGCCCGGCCGCGACATCGACCTCGGGCACGATGGCGGCCACGAACGGGACCAGGATCTGGCCCGGGCCGCCCGCAGGCCCCGGCGCCGTGGCAGGCCCGGCTGCGGGCGCGGCGGGCCGGCCGTCGGCGGGGTCGATCACCAGCAGATCCTGGCCCTGGTGCAGCACGTCGGCCACGACGCCGACCGGCTCCCCGGCCAGGGTCTGGACGCTGAGCCCGATCAGCTCGTGATCGTGGAACTCCTCCGGGTCCGGCGACGGACCCACCTCGGCCGAGTCCAGCACCAGCCTCGTCCCGCGCAGCTCCTCGGCCCGGCTGCGGTCGGTGCACCCGGCGAACGTCACCAGCAGGCGGCCGGAGTGCCAGCGCGACGACGTGACGGTCAGCGGGCCGCTCGCGGCAGGCTCGGTCGCCAGAACCGCGCCCGCCGCGAACCTGAGGTCCGGATCGTCGGTGTGCACCTGCACGGTCACCTCACCACGGAGCCCGTGCGGCCGTCCCACGCGGCCGACGACCAGCTGCATGCCCGGCTAGCGAATCTCGTCGGTGTCCAGAAGGTCGACCCTGACGTAGGAGCTGCCTGCTAGCGAGCCGATCACGGTACGCAGCGCCCGCGCGGTGCGCCCGCCGCGGCCGATGACCTTGCCCAGGTCCTCAGGGTGCACGCGCACCTCGAGGACCCGGCCCCGGCGCAGCCCGCGGCTGTCGACGCGGACATCGTCGGGGTACTCCACGATTCCTCGCACCAGGTGCTCAAGGGCCTCTTCGAGCACGTCAGTCTCCGCTCGCCGGCTCCGCGTCGGCGGCCGGAGCCTTGGCTGCCTTGCTCTTCGACGCCCCGGCCCCGGCCTTGGCCTTGGACCCGCTGGCCTCGGCCTTGCCGTCGGCGGCGTCGGCCGCCAGTCGGCCGCGTCCGCGCCGTCCTTGGCGGCCGCGCTCTTGGTCTTGGCCTTGCCGCCGCTGTCGGCCTTGGCGTCACCGTCGGCCTTGGCCTCACCGTCGGCCTTGGCGTCACCGTCGGCCTTGGCGCTGGCAGCCTTGGCGTCACCGGCCTCGGCCTTCGCGTCGCCGGCCGCCTTGGCGTCAGTGTCGGCCTTGGCGTCAGTTTCGGCCTTGGCGTCAGTGTCGGCCTTGGCGCTGGCGCCCTTGCCACCGGCCTCGGCCTTCGCGTCGCCGGCCGCGCCGCCGTCAGAGGCCTTGCCGTCCGCAGCGGCGCCGTCGGCGTCGGCGGCCTTGGCGTCGCCCGACCTTGGCGTCGCCGGCCTTGGCGTCGCCGGCCTTGGCCTTGGCCGGCTGGTCGGCCGACCTACCCCGGGCGGGCTTGTCGGCCTTGGCCGGCGCGTCCTTGGCGGAGGCATCCTTGGCCGAGGCCCTGCCGCCCTTGCCGTCAGCGGCGTCGGCGCCCTTGGTGGCCCCACCGGACCTGGCCTTGCCCTTGGGAGCGGCGTCGCCCAGGGTCTCCTTGACCGCGGCGGCGAAGATCTCCTTCCGGTCCTCCTTGGGGGCGGCTATCTTCAGCGTCCCCTCGGCACCGGGCAGGCCCTTGAACTTCTGCCAGTCGCCGGTGATCTCGAGCAGCTTCCTGACCGGGTCGGTGGGCTGCGCCCCGACAGACAGCCAGTGCTGCGCCCGCTCCGAGTTGACCTCGATGAACGAGGGCTCGGCCTTCGGGTGGTATTTGCCGATCTCCTCGATGGCCCGCCCGTCCCTCTTGGTGCGGGCATCGGCGACGACAATCCGGTAGTACGGCGCCCGGATCTTGCCCAGGCGCTTGAGCTTGATCTTTACAGCCACGGGTGTGGTCTTCTCCCAAAGCAGATTCGTTGGCGGGCGCGGAACGCCAGGTGGGGACCGGCGGCGCTGCCCATGGGTACGGCTCAGCGGGTTAGAGGGCCCCGCCGTGCCACTGTAGTGGACACATTCTGCCAGACGCCGCGACCACAGGCGTTATCTCGGGCCCCTGGCGCGCGATCCAGCAGGCTATCTGCCCTTCTTGCCCGAGCGGCCGCGCTTGTTCCGCAGTCCCGGCGGCACGTTCGGCTGCGGGGTCGCGAAACCGGGCGGCAGCCGGAACCCCTGGTCGCCGCCGAGCCCGTCGGGCAGGCCGCCAGGGAACCCGCCCGGCCCGAGGCCCGCCGGGAGCCCGGGCATCCCGCCCGGCTGCCCGGGCCGGACGTCGGCCGCGGCGGCCGGGGCCCGGCTGCCCGCGCTGCCGCCCGGGCGCCCGCCCTTGGACCTCTTCTTGGCCTTGCCCCGGTTGGATTTCTGCGCCCGCCGCATCCCGGGCATGTTGCCCATCATCTGCCGCATCATCTTCTGGCCCTCCTGGAACCGGACGATGAGGGAGTTCACCTCGCCCACGGTGACGCCCGATCCCGCCGCGATCCGCGCCCGCCGCGAGCCGTTGATGATCTTCGGAGTGCGCCGTTCCTGCGGGGTCATCGAGTTCACGATGGCCGCCGCCCGGTCCAGGTCGGCGTCGTTGACCTGGCTGAGCATTTCCCGGTTCTGCGCGGCCCCGGGCAGCATGCCGAGCAGGTTCCCGATCGGCCCGAGCTTGCGCACCATGGCCAGCTGCTCGACGAAGTCCTCGAGCGTGAATCCCTCACCCGAGGCCAGCTTCTCGGCCATCGAGGCGGCCTGGTCCTGGTCGAACGTGCGCTCGGCCTGCTCGATCAGGGTCAGGATGTCGCCCAGGTCGAGGATCCGCGAGGCCATCCGGTCCGGGTGGAACAGGTCGAAGTCCTCGAGCTTCTCCCCGGACGAGGCGAACATCACCGGCCGGCCCGTGACCTGGGCGATCGACAGCGCCGCGCCGCCCCGCGCGTCGCCGTCGAGCTTGGTCAGCACGACCCCGTCGTAGCCGACCCCGTCGAGGAACGCCTGCGCGGTGGTGACCGCGTCCTGGCCGATCATGGCGTCGACCACGAACAGGATCTCGTCCGGGTCGGTGGCGTCCCGGATCGCGGCGGCCTGCTGCATCAGCTCCTCGTCGATGCCCAGCCGGCCCGCGGTGTCGATGATGACCACGTTCTGCATCCGGCGGCGGGCCTCGTCGATCGAGGCGCGGGCCACCTCGACCGGGTCGCCGACGCCGTTGCCCGGCTCCGGGGCATAGACCGGCACCCCGGCCTGCTCGCCGAGGACCTGCAGCTGCTGGACGGCGTTGGGCCGCTGCAGGTCGGCGGCGACCATCATCGGCGTGTTCCCCTGCTGGCGCAGCCACAGGGCCAGCTTGGCCGCGAGCGACGTCTTACCGGATCCCTGGAGGCCGGCCAGCATGATCACAGTGGGCGGCGTCTTGGCGAACCGCAGCCGCCTGGCCTCGCCCCCGAGGATCTCGATGAGCTCTTCGTTGACGATCTTTATGACCTGCTGGGCGGGGTTCAGCGCCTCGGACACCTCGGTGCCGGACGCGCGCTCCTTCACCCGCGCGATGAACTGGCGGACCACCGGGAGCGCGACGTCCGCTTCCAGCAGGGCGATCCTGATCTCGCGGGTGGTGGCGTCGATGTCCGCAGCGGACAGCCGTCCCTGCCCACGCAGCGAGGAGAAGACCTGGGTCAGTCGGTCGGAAAGTGTCTCGAACACGTGTTGCTGCCGTCCTCGCGCATGGCCTGTTGCCGGTCTGGTGCGCGCCGGTTGCCGCGCACCCCGTACGGGCATGCGACACAGACCGGGCGCAGGTCCGGTCTGCCGCGGGCCCGGATCCAGGCTATCCGGTCAGCGGCTGCGGCTGCGGCTGCAGACGGTACGGCGGCCAGGAGCATGCGGCCGGCGGGGCCGGCTCGGCGGGCTCGGGCTCTCCCTCGTCGCTCACCAGCGTCTCGAGGTAGGCCTGCAGGTGCGCGCGGTAGGCGTCGCTGAACCGGCGCAGGTAGGCCAGTTCGGCCTCGAGCTCCCGGGGCTCGGGAACGGGCGGGTTCTCCGGCGTCGCCAGCGCGGCCTCGGCCGCGCGGCTGGCCGCGCCGTGCGCCTTCTCGAGCATCTGCACCGCCTGCGACCTGGCCCCGGCCAGGATCTCGTCCCGGCGGCGCAGGGCGTCGTCGGACAGCCGCCTGCTGTACTGCTGGGCGTGGGTCACGCAGCGGTCCGCGGTCTGCTGGGCCGTGGACAGGATGCGCGCCGCATGCACGTGCGCGTCCTCCGGGCTCCCGGGTCCGGCCTCGTCGCCGTCCTGCCCGAGCACCCGCCGGCGCAGCCGCTGCACCTCGTCGGTCAGCATGGTGCGCTCGTTCCGCAGCAGCACAAGCTCCCGCTCGACCTGGCCGCAGAACGCCCGGACGTGCTCCTCGTCGAAGCCCCGCCGGCCCAGCCGGGACGAGGGGAAATCCACCGCCTGGACCGCGTCCGGGGTCAGCCGGCTGCGGGTCACCCTGCTGTCGTTTCCTGAGATCACGAGCATGGCTCGCTCCATCCCAAGCGCGCGACCCGCTCGTTCGGGCATGCAGTATTCAACGCTCTCCCCCCGGGATCAGCATGAGGCAACTTGCATGTTGCATGCTATAACGGGTGACCGGCGAACAGCCGTCAGTAGTCGTAAAAGTGACCATACGGCGAAAATTTCTGACCTCGGAGGACCCGCGGCGGGCGGGCGGGCCAGAGTGACCCGCCGCACAGGAAACCAGCCAGAATAGCCATAACGTTGCTATCACGGCCCACTCAACGCCGCCGCACGCGGATCTGGGCGGAACGGGTCGCGCGGACGGGCGGCCTCTAGCTCCCGACGATGGCGTCCACGAAGGCGTCGGGCTCGAACGGCGCCAGGTCGTCGGGACCTTCGCCGAGACCGACCAGCTTCACCGGAACGCCGAGCTCACGCTGCACGGCGACCACGATGCCGCCCTTGGCGGTGCCGTCCAGCTTGGTCAGCACGATCCCGGTGACGTCGACGACCTCGGCGAACACGCGCGCCTGGCGCAGGCCGTTCTGCCCGGTCGTGGCGTCGAGCACGAGCAGAACCTCGTCGACCGTGGCGTGCCTGGAGATCACCCGCTTGATCTTGCCCAGCTCGTCCATGAGCCCGGTCTTGGTGTGCAGCCGCCCGGCCGTGTCCACGATGACCACGTCGACGCCGCGCTCGACGCCCTCGTTGACCGCGTCGAACGCGACGCTCGCCGGGTCGGCGCCCTCGCGGTCGGACCGGACTACCTGGGCACCGACCCGCTCGCCCCAGGTCTGCAGCTGGTCCGCGGCCGCGGCGCGGAACGTGTCGGCCGCGCCGAGCAGCACGGTGCGCCCGTCGCCGATCAGGGCCCGGGCCAGCTTGCCGCATACGGTGGTCTTCCCGGTCCCGTTGACGCCCACCACGAGCACCACCGCCGGCCGGTCGCCGTGCCGCTGGATGTGCAGGGACCGGTCCATGTCCGGGCCGACCTGGGCCAGCAGCTGCTCCTTCAGCATCGACCTGACCGCATCAGGGTCCCGGGTGCCGGCCACCTTGACCTCGGTGCGCAGATCCTCGACCAGCTGGCGCGCGGGCGCGACGCCCATGTCGGCGGTGATCAGCGTCTCCTCGATCTCGTCCCAGGTGTCGTCGTCGAGGTGCTCCCGGGAGAGCAGGCCAAGCAGGACGCCGCCCAGCGCCGACTGCGACCGGGCCAGCCGGCCGCGCAGCCGGACCAACCGCCCCGCCGACGGCGGCGGCTTCTCCGCCTCGCGGGCGGGCGGGGCGCCGGGCGCGGGCCCAGGCGGCGCCGTCACCTCCGTGGACGTTCCGGTGCCCGGCTCGGCCACGCCGGTCCCGGTCCCCGGTGCCTCGGTGGTCGCGACGCCCCCGGCAGCCGGGCCCGGAGTCTCGGTACGGTCCGGCGGGGTCGCGGTCCGGCGGCGAGACAGCAGGAACGCCGCAGTGCCCCCGCCGCCCGCCACGACGACAACGGAGGCGACGATGATGATGACCTGTTCCATAACCGCCCTAGTCTCGCAGACGCGAGGCTATGCCCGCGTCACCCGCGGTCCGGTCAGGCGCTCTCCGGCTCCCGCATCCGCTGACTGATCACCGAGGACACGCCGTCGCCGCGCATGCTGATCCCGTACAGGGTGTCCGCCACCTCCATGGTCCGCTGCTGGTGGGTGACGATGATCAGCTGGGAGGTGTCCCTGAGCTCGCTGAAGATCTGCAGCAGCCGCTGCAGGTTGGTGTCGTCGAGCGCGGCCTCGACCTCGTCCAGGACGTAGAACGGGGACGGCCGGGCCTTGAAGATCGCCACCACGAACGCGATCGCGGTCAGCGCGCGCTCGCCGCCGGACAGCAGCGACAGCCGCTTGACCTTCTTGCCCGGCGGCCTGGCCTCGATCTCGATCCCGGTGACCAGCAGGTCGTCGGGCTCGGTAAGGATCAGCCGGCCCTCGCCGCCGGGGAACAGCCGGCCGATGATGTCCTCGAACTCCCTGGCGGTGTCCTCGTAGGCGGAGGCGAACACCTGCTGTACCCGGTCGTCGACCTCCTTGATCACGGTGAGCAGGTCCCGCCTGGTCTTCTTCAGGTCCTCGAGCTGCGTGGACAGGAACGCGTGCCGTTCCTCGAGCGCGGAGAACTCCTCGAGGGCCAGCGGGTTCACCTTGCCGAGCTGGTCAAGCTGGCGCTGGGCGACGTGGGCCCGCCGCTCCTGCGCGGCCCGGTCGTATCCCGTCGGCGGCTGGCCCTCATCGGCGGCCGGAATCCCGGCCTCGGGGCCGTACTCGGCGAGCAGCGTGTCCGGGTCGATGGCGAACTCCTCGGCCGCCCGCTCCGCGGCCTGATCCAGCCTCATCCGCCGGGCCGCGCGCTCCATCTCGGCGCCGTGCGCGCTGTTCACCGCGGTGTCGAGCTCGGCGGTCAGCTCCCGGATCCGGGCCCGGACGGTCTTCAGCTCGGTGTCCCGGCCGTGGCTGGCCTGCTCGGCGGCCTGCCGCTCGGCGTCGGCCAGGGTCCGGGACCGCTCGATGGCGGTCAGCGCGGCCAGGGCGCCCTCGGCGACCGCGCTGGCCACCGCCGCCTCCTGGGCCCGGCGTATGCCCCGGGCCTTGGCCCGCTGGATGGCCTGGCGCTCGGCCGCCGCGGCCGAGGCGAGCGCGTCGCCGCGGCCCGCGACCGCGCGCAGCCGCTCCTCCACGGTCCTGACCTCGAGCCTGGCCTCCATCTCGGCGTTCCGCGCCGCCGTGGCCTGCGCGGCCAGGGCGTTCTTGTCGCCGGGCCCGTCGCCGTCCTCGGCGTCTGCGGCGGACCCCCCCGGGCCCTCCGCCTCCTGGACGGCCAGCCTGCCCTGCAGGTCCGCGAGCTGGGCCAGGTCCTTCTCCCGCGCCCGCTCGGCCGTGGCGATCGCGGCGGCCAGGCGCCCGGCCTCGTCCTGCGCGGCCTTGGCCGCGCCGGCCAGCGTGCCCAGCCGGCCGGAGGTCTCGGCCGCAGCGGCGTCAACCTCCTGCAGCCGGGCCAGCGCCTCGGCGAGCACCTGCCGGGCCGCGTCCTCGTCCTCGGCCGCATCGGCCAGCTCCCGCTCGGCCCGCTGGCAGCGGCGCTCGGTCTCGTCCAGCCGGCCGGCCGCTTCGTCGGCGGCGGCGCGCAGCCCGAGCACGCTCGGCGCCCCGGCCGATCCGCCGTGCGCCCAGTGCGTCCCGAGCACGTCGCCGTCGCGGGTGACCACGCGCAGCTCCGGATGGGCCCGCACCAGCTCAAGACCCTGGGCCAGGTCGGCGGTGACCAGCACTCCGGCCAGGAGCTGCTCCACCGCGGCGGCCAGCTCCCCGGGCACTTTGACCAGGTCCAGGGCGGGCGTAACGCCGGTGAGCCCGCGCAGCTCAGCGCGGGGGATGGAGCCGTTGCGCGCCCGGGGGCCGTCGGGCTGCCCGTCCGGCCACGGCCGGTCGGCCGCGATCACCAGCGCCGCCTGACCGGCGTCCTGGCTCTTCAGCGCCGCGATGATGGTCACGGCCGCGTCGAGGCCGGACACGGCCACCGCGCCCGCGGCCGCGCCCAGGGCGGCGGCGATCGCGTCGGCCGCCCCGTCCTGCACGGTGAGCAGCTCGGCCACGGAGCCGAGCACGCCGGTGAACCGGCCCGGCTCGGCGAGCAGCGCGCCGGAAGCGTCGGCGCCCCGGCGGACCGCCTCCTGCAGCGCTTCGGTGCGCGCCCTGAGCGCGGCCCGGGCGTCGCTGGCCTCGTGCTCGGCGGTCCGCAGCCGCGCGACCCGGTCGCTGGCCTGGACCAGCGCGGCGGTCGCGCGCTCGTGCCCGGCCGCCAGGTCGGCCCGGCCCTGCTCCCGGCCGGACACCACGTCCTGGAGCTGGCCGTACTCGTGCTGCGCCTGCTCGGCGCGCGACCGGGCCTGCTCGTGGGCGGTCGCCAGCCGGGCCGCCTCCTCCTGGGCCGCGGTCAGCTTGCTGCGGGCGGCGCCGACCTGGCTGCGCAGGCGGGCCAGCCGCTCGGCCCGCTGGGCGGCGGCCCGGGATTCCGCGGCGAGCCGCCGCTCGGTCTCGGTCAGGGCGGTCTCGGCCGCCGTCCGCCCGGCCACGGCCACGCCGAGCTGGTCCCGCGCGGCGGCCAGCCGCTGGCGCAGCGCGGCCTCCTCCTCGCGCAGGGTGGCCGCCTCGGCGTCGAGCTCGTCGGGGTCACGGCCGGGCCGCGACGGCTCCGGCGGGGCGGCCAGGTGCCGGTGCCGCTCGGTGGCGAGGCTGTGCACCCCGCGGAGCCGTTCCGCCAGGCTGGACAGGCCGAAGAACGCCTCCTGGGCGGCGGCCAGGCGCGGCGCGTGCTGCTGCTCGGCGGCCTCCAGCGCGGCCTCAGCCTGCCGGGCCCGGGCCAGGCCGGACTCGAGCGCGGCGCGGCGTGCCGCCGAGGCCGTCTCGTCGCTGGCGTCCTGCTCCAGCTCGGCGGCGAGCGTGGCGTAGTCGTCGGCCAGCAGCCGCAGCCTGGCGTCACGCAGGTCGGCCTGGATCACCGCGGCCCTGCGGGCGATCTCCGCCTGGCGGCCGAGCGGCTTCAGGCGGCGGCCGAGCTCCGCGGTCAGGTCGACCAGCCGGGTCAGGTTGGCCTGCATGGCCTCGAGCTTGCGCAGCGCCTTTTCCTTGCGCCTGCGGTGCTTGAGGACCCCGGCGGCCTCCTCGATCAGCGCCCGGCGCGCGTCGGGCCCGGCGTTGAGCACCTGGTCGAGCTGGCCCTGGCCCACGATCACGTGCATCTCCCGGCCGAGGCCGGTGTCGGAGAGCAGCTCCTGGACGTCGAGCAGGCGGCACTGGTCGCCGTTGATGGCGTACTCGCTCTGGCCGGACCGGAACAGCAGCCGGCTGATGGTGACCTCGGCGTAGTCGATCGGCAGGGCGCCGTCGCTGTTGTCGATGGTCAGCGTGACCTCGGCCCGGCCGAGCGGCGGCCGGCCCGCGGTCCCGGCGAACACGACGTCCTCCATCTTGCCGCCGCGCAGCGGCTTGACGCCCTGCTCGCCCATGACCCAGGAGAACGCGTCGACCACGTTCGACTTGCCCGACCCGTTCGGGCCGACCACGCACGTGATCCCCTGCTCGAAGCGCAGCGAGGTGGCCGAGGCGAACGACTTGAACCCGCGCAGAGTGAGCGCTTTCAGGTACACCTGTCGGCTCTCCTCCTCTGGGGCTGTGCCACCCCCTGGGACCGGGCCGCCCGCTGGCCGCTCTTCCCACCCCGGGCATCCCCGCCCGCGCCGCTAATCCGTGCCGCTAATCCGTGCCGCTAATCTGGGCCGCCAATCTGGGCCAGCCGGTCCGGCCGCGGCAGCCGGCGGCTCCGCTCGTCCGCACCTTACCGCGCGCCAGTGCCAGTCCCGTGGATTCAGGCGGCAGGCCGCCCTAAATTGGTGCTGCTTCATCCCGCTCTGCGGGGAAACCGGGGCTGAGGCCTGGGCGGGTGCGCGAGCCGGGACAGACCCCTCGCGAGGCGGGCGGTAGCCGACGGCCGGCCCGGCGGGCACCCCGGGCGGCCGCGGCAGGCGGAACCGGCATGGGCCCCGGCGGGAAGCGTAACGGCCCTCGCAGATCATTCTTCGAGATGGGAGGGCGAAGAGGGACGCCTGGGTTCAGACGCCCCTCTGACCGTGCGGCCTGCCGGCGCTCGTTAGGTGAGCGCAGGCTCGCGAACCGGGATCAGCAGGTCTTGGCCTACCTCCGCGGCGAGCACATCGTTCTCTTCATGCAGCCTGGCAAGCTCGGCTTCGAGATCGCGTACTCGCTGTTGCAGGCGGCGCATCTCTGAGACCATGCGCGGATCCGGCCCGCCGACGTGGCCATATAGAGCCTTCGCCATTTTGTGAGGTCCTCCACACTGAGTGACCAGAGTGGGCGCACATGTGTAGACGCGAAAGAATCGCAGTCTTGCGCGCGGGTAACTATTAACCATGGTCCCACTGGGACGGGTATCAGGTCAAGTTGACGTGTCCGCAGGTCACGCTGCGGGCCGGCGTACCACTCACCGCTCCGCAAATCCGGACATACCCCCCTTAGGGTCATCCCACCGGTACGTCACCCGGACCACCCGGCCCGGCGCGTCGTGGCCTTCCAGCAGGGCCAGCAGCTGCTTGCAGCTGGCGGTCGCGCCCTCGGCGATCACACGGACCCGGCCGTCCTCGAGGTTCTCCGCCCAGCCCACCAGGCCCAGCTCGAGCGCCCGGGCCCGCGCCCACCACCGGAAGCCGACACCCTGAACCCGGCCCTCCACCCATGCGGTCAGCCGAGCCTGGTCACCCGGCATCACCGCTGCGCCCGCGGGCGCGGCTGGCATCTGGGGCAGCTGAAGGAGGACCGGTTCATGAACGGGTCACGCCGCACCGGCGTCCCGCACCGGGGGCACGGCTGCCCGGCCCGGCCGTACACGCTCAGGGACCGCTCGAAGTAGCCGCTCTGGCCGTTGACGTTGACGTACAGGCTGTCGAACGAGGTGCCGCCCGCGGTGAGCGACTCGGCGAAGACCTCCTGGACCGACGCGAACAGCCGGATGACAGCCGCCGGCCTCAGCAGCTGGGCCTGGCGGTCCCCGTGCAGCTGCGCCCGCCACAGGGATTCGTCGGCGTAGATGTTGCCGATGCCGCTGACCAGCGACTGGTCGAGCAGCGCGCGCTTGATCCCGGACCGGCGGGCCCGGAGCCTGGCCTTCACCTCGGCTAGGTCGAACGACGGCTCCAGCGGGTCGGGGGCGATGTGCGCGATGGCGGCGGGCAGGTCCGCCCCGCCCACCGCGAGCGACAGGTGGCCGAACGTTCGCTGGTCGGTGAAGCGCAGGTCGGGCCCGGCGTCGGCGAACGTGAGACGGACCCGGACATGCGGGGACAGCGGTCGTGACGCGTCCCCGACCAGCAGCTGGCCGCTCATGCCGAGGTGGGCGAGCAGCGCGTCATCACCTACCGGCAGCCACAGGTACTTTCCGCGCCGCCGCGCGCCGGTGATCTGGCGCCCGCGCACCGCGGCGGCGAAGTCGTCGGGGCCGGCCAGATGGCGGCGCAGCGCGCGAGGGTGCAGCGGCTGCACCGATTCGATGGTCCGGCCGACCACATACCGCTCCAGACCCCGCCGCACGATCTCGACTTCGGGGAGCTCGGGCACGTTAGCTCCGCGGGGACCCGGAGCCGCCCATGGGCGCACCCGGGTCACCGGGCCTGGCCGGGTCGGCCGAGGTTCCGTCCCCGGCCACCGGGCCACTGCCCGCCGCGCGGTCCGCTGCCCCGTTACCAGCGGACCCGCTGCCTGCCGCCTCGCCGTTCGCGGCCCCGCGGCCCGCGGCCTTGCCGCCGAGCCCCGGCGCCGCGTCCCCGGCCGCGCCGCCCGCCCCGTCGGCTCCCGGGCCGGCCGCGGCCTGGCGGTCCGGCCCTGCGTCCGACGCGGCCGCAGCGGAAATGCCCTCGGTGATCGCCGTCCAGGCGGCCTCGGCGGCCTGCTGCTCGGCTTCCTTCTTGGAGCGCCCCTCGCCCTGGCCGTAGGCCTGCCCGCCGATCCTGACCGAGGCCTGGAATGACTTCTGGTGGTCAGGCCCGCTCTCGTCCACGTGGTACTCGGGCACGCCGAGCATCTCGGCCGCGGTCAGCTCCTGCAGGGATGTCTTCCAGTCCAGGCCGGCGCCCAGCCGGGCCGAGCGGGCGATCACCGGGTCGAACAGGCGGTGCACGAGCGCGTCGGCCTCGGCCAGGCCGCGGTCGATGTAGACGGCGCCGAGCACGGCCTCGAGCGTGTCAGCGAGGATCGAGGACTTGTCCCGGCCGCCGGTGCCCTCCTCGCCCTTTCCGAGCCGGACGTAGGCGCCGAGGCGCAGCCCGCGGGCGACGCCGGCCAGCGCGCGCATGTTCACGACCGCGGCGCGCAGCTTGGCCAGCTGCCCTTCCGGCAAATCGGGATATTCGCGGAAAAGCGTGTCGGTCACGATCAGGCCGAGCACGGAATCGCCGAGGAACTCGAGCCGCTCGTTGGTGGGCAGCCCGCCGTTCTCGTAGGCGAACGAGCGGTGCGTCAGCGCCCGCTCGAGCAGCTCAGGGCCGAGCGGCACCTCAAGGGCCTGCAGCAGTTCGTCGGTACCGGCTCGAGGGGCGCCAGGAACTGCCGCGCCGTCCTCGCCTGATATGCCGATCACTCTCCCCTCCTTTCCGCGGCTCGCGGGCTCCGGCCACGCGCCGACGATGCGGGTCAGGAGGGGTTAATCACCTGGCGCCGGTTGTACGTGCCACAGGTCGGGCATGCCGTATGCGGCAGCTTGGGGCTGCGGCACTGCGGGCAGGTCATGAGCTGAGGGGCCGTGGTCTTCCACTGGGCCCGGCGTGACCTGGTATTACTGCGCGACATTCGCCGCTTGGGGACCGCCACGTCAGCGCTCCTCCCTTCCCTCCGGCACGGGCGTCCCGTCCGGTGATCGATCTGTGCCTGCATCGGCGTGGCCATGCTCAGCTCCGGCGTCGGCGAGCCGTACACCGCACTCGGAGCACAGCCCCGGGCAGTCGTCGGCACACAGCGGCGCAAGCGGCAGCTCGAGCACCAGCGCGTCCCGCAGGGCCGGCTCGAGATCAAGCAGGTCCCCGTCCAGAAGGTACCCGTCCACGTCATCGCCGCTCGCGTCGTAGGCGAACAGCTCCGTGAACCGGACCTCCGTCGCAGAAGCGAACAACTCCAGACAGCGCGCGCACTCAGCGACCAGCGGTGCCCGCACGGTGGCGGTCACCAGCACGCCTTCGGCGACGCCCTCAAGCTGAACATCCAGCTCGAGCTCGGCCCCTTCTGGAACGTTAACCAGCTCGACACCAAGATTAGCCGGAGCCGGGGCCGTACGGGTCATGGACGCCGCGACGCCCGGGCCCAGGGTCCGGGTATCGAAAACGAGCGGCATGTGCAGGTTCAGCCGCTTGGAATTCCTGGGGTTCGCGTGTGGCATGGCAGACAGAGATGCTGACGGGGTATCGGGCGGTCAGCATACCTGGCTGCCTGCGAGAATCCCAACCCGGCCGGCTCCGGGGCCTGTCCCCCGGGCCAGCACAGCCGGTTACGAATCAGCCAGGCGGCCGGTGAGCCGGCCCAGCACCGACTCCGGCACGAGGCTGGTGACATTGCCGCCGTACTTGGCGAAGTCCTTGACCAGGCTCGAGGAGAGGAACGCATAGAGCGGGTTGGTCGAGATGAACAGCGTCTCCACCCCGGCCTGGTTGTAATTCATCTGAGCCATCTGCAGCTCGTAATCGAAGTCGCTGACGGCCCGCAGGCCCTTCATGATCGCCGAGATGTCGTTCGCCTTGCAGAAGTCGACGATCAGGCCGTCGAACTTGGCCACCCGGACGTTGTCGATCCCCTTGGTGACCTCGCGCAGCATCTCCAGCCGTTCGTCCACGCTGAACAGGGGGGTCTTGTTCGGGTTGCGCAGCACGGCGACGACGACCTCGTCGTAGAGCCGCGCCGCACGGGTGACGATGTCGAGATGCCCGTTCGTGACCGGGTCGAACGATCCTGGGCAGACCACACGGCGCACGCGGACTCACTCTCCTGTCGATGACGGTGCCGCAGGCCCGTCGCCTGCGGCGAGACCGTACCAGAGCGTGGCTTCACCGTAACCGCGGGACCGGTCAGGCAGATACCCGGCGGGCCAGGTGAGCGGGCCCGACCGGGTGGCGCGTTCCACCACGACCAGCGCGCCGGGCGCGAGCCAGCCGCGGTCGCGCAGCGCGGTGAGCACCCCCCGCACCTCATCAGCGGGCGTCGCGTAGGGCGGGTCGGCGAAGACCAGGTCCCGCGGCGGCGCGTCACCCGGGCCCCGGGCCAGCACCCGCTCGGCCCGGTCGGCGATCAGCCGCGCTCCTGGCAGCCGCACCGTCTCGATGTTGCCCCGGATCACGCGGGCGGCACGGGCGTCGGATTCGACGAGCAGCACGTCGGACGCACCCCGCGACAGCGCCTCCAGGCCCACCGCGCCCGAGCCCGCGTACAGGTCGAGGACCGTCGCCCCGTCCAGCGGCCCGCGGATGGCCAGCACGGTCGCGAACAGGCCCTCCCGCGCGCGGTCCGCGGTCGGGCGGGTGCCCCGGCCGGCGGGCACGGAGAGCCGCCGGCCTCCGGCGGCGCCCGCGACGATGCGCGTCATCGGCCCGGCTCAGGCCTTCTCAAGGAACTCCGCCCGCTCCTGGTCGAGCAGCACGCTGATCGCGGCGGCCAGCGCGGGCTGGCCGGCCAGGGCCGGATCGGCCGCGACGAGCTCGGTGGCGTCGTGCCGCGCCCGGCCGATCAGCTCCTCGTCGGCGAGCAGGGTCAGCAGCTTCAGGCTCGACCTGCGGCCCGCCTGGGCGGCGCCGAGCACGTCGCCCTCCCGCCGCTGCTCAAGATCGAGCCGGGACAGCCGGAACCCGTCCAGCGTGGCGGCCACCGCGTCCAGCCGCTGCCGCGACTTGCTGTCGGCCTCGGCCTCGGTCACCAGCAGGCACAGCCCCTCGTGACGGCCGCGGCCGACCCGGCCGCGCAGCTGGTGCAGCTGGGAGACGCCGAACCGGTCGGCATCCATGATCACCATGGCGGTGGCGTTCGGCACATCCACGCCGACCTCGACCACGGTGGTGGTGACCAGCACGTCCACCGAGCCGTCCGCGAACGCGAGCATCACCCGGTCCTTCTCGTCGGACGGCAGCCTGCCGTGCAGGACCGCGAGCCGCAGCCCGGCCAGCGGGCCCTGCTCGAGCTCAGCCGCGAGGTCGAGCACGGAGACGGGGGGCCGGGTGTTCTCGTCGTCCGGGTGGCCGTCGTCCTGGCCCGGGGCGCCGTCCGGGTCGCCGGTGTCCCCGCCGATCCGCGGGCACACCACATAGGACTGGCGGCCCTGGGCCGTCTCCTCGCGCAGCCGCTCCCAGACCCGCTCCAGGTAGTGCGGCTTCTCCGCCGCGGGCACCACGTGCGTGTCGATCGGCGATCGCCCGGCGGGCAGTTCGGTCAGCGTGGACATCTCCAGGTCGCCGAAGACCGTCATGGCCACCGTGCGCGGGATCGGCGTGGCGGTCATGACCAGCACGTGCGGGCCGGCCCTCCCCCGCCTTCTCCCGCAGCGCGTCGCGCTGCTGGACCCCGAACCGGTGCTGCTCGTCGATCACCACCAGGCCGAGGTCGGCGAACTGCACCTTCTCCTCGAGCAGCGCGTGGGTGCCGATCACGATCCCGGCCGTGCCCGACGCCGCCTCCAGCAGCGCGCGCCGGCGCGCCGCCGCGCCCAGGGACCCGGTCAGCAGCGCCACGCGGGTGGCATGCTCCGCGCCGCCGAGCTCCCCGGCCTGGGCCAGCGGGCCGAGCTGCCCGGTGATCGACCGGTAGTGCTGCTGCGCGAGGACCTCGGTCGGGGCGAGCAGCACCGCCTGCCCGCCGGCGTCCACGACCTGCAGCATGGCCCGCACGGCGATCACGGTCTTGCCGGAGCCGACCTCGCCCTGCAGCAGCCGGTGCATGGGATGGCCGAGGGCCAGCTCGTCGCCGATCTGGGTGCCGGCCAGGTCCTGGCCGACGGTCAGCTCGAACGGCAGCCGGGCGTCGTAGGCGTCGAGCAGCCCGCCGGGCACGCGCGGCCGCGGCGTCGCGGAGAACGCCACGGCGGCGATCCGCCGCTGCGCGAGCACCGCCTGCAGCAGGAACGCCTCGTCCCACTTCAGCCGGGCCGTGGCGCGCTCCTTGTCGCCCCAGTCGATCGGCCGGTGGATGCCGCGCAGCGCGTCGGCCAGGCCGCACAGGCCGTGGGCTTCCCTGATCGGGCGCGGCATCGGGTCCTCGACGTCAAGGACGTCAAGGACGACCCGGACCGAGTCGGCGATCTGCCAGGAGGTGATCTCCTTGGCCGCCGGGTACACGGAGATGATCTGCGCGGCGTACTCGGCGGCCCGGTGGGCGCCGTCACCCTCGCCGAGCAGCTCATAGTCGGGGTGGGCGAGCTGGCGCTTGCCGCGGAACGAGGAGACCTGGCCGGAGAACAGGCCGTGCAGGCCGGGGGCGAGCTCCCGCTGACGCCAGTCCTGCCGCCCGCGGGAGAAGAAGGTGAGGACCAGCAGCCCGTGCCCGTCGGTCACGGTCGCCTCGAAGATCGATCCCCTGCGGTTGCGCATCGGGCGGCTCGTCACCTTGGCGATCTCGGCCTGGACGGTCACGTACTCGCCGTCGTGCAGCGAGGCCAGGTCGGTCAGCTCGCCCCTGGTCTCATACCGGCGCGGGTAGTGCCGCAGCAGGTCGCCCACGGTCCGCAGCTCCAGCGCGCTGTCCAGCCGCTTGGCCGCCTTGTCGCCGATCACCAGGCGGAGCGGGTCTTCCAGGGTCGCCACAAACCGCAGACTAGATCCTGAGCCGGATATCCGCGCGCCACGGCTCGCGCTGACGTGGACTCGCCTGGCCGTCCGGTTAGCGCGAGCAGCCCGTGATCGGATATCCTTCAGCGACTGTCCGGATGTCACCGCCGGGCATGACCATGCTGACTATCACCCAAATGGAGCGTCCCGTGGCTTCCGTCTGCGACGTCTGCGGCAAGCGGCCGGGCTTCGGCAACAACGTCTCGTACTCGCACCGCCGCACCCCCCGCCGCTGGAACCCGAACATCCAGCGTGTGCGCGCGCAGGTGAACGGGTCGCCCAAGCGCCTGAACGTGTGCACCTCGTGCATCAAGGCGGGCAAGGTCACCCGCTAGCCGCTGAAGTGGCAGCTGATCCCGTCCAGCGTGCAGCTGGACGGGATTTGCGGTTTGCCGGTCGCGATGACCACCATCTGGTCGGGATCCGGCGGGCCGGACTGCGCCGGAGTCCCGGGCTCCCCCGGGTCGCTGCCTGCCGATGACCGGTCCCCGCGAGGCGCAGGCCTGATCGCCGTACCGCCGGCGCCGTCGCGGGATGGGAGCCACCGAGCGCCCATGACGCGCCTGACGTGCGCGGCCGGGAAGGCGAACTGCAGGCTCCAGCCGGTCTTCCCGCCCCCGCGCATGGTGATGACCGCGGTGAACCACCCCCTGTGCCGCACTATCCGGTAGCCGAGCTCAGCGCTCATCTCGGTCACGCCGGGCGGTGCGGGGGCCGAGCCGGCTCCCTTCGCGTCGGCGTCCGGTGCCTTGATCGCCACGCCCGGCGTCGCGGTCGCCTCCTGAGGTGGCTGGGCCCGCCGCTCGCCGGTGCAGCTATGCGTCACGCACAGCCCGCCGGGCCCGGTCGGGCCGTAGGTGAGCGCGGTCGGCGTGTTCACGGCCAGGGCCGCGGCGATGACGATGCCCGCGCCCGCCGCGAACCACGGGGTCACCAGCAGCGAGCGCGCCAGGCGGAACCGGGAGCGCAGCGCGGGCGACAGCGTGACCCGCCTGGCCGCCGCCCAGGCGGCCGCCGGTCCCCAGCCAGACCGCCGAGCACGGGATACGCCGCCGGGAACGCTGCGCGGGGAACCGCTCTCCCGGCGCAGCGCCCGGTGCCTGGGCGCGCGCTCTTTGCGATGTCTTGGCATCAGTGGGGTTAAAGCAAACAAGGGTGCCGGCTGCTGAGACAACAATGTATTCCGTTGCCGCGTGTCGCGATGGCAGTCTGGTGATTCAGAAGTGCTTCCATCCGCCCGGGCCGCCGGCGGGCCCGGAGTCCACCGTGACCCCGGGTCCCCGCGTGACCGTGCCGATCACCGACCAGCGGGGCGGCAGGGCCGTCGCGGCCGGGAAGGTCGCGGCCAGCACATGGTCCTCGCCGCCGGTCAGCATCCAGCGCCGCCCGTCCGCGCCGAGGGTCTCGGCCGCGGCCTGCAGGTCCTCGTCGCCCGGCAGCGTGGCGGTGTCGATGTCGATACCGGCGCCGCTGGCGGCGGCCACATGCCCGAGATCGGCGATCAGCCCGTCGCTGATGTCGATCATCGAGGTCGCGCCGAGTACGGCCGCTTCGGGTCCGGCGTCATACGGGGGCTGCGGCCGCCGGTGGCTGTCCAGCAGCCCGGAGAACGGGCGGGACTGGCCGGCCAGACCCGCCTCGAGCAGGGCCAGCCCGGCCGCCGAGCGGCCCAGCCGGCCGGCGATGGCCAGCTGGTCACCGGCCCGTGCCCCGCTCCTGGTCACGGGCTCGCGGCCGGCCAGGTCACCCAGCGCCGTGATCCCGAGAACGACCGAGTCGGCGCTGCTGACGTCGCCGCCCGCCACCGCGGCCCCGGCCCGCGCGCACTCCGCGGCCAGGCCGCGGACGAGATCCTCCGCCCACGCCACGGCGAGGTCACCGGGCGCGGCGAAGCCCACCAGCAGGGCGGTGGGCGAGGCGCCCATGGCCGCGATGTCGGCGAGGTTCTGGGCCGCGGCCTTGACCCCGATGTCGAAGGCGCTGGACCAGTCGCGACGGAAATGCCGCCCCTCCACGAGCAGGTCCGTGCTCGCGACCACCCGCCGGTCCGGCGCGCGGATCACCGCGGCGTCGTCCCCGGGGCCGATCACCTGGGCGCAGCCGGCCGGCAGCAGGGCCTGGATCGCGGCGATGAGCCCGAACTCACCTAGCTCAGCGACGGTGATGGAGAGCCTCCCGCCAAAACTTGATCCCGCGGACCGCCACAACCGGCCGAAGCTGGGCTGTCCGGGCACAATCCTCAGGCCAGCGGCCGGGTACCTACGGTAGCGTGGCTAGCTCACCGGGCGCCTGGGAGGACCGCATGGTTCAGGCTTACATCCTCGTCCAGACTGAGGTCGGCAAGGCCGCCGACGTGGCCCTGCAGATCGGGCAGATCACTGGCGTAACCCAGGCTGACGACGTCACAGGTCCCTACGACGTGATCGTCCGGGCCGAGGCCGACAACGTCGACGATCTGGGCAAGCTCGTCGTGGCCCAGATCCAGGGAGTCGCCGGCATCACGAGGACGCTGACCTGCCCGATCGTGCACATATAGCCGACCGCCGATATAGCGGGCCGCCGATGCAGCAGGCCTAGCGGGGACACCCCGCCGAGGGCCTACGCGAGTCGGCCCGCTGCGGCGGCCGTGCGCGGGCCCAGCCCGATCCGGGCCGCGTCCCGCAGGTCATCGACGGTGTCCACGTCGCGGCGCAGCCCGTCCAGCCCGGGCAGGGTCAGCTCCGCCGCGCCTCCGGACAGGTGGGCCGCGCGCGACCCCGGCCCGAACCTCGGGCGGAACGCGGCGTCAGGCCCGGCCGTGTACAGCGTGGTCCCGGTGCCCGCGGCGTCGGCCACGAAGGCCTCGGGCACCCCGGCCGCGACCGCGAGCGCCCGGCCGAGCTCGGCGGGCCCGAGCGCGGGCAGGTCCGCGGCCAGCCCGCCCCGCCCCCGGCCCGGCCAGCGCTCATCCGCCTGCGCGGCACCGAACGCCAGCGCCGGGTTGAGCCCGTCGCCCGGCAGGTCGGGCACCACCACGGCCCCCAGCCCGGACAGGTCGGCCGCCGCGGCGGCGTCGTCGGTCACCACGATCACCGTGTCCACGACGGGGCAGGCCACCGTGGCCGCGACCGTGTCCGCGGCCATGGCCAGGGCGAGCTCGGCCCGGCGCGGCCCGGCCAGTCCGGTAAGCCGGGACTTCGCCAGGGCAAGTACCTTGACGGGGATCACCAGCGACCAGCGGAGCGAGGTATCGGGCGGCATGCATCTGATCCTGCCTCGACACGGTGTCACGCGAACGGGGAGACTGTCGGAATGACCAGCAGTACGGGCGATACGGGCCGGAAAAGCGGGGGAAGCCCAGTGCAGGGGGATGGGGAGCGCGCGGACGGCAGCTACTCACGCGGCTGGCGGCGAATGACCGAGATCGTCCTGCCCCCGCTGCTCTACACCCTGATGAAGCACGACTGGCATGGCCAGGAGAACATCAGGAACGTCCCGGCCGACAGCGGCCTGATCCTGGCCATCAACCACCTGTCGTACGCGGACGTGCTGGCCATCTGCCTGTTCACCTACAAGTCGGGCCGCTACCCGGTGTTCCTGGCCAAGTCGTCGCTGTTCGAGGCGAAGGGGCTCGGCACGGTCATGCGCGGCACCGGGCAGCTGCCGGTCTACCGCGGCCAGGCCGACGCGGCCCTGGTGCTCAGGGACGCGGAGAAGGGGCTGAAGAACGGGGCCTGCGTGATCTTCTATCCGGAGGCGACCGCGACCCGCGACCCGAACCTCTGGCCGATGGTGGCCAAGACCGGCGTGGCCAGGCTCGCCCTGGCCACGGGCGTGCCGGTGATCCCGGTCGCGCAGTGGGGGGCGCAGCGGATCCTCCCCTACGGCAGCGTCCGCCCGCACCTGTTCCCGCGCACCACCGTGCAGATCGCCGCCGGCCCGCCGGTCGACCTGTCTGAGTTCGAGGGCAAGCCGCTGGCCTCGCCGGTGCTCCGCGAGGCCACTGACAAGATCATGAAGGACATCACCGGGCTGCTGGCCGGCCTCCGCGGCGAGACCCCGCCCGCCACGCCGTACCACCCGGCGGTCGAGCGCCGGAAGGCCAGGCAGGCGGCCAGGGAAATGCAAAACGGTGCCGTTACGCAAGTTCGCCCCGACTCTGACACCGAGGCCACGTCAACGTGAGAGCCGCTGTCATGGGCGCCGGCTCGTGGGGCACCACCTTCGCCCAGGTGCTCTGCGACGCCGGACACGCCCGCGGTGCTCTGGGCCCGCAGGGACGAGCTGGCCAAGGCGATCAACGAGACCCACGAGAACCCCGACTACCTGCCGGGCATCACGCTCACCGACGCGCTGCGCGCGACCTCGGACCCGGCCGAGGCGCTCGACGGCGCCGACCTGGTGGTGCTGGCCGTGCCCGCGCAGACGCTGCGCGGCCGAACCTCACCTCCTGGGCTCCGCTGCTACCGCCCCGCGCGCTGCTGGCCAGCCTCATGAAGGGGGTCGAGCTGGGCAGCTGCGACCGGATGAGCGAGGTGATCGGCCAGGTCGCCGGCGCGCCAGCGGAGCGGATCGCGGTGATTTCCGGCCCGAACCTGGCCCGGGAGATCGCCCAGCGCCAGTTCGCGGCGACGGTGGTGGCGTGCGTCGACACCGAAAACGCGGAGCGGCTGCAGAAGGCCTGCCACGCTGGGTACTTCCGCCCGTACACCAACCCGGACGTGATCGGCTGCGAGCTGGGCGGCGCGGTGAAGAACGTGATCGCGATCGCGGTCGGGATGGCGGTGGGCATGGGGCTCGGCGACAACACGCGGGCCATGCTGATCACCCGCGGCCTGGCCGAGACCGCCCGTCTCGGCGCCACGCTCGGAGCCGACCAGCACACGTTCGCGGGGCTGGCCGGCATGGGCGACCTGGTCGCGACGTGCAGCTCGCCGCTGTCCCGCAACCGCACGTTCGGGGAGAACCTGGGGCGCGGCGTCGGCGCTCGACGAGGTGATCGCGGGCACCCGGCAGACCGCCGAGGGCGTGAAGTCGTCGCAGTCAGTGCTTGAACTGGCCCGGCGCCATGGCGTAGAGATGCCGATCACCGAGGTCATGGTGGCGGTGATGCACGACGGCCTGGAGGTCGGCAAGGCGGCGCTCCTGCTCGCCAGCCGTTCCGCCAAGCCGGAACGATACGGGGTCTGAACGCTACCTCCCGGGCAACGGCGGCGGCATGCGCCCGGAGCCGGGGGAAGGGAACGAGCATCGTGAGCGCGCAACGCAAGATCCGGGTCGCGGTCATCTTCGGCGGCAAGGGCCCAGAGCACGCCGTGTCCTGCATGGGGGGCGGGAACATGCTCCGGTCCATCGACCGGGACAAGTACGAGGTCATCCCCGTCGGCATCACCAGTGACGGCCGCTGGGTGCTCGCCGCCGACGAGCCGGCCAGGCTGACCGCCGGCGGGAACGAGCTGCCGTCCGTGGAGTCGGTGGCCCAGCCCGGGCCGGACCTGGTCCCGTGGGCCGATCCGGCCGCCCGGGCCCTGGCCACGCTCAGCGAGCCCGGGGACATCCCGCATCTGCTCGGCCAGGTGGACGTGGTGCTGCCGGTGCTGCACGGCCCGTTCGGCGAGGACGGCACCATCCAGGGCCTGCTCGAGATGGCCGGGGTCCCTTACGTCGGCTCCGGGGTCCTGGCCAGCGCGGTCAGCATGGACAAGGAGTACATGAAGATCGTCTTCCAGGCCCGCGGGCTGCCGGTGGGGCCGCACGTGGTGCTGCGCGAGCGGGACTGGCCGCCGTCCGACGCGGCCGCCGCGAGCCCGACCGACCTGGAGCAGGACCTCGCGCTCAAGCGGGCCCTGGACGCGATCGCCGAACTGGGCTGGCCGCTGTTCGTCAAGCCCGCCCGGGGCGGGTCGAGCATCGGCACGTCCAAGGCCTCGGACATGACCGGGCTGCAGGCCTCCATCGAGAACGCCAGGCGCTACGACCCGAAGGTGATCGTCGAGGCCGCGATCGAGGGCTGCGAGGTCGAGTGCGGGGTGATCGAGGGCCTGGACGGCGCCCCGCCGGACGTCAGCCTGCCCGGGCTGCTGCAGATCGGGGGCGGCGAGGAGTTCTTCGACTTCGAGGCGAAGTACCTGGACGAAGCCAGCGTGATGACGATTCCGGCGCCGATCCCGGCCGAGCACCAGCAGGAGATCCGCCGGATGGCCGCGCTGGCCTTCGAGGCGGTCTCGGCCGAGGGCCTGGCCCGGGTGGACTTCTTCTACACCCCGGACGGCCAGATCCTGATCAACGAGATCAACACGATCCCCGGGCTGTCGCCCGCGTCCTACTTCCAGAAGCTGTGGGAGGCCAGCGGCCTGAAGTTCCCGCAGATCATCGACCGCCTGCTGGAAACCGCCCGGAAGAAGCGCCCGGGCCTGCGCTAGACCGGCCGCGCCGGTCACGGCTACACCGGCGGGCGGCGCGTCCCGCGCCGCCCGCCGGGCGCGCTACTTGGCCGCAGCCTTCTTGTCGCCGTTGACGATCGCCTTGAAGTCGGCGCCTGCCCGGAACCTGGGCACCGAAGACTTGGGCACCTTGATGGATGCGCCCGTGGCAGGGTTACGCGCCGTGCGGGCCGGCCGGACAGCCTTCTCGAACACACCAAATCCGGTTATGGCAACCTTGTCACCCTTTGCGACGGTTGCCTGGATGGTGTCGAGTACCGCGTTCACAGCTTCGGTCGCGGTCTTCTTATCTCCCATCCGTGTCGAAATCGCGTCGATCAGGTCACGCTTGTTCATTCTTCACTCCTGCGGTTCCCCCTAACGGGAGGTCGCGCGGACAGGGCAGCCGAATCTCGCGACCTCTGACGTGCCTGAAATTACTGCGATCCAGCGCCGCGGCACAATCACATCCGCATGAAATCACGGCGTGTCGACGCTGGAACTGCTCATAATGCTACGGGAAAGGGGAATTCAGCGGCCGCCAGGGGTCCGGCGGGCGAGTTCGGCGAGCAGCCGGTCGAGCCGCCACGCGCCGCGGGCCGCGTCCGCGCCCGGCACCTTGACCGCGTCGCAGATCGCCGCAAACCTGCGCTGCAGCCGGGTCCTGGCGTCGTCGGCCAGGTCCGCTGAACTGATCAGTTGCTGCGCCAGCCGCAGCCGGCCAGGTCCTCGCCGTCGCCCCCATTGCGGCCACCCTGGGCCAGATGCCCCGGTTCCCGGGGACACAGCCCGGCACTCAGATCAATATCGAATCGCGCGACAACGCCCCGGCGCGCCCTTACATCTCCCCGTCCAACATCAACTGTCAGCAGAATGGCGGGATCAGACTCGACCGCATCCTGCAACTCAGCGATAGCTTCCCTGGGCACAGATACGGTCAATATGCGAGCGTTTATCAGCTTATTGTTAACAATATTGTCGAGTTCATTGGCTACAACGACGCGGAATCCGGACCGGGACACCTCGGCGATCGCCAGGCCCGGGCGAAGACCAGCATCCCGGGCCGGCAATCAGGATCGGCACCCGGCCGCCGACAGCCCCGCGGCCACTGCCCGCCGTCCCGCCGTCCCTGGCGCGCCGGACCGACACGGCGCGGCCGGTCAAGGTAAACGGCCTCCCCGCCGTGCTGACCGCCACCCCTTGACGGTATCTCCAGCGCCGCCCGGCTCTCACCAGGGCCGTCAGTCGTACCTCACCCTCGGGTCGAGGACCGCGTACGCCACGTCGGCCAGCAGGTTCCCCAGGATCGTGGCCAGCGTGGCGATCAGCGTGAACCCGAGCAGGACCTGATAGTCGACGTTCAGCGCGGCGTTGTAGAACGCGAGCCCCATGCCGGGGTAGTTGAACACCACCTCGATGAAGAGCGCACCGGCGATCACGGTGGGCAGCGAGAGCCCGAGCAGGGTGATGATCGACATCAGCGAGTTCCTGAACACATGCCCCCACAGCATCCGCCGCTCGCTGGCGCCCTTGGCCCGGGCGGTGCGGACGTAGTCCTGCACCAGGTTGTCCATCACCGAGGAGCGCATGTACCGGCTCCACAGCGCGTACAGCCCGAAGGAGTACGCGGCTACCGGCAGCACCAGTGCCTTGGGCTGGGACAGGATCTGGCCCACGGTGGTGCCCTGCGGGGCGAACGGCGGGAACAGGTGAATGTCGATGGAGAACCACTCGACCAGGAGCAGGCCGACGAAGAACTCGGGGGCGGCGTAGCCGAGGAAGGAGATCGCGGTCAGGACGTAGTCGCCGGCCGTGTACCGTTTCACGGCCTGGTAGAGGCCGAGGGGGATGCCGAACAGCAGGGAAACCGCGGTGCCCAGGACGACCAGGATGATCGTCTTCGGCAGGTCCTGGGCGATCAGGCTGGTGACCGACTGGTTGAGCTTGGTCGAGAAGCCGAGGTTGCCGTGCAGGATCTGCCCGACCCACTTGATGTACTGCACGTAAAACGGCTGGTCGAAGCCGTATAGCTGGTTGTAGTGGGCGACCTGCTGCGGGGTCGCCCGCGGGCCGAGCAGTGCCTTGATCGGCCCGCCAGGGAACAGGTGCACGAGGGCCAGCGTGAACACGGTCACCAGGAACGTGACCAGGAGGGCCTGCAGGGTCCGGCGGATCAGGAACCCGGTCACCGTGCCACCGCTCCGGCCGCGGGGCGGTCAGCGCTCGCGGCCAGGAGGACGTCGGCCCCAGCCCGCCGCCGACCCATCCGCGTCCGGTACCAACCAGCCTGGATTGCCACGGACTCAATTGTGACCCGTGTCCAGACGCCCAGCCAGGGCGCCTCACCCATCGCCACAGCGCCGAATCGGTTTTCCAGGTGAACAGCGCGCCCGAGCGCGGGTCGCTGAGCGCGGCCGGGCTGCATACCGGAGGCGGCCAGGGGGTTACAATCCGCGACCGGACAAGTGCACAAGGGCCCGGCTGAGAATTGCACGCCAGGTCAACCGGTATGGTCCTACCTGAGGACTCCCGTGGACTGCAGCCGCGCTGGCCAAGCGCCAGTCCGTTGTGAGCCGCTCTGGTCCATTTTCCGAGACACGAGGTCTTGACGTGAAGGTTGCCGTCGCCAAGGAGACAGCGCCGGGAGAGCGCCGGGTCGCGTTGGTGCCCGAGGCCATGGCCAAGCTGCGCGCCGCCGGGCTCGAGGTCCTGGTCGAGACGGGCGCGGGCGACGGCGCGTGGCTGAGCGACGATGTGTTCACCGAGGCGGGCGCCAGCATCGTGGCCAGGGACGAGCTGCGCGCGGCCGCGGACGTGATCGTGATGGTGGGCAGGCCCGACGACGAGATGATCGCCGGGCTCCGCCCGGGCCAGGCCATCCTCGGGATGCTGACCCCGCTCGCGGACCCCGCGTTCGCGCAGCGCCTGGCGGAGACCGGCGCCACGTCGATCAGCCTCGACCTGATCCCGCGCACGCTGCCCAGGGCCCAGCCGATGGACGCCCTCACCTCCCAGGCGAACATCGCCGGTTACAAGGCGGCAGTGGTGGCCGCCGGAGCGTTCGGCCGGTTCTTTCCGCTGCTGATAACGGCCGCGGGCACGGCCAGGCCGGCCAAGGTACTGGTGCTCGGGACCGGGGTCGCCGGGCTGCAGGCCATCGGCACGGCCCGCCGGCTCGGCGCGGTCGTCAGCGCCTACGACGTGCGGCCGGAGACCAAAACCGAGGTCAAGTCGCTCGGCGCGACCTTTATCGAGCTGAGCTCGGTGGGACCGGCCAGCGGCGAGGGCGGGTACGCGCGGGCCCTGACCGAGGAGGAGCGCCAGGCCCAGCAGGACGAGCTGGCCGGCCACATCGCCAAGCATGACGTAGTGATCACCACCGCACAGGTGCCGGGCCGCCGGCTGCCGCTGCTGGTCACCGCCGACGCGCTCAAGGAGATGGCGGCGGGCTCGGTGCTGGTGGACATGGGCGCGAGCGCGCTGGGCGGCAACGTCGAGGGATCGGCGCCGGGCGAGACCGTGGTCACCGAGAACGGCGTGACCATCATCGGGGCCGGCAACCTGCCGTCGACCATGCCCGCCGCCGCCTCGGCGATGTACGCGCGCAACGTCAGCTCTCTGCTTCTTTACCTGGTGAAGGATGGCTCGCTTTCCGTCGACCTCGAGGACGACCTGGAGCGGGGCGTTGTAATCACGTATGAGGGCCAGGTGGTTCATCCTGCCCTGGCCGAGTCCGCTGGAGGTACCGGCCGTGTCGACGGCGCTTCTCACTGACCTGACCATCTTCGCGCTCAGCCTCTGGGTCGGCTTCGAGGTCATCAGCAAGGTTCCGGCCACGCTGCACACCCCGCTGATGTCGGCGGCCAACTCCATCCACGGGATCATCCTGGTCGGCGCCATGCTGATCGCGGCCAGCACGAACAGCTGGGTCGGCTACACGATCGCGTTCGTCGCCGCGGTATTCGCGTCCGCCAACGTGGTCGGCGGCTATGTGGTCACCGGCCGGATGCTCAAGATGTTCCGGAAGCGGCCCGCCGCGCCAGCGGCCGCGGCGACGCAGAACGGCCAGGCATCATGAGCGGGTTCAGCTTCGCCACCCAGCTGATCTACGTGCTGGCCGCGTCGTGCTTCGTGCTCGGCCTGCATCTGATGAACACCCCCGCCACCGCGCGCCGCGGCAACCAGTTCTCCGTGGCGGGCATGGTTATCGCCATCGTCACGACCCTCGCGCTGATCATCCACGCGGACGTGATCAGTGTCACCGGCTGGATCGTCATGCTCGTCGGGGTGCTGATCGGCGGCGGCCTGGGGCTGTACGCGGCGCGCACGGTGCAGATGACCGCGATGCCGCAGCTGGTGAGCATGTTCAACGCGGTGGGCGGCGGCGCCGCGGCGCTGGTCGCGATCCACGACTACATTCGCCTGGCCTCAGCGGTGACCGGGGTGGCGGAGGCCACCACGATCACCACGCTGCTGGACGTGATCATCGGAGCGGTGACGTTCTCCGGGTCGATCATCGCGGCCGGCAAGCTGCAGGGCGTGATCACGTCGGCCCCGGTCACGTTCCCCGGCGCCCGGGTCGTGAACCTGCTGCTGGCGGCGCTCGCGCTGGCCGCAGGCGGCTACATGATCGCCACGCCGAGCCTGCCCGCGCTGTGGATCGTGATCGTGGCGGCGCTGGCGTTCGGGGTGTCGATGGTGATGCCGATCGGCGGGGCCGACATGCCGGTGGTGATCTCGCTGCTGAACGCGTTCACCGGCACCGCGGTGGCCATGGCCGGGTTCGTGATCGGCAACTGGGCGCTGATCATCGCCGGGGCGCTGGTCGGGGCGTCGGGCGGGATCCTGACCAAGCTGATGGCCGACGCGATGAACCGGTCCATCGGCAACATCATCGTGGGCGGGTTCGGCACCGGTGACACGGCCACGGCCGCGGTGGCCGGCGCGGGTGCTGGCGTGCAGTCCATCGCCGCCGACGACGCGGCCATCCAGCTCGCCTACGCCTCCAAAGTGATCATCGTGCCCGGCTACGGCCTGGCCGCGGCGCAGGCCCAGCACGAGGTGGCCGGGCTGGCCGAGGAGCTGGAGTCGCACGGCGTGGAGGTCTCGTACGCGATCCACCCGGTGGCGGGCCGCATGCCCGGGCACATGAACGTGCTGCTGGCCGAGGCGAACGTGCCGTACCCGCAGCTCAAGGAGATGGAAGAGGTCAACCCGGAGTTCGCCCGCACCGACGTGGCGCTGGTCATCGGGGCCAACGACGTCACCAACCCGGCGGCCCGGCGGCCGGGCACGGCGATCTCCGGCATGCCGATCCTGGACGTGGACCAGGCCAAGAGCATCATCGTGATCAAGCGGTCCATGGGCCACGGTTACGCGGGCATCGACAACGAGCTGTACGTCAACCCCAAGACCAGCATGTACTTCGCCGACGCCAAGACCGCCCTGTCCGACCTGACCAGCGCGGTCAAGACCCTCGTCGGCTGAGGCATCCCCTGGCCTGCGCCCGCGACGCCGCCAGAGTGCTCGGCCCCGCCCGCAGGCGCCCGTAAACGCGGGGGCGAAATCACTACATCGACCTAGATATCGTCCCTGCGCCGTGCGTGCCCACGGCCGGATATCCGTAGCTCACCAGGAAAAACGCGAAATCTGAAGGGCTGATATGTATCGTGGGCAAGGCTCCGCCATGCAATCTGCAAGATGCGAATGTCCCGATCTGTCAGGAAAGGAGCTGCCTGATGCGTCGGCGCCTCAGTCACCGCCCGACCGCCCGCCCGCCGCGGCCCGCCGCGGCCGGTGTTCGGGTTCGGTGCAAACCGCGGCGTCGCGTTCGCCGGTCGGGACCGACCGAGACCGTTCTGCCCCGCGATCGCTGCCTGCCCGGCGAGATCCGGGCTCCCGCGTAGCAACCCTCCCCCGCCCTGTCCAGCAGACCATCCACCCCGGAGCGGCTCCAGTCCGCCCGGGGCCGCTCCAGAAGGGGAATGGGCACCAGCCATGTCTCGCCGCCCTGAGCCACCAGCTGCCAGCACGTTCGCACCGCCCAGCGGGAACGGTGAGCAGCACAGGGAACAACATGGCCCCGGCTGGTGGCGCCTGCGGACCTGGCGCCTTGACCTGGCCGTCCTGGCCAGGGTGCGCAGCGGGCTGCACTCAATACCGGATACCGGGCCGTTACCGGCAGACGGCGCCCCGCCACTAAACGGCACCCCGCCACCGGGCCGGCCCGCAGAGCCACCGTCACAGCCAGCCCCGCCCGCCACCCCCGCGCCCGGGCCCGACCCGGCGCTCACCGCCATCCGCGAGACGTTCGCGGCGGTCGAGAAGGCCGGCGACGAGGCAATCGCCTACTTCTACGCCCGGCTGTTCCTGCGCCGGCCCGCCCTCCGCGAGCTGTTCCCGCCGGCCATGGACCAACAGCGGGACCGGCTGTTCCGGGCGCTGGCCCGCATCGTGGAGAGCCTCAGCACACCCGAGGAGATGGCCACCTACCTCGCCCAGCTCGGGAAGGACCACCGCAAGTACGGCGTCGAGCCAGCCATGTACGACGATGTCGGCGCCGCGCTGATCGCCACGTTGCGCAGGTTCGCCGGGTCCGCGTTCACCAGCGCCGCCGAGCAGGCGTGGCAGGAGGCCTACATGGCCGCGTCCTCGCTCATGCTCAGGGCCGTCGAGGAGGACGCTGGCGCCCGGCCGGCGTTCTGGACCGCCGAGGTCGTGCAGAACGAGAGCCGCGGCCCCGGCATCGCCGTCCTGACCGTGGCTCCTGACGAGGTGCTCAGCTTCACGGCAGGCCAGCACGTGACCGTGCAGACCCCACGCTGGCCACGGGTGTGGCGGCCTTATTCGATCGCCTGCCGTCCGCGCGATGACGGGCTGCTCAGCCTGCACGTCAAGGCCGTCCCCGGCGGATGGGTGAGCAACGCGCTGGTGCGCCACACGGAACCAGGCGACGAGCTCATCATCGGCCCGCCGCTCGGCACCATGACCCTGCAGCACGCCGCGGACCGCGACCTGCTGTGCATCGCGGGCGGCACCGGGCTGTCCCCGATCAAGGCGATCACCGAGCAGGCGATCAGGGACTCCGGGCCCGGCCGCCGCCGTGAGATCTTCCTGTTCTGCGGGGCCAGGACCCGGGACGAGCTCTACGACCTCAAGGACCTGTGGAAGCTGACTGACGCCTACCCCTGGATGCAGCTGACGCCGGTCACATCCGACGACCCGGCCTTCGACGGCATGCAGGGCAACGTGGGCCGGGTCGCCGCGCGGTATATGCCGCACCGCGACTGCGAAGCCTACGTGGCCGGGCCGCCGGGCATGGTGCGCGAGACGATCCGCGTGCTCCACAGGTCCGGGATCCCGCGCAGCCGCATCCACTACGACGACGCGCTGCTGGCCGATCACCCGCGCGCCGGGAGCGGCGGACGGTGAGGCGCGGTCGCCGGGCGGGCCCTCGGGCCTAGCTCTCGGCGGCGAACTCCTGAAAGGCCGCGTAGGCGCGCGGGCCCCAGACCGTGCCGGGGCCGCCGTTCATCATGATCGCGACACCGAGCGCCTCGGCGACCTCGGGTGCGGTGGCGCCCCGGCTGGCGGCGCCGCGCGCGTGCGCCGCGATGCACCCGTCGCATTCCCGGGTGACCGCGATCGCCAGCGCGAGCAGTTCCTTGAACTTGGCGGGCAGGTGCCCATCGGCCATAGCGGCGGCTGACATCCGGGCGTAGCCGGAATAGACGTCGGGGATCGCGTCACGGAGCTTGCGGCCCGCGGCCGTAACGTCATGCAGGATCTCATGGGCCGTATCCAAGGTTCCGCCTCACATTGTCATCGGTGCGCGCCACGTTACGGTATGGCCGCGGTCCGGGCGGCGGCCCGTAGGCTGGTGACACATGAACGTTCTCTTCGTCGCGAGCGTGGCGGTTGTCGCCGCTGACCCGCCGCAGAGCCGCAAGCTGTTCATCGATGCCCTCGGCCTGCCATTGGAGGGCGAAGGCGATGGCTACTACTCCAGCGGGAGCGTCCCCGGCAGCAAGCACTTCGGTGTGTGGCCGCTCTCGGAGGCAGCAGAGGCGTGCTTCGGCACACCGGAGTGGCCCGCCGGCCGGGTAGTCCCCCAGGCGTCAATCGAGTTCGAGGTGGCGGACGCGGAAGCCGTCGCGGCAGCGGGCGACGAGCTTCAGCGCGCGGGCTTTGAGCTGCTGCACCCGGCCCGCACAGAGCCGTGGGGACAGACGGTGGCCAGGCTTCTCACCGAGGATGGCCTGATCGTCGGCATCTCGTACGCCCCCGCGTTTCACGGGCTAGAGCCTGCCTGAGGCCAGCCTCTTAGACGCCGGCGTATACCCCGCCGTGCACCCCGAGACGGCACAGCACGTCCCGCTCCTGCGGGGTCTCGATGCCCGACGCGATCACCTTGGACCCGTACTTCTGCGCGTCGGCCACCAGGGCCGCGATGTGCCGCTGCCGGGCGCGGTCGTACTCCAGCCGGACCACGGCGTCCCGCTCGATCCTGAGGTAGGCGGGCCTGAGCTTGGCCAGGATGTTCATGGTCTCGCGGCTGGGCCGCACGTCCCCGATGGCCAGCGAGACGTTGCGCGGGAGGCGGCCGAGCAGCCACCAGAGGGAGGCGTCCAGGTCGGCCACGGCCGGCTGCTGCAGCACCAGAACCACCTGGCGGGCCAGGGCGCCGATCCCGTTGACCAGGACCGGGTCGGCCGCCAGCAGCCGCATCGACACCTCCGCCGCGAGCCAGCAGCGCCCGGGCAGGACCGGCGCCACGGACATAGCCGCCCGGGTCAGCGCGCCCTCCATGGCCACATCGGCGCCTGTGCTCACCGGCCGGGCCGGGCGGCTGCCCGGCAGCCAGCGGCCCGCGACGCTGACCATGGCCTGGTACCCGACGGTCACGTCGGAGGCCAGGTCCACCACCGGCTGGAAGACGGTGCCGAACTCCGGGCAGGGCGCCTCCTGCGCGACCGGTCGGCCGGGCACCGGCCCGGCCGACCCGGGAAGCGCATCGGTCGGCCAGGCGAGCCTCGGCCCGGGACGGCGGTCCGCGATCACGGGGTAAACAGGTTCCTGGCCGCCGGCCCGGTCAGCATCCGGGCCGCCGCGTGGGCCGGTTCGCGGATCTGGCTGCGGCCGGCCCAGGTCAGCCCGCGGGCCAGTCGCGTCGGGCACGCCGGTCCCTGGACCGGTCCTGCGCGGGCCGGCCTCCGGGGCCACCGCGTCCATCAGCGGAGTCCCGGCATCGGTCTCCGGGACAGCCCGGTCGAGCAGACCTGTTCCAGGACCGGCTCCCAGCCCACGCGGGTCGGTCCCCCGGGCGATCGCGCTCACGGCGGTCGCCGGGTCGGCGCCCCGGCCGCGCAGGCCGGCCTGCGCGGCGGTGCCGGGCCCGGCCGGGCCCTCCCCGAGGAGCTCGCTGCGATCAGCCAGGTCGAGTCCGGGAGGGGCGGAGGGACGGCGGTGCTTTCCTTCCCGGCCGATCAGCCTGCGGCGCGGCCGGCGCGGGCTCGCGGCCGGCTCGCCGCTTCTGGCCCCAGCGGGCCGGGCGATCAGGTCGGCCGGGGCAGAGCTCGGGCCGCCGGGGCAGCGCTCACCGCCGGGGCAGCGCTCATCGCCAGGGCAGCGCTCGCGGCCGGGGCGGCCAGGCCAGGGCCCGTTGGAGAGGCGACAGGGACCCCCGCCAGGCCGGCCGGGGCGGCCGTGCTGGGCAGCGGCGCGCCCGGCCGGCGGGACGGCTCGCGCGCGGGAGCGGGCGCCGGTTCGGTGGTCTCGTGGGCGAGGGTGATTAGCGCGGCGACGCCGGCGGCCTGGGTATCAGCGTGGCGTTCCGGGCGTTCAGGAACGTAAATGGGATCCGCTATCGCGTTGTCCGGAATAGCCGAGAGAATATGCACTAAACCTCCCCCAAGGCTCAGGTGATTTCGCGGCGGCGACTCTCGAACCGGCCCCCAGTGGCTTTCCGGCCGAGCAACCCCTGTAAGTGCTTCTGCGCACGCCAGCACGTTCGAGTATAGGTAGCCGGGCTAGGCCGCGCGACCAGTCTGGCAGATTTACAAAATGGCGCTGAAAGAGATCTCCTTGCCCTCAGGTGCATTATGATGCGAGCCCGGTTTGGCTAGCTTTTCTGCTGCATTCCGGTTAAATCAGAGACCACGGAATGGACAGTTCCCGGTTACCGGGCTATCGTCGCTTTCTGCCCAGTCGGTGCTGTGGCGTGAGCGCGTGGCCCGTTCGGCGGCCAGGAGGGAACCACCCCGTGAGCACGGTCGATGCGGACCTTGAGATAGCGGACACACCCGTGCCGGCCCCCGGGGCGGAGCTGACCCAGGCCAGGGAGGCACGCGTCGGCGACATCACCGTGCGCAGGCTCCTGCCGCTGCGGCTGCGGCGGAGCGTCGGCGCGTGGTGCTTCGTTGACCACTACGGGCCGATGTCCGTGGATGGCGTAACCGGGATGCGGGTGCCGCCGCACCCGCATATCGGGCTGCAGACCGTGACGTGGCTGATCTCCGGCAATGTGCTGCACAGGGACAGCCTCGGCAGCGAGCAGATGATCCGTCCCGGGCAGCTCAACCTCATGACCGCGGGCCGGGGCATCGCGCACGCCGAGGAGTCGCCGGTCGAGCACGATCCCACACTGCACGGGGTGCAGCTCTGGGTGGCGCTGCCCGACGTCTCCCGGCGCACCGAGCCGGCGTTCGCGCATTATGCGGACCTGCCCGGGGCCGGCTTCGGCGGGTTCGAGGCCACCGTGTTCCTGGGCTCGCTGGGCGGCGCCGAGTCACCCGCGCTGACGTTCTCCGGCATCGTCGGCGCCGAGCTGGCGGCGGCCCGGGATGCGTCGGGGCCTATCCCGCTCGCGGCCGCGCACGAGCACGTGATCTTCGTGGCCACCGGGTCGGCCGATGTGGAGGGGACCGCGCTGCGGCCGGGGCAGCTGCTCTACCTGGCCACCGGGCGCGACCAGGTGAGGGTGTCCGCTCCGGCCGGGAGCCGGGTGTTCCTGCTGGGCGGCGTTCCGCTGGGCGAGCAGCTGCTGATGTGGTGGAATTTTGTCGCGCGCACCCCGGAGGAGATCAAGACGGCCGCGGCGGCCTGGCGGGAGGGACGGTTCGGGACGGTCGCCGATTACGACGGCGACCCGCTGGCCGCCCCGCCGCTGGACCCGATCCGGCTGGGCCGCAGGCGGTAACGCGACGACCCGGATACTGCCCCGTTCCCACTGCTCATGACCGCTGTTTCGGGCATGGCCGCCATCGGCCGGCCTGGCGTACCGTCACGGTCATGGCCGAGCAGATGTGGCGGGTGGTGGCCGTCTTCCGGGTGGTCACGCTCGCCTACGCCGCGGTGCTCATCGTCCGGGACCACCACAGTTATGCCCGTCCCGCGGCCGGGTTCGTGGCACTCGCGGTCATGTGCGTGTGGACCGCGATCACCATTGCCGCCTACGCCCGGCCGCGCGGTCGGCAGCCGTGGCTGATCTGCGCCGACGTGACGGTCGCCGCGCTCCTGGTGCTGAGCACCAGGCTGATCGACACCCCGGGCCGGATCGCGGCCGGGGCGCCGACCATTCCCGTGTCCTGGGCCGCCGCGTCGGTTCTGGCCTGCGCGGTCGCGGGCGGCCCGGTGGCCGGGCTGGCCGGCGCCGTGGTGATCTCGGCGGCCGACATCGCCGAGCGCGGGGCGCTGCCGCAGACCACGTTCAGCAACACCGTGCTGGTGCTGATCGCGGGCGGGGTCGGCGGTTACGTCGTCCGGCTCGGGCTGCGCGCCGAGGCGGCCGTCGACCGCGCGGCCAGGCTCGAGGCGGCGGTCGCCGAGCGGGAGCGGATCGCGCGGGGCATCCACGATTCGGTGCTGCAGGTGCTGGCGCTGGTCAGCTCCCGGGGGCGGGAGCTTGGCGGCGAGGCCGCCGAGCTGGCCCGGCTGGCGGGCGAGCAGGAGAGCGCGCTGCGGACCCTGGTGTCCGGCGCGCCTGCAGCCCGGCCAGGGGACGGGCTGCTCGACGTGGGCGGCCTGCTGGAACCGCTCGGCGACTCGCGGGTGACCGTGTCCTGCCCGGCGGGCGCCGTGCTGCTGGCCGACAGGCAGGCCCGGGCCCTGGCCGCGGCGGCGGGCGAGGCCCTGGACAACGTCCGGCGGCACGCCGGGCCCGGCGCCCGGGCCTGGGTGCTGGTCGAGGACGACGGGGCCGTGGTGACGGTGAGCATCCGCGACGACGGGCACGGCTTCACCGGGAGCAGGCTGGCGGAGGCGGCGGCGGCGGGCAGGCTCGGCGTGGCGCAGTCGATCGTGGGGAGGCTCAGGGACGTGGGCGGGAAGGCCTGCCTGACGTCGTCGCCCGGGAACGGAACCGAGGTGGAGCTCCGTGTCCCCCGCCGCTGACCCGCTGCCGCGGGTGCTCGTGGTCGACGATCACCCGATCTGGCGGAATGGGCGTGGCCACCGGCCTGGAGGAGGCGGGCTGCAGCGTCGCCGGGACCGCGGGCGACGGCGCCCAGGCCCTGCGGGTGGCCGCCGCGACCCGTCCCCGGGTGGTGCTGCTCGACCTGAACCTGCCGGACCTGTCCGGCGCGGAGGTCACCCGGCGGCTGCTCGCGGCGGACCCGTCGGTCCGGGTGGTCATCCTGTCGGCCAGCGGTGAGCGGCAGGACGTGCTGGACGCCATGACTGCCGGCGCGGCCGGCTACCTGGTCAAGTCGGCCCAGTTCAGCGAGCTGCTGTCGGCCGTGCGGTCCGCCGCGGCCGGAGGGGTGGTGTTCACGCCCGGGCTGGCCGGGCTGGTGCTCGGCGAGTACCGGAGGCTGGCCGCGGGAGGCGGCCCCACGGCCGGCGGCGGGCCCGCTTCCGGCGGCCGCCTCGCTGCGGGCGGCCGCCCGTCCGCAGCGGGCGCGCGGGGCCGGACCGGAGCGGGCGACGGCCTGGGGCTGCCCGGCGCCGCAGCTCACCGAGCGGGAGACCGAGGTGCTGCGGCTGGTGGCCAAGGGTCTGACCTACCCGGAGATCGCGGGGCAGCTGGTGCTGTCGCCGCGGACCGTCCAGAACCACGTCCAGAACACATTGATCAAGCTCCAGCTGCACAACAAGGCGCAGCTCGTGCGCTACGCGCTGGAGCAGGGCATCGGCTAGCCGGGACGACCCGCACAAGACCGGCCGCATCTGAGTAGTCGGGCTCAGGCGCCGCTCCCGTGTCTGGCCCCATGCTGGCGGCATGGACATCAATGGCCCCCGTCATCTGCCACCGCCCGGGCCCGGCCGGGAACGCTCCGTGTGGGCGACCATCGGCATCGCGGTCGTGGTCGTGCTGTGCCTCGGCGGCCTGGTCCTGGTGGGCGGCATGGTGCTGCTGGCCGTCGGCATGAGTTACCTGGGGAGCAACAAATGATCACCCGGCTGCGTCTCCTCATCCTGCTGACCCGCCCGGCCGTCCTGGTCATGCTGGCCATGTTCACCGCGACCGGCCTGGCCCAGGCCGGTCGCGGGCACAGCGAGGTGCTGCTGGCCCGGGCGCTGCTCGCGGTCTGCGGGTTCCTGCTGTTCTCCGTGGCCTGCAACGACCTCGCGGACGAGGCCATCGACCGGGTCAACCTCCCGGGCCAGCGGCCGCTGGCGACCGGGGCCCTGGGCCGCGCCGAGTTCACGGCGATCGGCGCGGTATCCGCAGTTGTGGCGCTGGCCGCGAGCGCCACGCTGCGCTGGCAGGCTCTCGTGGTCACCGCGGCCGGGATGGCGGTCAGCGCCTGCTACTCGCTGCGCCCGGTCCGGCTGGCCGACCGCGGCGCGGTCGCGGCGATGGTGCTGCCCGCCTGCTACGTGGGCGTCCCGTACCTGACCGGTATCTTCGCGGCGCGCGGCGGGCTGCACCCCGATGACCTGCTGCTGCTGGCGGGCCTGTACCTGGGCTTCATCGGAAGGATCCTGCTGAAGGACTTCCGTGACGTGCGCGGCGACGCCCTGTTCGGCAAGCGGACCTTCCTGGTCCGGCACGGCAGGCGCTGGACGTGCGCGTTCAGCGCCTGCTGCTGGGCCGCGGGGATGACCGTGCTGCTCGCGGCCGTGCCCCGGCCGACGCCCGCCCTGGCGGCCGCGCTCGCGGGCTGCCTGGCCGGGGCACTCTGGCTGCTGCGCAGGCTGGCCACCGCACCGGGAGCGCGCCAGGACGAGTTCCTGATCGCAGGCATGGCCATCATCGGGCGCGGTGTGATCCTGCTGCTGCTCGCCCATCTGTCCATGCTGCAGACCGGCTGGCCAGGATCGCGTAATGCCCTGGTCATCGGCGGGCTGGGCGTGCTCACCGCGGGAATGGCGGCGTCCATGGTCCGGCACGGGCCCGCCACGCGGAGCCCGGCTGCGTTCCGGCAGCCCGCCGCGCCGCAGCAAGTGCTGCGCTGAGTTGTTGAAAACCGTCCTGCCGGGTAAGGAGGGCGGGTGAAAGCAGGATACCTACTAACGTAGTGGGTATAGTAGCAATCTCGCCCCTACCTGGGCGTTTCCCCCTGAGGAGAAGCCATGGCCCTGCCGGACTTCTTCGTGGCTGGCGCACCGAAGGCGGGCACCACCGCCGTGCACGCCGCGCTCGCCCGGCACTCTGCGCTGTACATGTCGGCGGTCAAGGAGCCGAAGTTCTTCCTCACCGACGGCCCGCCACCCACCCGGGGCGGACCCGGTGACGTGCAGACCTACCGCGAGCACGTGTGGCGGCGGGAGGAGTACGAGGCGCTGTTCGACCCGGCACCGGCCGGGGTGCTGCGCGGTGAGTCGACGCCGTTCTACCTGTACAACCGGGACGCGCAGCGCCGCATCCGCGCGCTGCTCCCGGACGCCAGGCTGATCGTGATCCTGCGGGATCCGGTGGAGCGGGCGCACTCGAACTGGACGCACCTGTGGTCCGCGGGCCTGGATCCCGTCAACGACTTCGTCCGGGCCTGCGCCGAGGAGGAAGACCGGATCGCGGCCGGCTGGGCCGACTTCTGGCACTACACCGCCCTGGGACGCTACGGGGAGCAGCTCGAGCACCTGTACACGGTGTTCCCCCGGGAGCAGGTGTTCGTGTTCCGCTACCGGGACCTGGTCGAAGACCCGGCCCGGGTGCTCGACCAGATCTGCGCCTTCCTCGGTGTGCCGCAGGGTGTGCTCACCGAGGTGCCGAGGGAGAACGTCACCGCGCATCCGCAGCGGTCGGTCCGGCACCGGGCCGTGTCCCGGGCGGTGCGCACCAGCACCGCGATGAGCCGGGTGGTGCCGGGCACGTCCGCCATGACCGGCCGTCTGGAGCGGATCCTGCAGCGGGACAGCCCGCCGCGCCAGCCGCTGACCTGGGAGCAGCGTCAGGCGCTGCTGCCGAGGTTCGAGGCGGACATCCGGCTGCTCGAGGACATCACCGGCGAGAGCTTCAGCGACTGGCTGCGGCCACGCGGCAACTCGGGCGGCCTGGTCGGCGCCAGGCCCGAGGGCCACGGGCAGGCCCGCAACGGCCAGCCGCGCGCGTACTGACGGGGACGGCGGCCCGCGGCGGCCGTGCTCAGCGCAGCTCGGTGCGCAGCTCGTGCGCCCCGTCGGCCCGCGTCATCTCGTAGTAGTAGCGCTCGCGGGAGTCGCCGAGGTCGAGGATGGACAGGTAGCGCAGGCCCCCGTCACCGTACGGCGACTGGGCGATCGGCCCGTGCGCGGTCAGCGCGCCGGGCTCGGTCCCCGAGGCCACGCCGGTCCGCTCCTCGTAGTTCTCCGCCGCGCTGGCCCGCCCGTCGTAGTAGGCCACGACGTGGCCGGGCGCGAGCCGGACGGCCGAAACGCGGGCGCCGCGTGAGTCCCACTCCCCCGGCCGCGTGCCGAGCGCGGTGCCCTGCCAGGTCCAGCTCAGGCCGTCCGGGCTGACCGCGTAGTCGGTCACCATCTGGTCGGCCTCGTCCGGGTCGGCCAGCGGGTGCGCCGACGCCCAGAGGTGCCAGATCTCGCCGTCGTGGACGAGCACCGGGTCCTTCACCGCGGTGCTCGCGTCGCCCGGCAGCACGACCCGGCTCCGGCCCGCGTCGAAGGCGGCCGGATGCGGCGCCTCGAGAACCTCCACGCGCCAGTGCTTGGTCCCGGGCGTGGCGCAGCTCAGGTACAGCCGCCACGTCCCGTCCGGGGTCCGCACGATCGCCGGGCGCTCCAGCGACTCGGCGTCCACCTGTTCCCTGCCGATGGTGAGGAGGGTCTCGAAATGCACGCCGTCGGCCGAGCGCGCCACCGCGACCGCGTAGCCGCGCCCCTGCCCCTCCGGGCGGCGCAGCCGGTACGCCAGGTAGATCTCCCCGTCGTAGCACGCCGCGCTGGGCGCTCCGGCCCATGTTCCCTCTCCCGGTCCCGGCGGTGCGACGGCGACAACTGAACGATCGGGCTGCGGCAGCAGGGTGGCTACCTGCACCACAGTTTCCTCAGAGATCATGCCAGAGCGATTTCGTAAGAGATCATGCCGGAACAATAATTGATGACCAGCGGGCCCCGGGCTCAAAGCGCCCAGGACCGCGCGCCGCACCGGCCCAGGCGCGAGCCGGGGTATGGCCGGTGACGTCCCGGTGCGCGCCTGCATCATTTGGGCGCAGAAGGGGAGTCAGTGCCCATGAATCCGCACCCCCCGTCCGGCGGCCCCGGCCCTGCCGATCCTGGCGATCCTGGCCAGGGATATTCCCACCTCGGCGATTGGTGGCCCGGCGGTCCCGGACCCAGCGGTCCCGGCAGCCGCGGGCCCAGCGGCGCGCCGGACAGGCACCGCTCGGCGCGCCGCAACGTGGCCATCGCCGCGCTCGTCGTCGCGGTCTTGGTCGTGGCCGCCCTGGTGACCGCGGCCCGCGGCGCCCCGGGCCAGAACGCCACGTCGCGCCCGCTCTCGCTCACCGCCGGGCCCGTCCGCACCGTCTGGTTCCAGGGCACGCCGGGCCTGGTGCGGATCGTCGGCGCCGACACCGGCCAGGTGCGGCTGACCGGGCAGCTGGACTGGAAGCGGCACGCCCCAGTGGTCGTGGACCGGCGCACCGACGGCGGCCACGTGCTCAGGCTCTCCTACCGCTGCGCCGCGTCGAGCCCGTGCACTGGCAACTACCGGCTCGTCGTGCCCCGGCACACCGCGATCGTGCTGCACCAGCCGTCCGGGCACGTGATCATGTCCGGCCTGGCCGGGTCGCTGCGGATCACCGCGAGCAGCGTCGACATCAGCGCGACCGGGCTGCGGTCGCCCGCGCTGGTAGCCGCGATCACGTCCGGCCACCTGGGCGCCACGTTCGACACGCCGCCCCGGCAGCTGGGGATCACGCTCACGTCGGCGCAGGCCACGCTCTGGCTCCCGGCCAGCACCCCGTACGCGGTCAGCCAGCAGGTCACCGCGGGCTACGTGCACGTCGCGATCCCCCAGGACGCGGCCGCGGCCCGCACGGTGACCGCCACGATCAGCTCCGGGGAGCTCGAGCTGCTCGGCCGCTGACCGCCCACTCACACCATGATCCGTTACGCAACGGCCCGGGGCACCCTCCCCGCCAGCAGGCCGGTCACCCGCCGGGGAGCGGCCCGGGCTGCGGTTCGGCCGGGCGCACCGGGTTAAACGGCGCGAGGTCGGCGCCGGGCGGCTCGCCCAGCGCGGCCCGGGCGGCGATGGCGCCCGCGTACGGGCCCATGGTCAGGCCGGTGGCGCCCAGCCCGGTGGCGACGACCAGGCCGCCGAAACCGGCCACCGGGCCGAGCAGCGGCCGCAGGTCCGGGCTCACCGGGCGGAACCCGACCCTGGTCTCCAGGTAGGTGCCTGCGGCGAGCCCGGGCGCCACGGACAGGGCCTCGCCCAGAACCTCGGCCAGGCCGCCCGGCGTGACCCGGTAGTCGAAGCCGCTCCCGGTCTCGCGCGTAGCGCCCGCGACCACCCGGGAGTCGTCAAAGGCCAGCATGTAGTGGCGGCTGGCGCTGGGCAGCACCACCGGCCACCGGCTGGTGTCGGCGGGCGCCAGCGAGATGTGCGCGATCTGCCCGCGCTGCGGCTCGACGGGGACGGTGACCCCCGCGGGCGCCAGGAGCGCCCTGGTCCAGGCGCCGGCCGCGACGACGACCGCGTCCCCCTCGATGACCTGATCGCCGAGCCTGATCCCGGCCGCGCGGCCGGAGCGGCACACCAGCTCGGCCCGGCCCGCCATCACGGTTGCGCCCCGCCGCTCCGCGGCCCGGACCAGGGAGGCGGCGAGGCGGCGCCCGTCCACCCGGCACGCGCCGCCGACGGAAACGGCCGGAAGATCCGGCCGCAACGGCGGGAAGAGCTCGCGCGCCTGCGCCCCGGTCAGCGCCGCGACGTGGCCGATCTCGGGTGCGTCCGCGCGCCGGGCCAGAAGCTGCCCGGTGATGTCTGCCTGCCGCTCCGGGGACCCGGCCAGGACGAGCGCGCCCACCTGGCGGTAGCCCACGTCGTGCTCCCCCAGGCCGGCGAGCTCGGCGACCAGGCCCGGGTAGTGCCGGGCCGCGGCACAGCCGAACGCGTACCAGACCGGGTCGTCGGACGGGGACGATGTCCAGGGGCAGACGATGCCCGCGCCCGCCGCGGTGGCCTGGCCCGGCCGCTCGGCATCCGCCAGCACCACCTTGACGCCCAGGCCGGTGGCGGTAAACGCGCAGCTGGCTCCGACCACTCCCGACCCCACCACGATCAGCCGCATGCGTTGCTCCCGCCTCCACCTCGGCCCATGGACATCCTGCCCCTAGATATCCTGCCGCCCCGACCTCCCGCCGACACGGATCGCGCGCATTACACGGCTCTCACCAGTCGCCTATTCCCGCCTCCACCACCTGCACCTCTGCCACCGCCCGCTCGCGTCACACAGCTCTCACCAGTCACCCATCCCCCACCTGCACCTCGGCGCGCTCCCTCGGCCAGTCCTGCACCTTGATCCATGTGAAGTTCATGTAGTTGGGTGTGCACCAAACTCACATCGACAAGCTCCTGTCCCGCGCCAGAGCGCTGGAGCCGCGGTGGGCTCCGACGTGACGATCTCGCCCAGCCCGCGATGATCATGCGGCTGACCAGAACACAATCCGGTGCAGACGGGTAGCGTGCGCCCCGGCTTTCGTGTACTCTTCCAGAGTTCTAGAACTCTAGGAGAGTGGCCACCCGGTTCGGCTAAACGGCACCGGGCGGCGGGATGGCGGTGGAGTGAGATGACGGTCACCGAGCTACAGGCGTCGGTCATGGCGGACCCGGGACCTGCCGGCCGGTTCGGGCCGTTCGGCGGGCGTTTCGTGCCCGAGGCCCTGGTCCCCGCGTGCGAGCAGGTCGAGGCGGCGTTCCGGTCCGCGTGGGCGGACCCGGGCTTCCGTGCCGAGCTGGCCGGCCTGCTGCGCGACTACGCCGGCCGGCCGACCCCGGTCAGCGAAGCGCCCCGGCTGTCCGGGGCGCTGGGCGTGCGCGTGCTGCTCAAGCGCGAGGATCTCGCCCACACTGGCAGTCACAAGATCAACAACGTGCTGGGCCAGGGCCTGCTGGCCCAGCGGATGGGCAAGACCGCCCTGGTCGCCGAGACCGGCGCGGGCCAGCACGGGGTCGCGGCGGCCACCGTGGCCGCGCACCTGGGCCTGGGCTGCACGGTCTACATGGGTGAGCAGGACATCGCCCGGCAGGAGCTCAACGTGTTCCGGATGGAGCTGCTCGGGGCCACGGTGGTGCCGGTGACATCGGGATCACGCACGCTCAAGGACGCGACCAACGAGGCGCTGCGACACTGGGTGACCACGGTCGACACCACGCACTACTGCATCGGCTCGGTCATGGGCCCGCACCCGTACCCGTGGATGGTGCGGGAGTTCCAGCGGGTCATCGGCGACGAGGCCCGCACCCAGTGCGCACAGCTGCTGGCGGGCACCGGCCGCGGGAGCGCAGTCCCCGATGTGGTGGTGGCGTGCGTGGGCGGCGGATCGAACGCGGCGGGGACGTTCGCGGGCTTCGCCGGCACCCCGGCCCGGCTGGTGGGTGTCGAGGCCGCGGGCGGAGCCGCGATCACGCACGGGCGCCGCGGCGTGCTGCACGGTTTCCTCTCCCAGTTCCTGCAGGACTCCGGCGGCCAGATCATCGAGGCGGAAACGATCTCCGCGGGTCTCGACTACCCCGGGATCGGCCCCGAGCACGCGTACCTGGCCGAGATCGGGCGGGCCGAGTACCACACCGCCACCGACGCGGAGGCCGTCGCCGCCTCGGAGCTGTGCGCCCGCACCGAGGGCATCCTGCCCGCGCTGGAACCCGCGCACGCGCTGGCGTGGCTGCAGCGCGCCGCGCACGCCGGTGACCTGCCGGCCGGGGCGACGGTGCTGCTCACCCTGTCCGGCCGCGGCGACAAGGACGCCGCCTCGCTGAAGGAGCTTGTCCGTGGCCGCCGTTGAGCTCACCCTGGACCGGGCCCGCGCCGCCGGGCGGCCCAGCCTCGTCGGCTACGTCACCGGCGGGATCCGCGACGACTGGACCGACCTGCTCACCGCGATGGCCGAAGCGGGTGCGGACGCGGTAGAGATCGGGCTGCCGTTCTCCGACCCGATGCTCGACGGGCCGGTGATCCAGCGGGCCTGCGCCGCCGCGATCGCCCGCGGCGCCACGGTGAGCACGATCCTGGCCCAGCTGAGTGAGGCCGCGACCGCCGATGTCCCGCTGATCGCGATGACCTACGCCAACCACGCCGTTGGCCGGGGCCTCGGCCGCTACTGCCGCGCGCTCGCCAACGCGGGGATCAGCGGCACGATCATCCCTGACCTGCCGGTCGCCGAGGCCGGCGGCTACCTCGACGCGGCCCGCCGGGCCAACATCGACGCCACGCTGATGGTCACTCCCGCCACCCCCGACGAGCAGATGCGGGCCATCGCCGGCCGGTCCCGTGGTTTCCTCTACGTCATGAGCGCGATGGCCACGACCGGGCCCGCGGCCGAACCCGACGACGAGCGCGCCTGGGCGGTGGCGGCCCGGGCGCTCCGGCACAGCCCGCGGCCGGTGCTCATCGGCTTCGGCATCGACACCCCGGACCGGGCGGCCGCCGCGGCCCGCCACGCCGACGGCGTGATCGTCGCCTCCGCCCTGATGCAGCGCGTTCTCGACGGCGCAACCAGCGGCGAGATCGGCCAGGCCGTGGCCGAGCTGCGGGCGGCCGTCGACCGGGCCCGGTGATGGGCACCCCGCTGCGGCGGACCGCCGCCGAGCGCCAGCCGAAATACCTGCGCATCCACGCCGACCTGCGGGACCGCATCACCAGCGGCCAGTGGCCCGTGGGCAGCCCGCTGCCCGCCCAGCGCGAGCTGGCTGAGGAGTTCGGCGTCAGCGTCATGACGCTGCGGCAGGCCCTCCAGCTGCTCACCGACGACGGGCTCATCGAGGCCCGGCACGGCAGCGGCACCTACGTGGCGGCCCGCTACGCCTACGACCTCGGTCACCTGCGCAGCTTCGCCAGCGACCTCGCGGCCCAGGGCGCCGAGATCAGCACCAGGATCCTGGCGGCGGAGACCGTTATACCGCCGGATGAGGTCGGCGCCCGCCTCGGCGGGCCGGGCCGGGCGCTGCTGCTGCGCCGCCTGCGGCTGGTCGGCGGCCGGCCCATCATCGTGCAGACCTCTTACCTGCCGGTGCCCCTGCCCGGGCCGCGGGCAGAATCCGGTGCCCTCGACGCTGGCGACCTCGGCCGCTGGGGTCTCTACACCGTGCTGGCCGAGCGCGGGCTGCCCGTCGCCCGGGCCAGCGAGACCATCTCCCCGACCGTGCTCGGCCCGCAGGACGCCCGCGACCTGGGGCGGCCGGAAGCCAGCCCCGCGCTGCTCAGTCACCGGGTCAGCTTCACCGCGGCCGGCGTTCCCGTGGTCGACGACCACGCCGTGCTGCCCGGCGACAGCGTGGCCATCAGCGCAAACCGGTCGCCGGAGCACCTGGAGGTGCACTACACCCTGACCGCCGGCCGCTGAGGCTGCTGCGGATGCTTGGCCGCAATAGGGAGGCGGCGGCACAGCTCGCGCGACTCGCAGGAACCGCCGCGCCTGCGACGGTACCGTTGCCGTCGTGGATGGATCGGCCGAACTTCGGCCATATGAGCCGCAGGTGCAGCGGGCGGGCGAGTTCTCCCTGGAGATGGCCCAGCGCACCGACGACGAGCTGCGCCTCCTGACCGGCGTGTTCCGCCAGCGGCTGGCCGGCGGAGAGCCTCTCCACGATCTTGTGCCCCGCGCGTTCGCGACAGTCAGCGAGGCCGTCATCCGGGCCGGCGGTACGGCGCTCGGCAAAGAGCATCTGCTGGCCGGGGCGGCACTCGCCGAGGGCGCGATCGTGGACATGAAGGACGGCGAGGGCAAGAGCCTGACCGTGATCCTGCCTGCCTACCTGCATGCCCTCACCGGCGAGGGCGTGCACGTGGCCTGCCTCGACGGCTACCTGGCGCACCGGGACGCGGTCCGGGCCGCGGCGATCCTCGGGGTGCTCGGGATGACGGTCGGCCTGACCACCTCATCCATGGAGATGGCCGACCGCGGCCAGGCCTACGCCGCCGACCTGACGTACGCCAGCTACCAGCAGCTGTGCTTCGACTACCTGCGCGACAACCTCGCGCACAGCCCCGAGCAACGGGTGCAGCGCGGGCCCCGGGTGGCCATCGTGGACGAGGCGGACTCGATCCTGATCGATCACGGCTCGGAGCCGCCGACACTGAGCTGGCCGCAGGAGCCTGACGCGAACCAGTACCAGAGGATGGCCGCCCTGGCCGCGAAGCTGACCAGGGACGGGCACTTCCACCTCGATGACGGCACCGGCTCGGTGTACCTGACCGAAGACGGGGTGGCGGCCGCCGAAGCCGAACTCGGGGTAACCGGCCTCCTCGAGGTGGAGAACCTGACCACGATCGGCGCGCTGGAGCAGGCGATCCGGGCCGCGGACTGGTACCAGCCCGGCGAGGACTATGTGATCCACGACGGCAACGTGGCGCCGGGGAGCGCCCGCCGGGACGGGTGGCGCGCATTCGACCACGGCGTGCGCCAGTCGGTCGAGGCCAGGGAGGGCCTGGCCATCACCTGGACGTCGGTTGCGCACGGCAGGATCATGGTCCGCGACTACTTCCGCCTGTACCCCACCCTGGCCGGGCTCACCGCCACCGGCACCGCGGCCGCGGCCGAACTCGGCGAGATCTACGGGCTCAAGGTGGCGGCCATCCCGCCCCGGCTCCCAGTGACCCGTGCCGATCACGGCGACCTGCTGCACCGGACAGCGAGGTCCCGGGTGCAGAAGACCGTCGAGCTGGCCGACCGCAAGCACGCGGCCGGGCAGCCGGTCATCATCGCCACGCCGTCGGCCGCGGAAGGCGGCCAGATCAGCGACATGCTCGCCGCAGGCGGGATACCCCATGCCACGGTGCAGCCGGGGACCGAGCCCGCAGGCGTCATGGCGAGAGCGGGACGGCCAGGGGCAGTCACCGTGCTGTGCGGTGCCGTCAGCCGCGGATATGGCGTTCCTCTGGGGGGAGATGTGGGCCTGCTGGCCAGGGAGCTTCTCACGGCCCAGGCCGGCGCGCAGGCCCAGGCGGATCCCCGGGCGGTTGAGGCCGCGATGCAGGCGGCCGCGGCTCAGGTCAGCGCCGCGCGCGACGCGGTGATCAGGGCGGGCGGCCTGGCGGTCCTGGGCAGCCAGCGGAACACCGCCCGGCGGCACGATGACTGGGTGCGCGGCCTGGCCGGGCAGCAAGGCGAGCCCGGCGAGTCGCAGTTCCTGATCTCCCTGGAGGACCAGCTGGTGGCGGAGCTCAGCTCAAGCCGGGCGGTCCGGGTGCTGACGCGCGCCATGGTCGACGGCAAGCCGGCCGGCCGGATCGCGGAAATCGTCGACGGCGTGCAGCAGGACGCGGAAACGGCCGACCGGGAGCGCCGCGGCATGCTCCGCGAGTTCGAGCAGGTGGAAAGCGATCAGCGGGAGCAGCTCTACGCCCGGAGGCAGGACATCTTCTCCAGCGGCGACCCGCGCAAGCAGGCGCTGGAGACGATCGACGAGGTCGTCGGCTGGAACGCGGCCGCGTACGAGGATCCGGAAGATCTCCGCGGCGCACTGACCCAGCTCTACCCGGTCACGCTCAGCGCGGCGGAGCTGGGGGCCAGCAAGCCCGGCGCCACAGGAACCGACCGGCTCATCCTGACCGAGCGGATCAGGAATGACGCCCGTCATGCGTTCGAGAGGCGCGAGAAGGAAGTCAGCCAGGAGGCCATGGGCCAGGTCGCGCGGCGGGTGATGCTGACGGTCATCGATGACTGGTGGGCGAGCCACCTGGCCGAGCTTACGATCCTCATCGAGCGCATCGGCTGGGGCCGGGAAGATGACCCTGACGCGCTGGGCGAGTACCGGAGCCAGGCCGAGGAGCTCTTCGACACCACGCTCGCCCGGATCTATGAGGACACGGTCAGGTACCTGTTCTCCGTCGAAGCCGGGAGCGGGCTGCCCGAGAGCCGGGGCAAGCACGCCGCGCCGGCCGACCCGGCCTCGTAGAGCCCGGCCACGTCAAGCGCGCGGCCGGGGCCAGGCCGCGGCTAGGATCCCGGTGTGATCAACGGCGTGCACGCGATCGTGTTCTCCCCGCAAGCCGAGCAGGTCCGGGCCTTCTTCGCGGAGGTGCTGGGCCTGTCGTCGGTCGACGCGGGCCGGGGCTGGCTCATCTTCGCCCTGCCCCCGGCCGAGCTGGCCGTGCACCCTACCGATGGGGGCCCCCGCCACGAGCTGTACCTGATGTGCGACGACATCCAGGCCACGCTGGCCGAGCTCAGGGACAAGGGCGTCGAGGTCGCGCGCGACGTCACCGACCAGGGCTGGGGACTGCTGGCCGCGATCCGGCTGCCCGACGGCGGCGAGCTCCCCATCTATGAGCCCCGGCACCCCTCGCCGCTGACCCTCGGCTGAGCTGGCGGCGGAGCCTTCAAGATCCGGAACGCACAGTACGCGGGCGAGTGTGTCCCGCCATGGCGTGGCCCCCGGCGCGTCTAGTGATCTTCCTGTTTGCCAGCGCCGAGACCCGGCCGGAGGGTATAGACCGGGCTAGTGCGCGCGTAGGCCGACAAGGAGGGCGAGATGACAGTCCGCGAGGTCCGGATCGACCGCAGCAAGACCCTGCTGGAGGAACCCGGCTCCGGCCACAACCGCTGGCACCCCGACATCCCGCCGGCGGTCCGGTGCGATCCGGGCGACGAGGTGGTCCTGGAGACCCGCGACGCCTTTGACGGGCAGATGAGCCCGGATGCCTCGCTGGACGTCGTCGCCGCACCCAACCTCGACGTGGTGCACCCGCTGACCGGCCCGGTGTACGTCGAGGGAGCCGAGCCGGGAGACCTGCTCGAGGTGGAGATCCTGACCATCGAGCCCGACCGGTACGGGTACACGGTCCAGGTGCCGGGGTTCGGGTTCCTGCGCGACGACTTCCCCGACCCGTTCAAGGTCAACTGGGACATCGCCGACGGCTGGGCCACCTCCGCCGACCTGCCCGGGGTCCGGATCCCGGGCTCGCCGTTCATGGGCACGATCGGGCTGACCCCCGGGCACGAGCTGCTGACCGCCACGATCGCCCGCGAGCAGGACCTGCTGGAGCGGGGCGGCTTCATCCTGCCGCCGTCGCCCGCGTCCGCCGTGCCCTCCGACCCGGGCATCGCCGCGCGGGCGCTGCGGACCATCCCGCCCCGCGAGCAGGCCGGCAACGTCGACATCAAGCAGCTCGGCCAGGGCGCGCACCTGCTCATCCCGGTGGACACCCCCGGCGGGCTGTTCTCCGCGGGCGACGCCCACTTCGCCCAGGGCGACAGCGAGACCTGTGGCACGGCGATCGAGATGACCGCCACCCTGCACGTGCGGTTCAGCGTGCGGAAGGGCGAGGCGGCGCAGAAGAACATCCGCGACCTGCGGTTCACCCGGCAGGACTACTACCTGCCGCCCGAGTATGCGGCGCCGCGCCGGTTCTACGCCACCACCGGCATCTCCGTCACCAAGGACGGCGTCAACCACTCCGAGGACATCACGCTCGCCGCCCGCAACGCGCTCCTCAACATGATCGAGCACCTCACCGAGCGGGGGTGGACCCGGCAGCAGGCCTACGCCATCTGCAGCGTCGCCGTCGACCTCAAGATCAGCCAGCTGGTCGACGCCCCCAACATGCTCGTGTCCGCCTTCCTGCCCGAGGACATCTTCACCGGCTAGCCGTGCCGGGGCAGCAGCTGGTCGAGGCTGTCTGGGCTGCGGGCGAGCAGCGACACGAGGATCGCCAGCAGCGCCACGGTGGTCACCGCGACCGTGACGACCAGCAGCCGTCGGCGCCGCTGCTCCGGTTCCCACGCGCGGCTGCCGATCCGGCCGAGCCACCAGACCAGCGGAGCCATGGCCAGCACGACCGCGCCGGCGAGCAGGTCCTTCCTGAGCACGACCGCGCCGACCGCGGCGAAGGCGATCGCGGTCCGGGCCCAGGCCAGCCTGGTGCGCTCCCGGGCCAGGCCCGGGTCGTAGTCCTCGGGGTCGTCGGGCAGCATCGAGGCGTTCCTACCGGACGGCCGATACCAGCAGGACGATGCCGGCCAGCACGGCAATGCCGGTGATCACGACGGCCAGCACCTGGGGCAGCGCGGACCGCGGCAGCGGCTGCTTGCGGCGCAGGGCCATCTGGTTCCGGCGCAGCTCCCGGTAGGCGACCACGCCCACGATCGCGCCAAACGCGATCAGCGGGATGCCGAGCACGTGACGGCCCCACGGGACGCCGGGGAACGGCGGCAGCAGCTGGACGATGCCCAGCCCGGCGATCACCAGGGCCAGCGCGGTCCGGTTCCAGGCCAGGAACGTGCGCTCGTTGGCGAGGGTGTACCGGGCGTCGGGCTCGGTCTCGGCGCCCGGCGCCCCTGATGCGTGACCGTCGTGATCGCTCGTCGCTCCTCCACCGGCGCTGGCCCCGTCTCGGCCACCCCATGGTGACACGTGCCCGGGCCGGGTCCGCCACCAGCAGTTGACTCCGTACCTCGGTACGGCTGTTAGCTTGCCAAGCATGGCTGGGATGACGATCGGGAGGTTCGCCGCCGAGCAAGGCGTCGGCGTCGAGACGGTCCGCTTCTATCAGCGCCGGGGACTGCTGGCCCGCCCGGAACCCACGGGCCCGGGGTACCGGGAGTACACCGACGACGACCGGCGGCGGCTGGCTTTCATCCGCCGGGCCCGGGAGCTCGGGTTCACGCTGGGGGAGATCAGCGAACTGCTCGGCCCCGCGCAGGGCGGCGGCGCCGACGACATCGTTCGGGCCGCCGAGGCCAAGCTCGGGGCGATCGCCGGGCAGATCAGGGACCTCACCCTGCTGCAGTGCAAACTGCGCCGGCTGGTCCAGGTCTGCGAGCACGGCGACCGCGGTGACTGCCTGGCCCTGCATCTGCCAGACGCGGAAGGAGCGCTGAGATGAACGTCGCACGGAGGTGCGCGACATGAGTACGGTGCCGGAGGCGCGCACATGAGCCCGGCCAAGGTCGTGACCGATGAGAGCTTTGAAACCGACGTGCTGAACGGGCCGAGGCCGGTGATCGTGGAGTACTGGGCCCCGTGGTGCGGCCCCTGCCGCCAGGTCTCCCCGGTGCTCGACGCGATCGCGGCCGAGCACGCCGGCCAGGTTGACGTGGTGAAGGTCAACGTCGACGAGAACCCGCGGATCGTGCAGAAGTACGGGATCCTCCTGGTCCCGACGCTGAGCATGTTCGCCGGCGGCGAGGTCGTCAGGCAGGTGATCGGGGCCAGGTCGAAGTCAGCGCTGCTGCGCGAGTTCAGCGACTTCATCTAGCCGTTCCCGGCCGCGAATTAGCCCGCCCGACACTTAGAACACATGTTTGACAGTCGCGTCGTCCTTGAGGCAGGGTAGAGCACGTGCTCGATACCGAGACGGGCGGCTTCTAGCGGGCGGCCTGCGAGCACTCCCAGGCGCCAGATGCCAACGACTACAGCCGTACCGACGTGCAGGGAGGCATGCCCAGTGGGCCAGAAGACCGTCTTGTTCAGCGACCTCAGCGGCCAGATCATCACCCAGGACGATGCGCTGGCGCGCATCGTGGTTCACGAACACCCCGAACTCGGCGACGGGCCGGTGGAGATCGAGGTCCTCACCGACGAGGCCCGGGCCATAGAGAAGGGAGCCCTGCGGGTGGCCGTGGTCGACCTGTATCTCCCGGGCGAGCAGGAGCCCCAGCGGGTGGCGCTGGAGGCTACCGCGTTCGACAAGCTGGCGACCGACCGGGCCATGACCGAGGTCCTCGTCAGCGCCCGGCCCGCCCGGCGCGCCGCCAAGAGCACGGCGGTCTTCGCGCCCCGCGGCGACCGTACCGACTACGGCACGATGGCGCACGCGGGCAAGCCGCATAAGGGCCGGGTCACCGACGCCGAGAAGCGGCTCGTGCGGGAGCACTTCGATGAGATCAACGACCGGCTCGTGGCCGAGGGACTGCGCACGATCAGCCTGATCGACCGCGAGTCCGTCGAGAGGTACGGCCTGGAGGAACTGGCCAGGTCGCGGGGCATCGAGCCGGGCTAGCGCCCGGGGCGATGCCCGCACCCGCCGCCGGCACTATGACGGCCTCCATAGTGCCGGCGGCCTGGCCGCCGGGGTGGCAATCGCGGCACGCAGCGACTAGCGGGCCGGCCCGGCGAACACGTCTGGTGCGCGGTGGGCCCACGGCCGGGCCTGCTCGAGCTGCGCGGCGAGACGCAGCAGGGTGGCCTCGTCCCCGAAGCGGCCCAGGAAGTGCACACCGACCGGGAGGCCGCCGGCGTTCCACCACAACGGCACCGACATCGCCGGGTGCCCGGTGATGTTCGCGATCACGCCGGAGTAGGCCACGGTCCGGCCGCCGCGTTCCAGCGCGCGCAGCGGCTCGGCCTCGGTCGAGACGATCTCCCCCAGCGGGGCAGGCGGCTCGGACATCGTCGGCGTCAGCCACACGTCGGCGCGGGAGAAGAACGCGGCCACGCGCCTGGCGTAGGCCTGGGTGTCCTCCACGGCCAGCAGGTAGTCGGCGGCCGTGATCTGGCGGCCCGCCTCCCAGAACACGCGGGTCAGCGGCTCGAGCTCACCCGGCCCCGGCTCACGGCCCAGCCGCCGGATCCAGTACGCAAGGATCCACGCGGTCGCGGCGTTGAACCCGGTCCCGATCGCCGCCCCGACCTCCGGGGTGAGCTCCGGCAGCTGCGCGTCCACGATGTGGTGGCCCAGCGACTCGCACAGCGCGGCCGCGTCCTCCACCGCCGCGACGCAGTCGGGATGGCCCGGTGAGCCGCCGGCGGTGCGGGCCGTCCAGGCGATGCGCAGCCGTCCGGGGTCGGCGCCGACCTCGTCGGTGAACCGCCGGGCCGGCGGGGGCGCCCAGTACGGGTCACCGGGGGCGGGCCCGGCCGTCGCGTCCAGCAGCGCGGCACTGTCGCGGACCGAGCGGGTCAGCGCGTGCTCGACCGCGTTTCCGCCGATCGCGTCGCCGTACTCCGGGCCGAGCGGGTTCCGGGCCCGGGTCGGCTTGAGGCCGAACAGGCCGCAGGCCGACGCCGGGTAGCGCAGCGAGCCGCCCAGGTCGTTGCCGTGCGCCATCGGCACCAGGCCTGAGGCCACGGCCGCGGCCGAGCCGCCGCTGGAGCCGCTGGTCGACCGGCTCACGTCCCAGGGGTTGCGGGCCGGGCCGAACAGCACAGGCTCGCACGTCGGCACCATCCCGAATTCCGGGCAGTTCGCCTTGCCCACGATCACCAGGCCGGCACGCCGCAACCGGACCACGAGCTCGGAGTCGAACGACGAGGTGTTGTCGCGCAGGAACACCGAGCCTTCGGTGAACCGGGTGCCGCTGGCCTCGGCCACGAGGTCCTTGAGCAGGTACGGCACCCCCGCGAACGGCCCGCTCACCCCGGCGTTCACCCGCGCGACCGCGTCGTCGAACATCGGGGTCACGACCGCGTTCAGCGCCGGGTTGAGGCGCTCGATCCGCCCGATCGCCCACTCGACGAGCTCGGCGGCGGTCACGTCACCGCGCCGCACCAGCTCGGCCTGGCCGGTCCCGTCCAGCACCGCGACCTCGGCGGCCGGGTCGGCGGCCGCGGTCATGACCGTCCCGCCGGCAGGACACAGGCCCGGTCCGTGCCATTGCCCGCCACCATGGTGCCCCCTCGGGTAAAGGGCAAGCCTAGGACCGGGCCTGCGGCCAGCGCCAGAGCGGCAGGCCTGGCCCGCACGCTGCTCTCGTAGCCGGGCCGGCCCCGCCCGACCGGCTGGAGCGTCCCGGGTAAGTCACAGCCCGTAACAAGCCGGACACTTTCCACGGAAGTCGTATCTATAGACCACATGTGGCCATTGCTTTACAGTTTGCTGCCTAGCACTTGACCCTGTGAGGGTGGCATGGGAGTGAGTCCAGCAAACGGCGACGGCGCGTACGATGTGGAGTTCCGCGCCGTGACCAAGCGCTTTGGCTCCCTGACTGCGGTCGACGCGGTCAGCCTGAAGGTACGCAAGGGCGAGTTCCTGTCGCTCCTGGGGCCGTCTGGCTGCGGCAAGACCACGTCGTTGCGGCTGATCGCCGGCTTCGAGCAGCCGGACGAGGGCGAGATCCTGATCGGCGGCCGGGACGCGGTCGGCACGCCGCCGTACAAGCGCGAGGTCAACACCGTCTTCCAGCAGTACGCGCTGTTCCCGCATATGTCGGTGCTGGACAACGTCGCCTATGGGCTCAAGCAGCGCAAGGTCGCCAAGCCCGAGCGCCACGCCAAGGCGCGTGAGGCGCTCGAGCTGGTGCAGATGACCGGCCGGGAGAAGCACCGGCCGACGATGCTCTCCGGCGGCCAGCAGCAGCGCGTCGCGCTCGCCCGGGCGCTGGTGATGAACCCGAGGGTGCTGCTCCTGGACGAGCCGCTGGGCGCGCTGGACCTGAAGCTGCGCAAGGAGATGCAGATCGAGCTCAAGCGCATCCAGCTGCAGGTCGGGATCACCTTTGTCTACGTGACCCATGACCAGGGTGAGGCGCTGTCCATGTCCGACCGGGTGGCGGTCATGTCGAACGGCCTGATCGAGCAGATCGACGAGCCCCGGGCGATCTACGACCGGCCGCTGACCCCGTTCGTGGCCGACTTCATCGGGGACATGAACTTCCTGGCCGGGGAGGTGGTCGAGGCCGCTGACAGCGGGTTCGCCATCGATGCGGGCTCGGGGGTGGTGGTACGCGGCCGCGGTCAGGTCGTCAAGGGCACCCGGGTGCGGGTCGGCATCCGGCCCGAGCGCATCGTGGCCACGGCCGGCCCGTCCGCCGGGACCGCCAACTCGGCCACCGCCGAGGTCATTACGAAGATGTACCTGGGCGACCAGATCCAGATCGTGGCCAGTCTCGCCACCGGCACCAGCATCGTTGTCCGCGAACAGCGGGCCAGCGCCGATCCCGCGCTCGACACCATCAACCCAGGCGACCGGATCGCTCTCAGCTGGGACGAAGCGGCCCCGCTTCTCCTGGGTGAAGCCAACCCAGCTGCGCCGGCAGGCCAGCAGGAGGAATCATGAACGAAGACCGGGATGAACTGAACATCCTCGCGCCGCGCGCGATGAAACCGAAGCTCGACTATCTGCACCGCGAGGTCCAGCGGGCGGCCGGCCGGCACATCGACCGGCGGCAGGCCCTCGGCCTGGGCGGGATGGCGCTGTTCGCTGCAGCGGCCGCGGCGTGCGGCACGACATCGACGGGCTCCGGCGGCTCGAGCAGCCAGTCCGGCTCCTCCGGGAACCCGCTGGCGGGCAAGCCCCTGGAGAGCCACCTGGAGATCTACAACTGGTCCCAGTACGACGACCCGTCGACCTTCGCCAAGTTCCGGAAGCTTCCGCCCGAGGCGAAGGTGGGGATGACGGTCCACGAGACCTTCTACTCCAGCAACGATGAGCTGCTGGCCAAGCTGCACGCGGGCGGCACGGGTTACGACATCATCGTGCCCAGCCAGAATGCCGTGGCCGAGCTGATCGAGGAAAAAGGGCTCATGGCCCTGGACAAGGCGCTGCTGCCCAATCTCAAGAACCTGGACCCGTCGTTCCTGAAGCCGGCCTATGACCCGACGGGCGACTATCACGTCATCAAGGACTTCGGCATCACGATGTTCTTCTTCAACAACAAGATCGTGAAAGAGCACCCGAAGACCATGCACGACTTCTACATGGCCCTGCCCAAGTACGTGAGCCAGGGCCGCACCAACCTCCTGGACGGGGCGGAAGAGGTCGTGCCGCTCGCGCTGATGGCGCTGGCCCTGAACCCCAACACCACGAGCCAGTCCGACTTCAGCCAGGTGAAGTCCTTCCTGCTCTCGATCCGCAAGGGCGTCACCACGATCGACTCGTCCGCCTACATCAACGACGCGATCGCCGGCAAGATCATCCTCAGCCAGGGATGGAACGGCGACGTGCGCCGGATCGTGGACGGGCGCAAGAAGGAGGGCGACATCACCGCGGTCATCCCGACCGAGGCCTCGGAGATCTGGGCGGACAACTGGTGCATTCCCGTGAGCGCACCGCACCCGGTCGCCGCGCACGCCTGGATCAACTGGCTGCTCACGCCGAGCACCGCGGTGACCGAGATGAACTACCACAATTACAAGATCCCGATGGCGAGTGCCCTGGCGCAGCTGCCCTCGAGCCTGCGGGACGACCCCATGTTCAACGTGCCGAAGACCTACACGGACAACTATCACTACATCCTGAACGTCAGCCCCCAGGTCGTGGAGACCCGCACCCAGATCTACTCGGAGTTCAAGGCGGGCTGATGGCGGTCGCTGAGCAGACCGAGCCGCCGGCCGTCGCCACGCCGGCCCCGCGGCGCAGGCGGTCATTCAAGCCGCGCTACCCGGGGTGGCTGACCGCGCCGTCGCTGCTGTACTACGTCATCTTCTTCCTGGGGCCGATGGCGATCCTGGTGGCGTTCTCGCTGGCCACCCAGCGCGGATTCGGCGGCCTGTCCTACGGGTTCGACATCTCCCAGTACAAGCTGATCGGGAACTCCCTGTATACGACCATCTTCGAGCGGACGCTCGTGATGGCCTCGGTGGGATCCCTGCTCACGATCGTGGTGGGCTACCCGGTCGCCTACTGGATGGCCCGCTACCTGAGCACCTACAAGATGCTGGCCCTGCTCATCGTCGTGGTGCCGTTCTGGACGTCGTTCCTGATCCGCACCTACGCCCTGAAGATCATCCTGGACCCCAACGGGTACCTCGCCAAGGACGTGGGCATCAACATCCTGTACACCAAGTACGCGGTCGCCGTGGGCCTGGTCTACAACTACCTGCCGCTGTTCATCCTGCCGGTGTTCGCGTCCCTGGAGCGGATGGACTGGACGCTGATCGAGGCCGCCACCGACCTGGGGGCGCGCCCGTTCACCGCGTTCCGGGAGATCACGCTCCGGCTCACCCTGCCCGGCGTGGTCACCGGGGCGCTGCTGGTGTTCATCCCGATGACCGGCGAGTACATCATCCCCAACATCTTGAGCGGCGGGAATTACGAGTTCGTGGGGAACGTCATCGGCGACCAGTTCAACCAGGCCCAGAACCAGCCGTTCGGCTCAGCGCTCGCGATCGCGCTGATGGCGGCGCTGTCGGTGTTCGTCATCGTGTACATCCTCTTCGCCACGAAGGAGGAACAGTTCGGTGCCTAGGCGTATGTCGGCCAAGCTCGGCTTCACCGCGTGGGCGCTGGTGGTGTTCGCGTTCCTGTACCTGCCGATCCTGGTCATGGTGATCTTCGCCTTCAACAAGCCGTCGGCGACATCCGTGGCCGCCTTCCACGGCTCCAACATCTGCAACATCCCGCCCACGCAGGTCGGCAACATCACGGTCTGGAACGGGTTCACCTCGTGCTGGTTCAGCGCGGGCCTGCACGACCCGACCTACATCCCGGCCATCCTCACCAGCCTTCAGATTGCCGCGGTGGCATCGATCATCGCCACCGTCCTGGGGCTGTGCGCGGCCCTGGCCCTGGCCCGGATGAGGCCGCGGCTCCGCGCACCGTTCGATGCCCTCGTCTACCTGACCCTCGTGGTGCCCGAGATCGTCATCGCCGTGGCCTCGCTCATTTTCTTCGTGCAGGCACGTAACTACATCCACGCGTTCCCGCCGCTCGGGAAGATCACCATCCTGCTGGGCCAGGTGGTGTTCGGCGCCTCGCTGACGATGCTCATCATCCGGGCCAGGTTCGTGGGCATGGGCGACACGCTCGAGGAGGCCTCCTACGACCTCGGCTCCGGGCCGCTGGCGACTTTCCGCCAGGTCACGCTGCCCAGGCTCATGCCGGCGATCATCGCTTCCTTCCTGCTGTCGTTCACCTTCTCCTTCGACGACTACGTCCTGCCCGTGTTCACCAACGGCACGACGAACACCTGGCCGATCGTGCTCTACTCCGCGGTGCGCTTCGGCCTCACCCCGTCGGTCAACGCCCTCGCCACGATCATGCTCGCCGTCACCGTGCTGGCGGTGGTCGTCACGGCCATCGTCCTGCGCCGCAGCCGCGTTCAGGTCACCCCGGGCCAGGAGAAGACCATCGGCCTGGACGCCGCCATCGGCGTCCGCTATATCGCGCCGTCCCAATGATCTGCCCGCGGGCGACGCCAGCAGAACTAGCCGCCCTGATGATGTGTGGCCGGCCGCCGGCAGGGAAGCCTGGTGCTGTCACCGTCCCAGAACTCAGGGAGCCGCCCCGATGAGTGCACGAGACTGGATGGGTTCCTGGCCGGCCTACCGTCAGCTAACCGGCCAGGACCGGCTGGGCCTGGGGGCGGCGGTCAGAAGCAGGCGGACCGAGCAGCTGGAGCCGCGGCTCCGCCGCGCGGACAAGGTCGTCAAGTCGGTCTGCCCTTACTGCGCGGTGGGCTGCGGCCAGGACGTGTATGTCGAAGGCGGCCGGGTCACGCAGATCGAGGGCGACCCGGACTCCCCGGTCAGCCGGGGCAGGCTGTGCCCGAAGGGTTCGGCGAGCCTGCAGCTGACCACCGGTGACGCCCGCCAGTACCAGGTCAGGTACCGCCGGCCGTTCGGCACCGCGTGGGAGCACCTGGATCTGGACACGGCGATGGACATGATCGCCGACCGGGTCATCTCGGCGCGGCGGGCGGGCTGGGAGTGGCAGGTCGACGGAAAGCGCACCCGCCGGACGCTCGGCGTGGCCAGCCTGGGCGGGGCCACGCTCGACAACGAAGAGAACTACCTGATCAAGAAGCTGTTCACGGCGCTGGGCACGATACAGATCGAGAACCAGGCCCGGATATGACACTCCTCCACCGTTCCCGGTCTGGGGACTAGCTTCGGGCGTGGCGGGGCCACCACCTTCCCGCGCGACCTCATCAACTCGGACTGCATCCTGATCGAGGGCTCCAACATGGCCGAGTGCCATCCGGTCGCCTTCCAGTGGGTCATGGAGGCCAAGTCCCGCGGTGCCACGGTCATCCATGTCGACCCCCGATTCAGCCGGACCAGCGCCGTGTCCGACCTGCACGTGCCGATCCGGGCCGGCGCCGATATCGCGTTCGTCGGCGGCCTGATCAACTATGTGCTGCGCACCGGGAAGTACTTCAGGGACTACGTGCTGGCCTACACCAACGCGGCCACGATCTTGAGCGAGGACTACGCCGACACCGAGGACCTCGACGGGGTGTTCTCCGGCCTGAACGCCGAGCACCGCTACTACGACTTCGAGGCCTGGCGGTACCAGGGGGCCGAGGCCAAGGCGGCCAGCGGCGTCCGCGACGAGCCTGACCCGCCGGACCACCACACCCAGCGACGGCGGCGGGAGGCAGGACGCGGCGAGGCGCACGGTTCCGGCGGCGCCGCGACCCACCCGGCGCCGGACACCGACCCCACGCTGGAGCATCCGCGGTGCGTGTTCCAGGTGCTGAAACGCCATTTCGCGCGCTACACCCCGGAGATGGTCGAGCAGATCGCCGGGGTGCCCCAGAAACTGTTCGACCAGGTCTGCCAGGCCGTGACCGGCAACTCGGGCCGTGACCGCACGACCGCGTTCGTCTACAGCCTGGGCTGGACCCAGCACACCGTCGGCGTGCAGTACATCCGGACCGCCGCGATCCTGCAGGCCCTGCTCGGGAACATGGGCCGACCCGGCGGCGGCATCCTGGCCCTGCGCGGCCACGCCTCCATCCAGGGGTCGACCGACATTCCCACCCTGTTCGACCTGCTGCCCGGGTACCTGCCCATGCCGTTCGCCCACGGCAACGCCGATCTCGACTCCTACGTCGCGGCCGAGTCCGTGCCGAACGGGTTCTGGGCGAACACCCGTGACTACCTGGTCAGCCTGCTGAAGGCCTGGTGGGGCGAGGCCGCCACCGCGGAGAACGACTTCTGCTTCGACTACCTGCCCCGGCTGACTGGCAGCCACAGCACCTACGAGACGGTCATCGCCCAGACGCAGAAGATCTGCCGGGGCTACTTCCTCTTCGGCCAGAACCCGGCGGTCGGCTCGGCCAACGCCCGGCTGCAGCGGCTGGGCCTGTCCAGGCTGGACTGGCTGGTGGTCCGCGACCTGGTCATGATCGAGAGCGCCACCTGGTGGAAGGACGGCCCGGAGATCGAGACCGGGGAGATGACCCCGCAGGACATCGGCACCGAGGTCTTCTTCCTGCCCGCGGCCGCCCACACCGAGAAATCCGGCAGCTTCACCAACACCCAGCGCCTGCTGCAGTGGCACCACCAGGCGGTCGAGCCGGCCGGCGACGCCCGCAGCGACCTGTGGTTCACCTACCACTTGGGGCGCCGCATCCGGGAGAAGCTGGCCGCGTCGGCCGACGAGGCCGACCGGCCGGTCCTGGATCTCACCTGGAACTACCCGACCGCGGGCCCGCTGGAGGAGCCAGACGCCGACGCGATCCTGGCCGAGATCAACGGCTGGGACCAGGACGGCAAGCCGCTCTCGTCCTACACCCAGCTCACCGGGGACGGCTCAACCACCTGCGGCTGCTGGATCTACTGCGGCGCGCGCGCCGACGGGGTGAACCAGTCCGCCCGGCGCACCCCGTGGACGAAGCAGGACTGGGTGGCACCGGACTGGGGCTGGGCCTGGCCGGCCAACCGGCGGGTTCTCTACAACCGAGCCTCGGCCGACCCTGAGGGCCGGCCCTGGAGCGAGCGCAAGGCACTGGTCTGGTGGGACGAGGACCAGCGGCGGTGGGTCGGGCATGACGTGCCCGACTACATCGCCGACCGGCCCCCGTCGTACCGCCCGCCCGAGGGCGCCACCGGCGTGGATGCCATTTCCGGCACCGATGCGTTCATCATGCAGGCCGACGGCAAGGCCTGGCTGTTCGCCCCGGCGGGGCTGGTGGACGGCCCGCTGCCGGCTCATTACGAGCCGCAGGAATCGCCATTCTCTAACCCGCTGTACGGGCAGCAGCACAACCCGGTCCGGCAGATCATCCGGCACCGCGAGAACCGGTATCAGCCCAGCGGCGACCAGCCGGGATCGGGTGTGTTCCCCTACGTGACCACGACGTACCGGCTGACCGAGCACCATACCGCCGGGGGCATGTCCCGGTTCCTGCCCTACCTGAGCGAGCTCCAGCCCGCGTTCTTCTGCGAGATCTCGCCGCAGCTCGCCGCCGAACGTGGCCTCGAGCACCTCGGCTGGGCCACGATCGTCACCGCTCGCAGCGCGATCGAGGCCCGGGTCCTGGTCACCGAGCGGATGCCGCCCTTGCAGGTCCAGGGCCGGGTCCTGCATCAGGTCGGGCTGCCCTGGCACTGGGGACCGAACGGGTACACGACCGGGGATGCCGCCAACGAGCTGGCCCACCTGTCGCTGGACCCGAATGTGCACATCCAGGAGGTCAAGGCCATGGCCTGTGACATCCGTCCCGGGAGGCGCCCGCGCGGGCCGGCCCTGCGCGAGTTCGTCCGGGCCTACCAGCAACGGGCCGGCATCACCGACGCGACAGGGACGGAGATGTGAGATGAACGCCACCCCGGGCGATCCGGGCCCCGCCTCGGCCCAGGCGGGCCTCGACCCGGCCGCGCACGCCGGCTGACCGGGACCACCCGCCGCGGATGGGCTTCTTCACCGACACCTCGGTGTGTATCGGCTGCAAGGCCTGCGAGGTCGCGTGCAAGGAGTGGAACGAGGTGCCCGAGGACGGGCTCCTGCTGACCGGGATGTCGTACGACAACACCCAGGCCCTGGACGCGTCCACCTGGCGGCATGTCGCGTTCATCGAGCAACCCGCGGGGGGACACCCCCCGCGAACCCCCCGGCCAGAGCAACCCGCGGGGGGACACCCCCCGCGAACCCCCCGGCCAGAGCAACCCGCGGGGGGAAACCCCTCGCGAACCCCCCGGCCAGGTGACGCGGGCGCGGGTGAGGACGCCGACGCCGGCGATCTGCGCTGGCTGATGTCCAGCGACGTCTGCAAGCACTGCACCGAGGCCGCCTGCCTGGACGTCTGCCCCACCGGGGCGCTGATGCGCACCGAGTTCGGCACGGTGGTGGTGCAGGACGATATCTGCAACGGGTGCGGCTACTGCGTGTCGGCGTGCCCGTTCGGCGTGATCGGCAGGCGCGAGTCGGACGGCGGCGCGCACAAGTGCACGCTGTGCTACGACCGGATCGGCGCCGGCCTCACCCCGGCCTGCGCCAAGGCCTGCCCGACCGAGTCCATCCAGTTCGGGCCGCTGGACGAGCTGCGCGAGCGGGCCCAGCAGCGCGTGGCCGACCTGCACGACGCGGGCCGGCCGGAGGCGCGGCTGTACGGCGACGACCCGGGCGACGGCGTCGGCGGGGCGGGCGCGTTCTTCCTGCTGCTTGACCAGCCGGAGGTCTATGGCCTGCCGCCGGACCCGGTGGTCACCACGCGGGACCTGCCCCGCATGTGGCGGCACGCCGGGCTCGCTGCCGCGGGCCTGGCCGCCGCCGTCGTGGCCGCCTGCCTGGGCGGGCGGTCGTGAGCGGCCCGGCGGAGCGCGCGTCGGGGCGAGCAGCAGCTGGTGCCGCAGGCCGAGACCAGCTCCTACTACGGCCGGCCCGTGGTCAAGGAGCCCGCGTGGGGCCTGGACATCCCGGCCTACCTGTTCCTCGGCGGGCTGCGCCGGAGCATCCTCGGCGCTCGCCGCCTGCGCCCAGTTCTCGGGTCACCCGGAGCTGGCCCGCGTGGCCAAGGCCGGCGCGGCCGGCGCGATCAGCCTGTCGCTGGCCGCCCTGGTGCACGACCTCGGCCGTCCGGCCCGGTTCGTGAACATGCTGCGCGTGCTCAAGGTGACGTCGCCGATGAGCGTCGGCACCTGGATCGTGTCCGCCTACACCCCGCTGGCGCTGGCCGCCTGCCTGTTCTCACGGAGACTGCCGCGCACCGGCGCCGCGGCCACGATCGCGGCCGGCGCGATCGGCCCCGCGGTCGCGGCCTACACCTCGGTGCTGATCGCCGACACCGCCACGCCAGCCTGGCACGGCGCGTACCGGCGAGCTTCCTATCTGTTCGCCGGCTCGGCCGCCACCGCGGCCGGCGGCCTCGGCCTGCTCGCGGTCCCGCCGGAGCGAGCGCGGCCCGCGGCCCGGCTGGCCGTGGCCGGGGCCGCCGCGGAAATCACCGCGGAACTGCTGCTTGAGCGGCGCCTCGGCCCGGAGGCCGAGCCCTACCGGGCCGGGAGATCGGGTGCCCTGATGCGGACCGGCCAGGTCCTGGCCGCGGCCGGCGCGACCGGCGCGGTCCTCGGCCGCCGCAGCCGGACGGTGTCGGCGCTGTCCGGGGCGGCGCTGCTCGCCGGCTCGGCCGTCACCAGGTTCGGCGTGTTCACCGCCGGCCAGGCGTCGGCGCGGGACCCGAAGTACACGGTCGGCCCGCAGCGCCGCCGGGCGCTGAGCAGCTAGCCGGCTGGCGCCGCGGGCAGGCCTGGCCTGGCGGTAGGGATTGGACCGCAGGGAGTTCGCGCGGGTGACGGACCAGCGCCCACGATGACCAGGCCCTACTCGCCGACGCGCCCGTCGATGCGCTCGCGGAGCAGGTCAGCGTGCCCGTTATGACGGGCGTACTCCTCGATCATGTGCACGAGCAGCTCGCGCAGCTGGTCGCAGCCGAACTCGACCCGGTAACTGATCTGGGCGACGAAGAGCTAGCGGAGCGGGCCGGCCGCGGCGCCCACGAGATCCGCACCTGGCTCACCGGCTTTGCCGCGGCCGGCCGGCCGCTGGTGTGGACGAGCTATCACCCGGTCCCGGAATGGATCACGGGCATGGGTATCGGCACGACCTTTGAGGTCGCCTGATGTCACTCACGGTACGCTCCCCGGACTCTGCGGTCACCGCGGCACTGGAACGGCTCGCCGCGCGCCCGCCGGGCTGGACCTGGCGGGGAGCACGACAGGTCCACCCTGCTCGCTGACCTGACCCAACGCCTGCCTCGCGCCAGCGGCGAGGCAGGCGTTGGTCTCAGTTGACCGATGTAGCGGGATCAGTGCCCCACGATGACGCTTCCCTGCATCCCCATGACCAGGTCACCAACATCAACGTAGGGGAAGGTGCCCATTCTGGTGAATTGCAAAGTAAGGCTGTGGTTCCGGCCACCCCCCGCCGGGTAGAGCAGGCCCGAGTTGAAGAAACTCGAGCCGTCATAGCTTCCGCCGTTCCCGGTCGGGTCACTGGTGTACCACTCCGGGAGCTGGGGAAGAGGCTGTCCGGCGAGGAAAGTCACTCCGTGAGGCTCATTGCTGGTGTCGTCGGTCCATACAACACTGTCACCAACGTGGATGTGGACGTTTTGCGGAAGATATCTCATGACGGACGCGTTGCTGAATGTAATATTGCCGCATGAGCCTGAGGTCGCACCATTGTCAGCAGTTGGGCCTGCGGCGACGTTGATGAACCAGCCAGAGCTTGGGATCCGAAGCTGTCCCGGGCCGTTGGAGTTGGGCGGCCCAGTGATAACTGTGGTGCTAGTAGCTCTCCCGTCTGGCCCGGCGGTGACATTGTTCAGTGTGAATGCCGGCGGAACGAATATCTGGCTGAAGACTATGCCGCTCGTCGCGGCTGGCGCTCCGCAGATGCCAGGGAGGATCTGGACAGCATGAACGCTGCCTGGCCTCAGCCCGGAGAGTTCGATCTTGACAGCAATGGCCGGGTCCGGCGAGGTTCCGATACCCGATCCCTCGAGGAGCGCGCGCCCGCGGGCGGCGGAGCCTCCTGCCGGGCCGAGAACGACGCGTGCATCTTCTGGGGGACTCGCGCCTAGGGCGACATGATAGGTATGGGTTCCATCGGGATTGGCTGAGGCTGTCACTGGTTGGAAGCGACTCCTTGCTCTGGCCCCCGCCGCGAGGTCAGATCGCAGCTGTTCTTGCGCTTGTGCAGAATACTGCGCCTGAGTGAAGGGATACGGTGCCCCCGCCGGATGTACGATCACCACCCCCCTCATGCCAGCGACGCCCAGGTCGAAATAGACGTTGACGCCTGGTTTGGTGAAGGTTAGTGAGTAGGTCGTGTTTCCATGGGGAATTGAGTTATCCCAGTTGTATGCTGCTGGGACCATTCTCCCAGAACTGTCCAGGGCGCTGACACCATCGTAGCTGGGTGACCCGCAGGGGCTGACATCGATGTTGACGGTAAAGGCGCACGGCGGAATACACGAGACATCATCACAGGTTCCGGTAAATGCTACAGCGTGTATTTCATCTGTGTTCAGTGCCCATGCGACCGTGTCGCCGGCGTCGATGGTTATCACGTGAGGGTAGTAACCTTCGCCCTGAATCGCTTTGTCTTTTGACTGCCCACCCACCAGGACATGCCAGGTTCTAGGCCCCGCCAGGCCGGGCTGACCGCTATCCGCACTGGCTCGAGCCGCGGGCACCAGCGCCAGCGCGCAAAGCGACGCCATAAGCGCAACCAGGACGGTCCTGAACCGGGTCTTCATCGCCCTCTCTCCTGATGGCTGTCTGGCCAGTGGATGAGCGGGCCGGGCTGAGCGCGCCGGGAGGTCAGGTTTGGCCATCAGGATGTCCTTCCTCAGGGTCTGCCATGCCCCGGTGACTGTGCGGCACTGAACTGGTCACGGCGACGATGCGGGCCAGTGGGAACTGGGCGATGTCGTTCACGCTGCGGACCGTGTCCGGGGCGGGAGCTAGAAACAGGCACAGGCACCTGCGCTCTTGCGGGGCGACGATGCGCTGCACATACCGGATCCGGCTGCCCCGCCCACGTTCCCGGCACACCGCTTCTTCCAGCACCTGGTGGGCGCTGGCCAACTGCGCCGAGGACAGGCCCTGCAGGTCGTGCTCGACCAGGAACAGCCGAAGGTCTGCGTCATCATCAGCCACCGGGCCTCCTCACCTGCTGCCCCGCGGGGTCGGTTCCCCACCGGATGGCCGTTGCAAATGAGAATGGCGCTTGCCCGCATCCGGGCGCATCCGGGGGACTGCGGATTCCGCTACGTAGGTTCCGGCCAGACGACAGCGCCCTGCTGGCGCGTGTGCCGCGCGCTGCCCGCGTTCAGGCCCGCCGCACGGTGGCCCTGGAGGGGTCCCCTGCGGCCGCCCACGCGGCGATCTGCGAGCGGGCGGTGAAACCCAGCTTGACCATAATGTGCTGAACATGGGTCTCGGCCGTACGCACCGAGATGACCATGCCCGCGGCTATCTCCCGGTTCGACAGCCCGCGGGCGATCAGGGCAGCCACCTCGCGCTCGCGCGGGGTGAGCAGGCCGGGGGTGGCGCCGACCGGGCTGCCTGTCGCGCCCGGGGCTGGCTCCCCGAGCGCCGCGGCCACCGCCGCGGCCGTCGGCATCGCCTGGGCCCGGGCTAGGTGGGCGGTGAACGACACCTTGCCGAGCGCGGCGCGGGCCCGGGTGACAGCGGCTTCCCGGTGCGGGGCCAGTGGCTCCGGCAAGGTGGCGGGGATGGTGTCCCAAGCCGTGGCCGCCGCGCCGAGCAGACCCGCCGCTGTGACGGCCTGATCTCGTGAGGCCTCGACCCAGGCCAGCGCATCGAGACACAAGGCCGTTCCAACCTGGTCGCCGACGTCACGCTTGATCCTCAACGCCGTGCGCTGCGCCTCCTCCGCCCGCTCGTGGTCACCGAGCAGCCAGGTGGCCAGGCCAAGCCCCCACAGTGCATACGACCGGTTCCAGCGCTCACCGTGCGCCTGACATTGGGCCGCGCACTCCTCCAGCAAGCCCACCGCTGTTTCCGGCTGGCCCGTGAGAGTCCGCATGACACCAAGCTGCACCAGCGTCAGCACCACGCCCTGCCAGTCGCCGGCTGTCCGGTGCCGTCCCAGCGCCTCCTCCGCTGTCAGCTCAGTACCGCGAGGGGTCTCGCCGGTGAACCGACAGTGCCCGGCCAAGGAATGCGAGGCGTAGCCACCGCCTCCCGCGGCACCCGAGGCTCTGCCCAGCCATCAGAGCGTCCTCCAGCCACCGCCGAGCAGCGCCGGGATCCCCTGGACCAGGGCCAGGTAACCTGCCACCCACATCCCCCGCGCCCGCAGCATGCCCGCGCCGGCTGCCTGGTCAGCGCGTCGATAAACCGCCGTCCCTCCGTCAGGCGACCTCTTTCCCCCGGCTCTCCCAGTACAGCCACAGGTCACAGGCCATCCGCAGCCCTGCCGCGGCCTGTCCGTCCGGCTGGTTCAGGCAGAACTCCAGCGCCGCCCGCAGATTCTGATGGTTTGCGTCCAGGCAATCGATCCACTGGACCTGGTGCGCTCCGAGCCCTTCCTGCCGCGCCGCCAGCGCCGCGTACCAGTCGCGGTGCCTCTGGCGCAGTGGCCGCTCCCGCCCGGCTTTCTGCAGCCGCCGCAGCCCGTACTCGCGGATAGTGTCCAGCAGGACGTACCGGGCCTGGTCGCCGCCTGGGCGGGCGTCAGCACGGACTTGGTCACCAGCCCGTCGACAAGGTCGGCCACCGCGCCTGGGACGATGCCCTCGCCGGCGCAGATCGCCTCGACGGCGTCGAGGGTCGAACGAACCGGTGAACACCGAGCACCGGGCCCACAATGCCTGCTCGGCCTCGGTCAGCAGGTCATAGCTCCACGTCAGCGCGGCCTGTAAGGTCTCATGCCGCGGCCTGCGCCCGGTCCCCCAGGGAAAGCAGCCCGAAGCGGTCTTCGAGCCTGGCGAGGATCTGCCCGGGCGACAGCGACCGCAGCCTGACCGCGGCCAGTTCAATGGCCAGCGGGATCCCTTCCAGCCGGCGGCACAGTTCGGCCACCGCCTGGCCGTTACCATTATCGACCGTAAACCCTGGCAGCACCGCGGCGCCGCGCTCGGCGAGCAGGCGCACCGCCTCGCCCTTATATCCGAGCAAGCTCTCTCAGCGCCCGGCAGTCCGCCTTCCGCTGGAACCGGCATGGACGGCACCGGGAGGGCGATCACCCCTCCCGCTGACCCCGACGAAGGCACCTCGCGGCTGGTGGCAAGTATCAGCAGCTCTTAGGGCAGGTGCGCAGCAGGGCACCAGCGAGCACCGCACACGCATCTCGCAGATGCTCACAGTTATCCAGCACCACCAGCATCTGGCGCGAAGCAAGCCCCTCGGCCAGCGCCGCAATCCCCCAGCGAGACGACCGATCAAGCAGGCCCAGCGACCGCGCGACCTCCGCAGCCAGCAAGGCGCGGGGTCGCGAAGGGCCGCCAACTCCGCCACCCGCGCGCCGTCACGAAACCCTCGGCGCATCTCGGCCACCGGCCGCATGGCCAGCCGGGTCTTTCCAATACCACCCGGGCCAGTCAGCGTCACCAGCCGCGCGCTCGCCAGCGCCTCCCGGACGCTGGCCAGCTCTCTGCGCCGCCCGACGAATCCGGTCAGCTCCCCGCCCAGCACACCCAGCCTGCCGGGCAGCTCGTCCCCCGCCATGACATTCAAGCTAAGACGCGCCGAACCCGCAGGCAATGGCT
>CAVUBM010000067.1:0-204940 GCA_963739645.1 uncultured Actinomycetota bacterium
CACGATCGACATTTTCAGAACGAATTGAAACAGGTCGGTCCACAGGACGCCCCAGAGGCCGCCGAGTGAAACATAAAGCCCCGTGAATGGAATCAGAAAGAAAATACAAATCGCCAGGCTAGTGGCTTCACTCGTTCCCAGCGTCGCTCCCACGATGCTCGTCATCGCCTTCGTTACCCACCCGATCAGGCAGTTCATCAGCAGGCCCAGATAGACCGCGCGAAACCCACGCAGAAATGCGGCGGGCTTTCCCCAGTAGCGCATTTCCGCGAATTGCACGTCGGTGAGCAGCCCCGATCGCCTCCACAGCCGGGCAAACAAAAATACGGTCATCATTCCCGACGGCAGAAAACTCCACCACAGCCAGTTTCCTGCAATCCCTTGCGTGTATACCAATCCGGTCACTTACCAGCGGTGTATCCGCCGCAAAAGTAGTCGCAACCATGGAAGTTCCCGCAAGCCACCGCGTGACTTGCCGCCCCGACACGAAATATTCCTCCGTGTCCTGGCTCGAACACCACGGAAATAAATTCCCAGCAGCATCATCAGCAGGAGGTACCCCGCGATCACGATCCAATCGAGCAGCGTCAGCGTCATTGAATTCCGGCCTCGGAAAACAGCAAGCGGGTCGCCGTAATCGGCGCTAGTGTCGTCAGGCAGAGCGCCCGTGTCAAACGAAAATCTGCGTCTTTTTCTCCCAGGAGTCGGCACAGTCTTTCATTCGGAATTTTGGGGTGCCCCGTCGTTCATTGTGTGTGAAGGGCGGGCCTTGTCTACATGAATGAGATGAAGTGAAGACTGGCTCTTATTGATTTTTCTGTGCAAACTCCGTCAGCGGCGCCAATCCTCTCACCAGGACGCCGGAGTGCGCGAAGACGAGCGCCTTCACGTCGGTTCCATCCTGAAGCAGGCGCTGGTCGAGCCGGACGAGGAACGTCGATCCTGTGCCTGGCTGTCGCTGAAGATCCACGGGGACTGCTTGATCGTACCGTCACTGCCGACGTCGCCAGCGTCGCCCAAAAACAGCACGCCGTTGATCAAATAGGCTGCGCTTCCTGCGGTGTGCCCGGGCACGCCAAACACGCGCACGGGCACCTGATTCAGGGTGTACGTCTCGCCATCCATGAAGGCGTGGGCCGGCTCCGCGTCAGTAGGCGCTACAGGCATCAAGCGTGCCAAAGGACTGTGGGCGCCGGCCAGTCCTTCGACCAGCGCCACGTCCGGGCCTAGCGCCATCACCCTTGCTTCCGGGAATACCTTAATGGCGGCGACATGGTCGGGATGTCCGTGAGTCGAGCAGGATTGCTTTGACTGCTTCGGGGCCGAGTTGGCGACGCGACAGCTCGGCCAGGATGGCCTTGCCGGTCTTGTCATTGCCCGCGTCGATCAGCGCTACTTCACCGGGCGCGATCGGCACGACGCCTACGCTGACAATGCCGTCCTTTACGATTCGAATTCCGTTAATCTGAAACCATCCGTGATGGCCTGCCGCCCAATGAACGCGCTGCCGATGGTAGCGACGGCGACGATCAAGAGAAGGACGATTACGAGCCCAGCGATCTTGAGAACGCGTTTCATCGGAGGCTCCTTTCTTGGGAAATATTTTGGCTAACAGATGCCCTTACTTGCCCCGCTGCATATTGCACGCTTTGTACGCAGCCGCAGCTTCGGGTCCCGACAGGTACTTCAAGAGCGCCTTGGCAGCATCGGGCGATGATGCGTGGGCCGATACGAAGCCAACGAGCCCCGTCGGTGTCGAAATCGACTTCGGCAGTTGCCCCACTACATCGATACCGGGGTCGTTCCCAATTTCGCTGGCGAACGTGATGGCCATATCGATATCCCCATTGGTGACCAATTTCATCAGGCTGACACCCTGGATGCGCTTAATCTTGGACTTCATGTCGTCATAGATGCCGAGCTGTTTTTGGGTTGCATCGAAGCTGACCCCCGCGGCCCCACCTGCCCCGCCTGCACCGTCGGGATAAGAGATAAACTTCGCCGCGAGCAGGGTCTTCTTCACCGCATCGGGCGTGGAGATATGGGGACAAAGGGTTCTCCCCCTTTTTCACAACCACCATCATTGCGACAGTGGCAAGCGGCGTCTCCGTGCCAACCATTACGTTGCCGGAAGCGATCACGTCCTGGTAGGGCAGCTGCACAATTGGCGCGGCGCCTGCCTGGCCGCAGGCGCGCAGGAGCCCAGCCAGGTAATCGGGGTCGATGTCGCGGGCTGGGGCTCGCTGCTCCTTCCGGGTGGCGGAGAGCCGGGTCAGCACCGCGCGCATCGGAGCGCCCTCGTCAGCAAAGACCCTGACGTAGCCCTGCGGGCAGGCCAGCGTGACCGCCTCGGCCAGGGCACCGAGGGCGCCGGCGTGATCGCGACGGGCGGCCAGCGCCAGCGCCCGCAGCGCCTGAATCTCGATGACGCTGCCGATGCGGCCCTGGCTCGCCACGGTGGCCAGCAGCCGCTGCAGCAGCGTGAGTGCCGGGCCGGGACGGTCCTGGGCGAGCAGCACGCGCGCCAGCAGCAGATACGCGGCTCCCGGGGGTAATCCGGCTCATCCTCTGGGCTGAGGCCAGCCGCCTTCGCCCACTGGCTGGCCGCGGTGACATCGCCCAGGGCCAGCAGCAGCCGCGCCCGCTGCGCGGGGACCGGGTTGAGCAGGCCGGTCACGCCCGCGCCCGGGGCCCAGCCCGCCCTGCCTCGCCCATCGCCTCCAGCGCCCCGCCCGGATCACCCTGGGCCTGCCGGATCCACGCCAGGGTCACCAAGCCAGTGCCCAACGGAGCCGGGTAGAGGAACTGCCGACATACCGCGATGCCCTCGGTGACCTGCCAGAGGGCGCTGTCAAGCTCATTCCGCTGGTAGGCCACCTCGGCCAGGCCAACGTACGCAGGGCCAGCGGGTGGCGCGGGCGGCGGGCCCGACTCTGCCGCAATGTCCAGTGTCTTCTGGTAAGTCTCGGCTGCCGCGTCCAGCCGACCCTGGGCGCGCTGGACCTGGCCGAGGTGGTAGACACCCCATGAGATGGGCTGCCCAGCTTGCCACCCGGCGATGCTCGACAGGAAGGCCAGCTCGGCATCTGCGAGCCGGCCGTGGAGCCATTCAGCCGCCCCCAGAAGTCCCTGGGCGGTAGAAGTCAGCAGCCGCTCACCACCGCCGAGCTTGGCGAGGGCCTGCGAGGCGAACGAGCGGCCCCGGCGTCACCGCGAAGCTGGGCCAGAAAGCTGCGATGGAGCGCGATCAGCGCAGGCATGTTCCCCAGCATGCTAGCGGCGATCTCGACCGATGGCTCGAACGGCTCATCGACCGCGGGCGCAGCGTCTGCCAGCGCGCGCTCGGCCGCATCCAGCGGTGGCTCCATCGCCTCCGCCCGGCCGAGCGTTGCTGCAAGCAACACCTGCGCCAGCAACAGCCGGGGCCGGGTCTGGACCAGCTCAGCGGGCAGCGCCGCAAGCCACCGCTGCGCCGTCGCGCCCTCGCTGCGCTGGTACAAGGTTGCGTCGAAGTGCTGCTCGATCAGCCCGGGCCGCCCACGCCGGGTCCCCCGCCGCCAGCGCGTGCCGCACCGCGTCATCGGCCAGGTCATGCTCATTGGACCAGGCGGCCGCGGCCCGGTGCAGCTCTTGCGCCCGCCCGGGCTGCTCCTGCTCCAGGCGGGCGCGGAGCAGATCGGCGAACAGATGGTGGTAGCGCCACCAGCCGCGCACCTCATCCAGCGGCACCAGGAACAGGCCCGACCGCTCGATGTAGTGCAGCATCGCCTGGCTACCAGACCGGCCGGTGACCGCGTCACACAGCTCACCGGACAGCCGCTCCAGCACCGAGGTCTCCAGCAAAAACGCACGCACCTGCCCGGGCTGGCCGTCAAGGACCTCATCAGCCAGGTAATCCAACACGAAACGGTGGCTGCCGCTGAACGCCGCGACAAACCCAGCCGCTGGACGGGGCCATTCTACGGCCTCGCTCTCCCAACGGGCGCGGCCCGAATGGACGTGCGCATCACCGCAAGATTCCACCCCCATGCCACCTTCGGGTGACGCCCAGGACCCGCGTCCGCTCCTAGCGTGGCAGGGAGAAGGCAACACATCCGGAGGCAGGACAGGAACCGCTGTCCTCAGGGCCGTCCAGTACGCGATCGGTCACGCCGGCCCCGCCCACTCCTGCACTGGCGGCCCCTCGCCGGCAAGCCTCAGACGAACGAGGTGATCTTGATGACAGCTACCCAGTCCACCCAGCGCCACGGCGCGACCTTGTGGCGGGCCGCTTGCCGCGCCATGGCGGCCCTGCGGGCCATCCACGACGAGCAGGTCCTGATGTGGGAACTTGCCTGGCAGTCCAGCCGGGTGCCCGTGGACCAGGCCGGGCCGCTGGCCTGGACCCCGAGCCTGGACGGGCCCCGGCTGACCGGCCGCCACCTGCCCAGCCCCGACGAAACCCAGGCCGCGCGCAGGCCATGACCAGCACACCCCGCCCCAGACCGGCGGCAACTGCAGCGGCCGCCGGTCAGGCCGGGCAACGGCTGGAACGGAAGTGAGCACCGCCGGCGCCCCTGCCCAATACGAGATCCGCGTCGAGGGCATCCTCGACAGCCGGTGGGCTGCCTGGTTCGGCGGCCTGCACATCGAAAGACATGACACGCAGACCGTCATCTCCGGCTCCCTGGCCGATCAGGCCGCGCTGCATGGTCTGCTGACCAAAATCAGAGACCTCGGGCTCTGCCTGATCTCAGTCCGCAGGCTGGACCCTGATTAACATCCACCCCTGAGGGCGGTGACGGCACGTCACCCGGACATGGGCCGTCCAATTCGGCGGTTCAGGCGCAGACAGGGATCGGATGCCAGACCAGCGTCTTTACCTCGATCGCGCGGTGAGATGCAGCTGGACTTGATGGGACATGATCCAAAACCTGCGTCGCGATGACCAGGCACACTCCGGGACTACGGACGCCACACGGACAGAACGCGGTATTCACGCGGCGGGAAATGAAGAAACAGCAGCTCAGCGGCTATTCCGATAGGTCGGGATCGGCTCACTGTAAAACCGCTCCCTGACACATGATTGGCCGTGATCCGGAACATGTGCGGAACAAATCTTCGCGCTGGGCGCTTGCCCAACACGTACCTTTCCAGGTCAGCGGCACAGATTCGCCTGATGGCAACGGCGGCCTCGGGAGCCGTGTGCCCGATACTTGCCAGTGGGCCAGCGGCTAAGACCAGCTGGGCAGCATCAGAGCGACGCAGCCTTCAGACGGCACCTAGGCAGCCGACGAGCTGGCCGCTGGGCGGGACTGCTTCTGGCATGTAGCGATGGCTATACGCACCGCATCCTGATGCTCACGGCTCAGAGCTCCCTGGCCAGACCGCCAGGTGGCCCATACCTGGTCGCGCAACTGCTTCGGCACCTGGTACCAGTGGCGGCGGCACATCAAGCGTGACGGGTCGATCTGCTCACCACAGCCAGGGATCGGGCAGCAGGGGGCATGCTCCCGCGTTGCTGTCAGCTGGCCGCCTGGTCCTCGGCCGCGGCCGCCGGTTAACTCTGTGACCGTTCGATCTTCCGTTGCCTCGCTGGTCACGGCACGTCTCCCTCGGTTCGCCTGCTAATGAGAGGAACGTTACGGCCAGCTGGTGACATTCCGGCGCTCCACGGCCGCGCTCCACCCGGACCCAGATTTTCACCGAGACGCCGCCGCCAGCCGACCTCCGCGCCCGGCGGGAGCAGAATGGGAGCAGCGAAGCGCCGCCAGGTGCGGTCAGACGAGGTGACCCGCAGCTCATGGACGCGCGCGGCCGGAGCGACGAGAACTCCGTCGCGCGCGGCGAGAGCATCAGGGGTTTCGGCATCGAACAGTTCGGCGAGATTGTCACCCGGATCTCCGGTCACGTTAGGGATGTCCCGCTCACCTTCACCAGGGACCGGAAGCGGACCGCCCGCGTCACCGGTGATGACCGCAAGATCACCATCCAGCTCGCCGCCACCCCCGTCGGCATGATGGCTGACCTGCACAGCATCGAAGAGGTGTGCGCTCGGCCGGACCCGCTGCAGGAGTTCGAGTTCATCGCTCACGTGCGCTCGCTCGACCCCAAGTCTGGCCAGGCCAAGCGCCTCGATGAGCTCTTCGACACCCGCCTCGGCGAAGACGAGACCGGTAACGTCGCCCTGGCGGTGCCGGGTGAGTGCCGCGACGACTACGATCACGCCGAATCCTTCGCAGTCTCCCTGGCGGGCAGTACCCAGGTGCATCACGAGCTCGACGCAGATTCCATCCTCACGGCCGTCAGGACGCTCCCCGGCGGCAAGCGGCTCCGGGCGCTGCGCACCGGACGCGTCCAGATGTTCGAGGACACCGACGGGGACCAGGTCCTGAGCCGGCAGGTCCCTGCTGACCAGTGGCTGACCACGGAGCTCCCTGACGAGGCCGCCCGTTACTTCTACTGGCAGGGCAAGTGGTATGAGATCGGGGCAGAGTACCTCGCGATCGTCGAGTCAAGGATCACCGAACTCCTGGCGCGCCCGGCGAGCGTCACGCTGCCGACATGGACGCCATCGGCCTCCGGCGAGGAGCACGATGAGGACTGGTTCAACAAGCAGATCGCCAGGCAGCCAGGGTACGTGCTGCTCGACAAGAAGAACGTTCACACCGACTTCTTCCGGGGCGGCGGCCTGGAGATCGCAGACGCCCTCGGACCGCAGGGGCAACTCATCTGCTGCAAGAAGGCCGATCGCAGCACCGCGCCGCTGAACCACCTGTTCGCCCAGAGCCGAGTCGCGGTTGAGACCCTGCGCCTCAACCGCGACGTCCAGGACAAGTTCGCCGCGAAGATCGCCCAGATCGCTCCGGAGCACGCGGTGAGCATACTCTCCAGCGAGCCGGTCGTGGTCCTGGGCATCATGCTTAAGGACGGTAAGCCGATCACCGCGAGCTCCCTGTTCGCCTTCGCCAAGATCTCGTTGCTCCACACCGAGACGGTGCTGGCCGGAATGGGCGTCCGGCTGGAGATCGTCTCGATTTCGCGCACGCACCCCTCCAGCTTGGCCACGCCACCAGCGGCGGCATGATCGCCGCAGGAGTTTCGCTGGGCGTCGGGCACCCGCCCGTCCGGCTGTGGATCTATGCCAGCCACGCCGCCGTTTTGATCCGAATCTGGGACGCCAGCGACAGGCAGCCCGTCCGCCGCCACCCTGGCCGGACGCTGACGGCGGGCATGGCTGATGATCGTGGAGGCCTCCAGCGTCGACTGGGGCTGGTACACGTCCAGGCGGTCCAGCGGCAAAGTCGTGTGGGCGCTGATCCAAGCCGGGACACCGACTCACGATGAACGGCGCGAGTCCCGGAGACCAGCGTGAAGGCCGACACCACTGTGGCTAACCTGCCCGCGCCGGATCCCGCCCCAAGGGAGGCAACGGTTCGCCGTGGCCGACGCGAAGCGGCTGCAGGCGGCCGCGCCGCGAGCGCAGCCTGACCCAGCAGAGGAGGCCCTCGTGGATCTGGCGGAGCTGGGTGATGTTCACCGCGGCGAGGATGTCGCGGGCGAGCTTGGAGGCCGGTGAGCTCGCGGAAGGTGCCGGTGGGGCCGGTGAAGGTGCGCAAAGGCCTTGCGGAGTTCAGTGAGATCATGTCGTGCGCGGTAGCAGTGCCAGGCACTCAGCTATGGTCCAGGTCACCAGGTGGCCGAAGCGGCTGAGGTACAGGCCAGTATGAAGTCTTGAACTAGGTGCCGGTCCAGCGCCTTGCGGCCCTTGGTGAACTGTTCAAAGGAAACGCGGACATGCCTCGCCGCAGCGTCCCGCAGCATCAGTCCGTGACAGTCGGTGCCGCCGGTTGGCGTTGACCGCCACGGTCAGATGACGGTCAGACGATCTTGACAGTCGTAACGCTGCTCGACAATGTGCTCGCAGACCTGCAGGTTTGGTCGGGATAGCGGGACTCGAACCCGCGGCCTCCTGCTGCCCAAAGCAACGAACGGGCACTGCAATGAGCTCAAGGCCGCTGATGGCCAACGTGTCGGCAGCTTGTTCACTCCAGCCACCACGTCGACGGCAAGACACTGTCGATGACGATCACTCTGTGGCGTCCGCTGCCACCGGGCGGCGGGCGACGGCGAGGCTCGATGACAAATCGATGACAAATGATCAAGGGCCTGACCGCCGCCCGGCGATCAGGCCCTTGACCTGCTACTTCACTCGTAGCCCCGACCGGATTTGAACCGGCGCTACCGCCTTGAGAGAGCGGTGACGTCCTGGGTCGCAACCGGCGACGGGCTCAGAACTCCGGCTCGTGTCAGGACCAGGCCGAGGAATCGGTCAGGCCGTCTACCGAGACGCGGATCGTGAGATCGCTTCGCGCCTCAAGCCGACTCACCACCTCAGCCAAGTGACTTCAAGGACAACATCGGCTTCCCAGTCCAGGCAGCGCAGCCATACATGATGCCCGATCGCGTTCTTCATCCGCCGACGGCCGAACTCCCGGTCGGTGCTCACCACCACCGCCTCATGCTCGGACGCCCACACTGTCAGCGCGTCATCGGTCGCGGCAGCTAACCCGACCTGGCTCGCCGTGAGGCACTCATGCCCCTGCGCCGCAGCATCCGGCCCACAGCGGCATCGACATCGTGATCAAGCAGGAAGCGCACTACCCGGCCGCAGCCAGGAGCCGGGACGCCTCGGCCACGTCAGCGGCGCTTCAGATCCGGGAATGCCTCCAGGATCGCATCGGTGTCGTAGCCGTGCCGCAGATAGTCCTGCACGGTCGACACGCGGATCCGGGTGCCCGCGAACACCGGCGCGCTGGCATGCACGCCGCGCTGCTTCACCACCCGGCCCGCATCGCTCGCCTGACGCTGCGCGGCCCTGGTGATCCGCGCCCGCAGCGGGTCCAGGCGCAGGATCTTCTCCAGGACGATCTGATCGGGCCGCAGGTCACCCTCCCAGGTCCCGTCCGAGTGCTGGAAGTAGATCTCCTGGCCGAGGGTGGCGAACGTCAGCTCCCGCAGCGGCGCCTCGTAGCCACGCGACCGCAGGTGCTCCACTACGCGCCGGATGTGCTGCAGCGACATGTCCCGCTCGGTCCGCAGCTCCGCCACCACCAGCAGCGACAGAAGATCTTGGAAGCTGTACAACCGGACCGTGTTCTTCGGGCTCAGCTGACGCCGGATCGACGGCACGACCAGGCCGGTCTCTTCCCAGTAGCGCAGCCGCCGCATGGACACCCGGGCGAGCTTACGGGCACGGGTATCGGGAAACGCTAGAAGCTCCTCGCGTGGCCGACGCCATCTCTCGCACCTTCCGTCGCCTGCCTTGATCGTAAACCGGAACCACCCGGAACCGGCGCAGACACCCGGCAGTCAGATACCTCAGCCCTCCACTCAACGATCGAGCGGCTGCGAGCCGGACTCGCCCGCACCGATGCCGTTGCATGTCACCTACGGCGTACTCTGCCGCGCTCGCGTGCGTCCCGATCCCGCGGACAAACCGCGGACAAACGATCAAAAGGCCCGACCGCCGTTTCCGGCGATCAGGCCCCTGACCTGCACTTACCTGGTAGCGGGGGCGGGATTTGAACCCGCGACCTCTGGGTTATGAGCCCAGCGAGCTACCGAACTGCTCCACCCCGCGTCGAAGTCCCTTCACTTTAGGGCCTTAGCGAACGGCAGGCAAATTGCCTGGCCGCTGGCAGCGCTTCGCTCAGACCCCGTTGTTCCCCCCGCTGGGCGCCGACATCCAGATCACGTAGTGCACGGGCCAGAGCGTAGTCGGCGGCTGGGCCAGGGTGTGCGGATCCTGCGTGGTGGCCAGGTCGACCACCCGGACCGGGCTGCCGCCGCCGTAGGCGGCGACCTGCCCCGGTCTCGCTCCGAGCAGCACGGGCCGGCGTCCCGCGCCGCGGATCCCGGACAGGACGCTGCGCACGGCCGGGCCCGGCCGCCCGATCATCCACGCCACCGGAACGCCGCACATCCCGCGGATCACCTGCGTGAACCGCTCGGCCACCGGCCGGTCCACGATCACCACCGTGGCCGAGGGCCCGATCGACGAGCAGAGCCTGGCCACGGCCCCGTACTGCCCCTGCCCGGCCCGCTTCAGCGCCAGGCCGTCGGCGGTCGTGCGCGCCGCGCCGCCCTGGCCCGCATGCCCCAGTCCCAGGCCGAAGGTGGTCTGCGCGGTGGGCAGGAGCAGTGCGGCGACGCAGAACGCGGCCGCGACCGACGCGGTCGTCTGGCCCGCCCCTCGCGACCGCGCCAGCCCGCGCAGCCACGCGGACGCCCATATCGCGCAGAGGATCAGCCCGGGCAGTACCAGCGGCACCAGGCGGCGGCTGGCCCAGGGCTGGTCCGGGACCGTCGCCGGGTGCCAGAGGACGGCGGCCGACCCGCAGCAGATGACCGCGAGCGGCAGGCCCCAGATGCGCGCGGTGCCTGACGGGTCCCGCCACAAGATCAGCGCCCGGAGGCACCACCGCACCAGGAGGGCCAGGCCGAACCCGCCGAGCAGCAGCGCCGGCAGGCCGATGTACCAGATGACCCAGTACAGGGTGTCCTCGGCGTAGGTCCGCCCGGGGTCGACCGGCAGGTGCTCAAGCTGCTGCAGGCCGGCCACGTAGGCCGACTCGACCGCGTTGGACAGCTGCCGCGCGGTCTGCAGGTACGGCCGGATCGCGAGGCCGATCAGCGCGGCCACGGCCAGCACCGCGCCGAGATCGGGCAGCCACCGCAGCGGGCGCCCGGGCGGCCGCCGCCGTCCCTCGCCGCGGAACCCGAGCAACCGCACCAGCTCCACTCCAGCCCAGGTCACCGCCGCGAGACCGGCCGCGATCAGCCCGGTCAGCTCGGGTACCGGCCGCAGCGAGTTCAGGAACGGCCCGGCCAGCAGGTATCCGTCGGCGAGCGCGTACCCGATGCCGACCGCCAGGCCGATGCAGAACGCCAACGCCGCCCGGCACCGCCCCACCACCAGCAGGCCGACGAACGGGATCGCGGGCAGCACGTCGACGAGCCCCCCGATCCGCACCAGCGCGGTGAGGCCGAGCGCGAGCCCGCCCAGCGCCATCAGCGCCCGTTGCGGCGTGTACCAGCTGTCCCGCCACGGCCGGCGCTTCCCGCCTCCCGCGAGCGCATCCCGCGGTGCATCCGGAGCGGCCTGCGATGCCGTTACGCTAACCGCCCGGCGATCTCGGCCCGCAACGCCGAGGGTCAGCGCGTCCACCACCAGGCACAGCCCGCCGAACAGCAGCACCTGCCCGGCCGTCTCGGTGAACGGGCCCCGGCTCGTGTACTGCTCGGGAAGCGTGAACGCGAGCACCAGGGCACCAGCGGGAGCCCACTGCGGCCCGGTCAGCCGGCCGACCAGCCCGCCGAACGCCAGGATCGCGAGTCCGCCCAGGATCGGGCCCAGCGCCGCGGCGGCCGTGGTGCCGTTTACCCAGAAGCCGCCGGCCAGGACCAGCGGCAGCCCTGACATGAGACCGGGCACGACAGCGGTGCCGCCGGAGAAGAAGCCGATGCTGCTGAAGCCGAGCCCAGGGTGGGCGCCGCCGAACGCGGCCAGCGCCTGAGGAATCGGCAGCGAGCCGTGCTGCGCGATCCAGTAGCCCGTCTGCAGGTAGGCCCCGGGGTCGCGGAGCACGATGACGGTCTCGGAGTTGAACAGGAACTGCCACAGGGCAAACCCGGCCGCCACCGCGGCCGTGCCCGCCAGGCCCCACCAGCCTGGCCAGGCCTGCTCCCGGCCCGGCGCGGCGCCCGCTGCCTCGCCCGCCGTGGCCTGGCCGGCCGTGGCTCGCAGGCCGTGGCTCCGCTGGCCGGCCGCCGCCTGGCCAGCCTCCGTCTCGCCGTCCGCCGTCTCGCCCGGTCCTGCCTGGCGGGGCACGGCCGGGCGGGGCACGGTCTGGCCCGGCCGCCCGCTGACCCCCGGCAGCGCCCGGGGCCAGCTTCCTGGCACCTGATGCAGGCCGAACGCGGCCAGAGCAACGGCCAGCGGCGCGGCGATGAGCAGCATGGGCACCGGCAGGAACACCCCGGCCAGCAGCAGCGGCAACCCGGGCAGCAGCCAGGCCATGACCAGGATCGCCGGCAGCACAGTGATCCTGGCGAACCCGGTTCCGCTGGCGGACGGCTGCCCGGGCGGACGCTGAGGCAGGCGGCGGCGGATCGCCGCCAGCCCGGATTGAGCTCGCCCGGCCGCCCGTCCGGCGCCGGCCCGCCCCGATGGCAGGCGGACCCAGGCTCGCGACACCGCGAGGCCGGCGGGCGTTTCCGGCTGTCCGTCCGGCCCGGGGTGGCCGCCGGGCACTAACCCGTCGTCCTCATGCCCGGTCCTGGCTCCCGGCTGCCCGGTGCGGGGCTCCGCACCGTCTTCTGACCGGGCCCGGGGGGTCGTGATGCGCGGCATCTCGGCGGTGAGCGCCTGGTCAGCCGGCGGAACAGCCTTCGCCGGTTCACCGGCATCGATATCCTCAAGCTTGCCGTTGACGTCCGTGGCCCCCGCTGACTGGTCAGTCGCAGCGGTGTTGCCGGTCGGGCGGTCGCCAGAACGCACGCGTCCCACTCTAGAACGGGACGGCTGGCAGGACCGCACATGACCGCAGGCCGCGCCGGGAGCAGCGGCCGGATAGGCCACCAATGGCTCGCCGACCTGGACTTTTGCCAACTACATACGAAATCACACCTTTATAACACGTAACATAGGCCGCAAACCCTAGCGGCCAGGCTCCCCGGTGCCCTCCGGAGGATTCTGGCCCGGAGGAGCGATGAGGCGACGCACCGATGTGGACGACGCGGACTGGAACACGCCACGGCGTGGCCGGGGTGCGCCCGAACCTGTGCGCCGCTCACAGCGTTCGCTCGGCCGCCGGATCACCGCGTGGGTGGCGGTTGGCCTCGTCGCCGTCCTGGTCGTCGGCGCGCTCGGCGCCTACGTCAAGTACCGCAGCGTCTGGGACAGCATCAAGCGCGTCGACGTATCCGGCCTCATCGGCAAGCAGCCGCCCAAGTACAACAACGCGGAGAACATCCTGCTGATCGGCTCGGATACCCGTATCGGCAAAAATGGGAACATCGGCGGGGCCACGGGCTGCAACTGCTCGGACACCCTCATGCTGCTGCACATCTCCCCCGGGCATCACGAGGCCACGGTGGTCAGCATCCCGCGGGAGACCATGGTCCCGATCCTGGCGTGCGCCGCCAGCGATGGCACCCCGGGCCAGACCGCCGGATCCGTCGGTGAGCTCGAGCTCATCAACGCGGCCCTGTCCGCGGGCGGGCCGGCCTGTACCTGGAAGACGGTCGATGCCGTCACCGGCATCCATATCGACCATTTCATCCAGCTCGATTTCACCGGCTTCGAGAAAGTCATCAATGATCTCGGCGGGGTAAAAGTATGCCTGCCGTTTGCCGTGCACGACCCGCAGTCGAACCTCAGCCTGTCGGCCGGGGTGCACCATGTCTTCGGCCCGGAAGCCCTCGCGTTCTGGCGCACCCGCGAGGGCGTCGGCACGGGCTCCGACATCCAGCGGATCCAGCGGGACCAGTTCCTCATGGCTTCCCTCGTCCAGGGCATCGAGCACGCTAACCTGCTCGGCAGCCCGACCAGGATGCTGAACGTGATCCGCGACGCCGCGGACGCCATGACCACCGACACTGGCCTGGACCAGTCCGCGATGTTGCAGATCGCCGCGAGCCTCAAGGGCCTGAGCTCCAAGTCGGTACAGTTCGTGACCGCACCCAACGTCCCCTGGCCGCCGAACGAGAACGACGTCGAGTTCCAGCAGCCGCAGGCTGACGAGCTGTTCAACACGATCGCGCACGACAACACGCTGCCCACGGCGACCAAGAAGCCGAAGCCGGCCACGGCGACCCCCGTGGTCGACATAGCCCCTTCCCAGGTCAACGTCGAGGTCGAGAACGGGTCGGGCGTCGGCGGTGTCGCCGGCCAGGCCGCCAGCGCCCTCACCGCCAAGGGCTTCAGCGTGGTGGGCACCGGCGACGCCCCCAGCTTCGGCTTCACCAGCTCCCAGATCGAGTACGCGGCCGCCTCCGACCTGCCTGCGGCCAACACCCTGAAGGCTCAGCTCAGCAACGCCCAGCTGATCAAGGACACGTCGCTCACGCCGGGCACGATCCTGCTGATCGTCGGCTCCAGCTTCCACGGCCTGGGCGCCGCGGCCGCCAAGCCCAAGCAGTCGATCTCCAGCGTCAGCGCCGCCGACGGCGCCATCAAGGGGAACATCAACATCTGCAAGAACCAGGCGGCGTTCTCAGGGCCGGACAACCCGAGCATCTGAGCCGCCGGCCGGACCGCCGAGACGCGAGACGCTGGCCTGCCCGGACATCCGGAGCATCCTGGGGCGTTCGCTATCCCGAACACCCCGGCTTTTTGGCCGGTTATCGGTGCGTGCTCACGGTTTAATCGCCTGCTCGATGGCAAGGAACCTCCCTGGGGGTCATGATCAGCAACGAGATCATGCCAGGGGGTTATGAGCGGCAACGAGCACCAGAATCCGCCTGGCGAACAGCCGCCGCGGCAGCCGTCCCTGCCCTCACCCCGGCACCGCCAGGATGGGCCGCAGGCCGGCGCGCAGCGGCCAGCCCGGCGCGTCCCGACCGGCTGGAAGGTGGCCGGCTGGGTTTCCGGTGTCGTGGCCCTGCTGGTCGTCGCAGCCTCACTCACCGCCTACTTCCGGTACCGGAGCGTCTGGAGCAGCATCCAGCGCGTGCAGATCGTCGGCCTGGGCAGCCGGCCGCCGCAGTACAGCACCAACGAGCTGAACGTCCTGCTGATCGGCTCGGACAGCCGGGCCGGGGCGAACCGGAAGTTCGGCGCCACCGTCGAGGGCCAGCGGTCAGACACGATCATGGTCCTGCACATCTCCCCTGGTCGCCACGACGCTACGGTTCTCAGCATTCCGCGTGACTCCATGGTGCCGACGCTGGCCTGCCCGGCCGACGGCCCGGGCGTCCCTGGCCAGCAGGCCGAGCCCGGGGTCAACGAGCGGATCAACGAGACGTTCTCCAACGGCGGGCCAAGCTGCCTGTGGAAGACCATCGAGCACGAGACCGGCATCCACATTGATCACTTCATCGAACTCGCCTTCACCGGCTTCGTGCACATCATCAACGACATCGGCGGCGTCAACCTCTGCCTGCCCGTGGCCATCAACGACCCGGACTCCGGGCTGCACCTGAGCGCCGGCATGCACCACGTCATGGGGCCCCAGGCGCTCGCGTTCTGGCGGGAACGCCACATCGGCACCGGCTCGGACCTGCAGCGCATCCAGCGGGATCAGTACCTGATGGCCTCGCTCCTGCAGGGGATCAGGCACAGTGACATCCTCGGCAGCCCGGCCAAGATCTACTCCGTCGTGGTCGACGCCGCCAGCGCGATGACCACGGACAGCGGGCTCGACCTGTCCACGATGGTGAAGATCGCTGACAGCCTCCGGGGCCTGTCGACCGACTCGGTGCAGTTCGTCCAGGTGCCCGAGATCCCCTACCCGGGCGACCCTGGGGCCGAGGTCATGTTCGAGCAGCCGCAGGCGGGCCAGCTGTTCAGCGCGATAGCCCACGACACGGCCCTGCCCAAGTCCGGCCAGGCCAACCAGGCCACCAGGCAGCGCGTCCCGTCGGCGTCCTCACCGTCGGCGTCCTCACCGTCGGCGTCGGGCTCACCGTCGGCAACGCCCTCACCGTCGTCGCCCGTCTCCGGTCTCAGCCAGACCTACGGCGGCATCAATGGGACCGCGAAGGCCTGTCACGACCAGGCCGCTTTCGCGGGCGGAGATCAGCCGGACAACTTCCCCAACCCGTTATGAAGCCCGTCCCTGGTGCGGCCCGCCTTCGGCACCTGCGGTCCGCCCCGATCCGGCACAATGACGGCAATGGAGACCTTTACCAGCTGGCATACCTGGGCCGACGCTGAGCCAGGGCTCAGCGAGCGGCTGCCCGCCGATGTGGTCGCCACGCTGGCGCGGGCCGTGGAGTTCGCCCGCCTGCACCACGGTAACCAGCGGCGCAAGACCGGGGTACCTTACCTCGAGCACCTGCTCGAGGCCCTTCAGGTCCTCGTCCAGGGCGCCGGGGTCACCCGCCCCGACGTGCTCGTAGCCGCGGTGCTGCACGATGTCGTGGAGGACACGCCGTGCACGCTGGACGAGGTCAGCGCGGAGTTCGGGCCCAGGGTGGCCGAGCTCGTCGGCTGGGTGACGATCCCGGTTCCCGGCCCGGGCGAGAGCAGGCCGGCGGTCCGCCAGGCCTACCTGCGACGGCTGCGGGACGCGCCGCGCGACGCCATCCTGGTCAAGCTGGCCGACCGGGCGAGCAATGTGCAGACTCTGCGGAACCTGCCGCTCACCGAGCAGCGCTCCTACTACGAGCAGACCGTGGACCACATCGTCCCGCTGGCGGCAGACAAGCCATGGTTCGCCGTCTGGTACGCGGACTGGCAAGCGGAACTGGCCGACCTGGCCGGCCCCAGGACGGGCGCTAAGCCCGGCTGACCGCCGGGGTGGCTTCCTCGCGGGTGCCGCCGGATCGTGCGGCTTCGACCGCGGTCCGCCTGAGTCCCAGCTGCGAGATCTCCAGCCACAGCAGCAGCGACGCCGGGTAGATGAAGTAGCCGAACCGGGTAGCGGGGGCCAGCGTGAACATCACCGTCAGGCCGATGATGAGCCGCCAGACGGCGGACGGCACGGTCCTGGGCGGACGGACGACCAGCGAGGCGGCGACTACGGCGCAGGCCAGCACGAGCAGCGCCACGGCGATGATATGCCCGGTATGGCCGGTATCGGCGAGGACGTGGCCCGGCAGTGGGCTGGCCGCGGCCGACGTGGCACCCGCCAGGCCCAGCGGGAACATGATCGTGTTGTCGATCAGGGCCGAGGGCCAGAGAAACGCCACCGGGCCGACGACTGCGGCGCAGGCCGTCAGGGCCGAACCAAGGAAGATCAGGACCTGTCGCCGGCCGTCGCGCTGCCCGATCAGTACCGCGGCGACGATCACGGCCGGCCAGGCCGTGGCCTTCGCCGCCGAGGCCAGGCCGAGCGCGACCCCGGCCAGGACCAGGCGCGGTCGCAGCCACAGCAGCGCGAAGCCGAGGCACATCAGGGCCAGGATCGGAATGTCGGTGCCGCCGACGGCGAGCTCGAACGCGATCACTGGCGACGCAGCGATGAACACGGTCCAGCGGAAGGTGTTCCTGGCCCCGGCGGCCCGCAGCGCAAACCAGAAGATGGCCAGGAACGCGAGGCCGAACCAGACCCGGGGATCGGTGATCACATGGGAGCCGAACAGCGCCCGCGGGATGCCGAACAGCGCCATGACCGGCAGATACGGATTGTAGGCGTTGGGATCATGCACCGTCGCCAGCGACGCGGCGCTCTGGTAGGGCGAGTGGTCGGTCACCAGCTGCTTGGCCGACCGGGCGATGACGGTCACCTCCGGCTGCTTCTCGCCGGTGGCAGCGTTCCAGAACATCGGCGTGATCAGCGCTCCGCTGACGCTCAGCAGCAGGGCCAGGTCGATCCCCCGGGACCGCCAGAGCAGGACCGCCGCCGCGGCCGCGATGTAGGCGCTGGCCGCGATCAGCCCCCAGAGCCGGTGGAGGTCATTTGTGCTGAAAAGCGCGACACCGCCCGCAAATCCGGTACACGCCACAAAGGCCGCCGCCGCCCAGTTTCGCGGAACGCTGACGGGCGGCAGCCACCGGGCCTGGGGACCTGGCGCCCTGCCATGTGGCAGCGCTGCCTTCAGCGAGAGCATAATCGTAGAAAATCCTCCACCGGCTAAAGCTTAGCGCGAGCTGTACGCCAGCCCCGGCCTGACCTCGGGTCCTGGGTCAGATCACGGGCGGCCGTCCGGTCCGGGTCATTCTCCAGGCGGTCCGAGCCGATATCGGGCGCCGGCCACCGGCGTCCAGGCGCCACCCTTCGGCGAAACCCGACAGCCAGGCCCGCACGGCGCTCGCTGACCGCTCCCGCACCACGGTCAGCGCCAGCCAGTTCAGCAGGTAGGCACCGGCCACCGGCCAGGGCAGGTTCCGGCGCGCGAGCAGCACCCGGTTACGCCCGTCCAGCCGGTACCAGGTCGCGTGCCTGGCGTTCGGCACCGCCGGGTGGCATATCCGGGCCGCGGCGTCGTACTCGAGCCGGTACCCGAGCCCCAGCAGCCGCCAGGCCAGATCGGTCTCCTCGTGTCCGTAGAAGAACAGTGCGGGCAGGCCGCCGGCCTCGTGGAAGGCCGAGCGCCTGATCGCGCAGGCCCCGCCGGCGAAGGTGGTCACCGGGAGATGACCTGCCCGGGTCACCGGCCCGCAGCCGCGGCACGTACCACCGCACGCCGGGTCCGCCGTCGGGATCGACCACCCGGAAGGAGAGCACGGCCAGGTCCGGGTCGGCCGCGAACCGGCTGGCGACGTGCTCCCCCAGGCCCGGATCCGGGTACCAGCCGTCGTCGTCGAGGAACAGCACCACGTCACCGGCGCACGCGTCCACGCCCGCGTTCCTGCCGCCCGCCACGCCGACGTTCTGCGGCAGCCGGACGGCGCTCGCCCCGGCGGCAGCGGCGGCACGTCGGCCCCGTTGCCGACCACCACCACGTCCACCCCGTCGGCGGCCTGGCTGAGGGCCACGGCGCTGGCCACCGCGCGGTCCAGCTCGGCCGGCCGGTTGCCCATGGTCAGGATCACGCAGGACAGCTTCACCGCAGCCGCCTTGACGCGAGGATCGCCGCGAGATGGGCCAGGACCATCACCGCGGTCACCGCCAGGCAGACGATGATCAGCACCCGGGTCGCGGTGAGCCCGCCGCGGGCCGCGTCCACGAACGCGGCCACGAGGATCAGCAGCGAGAGCTCGACCGCCTGGGTGATGCGGTGCACGCGCAGCACGCTGGCCAGGCGCCGGGCCACCGCCAGGCCCCCGGAGCGGGGGGCGAGTGCTTCATCCTCGTGCCGCCCGGGCAGGCCCGCCTTGGCCCGGGCCACCGTGACGTTGTCGGTCTCCGCCTTGACGATCGACGCGAGCAGCGCGGCCGCCAGGCCCGCGCTCACGTAGCCCCCGGACGCCGTGAGGTGCCCCTGGGCCCGGATGCCGAGCCCGGTGAGCAGCGCGGCCTCGCCCAGGTAGTGCCCGATCCCGTCCAGGTAGATGCCGGCCACCGACGTTCGCTTGCTCCAGCGGGCCAGCTCGCCGTCGGAGCAGTCGAACAGCAGATAGGCCTGGATCAGGATCGCGGCGGCTAAGGCAGTCCACAGGCCGCCGAACGCCACCACCACCCCGGCGGCCAGGCCGCAGAGGATGAACGCCACCGTCACCGCGTTCGGCGACCAGCCCAGCCGGGCGAAGACCCACGTGGCGCGGGGCGAGAACCTGCGCATGTAGACGCGGCCCGCCCAGTGCTCGTCGTTCAGCCTGTCGATCACCGACGGCGGCTGGCCCTCCGCCTTCAGCTCAGCCAGCGTAGGCCCGGGCATACTCCTCCACTCGCTTGGCCGTTTCCGCCTCCGACATGCCGAGCCGCTCCAGGATCGTGTACCGGCCCGGCCGGGTGGCCGGGGCAAGCTCCACGGCCTTGGTGAAATCCGCCAGCGAGAGCCCCAGGTCAGCTGGTGTCCTCGGCAGCCCGTGCCGGGCCAGGCAGGCGGCGATCAGCTCCGCTTGACCCGGATCCTCCCGCAGGTACGCGCAGAACAGCGCGCCCGCGCCCGCCAGCTCGCCGTGGCTGCCGGTGCCCGGGTACAGCTGGTCGACCGCGTGCATGATCTCGTGATCGCCGCCGCTGCACGGCCGGCTCGAGCCCGCCACGGCCATAGCCAGCCCCGACAGCACCAGCGCCTCGGCCAGCACGGTGAGGAACTCATCCGAGCGCGCCTGCCCCGGCTGATGCACCACAGCGTGCGCGGCGGACCTGGCCATGGCCGCGGCCAGCCCGTCCACCAGCTCGCCGGTGTCGGCCGCGGCGAGCTCCCAGTCCGACGACCGCCGACAGGTTGCTCACCACGTCGCCGATTCCGGCGCTGGCGAGCGGATCGGGCGCACACCGCACCCGGTCCAGGTCTACGACCACGGCCACCGGCATGACCACGCCGTACGACCCCTTCCCTGACTCGTGCTCCAGGGAGCTGACCGGAGAGGCGATGCCGTCATGCGCGAGGTTGGTGGCGACGGCGACCATGGGGATGCCCGCCATATGCGCGGCGAACTTGGTGACGTCAATGGTCTTGCCGCCGCCGATCCCGGCCACGGCCTCGTACGCTCCGGCCCGCAGGCGCTCGCCCAGCGCGACGGCACCGCCGTGGCTGCCGTCGGTGACCCGGAAGATCTCCGCCTCGTCGATCTCCAGCTCGGCCGTGATGCTGTCGCCCTGACCCGGCCCGACCGCGACCGCGACCCGTCCCTGGGTCGCGATGCGCCGGTCGGCGAGCAGCTCGCCGAGGCCGCAGATGGCACCGGGCCGCACGTCGATGACGAGAGGTGCGGAGAGCAGACGGGCCAGCAGCGGCATGCCAAGCGAGACTAGCAGTGACTAACTCGAAACTAACAGTGACCGGCTATCTCGCGAGCCCGGCGCAGATCGCTGTGGTTGTCGACCTCCACCCAGTCGATGGCACCGATCGGCACGGCGGCGACCTCTCCGCCCCGGTCCGCGAGTTCCTGGTAGCCGTCCTCGTAGTACAGCCCGGGATCGCGGCGCCAGGTGGCTTCCAGCGCGTCGGCCAGCGGCGCGGCGGCCGACGGCTCGATGAGCGTGGCGCCGATGTACTCGCCGTAGGCCTGCGCCGGGTCCATCTGCTTGGTGATGCTGATCAACTGCCCCCGGGCGTCGATGATCACCTTCATCTCCTCCCCCGCGAGCGGCTTGACGTCGTCGACGGCGAGGATGACCCGGCCGCGGCCGACGCCGGCCTCACCCGCCGCCAGCAGCGTCTTCTCGACGCTGACCGGATGCACGGTATCCCCGTTGACCAGCAGGGCGCCGTGGGCGAGGTACTCACGGGCGAGCCAGAGGGAGTAGGCGTTGTTCCACTCCAGAGCCCGGTCGTTGTGCACAAGCTCGAGCCTGATCCCGTACGCGGCCTCCAGCCCGGCCGCCCGGTCGGCAATGGCGTGCGCCGCGTGCCCGACCACGATCGCGATCTCGCGGATGCCCACGGCCGCGAGGTTTCGCAGGGTGATGTCCAGGATCGTGATCTCGCCCGCCACCGGGAGCAGCGTCTTGGGCAGTTGATCGGTGTCGGGGCGGAGCCGCCGGCTGGCACCAGCCGCGAGCACCATCCCGATCAACTACGTTCTCCCCCTCCCGGCCAGGCAGCTTGCCGTCACGTTCCCGCAGATGAGCAGCCCTAGATAGGCGGTCATCGCCAGAAAGGCGATCATTCCGATACCGAACATGGCACCGAGGCCGACGGCCAGCATGCGGCCTTCCCAGCCCAGCCGGGTATCGGGGATCTGCCCTTCTCCTTGGTCACGAGTCGTAAGATCAAGGTAACGTAGCGCAATCGCTGCGCATAGCGCAAACGTCACCGCCGCCGGAATCCGGAACGAGAAACCGAGCGCGGCTACATAAACGAACTGGCCGGCCAGCAGCACGGCCGGGACCAGCCAGTCCAGGCGCCCGTCATGCGGATGCGCGTTCCCAGGCGCGGCCAGCAGCATCACCACCAGCGGGGTGAGCAGCAGTATGCCCGGCAGGTTCCGCAGGCCGAGCACGGCGAGGAAGCACGTGGCGGCCAGTCCCGCGACGGCGGGTGGCAGCGGCACGAACTGCCCCCGCACCACCTGGCCGAGCCAGACCGCGGCGGCCCCGTCGTCCCGGCAGGCCAGGATGGCCGCAGGCGCAGGATCAAGGGCAGGCTCCGGCTGAGGTTCAGGCTCAGGCTCAGGGACCAGGTCATCGTGGATCATCTGATCCAGGGTCATGGTCGGTTCGGCCATGGCCGGTTCAGCGATGGCCGACGTCATGGCCGGCTCCGTCATGACCGGCTCCGTCATGGCCGGCTCCGTCATGACCGGCTCCGTCACGGCCGGCTCGGCCACAATCGGCTCGGCCATGGCCGGCTCCGCCGGGTGGGCCGGGGCCAGCGGCATCTCCACGGAGGTTGCGCCGCCCGCGGCCGACGCCAGCATGGGTGACCCGGCCCGAAGCGGCGGGGCCAGCAGGTCAGGCGGTTCACCGGCTCCCGGCGGGAGCGCCCGGTCAGGCGGGACGATCAGCTCAGGCGCGACATCGCCGCGCGGCGGGCTGAATCCGGCCCGGGGTTCCGCGGAGCCAGCCGGATCCGGCTTTGCCTGCCCGGCAGCGTGACGCGGGCCGGGACCTGCGATGGCGTAGCCGGTGGCGATGATCTCCCAGTCCAGCAGGACCAGCAGTGCGGTATGAGCACCCCAGGTCGGCACGGTCACGGCGATCACCGCGAGCCGCCATCCGGGCGAGACGGTCACCAGCGCCCACAGCGCCCGTCCCAGAAGGTAGCCCAGGCCCCAGACCTTCGCATCGCCCGGCGCACCCGGCGGAGACTGGACGCTCGCGGCAGGCGGGGCGCCGATGCCCGCGCGGCACGCGGTGATGGTCTTGCGCACCGCGAGCACGATCACGACCGCGATGGCGATGATCCAGGTGTTACCCCAGTGCGCCGCGTACCCCGCCACGGCCAGCCCGGCGTAGACAGCGAACTCGGACAGCGCCCCGCAGATCTCGGCCATCAGGTCGGCACCGGCCAGGCCAGGCCCCGCTCACCCGGTCGGCGGCCGAGTCGACCAGGCACCGGGAGACCCGCCAGGCCAGGTAGCTGGCGCCCAGGATGAGCGCCCCCTTGATGCTGTCGGCCCTGGTGCCCGCGCTGAACCAGGCTCCGGCGCAGAGGCTGAGAGCGAGGGAGATGCCGGTCGCCGCGTTCGGGGCCAGAGACCGGTTCATCGCCCAGTCGGTGAGCCGGCGCGGCAGGAGTTCCACCGCCTCAGGCAGGCTCACGCCAGCGGCTCCCGTCGGCCGAGCATCCGGCCCGGCCGTGATCATCCGGCCCATCCGGCTCCCACTACCAGTCCGAGTTCGCCCCGCCGATCCAGCGTACATATCTCTACCCACAAATGATCAGAGCCGAACTGCCGGGGTGATGAGAGGTCGGCCGATGCCTCGCTCACAGTGGCGCCCACTAGGCCTCTGACCAGGCACTTCAGCAATTGCGCGACAGCGGTCCCGAGGCAGGCCAGGGTGGCTATGGCCGGCGTGTCGGCCGCCGCCCCAATGAGCACGCACGCCATTCCGCCGGCCAAACCCGCCCAACCCCGACCCCCCATCCGGCCGCGCCGACCTCCCCGGACCCGGAACGTGCCCAGGACGAAGAAGCGCGGTCGGCGGGTAGTGTCCCCTCATGCAGACGGTGGCGGTCGTACTGGCCGGCGGGACCGGCCAGCGGTTCGGCAGCGGCAGGCCCAAGCAGCTGCATACCCTGGCGGGCAAGACGCTCATCGAGCACTCGGTCGCCGCCTTCGAGCGGGCGGCCGGCGTGGACGCGATCATGATCGTGCTGCCACCGGGCCTGGCCGGCCAGGCCAGGGAGAAGTTCACTGGCGGCAGTTACCCCAAGGTCGCGCGGGTCATCGAGGGCGGCGCCGCGCGCACGGACTCGACGCGCTGCGCGATCACGGCGCTCGGCGAGGAAGAATGCGACGTGCTCTTCCACGACGCGGCCAGGCCGCTGCTGGGCCAGCGGATCATCGCCGACTGCGTCAAAGCGCTCGCCACGGACCGGGCCATCGGGGTGGCGGTGCCGTCGTCGGACACGATCGTCGAGGTCAGCGACGGTGTGGTGACCGGAATGCCGCGGCGCGACGCGCTGGCCCGGTGCCAGACGCCGCAGGGTTTCCGGCTGTCGGTGATCAGGCGGGCCTACCAGCTCGCGGACGCCGACCCGGGCTTCGCGCAGCGCCCGGCCACCGATGACTGCGGCATCGTGCTGCGCTACCTGCCGGAGATCGCGGTCCGCATCGTGCCCGGCAGCGAGCGCAACATCAAGATCACATACCCTGGCGACCTCGAGCTGGCGGAGACCCTGCTCCGGGCCGGAGAGCCAGGCCAATCTGCGTGAACGCGCCGCCCGCGCCTGAGCCGTCTCCCGCGGCCGCTAACCGGCGCGACGGCGCGCGGCCGTGGCCTGGCATCAGGCTGCGGGGGCTGGTCAGGAAGCCGACTCCCCAGCAGATATGCATCGTGGCCAGGGCCAGCGGCAGCCGGACCGCGGCCGGCAGGCGGAGCAGGCGCAGCGCCGACGCCGTGGCCGCCAGAACCCCGGCCAGGTATATCGCTGGCACCGCGAACCCGGCCGTCGCCAGCACGGGCCAGATCCAGCCCGAGCCGCCGGCCAGCCCGGCCAGCCCGGCCAGGCCGATCAGGACTCCGGCGGCCATCGCGAGGACCGCGCCGGGAGGCGCCAGGTAGCGCGGGTTGATCGTGCCCGCATGCTGCCGCGCCACCACCCGGCGCCAGCGGCCGTAGAAGAAGTACTGCGAGCCGAGGGTGCGCGCGCTGGCCCGGGGCCGGTAGGTGACCTGGAGATCCGGCTGGAACCAGACCATGCCGCCGGCCAGCCGGATCCGGTGGTTGAGCTCCCAGTCCTCGGCGCGCAGGTAGGACTCGTCGTACCCGCCTACCCGCTCGATCGCCGTCCGGCGGTACACGCCCAGGTAGACCGAGTCGACCGGGCCTGGCCGCCCGCCGGTGTGGAACTTCGCCGCGCCCACTCCGAACCGGGACGTCATGGCCCACGCCACCGCCCGCTGAAACGGCGTCACGCCCTCGGCGGCCATGATCCCGCCGACGTTGTCCGCCCCGCTCTTACGCAGCGCCCGGACCGCGGCGCTCAGGTATCCCTGCGGGAGCAGGGCATGGCCGTCAACCCGGGCCACGATCGAGTGCCTGGAGGCCTTGATCGCCGCGTTGACCCCGCACGGGATCTGCCCGGTCGGGTTGGGTATCACGGTGACGCGGGGGTCGGCGGCCGCCAGGGACCGCGCCACCTGGAGCGTGCGGTCCCGGGAGGGGCCGACCGCGAGCACGACTTCCAGCTCACCCGGGTAGTCCTGGCCGAGCACGCTGCGGACCGACTCCTCCAGGTGCCGTTCCTCATTCCGGACGGGCATCACGACGGAAACGGGCTCGGCCGCTGGCCCGCCTGGCCCGGAAATGTTGCTCTGCGTACTTGCCGGATAGCTCATCGTGCGCATCACGGTACCGCGCCCGGGGCGCTCGTGTGCCCCGGGCCCGGACCATAACGCTTCAGAGAGTGGCGTCCTCGAGCATTTCCGTAACCAATGCGGCAATTGGGGACCGCTCGGAGCGGGTCAGTGTCACGTGCGCGAACAGCGGATGGCCCTTGAGTTTCTCGATGACGGCGACCACGCCGTCGTGCCGGCCGACCCGTAGGTTGTCGCGCTGCGCGATGTCGTGGGTGAGCACCACGCGCGATCCGCCGCCGATCCGGGACAGCACGGTGAGCAGCACCCCGCGCTCCAGCGACTGTGCCTCGTCCACGATCACGAACGAGTCGTGCAGCGACCGGCCGCGGATGTGGGTCAGCGGCAGCACCTCGAGCATGTCCCTGGCCAGCACCTCGTCGATGACGTCCTGGGAGGTGACGGCGGAGAGGGTGTCGAAGACCGCCTGCGACCACGGGTTCATCTTGTCCGCCTCGGAACCCGGCAGGTAGCCGAGTTCCTGGCCGCCTACCGCGTACAGCGGGCGGAACACGAGGAGCTTGCGGTGCTGGCGCCGCTCCATCACCGCCTCAAGGCCGGCGCACAACGCCAGCGCCGACTTCCCCGTCCCGGCCCGGCCGCCGAGAGACACGATCCCCACGTCCTGGTCGAGCAGGAGGTCGAGGGCCACCCGCTGCTCGGCGCTGCGGCCGCGCAGCCCGAACACCTCACGGTCGCCGCGGACCAGCCGTATCGACTTGTCCGGGAGCACCCGGGCCAGGGCGCTGCCAGCGCCCGAGGCCCCGCAGACCAGCACCAGGCCGGTGTGGCAGGGCAGATCCCGCGCCGCGGCGCAGTCAAGCTGGCCGCTGGAGTAGAGCTCGTCGATCTCCGCGGCGGTAACGTCAAGCTCCCGCATGCCGGTCCAGCCCGAGTCGGCCGGCAGCTCGGCGCGGTACTCCTGCGCGGTCAGGCCGATCGCCGCGGCCTTCACCCGCAGGGGCAAGTCCTTGCTGACCAGCACGACACTGTCACCCTCCGCGGCCAGGCTGCGGGCCACGGACAGGATCCTGGTGTCGTTGTCACCGAGCCGGAACCCGGCGGGCAGTACCGACGGGTCAGCATGATTCAGCTCGACCCGGACCGTGCCGCCCTCGTCGCCGACCGGGAGGTCGGCGTCGAGCCTGCCGTACTCGACCCGCAGGTCGTCCAGGTAGCGCAGCGCCTGCCGCGCGAAGAACCCAAGCTCCGGATGGTGGCGCTTGGCCTCCAATTCGGTGATGACCACCACCGGAAGGACGACCCGGTGCTCGGCGAACCTGGCCATGGCCGCCGGGTCGGCGAGCAGGACGCTGGTGTCGAGGACGTAGGTGCGACATGCTGAGGAACTGGCCACTCGCTCTCCCCTGGGCGCCGGGGCTGGCGCCGCGTTCGGACACAGACGTGTCGGCGGGACCGGGACCGGCCAGCGACGGGCCGGGCGCCGGCCCTTCGCTCATCTCGCCTGCGTACCAGGACGCGAAGCTCGAAGATCTCGAGGGCCTTCCCGTCGGGCGGCTACACACCACCCGTCACCTCAGACGTTACCCTCGGTCAGCCGTTTCCCGGAAGTACCGCAACGGGCTGTTAACGTGCCCGACATCCCCGGCCGCCGGTCAGCTCTCTTTCCGGTCAGGCCCCCCTGGTCCGCGGTCTCCGGCGGCCGCCGGGTGAAAGCGGGCCGGGGCCTTCCTGAGCGAAGACGGCCCCCCGCCTGGCAGCCGGGACTCAGCTGCCGAACCGGCGCTGCCGCGCGGCATAGGAACGCAGTGCGCGCAGGAAGTCCACCCGGCGGAAGGCGGGCCAGTACGCGTCGCAGAAGTAGAACTCGGAGTGGGCGCTCTGCCAGAGCAGGAACCCGCCCAGGCGCTGCTCACCGGAGGTCCTGATCACCAGGTCGGGATCGGGCTGCCCGGCCGTGTAGAGGTGCTCGGCGATGTGCTCCACGTCGAGGATCTCGGCGAGTTCTTCGATCGTGGTGCCCCGCGTGGCATGCTCCTGCAGCATCGAGCGGACCGCATCGGCGATCTCCCGCCGCCCGCCGTAGCCGACGGCCACGTTGACCAGCAGCCCCTGCTGCGCGGCCGTGGCCTCTGCCGCGTCCTTGAGCACCTGAGCGGTGTCGGCGGGCAGCAGGTCGAGGGCACCCATGGGGTTGACGTGCCAGTTCTGCGCCACGAGCCCGCGCACCGTGTCCTCGATGATCCGCAGCAGCGGTTCAAGCTCGGTCGCCGGGCGGGCCAGGTTGTCGGTGGACAGCAGCCAAAGGGTGACCACCTCGACCCCCATCTGGCGGCACCACTGCAGCACCTCGAAGATCTTGTCCGCGCCGGCCTGATGGCCGCTGCTGACGTCGGCCAGACCCGCTGAGCGGGCCCAGCGGCGGTTACCGTCGCACATCACCCCCACGTGCCGGGGGATCGCCTGAGGCGAAAGCGACGCTTCTATTCTGTGCTCGTATAGCCGGTAGGCGAGATCGCGCACTCCCATCCGGCACCCTTCCTTGCTGCCGCCAGGCCGGCCGGACTGCGCCGGCCAGCTTCCTCCGGGCCGCTTGGGCACCGGCCGACGCCCAGGCCGTGGCCCCGGCGACGTCCGGTTCCCCTAGCACCGTATCCAAGAATCTCACCAGTTCCGCGGAGGTTAGGACGGCGCGCAGGCCAATCCCATCCGCACCCCATGCCTCAAAGACAGCACGGCGGGTCAGCCGCCAGCCTCCTCGCTGACCCGCCAGGTCCGCCCGTCGAGTGTGGCTGGGCCGGGCCGGGGGGCGCGGTCATCGGGATTGGGCCACGCCACAGCCTGAGGCGGACAGGTGGCACCGGTATCCGGCGTGCCCTCTGCACTGTCTATCCTTGCTCGGTATCCGCGGAGTTGAAATCCTCCGTACGCGGGCAAGGGACGGGCAGATGGTCGACGTGGACGCGGCGCTGGGCGAGGCGGGGCTGAGGAACGTTCACGTCCGCGAGTACGTGCGGTACTGGGCCACGCTCACCGGGGCCGCGCGGGTCGAGGTCGTCAGCGCGTCCGACGATGCCCGGCTTATCGGCGAGGCCCTGGCCGCAGGGGAGATCATGCCCGCAGGCGATGGCCGGTACTACTCCCGCAGCTACGCCAAGGACACCGCGCGCTCAGAGGAACGCACGATTGTCGCGACGAGCAATCCCGCCGACAAGGGCGTCTACAACAACTGGCATCCGGCCGCCGAGATGCGGCCACTGCTGGAGGAGCGCATGCGCGGCGCGTCCGCCGGCAAGACCATGTACGTCGTGCCGTACCTGATGGCACCGGCGGGCTCGGCGCTCGAGCGGTACGCCGCGGGCGTGGAGCTCACCGACTGCCGCACGGTCGCACTGCACATGATCCGCATGGCCCGCGTGGGGGTGCACTACATCGACAACCTCGCCGATCAGGACAGCTTCGTCCGCGCGGTGCACGTGACCGGTGATCTGGAGAAACTGGGCCAGGGCACGCCCGACGACCAGCGCTACTTTGTCACGTTCGCCGATGAGCGGACCATCCTCCACTTCGGCTCGTCCTACGGCGGCAACGCGCTGCTCGGCAAGATCGCGCACGGGCTGCGGCAGGCCGCCTACGACGGCTGGGCGTCGGGCGAGTTCCTCGCTGAGCAGTTCATGCTCATCGGCATCACCGACAAGCTGACCGGCAAGCACTACCACATCTGCGGCGGCTTCCCGAGCGCCTCGGGCAAGACGAACCTGGCCATGATGCTCGCGCCCGACGCGCTCAGCGAGCGATACCACGTCGACTTCTACGGCGACGACATCGCATGGCTCCGCGTCGACCCCGCTGACGGCAAGATCTACGCGATCAACCCCGAGTTCGGCGTGTTCGGCGTGGCCAGGGACACTAACGAGCGCACCAACCCGATCGCCATCGGGTCGATGGCACCGGGCACCGGCACGCTGTTCACCAACGTCGCGTACAACGCCGAGACGCAGGAGGTGTGGTGGGAGGGCCGCACGCCCGAGCCGCCCGCCGACGTCGCTGGATGGCGAGATTGGACCGGCAATCTCATTTCGGAGCGGACGGCCGAGGAAGCCGGCGCGCCGTGGGCCCACCCGAACAGCCGGTTCACCACGACACTGCCCAATGTGCCGAACATCGCGCCGGACTTCGACGAGCCGAAGGGCGTGCCGATCGACGCGATCATCTTCGGAGGCCGTGCGAGTGACCGCGAGCCGCTCATCCGCGCGATCACCGACCTGGCCGAGGGGGTCTACGACGGTCTGACGCTCGGCGCCGAGGCGACGTTCGCGGCCGAGGGTGTCGACGGGCAGCTGCGCTATGACCCGATGTCGATGCGCCCGTTCATGTCCTATCCCGAGGGCGCGTACGCCGCGCACTGGCTGAAGGTCATCGGCTCCGCGCCGAGCCAGCCGATCTTCGCACACGTCAACTGGTTCCAGCGCGACCCCGACGACGGGCACTACCTGTGGCCCGGCTACCGGGACAACCTGCGGCCGCTGCTCTGGCTGCTGCGGCTCAAGGAGGGCCAGGTCAGCGGCAGGCAGACGCCCGTCGGCATCATCCCGACCAAGGACGAGCTCGACCTTGACGGCCTCTCCATCGCGCCAGAAGACCTCGAGACGGTCCTGTCGATCGACGTGCCGCGGTGGCAGCAGGAGATGAGCTACCGCCAGCGGTACCTCGAGCAGTTCACCGGCCTGCCCGACGAGATATGGCAGGCGCACCACCGCGTCGCCGCCGCTCTCGACGACGCGGACTGAGCCGCCGGGTACCTTTCCGGTACCAAGGCGCAGTCGTCAGGATCGCGGGCCCTCGTCGCGCACCTGCTCGACGTGGCGGAGCGCCTCCCTAAGGTCTGCCAGCCAGCTGTCCTCATGCTCCCCGACCAGACGGACGCACCACGCCAGCGCGTCGCTCCGGCTGCGGGCCACGCCCGCGTCGACGAGCGTGTCCAGGACGAGCCGCTCCGGCTGCCTGAGCCGGGTCATCACCGGCACGGAGAATGTGGTGAACATCTCCTTTTTGTCGTTACAGATAACCCCCCAGGACACCTTGCGGCCGAACCTGTGCTCGGCCTCCCGGGCGATCTCGATCCGCTGCTGGCGGGTGTCTTCGCGGAACCGGCGGCTACGGCCTTCGGCGGCCGCGGCGCGCTCCGCATCCGTGGCGTCCTCCGCAGCCTCCGGGACCGGCAAGAGGCCGATGATCGTGATTTCCTCGCGGTCGAGCCTGATCTCCGGAGCCTCGGAGAACCACTCGCTCGGCATCCGGCCGCTGAACCACCCGCGGAGCTTTTCGCCGGCTGACCCCGCCGAACTGGACGAACTCGACGATCCAGCGGAGGGGGCGTCTTCTTGCGTACTCATGTAATGATGATTACATAACTGGCCCGCCAGGGCAAAAACCGACGTAGCAGCGGTCGATGGCGCCTTCAGGCGGTCCGGCGCAGATCCGGGAGCGCGTCGGCCTGGCCGGAGCGGGGCGTGGCCGACCCCCCGCGCGCGGAGGGCTGTCAGCCCGCCAGGTTGGCGGCGACGGACGCGGCGACCCTCGGGTACACCTGCACCGCGCCGGCGAAGCCGGACCCGAAGTCGGCGGGGACGATCTCAACGTCCAGGCCAGGCTCGGGAGCCTGGATCATCTCCCCGTGGCCCAGATAGATGGCCACGTGCGAGATGTAGCTCGGCGCCGTCGGGTCGGTGTGGTAGAAGAGCAGGTCGCCCGGCTGCAGCTGGCTGAGCGGCACCTGGGGCCCGGTGCGCGCCTGGTCCGCGGCCACCCGTGGCATCACCACCCCGGCCTGGGCCAGCGACCACTGCACCAGCCCGGAGCAGTCGAACACCTTGGGGCCGTCGCCGCCCCACACGTACGGCAGGCCCAGGCGGCTCTCGGCGGCCTTCAGGAACGCCACCGCCTCGGCTTGGCTGAGCCCCGGGGCGCCCGCGGTGCTGGACCAGGAGGCGCCGTCCCCGGCGGAACCCGCGGCGGCCACGGTGGTTCCGGCGGTCGTCTGCGCCACCAGCGGCGCGATCGCCGCGTGCCGCGGCAGCAGCTTCTTGATCCGCTTCATCAGCGTGGTCAGGTCCGTGTGCGGAGCGCTGATCACGATCGCGTTGCCCGCGGGGATCCCCAGCGAGCGCGCCACGGTGTCAGAGATCACCGCGTCGACCCCGCCGATGCCGACCGTGCCGAACCCCGCCACCGGAAGTTCCTCGGTGCGCTGGCCGGCGACGTGGAGCGGCCGGTTCAGCGGCAGCTTGTCCAGCTTGCCCATCGTGTACGAGACCGCGACGCCGCCGCTGGCCACGTTCTCCCACAGCGTTTGCGACTTCGCCGTCGGGCGGGCAGCGAACGCGCGGAACGCCGAAGGGTCCACCCCCAGCACGGCCGTCAGCTTGCCGTTCACGGGGATCCGGGCCGCGTCGACCCGCTCGCCGGCCACCACGCCGGGCAGCCGCCGCACGGCGGCGGCGATGCTGCTGCGCAGGGTCGTGGGCGCGACCACGAGCAGGTCCGCCTGGAGCAGCCGACGCAGCGGCGCGACGGCCTGCCGCTGCCGCGGGCGGGACGGGTCGCCCTGCGGAATGACCGGGGGCACCGCGTCTGACTGCAGCGGCAGTTCGAGCTCCGCCCGGGCCGGGTCGGTACCCGCGTGCGACAAGGTCTGCTGTGACGTGGCCCGAGTTGCGGCCAGTCCGGCCGGAACACTAACCACGGACGTCGTAGTCAGCAGCGCGGCACCGGCCGTCAGCGCGAGAAGCAGGCGACGCGCCCAGGGATGCCAGACGCGCATCTGCACTGCTCCCTCCGGTAATCGGCCGACGACACCATTACGGCTGCCCTGCGGAAGGGCGCCAGAAACCCGGCTGGCAAATACAGCGCATCACAGCGCTTGGCCAGCAGCTCTCTAACGCTCCCACCACCGCTCGCCGCGCTCCCCCAAACACCATGCACCAAATGTGGGGCATATGTCCATACGGACCGGCGGGTCAGCCGGCGAGCGTCCCGGCCGCACCAGCACGTCAGCCGGCGTTGCCCAGCTCGGCGCGCAGCCGTTCCGGATCGGTGACCGGCAGCCGGCAGGTGAAGTTCCGGCAAACGTAGGCGGCCGGAGCGCCGTCCACCAGCCCGCGGCCGGCCAGCAGCGGGATCGCGTCCGCAGCCTCGGCACCCTCGCCGTCGGCACCGCCGCCGCGGCCGACCGCCAGCACCGCACCGGGCGGCGCGGCCAGCAGGGCCGTCCGCTGCAGCGCCCCGGTGCGGTCGTCACCGGGCGGCCCGATGATCGCGATCTCGGCGGGGCCGGAGATCATCGCCTCGGCCACGGCGAGCCCCCAGCCCCCGGCGCGCGGATAGCGCGATGCGACCGCGGGCAGCGGCCTGAGCGCCCCGGCCACGGCGGCCCGGTGCTCGGCCGACCCGGTCAGCGCCGAGTAGCTGAGCAGCGCGCCGGCCACGGCGAACGTCCCAGAAGGGCTCGGCCCGTCCGCCGGATCGGCAGGCCGGTAGATCAGTGATTCGCCATCGTCCGCGGTGTCGTAAAAGCCGCCGGACGGGTCGCCGAACCGTTCCAGCGCGGTCCGCAGCAATTGGCCGGCCAGAGCGACCCAGCGGGCTTCCCCGGTAACCCCGGACAGGGCCAGGAATCCCTCGGCCACGCAGGCGTAGTCGTCCAGCACGCCCGCGCTGGCTCCGGGGATCCCGTCTCTCGACGTCCGGGCCAGGCGGCCGTCGGCGAGGTGGATCCGGGCGATCAGCCCCGCCGCGCCGCGGGCGGCCTCGGTGAACTCGGGCCGCTCGAGCAGCAGGCCGGTCTCGGCCAGCGCCGCGATCGCGAGCCCGTTCCACGCGGCGACCACCTTGTCGTCGCGGGCCGGGCGAACGCGCTGATCGCGGGCCGCCAGCAGCGCCGCGCTGATCCGGGCGAAGCGGTCCGCGTCCTCCGGGTCGTCGCGGAGCTGGAGCACCGACGTGCCGTGCTCGAACGTGCCCTGGTCGGTGACGCCGAAGGCGCTGGCCGCGTACACCCCGTCGTCGGGACCGAGCACGTCGCGGAGCTGGGCCGGTGTCCAGGCGTAGAACTTGCCCTCCTCGCCGTCGCTGTCCGCGTCGAGGGCGGCGGCGAAGCCTCCTTCTGAGGTGCTCAGCTCGGAGATCATCCAGGCGCAGGTGTCCGCCGCGACGCGGCGGGCCAGGGCAGAGCCGGTCAGCCGCCACCAGTGGGCGTAGACCCTGGCCAGCAGGGCGTTGTCGTAGAGCATCTTCTCGAAGTGCGGCACCACCCAGCCAGCGTCCACCGAGTACCGGGCGAACCCGCCCCCGAGCTGGTCGTACATGCCGCCGCGGGCCATCGCGTCCAGGGTCTGCGTGGCCATGCGCAGCGCCCGCGTCCCTGACTCCCCCTGGGCCCGCTCGTAGTGCCGGAGCAGAAACTCCAGCACCATCGACGGCGGGAACTTCGGCGCCCCGCCGAAGCCGCCGCGTGATCCGTCATAGATCGACTCCAGGCCGGAGACCGCCACCTCGCTGAGCTTGCTCAGCGAGGCCACGTCGGGCGTGCCCGCGGGCTCTCCGCCGTCGGTCCCGCCGGAGGCCGGCCCGGCGGACATCTGCTCGGCCAGGGCCGAGGCGATCCGGTGCGCCTGCCCGATGACACTGCCCCGGTCCTGGTGCCAGGCATTGGCCGCCGCGAGCACCAGCCGCTGGAACTGCTCGCGCGGGAAGTAGGTACCGCAGAAGAACGGCTCGCGCTCCGGTGTCATAAGCACCGTCATCGGCCAGCCGCCCTGGCCGGTCATGGCCTGGGTCGCGGTCATGTAGACCGCGTCCACGTCCGGCCGTTCCTCACGGTCAACCTTGATCGACACCAGGTGCTCGTTCATCAGCGCCGCGGTCCGGTCGTCCTCGAAGGACTCGTGCGCCATCACGTGGCACCAGTGACAGGCCGAATAGCCGACCGACAGCAGCACAGGAACGCTCGCGCTCGCGAGCCTCGGCAAACGCCGCGTCGGACCACGGCCACCAGTCCACCGGGTTGCCAGCATGCTGGAGGAGGTAGGGACTTGTCGCGTTCCTCAGCCGGTCAGCCATGTCTCCATCTTGCCCCTGACGGTCAGCACGGACCGGCGCGGGACGGCGCCGAGGGGTGCCGAGAACCCCTGGGCTGGGCCGTCACGGACGGCCGCGAGAGGAGGCGAGACTCTCCGGGGTGGGCGCCGGGACGGCTGCGAGGGTGGGCGGAAAACCCGGCGGAGGCTGCTACCGTGCCTGTGTGACCACTTCCCGGCCCGCCACCCCTCGGCTCGGCCGCGGTACCCGGGTCCGCGGGACCCGGCAGGCCGAGGCTCTGTCCCTGGTACTGGACGGGCTGCCCGGGTTCTGCAGCGCGCAGCAGATCCACGCCGAGCTGCGCAACCGGGGCGAGCATGTCGGGCTCACCACGGTCTACCGGCATCTGCAGGTGCTCAGCGAGGACGGCAAGGTCGACGCCATCCGCGATTCCAGCGGCGAGACCCTGTACCGCAAGTGCCGCAGCGACGCCCACCACCATCACCTGACCTGCCGTAACTGTGGTCAGAGCGTAGAGGTGGAGGGGCGTGCGGTGGAGCGCTGGGCCGAGCAGGTGGCGGCCGAGGCCGGCTTTACCGACGTGGGGCACACGGTGGAGTTGTTCGGCCGCTGCCCGCAGTGCGGACCGGCCTGACCCGGCTCTCGTCCTACCGGCGGCTGTCCTACCGGCGGCCGGGATCCGTGGTGGAGGAACCCACGTTCTCGTTCAGCCAGGCGCAGAGCGGCTGGCTGGCGACCAGGAAATCGGCCACGCGCTGCTTGGCCGCCCGCGTCCCGAGCCAGGCCGCGACCGGCCATTCCTTCCAGGCCAGCACGCCCTTGTAGCGCAGCAGCCCGATCCGCGGGTGGTCCGCCGGGTAGCCCCGGGGAGCGGTCTTGAGCGCGTCATGGCCGTTGACGCCGATCCCCTGCCGCTCGACCGCGGAGATCACCCGCTCGAGCTCCTGGCCGGTCCAGTCGGCCGCCACGGCGGCCCGGTACCGGTCCAGCTGATCCGCGGCCATGCCGTACATCCCGCTGCCCGCCGCGAGGCCGTTCGAGGAGAGCTGGATGTACCCGTCGCCAATGACCGCGCCGATGTGGGTCTTATACGGCGTCTTGTCCCTGCTGAACCTGATGTCACGGTACGGCCGGAAGATCTTGGGATCGCCGAACTCCGGCGCGAGTTCCTCCAGGAGTTCGGTCATCGGGCCGAGGACCGTTTCCTCGTAGACCGCCTTGTGCTCGGTCCAGTAGGCCTTGGAGTTGTCCGCCTCCAGGCCGTCGTAGAACTCCAGCGCCTCGGCGGGCCAGCCCCGGAAGGACATCGCCGGATCCTCCTCCGTCGGTCATCAGCGATGATGCCAGATGGGCGGCTTGGACCGGCCGCGGCGAAGCCACTGACCCTGGCCGGGCTGGGCGGCGGCGGTGCCGTCGGCCAGCACCACCTGGCCGCGGCGCAGCACGAACCGGGGCCAGCCCTGCACGCTCCAGCCGTCGTACACCGAGTACCCGGCGCGCGACTGCATGCGCGACCCGTCGATGACCCGGCGCTGCTGCGGATCCCACAGACCGAGGTCGGCGTCGGAGCCGACGGCGATCGCGCCCTTCCGCGGGTACAGGCCGAACAGCCGCGCGGCGCTGGCCGACGGTCAGCTCCACGAACCTGTCCAGCGAGATCCGCCCGGCCGCGACGCCCTCCGAGAACAGCATCGGCATGAGCGTCTCCAGGTCGGCGACGCCCTGCCGGGCCGTCACCACGTCCAGGGCCGGATCGAGCTTGGCCGCCAGCGTCCACGGCGCGTGATCGCTGCAGACGGTGTCCACCCCGCCCGCGGCCAGGCCGCGCCACAGCGCGTCCCGGTCGGACTGGTCCCGCAGCGGCGGGGCACCGACGTACTTGGCCGCTTCTGGCTCGTCAAAGCGCTCCCGGGTCAGGTGCAGGTACAGCGGCCTGGTCTCGACGTAGACCGGCAGCCCGGCGGCCCGGGCCTGCTCAGCACCGGTCCAGGGCGGCGGCCGAGGACAGGTGCACGACGTAGACCGGCGCGCCGGTGCCGCGGGCCAGCGTCACGGCCTGGTCGATGGCCTCGACCTCGGCGCGGACCGGCCGCGCCTCGGGGAAGTGGCGTATCGCGCCGCGGCCGGCCTCGATCAGCTCCCGTCCGGTCCGTTCGAGTATCCCGGCGTCCTCGCAGTGCACCAGCGTCAGCGACCCGGCCCGGCCGGCCGCGGCGATCGCGTCGGCCAGGCCCGGCGTCCCGGCGGCGTAGTCCGGATCGGACAGGAACACCTTCACGCTGGTGTGCCCGTCGGCCGCCAGGCCGGCGATCTCGGCCGCGGTGCCGTCGCCGAGGCCGGTGAGCACCGGGTGCAGGAACCAGTCCACCGCGGCCTCGGCGCTGGCCCCGGCCATCTCCCGGGCGACGGCCTCGGTCATGGTCTCGCCGGGCAGCGCGAACGTCATGTTCCCGACCGTGGTGATGCCCCCGGCGATGGCCGCCAGCGAGCCGGTCCAGAAGTCGTCCACCCAGACCGGCTCCTGCTGGCCAAGCTCCGCGGCCAGCGCGGCGTAGACCAGGTGCACGTGCGCGTCGAGGCCGCCGGGGAGGACCAGCAGCCCGTCGGCGTCCAGCTCGTCCAGCCCGGCCAGGGTGCCGCCGATCTCGGCTATCCGGCCGTCCCGGACGCCGACATCAGCGACCTCGCGGTGGCCGGGGGTGATGACTGTTCCGTTGCGGATGACGAGGTCAAGGGGCGCTGTAGCCACCAGAGCATCCTGGCACGTCCGCAACGCCCTGCGCGGGCAGGCTGCGCTGGACATCCTGCGGGCAGTCCGCTACACAACTGGTGTCTTGTATCCCGGCATTCATCCGACGTGCCGCACCCGGAGGCCTGCCCTATGTCCACGCCCCACCCGGACGAGTTCACCGGGCTGGCCGCCCTGGTCACCGGCGGCGCCTCGGGCATCGGCCTGGCCACCGCCCGGCTGCTGGCGTCGCGGGGTGCTCAGGTGGCGATACTCGACCGCGAGATACCCGCGCACGGCGGCGGGACCAGCGGCGGCATCCAGGGCGATTACCCGCCGGGCAACAGCCATCAGGCGAGCGGCCCGTTCGGCAGCGGCCCCCTGGACGGCAGCCTGATGCCGGTCATCGCCGATGTGACCGACGACCCCGGGGTCCGTTCGGCGGTCACCGCGGCGACCGAGGCCTTCGGCGGCCTGGACATCCTGGTCAACAACGCGGGCATCGGGGCGGCCGGCACGATCGAGAGCAATGACGACGCGGAGTGGCGGCGCGTGATGGACGTGAACGTGCTGGGCATCATGCGGACGTCACGCGCGGCCCTGCCCGCGCTGCGCGCCGCCGCGGCGCCGGCGCGGCCAGGCCGCGATCGTCAACACCAGCTCGATCGCGGCCATCGCCGGGCTGCCGCAGCGCGCCCTGTACTCGGCGACCAAGGGCGCGATCTACTCGCTGACCCTGGCCATGGCCGCTGATCATGTCCGCGAGAACATCAGGGTCAACTGCGTGACGCCGGGGACGGCCGACACCCCGTGGGTAGCGCGGCTGCTGCAGGCGGCACCCGATCCGGAGGCCGAGCGGGCGGCGCTCAAGGCCCGGCAGCCCATGGGACGGCTGGTGTCCGCCGAGGAGGTGGCCGCGGGGATCGCGTACCTGGCCAGCCCGCACGCCAGCTCGGTCACCGGCACGTCGCTGGCCGTGGACGGCGGCATGGCCGGGCTCAGGCTCCGGCCTCCCGCCCCGCCGCCTGCCTAGCCGGACCGGCCCGTCTCCCCCCGGTGCCCTCGAGCCTCCCGGCGGCGGTGATCTCGGGCGGCCGGCGCGGTGACCCCGGTCGCCCCGGCGGCGGTCCCCGGGCGGTGACAGCCCTGGTCACTACGATGTGCCGCGTGCCTACCCGCTTTGACGTCTCGGGCGTGCCGCCACAGGGCGGTTATGTGGCCAAGCAATGCCCGGTCCGGGCCCAGTGGGACGTCATCCAGCCTGGCCTGCCGCGGCCGGTTTCGCCGGCCGTCGGGCGCCGGTTCACGCGGGGGCTCGAGTTCGAGGCGGACATCGTGGCCCGGCTGCTGGCTCTGCACCCGGCGGCCCGCGTGATCTCCGGCGAGAGCCGGGCCGAGCGGGAGGAGGCCACGCTCGGCGCGGTGCGGGCCGGCGCGGGCCTGATCGTGGCCGGGCGCCTGCCCACCGATCTCGCGGGCCGCCGGGCCGGTGAGCCCGACCTCCTGGTGGCCGCCGCCGACGGCTCCGGGTACCGGCCGGTGGACATCAAGCATCATCGGTGCCTGGGCGCTGATCCCGGTGGCCTGGCCGCGCGCTGCTCGCCGCTCGGCCGCCCGGGCTGGGAAGCGGCGGAACCGGGCCCGGGCCCGGCCCGCAAGCGCCGGGAAGACCTCCTGCAACTCGCCCATTACCAGCGCATGCTGGAAGCCGCACACCTGGCCGCCGCGGGCGTGCGCGCGGGCGGCATCATCGGCGTCGACGGCGTGGTCGTGTGGTACGACCTGGACGCCGGGATCTGGCTGACGCCGTCGTCCAGCGGCCGCCAGAAGCGGCGCTCGACCATGGAGATCTACGACTTCGAGTTCGGCTTCCGCCTGGACGTTCTCGCCGCCGCCGCCCGCCACCAGGCCGATCCGTCGGCCGAGCTGCTGGTGGTGCCGGTGCGGATCGGGGAGTGCGCGGAATGCCCGTGGTGGTCCTGGTGCGGCCCGCAGCTCGAGGCCGGATCCGGGGACGTGACCCTGCTGCCCAGCCTGGGCTGGCGGGCCTGGCGGATCCACCGCGACCACGGCGTCACCAGCCGCGCCGCCCTGGCCGCCCTCGACCACCGCACCGCTGGTCTCGTCGCCGGGCGGGTGGACCTGCGGCCGGTCATGGCCGCGATCGGCACGCGGCCCGACGGCACGCCAGTCCGGGCGGTCATCGGCGAGCGGAAGCGGGCCCAGCTCGCGCGCCTGGCGGAGGCCGGCGTCCGCACGCTGGGCGACGCCCGGGCGCTGTCACCGGGCACGGCCGCCTACTGCGACCAGCCGATGCAGGGCCTGCCGGACCAGATCGACCAGGCCAGGGCCGCGCTGGGTGACGCCCCCGTCTACCGCCGCCGGGGCGTCGCGCACGTCGCGGTGCCCCGCGGCGACGTCGAGGTCGACATCGACATGGAGAGCACCGAAGACGGCGTGTACCTCTGGGGCGTCCTGGTCACCAACCGGTCGGCCCGGGGCGCCGGCCCCGCCGGGTACCGCGCGTTCGGCACGTGGCTGCCGATGACGGCCGAGGTCGAGGCCGCGCTGTTCTCGGAGTTCTGGGCGTGGCTGTCGGAGGTCAGGGCCGCCGCGGCGGCCGCGGGCGCGGTGTTCCGCGCGTACTGCTACAACGCCGCGGCCGAGACCACTCAGCTGCGCCGCATTTCCGCTGTGACCGGCCTGGACGAGGCGGTCGCCGCGTTCGTGGGCGGTGACGGCTGGGTGGACCTGCTGCGCGTGTTCGACAGCCAGCTCATCACGGGCTCGTCGGCCGGGCTCAAGAGCGTGGCGCCACTGTGCGGCTTCTCCTGGGAGGTCGACGACCCCGGGGGCGCCGAGTCCATGATCTATTACGACCAGGCCGTCAGCGCGGACGATCCCGCCGCGGCGGAGGCGGCCCGGGCCTGGCTGCTGGCCTACAACCGCGGCGACGTCGAAGCCGCCGCCGCCCTCAGGGACTGGCTGGACCAGGCTGCCTCCGGCTGCCCGCCGGTCGAGACGCTCGGATCTTGACGGAGCTAGACGACGGCCCAGGTGACCTTGCCGCCGCCCTGGACCCGGCAGGCATCCCACTGCGAGGTGAGCTCCGCGACCAGCATCAGGCTGACCGGCCCGAGCCCCTCCGGCCGACCTGCGGGCGGAGGGGCTCTGTCACGCCCGGCTGGCCTGGCTAGCTGGTACAGGCGGGCCAGGTGAGATGGGCCGGGCTGATCACGTGCATGGGCAGGATGGGGTGAGGTGCCTTCTGGCTGGGGGCGTCGGAGATCAGGACGCTCGAGCGCGAGCCGACCGCGTCGCCGTACTGCGGCGTCACCTGGATGTAGGCCCCGGTCTTGGTGCTGGCCAGGTACGTCGCCGCGGTGGTCGTCCAGGCCAGCGTGCCCGGGCCCAGCGCCAGGTCGGCGAAGTAGGCGCCGGTGGGCAGCTGGAGGGCCGGCTGCGCCTCCTGGTTCTGCGCGGGCGAGTAGAAGAGGCTGTTCAGGTCCGGGCTGAAGTACGCGGTCCTGGTGCCGTCGGAGACCACGAAGTCGGTGCCGTGCACGGCCCGGAGCACCGGCGGCAGCGCCGCTGGCCGGCCGGTGGTGACGTCGATCGCGTGCAGTGTCGTCTGCGTGCCCGGCCGGTCGGACTCGGGCCACACCAGCAGGTGCCCGTCGAAGAACGGCGGCTGGGTGTGGCCGGTCCTGACCACCGTGACCTGGCCGGTGGCCAGGTTGGCCAGGCGGACCTCGACCTCGTTGCCCGGCCCGTACCCCTGGGCCCACGCCGCGTAGCTGCCGCGGACCGCGGGCGGGTGCCAGGGACTCGGCCACGGGGTGCCGCCCGGGCTCTTGATCGAATGGCCGATCTTGAGCAGGCGGCGGGTGGCGGAGTCCCAGGCGTAGATCGTGAAGTAGTCGAGGCTCTTCAGCGAGTAGGTCTCCTCCCACGCGATCCAGCGCCCGTCGGAGGCGCCGTCCGCCTGGTCGGAATTGGAGTTCCGGAACGAGTGGATCGTCCGTATGTGGCCGCTGGCCAGGTTCAGCGCGGCGACGCCGGAGAAGCCCGACGTCCAGGTCGACACGTACGCGGTCTTGCCGCCCTTGGACATCCCGAGCGGCACCACCTCACCCCTGAGGGATTTCGGGACCGTCCGGTCCAGTTCCTTGCGGATGGCCGCGTTCGGCTTCACCGGGCAGAACGTCAGCGCGGCCGCGGCCGGCGCGGTGCCGGGGGATGACCCGGAACCGGCGTGTGCCTGCCCGGCCGGCGCCCGTCCGCTGCTCGTGCAGCCGGCGATGGCCACGCTGGCGAGCCCGAGCGCGAGCAGGGCGCCCGGCCACGCCCGGCGGGGCTGGCCGGGCCGTCGGCTACCAGGCGTAACCACGGGCACCGATGATGTTCACGATCGTGCTGGACGGCAGCGAGGAGTAGGCCGGGACGGTGGCGGCCCACCCGATGCTCGACGCACCGTGCACCGAGTCCTCGTAATCCGTCGTGGCACCGGATTTCCGGTATCCCCTGATGTCGAACCAGTGGAAAATCGTCTGATTCACCGGGTGCCCGACCAGATGGGGGCCGCCGGGAACTTCGTACGCATTGCCAGCGAGCGGAACGCCCCCGTTGTGGTTGACGTCGGTCACCAGGTCGACCTCGAACGTCTTGACCTGAGATTTGGTTGGCGACCACGGCAGGCCGACGGCCACGTAATTGTTCAGGTGCTGGTTCTTGTTGAGTACTTTCGGCACGGGATAACCGCCTGGGTTCGACCAGTCCGTCCCGCCCGTGGTCGTCCTGAGCTGCCGGGCCGCGGCCCGCTGGCTCACCTTCATGCCCATCTGGGCCAGCATCTCCGAGACCGTGGCCGGGCCGCAGAAGTAGTTCGTGACCTGCGCCTGCTGGGTCGCCCGCAGATCGCGGGAGGGCGGCAGGCTGCTGCGGCACGACTGGCTCGTGCACCTGGCCGCCGAGCTGCCCTGGCTGCGTGTCGCCCCGACGAAGGTCCTGGCCGCGGCCTGCTTCTCGGCGTTAGCCGAGAGCATGGCATTACTCATGGGCGGCGCCGGGAGCCCCTGCTTGGTGCGCAGATGGGCCCCGGAGTCCGCAACCAGCGACGCGGGCTCCGCCGCGGCCGTTAGGACGGCACTCGCGCCCAGACCGCCGGGAGCGCCGGCCTCGGCCGCCGACCCGGGCAGGGCGGCCCACCCCGCTGACAGGCCTATTGCCGCCATAGTGACCAGTCGGTACACCCATTGCCGAGACCTCATGATTCCTCCGTCCAGGCATGACCCTGTATATCCGAATTACCGCTGATTATTGGGCGCGAATTGGGGGGCGCGTGCAGTTAGATTAGGCGAGCAGGCGACGGCGACGCCCATGAAATTGCGAACGAGAGGAGCTGTGCTGGCCTGATTAATAGCCGGTAAGCAGGCAATTGCCGGCTAAGCAGAATGCTATTCGCCAAACCGGCAGCTATCCGTCAAGCAGGCGGCGGAAATACGCGTCGGGCTCGGCCAGGAACAAGCGCCAGTGCCGGACCAGGTCCAGCTCGTCCCACCGGGCGGCGCGGATGCCCCAGCCGCCCAGTTCCAGCAGGCTCGCACCGGGGATCGCGGCGATCATCGGCGAGTGCGTCGCGACCACCGCCTGGGCCCCGGCCCGGGCCAGGTCGTGCAGCAGGGCCACCAGCCCCAGGCAGGCGGTGAACGACAGCGGCGCGTCGGGCTCGTCCATGAGGTAGAAGCCGGGCTCATTCACCCGGGTACGCAGGATCTCGAGGAACCCCTCCCCGTGGCTGAGCTCATGGAAGCGCTCCTGCTTCCGCCCCGGGTTCTCCTCCAGGTAGCGCTGCAGCCCGTGCATCGTGTCCGCGCGCAGGAAGTACGACCACCGCGGCCGGACCGGCCCGCGCTCGACCACCAGGCTGGCGCCGGCGCCCGGCTCGCTGTCCCGGGTCCGGTACAGCCGCGCCTGGGCCGACCCGCCCTGCGGGTTCAGCCCGTAGGCCTCGGCCAGGGTCTCCACGACCGTCGACTTGCCAGACCCGTTCTCGCCCACGATCACGGTCAGCCCGGCGGGGAGTTCCAGCCCGTCGCGCAGGATCTGCGCCATCGCCGGCACCGTGGCCGGCCAGGTGCCCGGGTCGGCCCGCCGCCCCGGATCGGGCCGGAACGCCCGGACCGGGCGGTTGTCCTCAACCCAGCTTTCGGCCACGCCACGATCATGCCCGGAGGGCCGGGCCGTCGGCACCTCCTGGTACGAAGGAACAATGCCTGACGACCGTGGGCCCGAGGACACCGCTCTGCGCGACGAGGCCGAGCGCTGCCTGCGCGCGCTGGCCGGGCCGGACGCGGTGCTGCGCCCGGACCAGTGGACGGCGATCAGTGCGCTGGTCTCACAGCGCAGGCGGGCGCTCGTGGTGCAGCGCACCGGGTGGGGCAAGTCCGCGGTCTACTTCACCGCGACCGCGCTGCTGCGGGCCCGGGGCAGCGGGCCGTCGGTGATCGTGTCCCCGCTGCTCGCTCTCATGCGCAACCAGATCGACGCGGCCGACCGCGCGGGCATTCACGCCCGCACCGTGAACTCGTCCAACGCCGGCGAGTGGGACCAGGTCTACGCGGAGATCGCCGCGGGCCAGGTCGACGTGCTGCTGGTCAGCCCGGAGCGGCTGAACAACCCCGGCTTCCGTGACCTGGTGCTGCCCAAGCTGATCGCCGCGGCGGGCCTGCTGGTCGTGGACGAGGCACACTGCATCTCCGACTGGGGCCACGACTTCCGGCCCGACTACCGGCGGCTGCGCACGCTGCTGGAGGGCCTGCCGCCCGGCGTCCCCGTCCTCGCCACCACGGCCACCGCGAACGCGCGGGTCGCCCGGGACGTGGCCGAGCAGCTGGAGGCGGGCGCCAGTGCTGGCCAGCCCGGGTCTAGCCAGCCCGCCGAGACCCTGGTGCTGCGTGGCCCGCTGGACCGGGTCAGCCTGCACCTGGCCGTGGTCCGGCTGCCCGCCGCGCAGCAGCGGCTGGCCTGGCTGGCCGAGCACCTGGACGAGCTGGCGGGCTCCGGCATCATCTACACGCTGACCGTCGCGGCCGCGCACGAGACCGCGTCCTTCCTGCGGGAGCGCGGGCACCATGTCGCCGCGTACACCGGCCAGGACGACCATGCCGAACGCAAGGCCGCCGAGGACTCCCTCCTGGCCAACGAGCTCAAGGCGCTGGTGGCGACCAGCGCGCTCGGCATGGGGTTCGACAAGCCGGACCTCGGGTTCATCGTCCATCTCGGCGCCCCGCAGTCGCCGATCGCGTACTACCAGCAGATCGGCCGCGCGGGCCGGGCCGTCGACCGTGCCGACGTGATCCTGCTGCCCGGGCGGGAGGACGCCGACATCTGGGCCTACTTCGGCTCGCTGGCGTTCCCGCCCGAGGCGACGGTCCGGGCTACGCTCGCCGCCCTGGCCGACGCGGGCCGGCCGCTGTCCACCGCGGCGCTGGAGACCCGGATCGACCTGTCCCGCGGCCGGATGGAGATGATGCTGAAGGTCCTCGACGTGGACGGCGCGGTGCGCCGGGTCAGCGGCGGCTGGGCCGCGACCGGCCAGGACTGGGTCTACGACGCCGACCGGTACGCCCGGGTGGCGGCCGAGCGCGCCCGGGAGCAGCAGGCCATGCTCGGCTACATCGCCACCGACGGCTGCCGGATGGAGTACCTGCGGCGGGAGCTTGACGACCCGGAGGCCGCTCCGTGCGGCCGGTGTGACAACTGCACCGGGCGGCACTGGCCGGCGGCGGTGTCCGAGGCCGGCACCACGGCCGCCAGGGACCGGCTGCTGCGGCCGGGAGTCGAGATCACCCCGCGGCGGATGTGGCCGACCGGCATGGCCGAGCTCGGCATCGAGGTGTCCGGGAAGATCGGCCCCGACCTGGCCGCGGAGCCGGGCCGGGCCCTCGGCCGGCTCACCGACCTCGGCTGGGGTCCCCGGCTGCGCGCGATGCTGGCCGATGAGAGTGGCGACGGGCCGGTCCCCGACGACTTCATCGCGGCCGTGGTCAAGGTGCTGGCCGCGTGGGACTGGGATCAGCGGCCCGCCGGCGTGGTCACGCTGCCGTCACGGACCAGGCCGCAGCTGGTCGAGAGCCTGGGCCACCGCATCGCCGAGATCGGCCGGATACCGTACCTCGGCGGACTCACCTACTCCGGTGCCGTGGCCGCGGGCCGGCCGCCCGCCAGTACAACAGCGCCCAGCGACTGGCCGCGCTCTGGCACGAGCTCACCGTCCCCGGTTCTCTGGGCGGCGAAGTGGCCGGGCTCGGCGGCCCGGTGCTGCTCGTCGACGACCGGGTCGAGACCGGCTGGACCATGACCGTCGCCGCCCGGCTGCTCCGCGAGGCAGGCGCCGCAGCGGTGCTGCCGCTGGTCCTCGCGGTGGGCAACTAACGATCTGGCTGTCCCCCTGCCTCGCCGGCCCGTGGGGCCGTGACCGCTGGACCAGGGCGCAGGAACAGCAGCGTGGGGACCAGCCCGGCCAGCGCGATGGCGGCCGCGACCCACCAGCCCCGGTGGAACGCGGCCAGGGCCTGGGTCGGGGTCTGTGGCGCGCCGAGGACCACGACCAGCACGGCGACCCCCACGGCCAGCCCGATCTGGCGGATCATGTTGACCACGGCGGACCCAGTCGCGAAGGAGGGCGGCGGCAGTGACCCGGCCGCGGTCGACATCAGCGTCGGCAGGGTCAGCCCGACGCCCGTCCCGGTGAGCAGCATCCCGCCCAGGACCGACCCGGCATAGTCGGGCTGAAGCGTGGTCGCGACCGCCCACCAGCTCAGGCCGGCCGCGAAGGCGATCAGGCCGAGAGTAACCACCGCGGCGGGCCCGAAGCGCCGGATGAGCCGCCCGGCCACGAGGAACGAGCAGACCGGGACCATGATCGGCCCGGGGGCGATGGCCAGGCCCGCCTTGAGCGCCGACCAGCCCCAGACGTTCTGCTCCCACAGCACGATCGAGAGCAGCATCGCGCCGAACGCGGTCGAGAACATCGTCATCGCCAGCGAGGCGCCGGAGAAGCTGCGCACTCTGAACAGCGCGGGCTGGACCAGCGGGTTACGCGACGTAGCGCAGTGCGCGACGAACAGGCCGAGCAGTATCACCGAGGCGGCCAGGACAGCGACCGTCCCTGCCGACCCCCAGCCCCAGGTGTTCCCCTGTACCAGCCCGAACGTGAGTGCCCCCACCCCGGCCGTCACCAGGACCGCGCCCAGGGCGTCCGGGCGGGGCACCGGGTGCCCGGGCACGTCGGGCAGCTTCAGCCAGCCCACCACCAGGGCCGCTACGCCGATGGGCACGTTGACCAGGAACACCCAGCGCCAGCTGACGGTGACCAGGAGGCCGCCGGCCACCGGGCCAAGGGCCGCGGCCAGGCCGCCGATCGCCGTCCACGCCCGCACCGCGCCGCCGCGCCGCTCGGCCGGGTACGAGGCGAGCACCAGGCCCAGGGAGGTCGGTGTGAGCAGGGCCGCGCCTGCCGCCTGGACCAGCCGGAACGCCACCAGCATCGGCACGCTGGTGGCAGCCGCGCAGGCCGCGGACGCCGCGGTGAAGATCGCCACGCCCAGCAGGAAGCCGTAGTTGCGCCGGTGCCGGTCGGCCAGCCGGCCGAAGAACACCAGCAGCGACGCGTACACGATCGCGTAGCCGTTCAGCACCCAGGAAAGCTCGCCCAGGCTGGCGTGGCCGAAGTCGCGGGCAATGTCAGGCAGCGCCACGTTCACGATGAACAGGTCCAGGCTGGCCAGGATCACGCCCGCGCACACGATGGCCAGCACCACACCGGGCGCCGTGACGCGAGAACGGGCGGCGGCGGCCGGGGTACTGCGGGTCGCGGGCATCTGACTTAGCTGATCCATAGTCAGATACGGTAGAGACTGACTTAGGAAAATACAAGCCAGGTGACTATACTGGCACCATGGAGAAGTCGACCGTGCGGCTGACCGGGCCGCTCGACCCGCGGGAGGGCTGGGCCGCCACCCGGTGCTCGATCGCCCGGGCCATGCAGGTAGTGGGCACCCGGTCGGCGTTCCTGCTGCTCCGGGAGGCGTTCTACGGCACCACCCGGTTCGACGACTTCGCCGACCGCGTGGGCATCAGCCAGCCGGTGGCCGCCGCCCGGCTCCGGGAGCTGGTCGACGAGGGCCTGCTCGAGCGCGAGCCCTACCAGCAGCCCGGCCAGCGGACCCGGATGCAGTACCGGCTGACCGACAAGGGCGCCGAGCTGTTCCCCGCGCTGACCGCGCTCATGCAGTGGGGCGACCGCTGGCTCGGCCCGTCCGGGGTGGAGCTGCGGCACCGGGACTGCGGCGCCGAGGTCCACGCCGAGCTGCGCTGCACCGACGGCCACCAGCTCACCGTCGAGGATCTCGACCTCGTCGCCCGCCCGGCCAAGGCCCGCGAGATCGCGGCCAGCCCGGGCGCTGGCCCCGTCACCGCACCCTGAGCAGCTCTCCCGGGCGCGATCGCGCGGCCACCAGTGCCGGGGTGACCGCGAGCACGTTGGCGGCGACCAGGACCCCGGCCGCCAGCCCGGCCAGGAGCCAAGCGGGCATCACCGACACCGGCACCACGCCGAGGTACGTGGCAAAGGCCCGCCAGGCCACCCGGGCGGCCACCATCCCCAACGGCAGGCCGACCACGATCCCGACGACCGCAATGGTCGTGGCCTGCCAGCACACCACGGCCGCCACCTGATGGCGGACGAAACCGAGCGCCTTCAGAATGCCCGCCTCCTGGTGGCGGCGGGCCACGCTGACGTTCAGCACATGCACGAGGGTGGCGGCGCCGAACAGGGCCAGCAGCACACTGAGGATGAGCGGGAAGTTGACCGACACCCCGAAGTTGACCAGCGCGGTCGGTATCGCCGACCGGGTCGCCTGGTCCGGGTAGCGGCTCAGGTAGCGAGCCAGCGCCGTGTCCCCGGCCGGCCCGGGCACCGTGTGAGCGAGCAGCGCGAATTCGGTTCCCCGCCCGGCCGCGCGACGGCACGCGGGCCGGGCTGGGCCGGCCGGGCACTGGGCGTCGAGATAACCGTCCACGGTCAGTGCCGCCCCGGTACCCAGACCCCCGGTGCCGAAGTCAGACGGGAACGCGGCCCGGCCGACCACCAAAAACGGCGCCGTGTGAGTGGCCCCGGACGGCCCGGTCACCGTGACCCGCACGACGGATCCGACGTGGGCCCCGGCCTGGCGCATGGTGACCGCGCCCAGCGAGATCTCGCCGTCGTGAGCCGGGAGCCGACCGTCGGTTACCGACAGCAGCGCGGGCCCGCGGACCGCCCGCATCGCGAGCGCGCGGACGTGAGCCTGCCTGACCGCGATCTCTGGGGCCGCGGCGAGCGTGATCCGGTCGACCGAGGGGTCGTGCTTGAGAGTCGGCAGCAGGCTCCCTGTGAGGATGCCCTGCCCGGCCGTGCCCGACTGGGTGAAGTACACCTGGAACGGGTCGCCGTAGAGCGCGGGCGAGGCCACGAGATGGGACAGGCTGGCCCCGAACACCGCGGTCGCGCCCAGCGCGGCCACCGCCACGACCATACCCGCCAGTGCCGTCGCGACCGGGATCCGGTGCCGGTCTCTGCCCCGTTCCAGGGCGTTGCTGACCCCGACCATCGCGCTGGGCGGTGCACCCGCCGCTGCGACGGCCCGCGTGACCCGGACCGGGCCTGGGTCAGGCCCGTGAGGCGGGGCACGGAGCGGGCGGGAGCTGCGAACGGCCGGCGCCAGGCCCAGAGCCAGCACGGCGAACACGATGGCAAGCGCCCCTAGTGGCAGCACCAGCGGGTCGAAAGACACCCCGGGGTCGGGTTCCGCTACGCGCGCCACACCGACGGGGGCCAGCGGGGACAGGACCACGGCGAGCGCTACCCCGGCGATGGCGCCCACCGCGCTGACGATCGCTACACGGGCCAGGCTGAGCAGCGTAAAGGCCCGGGGCGGCAGTCCTATGGCGGCCAGGGTGGCGTACTCGGCCCGGCCGGCGGCTGTCTGCCGGGCGATGGCCTGGCCGATCGCAGCCAGGCCGGCCAGCCCGGCCAGCCCCGCAAGCACCCACCACCCCACGGCCTGGGGCCGGATCGACGCGGCTACCGCCGCCGCCCCGCCATCCTGGTGGGCGACGGTGTAGATGGGGAACCGGCGGAGGCTGGCGTCCAGGCGGGGCAGGCCGGCCGGGCCGTGGCGCAGCCGCACGTAGTAGAACGGAGAGGTTGTCGTCCGGGGGTTCATGGCCGCCGCGAACGCCCGCGTGGTGTACACGTCGTAGATCGGTGTCTGCCCGGAAGGGAACTCGTTCCCGGCGGCCTCGATCCCCACCACCCGCAAAGCCACCGGCGGGCCGAGACGCTGCCCCCGCGTGTACAGCGGGACCCTGATCACGGTCCCGACGTGCACGCCCTTGTCCTGGGCCAGCGTGAACGAGGCGAGCACCTCGTCGGGGGCCGACTGGTCAGGCATCCGGCCGGCGACCAGCTTCGCGACCCGGGCCAGGCCGGCGGGCGGGATCTCGAGCAGCGCGAAGTGACTGCTGCCGATCGGCTCCGTGCAGGCGCAGCTCGGCGGTCCGTTCGCCGGGGTCAGCGCGGTCAGGACCGAGGTCACGCCGGGGAAGTGGGCGATTCCGGGAACCGGGCCGTAGGTGTACACGATCGCGTCGTATCCGTGGCTAGCCGCGAAACGCGGGAACGCCGACGCGGTGCGACGGCCGGCCGCGGCCGCAGCCAGGACGAACCCGCACACCACAGCAATCAGCAGGCTGAGCACCAGCCACGGCCGCCACTGCTGCCGGAACTGGGCCGCCAGCACCAGGGGCACAGCTCTCACGACGACCTCCGTTTAAAGTCTCTCGCGCCGGAGAGCAGGGGCAAGGTGGCCAGCCAGCGCCCGAAGGTCGTGCTACCCCCACCTGCGGGACGGCCGGGGCCAGTGAAGGCTCCTCACTGGCCCCGGTCTAGTCATGACCAGTTAAATACGTTGACGGGTCATGCATGACCTGTAACGTTGGTTTACAGGTCATGGGGGCGGCGACTGACCACGGCGAACGGGGCCACAGGGAGGTGCCCGATGCTTGTACTGCTGGAGGACGGCGGCTGCCCGGTCGCGGCCACCGCTCACCTCTGGGACCGGATGCTGGCGCGCTGGCAGGCGTTCCGCCTCGACCATGACCTGGCCGACGGCGCCACACCCGACGCCAGCCTGGCGCTGGCGCTGCGGGCGCAGGCGCTGATCCGGATGCCAGCGCGGCGCGGTCTCGCCCGCAGCGTGCGCCACGTGCTGACCACGTCGGCGCAGCCGCCCTGGCCGGGCTGCCCGCAGGTTCCGGTCTGCCGGGACCGGGTCCGCGCCTGTTCGGCGGAGTTCGAGGAACTGATCAGGTGCCTGCTCGCGCCCTGGCCCGTCCCTCCGCAGGGCGTGGCCAAGACCAGGCTCCTGCTGACCGACGCCGCCGGCCCGCTCTACCGCCGGGCCAGCCCCGACGACCTTCGCGTCAGGATCCGCGACGCCGCGGACGCGCTCACCACGATCTGACGTCCTCCGCCGAGGCCCCGCGATGGCCGCGTTCCATGATCGTGGTGGATTAGCCGCGCCATGTGACGGCAATCCACCACGATCATGGAGCCCGCGGGGGAACGGACCCTTACTCGTGGCCGAGGACGGGGTGCGGCACGTAGGGCTCCTCGAGCCGCTTCATCTCCTCCTCGCTGAGCTCGAGCTCCTCGGCGGCCAGCGCGTCCTCCAGGTGACCGAGCCGGGTCGCGCCGACGATGGGCGCGGTGACCCCGGGGCGGTGCAGCAGCCAGGCCAGCGCGACCTGCGCCGGCGGCACGCCGCGCTCGGCCGCCACCTCACCGGCGCGGTCCACCACGTCGAAGTCGGAGCCGCCGTACAGCGTGTTGACGAACGCGTCGGTGCCCGACCGGGTGGTGCGGTTCTCGCCCTCCCGGGTCCGGCTGCCGGCCAGCACACCGCGGGCCAGCGGGCTCCACGGGATCACCGCCACGCCCTGGTCGACGCACTGCGGGATCATCTCCCGCTCTTCCTCGCGGTAGATCAGGTTGTAGTGGTTCTGCATGGACACGAACCGGGTCCAGCCGTGCACGCCGGCCACGTGCTGAGCCTTGGCGAACTGCCACGCGAACATCGAGCTGGCGCCGATGTAGCGGGCCTTGCCCGCGCGCACGACGTCGTGCAGCGCCTCCATGGTTTCCTCGATCGGCGTCCGGTAGTCCCAGCGGTGGATCTGGTACAGGTCGACGTAGTCCATGCCCAGGCGCTGCAGCGACGCGTCGATGCCGGACAGGATGTGCTTGCGGGACAGCCCGCCGCTGTTCTCGCCGGGCCCCATCGCCATGTACACCTTGGTGGCCACGACCACGTCGTCGCGGCGGAACATCCTGCCCAGCAGGCGGCCGGTGGCGACCTCACTCGCGCCGCCCGAGTAGATGTCCGCGGTGTCGTAGAACTGGATCCCGCCGTCGGCCGCGGCCTTGACGATGGGCTCGGCCGCGTCCTCATCGAGCACCCAGGGGCGCTCGCTGTCGTTGCCGAAACTCATCATGCCCAGGCAGACACGCGACACGCGCAGGCCGGTCGAGCCGAGGTTCACGTACTTCACAGGGGGTCTCCAGGTCGGGTTGGGGAGTCGGATCTAACGCGCAACCGGTGGCAACGCCCCGGCCCGGGCGGCGATTCCGCCGTCCTAACCCAAGCGGCAGCCCGTGGATGTACCAGAAAGGTCGCTGGAGCAACCCCATCGGTACATCCACGGGCTGCGCCCCCGCTCGCTCAGGGCGCGGCTGCTGACGGTGAGAGCTGAGGGGCGGGTGAGGCGTCCGCCGGGGCCGCGTCGGCCTCGCGCATGCCGTACCTCGCGTACAGGCCGCGCAGCGGCTTCGGCGCCCACCAGTTCGCGGGCCCGAGCAGCCGCATCACGGCGGGCACCAGCAGCACCCGCACCACGGTCGCGTCCACGATCAGCGCCACGATCATCCCGACGCCCATCAGCTTGATGAACACGATCCCGGAGGCGGAGAACGCCCCGATCACGATGATCAGCAGCAGCGCCAGGCTCGTGATCAGCCCGCCGGTGCGCTGCAGCCCGCTGGCCACGGCGGCGGTGTTGTCGCCGGTGAGGTCGTAGCGCTCGCGGACCCGGGACAGCAGGAACACCTCGTAGTCCATAGACAGCCCGAACATGATCGCGAACATCAGGATCGGCATGGTCGGGTCGATGGTCCCGTTCGGCGTGAAGTTCAGCAGCCCGGACAGGTGGCCCTCCTGGAAGATCCACACCACCACGCCGTACATCGCCGACAGCGACAGCACGTTCATCACGATCGCCTTGACCGGCAGCACCACCGACCCGAACGCGAGGAACAGCAGCACAAACGTGGCCAGCGCCACGACCAGCGCCATCCACGGCAGCGTCCGCCCCAGGCTGGACAGCTCATCCACGAGCTGCGCGCTCTGCCCGCCCACGTAGGCCCGTGCCCCGGCCGGGGGCGCGATGTCCCGGACCTGCCCGACGATGGCCCGGGCGGCCGACGAGTTAGGACCAGGGCCATAACGCATATCCACGCGCGCGATGTCCCCGCGCACCCCGGTGATCTGGGCGCCGGTGACTCCGGGGACGTGCTGCAGCCTGGTCACGTACGACGCGAGCCCGGCCTGCCGCGCGGGCGAGCCGGCGACCGGTCCGCCGAACCTCACCACGGACTCGATCGGGGCGGTGGGGTTGCCGGGGAAGTCGCGGTTCAGCGCCTCGGTGACCACCCGGGGGCCGGCCCCGGCCGGCAGCGCGGTCGCGTCGGTCCCGCCCCAGGTGACCCGCAGGAACGGCGCGCCGAGCGCGAGCAGCACGACCACGATCGGGACCGCGTACAGCACCGGCCGCCGCATGACACTGCTCGCCACCCGGTACCAGGTACCGGTGCCGTCCGGGGCGGGCGGCCGGTTCACCGACTTGCGGATGCGCAGCGCGTTCACCCGGGGGCCGAGCACGGCCAGCAGCGCGGGCATCACGGTCAGCGCGGCCAGCACGTCCACCAGCACGGTCGCGACCCCGCCGTAGCCCATCGACCGCAGGAACGTCTCAGGGAACAGCATCAGGCTGGCCAGGGCCGTGGCCACGGTGATGCCGGAGACCGCCACCGTCCGGCCCGCGGTGGCCACGGTCCGCGCGACCGCGTCCTCGACGCTGGGCTGGCCGCGCAGTTCCTCGCGGAACCGGCTGACCAGGAACAGCCCGTAGTCGATCGCCAGGCCGAGGCCCAGGATCGTGGTGATGTTGATCGAGTAGATCGACACCGCGGTGCCCAGGGTCAGCAGCCGCAGCGCGGTGAACGAGCCGAGGATCGCGATGCCGCCGATGGCCAGCGGCAGGCTGGCCGCGGCCAGGCTGCCGAAGATGAGCAGCATCACGATCAGCAGCACCGGCATGGAGAACCCCTCGGCCCGGCCGATGTCGGAGCTGACCTGCTTGTTGATGGCCTGCTCGGTGGGGATGAGACCGCCGGTCTGGGTGGTCAGGCCGGGCGCGGGCAGGTCACCCTTGATCGCGTCATAGCTCTTGATCCTGGCCGCATCGTCCGGCCCGGCCAGCTCGAGCACCGCGTAGGTCTCGCGCCCGCTGGCGCTCACGAACTGCGGCGACCTGGTCGACCAGTACGTCTCGTACCCCAGCACGCTGCTGTGCGGCAGCGCCGCCAGCGTGCCGGTGACCGCCGAGCGGAACCCGGGCGACCGGACGGTCTGGTCCGGGCTGGAGTAGAGCACGACCACGTCGCCGGCGTCGCGGCCGAACGCGGACGTGGCCAGGTTGCTGGCCTGCTGGCTCTGGCTGTTGGACGGGGTGAATCCCCCCGACGACTGCAGCTTGCTGAACACGCCGGTGCCCCAGACCGCGGCGAACACGACGGCCAGCAGCGAGATCACCAGCACCAGCCGGCGACGACGGTATACGACACGTCCCCAGCGCTCGAACATGACCCCTCCGCGAGTTAAACTTAAGGATCGTCACAACAGTGAACGGTGTAAACTGCTAATGGTGTTAACTTGGCATACGCAGTTCACGGATGTCAAGCGCGTTTACCAGGCCGCGCGTCCCGCCCCGGGGCGGCCGGGAGCCGGCGGAGGAACAGCCGGGAACGGGCACTGAGCGGCCGGGTATCCGGCGGGAGGGTACATGGTCCAGGCGCCGAACCGGCGTGATCGCGTTCGGGCGGCGACCACCGAGGAGATCAAGCAGACCGCACGCCGGATCCTGGTCTCCGACGGACCCGACGCCGTGTCCCTGCGCGCGATCGCCCGCGAAATGGGCATGACCGCGCCCGCGCTCTACCGCTACTTCGGCAGCCACGAGGAACTGATCAAGCACGTCATCGCCGACATCTTCACCGAGCTCACCGCGGACCTGCACGCGGCGATCGCCGCGGCGGGCGCCGGAAGCGACGGCGACCTGACCGCCATGGTCATCGCGGCCGCCCGGGAGTTCCGGCGCTGGTCGCTCACCAACCAGCGGGAGTTCGGCCTGCTGTTCGGCACGCCGCTGCCCGGCGTGAACATCGAGCAGGACGAGATCACCGCGGAGGGCGGCGGGAAGTTCGGCAACACGTTCTTCCTGCTGATCCTGGAGCTGTGGCGCAAGCACCCGTTCCCCGTGCCGGCCGATGACGAGATCGACCCCGGGCTGCGCGCCCAGCTCGACCGTTACCGCGAGGGCCTGGGTGAGCTGGCCGCTGGCCTGCCGCAGGGCCTGCTGCTGACCTTCCTGCGCTGCTGGGTGCGGCTCTACGGCATCGTGAGCCTGGAGGTGTTCGGCCACCTCGGCTTCGCCCTCGACGACGCCGAGCCGCTGTTCGAGCTGATGCTCGCGGAGACCGCGCCCCTGCTCGGCCTGGACTACCGGCCGCGCTAGCGGTCAGGTCCCGGCCGACACGTACCGGTGCACCGACAGCGCCGCGAACACCACCAGCAGCACGGCCGACCACATCAGCGTGGCCGGCACCGGGTGCTGCAGCGGCCAGGCCGTGGCGGCCGGGGCCGCGCCCGGGTTGCCGAACAGCTGGCGGCAGGCGGCGGTCAGCGCGCTCACCGGGTTCCAGCTCGCGATCAGGCGCAGCCAGGCCGGCATGTGGGCGACCGGCACGAACGCGTTGCTGACCATGGTGACCGGGAACATGAGCGGGGCCAGGCTGTCCACGGTCTTCTCGTTCTTCAGCGCCAGCCCCAGGTAGACGCCGATCCAGCTCATCGCGTACCGGAACACCAGGATGAGGGTGAAGGCCGCCGCCGCGCGGGCGAGGCCGTCGTCGGCCCGCCACCCGACGGCCAGGCCGCAGCCGGCCATGATCAGCGTGGAGATGACGCCGATGATGATGTCGGAGCCGGTCTGCCCGAACGGGACCGCCAGCCGGGCCATCGGCATCGAGCGGAACCGGTCGATGACGCCCTTGGACTTCTCTGAGGCGATCGTCATCGCGTTGAGCAGGACGGACAGGGCCGCGGTCATCGCGAACAGCCCGGGCATCAGGTAGGCCCGGTAGTCGCCGCCGCCCGGCACCCCGATCGCGCTGCCGAAGACGTAGCCGAACAGCAGCGTCAGCGCGGCCGGGAACAGCAGCGCCGGAATCAGCTGCCCGGGCTGGGCCTTGATGTGCCAGAACTCCCGCCGGACCAGGGTCCATCCGTCGGCCAGCGTCCAGCGCAGCCGGGACGTCACGGTGACAGGGACCGGAGGGTTTTCGATGGCCGTGGTCATCGCGGGCTCGCCTCCATCGTCGCGGGCGCTTTCTGGTCCGTGGCCGGTCCGCCCGCTGCGAGCGGGCCGGTCAGGCGGAGGAAGACCTCATCGAGCGTGGGCCTGCGCAGCGCGACGTCTTCGGCGATCACCCCGGCCCGGTCCAGCTCGCGCACGACCTCGGTCAGGACCAGCGCGCCGCCGCTGATCGGGGCGCTGACCCGGCGCTGCCCCGGCTCCACCTCGGTGCCGTCCGCGCCGGGCCCCGCGATCCGCTCCAGTACCGCGGCGGCCGCGGGCAGCGCGGACACGTCAGGCACGACCACATCGAGCCGGTCGCCGATGGCCGCCTTCAGCTCGTCCGGCGGGCCCGACGCGACCACCTGGCCGTGATCGACCACGGCGATCAGGTCGGCCAGGTGATCGGCCTCGTCGAGGTACTGCGTGGTCAGCAGCACGGTGGTGCCGCCCGCCACGAGCTCGCGGATGCTGGCCCAGATCTCGCTCCGGCTGCCCGGGTCGAGCCCGGTGGTCGGCTCGTCGAGGAACAGCACGGGCGGCGCCACGATCAGGCTGGCGATCAGGTCCAGACGGCGGCGCATGCCGCCTGAGTAGGTCTCGGTGAGCCTGGCGGCGGCCCCGGCCAGGCCGAACCGGTCGAGCAGCTCGTCGGCCCGGCGCCGGGCCGCCCGGTCGCTGAGATGGTAGAGACGGCCGAACATGCGCAGGTTGTCGCGGCCGGACAGCTTCTCGTCCACGGCCGCGTGCTGGCCCGCCAGCCCGATCCGGTAGCGCACCTGGCCGGGCTGGCGCATCACGTCGTAGCCCGCCACCCTGGCCCGCCCGGCATCGGGCCTGACCAGCGTGGCCAGGATGCGGACGGCCGTGGTCTTGCCCGCACCGTTCGGCCCGAGCATGCCGCACACCGTGCCGGGCGCCACGCGCAGGTCCAGGCCGCGCAGGGCCTCGGTCGGGCCGAAGCGCTTGCGCAGGCCCTCGGCGAGGACGATCGCCTCGCTGTCCGCTGGTTCGCTCATCACGTTCTCCCGTCCCGGCCGCGCCGGGGCACTCAGCCCGGACCACGGCCGCTGCCGTCGCCGCTCATCTGCGCGTACCACGTACGCATGCGTACAACGTACTCAGACGGTACGCTGTATGCAAGAGGGATTTCGCGATCCTGGTCGATGGACCAACCCCGATCCACGAGGTTCAGGAGAGCTCGCGGGGCTGGGCAGCCGGCCGCATGGGAGGTGATGCGCGTGCCAGCGGACAGCCAGCCGTACGTCTGGATGCGCCCGGACCGGCCCCGGCGCGGCCCGCAGCCGCCGCTGACCCGGGAGCAGATCGCCACGGTCGCGATCAGGCTCGCCGACGCGGACGGGGTGCACGGGGTGACCATGCGCCGGGTCGCGGCCGAGCTCGGCTGCGGCACCATGTCCCTGTACCGGCACGTGCGCAGCAAGGACGAGCTGCTCGACGTCATGATCGACGCGGTGGTCGGCGAGGAAGGCACGGTGCCGCCGGGCCCGGCGGGTGGCCACACAGGGCCGTCCGGTGGTGACTGGCGCACGGTCCTCGCGGTTACAGCCCGCGGGCAGCGCAACGCGTTCTTGCGCCACCCGTGGCTGGCGCTGGTCACGCCGAGCCGCCCGCTGCTGGGCCCGAACGTGCTCGCGCAGATCGACTTCCTGCTGTCCACCGTGGACGGGCTCGGCCTGGCCATGAACGAGATGGTCGGCATCATCCGCACCGTCGACGCGTTCGTGCGCGGCTACGCGCAGACCGAGCTCGCCGAGCAGCAATGGCGCCGCCCCTGGGCCGAGCTGGACGACGACGCGTGGCACCGCGAGGCGCTCCCCTACGTCCAGCACATCGCCGAGTCCGGGCGGTACCCGTTCTTCACCCGCATGATCGCCGAGGCGGAGAAGTTCCCCGACCCCGACGCGACGTTCGAGTGGCAGCTGCAGCGGGTCCTCGACGGACTCGCCCGGGCGATTCCCGCGCCGCTGGCGGGTGAGAGACAGCCGGACGGCTAGCGTAAAGGCGCTATTACGGCAGTACTGCAGGCACGGGACCGAGAGGTGGCACATCATGCGGAGCGCTAAGCGCAGACGGCGGGGCGCCTGATGCCTCCCGGGCGGCCGGCCGAGGGATCGCCCGGCGATCTGGTGGCGGTCTTCATCGACCTGGAGGAGCACCGCAGCCACAGTCCCCGCGGCAAAGGACAGCACCGCAGCCACGGTCCCCGCAGCATCGGTCCCTGCCGCAGCGGCCGCCACAGCCAAGGACACGGGGGCGGGGCCACGCGGCGCAGGAAGGGCGCGGCCAAGCAGACGGCGATACCCTGACCGCCGCCCGCGCCCCACGCTGACGGCCCGTCACGCCAGGCCCGGCAGGCCGCCCCGCCACACGGCTACCCAGGCCGTGTCTGCCCAGGCCGCGCCCTGTTTGAACGTTCATTTCATAAATGGCCGTTCCGCCGTTATTCTCGTGATTGTGACGGCCAAGCTCTCGCAGGTTCCACCGGGCGTTGACCCCACCAAGCCCAGTCCGGCCCGCATGTACGACTACGTGCTGGGCGGCAAGCACAACCTGCCGGTCGACCGCGCGGCCGTGGACCGGATCCGGCAGAACACGCCGGACCTGGAGGACGCGGCCTGGGTGAACCGCGGGTTCCACCGGCGGGCCGCCCGCTGGATGGCCACGGACAGGGGCACCCGCCAGTTCATCGACATCGGTTCCGGCCTGCCCACCGAGGGCAACACGCACGGGGTGGTGCAGCGGATCGCGCCGGACGCGTGCGTCGCCTACGTCGACAACGACCCGATGGTCAGCGCGTATGCGGGTGAGCTGCTGGCTTCCGACGGGACGACCGTTGTGATCACCGCGGACCTGCGCGAGGTCGACGCGGTGCTGGAGAAGCTGCGGACGCTGATCGACTTCGATGAGCCCGCGGGGCTGATGATGACCGCGGTGCTGCATTTCGTGGAGGACGCGTCGGACCCGTGGGACCTGGTGGCGCGGTATGTGGACGCCCTGGCCCCGGACAGCTACCTGGCGCTGTCCCACGCCACGTACGACCGGCTGCCGACCCGCCTGGTGCAGGCCGCCACCGAGGTGTACTCGGGCGCGACGCAGAACATGCACCCGCGCTCGCGGGCCGAGGTCGAGCGGTTCTTCACGGGCCTGGAGCTCATGCCGCCGTACGAGGGCGCCGAGCCCGAGGTGGTGCACGTCGGCCTGTGGGGTGCCGAGGATCCCGAGCTCGCCGACAGCGACGGCTCCCACTGGTGGTACGGCGGGGTGGCCCGCTGGCCCGGGCGGGAGCCCGAGCCCCGCTGAGCCGGGCCAGCCCGATGCTGGCCGCGACGGCCGGCTTGCGGGCGCGAGCGGACAGCATGGCGGGGGGTTCCGGGGGGCCGCAGGCCCCCGGGTTAGCACAGCTCGTCGTCGGCGGCGAGCTGCTGGTAGGCGGGGGTAAGCAGGGTCAGCAGGTCCTGGCCGCGGATCAGGACCGGCGGCGGCTCGAACGTCCGCAGCAGCAGGTCGGGCGCGGTGGCCGGGGCGGGCGGCAGCGCACGCAGCCGGGCCAGGCTCATGCCCGGGGACCAGAAGTCGGCCAGGCACTGGGCCAGCGGGCGGTCGGTGACGTCGATGAGCGGCCGGGCCGCCTCGGGCGGTGCCGCGGTCAGGCGCAGCGCACCGAGCAGGTCCTCCCGGTCGCGGCCGCGCCAGGCCAGGATGCCGAACGGGTCAACGTCGAACGCCTCGGCGAGCACGTAGCAGACCGCGGCCAGGTGCTTGCACGGCACCTCCCAGTCCGGGCAGGAGCAGGACATCTCCAGGTCCCGGGCCGAGCGCGGGAACAGCGGGGTGCCGCAGCCGGCGAACACCTCCTCTATCTCCCGCGGCATCTCGCCGGCCAGCAGCTTGGCCCGGAACAGCGCCTGCCCGGCCAGGGCCTGCTCCACCCGGCGCCACTGCGGCGTGGTGAGCGGCGTGACCTGGATCCGCACCCGGTACGGCTTGGGCCGCGACCCCTGCACCTGGGCGGTCACGTAGCCGCACGAGATCTCGAAGCCGAGCACCTGGCCCCGGCGGGCGTAGTTCCGGCCCCGGGCCAGCCGCCCGCTCATGCCGAACGACTCGAGCACGTCGATGAACCGGCGCGACCACCACTGCTCACCGATCGCGCCGCGCTTGCTGCGGGCCCTGATGCCGCCCTCGACCTGCACCGGCCGGGCGGGCGGCCAGTCGGAGCCCCAGCGAGAATCCCAGCCGCTCACTCCGACACCGCCTCCGGGGACAGGGCCACGACCTCACGCAGGTCGGCCGTGGACAGCTCGGTGAGCCAGCTCTCGCCGGTCCCGACGATCCGCTCGGCCAGCGACTTCTTCTCCTCGATCATCCCGTCGATCCGCTCCTCGAGCGTGCCCACGCAGACGAACTTGCGCACCTGCACGTCCTTGCGCTGGCCGATCCGGAACGCCCGGTCGGTGGCCTGGTCCTCCACCGCCGGGTTCCACCAGCGGTCGACGTGAATCACGTGGCTGGCCGCGGTCAGATTCAGCCCGGTGCCCCCGGCCTTGAGCGAGGCGATCAGCAGCGCGGGCTCGGGCCGGTCCTGAAAATCGGCGACCAGGGCGTCCCGCTTCTTCTTCGGGGTGCCGCCGTGCAGGTACAGCACGGGGCAGCCGATCCGGCTGGTCAGGTACGGCTGCAGCATCCGGCCGAACTCGGCGTACTGGGTGAAGCACAGCGCCTTGTCCCCCTCGGCGATGATCTCGTCGCAGATCTCCTCGAGCCGGGCCAGCTTGCCCGACCGGCCGTCCAGCCGGGAGCCGTCGCCGAGCAGGTGCGCGGGGTGGTTGCAGACCTGCTTGAGCTTGGTCATCGTGGCCAGGACCAGGCCGCGGCGCTCGATCCCCTCGGCCTCCTCGATCTTGGCCATCATGTCGGTCACCGTGGCCTGGTACAGCGACGCCTGCTCCGGGGTGAGGTTGCACCAGATCTTCATCTCCAGCTTGTCCGGCAGGTCGGAGATGATCGTCTTATCGGTCTTCAGCCGGCGCAGGATGAACGGGCCGGTGATCCGCTTCAGCCGTTCCGCGGCCTCCTCGTCGCCGTTGCGCTCGATCGGGACCGTGAACTTGGTGCGGAACCGCTCCGCCTGCCGAGCAGCCCGGGGCCGGTGAACTCCATGATCGACCACAGGTCGGACAGGTGGTTCTCCACCGGGGTGCCGGTCAGCGCGATCCTCGATCCCGCGGGCAGGGCGCGCACCGCCTGGGCCTGGCGGGTGGCCGCGTTCTTGATGTTCTGGGCCTCGTCGCAGACCACCCGGGCCCACTGGATCTGGCTCAGCGCCTCCTTGTCGCGCACGGCCAGGCCGTAGGTGGTGATGACCAGGTCGGCCGCGTTCAGGGCGCCGGCCAGTTCCTCGCCAGCGAGCCGGTCCGCGCCGTGGTGGACGTGCACTGGGAGGTCCGGGGTGAACCGCGCCGCCTCCCGCTGCCAGTTCCCCACCACCGACATCGGGCAGATCAGCAGGGTCGGGGCGCGCGCAGCGCTCTGACCGGTCGTCTCGTGCTTGCTCGCCACCAGGCCGAGCACCTGGATTGTGTTGTGGCACAACACGCCGCCGGCGACGAAGTTGTGGTGCTCCGCGACTTCGAAGTCGTAGACGCAGCCGGTGTAGTCCACATCCTCGATCGACGTAATGCGGGCGTAGAACACCTCCCGGCCAGCGCGTTCGGCCAGGGCGTCCCTGACCACGCCCAGGTCGATCGGATTCAGGCGGTTGTAAGCGGCCAGGGTGGCGGTCGTCCATTTGTTACCAGGACGGGCCGCGTAGTCGGCAGCAGCCTGGCCAGAAATGATGCGGTCCATCGCGGCCACCGCGACCTGCGCCGTGCTTCTCGACAGTTCCTGCGTGCCAGCGAAGTAAACCGACCCCACACCGTAGTGCCGCATAGGAAGCTTGGTCAGGCTGCGGGCCAGCTGCAGCAGATACGATCCCGGGACTCCCTCGACGTTGGTGTTAGCCGCCGTCTCGCACAGCTTCGCCAGCTTGGCCTGCTTAACCGGATCGGAGAAGCCGACCAGCTCGTAGAAACGCCGCAGCGACTCACCGCCGATCAGCCCGATGTGGTAGGTCCGGTAGATTCCCAGGCCGTTGGTGGCCCGCTTCTGCTTCTCCGTGGTCCGCAGCCAGATCCCGAGCCGCCGCAGCATGCAGGAGAGCTGCTGCATCAGCCAGTCGGACGCGGAGCTGATCTCGACGCTGCGCATTCCCGCCAGCACCGAGCCCTCGGCGCTGAAGTACTCCCGCAGGAAACAGCCGTATCGTGTCGTCGTCCGCGCTGACGATCAGGTCAGGGATGCGCTTATCAGCTGATCTCCGTCCCCAGGTGTACCCGAGGCCCTTGAGGAACTCTCGGTAGTCCGAGCTCGTGATGGCAAGATGTGCAGCCCGGTTGGCTGGCTCGCTGATTCGGGGATGGTTGATCTCGAGCCTGAAATCGCTCGCCAGCTGCCGCACATGACGCAGCAGATTCTCTAGGACAGCTACGTCCTTCTGGGTGATTCTTACGTGGTACTTGTCTTCGTGCCCTTCGGCTATCTGCCAGGCCAGCAGGGTAGTGAGGTCCGGATTAACCGGCCGGCCGGACCACTCCAGACGGCTGGGAACGCATATGCGGTCACCGGACGAGAGTTCATTGGTCCAGTCGTGGAGACCGAGCAGCTTGTGCGGCCGGGTGATGCAGATCTGGCTTCCGTCATCAAGGCGGATCCGGCGCACCTTCTCGCTGACGCGCTGGCGGTACAGCCGTGCGATCCGGGCTGTGGTGACCTTCGCCCGGCCGTCGACTCTGGCCAGCGCGTTGGTGGTGAGCGAGTCTGCGGGGACTGACCATTCGCCCTCGCCGTCGTACCAGGTATCTGTGGCGAACCGGTTCCACACATCCTCGGCGGCGAGTAGTGATCCATTGACAAATACCGCATTATGGGGCAAAACGCATTTTCCGAGACCCATGTCGTCTGCGAGGACGGCGCCGAGGCCGAGGTCGCCGAGGAAGGACAGCCAGGCGAGGCCGCGTTCCTGGTAGGGGCGGAGCTCGCCGTGGAACGAGGCGGGGGTGGCAACGGGCGCGAGCCGGTGCTCGGCCTGGCCGGACAGCAGGTCGCCGAGCCAGCCGTCGGCGTCCACCTCCACCACGGGCAGGTCATCGTCGGTGCCGTGCAGCCCTTCGAGCAGCGCGTCGGCGGCGGTGATGGTCCCGGACCGGCCCTTTTCGAGGAACTTCAGCGCGGCCTGCAGGTGCCGGTCGTCGAGCTCGACCCACTGGCCGCGCAGCCGCACCAGCGGAACCTTGAGCCGGGCCAGCTCGGCCAGCTCGTCCGGGTCCAGCGTCTCGTCACCCACCGCGAGGTCGTACCGGAAGTTGACCAGATCCCTGAGCCCGAACCCGGCCTCGCCCGCGCCCGCGCCCGGTGCTTGCTTCGTCCGGGTGGTGATCTTCAGGCCCAGCCGCGACTTGCGTACCCAGTCCGGCAGCAGCACGCCGAAGCCGGCGCCGGACAGCAGCGGGCCGGTCTGGCGCAGGAACCGGAACGCGCCTTCGGTGTCGAGCGTGACCGCCTCCGGGGCCGGGTCCCGCAGCCCGTGGTCGAGCTCGGGGAACAGCCTGGCGGCCGCGCCGAGGCCGGCCAGCAGTTCTTCCTCCGGGTGCCTGATCCCGGCCGCGGCCCAGCCGCCCGCGGTCGCGCCGGACCAGATGTCGGCCGCGGAGAGCAGCAGGCTCGGGTCATCCGTCGACTGCAGCGCGAGCTCGACCTCCCAGGCCGCCGCGGCCGCCGCCTGGCCGGCCTCTGCCCCGCTGATCTCGGCCGTGCTCGCGTCCGCCGTGCTGGACTCCGCTCTGCCGGACTCCGTTGTCCCGGCCTCGGCGGCGCTGGCCTCGGCTTCACCGACGTCGGGCTGCGGCTCGATCAGCCGGAAGCAGGTGCGGACCGGCCCGGCCGGAACCTGAGCCGCGTCGCGCCAGGCCGCCAGGTCCGCGGCGAGTTCGGCCGCCTCGGCCGCCTCCGCGGGTGCCGTCACGGGCACCTGCGCGTCGGCACCGGTCAGCGCGGCGGCCCAGCGCTCGGCGACAGGCACCCGGACCGGGCGGCGGCCGCGCCGCGCGGGGAGCAGCGTAACGGCTGGTTCGCGGCCGAGCCTGGCCCGCGCGGCCGCGTCGGCCAGCGCGTCCAGCGCCTCGGTCAGCACCTGCGCCGACGGCTCCCCCTCGGCGCGGGTGGCCCGGCACAGCGGCGGCATCGCGGCGGCCAGATCCCGGGCCCGCTGCGCGTCCGCGCCGGCCAGCACCGGCCGCCATCTGGCCGCGTAGCTGCCGTCCTCACCCGGCTCGAGGGTGGGCAGGACCCGGCCGCGGGCGGCGAGATCCCCGGCCAGCCGGGCCAGGGCGGACAGGTACGCCACGGATCCGCCGAGGTTGGCCGGCGACGGCCGCGAGCCGGGGTCACCGAGCGCGTCGAGCAGATCGAGCGCGGCGTTGGGCTCAAAGGCCAGCGCGGGCACGCGCCACGCCGCGAGCGCCGGGCGCCCGGCCGGGGCGGCCGGCCCGGCGCCAGGATCCCTGACCACCCCGGGTGAGGCCAGCGGCCCGTCCGGCGCGCTGGGCAGGAGCAGGGTCAGCTCGTCCTCGATGGCCTTGCGGACCAGGTCGGACGCGGGCCCGGCGAGCTCGGCGGCCGCGTCGGCCAGCGCGTCAAGCCCGCCCGCGAACGGGTGCGGCCGGGGCGCACGCGACGGACGGCCCGGCCGGGGCTTGGCCCGGGCCGGGGCAGCGGAGTCTTCGGCCCACAGGTTCAGCGTCCCGTAGGCCCAGATTCCGTGGATCACTAGCACAACGAACGCTCCAGAACTGCCCAGGCCACCTGCTCAGCACGCTAGTGCACCTGCGGCCGACCTGACCCCCAGCAGACCAGAGGCCACCGACAAAACACCGCCGGGTCAGGCCACGAACGGAGGAGCTCCCGAATCCGTGGCCATGGGACGGCCTGCCGCCGCCCAGTCCTGCATGCCGCCGGCCACGTTGATGGCCTGCCAGCCGGCCCCGGCCAGGGCCTGCGCCGCGCGGGCGGAGCGCCCGCCGGAGCGGCAGATCACGTAGATGGTCTCGTCCTGCGGTATCTCGGCACTGCGTCCGCCGAGCTCGCCCATCGGGATGTGCCGCGCACCTGGCGCGTACCCGGCAGCCCATTCCTCGTTCTCACGGACATCGAGCAGCCACGCACCATCTGGCACATCCGCCGCCGGAATCTCGCGAAACTGCACCCCCACCGATTATCAGTGCTCCCTCGCGTCTTCAGTTCACATGTACCAGGTAGTTATTTGATCAGCCTACGACCATTTGTGCCGAGGCGCCGCAGCGCGGGCGGCCGGGCATGCCGCCGCCAGTGCGCAGGCAGCGCACGTCACCGGCCCGGGCTGGTCCGGGCCGGCCGCGGTTCCATCCATCCAGCGGTCAGCGAGTGCGGTCAACGGCGGCGGCCGTCGCGCGGCCCGCGCCGCGGGAACTCAAGAACCTCGGCCAGCGGAGGCTCGGGCGGAGCGACGTCATGCTGGCCAACGACGGTCAGCATCGGGAACGGGCGGCTCTCGGCGGCCAGGAACTCTTCGAGCGCCGTGACGGCGCGCTCGAGCCGGGCGGTCAGCTCGCGGGTCTCCGGGTCGGGACTGGTCGTGGTGCCGGTCATGGTCGGCGATCCTGTCCTGTGCGGGATACGGGGAGTTCTGGTTGTCTGACGTGCCACGGGGGAAAGTGGTTGACGCGCGTTAGCGCCGTGCCCCCGGATGCGTGCAATGTCACCAGAGTCTGGATACGCGCTGCGCCGGGGAATCGCAGCCGATGAATGGCACGCTGTGCCCTTTCTCAGAAAGGGCCGGGTACCCATTCCGGCCGCCTGACATTCCATGATCGCTATTCGGCTATCACTGTGTGCAATCACGTGATCACAATCTGTGCATCCTCCAGCCGCCGCGAACCGGAATGAAGCCGCGGGCCGTGCGGTTACACCAGCCCGTGATCATTCGTGACGCGCTGCCGGGTGAGCTCGACGAGGTCGGCGAGATCCGGGTGACCGCGTACCAGGCGGGCGGCCACATGTCACCGGACTCCGGCTACGCGCCCGTGCTGCGCGCGCTGGGGGCGGCGGGCGACGGCACGGTGCTGGTTGCGGTGGACGAGGCGGACCACGACCGGATACTCGGCACGGTCATGCTGCAGCTGTGGCCCCAGGCAGGCCAGGTTGTCGTCGGCCCCGGCGAGGCCGAGATCAGGGCCCTCGCGGTGACCCCGGCGGGCCAGGGCCGGGGCACGGGCAGCGCGCTGCTGAAGGCCGTCATCGAGCGCAGCGCCCAGCACGGTGTCCGGCGCCTGGTCCTGCTGACGCAGCCGGACATGCTGGCCGCGCAGCACATGTACCTGCGGGAAGGCTTTCACCGGCTGCCCGAGCGCGACTGGTCACCGGCCCCGGGCCTGACGCTGCTCGCCTACGGGAGGATGCTGCGCCGGCGACCCCGGGATCGGCCGGGCCTAGCCCGCCGCCCTGGCGGGTCAGATCGCCAGGCCTAGCCCGCCGCCCCGGCGGGGTCAGGAGTCCCGGCGCTGGTTCCCTGGGCCGGTCGGCGCGGCATCGCCCGTCCCCGGCGACGGCGGGGCATCCGCCGCGGAAGCGGACGCACCGGTCGCCGCGGCCTCCTCATCACGCCGCGCGGCCTGGTTGACCTTGCGCAGGTGCTTGCTCATCGAGCGGAACAGCACGGTCAGCACGGCGGCCATGCCGAACACGACGAGGAACCCGAGCGTGCCAGGCGCAATCGAGTTGTTCGACACCGCCACCGCCGTCACCGGCTCACCGCCTTACGCTGTCCCGTATCCCGACGAAAAGGTCGTCCTCCGGCTTCTCAGTATCCACCAGCGACCTGGCCAGATGGAAATCCTCGGTCGGCCACGCCGCCCGCTGCACATCCTGCGGGCAGGCGAACCAGCCGCCGTCGGGGTCGATCTGGGTGGCGTGCGCGATCAGCGCCTGGTCCCGGAGGTCGAAGTAGTCGGCGCACGGCACCCGGGTGGTGATCTCGAACCCCGGCTTGTCCGGGTTGTCCACCCACTCATCCAGCCGGTCCCCGTACGGCGACTCCAGGCCGCGCCGCACCATCTCCTCGTGCAGCGCCATCAGCCGGGTCTTGTGGAACGTGGCGAAGTAGTAGAGCTTGAGCGGCTGCCAGGGCTCGCCGCAGCCCGGGTAGCGGTCCGGGTCCGCGGCCGCCTCGAACGCCTCGACGGTCACCTCATGGCACTTGACGTGATCCGGGTGCGGATAGCCCCCGTTCTCGTCGTAGCCCAGGATCACCTGCGGGCGGAACTCGCGGACGGCCTGCACCAGCGGCCGCGCGGCCGCCTCCAGCGGCTCCAGCGCGAAGCACCCTTCGGGAAGCGGGGGCAGCGGGTCGCCCTCGGGCAGACCCGAGTCGACGAAGCCGAGGAACTGCTGCCGCACGCCCAGGATCTCGCGCGCCCGCGCCATCTCCGCGCGCCGGACCGCAGCGAGGTCGGCCCGGATCTCGGGTCGCTCCATCGCCTTGTTCAGGATGTCGCCGCGCTCGCCCCCGGTGAGCGTGCAGACCAGAACGTCCACACCTTCCCTGACGTAACGGGCCATCGTCGCGGCGCCCTTGCTGGACTCGTCATCCGGGTGCGCATGCACGGCCATCAGCCGCAGCGGCGCGGTTCCCGGCTGACCGAGCGCCGGGTGGGCGAGGTCCGGATGGGCGGGGTGGACAACCTCGGTCTTTGGACCCGTGGGTGCTCCCGCAGGATCGGTGGTGACGGCGGACAAGAGGATCCCCTTCGTGCATGATTGCCTGGACAAGCCCGGCACGACGGCACAGCTCTCCCGGGCTTGCGCGTGTGCCGTGTGACGGCGCCGACAGGCTATTGTGCATCACAACAAGGCCGCTCCGTGGAGGCATTCCCGGGCGCCGTGCTCCCGGTGCCGCACCTGCGTGTCGGATTCGGGGCCATTGACACACGCGACGTAGTTGCGGAGCCTTGTTAACCTCGAATGATTACCCCCAGGGCCCAACCAGGGCCCGGCGGACGTGTGTCCGTTTCCACGCTAGGAGTTCTCAGTGACCGAAACCCGCGATGACAACGTCACCTGGCTGACGCAGGAGGCGTATGACCGGCTGAAGGCAGAGCTGGATTACCTCTCGGGGACAGGGCGCACGGAGATCGCCAAGAAAATCGAGGCCGCCAGGGACGAGGGCGACTTGCGCGAAAACGGCGGCTACCACGCCGCCAAGGAAGAGCAGGGCAAGCGGGAGGGCCGCATCCTCCAGCTCATGCATATCCTGGACAACTCCCGGGTCGGCGAGCCCCCGCGCACCGACGGGATCGTGGGCCCGGGCATGACCGTGACGATCCGCTTCTCCGGAGACGAGGACGAGGTCACGTTCCTGCTCGCCTCCCGCGAGGAGAGCGGCGCGCCGATCGACGTGTACTCGCCCAAGTCCCCGCTGGGCAGCGCGATCTCCGGAAAGAAGGTCGGCGAGACGGCTACGTACACCCTGCCGAACGGGCGGTCGACCACAGTCGAGATTCTCGAAGCGGTCCCGTACGGCGGCATGTAAGCCCCAACCCAGGATCGCGGTGGCTCCCGGCCGGAGCCACCGCGATTCTCTCTTTATTCCGTTACGCGATTCAGGCGGCGAACTCAGGCTCGCTGGCCGGCTCTTCCTTCGGCGGCGGTGCCACGCTGCTCCGCAGCGGGACCTCCTTGATGAACCAGGCCAGCACGAACACCGCGACGGCCGCGGGCACCGCCCAGATGAAGACGCCGTCGACCGCGTGCGCGATGGCGAGGAACACGTCGTGGCGGACCGGGGCGGGCAGGTGGTTGACCGTGACCGGGTTGAGCTGGCCGCCCCCGGCGTTCAGGTGCACCCCGGGCAGCCGCGCGCTCATCGCCTCGATCAGCCGCCGGGCGAAGACCGCGCCGAACAGCGCCACCCCGATCGAGCCGCCGATCTGCTGGAAGAACGCGCGTGAGCTGCTGGCCACGCCGATGTCGCGTGGCTCCACGCTGTTCTGCACGATCACCGACGTGATCTGCATCAGGAAGCCCATGCCGACGCCGAGCACCGCGTAGTAGATGCCCGCGTGCAGAATGCTGGTGTTCACGCCGAGGCCGGTCAGCAGGACCATGGCGACCGACATGATCGCGCCGCCGATGATCGGCATCGCCTTGTACCGGCCGGTCTTGGTCATCACGAACCCGCCGATCAGGGACGTGACGGTCACGCCGAGCATCATCGGGATCAGCAGCAGCCCGCTGCCCACCGCGGACAGATGCTGCACCGTCTGCTGGTAAAGCGGCAGGAAGGTGAGCGCACCCAGCATCGCGAGGCCGAGCAGGAAGCTCATCCCGGTGGCGACCGAGAAGTTGCGGTTCTTGAACACGTGCAGCGGCAGCACCGGCTCCGCGGCCCGCGTCTCGATGTACAAGAACGCCGCCGTCGCCGCGATGGCCAGCACGCCCAAGCCGATGATCATGGTGGAGCCCCAGGCGTACTGGGTGCCACCCCAGGTGGTCAGCAGGACAATCGCGGTGGCGGCGATGGCCAGCACTCCCGCGCCGAGGTAGTCGATCTTGTGGGGGACCTTCTTGTACGGCAGGTGCAGCGTGGCCCAGAGGTAAATCAGCGCCGCGCCGCCGACCGGCATGTTGATGTAGAAGATCCAGCGCCAGGACAGGCTGTCGGTGATATAGCCGCCGACCAGCGGGCCAGCGATCATGGCCAGCATCATCGAGGCCATCATGTACCCCATGTACTGGCCCCGCTCCCGCGGCGAGACCAGGTCGCCGATGGTGGCGATCACGCCGACCATCAGGCCGCCCGCGCCGAGTCCCTGCAGCGCCCGGAACGCGATCAGCTGGTCCATCGACTGCGACATCCCGGACAGCGCGGAGCCGATCAGGAAGATCACTACCGCGGCTATCAGCCAGCGTTTGCGGCCGTACTGGTCGCCGAGCTTGCCGTAGAGCGGCGTGGTGATCGTGGAGGCCAGTATGTAGGAGGTCACCACCCAGGACAGGTGCGTGACCCCGCCCAGGTCGCCGACGATGCGCGGCAGCGCGGTCGAGACGACCGTCTGGTCGAGCATGGCGAGAATCAGCGCCAGCAGCAGGCCAGGCAGCACGATCAGGATCTCGCGCTTGGGCCCGCTCGGCACCGCCGTCCCAGTAGCCCCTGTCGACTGGGCTTCCGCCATGCTCGGCTCCCTCCGAGTTCAGGTGGTCGGCGGCTTCTCAACCTACTTGCCGACCGGCTAGTATTCTCAGCAAGTGCTAGGGTAAGGTGTTTACTAACCGGCCGTCAAGTAAATTCGGCCCCACCTGGACACGAGGCGATGAACGAGCAAGCGCGGGAAACAGCGGCGGCCGCAGGTGTGGCGGTCGCCGACGCGCCAGCGCACGACGCCCCCCATGATGCGCGCAGGCACAGCGACACCAGGGCGCGGATCCAGCAGGTGGCCCTGGAGCTCTTTGCCGAGCAGGGATACGACAAGACCTCGCTGCGCGAGATCGCCGAGCGGCTCGACGTCACCAAGGCCGCCCTCTACTACCACTTCAAGTCCAAAGAGGACATCGTCCGCAGCCTGGTCGAGGACTACATCGGCCAGATCGACGCGCTGATCGGCTGGGCGAACGCCCAGCCGAGGACCGCGGAGACCCGCCACGAGATCATCTGCCGCTACGTGACCATCGTCGCCGACGGCAGCGATGTGTTCCGGATGCTGCACCAGAACCAGGCGGCGGTGAACACCCTGGCCTCGGCCAAGTCCCGCGGCGAGGTGTTCAAGGAACGGATGGGCGGGCTGGTCGATGCCCTCGTCGGGCCCGGCGCCAGCCTGCGGGAGCGCATGCGCGCCACGATGACGCTGGGCGGCGTGAGCGTGGGCTGGATGTTCTTCTCCGACGAGGTCAAGGACCGCAGCAAACTGCGCGCGGCCATCCTCAGCATCGCCGCCGACCTGGCCCAGGCCGATCCCGGGAACGAGCCGGGCTAGGTGCGGTCCGCGGCCGCGCGGACCAGGGGCAGCACCCGGTAGCCGACCGGGGCAGCCAGCGCGATCACCGTGGAAGTCCGCACCACCCCTGGCACCTCGACGATCGCGTCGATGACGCGCTGCAAGTCGGTGTTGTCCCTGGCCACCACCCGGCAGAGCACGTCGCCCGCGCCCGTGATCGTGTGCGCCTCCAGGACCTCCGCGATCAGCGCGAGCTGGCCGGCGACCGGGTCGTGCCCGCCGGCCTGGCGGATCTCCAGCGTCACGAACGCGGTGACCCCGTAACCGATCGCCGCGGGATCGACGTCCGGCCCGTACCCGGTGATGACGCCCCGGGATTGCAGCCGGTCCAGCCGGGCCTGAACCGTGCCCCGGGCCACCCCGAGCCGCCGGGACGCCTCGAGCACGCCCACACGGGGCTCGGCCGCCAGCAGCTCGACCAGCTGCGCGTCAAGGCGGTCAATCACCGGGCACCTCCTGCTGCCTCGCCTCTGGCGGCACGATGCTCAGCCGTGCCGCCCTATTGCGATCGTTGCTATACAAAGTGCATACCAATATTAGCTTGGGTTGCACATCTTGACTTCCCGGGTGAATGCTGCCAGTAGTTGATGACGCAGGGGGCGTGATATGGCAACACCGTTGCGGCAGGATCCATGGACCGCGGCCGACGACTTCCCCGTCACCGGGATGGATGCGGTGGTCTTCGCCGTGGGCAACGCCCGGCAGGCCGCGCACTTCTACTCGACGGCGTTCGGCATGCGGTGCGTGGCCTACCGCGGGCCGGAGACCGGCTCGCCGGACGAGGCCGCGTACGTGCTGCAGTCCGGGAGTGCGCGCTTCGTGTTCCGCGGACCGGTCCGGGCCGGCACGGCGCTGGGCCGGCACGTCGCCGACCACGGTGACGGAGTGGTCGACCTGGCCATCGGCGTGCCCTCGGCCGAGGCCGCTTACGAGTATGCGGTCGCGCACGGGGCCACCGGCCTGGGCGAGCCCGAGGTCATCGAGGACGCCCACGGCAAGGTCGTCCTGGCTGCGATCGCCACCTACGGCGACACCAGGCACACGCTGGTCGAGCGGGCCAACTACAGCGGGCCGTACCTGCCCGGCTACGTGGCCGCCGACCCCCCGCCCCCCGCCCACCTCCCCATTCCCTCTTCACTTTCCCCCTTCACTGTCCCGGCACCCGGGCCGTTCTTCTCGGAGATCGACCACTGCGTCGGCAATGTCGAGCTCGGCAAGATGGACGAGTGGGTGGGCTTCTACCAGCAGGTGATGGGCTTCACCAACATGAAGGAGTTCGTCGGGGACGACATCGCCACCGAGTACTCGGCGCTGATGAGCAAGGTGGTCGCCGACGGCAGCCGCAAGGTCAAGTTCCCGATCAACGAGCCGGCGGCCGGCCAGAAGAAGTCGCAGATCGACGAGTACCTGGAGTTCTACGGCGGCCCGGGGGTCCAGCACATCGCGCTGGCCACCGATGACATCGTGGACGCGGTCCGCGGCATGCGGGCCGCGGGCCTGGACTTCCTTGACACCCCGGACAGCTACTACGAGACGCTCGGCGAGTGGGTCGGCGATACCCGCGTCCCGCTCGGCGAACTGCGCGAGCTCAAGATCCTGGCCGACCGGGACGAGGACGGGTACCTGCTGCAGATCTTCACCAAGCCGGTTCAGGACCGGCCCACGGTGTTCTTCGAGTTGATCGAGCGGCACGGTTCGCAGGGGTTCGGCAAGGGCAACTTCAAGGCGCTGTTCGAGGCGATCGAGCGGGAGCAAGCGCGGCGCGGGAACCTGTAGCCGCCACGCGTCCGCGGCCGGCCCGAATTACGGACAACCGAGAGAGACGGGCGTGAAACGCCGAGGCTAGGCACTGTCCGGCCAACTAGGGCATCATGGCCCGGGTGACGCAGCCCCCGCAGCAGCCGGGCCAGAAACCCGAGGACGCCGGCCCGCCGTCCGGCGAGCAGCCGGCGCGGGCCTGGTACCAGGCGACGGCGGGCCCGCCCGAGGGGCAGCCGGCGCCCGGATCCGGGCCGCCGACCATGCCGCTTACCCAGCCCGACTACGGGCACCCGGCGCGGGAAACTCAGGCCGCGCCCGGGGACGCCCCGGCTCAGCCGGGCAGCGGCCTCCCGGCCCAGCCGGCGGGCGGGACCCAGCCCGGCGGAGGGACCAGGCCGCTGCCGAGCGACTGGGCTCAGGCCGGGCTACCGGACCCAGGTTGGCTACGGGTCGCCGGGCCAGCCGGGCTACGGGACCCAGGCCGCCTACGGGACGCAGGGCCGTCCGGGCTACGGCGTGCAGCCGCAACCCGGGTACGGAACCCAGGGCGGCTACGGATCACCCGTGCAGCAGCCGTATGCCTACGGGACCCACCAGGCGTATCCCGGGTCCACCTATCAGTACGGGTCAGGAAAGGACCCGAGCCTGGCCGAATGGTGGCAGCGGCTGCTGGCCCGGATCATCGACGCCGCGGTCATCCTCGTGCTGGCCAGCCCGTTCTGGCTGCCCCCGTTCGCCACGTACGTGCGCCGGATCCAGGACGTGCAGAACCTGTATCAGGGCGACATCAGCAACCCGGCCGCGCAGACCGCGATCTCGGTGGCCGGGAGCAGGCTGTTCGGCTCGCTGGTGCTGGCCGGGATCGCCGGGGCGCTGATCGCCATGGCCTACGACTGGATCCAGCACGGCCTGTGGGGGAAGACGCTGGGCAAGCGCGCGGTCGGGACGATGGTGGTCACCGCCGACACCCGGTCGAAGATCGGCGGCGGGGCGGCGGGCGGCCGCGCCGCCGTGTACGCGCTGCCCTCGGCGGTCCCGATCGTCGGCGCGCTGTTCGCGGCGGTCAATGAGCTTTGGCTGCTGTGGGACAAGCGACGGCAGTGCCTGCACGACAAGGCCGCGCGGACCGTGGTCATCAAGACCAAGGGCCCGGGCGGGAGCCCAGCTGGGCAGCGCGGCAGCCTCAGCTGAACAGCGGCAGCCTCAGCTGAACAGCAGCCGGTAGCCGGACTCGCGGAGCTTGGCGATCACATCGTCGCAGTGTGCCGGTCCCCTGGTCTCCACCTGCAGCAGTACCTCGACCTCGTCCACACGCAGGCCCGGTGTGACCCGCTCGTGCACCACGTCCAGCACGTTGGCGCCCAGTCCGGCCACCTCGGCGAGCAGCGTGGCCAGCGCGCCGGGCCGGTCGGTCAGCGGGCAGCGGAAGGTCAGGTAGCGGCCGGCCGCCGCCAGGCCGTGCCGCAGCACCTTGGCCAGCAGCAGCGGGTCGATGTTGCCGCCGGACAGCACCGCCACCACCGGCGGTTCGAAGGCGCGGGGATGCTCGAGCAGCGCGGCGACCCCGGCCGCCCCGGCTGGCTCCACGACCTGCTTGGACCGCTCGAGGCAGAGCAGCAGCGCGCGGGACAGGCTCTCCTCAGACACGGTGAGCGCGCGGTGCGCGTTCTCGGCCATGATCGCGACGGCCAGCTCGCCCGGGCAGGCCACGGCGATGCCGTCGGCCATTGTCGACCCGGGCGCGACGGCGACCGGATGGCCGGCCGCGAGCGATGCGGGGAACGCCGCCAGGGCCTCCGCCTGCACGGCGATCACGCGGATCGGCGTGCTGGCGGCCTTGGCCGCCACGGCGATGCCCGAGACCAGGCCGCCCCCGCCGGCCGGGACCGCGATCGTGCGCACCCCGGGACACTGCTCGATGATCTCCAGGCCGACCGTGCCCTGGCCGACGATCACGTCCGGGTGCTCAAAGGGATGGATGAAGACCAGGTCCTGCTCGGTGGCGAGCTCCCTGGCGCGGGCCAGGGTGTGCTCCACGGTGCTGCCGTGCAGGACGACCTCGGCCCCGTACGAGCCGGTCGCCTCGACCTTGGGCAGCGGGGCGCCCTCGGGCATGACCACGATCGCTTTAGTGCCGAGCAGCGCCGCCGCGAACGCCACCCCCTGCCCGTGGTTGCCCGCGCTGGCCGCGACGACCCCGCGGGCCCGCTGCGACTCGGGCAGCCGGGCGATGCGCAGGTAGGCGCCGCGGGCCTTGAACGATCCGGTGCGCTGCAGGTTCTCGCACTTCAGGTAGACCGGGCCGCCGATCTGCTCGGAGAGCACCCGGGAGTGCAGCAGCGGCGTGTGCAGGACGACGTCGTCGAGGACCGCACGGGCCGCGACCACGTCATCGGGACCCGGGAGCGGGGATGTCGCCATGCCAGCAAGTGTGTCACTGGTCGGGCGGCACCGGGATGACTCAGTCGCCGGCCCAGTACCGGTCACCAGCGAAGATGAGCGCGGCCGCGCCCACGAGCCCGGCGCTCTGGCCGAGCGCGGCGGGCACGACCCGGAGGTTGCGGACGAAGTCGAGCCTGGCGTGCGCGTGCAGCGCCTCCTCCAGCGGCTCGAACAGGAGCGTGCCCGCCTGGGACAGGCCGCCGCCGATCGAGACCACCTCGAGGTCGCACAGGTAGGTGGCCGAGGCGATCGCGATGCCCAGGGCGCGGCCCGCCCGGCGCATCGCGGCCAGGCCGATCGGGTGGCCGTGCGCCCCGTCGTCGGCCAGGTCCCTGGCCGTGGCGTCCGGCTGTCCCTGGCGCCAGCCCTCGCCCTGGGCCCAGGTCACGAGCGCGGGCCCGCGGGCGATCGCCTCCAGGCAGCCGCGCCCTCCGCACGCGCACACCGGCCCGTCCTCCGGGTCGACCACCACGTGCCCGATGTGGCCGGCGTTGCCCGACGCGCCCTCGATCACCCGCCCGTCCAGGATGAGCCCGCCGCCCACGCCGGTCGACACCACCATGCCGAGCACGTTGTTGCGGCCCCGGCCGGCGCCGCGCCAGTGCTCGCCCGCCACCACGCAGATCGCGTCGTTGTGCACCCGGACCGGTATTCCGTCGAACCGCTTCTGCAGCCGGGCGCGGAGCGGGAACGACCGCCACTGGCGGAGGTTGAGCGGCGAGACCACCCCGGCCGGCCATTCCATCGGGCCGCCGCACCCGGCCCCGACCCCGGCCAGCTCGGCCGGGATCGTGATCCCGGCCGCGTCCAGGACCCGGTCGGTGAGCGCGTCCAGGGTGCGCCAGAGCTGCTCGGCATCCAGCGTGTGCGGGGTGGGTACCTGCGCCCAGGTGATCATCCGGCCGCCGGGTTCGACCACGGCCGCGGCCAGCTTGGTCCCGCCGACGTCGATGGCTAGCGCCGGTTCGCGCTCAGCCAAACCCGGCCTCCTGAGATGCGAATCTCTCCACCATGGACATAGTGTCGAAGGGTGACGCCAAAGAGCCAGCCCCAGACGGCGACAGAAAAGTCAGCTCCCCCCGCGGCCCGCACCCTCGCCGAGCTACGCGCCAGCGGTCACGAGTTTTCCACGGTCAAGGAGGAAATCCGGAGGAACTTGCTGGACCGGATGCGCGCGGGCGACGATGCGTTCCCCGGGATCATCGGTTTCGGCCAGACGGTGCTGCCGCACCTCGAGCGCGCGATCATCGCCGGGCACGACGTGATCCTGCTCGGCGAGCGCGGCCAGGGCAAGACGCGGCTGATCCGGACGCTTACCGGCCTGCTGGACGAGTGGACGCCCGCGGTCGAGGGATGTGAGATCAACGATCATCCGTACGCTCCGGTGTGCGCGCGCTGCGTCCGTCTCGCCGCGGAGCTTGGCGACGACCTGCCGGTCGTCTGGCACCGCCGTGACGACCGCTACGGCGAGAAGCTGGCCACGCCGGACACCAGCGTCGGCGACCTGATCGGTGACATCGACCCGGTCAAGGTGGCCGAGGGCCGGACGCTTGGCGACCCTGAGACCATTCACTTCGGCCTGGTGCCGCGCACCAACCGCGGCATCTTCTGCCTGAACGAGCTGCCCGACCTGGCCGAGCGGATCCAGGTGGCCCTGCTCAACGTGCTCGAGGAGCGCGACATCGGCGTGCGCGGGTACGCGCTGCGGCTCCCGCTGGACCTGGTCCTGGTGGCCAGCGCGAACCCCGAGGACTACACCAACCGGGGCCGGATCATCACGCCGCTCAAGGACCGGTTCGGCGCCGAGATCCGCACCCACTACCCGGGGTCGCTCGACTCCGAGCTCGCGCTGATCCGCCAGGAGTCGCAGGTCGTCTGGGACGGCCAGGACCCGGGCGCGCTGCTGCCCACGCACCTGGTCGAGGTCATCGCCCGGTTCACCCGGCTGGTGCGGTCCTCCCCCGCGGTGGACTCGCGGTCCGGTGTGTCGGCCCGGTTCGCGATCGCGGCCGCCGAGGCGGTGGCGGCGTCGGCGGTGCGGCGCGCGGCCATCACCGGTGAGGCGCAGCCGGTGGCCAGGGTCTGTGACCTCCCGGCCATCGTGAGCACCCTGCGCGGCAAGGTCGAGTTCGAGGTCAGCGAGGAGGGCCGGGAGCAGGAGGTGCTCGACCACCTGCTGCGCCGGGCGATCGCCGAGACCTTCCGCTCGACGCTGGGCAACGCCGACATGAGCGGCCTGCTCGCGAAGTTCACCGACGGCGGCATCGTCGAGACGGGCGACCTGGTGCCCGCGGGCGACCTGCTCCGCCGGATCGGCGATGTCCCCGGCCTGGCCAAGATCATGGACCGGCTCTCCATGGACGGCAGCGAGTCGTTCGGCCAGGCCGCGGCGGCGCTCGAGTTCGCTCTGGAAGGCCTGTACCTGATGCGGCGGCTGTCCAAGGACACGGTTGACGGCGGCGCGGTCTACCGGACCTAGGGGGTACCGGGACCGTGCGGTGCGGATGTAGGGCAGGGCTGGACACCATGGGGCGAGACACCAGGGGAGTTGGATCACGGTGAGTGGCTACCGATACGGCCCGTACCGAGACGGCCCCGACCCGCTCGAGCCGCCCTATGACGTGCGCGGTGCGCTGGACGAGCTGGGCGAGTCGGTGCTCGAGGGCTCGGATCCCGCGAGCGCGCTGCGCGACTTGCTGCGCAAGGGCATGTCCGGCCACCGGGGTCTGAGCGACCTGCTCCGCCGGGTGCGCGAGCGCCAGCGCGAGCTGCGCGGCAGCGGCCGCCTGGACGGCATCCTGGAGCAGGCCAGGGCGCTGCTGGACACCGCGATCGGGCAGGAGCGGGCCGAGCTGTTCCCCGACCCGCACGACGAGGCCCGGCTGCGTGAATCCGAGCTCGACGCGCTGCCTTCCGACACCTCGCAGGCCATCCGGGAGCTGGCCGACTACGACTGGCGGTCCCCCGCGGCCAGGGAGACGTTCGAGAAGCTCAAGGACCTGCTGCGGCGCGAGGTGCTGGACAGCCAGTTCCGCGGCATGCGGGAGACTCTGCAGCAGCCCGACCCCGAGGCCATGCAGCGGGTCAAGGACATGATGGCCGCGCTCAACGAGATGCTGGACGCCGACGCCAGGAACGCGCACACGCAGCAGGACTTCGACGACTTCATGGAGCAGTACGGGGACTTGTTCCCCGACTCGCCGCGCAACCTCGAGGAGCTGGTCGACTCCCTGGTCCGGCGGATGGCCGCCGCGCAGCGGCTGCTGAACTCGCTGACCGACGAGCAGCGCGAGGAGCTGGCCGGCCTGATGGAGCAGACCCTCGAGGACGCCGGGCTGGCCGCGGAGATGGCCAGGCTGGCCGGTGCGCTGCGGTCTCGCCGGCCCGATATGGACGCCGACGGCCGGCCGGGTGAGCAGATGACCGGCCAGGATCCGCTCGGCCTGAGTGACGCGACCACCGCGCTCGGCGAGCTCGCCGACCTCACCGAGATCGAGGAGGCCCTGCGCCAGGATTACCCGGGCGCCAGGCTCGACGACATCGACGAGGAGGCGGTGCGCCGCGCGCTCGGCCGCCAGGCGGTCGACGACCTGGAGGCGCTGCGCCAGATCGAGCGGGAACTGGAGCGGCAGGGGTACCTGCAGCGCAACGACGGCAAGCTGGAGCTCACCCCGAAGGCCGTGCGCCGGCTGGGCGAGACCGCGCTGCGCCACGTGTTCGCCGACCTGCCCGAGGGCCAGCAGGGCGAGCACGACCAGCACGATGCCGGGCAGGCCGGGGAGCAGACGGGCAGCACCCGGCCGTGGACTTTCGGCGACGAACAGGCGATCGACGCCGCGGCCACGGTCCGCAACGCGCTGCTGCACGGCGGCCTGCCCCCCGCGCCCAGGGAAGGCGGCGGCAGCGGGGTCCGGCTGTCGGTCCGCGACTTCGAGGTCGCCGAGACCGAGCGGCGCACCTCGGCCGCGGTCTGCCTGCTGGTGGACCTCTCGTACTCGATGGCGCTGCGCGGTACCTGGGGCGTGGCCAAGCAGACCGCGCTGGCGCTGCACGCCCTGGTGCGCAGCAAGTACCCGCAGGATTCGATTCAGGTCATCGGCTTCTCGAACTACGCGCGCGAGTTGCGCGAGACCGATCTTGCCGGCCTGGGCTGGGATATGGTCCAGGGCACTAACCTGCACCACGCGCTGGTACTGGCCGGGCGGTTCCTCGACCGCAGGCCGGACCACAACCCGATCGTGCTGGTCGTGACCGACGGCGAGCCCACCGCGCACCTGCGCCGGGACGGGAAGTACTGGTTCGACTGGCCGCCGTCGCCGGAGACGCTGGAGCTTACCCTGGCCGAGGTGGACAAGATGACCAGGCGCAAGGCGACCCTGAACGTGTTCATGCTCGCCGAGGACGAGCGGCTCACCGCCTTTGTCGAGGAGGTGGCCAGGCGCAACGGGGGGCGGGTGCTCCAGGCCATGCCCGAGAACCTCGGCCAGTACGTGGTGCGGGACTTCATGCGCGCCCGCCGCGCGCGGACCGGCCGTTCCTGACCTGTCCGAACGTCTGCCGGGCGTCACGGAACGGCAGATGTTTTGTCAAAATTTGCGCCAAACGCAGCGCTGGCTGATGGCCGCTTGCTGTAGGTAGTAACGTGCGTGCGTCGGCATCTCAAAACCCTGGCCGGATACGGCCTGCGGGGCGCGCGCAGCCTATGAAAGTACTAGTGGGATTCCGGGGGCTGTCCCCTGGGCCCGTACCGAGGAGGAGTCATGAGTTCTGCCGCTGGATCCAGCGGGCAGTCGTCTAACCGGACGACCGCCCTGATCCTTCTGGCGGTCGGGGTCGTCGTGTGCATCATCGGGATCGTGTTTATCTCGACGAACCACGATCTGCGCGCCACCGCATCGTTCATCGTCGGGGTGCTCGCTCTGGCCGGCGGCGGGTTCATGCTCGTCAGGAAGCCCAAGAGCACCTAGCGACACAGCCCGTCAGCTCCAGTGCCGGCCACGACGGCCGGCCGTGGAGCGGACGGGGAGGTTGGCAAAGCCGCGCGATCACCCCCCGGATGAACGCGGCGAGCCGGTACGCCAGTCGCGACGGCCAGCCGGATGCCAGCGCGGCGGAGCCGGTGCCAACCGCGACGGCCGGCCGGAGGCTGGCCCGAGCGGATGGCACGCGGGGGGGTCCAGGGGGGTCGTCCCCCCCGGGCAACACAGCACGCGGGGGGGTCTGGGGGGGTCGTCCCCCCGAGGCCAACACAGGGAGAAGCACGTGAGTTCCGCAGGCACCTCTGAGGCGTCGTCCGGCCGGGGACCGATAGTGATCATCTTGGCCGTTATCGGGATCCTCGGCATCATCGCCGGGATTCTCTACCTGTCCGGCGCGGCGAATTCGCTGCATTTCATGGTCGGAAGCGTGCACAAAGGCCACCACCAGGTCCGCGGGATCGTCTCCCTGGTGGTCGGGGTGGCCTTCCTTATTGGTGCATTCATCGCCCGGTCAAGGCCGGCGCCAGGCAAGGGCTAGGCCCTAAGATCGGCACATGTCTTTTACCGACCGACTGGTGCTCTGGCTGCACATCGGTTTCGCGATCTTCACGATCGGCCCGGTCACGGTGGCGATCATGTCCACGCCCCGCTACATCAGGAAACGCAACCTGGTCATCGTCCGGTACCTGTACCGGACCACGACCATTTTCGCGATGGTCTCCCTGGGCGTGCTGGTGTTCGGCCTGGTGCTGGCGAGCCTGAAGAAGGATTTCAGCAAGCCGTGGCTGACCGTCTCGCTGACCCTGTTCGTGGTCGCGCTCGTGCTCCTGGCGCTGATCATCCGCGACCAGCACCGGGCCATCGGCGCGATGGAGGACGCCGATGCGACGGCCGCGGAGGCCGCGGCCGAGGCCCAGGCCGCCCAGACACAGGCAGCCCAGACACAGGCAGCGCAGACGCAGGCGGCCCAGGCGGCCCAGGCCGGCGAGACCCAGGCCGCCCCGGCTCAGGCGGCCGCCGCCCCGCCCGGTGCGCCCGCCGCCGGGACCGCGGCCGGCACCGCCCCTGGCGAGCCCGCCGCGGCACTGCCCGGCCCGCCCGTCACCGCGGGCACGCACCTGGGCCATGTGGAGCGGGGCCGGGTCGCCACCATGGGCGGCGTGGTCAGCCTGATCTGGCTGGTGATCCTGGTTCTCATGGTCTGGAACGGCTGAGCCAGCCGCGACGGCCAGGCCGGAGGCTGGCCCGAGCGGCTGGCTCGCGAGGGGGTCTGGGGGGGTCGTCCCCCCGAGGCAAACACCCTCAGCCCAGCGCCGAGCTAAGGTCCTCGAGCAGGTCGTCGCAGGTCTCGATGCCCACGGACAGCCGCACCAGGTCGGCAGGAACCTCCAGCGCCGACCCGGCGGCCGACGCATGCGTCATCCGGCCCGGGTGCTCGATCAGCGACTCCACGCCGCCGAGCGACTCCCCCAGAATGAACAGCCGGGTCCGGCCGCAGATGGCCACGGCCTCGGCCTCCCCGCCGCGGGACCGGAACGACACGATCCCGCCGAAGTTGCGCATCTGCTTCGCGGCCACCTCATGACCGGGATGCGACGCCAGCCCGGGATAGAACACCTGGGCCACCTTCGGGTGCGCGGCGAGCATGTCCGCCACCCGCTGCGCGTTCTGGCCGTGCCGGTCCATCCGCACGGCGAGGGTCTTCACACCCCGGAGCGTGAGCCAGGCATCGAACGGGCCGCCAGCCCCGCCGGTAGCGTTCTGGTTAAAAAAGATCTGCTCGCCGAGGCTGCCGTCGGCGATCACCAGTGCGCCGCCGACCACGTCCGAATGCCCGCCGATGTACTTCGTGGTGGAGTGCACCACCACATCCGCCCCGAGCACCAGCGGCTGCTGCAGGTAGGGCGAGGCGAACGTGTTGTCCACCACGAGCAGCGCGCCCTTCTCGTGCGCGATCTGCGCGAGCGCGGTGATGTCGGCCACCGACAGCAGCGGGTTGGTGGGCGTCTCCACCCAGATGATCCGCACCGGCGCCCCGGCCATGGCGTCCCGCACGGCCTCCAGGTCCGACATGGCCACCGGCTGGTAGTTCACGCCCCAGGGCCGGAGGATCTTGTCGAAGAGCCGGTAGGTCCCGCCGTAGGCATCCCCGGGGATCAGCACCCGGTCACCGGGCCGGCACACGGTGCGGAGCAGGCAGTCCTCGGCGGCCATCCCGGAGGCGAACGCGAACGCGCGGGTGCCGCTTTCCAGCGCGGCCAGGCACTCCTCCAGCGCGCCCCGGGTCGGGTTCGCGGTCCTGGAGTACTCGTAGCCCTCGATCCAGCGCCCCGGGCCGGCCGCGGCCTGCCTGCCTGCCTGCTGGCCACCACTGAGCTTTCCACCGCGGAGCCCGCCCACACCGTCCTGCTTGTACGTGGAGACCTGGTAGATCGGCGGCACCACGGCCCCGGTCGCCGGATCCGGCTCCTGGCCGGCGTGAATGGCCAGGGTCTCGAATCCGTCAGTACTCATTGCTCGCCTCCGGCAAGACGCTCATTGCTCGCCCCGGCAAGACGCTCATCGTCCTCATCCGCCTTATCGTCGCTGCTCAGCCTGGGCTGCGGCTCATCCCGAGCCCGTAGCCAGGTACGTCAGCACATCTTGCCGCGTGAGCATTCCGGCCGGCTTGCCTTCGACCAGAACCACCGCGGCGCCCGCTTTCTCCATCGCGCGCACCGCGATGCTGACCGGCTCACCCGAGCCCACCATCGGCAGCGGCGCGGACATGTGGCCGCGCACCGGGTCCTGCGGCCTGGCCCGGCCGGCCACCAGCGCGTCCAGCAGGTCACGCTCCACGATGGAGCCGATCACCTCGGCCGCCATGACCGGCGGCTCGGCGCTCAGCACCGGGAGCTGCGACACGTCGTACTCGCGCAGGCTCTCGATCGCCGCGGCCACGGTCTCGTCCGGGTGGGCGTGCACGAACCGCGGCAGGCCGCCCGGCTTGCTCTTCAGCACGTCGGCGACCCGCGGCTCGGCGGTCTCGGAGGTGAGGAAGCCGTAGTCGGTCATCCATTCGTCGTTGAAGATCTTCGACAGGTAGCCGCGGCCGCCGTCGGGCAGCAGCACCACGATCACGTCGTCGGGCGCGGCCGCCTGGGCGACCCGCAGCGCGGCCACCACGGCCAGGCCGCACGAGCCGCCGGTCAGCAGCGCCTCCTCCCGGGCCAGCCGGCGGGTCATCCGGAACGACTCGGCGTCGCTGACCGCGATGACCTGATCGCAGATGTTCTTGTCGTAGGTCTGCGGCCAGATGTCCTCGCCGACGCCCTCGACCAGGTACGGGCGGCCGGTTCCGCCCGAGTACACCGAGCCCTCCGGGTCGGCGCCGATGACCTGCACCCGGCCGCCGGACACCTCCTTCAGGTACCGGCCCGTGCCCGAGACCGTGCCGCCGGTGCCGATCCCGGCCACGAAGTGGGTGACCCTGCCCTCGGTCTGCGCCCAGATCTCCGGGCCGGTGGTGTGGTAGTGCGAGGCCGGGTTCTCCGCGTTGGCGTACTGGTTCGGCTTCCAGCCGCCTTCGGTCTCCCTGGCCAGCCGGTCCGACACCGAGTAATAGGAGTCCGGGTGGTCAGGGGAGACGGTCGTGGGGCAGACCACGACCTCGGCGCCGTACGCACGCAGCACGCTGATCTTGTCCTGGCCGACCTTGTCCGGGCAGACGAACAGGCACTTGTAGCCCTTCTCCTGGGCCACGATGGCCAGGCCGATCCCGGTGTTGCCCGAGGTCGGCTCCACGATCGTGCCGCCGGGGCGCAGCTCGCCCGAGGCCTCGGCCGCCTCGACCATGCGCAGCGCGATCCGGTCCTTCACCGAGCCGCCCGGGTTGAGGTACTCCACCTTGGCCAGCACCTGCGGTGCACCGGCATCCCCCGCCGCGGCGGCTAGCTGCAGCTCGCGGGTCACCTTGCGCAGCCTGATCAGGGGCGTGTTGCCGACCAGCTCGATCAGCGACTCATGTACCTGCATGCCATCACCTTGCTCTCAGGTCACCGAACGTATCCCACCAGGGTCTGTGATCAGGTCAGCAGGGGGAATAGCCGCGCTGCGGCATAAGCTACTGTCGAGTAAGCAACCAGTTTGGGGGTCGCCATGCCCGAGGCAGTCATCGTCGCCACCGCCCGCTCTCCGATCGGCCGGGCCTTCAAGGGCTCGCTCACCAGCATCCGGGGCGATGACCTCACCGCCCAGATGATTACGGCGGCGCTGGCCAAGGTGCCGCAGCTGGACCCCGCCGACCTCGACGACCTGATCCTCGGCTGCGGGCTCCCCGGCGGCGAGCAGGGGTACAACATGGCCCGGGTGATCGCGGTCATGCTCGGCTACGACAGCCTGCCGGGCACCACCATCACCCGGTACTGCTCGTCCTCGCTGCAGTCCACCCGGATGGCGTTCCACGCGATCAAGGCCGGCGAGGGTGACTGCTTCATCTCCGCGGGCGTCGAGTGCGTGAGCCGGTTCGCCAAGGGCAGCAGCGACAGCTGGCCGGACACCAAGAACCCGGTGTTCGCCGCGGCCGAGGAGCGCAGCGAGGGCCTGGGCAAGGGCGGCGCGGAGGTCTGGCACGACCCGCGTGCCGACGGCGAGATCCCCGACATCTATATCGCGATGGGCCAGACCGCGGAGAACGTCGCGGCGCTGCGCGGCATCACCCGGCACGAGCAGGACGAGTTCGGGGTCCGGTCGCAGAACCTGGCCGAGAAGGCCATCGCCGACGGGTTCTGGCAGCGGGACATTACGCCGGCGACGCTGCCGGACGGAACGGTCGTGTCCGCGGATGACGGCCCGCGGGCCGGAACCACCCTGGAGAAGGTGGCCGCGCTGCAGCCGGTGTTCCGGCCGGACGGGACCGTCACCGCGGGCAACTGCTGCCCGCTGAACGACGGCGCCGCGGCGGTGATCGTGATGAGCGACACCAAGGCGGCCGAGCTCGGGATCACGCCGCTGGCCCGGATCGTCTCGTCCGGGATCACCGCGCTGTCGCCGGAGATCATGGGCCTGGGGCCGGTGGTGGCCTCCCGCCGGGCGCTGGCCCGGGCCGGCATGACGATCGACGACATCGACCTGGTGGAGATCAATGAGGCGTTCGCCGCGCAGGTGATCCCGTCCTACCGGGACCTCGGGATCGACCTCGACAAGCTGAACGTCAACGGCGGGGCGATCGCCGTCGGGCACCCGTTCGGCATGACCGGGGCCCGGATCACCTCGACGATCCTGAACAGCCTGCAGTTCCACGACAAGACCTTCGGCCTGGAAACCATGTGCGTGGGCGGCGGCCAGGGCCTGGCGATGATCTTCGAGCGGCTGTCCTGATCACTGGTTCCCTGGTCAGCTGGGCGGACGCAAACGCCTTATTACGGAACGGTGACATCTGGGGGTTGTCAGGCGCCCCGGCGTAGTGCAGTCTCGACTGAAAGAGGACCAAGCCCCGTCGGTCCGCTCGCCTGGAGGTGCCACTTGTCAATGACCCACTCTCCGGAGATGCACAAAAACCTTATCGCTCGCATCCCAGTGGTTACCGGACGTGACCTTCGAGAGTGGTTCAGACGACTCGAATCTGGACCTGCATTCCTGCGCTGCGATGAGCGCGCGCACTGGCTGGCGGATGAGCATGGCCTGACCCACGGCTACGCCAGCGCGATCGTGCACGAATACGAGCGGCAGCGGCGGATCAGGCTCAACAGTGCCTGACGGCACCTGGCCTGACCCAGATCCGGTCTGACATGGATCCGCAGCGCGCCAGGGAGTTCCTGCGCGTTCACCATCATGCGGTGCTGGCCACGATGCGGGCCGATGGCCGCCCGCAACTGTCGCCGATCACCGCCGGGGTGGACGACGAAGGACGGGTGCTGATCAGCACCAGGGAAGCCGCGATGAAGGCCAGGAACCTGGCCCGCGATCCGCGCGCCTCGCTGTGCGTGCTGAACGACGGCTTCTTCGGGGAGTGGATGCAGGTCGAGGGCACGGCCGAGATCGTCCACCTGCCCGAGGCCATGGACCTCTTAGTGGACTACTACCGCCGGATCTCCGGCGAGCATCCCGACTGGGACGACTACCGGGAAGCCATGCGGCGCGAGCGCCGGGTGATCGTGCGTGTCACCATCACCCGGGCCGGCCCGGATGCGAGCGGCTGAGCCTCACCGTAACCTCCCGGCCGTGTGGCGGGCCCGCGCCGCCATCGCACGCGAACGCCCGCGTGACCACCTCACGTAATGAGTTCGCGCGGCCCGCCCGTGACGGCGCACGTGCCGACGCGATGTGACCGGCGTACGGCCCGCGAAGCCGCGGGGACGGCAGGGCGAAGCCGCAGGGAACACGCGCCACGCAGGCACCGTCCGAACGCGCGGTCTGAGTCGGTGACGAACGTTCATCGAAGGCACGTGCGCAGGAGTGTGCCAAGGGGAATGCGAAAGCGCGTGCAGCAACTCTGCGTGAACGCGATCGTTAAGGCCGAGGGTAAAGTTCTTCGAGCGAGGACTAACGAAAGAGATACGTCGCGGCATTACCGACTTAAACGCGACCGAACCGGAATCGGTCACGCGTACTCAAGATCCGCTGCCTGTAACCGCTGGCTGACTGAGCAGTCAACCAGAGAGCATGATTTGGCGCGGAGTCCAGGCAGCTCAGGCGTACCCCCGGTCGGAGTCGAACCGACACTGGGGACCCTTTTAGGGGGCCGGCCTCTTCCCTTGGGCTACGGGGGCTCAGAGATGATACCCCGCGCCGTTCAGTTAATTCACGGAGAATGGATTTACGGTGAGTCCGATTCTCGCCCAAAGGCACCTATCCAATTAATTTGATCTGACGGGCAGATACGGCGAGTAACTATTGTCGCGCCAACATAACACTCTGTTAGCACATCGTCCCTTGGCGCACGAACGTTACAAGCCAGCGTATCGGCGCGCGCGCAGGAACACTGCATCCAGCATGACTCCGGTTACGCGGCCGGTAAAGGTGTTCTGCTGGCTGGGGTGATAGCAGCCGATGACCAGGATGTCCCCGCTGTCCTTCCCGCCGGCACCGTTGTCCCCCCCGGCACCAATGTCACCGCCGCCGTTCCCGGCCTGCGCCCGCCCGCCGTTGCCGCCGCCGATCCCGCCTGCGCGGCTGACCTGCACCTCGACGCCGTGGCCGAACGTCGGGCGCGGCCTGGGCACCCGCCATCCCGCCGCGGCGAGCTGCGGCCAGATCGCCTGCCACGCGAAATGGCCCAGGCAGACAATGGCGCGCAGGTCCGGGGCGACGAACCCGAGCTCCGCCGTGAGCCAGGGCGCGCAGGCGTCCCGCTCGGTCACCGACGGCTTGTTCTGCGGCGGCGCGCACCGCACCGCCGCGGCCATCCGCGCGCCGAGCAGGCGCTGCCCGTCCCCGGCCGTGACGCTGGTCTCCTGGGCGGCGAGCCCGGCCCGCCAGAGAGAGGCGTAGAGCACGTCGCCGCTGCGATCGCCGGTGAAGATCCGGCCGGTCCTGTTCCCCCCGTGCGCGGCCGGGGCCAGGCCCACGATCAGCACCCGCGGCCGCTCCGCGCCCCAGCCGGGGATCGGCCGCCCCCAGTACCGTTCCGCCCGGAACGACCGGCGCTTCTCGACCGCGACCCGCTCCCGCCACTCGACCAGGCGGGGGCACGCGCGGCACACCGACTGCCGCGCGGTGAGCTCGGCCAGCGTGCCCGCGCTGCCCGCGAGGGCGCGCACCGCGGCCGGGCTGTCCGCGGCCGGCGTCGCGGGCGTGGCCGGGTCGTCCGGCCAGCCGGTGCCCGGCGGCACAAACGCGGGCGGTTCCCCGGGACTGCCGGTCACCGGCGGCGCTGTCACCGCGGGCCCGCCGCGAGCGACCAGGCGATCCCGTCGAGGATGTCGTGCTCGCTGGCCACGACGGCGCCGAAGCCGAACCTGGCCATCACCCGGTCGAGCACCAGCGCACCCGCGCCGATCACGTCAACCCGGCCGGGATGCATCACGCCGATGCCGGCGCGCTGCTCGCGTGTCTGGGCCAGCAGCCGGCGGGTCACGTCGTGGACCTGCGCCGCCGGGATCTTGGCGTGATGGGTCCGGGCGGGATCGTAGGCGGGCAGCCCGAGCGCGATCCCGGCCACCGTGGTGACCGAGCCGGCCAGGCCGATCAGCGTCCGGGCCGAGGCCACGGGCACCGCCGCGGCCACCGCGTCCAGGGCGGCGTCGATGTCGATCGTGGCCGCCGAGATCTCGGCCTGCGTCGGCGGGTCCCCGTGCAGATGGCGTTCGGTCATCCGGACACAGCCGATGTCCACCGACAGCGCAGCCAGCGGCTCGCCCGCATCGGCCTCGCCGCCGCCGAGCACGAACTCGGTGGAGCCGCCGCCGATGTCGACGACCAGGTAGGGCGGCGGCTCGCGCCCGTGCGCCGGAGCGCCGGGGGTGGCCGCCGCCAGTTCGGCTGTGGCGCCGGTGAAGGAGAGGCGGGCCTCCTCGTCGCCGCTGAGCACCTCCGGCGCGACGCCCAGGATCGCGGTGACCCCCCGGATGAACTCGTCCGCGTTGGCGGCGTCGCGGGTGGCGCTGGTCGCGACCATCCGGGTGCTCGCGGCCGAGGCCTCGCTGATCGCGGCCGCGTACGTCTCCAGCATGCGCAGCGTCCGGTCCAGCGCCTCGGGCGCGAGCCGGCCGGTGGCGTCCACGCCCTGGCCGAGCCGGACGATCTCCATCCGGCGGTCCAGGTCCTTGAGCTGGCCGGCCTGGGCGTCGACGTCGGCGATGAGCAGCCGCAGCGAGTTCGTGCCGCAGTCGATCGCCGCCACGCGGACGGCCCCGCGCGGCACCGGTCCTGGCGGATCAGGGCTGGGCTGGTCGGGGCTCACGTGGCCGCTGCCCGGCGCGGCGCGGGCCGGTGCTGAGCGGGCCGGTCTTCGGCGGGCCGGTCTTCGGCCGCCTGGTCGCTGGCAGGCACGGTGACGCACGGGCCCGCCTGCCACCACTCCCCGGCCGCCAGCACGGCCTCGTGCCCGAGCGGGCTCGCCCCCGGGACCGCGAGCTCGTAGGCCACGAGCACGTGCAGGCACTTCACCCGGTCCGGCATCCCCCCGGCGCTGGGCGCGCCGGGCGGGAGCGGCTCGACGCCCGCCGCGCGGGCCGCCTGCGTCCCGCCGGGCTACGTAGCGCTCGTGCGCGGCCCGGTGGGCCTGCTGCAGCCCCGGCTCGGCGGCGATCCGCTGCGTCATCTCCCGCATCATCCCGGCGGCCTCCAGGCGGCTCACCGCGGCGGTGGCGCGCGGGCAGGTCAGGTAGTAGAGGGTCGGGAACGGGGTGCCGTCCGGCAGCCTCGGTGCCGTCTCGACCACGTCAGGCAGGCCGCACGGGCAGCGGTGCGCGACGCTGAGCAGGCCCCGGGGCGCCCGGCCGAGCTGCAGCGCGACGGCGGCCTCGTCCGCCGCTGTCACCGCCGTCACCGGCCCTTGCCCGCCTGCTGGCCCTGGCCCGGCTTATGCCCCCGGCCGGCCCGCTGGCCCTGGTCCGCCTGCTGCACCGAGCCCCACAGGCGCTGGTACCACGGCGTGCCCGGCGCATGGGCCGCCGCGGCCCGGCCGGGCGGCGGCTTCGGGTTGATGATCACATAGCACTGCTGCTTGGGCGAGCACATGTGCAGCCGGTCCCGTGCCTGCTGCTCCACGTAGGCATTGCTGGTCAGCTGCTTGTGCTCCTTCTCGAGCTTGCTGAGCTGCGCCGCGATCGACTGCTGCTGGGCTTCCAGCTGGTCGATCTGCCTGTGCTGGCCGATGTACTCGCGCACCGGGTAGGCGAGGCTCATCGCGATCGCGCAGAACACGACGCCGAGCACGGCGGCCCGGCTGGTCAGCCGGCCCCGTTCCGGCGCGCGGGCGGCCGAGCCCGGTTTCGCTGGCCGGCGGGCGGCCGGCTGCTCCGGGATGTCGGCGGGCGGGCTCATCGCCCGGCGGCCACCGAGCGCGGGAAGGCCGCCCGGCCCGCGTAGGACGCGGCGTCGCCGAGCAGTTCCTCGATCCGGAGCAACTGGTTGTACTTGGCGACCCGCTCGGATCTGGCTGGCGCGCCGGTCTTGATCTGGCCGCAGTTGGTGGCCACGGCCAGGTCAGCGATCGTGGTGTCCTCGGTTTCGCCGGACCGGTGGCTGAGCACGCAGCTGAACTGGCTGCGCTGGGCCAGCGCCACGGCGTTCAGCGTCTCGGTCACGGTGCCGATCTGGTTGACCTTGACCAGCAGCGAGTTGGCCGAGCGCTCGGCGATGCCGCGGCGCAGCCGCTCCGGGTTGGTGACGAAGATGTCGTCGCCCACGATCTGCACCCGGTCACCGAGCCGGGCGGTGAGCTCATGCCAGCCCGCCCAGTCCTCCTCGCCCAGCGGGTCCTCGATCGACACGATCGGGTAGTCGTCCAGCCAGGCGGCGTAGATGCCGGTCATCTCCGCGGCGGTCTTCCTGCCGCCCTCGAAGTTGTACCCGCCGTCGGCGTGGAACTCGGAGGCAGCGGCGTCCAGGCCGAGCGCGACGTCCTCCCCGGGGGTGAAGCCGGCCTTGCCGATCGCCTCGACGATCAGGTTCAGGGCCGCCTGGTTGTGCTCCAGGTCCGGGGCGAACCCGCCCTCGTCGCCGACGCCGGTGGACAGGCCGTGCTGCTTGAGCACGGACTTCAGCGAGTGGTAGGTCTCCGCTCCCCAGCGCAGCGCCTCGGCGAACGTACCCGCCCCGATCGGGAGGATCATGAACTCCTGGACGTCCACGTTGTTGTCCGCGTGCGCGCCGCCGTTGAGGATGTTCATCTGCGGGACCGGCAGCACGTGCGCGTTGGGCCCGCCGAGGTAGCGGAACAGCGGCAGCCGCGCCGACTCCGCGGCCGCCCGGGCCACGGCCAGGCTGACACCGACGATCGCGTTGGCGCCCAGCCGCGACTTGTCCGGCGTCCGGTCGAGGTCGATCAGGGCCTGGTCCACCAGCCGCTGGTCGTCGGCGTCGTAGCCGAGCAGTTCGGGCTGGATCTCGTCGATCACGCCCTGGACCGCCTTGGCCACCGACTTGCCGCCGTACTCGGTGCCGCCGTCCCGCAGCTCGACCGCTTCGAACGCGCCGGTCGACGCCCCGCTGGGCACGGCCGCGCGGCCCAGGATGCCATCGTCGAGAGCGACTTCTACCTCGAGCGTGGGATTGCCGCGCGAATCCAGGATCTGCCTGGCGTGAATTGCTTCGATGGAGGACAAGAAGACTCCCGACGATGCTGCAATGACATGTCAGCATTGGAGCCTAGTAGAGCGACCGGCAGCGCTCACACAGGCCACGCCGGGCACCGGCACCCTCCGCCCACCGCGCCATTCCGCGATCCTGGCCGATCAGGTACATATGCGCCGCTTCGTCAATCAGGATCATGCCGCGCGCTAGGAGTCTACGGCCCGCTGCGCCTGTTCCCAGGCCACGACACGGTCGCGGTAGGCGCGCGCCGCGGCGCGCAGCTCGGCCTCGGGGTCGAGGCCGGCCGCGCGGGCCCGGGCCACGAGCGCGAACAGCTCCGCCCCGATCTCGCCCGGCGCAGGGACATCCGCCGCCTCTGGCGCGGCCGTGCCGGCGGCGCCCTGCGTGCTCACCTGGTCTGCTGCGGCGGCCAGGCCGGCGGGCACGCCGGCCCGCTCCGCGCGGCGCTGCAGCTGCGCGGCCAGAGCGAGCGCGGGCTGGCCGAACGGGACGCCGTCGAGCGCCGAGGCCGGCCCGCCGCCCTTGGCCTCGCGCTCCGCCACCTTGATCGCGTCCCAGTTCTGCTTGACCTCGTCCGCGCCGGACACGCTCACGTCGCCGAACACGTGCGGGTGCCTGCGGATCAGCTTGGCCGCGATCCCGCCCGCGACGTCGTCGATGTTGTACCCGGTCCCGTCGGTCCGCTCGGACGCGACCTCCGCGTGGAAGTACACCTGCAGCAGCACGTCGCCCAGCTCCTCGCACAGGGCGTCGGGATCGCCGCTCTCCAGCGCCTCCAGCGCCTCGTAGCTCTCCTCGAGCAGGTGCGGCGCCAGCGACTCATGCGTCTGCCTGGCGTCCCACGGGCACTCCCGCCGCAGCCGGGCCATGACGTCAACCAGCTCGAGCAGCTTCGCCCCGGGCTGGTCCGGCGTGGCCGCCGGACTCCGCCCGCCCGGCTGTGGCCGGCCCGTTTCCTGCGTCACCCCGGCCTCTAGCAGTGCGGGGTCGTCTGCGTCGCCGTCGGGGTGGGCGACGCGGCCGCGGCCGGCTGTGGTTTGGACAGCGTGGTCGGCGCGGGCACGACTGCGTAGTTGCTGTAGTCGAGCAGGCCGAACTGCGGGTTGATCTTGATGTCCAGGCTCTTGGCCGCCCGGCACTCCGATGTGGTGAACGTGGTCTGCAGGGCCTGCTGGGCCGAGGTCTGGCTGGGCAGCTTCCCGCCGTCCAGCCGGTTCAGCAGGTTGGTCTCGATCGCCTGGTACCGCCCCAGGTCGCTGAGCATGTCCGGCGGCAGGCCGTTGGCCACCGCCACCTCGGACAGGGTGGCGGTGTTGCCGCCCTGCCTGATCTGGGCGGTGATGGCCTTCAGCGCCTTCTGCACGTCGGTCGGCGTCACCGTGATGTGCTGCCGCTCGGCCAGCCGGTCCCGGACCCGGAACCTGACCAGCCAGCCCAGCACCTGCTGCGGCATCTGGGAGGCGGGGAACTGGAGCTGGACCTTGCTTCTTGTCCGCCTGGTAGCTGGTGTTGAGGTCCGACACCTGGGCGGACAGCGTGCTGGACGAGATCCGGCCGTTGCCGACGATCGCGGCGGAGCCCATCTTCACCTGCCCGCACGCGGCTACCGCCAGGCCGGCGGTGAGCATGGCGCCAGCCAACTTGATCGAGGTGCGGGGCACGTCGACGCTCCTTCTCACGCTTGCTGTCCTGCCGGGGCGATGCCGCTGAGCACGGCCTCGATCAGCTCCTCGCACCAGGCGAGCAGCTCCGGACCGCGCAGCGACGCAGCGCCCAGGGACACCGTCGGCCGGGCCGGGGCGGACCGGCCTGTGCCTGCCCGCGCACCGTCCGCCGCCTTCGGCACCGGTACGAGCATGGTACGCACCGCCGGCTTGAGCAGCGTCCTCGGGTACAGCCGCTGCACGCGCACCTCGCGCGACTCGGGCAGCTCCACCGGCGAGAACCTGATGTGGTTGCCCTGCTGGGTGATGTCGGTGAGCCCGGCCCGCCGGGCCTGGGCCCGCAGCCTGGCCACCGCGAGCAGGGTCAGCACCGACTGCGGCGGCGCGCCGTACCTGTCGGTCAGCTCATCCAGCACGGCGGCGATGTCGTCGGCCGAGTCGATGGCCGCGATCCTGGTGTAGGCCTCCAGGCGCAGCCGCTCGCCCGGCACGTAGTCGTGCGGGATGTGCGCATCCACCGGCAGCTCGACCCGGACCTCCGGCCGCTCGGCGGGCCCGGCGCCGCGCAGCTCGCTGACCGCTTCGCCGATCATCCGCACGTACAGGTCGAACCCGACGCCGGCGATGTGGCCGGACTGCTCGCCGCCGAGCAGGTTGCCCGCACCGCGGATCTCCAGGTCCTTCAGCGCGACGTACATGCCCGCGCCCGTGCCCGAGTGCTGCTGGATCGTGGCCAGCCGCTCGTGCGCGGTCTCGGTGAGCGGCTTCTCCGGGGGGAACAGGAAGTAGCAGTACCCGCGCTCCCTGGCCCGGCCCACCCGGCCGCGAAGCTGGTGCAGCTGCGGCAGCCCGTAGGCGTCGGCGCGGTCCACGATCAGCGTGTTGGCGTTCGGGATGTCGAGCCCGGACTCCACGATTGTGGTCGACACCAGCACGTCGTGGCGGCGGTCGAGGAACTCGCCCATCACGTTCTCGAGCACGTGCTCGTTCATCTGGCCGTGCGCTACCGCGACCCTGGCCTCGGGCACCAGCTCGGCGATGCGCGCGGCCACCCTGTTGATCGAGGACACCCGGTTGTGCACGAAGAACGCCTGGCCGTCGCGGAGCAGCTCGCGCCGGAGTGCCGCGGCGATCTGCTTCTCCTCATACGGCCCGACGAACGTCAGCACCGGGTGCCGCTCCTCGGGCGGGGTCTGGATCGTGGACATCTCCCTGATCCCGGCCACGCCCATCTCCAGCGTGCGCGGGATCGGCGTGGCCGACATCGCGAGCACGTCGACCTCGGTGCGCAGCCGCTTGAAGTACTCCTTGTGCTCGACGCCGAACCGCTGCTCCTCATCGATGATCACGAGGCCGAGCTGCCGGAACCTGGTATCCGCGGACAGCAGCCGGTGCGTGCCGATCACCACGTCGACCTTGCCCTCGGCCAGGCCGGCCAGCGTGTCGGCGACCTCGGCGTCGCTCTGGAACCGCGACATCGGCCTGACCACCACCGGGAACGGCGCGTACCGCTCGCTGAACGTGGCCAGGTGCTGCTGGGCCAGCAGCGTGGTGGGCACGAGCACGGCCACCTGCCGGCCGTCCTGCACCGCCTTGAACGCGGCCCGCACCGCGATCTCGGTCTTGCCGTAGCCGACGTCGCCGCAGATCAGCCGGTCCATCGGCAGCGGCTTCTCCATGTCCCGCTTGACCTCGTCGATGGCGGCCAGCTGGTCGGGCGTCTCCACGTAGGGGAACGCGTCCTCCAGCTCGCGCTGCCAGGGCGTGTCCGGCCCGAAGGCGTGACCGGGCGAGGCGGTCCGCGCCGAGTACAGCCGGATCAGCTCGGCCGCGATCTCCCGCACCGCCCGGCGCGCCCGGCCCTTGGTCTTGGCCCAGTCGGCACCGCCGAGCCGGTGCAGGCTGGGCGCCTCGCCGCCGGAGTACCTGGTGACCTCGTCGAGCTGGTCGGTGGGCAGGTACAGCCGGTCCGGCGGCTGGCCCCGCTTGCCCGGCGCGTACTCGATGACCAGGTACTCGCGGGTCGCCCCGGACACGGTGCGGCTGGTCATCTCCAGGTACCGGCCGACGCCGTGCTGCTCGTGCACCACGTAGTCGCCAGGGACCAGCCGCAGCGGGTCGATCCCGCCGCGCCGCCGGCTCGGCATCCGCTCGTGCCCGGCGCCTCCGGTCCGCTGGCCGGCCAGGTCGGCCTCGGTCAGCACCGCGAGCTGCACCGACGGCCAGGTGAAGCCGTGGGCGATGGTCCCGGTGGTCACGTGCACGAGACCCGCTTCGGGCGGCCCGCCGGCCTCGGCGGCGTCGAGCCGCGCACCCACGCCCTCGCCGCTCAGCAGCTCGACCAGCCGCTGCGCCGGGCCGTGGCCCTCGGTGACCAGGACCACCCGCCACCGGTCGCTGAGCCAGCGGCGGACGTCGGCGACCACGCGCGTGGTATCGCCGCGATACGCCTCGGCTGGACTTGCTTCCATCCGGTACGCATCCCGTCCGGACCCGTCGCCCGCCTCCAGGCCGGTCTCCTCCGGACTGGAGTCCGTGGCGTCCGCCGGGTTCAGGGCGATCCGCGTGCCCGGGATCATCGCCGGGCCCTGACCGGCCGCGACTGCGGCGGCCGCCGGGTCCGCGGCAAACGGCGTGATCGTCCACCAGGGCAGCCCGGCGGCCCCGGCCACGCTCCTGACCTCGGTGATCGGCCGGAACGCCGCCGCGCCCAGGTCGATCGGGACCTCGCCGCCGGCCGCCGCGTTCACCCAGGATGCCTCGAGGAACTCCTGGCTGGTGCTGACCAGTTCGGCCGCGCGGGCCCTGATCCGCTCCGGGTCGCAGGCGAGCACGCAGCCCCCGGCCGGCACGTAGTCGAGCAGCAGCTCCATCCGCTCGGCCAGCACCGGCGCGAACGCCTCCATGCCCTCGACCGTGATGCCGTCGGCGAGCTTGCCGAGCACGTCCGAGAGTCCCGGATGCTCGTCGGCGAGCTCCTTGGCCCGCTCCCGCACCGCCGGGGTGAGCAGCAGCTCGCGGCACGGCGGCGCCCACAGGCCGTCGTCGGCGCGGTGCAGGCTGCGCTGGTCGGCGACCCGGAAGTACCGGATCTCCTCGACGGTGTCGCCGAAGAACTCGACGCGCACGGGGTGCTCGTCGGTGGGCGGGAAGACGTCGAGGATGCCGCCGCGCACGGCCAGGTCGCCGCGGTTGCCGACCAGCTCGTTGCGCGCGTACCCGATCTCCACCAGCCGCATGACCAGCTCTTCCAGGTCGGCCGTGTCGCCTTCGCGCAGCCGGACCGGCTCGAGCTCACCGAGCCCGCCGACCATGGGCTGGAGCACGCAGCGCACCGGGGCGGCGACCACGGTCAGCGGGCCTGACTTGGGGTCGGCCGGGTCGGGGTGGGCGAGCCTGCGGAGGATCGCGAGCCGCTGCCCCGAGGTGTCGGAGCGCGGTGACAGCCGCTCGTGCGGGAGCGTCTCCCAGGGCGGGAAGTACGCGGCCGCGCCGGCGGGCAGCAGTGAGCCGAGCGCCGCGGTGAGGTCCTCGGCCTCCCGCGCGGTGGCGGTCACCGCGAGCACGAACCGGCCCGGCCCGCCGGCCCGGCCGGTGTCCCCTCCCCCCGCCCCGGCCAGTGCGGCCGCGAGGAAGGGACGCAGCGCGGGCGGCGCGATCAGGTCGGCGCCGATTGAGGCCGGTGCCTCCGCCTCGTCGAGCGCGCGCTTAAGCTGAGGATCATCACCGATGACCCGGAGAAGTCCGGAGAGGCTCATCGCTTCCTAAGTTCTGGGTGGCACATGGCCTGCACGCCCGGTGCTGGCCAGCGCAGTGGTGGCCAGCACTGTGCTGGCTACCACCGGCAGCATTGGGCGGGCAGCACAAAGCTCCCGAACGCGGCGCCGGACGCCGCCCGGGAGACCCGAGGCTGAGCGGGCCAGCTCGCGAACGGGATGCTCCCAGTTTAGCGGCTCGCGGGCGCTACCCGGCCGGCTGGGGCCCGTTGCCCAAGCGTGTTAAAGCGACTGAATGTAGTCCGAGGGCTACGCTACGGATTTATGAGCGGCATCAGAGAGTCGGTCGGCAGTGATGTTGCCGAGATCAGCCCGGATCGGCTGGGACGGCACGGGCTCGCGGGCGCGGGCCACAGGCCGAGGCTGGCCAGCGTGGCGGCTGAGACCGTCGTGGCCGAGCCATTCCTGGCCGGAGGCGTCGCGGCCGGAGGCGTCGCGACCATGACCGAGGTGCGGCCCGATCATGGCGATGCCCAGCTGTTCACCCGGGCCGCACTCGATTACGCCGTGCACCGTCCCGGTCATACGCTGGCGCTGCTTCAGGCCGGCTGCACCACCGCGGACGACGAGCCGGATCTCGGGCGGCTGCGCGTGACCGGCAGCGACATCTCCCTCAGCCTGGTCGACGACGACAGCCGGACCGCCAGGGCGGCGGTCGCGGCCCATCAGGGCCTGGCCCCGAGCATGCTGGCTGACCTGCGCACCGTGCCGCTCCCGCCGCGCTCGTTCGACATCGTGCACTGCGCGCTGCTGCTGGAGCGGATCAGCAACGCCGAGCTCGTCCTGGACCGTTTCGTGGAGGCGCTCAAGCCCGGCGGCCTCCTGCTGCTGCAGACCGGTGACCGGGACTGCGCCGCGGGCTTCCTGGACCGGGTGCTGCCGCGCCCGCTGCGCGCGATGGTGTGGCGCAGCCTGCGGCCGGATGTGCCCGGGCCGTACCGGGCCGTGTACGAGCACGTGGTATCGGCCCGCGGCATCCACCACTACGTCCTGCAGCGCGGTCTGGTCATCGCTCAGCGCCAGGCGCGGGACCTGCTGACCGGCCGGCGCAGGCCGCCCGGGGTGCGGGCGCTGCGCGGGCTCGTGTCCTGGCTGTCCCGGGGACGGCTGACCTCCGGACACGACGAGCTGCGCTATGTCATCCGCAAACCGGAGAGCGGATTCGCCCGGGTACTGTAGCGCCGGGCAAAACACGCATGACCTGGTATCCCCGGTCCATGTAGCCTCAGGCTTGCCTGGCAGCTCCGATCGTTTGGTTGCAGTGACCGGCGCGCCGTGGAGTGGTGGTCGTGCCGTACGGAGGTAGAAGTGACTGCTGAGGCGCGGACCGGCGTGCCCGCTGACCTGATCGGGATGCCGTCCCTGACGCTGGACGAGGCTCAGCTCGGTGACCTCGAGCTGTTGCTGTCTGGCGTGTTCGCGCCGCTGGCCGGGTTCATGTGCGACCCGGATGTCACGGCGGTCCGGGAGCGGGGGACGCTGGCCGACGGCACCCCGTTCCCGATCCCGGTCACGCTCGACGTCAGCCAGGACGCGGTTCCTGAAACGGCGGCCCAGGTGCTGCTCGCCGACCCCGAGGGCACTCCCCTGGCCCGGCTGGAGATCACCGGGCGCAGCGAGGTCAGCGCGGGGCGGCGCCAGCCGGACACCGACGGCGCCGGGCTGGTCAGGCTGTGCGGCCCGGTGACGGTGGTCCGCGAGCCCGAGCACGGCCCGTTCCGCAGGCTCATGCTGCGGCCGGCCGAGGCTCGTGCGCAGTTCGGTGACAGCCCGGTGCTCGCCTACGCCACGCGCGGCCCGGTGCATGGCAGGCAGATCGGCCAGCTCCGGCATATGGCCGGGCAGCTGAAGGCGCGGCTGCTGCTGCTGCCGCTGATCACCGGTCAGGCTGAGGTGGTGACCAGGCCCGAGGCGCTGATCCGGGCGGTGCTCGCCGCGGCGGCGAACCTGCCGCCCGGGACGATGGTGATCCCGGTGCCGCTGGCCCGGCGGAGCGAGCCCAGCCCGGCCGGCGAGCTGGCGGCGCAGGCGCTGGTCGCCGCGGCCTACGGGGCCACGCACCTGATGGCCGACGGGCTCGCCGACGCCAGCGCACCGGGCGACGGCCTGACCTCGCCCATCCCCGTGGAGCGCGCGGGTGACTGGGCCTATGACCCGCGCGCCGAAGTCTGGCGGCCGCTGGCCCTCATCGAGGCCGGGACCGAGCAGGGTGACCTGTCCCCCGGCGAGCTCGGGGACCTGCTGGACGCCGGGGCCGGGATACCCGCGTGGTTCACCCCGCCCGCCGTGGTGCGGGAGCTGCGCCGCGCCCGCCCGCCCCGCGCGCAGCGGGGGTTCGTGCTGTTCCTGACCGGCCTGTCCGGCTCCGGAAAGTCGACCGTGGCCAGGAACCTCGCTGACGTTCTGGCCGAACGCGGCGACCGCAAGGTCACGCTGCTCGACGGCGACCTGGTCCGGCAGCTGCTGTCGGCCGGCCTGACGTTCTCCCGCGCGGACCGGGACCTGAACATCCTGCGGATCGGCTTTGTGGCGGCGGAGATCGCCCGGCACGGCGGCATCGCGATCTGCGCCCCCATCGCGCCCTACGCCGCCGCCCGGGCCCGGGTCCGGCAGATGGTCTCGGAGGTCGGCGACTTCCTCCTGATCTATGTGGCCACGCCGGTGGAGGTGTGCGAGGCACGGGACAGGAAGGGTCTCTACGCGAAGGCACGGGCCGGGCTCATCGACAACTTCACCGGGGTCTCCGACCCTTACGAGGAGCCGCTGGATGCCGACCTGGTCATCGACACATCGACGATGACCCGCGAGCAGGCGACCGAGGCAGTGCTCAGCCTGCTCACCTCGGGCGGGTGGCTGTCGCCCGCCGAGGGCTAGCGGACCCTGCCGCGCCGCAGGACCGCGGGGTCAGTCGTCGTCCTCGGCCCGGGTGCCCTGGTCCAGCCGTTCGCGGAAGCCGCCGATCCGCGACGCGATGGCCCCGGACATCGCGTCCCGCTGCCTGGACAGCACGACGAAGCTGATGATGCCGCTGATCACCAGCGCCAGCGCGACCAGCAGCAGGCCGCGGGCACCCACGAGATAGAGGAGCCCGAGCGTGACCACGAAAAGCAGGATCCGCGCGAGGGTGTAGGCAAAAGTAGCGCGCATGGTAAGGCCAGCTTATTGGCTTCCCGCTGCGGCCGGTGACCGGGCTGCCTACAGCGGCAGTATGGCTCTCCTGCGCTCCCGATGAGCCGTCCGGTCGTGCGAACCCGGGCCGGCTTCGCCGCCGGCCGCGAGTCCCGCCTGACGCTGCCGTTACGGATTTCCCAGACCAGATCTTACGGAAACTAAGGAGAAAACCCTCCGTTGTCGCGACACTTAGGACAGGCTCCTAAGGAGATCCAGGAGGGGTGGCCAAAATGGAAGGCAATAGTGAGCGGCTGCTTACGCCCGGTGAGGTAGCAGCTCTCTTCAGGGTTGATCCGAAGACGGTCACCCGCTGGGCGGCATCCGGGCGAATCAGTAGCATCCGCACTCCAGGCGGGCACCGGCGATTCCGGGAGTCAGAGGTCCGGGCCCTGCTCGGCGGCGATTCGGCCGCCGCCCATGAGCCCGCTCTCTAGGAACGCCTCACTCACGCTGCACCGGTAGGCGCACCGCTCGCCAGGTCAGGCGAGCACAGCGCCTACCGGTTGTCCTCTGTGTCCTGACCGCGCCCGGGATGGCCGTGCCTGGCCAGGAAGTCGAGGAACTGCCTGCGCAGTGGTTCGTCCCCTTCTTGCCACCGCTTGCGCCGCTCGTCGAGTTCTTCCTGCGTCAGCGACTGCTCGGCCAGCCGTTCGTAGTCAGCGTCGTCAGGACCGATCTCGACGTAGGCGTCGCTCATCAGCAGGCCGCCTTCGCCTGCCGCGATGGACTCGGGAACCAAGAGATTGCCGTTGGGTAGCCGTATAACGTACATCGTCTGTCCACCCTAGATCCCGTAGCGCACGTTGAAGTAGAGCATGACGTTAAGAGCCGCCCTCGTGTCGCCGCTGAGCATTTCTACCAGGGCGGGGCGCTGCCTGGACGCGATGGCCGCGAACGCGTCCGCGAAGAACTCCCTGCGGCCGAGGAGCCCGGGCTGCCGGTGAAAGGCGCTCACCATGTGCTGGAGGCACTGTTCGTAGAGAGTGAGGAACTCTTCGGAGTCAGACTGCCATTGCTCGCCGTCGCCGTCGATGTCGTCGAGCGCGTGCCCGATCTCGTGGCACATGACGTCCGGCGATGGTGACGGCCGGGACCCGACGATGACCTTGCGCTCCCCGTACGCGCCCGCGCAGGCGTCCCAGGTGGCCCGGCCCGAGGGGAGCGGGACTCCCTTGAGCCGTCCCATGTCGTCCAGATCGGGGACGCCGCCCATGCCGACGTAGATCGCGTCCAGGCCCGCTCTCAGCTTCACCTTGATCAGCTGCGGCAGCTCAGCCAGGCGGTCGATGGCGCGCACCACCTCGGGCGAGGGAACCGCGTTCTCGGCCCACTCCCGGTGAATCAGGTCCTCGAGGTGGCCGCAGTGACGGCGGCCGACCGCCGTCCGGTTGCTCTGCGCGATCTCGTACCACGGCGCCTGGGAGGCGGCGCGCACCGGCTGCGCCTTGGCCACGGGCTCGGCCGCGGCGGCGGCCCGCGGCGCCTCGCGGACCGCGGCCCGGGCGATGCCCCACCGGCGGGGCAGGGCGTGCCCGGCCGGCTGGCGGGTGTCCTGGCCGGCCCGGGTCACGCGGGAACTCCTGGGTGGCGCCGCCGCCCCAGGCGCCCCGGGCGCGGCCGGGCTGGCCGGCCGTGCCCCCGTGGTGGTGGCTCCGCCACTGGCCGCCCGGCCGGGGCCTGCGGGCCGGCCGCTCACCCGGCGGTGAGCCCCGGCGTTCCCGGCGGTCGCGGCTGGCCCGGGGGCCGCATCGGTCCGCTCGCGGGCGCGCAGCTTCTCCGCCTGCCGGCGCCGGCGTGAGCGACGGACGCGATCGAGTAACCGCAACCGCATATCGTCTCTCCCTCGATCGCCAGGCCGCCAGGCTATGACGACTTCGCACGATCGTCATATCACGCTACTGAACGTAATCTATTACGGCTGTGAGGGACGAGACGTCTGGACTCAACCAATTTGGCCGCGAACCGGGCATCACAGCAGCTAGGCTGCCGCCATGTTGCTCGCCCTCGTACTCTTTGGCCTGGTCACTGTTGGTTTCGTGGTGCCCTGCCTGATTGACGTGGCGGTCACCCCCTCGGCCGAGATGCGCAGCCTCAGCAAGCCTGCCTGGGTGTTGCTGATCGCGGCATTCTCGGTGTTCGGCGCCACGGCTTGGCTGGCCGCAGGCCGGCCGGACCGGCGCAGGCGGATGCGGCTGCTTCCGCGGTACCTGGAGGGCGCACCATCGATCGGCCAGCAGGATGCGCTCAGGCGCCATCCCGCGGGCCGGGCCATGGAGCCAGGCGCCGACGCCGGGGTCGGCCCGGCCGCCCACGACGCGGACACCATGGCCCGCTGGCCGGTCGGCCCGGACGACGACCCGGAGTTCATGGCGGAGCTGGACCGCAGGCTGCACGGCGGCAACGGCGCCTGAGCCCGCAGCCGTCCTGAGCCCGCAGCCGTCCCTAAGCCGCCTAGGTCAGGCCCGCGTAGGAGTGCAGGCCGGGCACGGCCAGGCTCACCACGAGCACGTTGAACAGCAGGCACCCGAACCCGACCAGCTGGATGACCGCCGCCCTCCGGCCCCGCCATCCGGCGGTCGCCCGGGCGTGCAGGAAGCCGGCGTACACCACCCAGGTGATGAACGCCCAGGTCTCGGTGGGGTCCCAGCTCCAGTAGCTGCCCCAGGCGCTGTCCGCCCAGATCGCCCCGGCGATGACGCCGAAGGTCCAGATCGGGAACCCGAACACCACGGTCCGGTAGGCGAGCCGGTCGAGCGCCTCGGGACCGGGCAGCCTGCGCAGGATCCCGTCCGCGCCGGCCGGGCGGCCCGCCGCGACCCGCCGGGCGTGCCGGTCGACGAACAGGTACGTAACCCCGATCACGGCGGCTACGAAGAAGACCCCCGTGGCCAGGGTCATCGCGGTCACGTGGATGGAGAGCCAGTAGGACTGCAGGGCGGGGACCAGCGGGCCGGCCGGGGTGTAGATGACGGTCTCGGCCAGCCCGAGCGCGATCACCACCGCGGCCATCACGAACAGGCCCATGTAGTAAGCCCGGTAGCGGATCATCACCGCGAGGAAGAAGGCCACGGCCACGCAGGTGAGCGCGGTGACGAACTCGTACATGTCACCCCAGGGCAGCCGGTGCACGGCCAGTCCCCTGGTGACCACGCCGACGATGTGGGCGGCCAGGCCGATGCTGGTCAGCGCCACCGCTATGGTCACCCAGCGGCCGAGCGGGCCGCGGTCCACCTGGTCGCGCTGGCCTGCCGTGCCCCCTGGCCCGGCCGCGTCGCCGTCCCCGGTGATGGCGGCCGGGCCTGCTGGGGCACGGGCCGCCGTGGTCGTGCCCGCCACGCCGTTGGCTGCCCTGGCGGCGCTGGACGCGGTCTCGGCCGGTGCGCCGACCCGGGCCGGGACGCTTAGCGGCTCGGCGCCGGCCAGCTCCGGCGTCCGGGCTGCGGCCGGGGCCTGCTTCTTGCCGAACGCGAAATCACAGGCGTAGGCCAGCATCGCGACCGCGTAGATGGCGACCGCGGCCATCAGCACGTCGTTGCTGACGTGGGCCAGTCCGGTGTTGATGGGCACTGCAGCCTCACTCCCCCTCTTTCCCGGCGAGGGACGGATCGGGTTCCCCGGCGAGGGACGGATCGGGTTCCCCGGCCGGGGACGAATCGCGGTCCTCGGCGAGGGACGGGTTGGCCTCCCCGGCGAGGGATGAATCGGTGTCGGTCACGGCGGATGGGTTGGGCGTCCCGGGCGAGCCGGCCGGGACCTGACCCGGCCCGGACGGCCCCTGCTCGCGCTGGTGCCGGTTCCTGAGCTCGTCGGCCAGGCTAGCGAACTCATCCTCGAAGCCGCCCGCCGCATCGGTGCGGGTGAGCCCGCCGACGTCGACGACAGCCCCGCCCGCCTGGCCGGCCCTGGCGCGCACGAACACCCGGCGGCGCCGTACCAGGAAGGACAGGAGCAGTCCGCCGAGAACCGCGATGCCGGAGATCAGGGCGGGCAACTGCCCGGGGTCGTAGGTGATGGCCAGGCTGATCCACTGCTTGTACCCGGTGTAGGTGAGCGTGCCCAGGCCGTCGGGGAGCTTCATCGACTGGCCGATGGCCAGCGGGCGCGGCGTCACAGGCAGCCGCCGCAGCCCCGCGGTGTTCAGCGAGTACACCGACTGCGAGGGACCCGAGTTCATGCCGAGATTGCCCGCGTAGGCGACCAGGCTCACCATCGGGCGCAGCGCCGAGGGGAACGCGGACTCCAGCTGGCCGCCCGGCATCCACCGCGGTCGGCAGGAACACCCCGGCGAAGCCGAGCTGCTGCGGAGACGCGTCCGGGACCTTAATCGCGCCGTCCGACGTGAGCCCGGAGGTCTCGACCGGGACGAACGGGACCGGCCCGGAGAACACCACGTGCCCGGTGCCGTCGGTCACCCGGAACGTGGGGGCGTAGCCGTGACCGATCAGGAACACCCGCACGCCGTCCACCTGCAGCGGGTGATTGACGCGCAGCGAGTAGCTGTGGGCCCGGTCCTGCGGCGTGGCCGTGTACCGGATCGCCGCGTCGAACGCGGCCGGCTGGCCGGTGAGGATGCCGGACGTGACGTAGGACGCGCGGAACCGGTCCAGCGTCAGCGAGAACGGCTGCAGGTCGCTCGGGGACACCAGGCGGCCGGGATGAAACTCGTCGAGCGCCGTCACCGTGTTGGAGAACGAGCTGCCCACGACCAGCAGCCGGTTGGCCTTGTACCCGAACAGGCCGCCGAGGCCGATCGACACCAGCACGCCGAGCAGGGCGATGTGGAACAGCAGGTTGCCGGCGTCCCGCAGGTAGCCCTTTTCTGCGGCCACCCATCCCGGCCCGGTGCGCAGCCGGAACCGCTTGCCCGCGAGCATCCTGGCGGCGGACTCGAGCGCGGCCTCCTGCGCCAGCGCCGTGGTGTGGCTGGCCGCGAACGGGAGCCTGGTCACGTTGCGCGGCGCGCGGGGCGGGGGCTGGCGCGCGCCGAGCACCATGCGCACGGTCCTGGGCAGCACGCATCCCACCAGCGACGCGAACAGCAGGAGGTAGATCGCGGCGTACCACGGCGCTCCGAACACGTTGAACAGCGACAGACGGGCGAACACCGGGCCCAGCAGCCGGTGCGCGGTGTAGTACTCGGAGACTCCCGCGGGGTTGGTCCCCTCCTGCGGCAGCAGCGACCCTGGCACGCTTCCCACCGCGAGCAGGAACAGCAGGATCAGCGCGGTGCGCATCGACGTCAGCTGCCGCCAGCCCCACCGCAGCCAGCCGGCCACGCCGAGCCCGGTGCCCGGGACTGGCCTCGGCGGCGCCTGGTCCCCGGTGTCCAGCAGGACGTCGTCAGGAGCGGCGCCCTCGCGGGCGGCCGTCTCCGGCCCGGCGGGAGGCGGCCCGGCTCCGGGAGGCGGCCCGGCTCCTGGCGCGTTGCGCAGCCCGGTCACCTGGTCACCGCCCTCGGCCCGCCGGTCACGTTCGCTCCGCGGAGATCTGCGTGACGAGCGCCTTGAGCCCGTTGTAGGACACCTGGCCGATGACGCGCGCCGCGATCCGCCCACTCCGGTCGATGACGAGCGTGCTGGGGATGGCCGCCGGCGGCGCCGTCCCGCTGAAGTCGAGGGCGACCTGGTCGTTCGGGTCGTTCAGACTCGGATAGCTGATCCGGAACCTGCGCATGAACGCCTCGGCGCTGGCCGGGTCGTCTCGGATGTCCACGCCGACGAACCGTACATCGGACCGGGCGAAGTGCTGCGCGAGCGCGCCGAGCGCGGGGGCCTCCTCACGGCACGGCGTGCACCATGAGCCCCAGAAGTTCAGGACCACCACGTTGCCCCGGTCGGCGGAGAGCTGCCATTTCGCCCCGGTCAGCGTCGTGCCGCGGACTCCGGGCGCGGCCGGACGTGAGCCGGACTTGAACAGCGTGCTGTTGTAGCCGCCGGATACGAAGCTGCTCCCGTTGCCGACCGCGGTGTCCTGCGCCGTGGCCCCGCCGCCGCAGGCCGCGGCACCCAGCACGAGAGCAGCAGCCACCGCCGCGCCGACGGTGACATGGCGCGCCTTCGGCACGACCACCCGCCGCGCCTCCGGCACGATCACATGGCGCGCCTTCGGCACGATCACATGGCGCGCCTTCGGCACGACGACATGGCCCGCCTGCGGCGTGGTGGCCGCGCGGGCCGCGCGGGCCGCGGAGCACAACAGCCGGAACACGGATGATCTCCTACACGCAGTAGTACCGCGCCCCATTGTGCCGGATCCCTCCGGGTGGGCGCGCATCGGGCCGGCGTCACGCGCCAGCTACCTGCTTCCTCCCGCCGCCCGCGGGCTCGGCGTAGCTCACCTCGACAATCTTTTCCCCGCGGTAGCTGAAACTGGTCACGCTGGCCAGCGCGCACTGGCGGCGCCGCGGGTCATGCCAGAGCCTGCGGCCGTCGAAGTCCCGGCGCGCGACCCAGATCGGCAGCTGATGGCTGACGCACACAGCCTCGTGCCCGCGCGCCGCGCGCTGCACGTCGGACATGGCCGCCCGCATCCGGGCGGCGATCTCCGTGTACGGCTCGCCCCAGGAGGGCCGGAACGGGTTGCAGAGGTAGCGCCAGTGAGCCGGGCGCCGCAGCGAGCCGTCCCCGACGCCGAACGTCTTGCCCTCGAAGTGGTTCCACGGCTCGATCAGCCGCTCGTCGACCAGGACCTCGAGGCCGAACTCGGCGGCCAGCGGCTCGGCGGTCTCCAGCGCCCGCTCCAGGGGCGATGACCGCAGCACGGTCACGTCCCGGCCGGCCAGGAAGTCGGCGGCCGCCTTGGCCATCACCCGCCCGTCGGCCGACAGGTGAAATCCGGGATCCGCCCGTAAAGTACACCGTCCGGGTTCTCCACCTCGCCGTGCCGCACCAGGTGCACGATCGTGGTGTCGGCCGGCCCAGAAATGTCACTCATAGGCCGCCCAGCCTATCCACCTCGGCAGGAGCAGTAGTGTGAGCCTCACCGCCGTCGTCCTGATCCTCGTCGCTGCCGTCGCGCACGCGGGCTGGAACCTGTGCAGCAAGCAGGCCTCGGCCGTCAGCACCGCGGGCTTTATCTGGCTGCTGGCCGTCCTGGCCGGGATCGCTGTACGCGCCCGTGGTCGCCGTGGACGTGATACGTGCAGCGGCCCCACCTGACGGCGCTGAACTGGCTGTTCATGGCGGGCACCGGGGTTCTGCAGACCGGTTACTTCGTGTTCCTGCAGCACGGCTACCGGCAGGGCGACCTGTCCGTGGTCTACCCGATCGGCCGTGGCAGCGGCGCCCTGCTGTCCGCCCTGGGCGGGATCGTGCTCCTGGGCGAGCGGCCGGGCCCCGTCGGCATCGCCGGGATCGTCTGCATCGTGGCCGGGGTGATCGTCCTCGGCCTGCCGGAGCCCCGGCGGGACCCGCAGCCCGCGGGCCGGGTGGCGCCCCCCGCCGCCGCGAGGGTCGCCGTCCCTGCGGCTGCTCCCCGTCCCTCCCGGCGGCCGCCGTGCGCCCGTCGGCGCGGCTCGCGGTCGGCCTGGCCGTGAGCGTCGGTGTGTTCATCGCGGCCTACACGCTGTGGGACAAGCACGCGGTCAGCACGCTGCACACGCCCGCGCTGCTGCAGGGTTATGCCGCGTTCCCGGCGATGATCGTCGGGCTGGCCCCGTCCGCGCGGCGCGACCGGGACGGGATGCGGCTGGTGTGGCGGCGCTACCGGCTCCAGCTCTGGGTGGCCGCGGTTCTGGCCCCGCTGGCCTACATCCTGGTGCTGACGGCACTGGCCTTCAGCTCGGTCGCGGCGATCGCCCCGGCCCGCGAGGTCAGCGTGCTGTTCGGCGTCATCCTCGGCGGCAGGCTGCTGGGCGAGGGGAGCCAGGCCGCGCGTCTCGCCGCCGCGGCAGCGGTTGTCGCCGGCATCATCGCGATCGCGATCGGGTAGCCACAGCGCATGGCGTAATGGCACATGGTGGTGAGCGGCGTGCGGGCGCACCGGGTCAGCGCGGGTGTCAGCCCAGCGCGTCGGCGGCGGCGCGGGCCGCGCCGGGCAGCGCGTCGGCGATCCGGCCGATGGCCGCGTCGTCGTGCGCCGCGGACAGGAACCAGGCCTCGTACGGCGACGGCGGCAGGTAGACGCCGCGGCCGAGCATGGCGTGGAAGAACGCGGCATACGCGGCCGACGACTGGCCCTTGCGCCCCGGCGAAGTCCCTGACCGGGTCGGTGACGCCGAGGAACACCGAGAACAGGCTGCCCGCCTGCTGCAGCCGGAACGGCACCCCCGCGGCGGTCAGCGCGTCGGCGGCCAGCTTCGCCACGGTCGCGGCGGCCTCGTCCACCCGTGCGTACACCTCGGGCGTGCAAGCGCGGAGCGTGGCCAGCCCGGCCGCGGTGGCCAGCGGGTTGCCGGACAGCGTGCCGGCCTGGTACACCGGCCCGGCCGGGGCCAGCCGGTCCATGATGTCTGCGCGGCCGCCGAACGCGGCCGCGGGCAGCCCGCCGCCCATCACCTTGCCGAACGTCATCAGGTCGCCGGCCACGCCCTCGAGCCCGTACCAGCCGGAGCGGGTGACCCGGAACCCGGTCAGCACCTCGTCCATGATCAGCAGCGCACCGTGCTCGCGGCAGACGTCGCGGAGCATCTCGTTGAAGCCTGCGGCGGGCGGCACCACGCCCATGTTGGCCGGGCAGGCCTCGGTGATCACGCAGGCGATCTCGTCCGGCCGGGCGGCGAACGCCTGCCGGACCGCGTCCGCGTCGTTAAAGGGCAGCACCAGCGTGTCGGCGGCGACCGCCCCGGTCACGCCGGGCGAGTCAGGCAGCCCGAACGTGGCCACGCCCGACCCGGCCGCGGCCAGCAGCGAGTCCGCGTGGCCGTGGTAGCAGCCCGCGAACTTGACCACGACCCGCCGCCCGGTGAAGCCCCGGGCCAGGCGCAGCGCGGTCATCGTGGCCTCGGTTCCCGAACTGACCAGGCGGACCTTGTCCACCGGGGCGCGCGCGGTCAGTTCCTCGGCCAGCTCCACCTCGCCGGGCGTCACGGTGCCGAAGGATGTTCCCTGCGCAAGTGCGTGGCGCACGGCCCCGATGACGTCCGGGTGCGTGTGCCCGAGGATCATCGGGCCCCAGGAGCAGATCAGGTCGACGTACTCGCGGCCGTCCACGTCGGTCAGGTACGGCCCGTGCCCCGACGCCATGACCACCGGCGTGCCGCCGACCGCGCCGAACGCCCGGACGGGCGAGTTCACCCCGCCGGGGGCGACGGCGGACGCGCGTGCGAACAACTCGGCGGACCGCTGCCCCGCGCCGCCGTCATGGTCACCCATCAGCTGCTTCCCTCACAGGCGTCGGCCAGGAACTCCAGCAGCCGAAGCCCGTCGGGCAGCGGCCCGTGGTCGGGCGGGCGGAGCCAGTGCGCCTTGACCGCGTTGCCGTCCCGGGACGGGGGCGCCAGCACGTAGCTGTCCCTGCAGTGCCAGCGCAGCCCGGCCACCTGGGACACCATCTCCGGCTCGCAGTCCAGGTGGCAGGACCACCACTCGTTCTCGTCGGCGGGCCGGCCGCGGGTCGCCGACAAAGAACAGGGCCCGGCTCCCCGCGCTGATCGCGACGGGACCGGGCCTGACGGCCGTCCGCTCCATCTGGGCGAGCGCCGCGGATCCTGCTGCGGCGGGCACGTCCAGGACGTCGAATACCCGGCCGGTGGCCAGGATGACGTTCGCCTCCGGTTGCGCCATCCACCAGCCCCCTACCGTGAGGGGATCCGCGGTGGCCTGGACCTGCCAGGCCGCGGACATCGGGTGCGCACCGGGTGCGGGACAGCCGATCCGGTCACAGGAGCAGGCCCGCAGCATTTCCTCGTGCCGCTGCCGGGTAGGCGGGAAGGCCCCCACGCAGACCGGCCACCCCATCGAGGCATACTCCGCCGCGGCGAGAGCCATCCGCTCGACGGCCCTGCGTCGGCTGCGGCGCAGTACCGCCTCCACCATCGGCTCACTCCTGCCCGGCCCGCCCGCGTTGCGTATTCACCGATCATGCCCGGCCCGCCCGGTGGCGCCGTCGCCACCCCCCGACCGATACCCATGCGTTGCACAATAGAGATTGCAAAGTGACCACTGCTGGTCAACGATAGCCCGCCCGGGCGCGTCAGGAGGCTGCCACGCCGGACCGGGGTCCTCAGCTCAGGCGGCGGGCGGCCTCGGTCGCCCAGTAGGTCAGGATGATGCCCGCGCCGGCCCGGCGGATCGCGGTGAGCGTCTCCATGATCACCCGGTCACGATCCAGCCAGCCGTTCGCCGCGGCGGCCTCGACCATCGCGTACTCGCCGCTGACCTGGTAGGCGGCCAGCGGCAGAGGCACGGCGGCGGACACCTTGCTGATGATGTCCAGGTAGGCGAGAGCCGGTTTCACCATGATGATGTCGGCCCCCTCGTCCACGTCGAGCAGCACCTCGCGCAGCGCCTCGTCCGGGTTCGCCGGGTCCTGCTGGTAGGCGGCCCGGTCGCCGAACTGCGGCGCGCACTCGGCCGCGTCACGGAACGGGCCGTAGAAGGCCGAGGCGTACTTGGCCGAGTAGGCGCAGATCGCCACCTCGCCGAAGCCGGCCGTGTCCAGTGCCGTCCTGATCGCGGCGACCTGCCCGTCCATCATCCCGCTCGGGGCCACCACGTGGGCGCCCGCCGCCGCCTGGGCCACGGCGATCGACGCGTACCGCTCCAGGGTCACGTCGTTGTCGACGTCGCCGGACGGCGTGAGCAGGCCGCAGTGGCCGTGGTCGGTGTACTCGCACAGGCACAGGTCGGCCATGAGCACGATGTCGTTCCCGACCTCGGCGGCCAGGTCGCCCACCGCGAGCTGGATGATGCCCTCCGGATCGTCGGCGGCCGAACCGCGCGCGTCCTTGGCGGCCGGGATGCCGAACAGGATCAGGCCGCCGACCCCGGCGTCCACCGCGTCAGCGGCCGCCTTGCGCAGGCTCTCCCTGGTGTGCTGCATCACGCCGGGCATGGAGCCCACCGGCCGCGGCTCCGCGATTCCCTCCTTGACGAACAGCGGCAGCACCAGGTCGGCCGGGCGCACGCTGGTCGACGCGACCAGGCGCCGCATCGCGGCGGTCCGCCGCAGCCTGCGCGGCCGGGCCACGGGGAATCCGGCGCCCATCGGGCCCTCCTCAACTGACATCGGTTACCTGATGCGGCGGCGCGCCCCGCGACGGCGCTCGCTGGGCTTGCGCAGCGGCTCCCCGGCCTCGGCCGCGGCGTCACGCAGACCCGCGCCGTGCTCGGCCAGCGCGTCGACCAGCGCGGTGACCGACGGCCGGGGTGCCATCACGTCGACCCGGAGCCCGAACTCGGCGGCCGTCTTCGCCGTTTCCGGGCCGATCACCGCGATCACCGTCACCGCGTGCGGCTTCCCGGCGATCCCGATGAGGTTCCGGACCGTGGACGAGGAGGTGAACAGCACGGCGTCGAAGCCGCCGCCCTTGATGGCCTCGCGGATCGGCGCAGGCGGCGGTGCCGCCCGCACCGTCCGGTAGGCGGTGACGTCCTCGGCCTCCCAGCCCAGGTCGGTGAGCCTGGCCAGCAGGGTCTCGGTCGCGATGTCGGCGCGCGGCAGCAGCACCCGGTTGATCGGGTCGAGCACGTCGTCGTAGGCGGGCCACGCGTCGGCCAGGCCCTCGGCCGACTGCTCGTGCTCAGGGACCAGGTCGGGCATGATCCCGAACTCGCGCAGGCGCCCGGGCCGTCTGCTCGCCCACCGCGGCGACCTTGATGCCGGCGAACGCGCGCGCGTCCAGGCCGTACTCCTCGAACTTCTCCCGCACCGCGCGTACGGCGTTCACCGACGTGAACGCGATCCACTGGTACCTGCCGGTCACCAGGCCCTTGACCGCGCGCTCCATCTGCTGCGGCGTCCGGGCGGCTCGACCGCGATGGTCGGCACCTGCTCCGGCACCGCACCCCAGTTCCGCAGCCGGGTCATCACCTCTCCGGCCTGCTCCTTGGTCCTCGGCACCAGCACCCGCCAGCCGAACAGCGGCTTGGTCTCGAACCAGGACAGCGCCTGCTGGGCGGCGACACCGTCACCGACCACCGCGACGGCAGGCCCGTGGGCGGTGAGCAGGCTGACCCCGGCGGCTTTGAGGTCAGCGGTGACCGACCCCAGGGTGCAGACCACGGTGCGCTGGTCGGTGGTGGTGCCGTCCCAGGTGAGCGCGAACGGGGTGGTGTCCGCCCAGCCGGCGGCCACCAGCATCTTCGCGATGTCGGCGGGGCCGGTCTCGGCCCCGAGGATGACCAGGCTGCCCGGGCTGGCCTGCACCCGGCTCACCTCGGAGGCGTGGATGATCTTGACGTCACCGCTGCTGTCCGAGGTCAGCGGGATTCCGGCGTAGGCGGGAACCGCGGTCGCGGTCGGCACCCCGGGCACGACCTCGAACGGCACCCGTGCCTTGGCGCACGCCGCTGCCTCGGCAGCGGCGTGGCCGAACAGGAACGGGTCGCCGCTGAGCAGCCGGACCACGTGCTGGCCGGCCTTGGCCGCCTTGATGAGCAGCTTCGGGTCCTGCGCCAGCGCGTCGGTGTCCGCGGTCTCGGCGCCGGCGCCGGGCCAGCTGCCCGAGCCGGTCAGCGAGCTCCGGGCCCGCCACCACCAGGTCGGCCCGGGCGAGCAGCTCGGTGGCCCGCACCGTCAGCAGACCCTCGTCTCCTGGGCCTGCGCCGACGAAGGCGACCCAGCCGTCGGCTGACTTCTCCGCCGCCGGGCTGGCCGGCTTGCCCGCCGCCTGGGCAGCGCTGTCTGTCACGGGTGGGTTCACTAGTCATCGTCCCCGTTAATGATGTGTCCAGTGGACACGGCCGTATATCTTCCCGCTCCGCGCCGCAGCAGCTCGGCAGCCACCTCGCGGCCCAGGCGGTCGGCCTCAGCCGCCGGCGCGCCGGCGCTGGCCCGCAGCGCAGTCTCCCCGTCGGCCGCGACGACAACCGCTCGCAGCCGCAATACATCCGCCCCCGCGGCATACCCGCCGACCGGGGCGCTGCAACCTGCCTCGAGCGCGGCGAGCAGGCTGCGCTCCGCCGTGGTGGCCGCGCGCGCCGCCGCATCGTCCACGCTGGCCAGCAGCGCCATCAGCTCCTGCTGGCCGCTCCGGCACTCCACCGCCAGGGCCCCCTGCCCTGGCGCTGGCAGCATTTCATCGGGGTCGAAGACCTGCGTCACCGCGTCCAGCCGGCCGATCCTGGCCAGGCCCGCGTAGGCGAGCACGACCGCGTCCACCTCGCCCGAGGTGACCCGGCCCAGCCGGGTGCCGGCGTTGCCGCGCACCGGGACCGGGCTCAGGTCGGGCCGCATCAGCAGCAGCTGGGCGGCCCGGCGCGGCGATCCGGTGCCGATCCGCGCCCCGGACGGCAGGTCGGCGAGCTTGGCCCCGCCCCTGGCGACCAGCGCGTCCCTCGGGTCGTCCCGGGGCAGGATCGCGGCCAGCTCGATGCCGTCGGCGGGTGTGGTCGGCAGGTCCTTCAGCGAGTGCACCGCGATGTCGATGTCGCCGTCGAGCAGGCGGGCCCTCAGGCCGCTGACGAACACGCCTGTCCCGCCGATCTGGGCCAGCTGGGCACGGCTTACGTCACCGAAGGTGGTGACGCCGGTCAGCTCGACCTGGCACCCGGTGCGCTCGGTGATCAGGTCCGCGACCATCCGGGACTGGACCATGGCCATCGGGCTCTTGCGGGTGCCCAGCAGCAGTCGCGAGGGCGCGGTCACTTCGGCGCCTCCTGATCCAGCCATTCCGGGGTGACGACCTCCGCGCGGGTGACGGCCTGCACCGCGTCGGGATCGAGGTCGAACAGCACTCGCAGCACCGCCTCGTAGGAGTCGCCGCCCGGCGAGCCGGCGAGCTCCTTGACCCGGACGGTGGGCGCATGCAGCAGCTTATCGGCGATCCGGCGCATCGACTGTGCAATTTCGCGACGGGCGCGCGCGTCCAGGTCGTCGACGCGGCCGATGAGCCTGGCCAGCTCCGCGTCCACCACCTCGGCGGCCTTGGCCCGCAGCGCGACCACGGTCGGGGCCACCCGGGCCGCCCGGTCCGCGGACACCTGCGCGGCCAGTTCCTCGGCGACGATCTGCCGGACCGCGGCCACGTCCTCGACGTGCGCCCCGCCCCCCGGCAGGCCGTGCGAGCCGGCCTCGTCGCCGACCGCGTCCAGGCCGATCACGGTCACGCCGTCGATCTGGCCGGCCGCCGGGTCGATGTCCCGCGGCAGCGCCAGGTCCAGCAGGATCAGCGGCCGGGCCGGAGTCCGGGTCTGCTGCGCCTCGGCCACCGCGCCCGCGGTGATCACGTGGCCGGGCGCTCCGGTGCAGGAGACGACCAGGTCCGCGGCGGCGATCTCGGCTGGCAGCCGGGCCAGGTCGGCCGTGGCGGCGGAGACGGTCGCGGCCAGCCGCTGGGCCCGCGTGTTCGAGCGGTTCGCCACCACGATGCTGGCTGCGCCCATCCGGGCCGCCGCGGCGACCGCCAGCGAGCTCATCGCCCCGGCCCCGACGACCAGCACCGACAGCCCCGCCAGGCCGGGCGGGCCGCCGGCGTCCTCCGGGCGCAGGCGCTGGGCGGCGGCCGTGAGCCCCACGCTGACCAGGCTCGCGCCCGCCCGGTGGATTCCGGTCTCGGTCTGCGCGCGCTTGCCCGCGCGCAGCGCGAGGGAGCCCAGGTCGGAGAGGGTACGGCTGAGCGTGCCCTGGGCCCGGGCGAAGCTGAGGGCCTGGCGCACCTGGCCGAGTATCTGGCTCTCGCCGATCACCATGGAGTCGAGCCCGCAAGCCACCAGCAGCAGGTGCTGGATCGCGCGGTCCTCGTAGTGCACGTAGAGATGCCGGGTCAGCTCGGGCAGGGGGATCCCGGCGTGCCGCGCCAGCAGTTCGCAGATCGCGGACAGGCCGCCATGGAACTTGTCCACGTCGGCGTAGACCTCGACCCGGTTGCACGTGCTCACCACCAGAGAGCCCGCGACGTCGTCGGCATGGAACACGTCACGCAGCAGCTTGCCGAGGGTGTCGCCGGTCAGCACGGCCCGCTCGAGCGCGGTCACCGGCGCGCTCTTGTGACTCAGGCCGACCACAAGCACGCTCATGTAGCCACCGCCTGTGCTGCTACCCCGGTCTCGCCGTCCATCGGCATGTCCCCCGTGCTAGCGGACCCCCGTCCGCCGCGCCGCCGAGCTCCCCCGTCGCGACCATTCCAGCCTTCATCCCTCCAATCGCGCTCCCCGTTGTGCGCGACCCGGACTACTGCACGCCGCTGGGCGTGGAAGGCGAGGATCTGCAACTCGATCGACAGGTCGACCTTACGCACATCAACGCCCTGAGGCACGTTCAGCACCACCGGCGCGAAGTTGAGAATGCTGGTGATCCCCGCTGCGACCAGGCGTTCACATACCGCCTGGGCCGAGGCGGCCGGCGTGGCGATCACGCCGATCGACACGCCGTGCCGGGCGATCACGGATTCGATCTCGTCGGCGTGCCTGACCACCTGCGAGGCGATCTCGGTGCCCACGACCTGCGGATCGGAGTCAAACAGCGCCGCCACGCGGAACCCGCGTGAGGCAAAGCCGCCGTAGTTGGCGAGAGCATGACCAAGGTTTCCTGCGCCCACAATGATCACTGGCCAGTCCTGGGTGAGGCCGAGTTCTCTGGAGACTTGGTACACCAGATACTCAACGTCATAGCCGACGCCGCGGGTTCCGTATGAACCCAAATGTGACAGATCTTTACGCAGTTTGGCGGAGTTCACCCCGGCCGCGGCGGCCAGTTCCTCGCTCGACACCGTGGCGATGCCACGGTCGGCCAGGGCGTAAAGAGCCCTCAGGTAGACCGGGAGGCGGTTGACCGTGGCTTCCGGGATACCGTGATGGCCGTTATCTCTCATCGGCATGCGGGACATGCGCCGGCACTCCTGGGGGATCGCGCGGCGGGCAGTCGGCCGGGTGCCCGCGCTGGTTTCACCGCCACGCTACGCCTTTGTGAACGTTTGCACAAAGTCGGACGGCTCGCCGGTGACCAGGCTGACCGGCACTTTGCCAGCGCTTTACGCTGCGCTCGGGCCGGGGTGCGCCGGGCGGGCGAGCGCGATGCCGGCCGGCCGCCGCGGGCTCAGGCGCTCAGTGCGGCGCGCAGCCGCTGCTCGCTGACCCGCCAGAAATCGTGCTGCACGCCGTCGATGAGGGTGACCGGGATCATCTCCCCGTACGCGCGCAGGTCGTCGTCGGAATCGGTGATGTCCCGCTCCTGCCACGGAACTCCGAGGTCGGCGGCGACACGGGCGATGACCTCGCGCGCGTCCTCGCACAGGTGGCAGCCCGGCCGCGTGAGCAGCGTGACCACGTGCGCCCCGGCCCGGCCCGTTCCCGGCGAGCGGCCCGTACCGGAGCGGTCAGTCACCGTAGCCGCCGCGGCCCGGTTCCGCCGCCGATCGGCCCATCCCCGGCGAGCGGGTCCCCGTACGGCCTGCTGTTGGCCATGGGGTACGGATACGCCCCGCTGCCCGCCAGCGGGTCACCGTTCGACCCGGCGCTGGCCCGGGGATACCGGTGCGGACCGCTGCCCGCCAGCGGGTCCCCGTTCGACCCGGCACTGGCCCGGGGATACCGGTGCGGACCGCTGCCCGCCAGCGGGTCCCCGTTCGACCCGGCGCTGGCCCGCGGATACCGGTGCGGACCGCTGCCCGCCAGCGGGTCCCCGTTCGACCCGGCGCTAGCCCGGGGCCCGGGGCCAGGCGGGCGCGGGCCGAAACCGGGCCGGCCGAAGCCGGTGTCGTTGAGGAGGTCGAACCCGGTGTCTTGGAGCAGGTCGGAGACCGAGGGCAGCGGCGACACCTTGGCTTGCTGCAGGCCGAGCTCGATGATGTTGGTCGCGAGCACAAACGGCCGCCGGTCGGCCTCGAAGGCGAGGACGTACGGCTGCCGCTTGTGCGCCTCGTACGCCTCCCGGTCGCGGTAGACCTCATAGAGGATCCGCTGCATGGGGGCTGACGGCACGGCATGCACGATGTAGACGAGCGTGTCGGGTTCCTGGGCCCGGACCCGCTTGACCACCTTCTTCGTCAGGTGATCGAAGTCCTCCACGCGGTCTTCCAGCAGCGTGTAGATGGCGATCTGGCCGAACAGCGGCTGCGGAGGCTCGTGGCTGGCGGCGGGCGCGGCGTGGTCCGGGTAGTCGGGCCGGTACCCACCCGGCTCCCGGTAGCCGGAGTTCTGGAAGGCGGGCTCATCGGCGTAGCCGGAGTCACCCGGCAGGTCCGGGCCGTCCATGAGGCCCGTCTCATCCTGAACGCCCGCCCGGCCCGGGAAGGCCGGCTCATCCTGAAGACCCCGGCCAGGGAAGCCGGCCCGATCCCCGAAGTCTGGGTCTTGCAGGTACCCCGAGTCGTCGGCGAACTGCCCGTGGCCGTTAGCGCCCTGGTAGTCCAGGTCATCGCCGGGCACCCGGGACGTGCCGTCGCGGGGCCGGTATATCCCGAACTCATCGTCCGTGGCCACCCGCCCGAATTCCCCGGTGCGCTCCGACCCGCCGCTCCACGACCGCTGCAGGCCCCACTCGCCCGTTTCATCGGCGCCATCGTCGCCGCCAGCCTCCTGGTGCAGCTGTCCGAGCTGCACCCGCGCGGCCCGGACACCCGCGAGCCAGGTGCAGGCCGCGGCGATGGCACACAGCGGCGTGAACGCCGACGCCACCGGCAGCGACAGTCCCAGCAGCGCGATCACGCTGGGTACGGCCAGCAGGAGGGCCGCGATTCCGGCGGGTGCGGCGGCCGGGAACGCGTCCCGCCAGGCCGGATCGCGTCCCGGCCGGGAGGCGATCACCGCCATCGTGACCACCGCGACGGCCGCGGTGATCGGGGCCAGCACGAACTCGAGCAGCTTGTTGGGGACGATCTGGTAGTAGACCGTGGCCGGGGGCCAGGCCTTGGTGAAGGCCGCCGCGCCCAGCGGGTCGATGGCGAGGATGACGAGGGCGACAATCGCCACGGCGGTCAGGACCAGCCTCGCGGCGAACCTGGAGATGATGGTCTTGCCCGCCAGCTCGGTCAGCCCGAACGCGAGCGCGAGCGGCGCCAGGCCCTGGGCGCCGATCTCCATGGCGCGGAAGGCGGTCGGCCCGAAGCCGAGTTCATAGCCGGCAGCCTGCGCCGCCAGCGACACGGTGAGCCCGAAGATCGCCACCGTCCAGGCGAGGAGCACGGCGTTGGGCGCGCGCAGGCAGCGCGAGACCAGCACGCCCGTGCCCACAGCGGCTATGAGCGTGCCAACGATCGCAACCAGGAAGTGAATAGACATTGCTGACTATGGTGCACGACGAAAGTCAAAGAATCAGCCAGAGTGCTGACCAGGGATCATACCTCCAGCGTGCGGGCGCCACGCCCACTACGCAGGGCGCCGCGGCCACGACCTTGCGCCGGTAGTCTCAGGGGCATGAGGATGCTGGCGGGACGGCGCCAGGGAAACGAGGCCGCACTGGCCGGGGAGGCCTCGGCCGCGGCCGCCGACGTTGAGCAACCGCCGCCCGAGCCCGATCCGACGGCGGGTGCCTTCTTCGATGTCGACAACACCCTCATGCGGGGCGCCTCGATCTACCACTTCGCCCGGGGCCTCGCCGCGCGCAAGATGTTCGGGCCGCGTGACCTGGCCCGGATGACCTGGGGCCAGCTGTTCTTCCGGCTGCGCGGCGCCGAGAACTCCGATCACATCGACGCCGCCCGCCAGGCCGCCCTGGCCTTCGTGGCCGGGCACAGCGTCGCGAACATCGTCAGCCTCGGCGAGGAGATCTACGACGACACCATGGCCGACCGGATCTGGGAGGGCACCAGGGAGCTGACCCAGCGCCATCTCAGAGCCGGCCAGCGGGTGTGGCTGGTCACGGCCACGCCGGTCGAGCTGGCCAGCATCCTTTCCCGCCGTCTCGGCCTCACCGGCGCCCTCGGCACGGTGGCGGAGACAGTGGACGGCGAGTACACCGGGCGGCTCGTCGGCGGGCTGCTGCACGGCGAGGCCAAAGCCGCCGCGATCCGGGCGCTGGCCGCCCGCGAGGGCCTGGACCTGTCCCGGTGCTCGGCGTACAGCGACTCGGTGAACGACATGCCGATGCTGACGCTCGTCGGCCACCCGCACGCGGTCAACCCCGACATGGGCCTGCGCGCGGAGGCCCGCGCCCGCGGCTGGCCGGTGCACGACTTCCGGTCGGGGCGCAAGGCCACCCTGATCGCCCTGCCCGTGGCCGCGGGGGCCGGGGCCGTCGCCGGCGGCGTGGCCGCGGGCTTCGCCCTGCACCGCCGCCACGCCGGCGGCTAGCACCCAGCGCCCCGTGTACCCGTGCAGGTGCCCGCCATGGGGCTGTTACCCAGCGTGCCGCCCACAACGGGGTTGGTGGCGCGGTGGCGGCCCGCCGCCCGCGCTGGCGCCGCGTCGCCTCGGCCATGGGCGATTGCATAACTTGACAGGCATATAACTGGAGAGGCATGCTCGAGGGCATGGCGATGGTGTTCGAGGTGCTGGCCGAGCCGCACCGGCGGCGGATCCTCGATCTGCTGCGGGACGCCGAGCGCCCCGTCGGCGACCTGGTCGGTATTCTCCGGGTGAGCCAGCCAGCGGTGTCCAAGCACCTGCGGGTGCTGCGCGACGCCGGCCTGGTCGAGGCCAGGATCGAGGCTCAGAAGCGCGTCTACCGGGTCCGGCCCGAGCCGCTGCGTCAGCTGGACGACTGGCTCGCCCCGTACCGGGCGATGTGGACGGCCCACCTGGACGCGCTGGAGTCCCACCTCGACACCATGGACCCGTCCATCTGGGGAGGGCAGTGACGATGAACGCCAACGACGCCAGCGGCACCGCCGCGAGCGGCGCCAACGCCGGCGTAGACACCCTGAACGGCGACCTCGAGCCGGCCGGTGACCTCTGGAGGCTCCGGTTCACCCGGGATCTGGCGCACCCGCCGGAGAAGGTGTGGCGGGCCGTGACCGAGCCCGCGCACCTGGCCGCCTGGTTCCCGCAGCGGATCGTCGGCGAGTGGGCGGTCGGCGCCCCGCTCAGGTTCGAGTCCCCCGGCGGCGACTTCCCGGCCTTCGACGGCGAGGTGCTGGCCTGCGAGCCGCCGTCACTGCTCGAGTTCCGCTGGGGCACCGACGTGATCCGGTTCGAGATCGTGCCCCACGACGGCGGGTGCACGTTCGTGCTGACCGATGTCTTCGGCGAGCTCGGCAAGGCCGCCCGCGACGCGGCCGGGTGGCACGCCTGCGTCGACCTGCTCGAGCACCACCTGCGCGGCGCCGCCGCCCCGTGGGCGTCCGGGGAGCGCTGGAGCGCGGTGCACCCCGGCTACGTCAGGAAGTTCGGCCCTGAGGGGGCCACGATCGGGCCGCCGGGGCCCCGCTGAACGCCGGGATCTAAGTGAACGCCGGGATCTAGGTGAACGCCGGGATCTAGGTGAACGCCGGGCCCCGCTCTACGAGGAGCTCGTCGAGCTTGTCCTGAATCGTGTCCCGCACCATGTCCGCCAGATACGATACGGCGCCGGACGGACCCGTCCCGTTGAAGCTGGCGGCGTCCGCGGGCACCGGCGGGCAGAACTCGATGATCCAGTTGGAGGGCAGCGGGACCGCGCCAACCGGGCCGAGCCACGGGAACAGCGGCGTCACCGGGAAGTAAGGCAGGTTGAGCAGCCGGGCGAGGCTCTTCGAGTTCCCGATCATCGGGTAGATCTCCTCGGCGCCCACGATCGCGCACGGGATGATCGGCACGTCCGCCTCCATCGCGGTCGAGGCGAACCCACCGCGGCCGAAACGCTGCAGCTGGTACCTCTCCCGGAACGGCTTGCCGATCCCCTTGAAGCCCTCGGGGAACACGCCAACGAGCTCGCCCGCGGCCAGCAGGCGCCCGGCGTCATCCCGGTCCGCCCGGATGTGCCCGCTCCGGCGGGCGAGGTCGGACAGGAGCGGTATCTCGGAGATCAGGTCCGCGCTGAGCAGGCGGATATTCCGGTGTGCGGGGTGCTCGTCGAAGATGCCCGTCTGCAGCATGAGCGCGTCGAGCGGGATCACGCCCGAGTGGTTGGCCACCACCAGGGCCGCGCCGGACGCGGGCACGTTCTCGAGACCGCGCATCCGCACGCGGAACCATTTCCGGTACAACGGCCGGTACAACGGCAGCAGCACGCTGGCGTTGAGTTCCGGATCGAAGCCCGACTCGTCGGGCTCGGAGTCCCCCAGCATCCGGCGCCAGACATAGTCTGCGGCGTCGGCAATGCGCTTCCGCACGTACTCAGCCTGCCCGGGTCCGGGCTGGCTACCCACAATCGCCTCCCAGCGCAGCCGCCGTCCGCCGTGGCCCCCACGTCGCCGCGGTCGGGCCGCAGGCGTCTGGGCCGCTGCGCGCCGGGCCCGGCCACGCGCGGCGGCGGGTGCCGCCGCTGGGCCGTCCGGGCCTGGCGCTTTGCTACTTCTTGTTCCTGCGCTGCACGCGCGTCTTGCGCAGCAGCTTGCGGTGCTTCTTCTTCGCCATCCGCTTGCGCCGCTTCTTGATGACTGAGCCCACGAGACCACCCTTGCTCTACATGCTGACTTACGGGCATGCTCACGCGCACACCCGCCGCACAGCGAGCGGCCGGGCACACGTCAATGTCACAGGTTACCCCGGTCGCGCCGGCTCCTGTCATCCCGGCCGACCACAGCGCCAGATTGGCCGGCCCGACAGCCACGCGCATTCAGCCGCCGGCTAAGACGCGCGCATTCAACTCGCTGCGACGAACGCATCCTTCAGGTACTGGTTAACCGCCTGCTCCGGCACGCGGAACGAACGGCCTACCCGGATCGCCTCCAGCTCACCAGAGTGAACAAGGCGGTAGACGGTCATCTTGGACACGCGCATGATCGTGGCGACCTCCGCCACGGTCAGGAACCTGACCTCGCTGAGCGAGGTTGCGTCTGCTGCCATTGATAGCCCTCTTCCAGCTGGCTGTGCGCGCCTAGCGAGATTCGACGCACCAGTCACGCCCGTCTCCAGCGTAAGTCCTGTGCGGGAAAGGGCAACCCGGCACGGCCCATCAATTCCCGGCTGCCACCGCCCGCCTCAGGGCTACCGCCGGGCCCGGCGCCACACCCCGGCCGACCGTGCGGCGCTGACCTGGCCTTCTGCCTGGCATGGACGCGGACCTCCGCCCCGGCGCGGCCCAGGCGCTGCGCTGCGGCCTTTTGCCAGCCAATTTCGTTATGGCACTGCTGCTTTTTTCCGCCCGGGAAAGCTGGTTGCGGGGAGGGCCGTGATCGGGTTATTGCCGGGCCGTAACAGGCCCGCCCGCTCACCCTTCGCCGAGCTCGCGGCCCCGGTCCCTGGCGGCCTCGATCGCGGCCAGGAACGCGGCCCTGACCCCGTGCTTCTCCAGCTCGCGGATGGCGTTGATGGTCGTGCCGCCCGGCGAGGTCACGGCCTCGCGCAAGATCACCGGGTGCTCGCCCGATTCGCGCAGCATGGTGGCGGCCCCGTACACGGCCTGCTTGACCATCTCCAGCGCATTGCTGCGCGGCATGCCGAGCAGGATCCCCGCGTCGACCATGGCCTCGACCAGGAAGTAGACGTAGGCGGGCCCGCTGCCCGACAGCGCGGTCGCCGCGTCCTGCTGTGACTCAGGGATCCGCAGCACCTTGCCCACCGGGCGGAGCAGCTCCTCGGCGCGGCGCAGGTGCGACTCCCGGGCGTGGGCACCGGCCGAGATCACGCTCATCGCCTCGTCCACGAGCACCGGGGTGTTCGACATCACCCGGACCACGGGCACGTCTCCGCGCAGCCTGCCCTCGATAAACGACGTGGTGATGCCCGCGGCGACGGAGATCACCAGCGGGTCGCCGGTCAGGCTGTCCGCGATCTCGTCCAGCAGCCCCGCCATGTCCTGCGGCTTGACGGTGATCACGAGCGTGTCCGCGCGTTTCGCGGCCTCGGCGGCGCTGAGCACGTCGATGCCGTACGCGTCGCGCAGCTGCTCGGCCCGCTCGCTGCGGCGCGCCGCGGCGATGACCCCGGCCGGGACCACCACGCCGGCCCGCAGCAGCCCGGACATGAGCGCCTCGCCCATCTTCCCGGCCCCAAGCACTGCGATCATCCCAGCGAGCCTACCGGGGCCGGTCCGGGCCGGGCTCAGCGGCGCGTGGCCAGGGAGCGCAGGAAGAAGGCCAGGTTGGCCGGGCGCTCCGCGAGCCGCCGGACCAGGTACCCGTACCAGTCCTGGCCGTAGGGGAGGTAGACGCGCACCTGGGCGCCGGACCGGGCCAGCCGGAGCTGCTCGGCGGGCCGGATGCCGTAGAGCATCTGGTACTCGAAGCTGTCCGCGCTGCGGCGCGCTGCGGTGGCCCGCACCCCGGCGATCCTGATCAGCCGCGGGTCGTGGGTGGCGAGCATCGGGTAGCCGGGGCCGCCGAGCAGCACCCGCAGGCAGCGGGCGTAACAGCGGTCCACCTCGGACTTGGCCGTATACGCCACGTCCGCGGCGGCGCTGTAGGCGCCCTTGCACAGCCGGACCCGCGAGCCCGCCGTGGCCAGCTCCCGGCAGTCATCCGGGCTGCGCCGCAGGTAGGACTGGATCACGCAGCCCAGGTCGGGGAACTCCGGCCGGAGCTGGCGCAGGATCTGCAGCGTCTGGTCGACCCGGGTGTGATCCTCCATGTCGACCGTGACCGTGGTGCCAGCGCCGCGGGCCGCCGTGACGATCCTGGCGATGTTCTCGCGCGCGGTCTTCTCACCGTGCTCGCGCAGCCCGAGGCCCACCGCGGTGGGCTTGACCGAGACCTCGGCCCGCCCCCCACCCGCCTCCCCTGCCCCCTTCATGGTCAGGCCGGCCCCGGCCAGCAGGCCGAGCAACCGGACATACTCCTCGGTGACCGCGGTCGCCTGCTCCGGGTCGACAGTGTCCTCGCCGAGATAGTCCAGGCTGACCAGCAGCCCGTCAGCCTGCAGCCGGCGGGTGGCCCGCAGCGCATCGTCGGCGGTGTCCCCGGCGACGAACCTGGCGACCACGTCGCGCGCCCCCGGGGCGGTGGTGACGATCCGGCGGAGGGTCGGGCTGGCCGATGCGGCCAGCAGCGCGCGGCGCAGCACTGCGGTGAACCTCCAGGCAACGACGTTGTTTCCTGGCGGCCAACGTTACTCGCGTGACCGGGTCAGATCCCCCTTCGGCCGCCGCAGAGTGACCTGGACGTTCGCCCCGGTGTCCGGGGGCACGATGACCTCCTGCGCGGCCGGGAGACCCGCCGCCAGCAGGGTGGCGTCGACCGGGACCGTCCGCTTGACCAGGGCCAGTGCGATCGGCCCGAGCTCGTAGTGCCGCGCGGCCGAGCCCACGAAGCCGATATCGGATCCGTCCCGCGACACCGGGTCGCCATGCGCGGGCAGCCGGTCCTCGCTCCCGTCCAGGTGCAGGAACACCAGGCGGCGCGGCGGATGGCCCAGGTTGTGCACCCGCGCCACGGTCTCCTGGCCGCGGTAGCAGCCCTTGGTGAGGTTCACGGCGGTCTCGATCCAGCCGACCTCGTGCGGGATCGTGCGCTGGTCGGTGTCCAGCCCGAACCGCGGCCGGTGCGCGGCGATCCGCAGCGCCTCAAAGGCCCACATGCCCGCGAGCACCGCCCCGCGCGCCTGCAGGCCGGAAGCCATGGTGGGCAGCCGCTCGCGGGGCAGGACGAGATCCATCCCGTACGCAAGGCCGAAGCTGGCGGCCGCGCCCTCGGCCAGTCCCGGCCCGGCGTCCGGTCCCATGAGCGTGACCACGGCGAACTCGGCCGTCACGTCGGCGGGCTCGACCCGCAGCATGAACCGCATGGACTCGAGGAACTCCAGCAGCGCCCCGGCCGTGCCGGGCTCGACGTGCGCCCACAGGTGCGTTCCGTCGTCGGTCAGCGTGAGGTGATGCTCGATGTGCCCGTTCGGGCTGAGGATCAGGGCCTCGGTCGCGGTTCCTGGCGCGAGGTTCTCCAGGGCCTGCGTGGTCAGGTTGTGCACCCAGGACAGCCGGTCCGGGCCGCCGATCCTGATCACGCCCCGGTGCGAGCGGTCGACCAGGCCGAGGGAATCGGACAGCGCCCGCTGCTCGGCGAACGGGTCCCCGTAGTGCGCGGCGACCCCCGTGTCGGGCCCGTCGGCGGGGACCGCCCCGGGCGCGCTCAGCAGTGGGCTCTGGGCTGGCGGGCTTTGCATACTGGCCAGGCTATGCGCTCTCGGTGCCCGGCTCGCCGGGGCCCGCGGCCGACGGGGCGTTCGCGGCCGCGCGGCAGTTCCGGCAGGTGCCGAACACGGTCAGGTGGCCGACATCGGTCTCGAACCCGTGCTCCTCGGCCAGCGCGGTGACCAGCGGGCTGGCTGCTTCGGGCGCCAGCTCGGTCACCTGGCCGCAGTCGCGGCAGACCAGGTGCACGTGCTGCGCCTCGGCGGCCAGGTGGTAGCGGGGCGCGCCGTGCCCGAGATGGGTGTGCGTCACCAGGCCCAGCTGCTCGAGCAGTTCCAGCGTGCGGTAGATGGTCGAGACGTTCACGCCCTGCGCCGTCTGGTGCACCTCGGCGAAGATCTCCTCGGGCGAGGCGTGGTTCAGCTTGGTGACGGCCTCGAGGACGAGCTGGCGCTGCGGGGTAACGCGGTAGCCACTGGCCCTGAGCCTGGCGTCCCACGTCTGCGACATAGGCCAAGTCTAGTTATCCGGCACCGGCAGCGCGCCTGCCGACGGCTCGCTCCGCCCTGGGCAAACTTGCTTGCCTCGGTGGCGCGCTGTGACGTAGCGTCCTTGCTAACGCGGGAAAGGAGGTGGTCCAACAGTATGCATAGATGTCGGACTCGCGAGGTGGCTGTCAGCTAGCCGCCGTCCCGTGTAGCGCCTCAGCGACCAGCTGGGACGTCTATCACCGGCCAGCACAGGCCGGCACCGTGAGGTGCCGTCCGGTGGCGCCGCAAGGCGGCGGTCGGCGAATACACGGCAGACACCGGACCCCCGGGCTGACCGGCCTTGTCCAGCCGGTCCCCGTCGCGGTTCACCTCCGTCTCGCGGAGCGCAACGCAAGTTGCCGCGACGCATGCTCCATGGCGTGCCGCAGCTCCGTGAACCGGTCCCAGGTGGCCCGCTGCGGGAGCCGCCCGGGGGCTTCTTCTTTCCGGTCCGGTGCGGACCCCGACTCTCCTGCCCTGTGCGAGGGCCGGATCTTCAGGTCTCGATCAGGTGACGTCCCGGCCGCGCACAGCAAATTTCCGGAAAAGTCAGCGCGATTCTGAGCCGTTCGGTAAAGCGACCCTCTATGGTTTTGCCGAGACTCTGTCCATTTTGGACCAAATCTCCGCACTGCCCTGACTGCCCGCCCCCCGCTGGGCACCCGGGGAGCACCGAGCGGCAAGCGAGCAGGAGGGACCAACCGGACATGCGCAAACACCTGCGAATGGCGGGGACATTGGCTGCTGCGGCAGTTGTTGTCCTCATGGTCGGCGGATTCACCAGCCTGCCCACGGCCGGCGGCACGGCCGGCCAGCCGGCGGCCACGGCCGCGGCGAAGATCCGGCCGGGCGGGCTTCTGGTCCGCGCCACCCCCGGGGCGGGGACGAGCGCGGCCAGGGCGGCGGCCTCGCTCGCGAACGCGCTCGAGTCGACGAACTGGGCCGGTTACGTGTCGCACCAGGCCAACGTCTCGTTCCAGAAGGTGGAGGCCACCTTCTTCGTGCCGTACCTGAACTGCACGGTCTCCCCGGGCGGCACCACGCCCACGGCGTCCTCGGCCTGGGTCGGCATCGACGGCTTCACCAGCGGCACCGTCGAGCAGGACGGCATCGAGGCCGACTGCAACGGCGGCACACCCAGCTACTCGGCCTGGTACGAGATGTTCCCGGCGCCCGAGGTGACGAGCAGCATCGCGGTCCACCCCGGAGACTCGGTCACGGCCCTCGTCGCCTACAGCAAGACGACCCAGAAGTTCCAGCTGACCGTGAACGACAACAACAACGGCCAGCACTTCACCGTGACCAAGGTCTGCGGCCCGGCCACCTGCAACCGCAGCTCGGCCGAGGTGATCAGCGAGGCCCCGTCCGAGGTGTCCGGCACCACCGTGACCCAGCTGCCGCTGGCTGACTACGGCGCGGAGAGCTTCGCCAGCGTCGCGGTCACCAACTCCTCGGGCTTCACCGGCGGCCTCCGGTCCGCCCGCTGGGGCGCGGCCCGGATCATCCAGGTCGGGACGACCAGCGGCAACGTCGTCGGGCAGTCCACCCCGCTGCACGGCACCATCTTCGACAACTACTGGCTCGGGGAGATCTGAGACCAGGCGATCGGCACAGGTGAGGTGGGGCGGGGCTGTCAGCCCCGCCCCACCTGCCGTTAGCGGGCTTATCCGACGCGCTTGAGCTGGGCCGAGACGTGGGCTTGCAGGGGCTGGCCCACGGCGGCCATGTCGTAGGCGTAGGCCAGGTCGGGACCGACCAGGCCGTAGAGCCTGCGCCCGGCCGTGACCTCCTTGGCCGTGGCCGTGCGCACGACCGCGTCGGTGGCCATCTCGATCTTCGTCCCGGTCACCTGACCCAGGTAGATCTCGGTGATCCCGGTCGGGTGCACGAGCAGCACCTCGAGCTCACCGTCCGGCTGCGGCCGCCAGAAGCCGGTCTCCATGGCCGAGGGCCTGCCGATGTTCCCCGCGTCGTCCAGCAGCCAGGTCCGGCTGGAGTAGATCAGGTACGGCTTGCCGTTCTGGCTGAACGTGATCTCCTGGCCGAACTGGGCGCTCTCGATCGTCGGGTAGCCGACCACCCCGGCGCCCTCCCAGCGGCCGAGCAGGAAGCTCAGCGGGGCCAGGGCGGGATGCGGCTCGGGCTCACCGGTGACGCCCGGACCGGCATCCGGCGTCTGCGCGCTGTCCATCCCGACAGCGTAGGACGCCGCACCGGCCGGCCGGGCAGGCCCCCGGCAGCTAGGAGTCGCCCGGCGGAGGCGGCCCCGCCGCGGAGCCCGCACGGTACAGCTTCACCGCCAGGATCGCGCATAGCGCCGCGACCGCGGCGAACACCGCAACCAGGACGATCCCGCTCAGCGCGCCCTCCATAGGGCGGAGTGTAATTCCCCCGGGCCCCGGGGCCGGACATCATCGCCGGGCGAGTCGCGTCCCGCCCCTTCCGCCAGAGTCGCCCCCTGGCCGCGTATAAAAGTGCCGCGCCCTGACCTCTTACGTACATAAGTGAGACGGCCTGGATAGTTGCCAGAGCCGACCGACGCGCGGAATCTCCGGTTCAGGAGGTGGTGCGCGTGACGGGCCAGCACCTGGTTCTGCTGCTGTGGACGGTATGGCTGGTAGTCGCGCTGGTGTCGGTCGGCGGCAGGCCCGGGGGCGCCCTGCTCCTCGTGGTCGGAGGGCTGGGCCTGGGCCTGGTCCTGACCGGCCTGGTGAGCTGGCGCGCGTTTCTCATCGCCGCGCTGGCCGTGCATGTGCTGGCCGCCGCGTCCCGGGCGTTCTCGCAGCTGACGGTGGTCCAGCCGTCGGCTCCGGCGCTGGGCAGGCCGCCGCTTGAGCTGACGGCCGCGGTCCAGCCAGGGCCGCACGCGCCCGTGGCTTCGGCCCGGCACAGGTCGCTGGGCGCGCTGCCGGCGTTCGTGCCGCGCTGGCCGCTGCAGGTGCTGGCGGGTTCGGTGTCGCTCGCCGGGGTGATCTGGCTGCTGATCCTGCGCCCGGCCGTCCCCTGGCTGTACCGCGCCGACATCCCGATCATGATCGGCACGGTCGCACTGCTCGTGGCGGCGGAGTACGGGTGCTGGCGGTTCTACAAGCACCTGGACCGCCGCCTCACGGAGACGATGAAACAGCTGCAGGAGGAACGGCAGCAGCGCCGCGACAGCGACACGCGGAACCACGAGCGAAGCGAATGGCTGGAGAAACGCCTCCAGCTGACGGAATCTGACCTGTCGCAGCGGCGGGACGAGCTGAGCCAGGCGCAGGCCGATTTCCGCCGTGCGCAGGACGGGCTCCGCCACGCGCAGGACAGGCTTGGCCACGCGCAGGAGGAACTCCGCCACATGCAGGCCGAGCTCCGCCGGGAGCAGAGCGATCTCCGCCAGGGCCAAAGGCAGCCGCGCCCGGCACCCGGCGAACAACCTCCGACACCCGACGAACAACCCCCGGCACCCGACGAACAGCTTCCCACGCCAGGCGAGCGTCCCCAGGCCCAGGACGCGTCCGCGCCCCCCCAGGGCGGTCAGGGCGATGCCCCGGCGGGGCCGATCGCAGAGCGGGAGCGGGTGCAGCGGCCGGCGGAACGGGAGGCCGCCGCGCGGAAGGCGGCAGAACTGGTAACCCGGGCGCGAGAGGCGGCGCAGCAGACAGCGGAACGGGAATCCGCCGTGCGGAAGAGGGAAGAGCCGGTAACCCGGCCGCGAGAAGCGCCACAGCAGGAAGCCGCAGCCGAGCGAGCGGCAGCAGAACGGCAGGCACAGCTCGCCGCAGAACGCGCCGAGGCCGTTAAGCGCACAGCCCGAGTCCTCCGTGGCCCGAGCGATCCGCCTGGGCGCCATGGGCCAACGGCCGGGCCCGGCATCTCACCCTTCCGGTAGCGGCAGGTCCGCCCGGACCCGTAGCGGTCCACCGGGTGGCGCATCCTGCAGCGCCGACGTCAACCGCACGGGAGCCGCGCTGGCGCCCATGCCCCGTAGACCCGCGCGATCCTGGTCGTATTACGCAGGTCGCGGAAAAGCGGACGACCGGCCGGGCGAGTCGTGTTCTCAACGTGCCGGTGGATAAGTAACATACCCACGTCCCCGTACATAAATAAGTCGCATTGGATAGTTGCCAGCCGGGGTGGGCGCGCGGAACCTCGCGTTTAGGGGGTGGTACGAGTGACGGGTCAACACCTGCTTCTTTTGCTGTGGACGCTGTGGTTAGTGTTCGCGCTGCTGTCAATCGGCGACCTGCTGGGAGTCATCCTGGCTTTGGTATTCGGGCTGCTGGGCGCGGGGCTGGTTCTCACCGGCCTGGCGAGCTGGCGCGGATATGTCATCGCCTGGCTGATAGTGCATGTGCTCGTGGCTGCGTACGCGGTCGCCGTGCTGCGTGGGTGGCTGCGCCCGGCCTCCGGGCGGCTGGGGTTGCGGACCCTGTGGAGCTGGGCACAAAGCCCGTTGCTGCAGACGATCTTCGGCTCGGTCTCGTTCGTCGGGCTGGTCTCTGTGCTGTATCTGCGCCCGACGGTTCCCTGGAAGTACCGCGTCGATATCCCGCTTATGATCCTCGTTGTTATCGCAGTTGTGGCGGTGGAATACGTGCTTCTCTCGCGGCGCTTCAGGCGCCCGGTGGAACAACAAGACCCGGTGACGCCGGAACCTGCCCTCGCTGTCGGCCCCGGTGGAGGACGGAATCGGGCGCTGACCTCGCTCCCGCCACCGGTGACACGATGGAGGGGAAAGTTGTTCCGGCTGAACAGCCTCCGGATGACGAGGCGGAGAATCGTAAACTAATTCACGGGATTGAGTTCCGTTTGGGCAATGTGGAGGACTTTCTCCGGCACCAGCAGGCCCACGATGGGGACGTACACGCACCTGCACACGGCACGCTGGACAGCGGGCCGGGCGATTCTCCGATGTGGTTTTACGCTTCGGACCCGGTTCGGTCCTGGGCGGAATCGGATGAGCTGCCGGCAGGCGCGATCAAAGTCGAGTTTTTCAGGACCGCCAGGCTGACTACGCGCCTGGAAGGCTCCAACGGCATGGCCGACGGAGTGGTGGGCGTCAACGGCATGGCCGGCCGGGTGGTGGGCATCACCCTCGAGCGCAGAACGGTGGCGGTCTCAGCGGAGCCAGACGAAACGGTCAGTCGTGTGATCACCAAGGCGGTCGAGACGCTCAGCCACGAGATCGAGACATGCGCCGCCGCGCCGGGCCCAGCTCAGGCGATCAGCCCGTCAAACTGGGAGGTCGTGAGCGCGCGCTGGGTTCAGGCCGGCGTCGGCCGGCGTCAGCACGGGCGCCAGAACCGTGGACGACTTTGGCGCCAGCCTGAACAGCATCCTCCACAACGAGCCGGTGCAACGGGTCTTCTCCTGGAACGCGCCGGGCTCGGCCGCGGCCGTGATCGGGAAGGACGCAGAAACCAAGGAGATCCTTAACTTCGCCGGGATCGTCGTGGGCACCAGGTCAGGCCAGGCCGCTGCGAGCAGCGCCTGCGTCAGGTCACTCGGCTCGCGATGACTTCACCCGCAGCCTCGCTGCGGGGATCGCCAGGACGCTCGGCCTGCTCGGGCTTTCCGGCGCACCGGCGCCACCGAACACACACAGGCTGGCCGGCTAGCCAGACGTCATCCCGGACGGAGAGCGGCGGGCGGGCCTCAGTGCTCGGCGTTGGGCTCGGTCGACTTCTGCTGCCAGGCGGAGATCGCCTCGGCCTCCTCGGCCAGCGGCGTCGGGACCGGCAGCTGCATGCTCCGGTCGCGTCCCCGGTGCGCCACCATCACCTGCTGGTGGTAGTCCTCCAGCGTGACGGCGAACTCCGGGTTGTGGTACGGCCTGCCGTCGACGACCGGCCCCTCCGAGCCGTCGATGATCGCGGTGACGTCCTCGCCGGTGATGGTCTTGTGCGTTTCCAGCGCGTGCGCGACCGCCAGCACATTGCCGCGTTCCTGCTGCAGCAGGGTGCCGGTACGCTCCGCGAGCATGCTCAGGTTTCCCTCGGCGCGCTTGCCGAGCGTGGTCTCGAAGACGGCGCGGTCCTGGCCGTCGGCCACCGGGTGCGCGTCCATCGGCGCCGGGGTGACGGCGTAGGAGCCGTACTGGCCGCCCATGCCCCACAGGCCCTCCATGGCCAGCGCGATCCTGGTCGCGTTCTGCAGGTCACCGGAGACGCCGGACGAGGAGTCCCCGTCGAAGAACATCCGCTCGCCGACGAGCGAGGCCAGGCTGACCATGATGTCGGCCTCGTACTCGTTGCGCCAGGAGGTGAACTGCTCCTCGATCGGGATCGGCTTCACGAAGCCGAGGTAGTCGGCACCCTTCTGGATGGTGGCGGTGTCGATGACGTTACGCTTCTGCACCCGGTAACTCACGACCGCGTGACAGGCCTCGTGTAGCGCGACCGCATGCCGCTCGCGCTCGATGTACTCGACGCCCTCGGACGGCCCGACGCTCTTCAGCAGCTTGGCCTTGAGCACGTCGGTCCAGATGATCGTGTCGCGGCCGTCCCGTAGCGCGACGATCAGCGACTCGTTGACGAGGTCCTTGATGGTGGCGCCGGTGGCATAAGGCGTAATTGTGGCCAGATGATCTACTTGCTCGGGCGTAAGGGCACTCTTGACCTTGGAGAAGTAGCCCTCGTAGGTACGGCGGCGGCCCTCCTTGGACGGGTAGCCCACCCGGTACACCCGGTCCAGGCGGCCGGGCCGCAGCAGCGCCTCGTCCAGCGCGCTGGGCATGTTGGTGGCCATCATGATCAGGATCCGGTACTTCGGCGGCGGCTTGGGGCGCAGGCCGAGCGTGCGCCGCACGACACGGTTGAAGAACCCGCGCGGCTTCTTCAGGCCGGACATCTCGGTCAGCAGCGCCTGCAGCGTGCCCATGCCGCCCCCACCGCCCATGCCGGCGGGGATCATCTGCCGGAACCGGCCCGGCGGCCGGGGCGCGGGGGCCGCCTTCAGCGCCTCGGCGAACAGCGCCGCCTGGGTGTCCGGCGCCAGGTAACAGAACCCGTGGCAGGCCTCGAGCTGGGCCTTCGGGCTGAAGTTGCCCTGGCCGCCCACGGAACCGCCGCGGCTGCCGAGGGAGTCGGCCTCATCGAAGAAGACGATCACCCCGCCGTACCGCACGGCCAGCTTGCGCAGCCTGCGGAACAGCGACTTGACCTTGAGGATGCCGACGCCGAAGAACATGTTGATGAACGCGCCGGGGTCGACGAACACGTACGGCATGCCGGTCTCGCCGGCCACCGCCTCGGCCATCAGCGTCTTGCCGGTGCCCGGCGGCCCCCAGAGCAGGATCCCGCCCGGGACGTAGCCGCCCTTGGCCTCGATCGCCTCCGGGTCCTCCAGGAACAGCATGTTCTCCTTGACCCGCTCGAGCACGTGGTCCTGGCCCCAGACGTCGGAGAACCGGGTGGAGATGTCGTCGGGGAAGTAGACGTCGACCCCGCCCTTGGACATGAACCAGAAGATCGCGACGAACTGCAGGATGCCCAGCGAGACGATGGCCATCACGTAGAGGATGATCGGCAGCGCGTGGATGATCGTGCCGGGCAGCAGGAAGAGCCCGCGCACGGGCGAGGTGTGATACGCCTTGCCCAGGATCAGCGCCAGCAGCGCGATGCAGAACAGCCACTTCAGCACGCGCGCTATCCGGAACCTGGTCCAGTCGCTCAGCCGGTGGCTGCCCCGGTCGATGCGGCCGAAGACCCCCCGGCTCCAGAACCGGTAGTAAGCCCCCCAGTGCTCGGCCACGATGAAGTGCAGCTGGCGCAGGACCTCCAGGCCGATCAGCACGAGGAGCCAGGCGCTCTTGGTCACCTGCTCCCTGGCCGCGTCCTTGAACCCGATGATCGGGTCGTTGGCCATGTCCGACCACACCAGCACCAGCCAGAGCAGCACCAGCAGGAGGAGGAACTTCACCCGGTCCCAGAACACGAGCGGCTTGCGGGTGGGCCGGTCGGCGTCCCGGAGACGTTCGGTGTGGACGTAGACGGGCTGGCCGACGCGTGTCGGTTTCCCCGCCCGACTTCCTGGACCGGGACGGCATCAGGAGCCTCCTCCTACCGTGAATGATCCGACGACCTGAGAGATCTGAGAGTAGTTAGCGGAGAAGCAGGTCTCCGAGCAGTGCACAAGCAAGAAGTAGAGCTTGGTTGTGTCGCTGTTCGTCATCACCGTCAGGTCGAAGGTCTCTGGCGTGGTGCCAAGGTTGTAGTTGAATATCTCGCGAATACCGCGATAGCTGTGGCCGTTCGTGAGCACCTGGTCGCCGAGCAGCGCGAAGCCGGACAACTCGGCGTGCGCTTCGGACGCGGCCTTGCGGGCGTTGGCCGTCACCGGCAGCAGCAGGTCCCGCATGCTATTGAAGGACATATCGCTGCGCTCGTTCGCGGACAGCTGCAGCACGCTCGCGTAGGCCACCGGCTTCGATGTTGCGGCGAAGACGTGCCGCACCGATGGCTGGCGGTTGTCCTCGTAGGCCCGGGACCAGAGGTAGGCGCCGTCCTGCGAAGACGGTCCCTGGGCGGCCTCCAGGCTGGACTGGCTCACCTGGCGCCAGCTCGGCGGCACCTTGAAATAGGCGTTGTCGCTGGAGTCGGCCACGTACGTGTACTGAGGAGCTACGCATCCGGCGACCGCCACCCCGGCTATCAGTAGTGCCGCGATTCGGTATAGATGCCGCAGGCCCACAGGTGCCCTTCCCCGGTAAGAGTCCCTCCACCGGTTCACGAAAGGTAGTTCTCCCGAGTTCACGAAAGGTACTTCCATCGAGTATGGGGTCCAGAGGGGCCGAAGCGCCAATGCGGCTTCTCCCAAGGGGTTCCTCGCCGGGGTCCGGGGCCGGCTGGCCCGCAGATCCTGGACGTCCGCGTTAGGCTGCGGGCATGACTTCCCGTTCCCTCGTGGTCAAGGTCACCGCGGGCCGCGACGACCAAGAGCGCTGCAACCAGGCCCTTACCGTCGCCGCCACGGCGGTGGCGAGCGGGGTGCCGGTGTCCCTCTGGCTGACCGGGGAAGCGGCCTGGTTCGCCTTGCCGCAGCGCGCCGACGACGTCATGCTCCCGCACGCGGCGCCGCTCGCTCAGCTGCTGGCCAAAGTTCTCGACGAGGGCACAGTTACCGTCTGCACACAGTGTGCGTCACGGCGTGACATCAGCCGCCGACGACACGATCAAGGGAGTCCGGATCGCCGGGGCGTCCACGTTCCTGGCCGAGATCATGGCTGACGGCGCCCAGGCGATCGTGTACTGACGTTGCCCCGGCCGGCCTTACCCCGGCACCGCGGCCAGCCGCTCCTCGCGCAGCCTGCGGGCCCAGTCCTCGTCCGCTCCGGACAGCGGGACCAGCGGGCCCACGGCCCAGGAGAGCAGCAGGTCGGCCAGGCCGGGGTTGCGGACAAGCGCCGGGCCATGCAGGTAGGTGCCGAGGACATGGCGCGGCGTAAGCGCCTTCGGTGCCGTCGCCGTTGCCGACGCCCACCGTGACCCGGGCCAGCGGCTTGACGCCCGGGCCGAGGGTGGTCACGCCCTGGTGGTTCTCGAACCCGGTGAGCCGGGGCACGCCGAGCTCGGGATCGACGTCGGCGACGATCTCACCCACCCCGCGGCGTTCCCCGCGGCCGCTCCAGATGTTGAGGATGCCCAGGCCTTGAACGGGCTCGCCGTCGATGCCGCCGAACTCGGTGCCCATCACCTGGTAGCCCGCGCACACCGAGAAGATCACGGCCCCGGCGGCGGCGGCCGCGCTGAGCCCGCCGTCGGCGCGCAGCCGCTGCGCGGCGAGGATCTGCGGCAGGTCCTCGCCGCCGCCCATCAGGTAGATGTCGCCCGAGTGGGGCACCGGCTGGTCCGCGTTCACCTCGATGGCCTCGGTCTCGATGCCGCGGAGCCTGGCCCGGCGCTCCAGCACGAGCAGGTTGCCGCGGTCGCCGTAGGTGCTCAGCAGGTCCGGGTAGACCCACACCAGCCGGAGGCGGCTCGGGCGGTGGTGGCGGCCCGGGCGGGAGGGCCCGGGCCGGTCGCCCTGCTCCGGTCCTGGCGCGCCGTGGCGGGGACGTGTCATCGGCCTGCCCTCCGTGTTAGCCCGGGGGGACACAGCGCCCCCTGGGGACACCCCAGACCCCGGTGGCCCAGGACCCCCCCGCGTGCCATCCGCTCGGGCCGGGCAAGCCCGGCCGTCGCAGCTGGCCCGGCTGACGCCGGGTCATTGGGCCCGGCCTAGAGCCGTGCGGATCTGCTGGAACGCCGTGTAGTTGGCGATCACGTCCAGGGTGCCAGGCGGCACCTGCTCCACCGCGTCGTCCACGCCGTCCGCCAGCCCGAACGGCACCTCGTCCGCCTCAAGCCGGACCGCCAGGTCGAGCCTGCGCTCGCCGGAGATGAGCACCGGGCGGCCGCGCAGCACCCGGTAGTCCACGTCCCACAGCCAGGACGTGTCCCGGCCGTCAGGCCCCTGCGCGTTGACGGCCAGCAGGACCGGCGCCGGGCCCGGGGTCAGCACGTCGAACGCCTCCAGCCAGCCAGCCGGGTTCTTGGCCAGCAGCAGCCGCAGCTCCCGGCCGCGCCGCTCCAGCCGGGTGTACCGGCCGGCCACCGAGGTCACCTCGCGCAGCCGGGGCAGGGCCTTGTCCAGCTCGGCACCGAAGAACTCGCCCACGGCCAGCGCGACGACCGCGTTGGCGCGGTTGGCCCGCCCGGGCAGGGCGAGCTGCAGCTCCCGGACCTGGCCGGCGGAGTCGATGACCGACTCCCCATCCAGCACCCACTTGGTCGCGGGCCGGCCGAACCCGCACTCGCCGCACCGCCAGCCGAGATCGTCCCGGCGCAGGTGCGATCCGCATTGCGGGCAGCACCAGGAATCCTCGTGCCAGCGCTGGCCGGCCGCGACCCAGGTCACCCGGTCCGTGGCGCCTGCGGCCCAGGCGACCAGGGGGTCATCCGCGTTCGCGATGACGTGGCAGCCCGGGGCGTCGGCCAGCGCCTCCCGCCAGCGCCGCGCCACCAGCCAGATCTCGGCCGCCCGGTCCATCTGGTCCCGGCTCAGGTTCAGCAGCGTGACCACCCGCGGGCTGGTCGCCTCCATCACGGCGGGCAGGTAGCGCTCGTCCACCTCGAGCACGCCGAACGGGGCGTTCGGCGCGCGCCCGAGCGCGGACGCGAGGCCGGCCTCCATGTTCGCGCCGAACGCGTTGGACGCGACCGACTGGCCCAGCGACTCGAGGGCCGCGGTGATCAGCCTGGTCGTCGTGGTTTTGCCGTTGGTCCCGGTGACCAGCACGATCTGGCGGTCGGCGGCCAGGATCCGGAGCAGGTCCGGCTCCATCCGCAGGCCCAGCACGCCGCCGATCACGGAGCCGTCGCCGCGGCCGGACAGCCGCGACACCCGTCCCGCGGCACCGCCGATGGTGGTAGCCAGTTTGGCGCGGAGCGGAAGCTTCCCCATGGCCGCCGATGCTATATGGACGCGGAGGCTGCGGAGGGTGCCGATGCGGCTACCTGATCGTCGCTGCCGACGATGAACCGGCGCGGCCAGGACAGCACCGACTCGAGCCAGCCGCGCGATCCCCATCTCGCCTGCGGCCTGCCGCAGCTGCCCGCGATGGCTGACGCCGATCACGACGGCGGCCAGGTCATCGACGAAGCCCCGCTGCTCGTTCTCGCCGAGCAGCACGGTCCAGGCGGGCTGCCGGTTGCGGGCCAGTTCCATCGAGAGCGGGTGCCGGCGCAGCCCGCTGACCCGCTGCCCGACCCGCACGTCGGCCCGGTCGGCGAGGCCGTCAAGGGGATAATCGAGCCGGGGCGCCGGGGCGAACGGGTCCGGCGGGCTGCTGCCCAGCGGGCAGACGCGCTCGACCTCGTGCAGCCACTGCACCTGCGGGATCACCCAGTCAGGACCGGGCGGGGCGCCCGCACCCGACCCGCCGTCCAGGAGCTTGAGCGCGGTGGTGGCGACCGCGGCGGCCATCCGGGCCGGGTCGAAGCAGGCCCGGACGACCAGGGCCCGTCCCTGCAGCGACCGGTCCACGGCCGTGGCCAGCAGGCACTCACGCAGCCGCGGCTGGAGCCCGGACCAGCGCGAGCGCAGGGCCGCGGGCACCACGGGCAGCGGCCGGTTGGTGAGGAACGCGAGCATCAGCGCCTCGGCCCAGATCCGCACCCAGGCGTCCTCGGCCGAATCGGCGTGCAGGTCGGCCGCGCGCAGCTCGAGCAGGTTGCAGGCGCGGCCGGACACGCACACCGGGCCGCAGGCCGCCGAGCGCCTGCCGCGGACCGGGATCGGGAAGCTGTCCGGGGCATCCGGCCCGTCCTCGGCGGCAGGCTGGGCCCGCTCCCTGGCCCCCCCGTACGGGACCCGGATCCGCAGCGGCCGGTCCATCCCGTCCGCGAACACGGCGGCCACGCCGGGCCGCAGCGAGACCACCTGGCGCGACTGGTCCTCGTCCAGGTTCATCGCCGCGCCCACGACCTGGCGGTCGTCGTGCGCGGGCAGCCGGTGCACCACCTTCAGCGCGGTGTTCTTCACCACGTCGGGGACCAGCTTGGCCGGGATCTGCTCCACGACCACGATTCCCTCGCCGTAGGCGCGGATCTCGGCCAGCAGGCTCGCGAACAGCTCGACCGCGTGCGCGCCCGCGCCGTCCCGGCTGGCGCGCAGCAGCCGGTGCGCCTCCTCGATCACGATCACATGCCCGAGGCCGGCGGCCGGGCCGCTGCGGGCACGCACCCGCAGGTGCTCGACCAGCCTGATGATCAGCGTTCCGATCAGGAACGCCTTGTCCTCGTCGTTGGCGACGTCTTCGATCGCGAGCACCACGTTGCGGCGCATCAGCTCCGCGATGTCGGCCGGATGACCGCCCTCGAAGAACCGGCCGGCCGAGCCGGTCCGCAAGCTCCGCAGCCGCACGTCAACAAAGCCGCGCACGTCGGCCCGCAGCTCCCGCCCGTAGCCGACGTCCTCGATCACCTCCAGCGCCGCGTCCTGCAGCTGGGCCAGGCTCGGGACCGCGGGCGGGGCCGCCGCGCCCGGCCGGCCGGCGCCGGTCACCGGATCCCAGCCGCAGCCCTCGTAGGCCCGCTGCAGCGCCTGGGAGATGATCTGCGGGAACGGCTCTCTGGCGTCGAACGCGGCCAGGAACAGCGCCCGCACCATGTCGATGTGAGCCTGCACCGGGTAGCCGGGCTCGGGTTCCAGCGGGTTCACCGACAGCGGGACCGCCGACGGGTCGGACGGATTGATCACCGTCACCTGGCCGACTCCCGCGATGCGGCCGGCCATCGCCGCGTACTCGGACTTGACCGGCTCGATCGCCAGCCACGGCACCCCGGACCTGGTCAGCTGCTCCAGCATGTGCCGGACCGTCTGCGACTTGCCTGATCCCGTGGCGCCGGTGATGAACGCGTGCCGGTTCACGGTGGAGAGCGGGACCCCGAATGTGCCGACCTTGCGGTCCTGGCCGTCCAGGATCGCGCCGAGCTCGAGCGCGGGCCTGGCCCGGCGGGCCGCACCGCCGCCCGTGCCGATGGCCTCGGCGATCTCGGTACCGGGTCCGCCGCCGGCGGTTTCGGTGATCCCCGTGGGCTCGCCGATCTCGCTGGTCTCGCTGGTGACGTCGAAGTAACCGGGCTGGAGCACCCGCACGCCTGGCACCTCACCGCGGGGCAGGCCGCTGAGGGCAGCGAGTGTCCCTGCGGTGGTGGAGAACGGGACCTGCGCCCCGTCGACCGGGTCCGAGAGCCGGGCCGCGAGCGCGTCGGCCAGGTCCCTGGGCACCTCGGCGCCGCGCAGCCGGTACGGATGCGCGGCCAGGTCGACCGAGCCGATGAGCACCGGGGCGATCAGCCGCAGCTCCTCGGCCGTGGCCGCGCCCGCCAGGACCCGCACGTTCCACAGGCCGGCCTCCCGGAAGGCGTCCAGCTCGGCCAGGCGCCGCTCGGCACGGCCGGCGTCGAACCTGGCGTGCTCCTCGTCGTAGCGCCTCAGCACGTTCAGCTGGGCCCGCAGCTCGGCGATTTCCTGGTCGATGTGATCCGAGGGCTCGGCCACCACCAGCCAGCCGAAGGCCCTGCTCATGAGCGACACCAGGGCCGACTCGAACAGCGTCGGGCGCCTGCTGTCCTGGTCGTCGCCCGCCCGCCCGCCCGCGGAAAGGCCCGGCATAGTGTCCCCGGCCGACTGCAGTGAATTCAGCCCGAACGCAGGGGCCAGGCGGCCCGGGCACGGCGCCCAGACCAGCCGGTCCAGGTCGGTGAGCAGCCCGCCCGAGATCGGCACGCCGCGGGCGCCCCAGGGGAACAGCAGCTCCTTGGCCGCCGTGGGCCCGCGTGAATCCTCACTGCGGCTCGGCTCGACGGAGGTTCCCGGCGGCTCGAAGACCCGGCTGCGCTCGATGAGCCTGCTCCGCTTCACCGCCTCGCTGGGCTCGATGAGCCTGCTGGGCTCGATGACCCGGCCCGGGTCGGCGTCCCCGGCAGGAGCCGCGGCCCGGTCCGGCTGGATGCGCCCGTCCGGCTCCATGCGCCCATCCGGCGGCCCGGGCATGCCCGGCGCCATGGGCATCCGCGGGTCCATGGGCATCCGCGGGTCCATGGGCATCCGCGGGTCGAGCGGCATCCGCGGGTCGAGGGGCCCGCCCGGCGGGACGGGTGCGCCAGGGTCGGCGAACCCGGGCCGACCCGGGCCCCGGCCGGACAGCATAGCCGCGTCCGCCTCGCCCGCGCCGTAGCTGCCCGGTGCAGCCGGCTCGGGCAGCGGCCCCGCGTTGGTGATCAGCTCGAGCGGCGCGCCGCCGCCGCGGGACAGCCAGCCGGCCACGAACGGGCGGCGGTGCAGCGCCGCGTTGAGCACAGCGGGCAGCACCGAGGCGTAGTCCCGCTCCGCACTGCTGCCGCGACCGCTGTCCGCGGTGATCGCCTGGACCCGGTACCACGGGCCGGCGGCGCCGCCACCGATGCCGGATGTATCCCCCACATCGCGTGCATATCAGGCTTGTGGGTCGCCTGCCACCTGGTTGGTCCGGATTCATGCCGCCTGTCCGTCCCCGCCGCGGCCGGGCCGGGGCCTGCCGGGCCGGCCCGGCCTGGGCCGACATCGCCCCGGGACCGGGCAAATGCGCCTGAACGGTATGAGGGCTCGCCGAGGGCCCTCGGCCGTACAGTTAGGGGCATGACGGGCGAGACGTCGCCGGCGAGGCGCGAGGGCGACACGGGGGCCATGGCCCGGGGCCAGCTGCGAGCGTCGCACGAGGACCGCGACCGGGTCGTGGAGCTGCTGCGGGTGGCCGCGGGCGACGGCCGGCTGACCGCCGACGAGCTCGACGAGCGGCTGGAGGCGGCGCTGACCGCGCGCACGGTGGGTGAGCTGGCCGCGCTGACCACCGACCTGCCCGCGGCGGGCCTGCCGGCCGCGGTAGCCGCCCCCGAGCCGAAGGACGTGGTCCGCATCCAGTGCAGCAGCGGCAGCGCCCGGCGCAACGGCAGCTGGGTGGTGCCGCGCCGGATGGAGGTGCGGGTCAGCAGCGGCAGCGTCCGGTTGGACTTCACCGAGGCGGTCATCACTGCGCCGGTGCTGCAGATCGACGCCGACGTGCAGAGCGGGAGCCTGACGCTGGTGACCAAGCCTGGCATCGTCGTCGACACCGATGACGTGGCCGTCCGGAGCGGGACCGCGAAGGTCCGCGCACCCTGGGGAACTGACGTGCCGACCCTGCTGCGCATCGAGGTGTCCGGCCGGGTGGGCAGCGGCAGCATCGTGGCCCGTCTGCCGCGCCGGACGTTCTGGGACTGGCTGCTGCGGCGCCCCCGCCCCGCCATTGCCGCGCGCTGACGGGGGCCCGGGGGTTACCCGGGCTGGAGCACGGCCTTGATCACCCCGTCGGCGCGCCGGTCAGCGGCGTCCTCGACCTCCACGACATCAACCCGGCGGACGTCGGAGTAGATCACGGCTTTCAACGGTGCCTCCCTGGCCAGCGAGAGCGGATGGCGGATCTGTGGTCCCAGAGCAGGGCGGCGGCGATGACCAGGACGAGCGCGGCCAGCGGGATCGCGGGCAGCGCGGCCGGCGCGTGCGCGATCACCACCCCGCCCAGGGCCGCGCCCCCGGCCAGGGCGACGAGGAGCAGCACCTCGCGCCGGTGCATCATCACCGAGCGGCCCGGGGTGACCCACGCCGCTACCACGGTGATGAGCGTGCTCGTCAGGTAGGTGGTCGACACCGACCCGCCGAACCCGCGCGCGGCCGCGCTCTGCGTGCCCATCGCCACTGCCGCGACGGCCAGCAGCACCAGCTGCGCGGCACCGCCGGGCGCGCCGCTGGTCAGCTCCCAGCCCACGGTAAACCCGGCCAGCAGCACGAGCTCCACGAGCAGCGCCGCAGGCAAGACCCGGTGCCAGGGGCCGGGCGCCTGCCGGCCGGCACCAGCCTGGCCCCGATGGCCACGCCGGCCATGTACCCGGCGAACGCGACCACCGCGTGCGTGGCCAGCGCGCCGGACAGCTCCCCGATGGCCAGCCCCAGCAGCACCAGGTTGCCGGTTATCACGCTGGTGAAGACGTCGCCCAGCCGGGTGAAGCTGGCCACATCGGTGGCGCCGGTGCCGATGGTCAGCACCACCGCCAGGACGGTGATCGCGGTAGCGTCGCGCTGATCGGGCTGACCGCTGGCGTCACCGGGGCGGCGTTCCCCGCCGCCCGTGCTTTCGGTCGCAGGCACGATCCGATAGTTCCCGACCGCGGGTCACAGCGTCCAGCCAGCCGCGCGAAGCAGGCGCCTAGCATCTGCGCGCACGGACTCACACTGGCTCAGACGTGGAGCACGAGCCCGTCATCGGCGGTCTCGAAGCCGACCGGGCCCTCGTAGTCCAGCATGTCGGCTGACATGTGCGTGAGCACGATGCGGCGGCTGGCGAGCTCGGCGCGGTGCGCGGCCAGGTCGGCCAGCCTGAGGTGGTAGGAGACGCGCTTGTCCCGGTAATAGGCCTCCGCGATCAGCAGGTCGGCCTGGGCCGCGACCTCGACAAGCGCATCGGTCCAGGCGGTATCGCCGGTGTAGGCGATCACCGTGGCGCCGATCGTGAGCCGCAGCGCGAGGGCGGGCCCGCCGCTCGGGTGGTCGGCGGCCCAGGCCGCGGCGTGCACGCCCGCGACGGCGAGGCCGGCGCCGGGCGGCAGCTCGGCCGTCTCCACGGCGAACCGGCGCGGCACGGCCGACGAGCCGGGGAACATGCACTCCATCGCCTCGGGCAGCCGCCGGGCGAGGCCCGGCGGGCCGACCACCGCGAGCGGCCGGGTCCGGCCGGTGAACTGCCCGTCCAGGATCAGGAACGGCAGCCCGCCGAAGTGATCCCCGTGCAGGTGGGACACGAACACCGCGGCGACCTCTCCCGGGTCGAGCCCGCTGCGCCGCAGGGCGCTGAGCGAGGTCGCGCCGCAGTCGAGCAGCACCGGGGCCGCGCCGCCCGGGCCCCGCAGGTGGATGCAGGCCTGGTACCGGCCGCCGCTGCCGAAGGCGTCGCCCGAGCCTGCGAACGTGACCGTGACGGGGCCGGTGCCGGGGGAACCCACCCGACCATTCTGGCCGGGCCGGCGTCTAGGCCGGACTCCCGTGGACGACGTGCAGCGGCAGATGTCGATGGACGCGGCCCACCAGGTCCGGCAGGCACTGGCCGGCGAGCGCCCCGACCGCGCAGCCAGCGAGCCCCGCCGACAGCGCCGCACCAATAGCGTGAAAGTGCCGTAGCTGCTGAAACAACCGCAGCTAAGTGCCGTCCACACTATTGCCGGGCCCGGGTGTCCGCCGGGTGGCCGGGGTTCGGGTGCCCGGGGGTGGCCGGGGTTTGGGTGTTCGGGTGGGGCGGTGTCCGGGGGACGGCCTGGGAGCGGCTGCCTGGGTCGGCGGCAGTCAGCGGCCCTTGCGCCAGTCCAGGCGCTCCGGTGGCGGGCCGAGGTTGGGCGGCGGCTCCTCGCTGTCCGGGTCGGCCGACGGGGCGTCTTGACCCGCCGGCGGGGCGTCAGGATCCGGCCGGGGGTGGGGCGGCGCGCCGCCGGCGGGTTCCGGGTCCGTGGTCGTGGCTGCGGCGGCCACCGCCTCCTCGAGGCCGAGCAGGGTGGAGGTCCGCAGCGTGATGATGCCGGGGTTGGCGTCGGCGAACACCACCCGGCGTCCCTCCGGCCCGGCATAGGTGACGATCACCGCGCTGGGTGGCAGCTGCTGCAGCTCATGCGGCTCGACCAGCAGCTCACGGGACCGCTGCACGGTGCGGGCGGCCGAGGAGCTGACGCCGGCCGCGCGGGAGGTGCTGATCCCCCAGGCCGTGCTCGAGCTGATGCCCGCGGTGATGGACCGCGAGTCCGATGTGCCGCGCGAGTAGCTCGAGTCCCGGCTGGCCGACCCGGTGACCGGGGCGAGCGGCGCGAACGAGCCCTGGCGGCTGCGGCCCCGCCCGCGGCTGCGGCCACGGGTATCGCTGACCGAGGCGGTGTCGGCCACCGAGTCGGCGGTGCCCACCGTGCTGGTGTACGAGTCGCCCGCGGTGTCGGTGAGGGACGTGCCGACGGTGTCGGTCAGCTGGCTGACCACGAACCGGTGCTCGGCGCCGATCTGCTCGCTGGCCGCCCTGGCCTCGTCGGCGTTCCCGAGCCGCATGAACGCGACCGCGGCGTTGCCCCGGCCGAGGCGCTCCTTGACCGGCGCCGGGATCGAGCGGTACCCGACCACCAGCCCGGTCCCTGAGACCTCGCAGGCCTCGATCAGCCGGTCCAGCACGTCCGCGGGGAGCTTGTCCGCGCCCACGAGGCACAGCGTCTTCTCCCAGCGGCGGCCCGCGGGCGCCTGGCGCAGGGTGTGGGTGAGCGCCACGGCCAGGTAGCTGGCCAGCACCCGGTTGCCCAGCGGGCCGGCGCGGCGGTCCAGCCACGCCACCCGGAGCCGGCTCGGCGGCAGCCCGGCGACATCCGATCCGAGCTGCTCCAGCGAGCGCAGCCGGGACTCGATGGCCCAGGCCCGCTCGATCACCACCCGGTCCGCCGCGCCGCGCCCGAACAGCGTGCTCACTCGCTCGAGCTGGTCCGCGGTCAGCAGCCCGGCCCGCAGGTCCTCGCGCGGGTCGCCGACCTGGCCCAGCACCCGCAGCGCGGCGCTGACCTGGGCGATGCTCGCCGCGTCGCCGAGCACGCCCAGGACGCGCTCCAGGATGGAGCTGTCCACCGGGGCCGCCCCTGGCGCGCTGCCGGGCTCGTCGCTGGCGGCCACGGTCGCGGCCAGCACGCCGGCCAGGGCCACGGCACCGAGACCGGTGCCAAGATCGAGCCGGGGCAGGTCATCGGGCAGCACCCAGACCAGCGGCCGAACCCCGGACCGGCGCGCCACCGCGAGCAGGTCCTGGGCGACGGCACCCTCGGTCAGGTCGAGCACGGTCACGTCGCCGCCCGCGCTCAGCCGCGGGGCTGCGATCATCGTGAGCAGCGCGGACCACCCGGCCAGCGTGCCGCCGGCCACGTCCACCCGGTCGATCTCGCCCGGCAGCGACACCGCGTACCACTGCAGCTGCCGGTCGAACGCCTCGCGGCGTGCCTCCCAGGCGTGCACCTGCTGGGCGTGCTGCTCCTGGCGCACCGCCAGCCGGCTCAGCTGCACGTCCCTGATCCTGCCTACCCGCAGCTGCTCCGCGGCGATCCGCTCCCGCAGCACCTGCTCCCCGTGCCGGATGCTGCGCCCGCTGGCCGCCGCGCCGGCCACGCCCAGTACCGCGCCGACCACGGTGAGCTGGATGTTCAGCAGGCCGGTCACCCCGAGCCCGATCACCAGCCCGAGCAGCGCCAGCGAGCCCGCGCAGGCCAGCTTCAGCGGCCGGCTCAGCCGCCGCTCCTCGCGCCGCTGCGCCGCGACCCAGCCCTGGTTGAGCTGCTCCGGCGCGGGCGGCGCCGGGCGGCGCGGCAGCGGGCCGGGATCGGCGTGCAGCGGAGCGTACTGCCAGCCGAGGTAGACCCGGTCGGGCCGGACCGCCACTCGGGGCGGGGCCACAGCCGGGCGGTGCCGGGGCGGCGCGGTGTTCATGGGTTCACGCCGGCCGTCCCGCGGCCCGGGCCGGCACGTGCCAGGCAGCGCGGCAGTGCGCGCTGCTGCGGGGTCCTGGCCAGCAGCGCGAACACGTCAGCGCCGGCCGGCCTGGCCAGCGGAGCGCCGAACCGGTGATCGTCATTTATCCCGTACGCCAGATCCGCCACCGCTGCCGTGCCGGGCGCCGTCGCGCCGTCCTGAGGCTCGGCCGGGCCGGCGAACCGGGCCGTCAGCTCCGGGTCCACCGGCCCGCGGGCGACCAGGACGTTGGCCACCGGGGCCAGGCTGTCCGCCACCGCCGCCGATGTCGTGCTCAGCATCACGGCCAGGCCCGCGCCCCGGCCCCGCTCGACCAGGTCGGCCAGCACCTGCTGCTCCAGGATCTCGCAGCCGTTGATCCAGGCCAGGCTGTCCCCGGGCACCGACATCCCCTGCAGCTCGGCGCAGACGGTCATCAGGTCGGCCACGGCCAGCGCCGCGATCATCTCGGCCGAACGCCCGTGGATCCGGCGGTTCAGCGAGAACACGGCGACGCCCCGCTCTCTGATGGTCTGGCCCAGGCTGATCCGCTCGGCGCCCGGCGGCGCTGGCTGCAGCCAGCGGCCCAGGGCCGACGCCCGGAGCCTGGGCAGCTGCGCAACGGGCGCGGCCACGGTCGCCGGGTCCGCCTGCAGCAGGCCGGCCGAGACGCTGGCCCGGTCGGCCAGCACGTCGCGCCGCGGATGGTAGGCCGGGATCTGCGCCGCGCGCTCGCGCAGGCCGTCCGGCGTCAGCAGGCGGAGCAGGTCGACCAGCGCGGGCACCCGGCGATCACCGGGCGCGGCGGTCTGGACGGCGAGCGCGTCGGTCAGGTACGCGGCGCAGGACCGTCGCTGCCGGTCGCCGACGTCGCTCCAGTCCAGCATGGACATGATCATCCCGGCGGAGCGGGCCGGATCGCCGCCGCGCACCGGGTCGTAGTAAGCCGGGCCGGTGTCGCCGAAGCGGGCCAGCGGCGCATCCGGCTCGGCGCACGCCGCGGCCACCGCCTCGGCCAGCCACAGCGAGCCGGTCAGGTCGATGACGATCAGGGGCTTGCGGCGCCTGATGGCCGCGTGGGCCATGGTGAAGCCGGTCTCGGTCAGGGCCGCCTCGGCGGACCGGTCCGCCAGGGCGGCAGCAGCCCCAGCGGCGGGCGCGGCGCACAGCACGCCGCCCTCCGCCTCCTGCCAGGAGACCGTGGCACCGCGGCCGGTGGCCACGTCCAGGCCGAGGCAGCAGCCATCCCTGGTGACCACGCCGCCGGAGCGCAGCGACGCGGTGGTCCAGCGCCGCCGGGCGGCGACGACCAGGCCGGGCCGGTAGCCGCGCCCGCCGTCACGCTGGCCCTGCAGCCAGCAGACGCCCAGGACCTCGGCCGCGGCGAGGATCAGGGCGAGCGGGAACTGCTGCGGCAGCCAGTGCGTAACGCCGGCGAAGGCATCCTGCAGGTGCAGCAGATGGCCGGGGTGCCTGCCGATCCCGCCCAGGTAGCCCAGCACCTGCCGTGGGCCGGCGGTCAGGCCGGCCACGGCCCGCGCCGGGCCGATAGCCAACGCCCAGAGCAGCCCGGCTACGGCCGGAACCGCCAGCCACGGCAGCCGCCACCGGCTGACCCGGCCGGTCAGGTAGAAGACCACGGCGAGCAGCAGCGTCAGCTGGGCCAGGAGCAGGTGCGTCAGCAGCACCACCACGGCCAGGGCGGCCATTAACTCCATGCTGCCCGAGCCTTCGCCGGGGGCGCCGTCGCCCGGCCGCCACGGCGTGCTCTCAGCCTGAGATGCTGCGGGAGGAGACATACGGGGTCAAGGTTTCCAGTCCTCCACCACGTGTGTCCAGGCTCCAGACAAAGAGCCCTCGTCACCGTCTGCCAGCATTCGCTCACCGGACACGAGCACAATCCGGAATAGGTCGGGCCGGAATACGGCGATGGTCAGCGCCACCGGCCGGCCCGCGTCGGGGTCGTCGAACCGCGCGGTAACCATGGCCGCGGGCTGCCCGGCGGACAGATGCAGGCTACGGGCCACCGAGGGGGGCGGCGGCTGCATCTCGATGTGCACGTCGCGCGGCTCCCCGACCGGCCGGAGATCACCGCCGTCCGGCTCCATGGCGCCGGGCAGGGCGGTGGCCGGCAGCAGCGTCAGGCTGGCCAGGGCATCGGCGTCCTGCGTGCCCATGAACGGGGCCGCCATCTCCTTGACCACGTAGGTGGTGCAGAACGCCGCGGGCTCACCGTTCGCTGTCCATTGCACGCGGATGACGGCGACCGGCTCGGTGGGCGGGATCCGCAGCGCCCACCCGATGTCCTCGGGCACCTGCCGCCAGGAAGCCTGCCGGCTCCGGCAGGCGATGTGCCCGCCCATCGGGTCCACGTGCGAGGCGAGTCCGGGCAAGCCCTCGATCGGGATCAGGTATTCGGCCGGGCTGACCCGGTACAGCTGCCCGTCGGCCAGGCGGCGGATGAGGTGCCGGGTGGCCAGCTCGCTGACCGCGGCGTCGATCTCCGCGGTGGTGACGTTGTAGCGGCGCGCGAGAGTGGTGTGCCGGGGCAGTCGCCAGCCCGGCTCGTGGTGTACCAGCGCGGCGGCGATCCGGTCGGCGAGCACACCGACACCGGGCCGGGATGCCTCCCGCCGCGAGGCATCTGGCCGGTCCTGGCCGGGCTCCGCGCCCAGGCCGTCCTGGCCTTCCCAGTCCGGGCCGAGGTTATTGGTCGCCATGGGGCCCCGCGCGAATGCCGACCTGCCTCCCCCCTCCTGCACCGTCACCCGGCGTGGCTTGGTGCGCTCGTCCGATGCTGGCTGCCGCAGCCGGGAACCGGGGGCCTGCGGCAATCCCGGCCGGATCAGCCTCGATCGACATGCGCAACCATGCCCCCAAGAGTCGTGAGTGCCGACCGTGTCCTCCACGGCCAGCACCAGTTCTAGGAGGCAAAGCTGACCAACAGTTGAACAACAGGTAGTGAAAAAGGCAACGAAAGGATGGCAAGTAGGAGAACGAGCCTGCCGGCGAGGACGGCCCGGCGGCCCAAAGCGGCCGCGGGCCGTCCCGCTGCGAAACTCCCTAGACGGCCACCTCGAGCTCGGTGACCTGGCCGATGTCGGCCGACACCGTGCGCTCGGCCCGGACGTTTCCCGGTGCGAGCACGCGCAGCGTCCAGGAACCGGGCGCCGCGAAGAACCGGAACCCGCCGTCCTCGCCGAGCGGCACCTCGGCCACGAACTCGCCGCCGGCGTTGAGCAGCCGGGCGTAACCGACCGGCACCGCAGCGCCGTTCTGCGTGACCCGGCCCTGCACCACGGCCTGGCTGCCAGCGTCCTTGGCCGCGCTCACCGGTGCCCCGCCCGCCGGGCCCCGCAGCCATCAGCGCTCACTTTCCGTCTCCGACCTCGATCGGGACCCCGACCAGCGAGCCGTACTCGGTCCACGAGCCGTCGTAGTTCTTCACGTTCGGCTGGCCGAGCAGCTCGTGCAGCACGAACCAGGTGTGCGCGGAGCGCTCGCCGATCCGGCAGTACGCGATCGTGTCCTTGCTGAAGTCCACGCCCGCCTCGTCGCCGTAGAGCGCGCGCAGCGCGTCGTCGGACTTGAACGTGCCGTCCTCCTCGGCCGCCTTCGACCAGGGCACATTCTTCGCGGTCGGGATGTGCCCGCCGCGCTGCGCCTGCTCTTGCGGCAGGTGCGCGGGGGCGAGCAGCCGCCCGGCGAACTCGTCCGGCGAGCGGACGTCGACCAGGTTGTCCTGGCCGATCGCGGCGATCACCTCGTCGCGGAACGCGCGGATCGTCTTGTCCTGCTCCTGCGCGTGGTAGCTCGTCTTGGCCCGCTGCGGCACGTCGGTCACCAGCTCGCGGGACTCCAGCTCCCACTTCTTCCTGCCGCCGTCGAGCAGCTTCACGTTCTGGTGCCCGTACAGCCTGAAGTACCAGTACGCGTACGCGGCGAACCAGTTGTTGTTGCCGCCGTACAGGACGACCGTGTCGTCGTTGGAGATGCCCCGCTCCGAGAGCAGGGCCTCGAACCCGGCCCGGTCCACGAAGTCGCGGCGCACCGGGTCCTGCAGATCCTTCTTCCAGTCGATCTTGACGGCGTTGCGGATGTGACCCTTGTCGTAGGCGCTGGTGTCCTCGTCGACCTCGACGAGCACCACGCCCGGATCGCCGCCGTGGGCCTCGACCCAGGCAGCGTCCACGAGGACGTCGGATCGGCTCATATGGGGACCTCCTTGTCAGCTTCGGCCGGGACCATCCCCTGGTGGCGCGGCCAGATACGTCGGATAAGCAGATACATTTCGCAGCCCAGGCAGAGGCCGAAGACTCCGTTCAGGAACGCCGCCAGCAAGCCGGCAGATGCGGCCGCCATGCCCAGCGGCGTGATACCCGCTGCGTAGCCAATGACCCCTATCACGCTGATCACAAGGCCCACCCCCTGGGCAAAACGCGGTGGTGCCTCTGCTTCCAGCTGCTTGGGCGGCCCCAGGTGCGGCCGCACCAGCCAGCGATAGAGCAACCCGTAGGGAGCGTTCCGCATGCCGAACACGGTGGCGACCGCGAAGACCACGGCCTGCGCGGCCAGCAGCCACACGCTTCCGAAGATCAGGACCAGGGCGAAGACCACCATGGTGATCAGCGCACCGAAACGCGGTCCTCTCGGATCGATGTCCATCTGCGGTGTCCCTTCGGGATTCTGGCGGGGGTCTTCCGTGGTGACACCCGCCTGGCGCGCCTGGTTCCGGTCGGCCGGCCCGACGGGCGGACGGGCGGCGATGCCGGTGGCGCGGCGTCAGCCTGCGGTCCGACAGAGGGCGGTCGCGACGCGGCAGAAGTCCACGGCCCGGCGCCTGGTCAGCGTCGACCACGGCGGGCGGGGGGCACTGGGCGGGGAGGACGTCCGGGCAGGCAAACGCGTCCAGGCAGGCACATAGCCGATGCTATGCGCGGCCGGGCCGGCTGTCACCATTCTCCCTCTCCCGATCTGATCAGTAGGAATGGCATGTCGCGGGCAGTACGGGACATAGCGTCATCACGCACGGTGTCATCACGCACGGTGTCATCACGCATGCGGCCAGCGCCGCGATCACGTCCGCCTTGCGGGGCTGGCCGCTGGCGCGGGTCGCGATCCGGCCGTCGGGACCGAGCACCAGGATCGTGGGCGTCCGGCGGATATCCAGGCGGCGGACCAGGTCGAGGTGGGACTCGGCGTCGATCTCCACGTGCGTCACCCCGTCGGTCATCCCGGCGACCTCGGCCAGGATCACCCTGGTGGCCCGGCACGGCGCACAGAACGCGGTGGAGAACTGCACCAGCGTGGCCCGCTGGCCCAGCGGGCCGCCCAGGTCGGCGGGGGTGATCATCTGGGCCACGTCCGGCGCGCTGCGCCGCATCCGGCCGCTGTTCCACCGCCAGGCCAGCCCGGTGGCCACCGCGACGACGAGCACCACGACGAGCGCGATCAATCCGGGGGGCATGCGGGATAAAGCACGGCACGGCGCCGCCGCATTCCCGGCCGGAACTCTCAGGCGGCCGGGAAGCTGACCAGCACCGGCCCGTTGCCCGATGTGACGTCGAAGCTCTTCACCTGATCCGGGGGCACATGCGACCTGAGCTGGTACCAGTGACCCTCGTGACCAGCGACGACATCCCAGGTGTCCACCAGCAGATGCTTGTTGGCCTTGGTCACCAGCCAGAATTCGCAGTGCGTGCCGGGCTTCACGCCCATGAACTGCACCTGCATCCTGGTGCCCGATGCCGACGGGGCGTAGTAGACGGCTCCGCTCACGTGCGTGACCGGATTGCTGCCGCGCGCCAGGTACGCCTCGGTCTGAATGCCGCCGGGCAGGGACGTGCCGCTGTGCGGGATCAGCGCCCCACCCGCCAGGCCGCCGCCGACCGCGATGACGATCGCGGCCGCCGCGGCCACGGCGATCACGCGCCAGCGGCGCACGCGGCGGCGGGCGGCCACCTGCTGCAGCAGCGAATCCAGCAGTTCGGCCGACGGCTCTTCCAGGTCCTTCGGCTCCACGCTGTCCAGGGCCAGCCGTTCGGCGTCGGCCAGCGGCACCCGGCCCAGCAGCGCGGGCAGCCCGGCCAGGCCTGCCAGTTCCTCCCGGCAGTCCACGCAGTCCTTCAGGTGGCTGTCCACGGCCGCGCGCTCGGCCGGGTCGATGGCGCCGAGCACGTAGACGCCGAGGGCGTGGCGGATGTCGCCGCAGTCGGTGAGCCCGGTCATGGCGCGAGCCCCCGTTCCTCTAGGGCCAGCTTGAGTGCTCGCAGGGCGTAGAACGTCCGGGACTTGACGGTGCCGGCGGGGATGCCCAGCGCCGCGGCCGCCTCGGCCACGGACTTGCCGCGGTAGTACGTCTCGAGCAGCACCCGGCGGTGGTCGGGGCGCAGCGCCTTGACCGCGTCGGCGACGGCCCACGATTCAAGCGCGCGGTCGGCCTCGTCCGGTGCGGGAACCAGTTCCAGCGCGGCCTCGCCCACCTCATGCGGCCTGGCCCGCCTGGCCCGGTAGGCGTCGACCGCGAGGTTGCGCGCGACAGCGAACAGCCACGGCCGGGCGGGCCGCTCCGCTATCGCATCCGGGTGCATCCACGCCCGGAGCAAGGTCTCCTGCACAATGTCCTCCGCGCGCTGCCGGTCCCCGCTGGTCAGGTGCAGCGCATATCGCAGCAATGGGCCGGCATGCTCCGCGTAGAGCGTGCGCACCAGCATCTCGTCGGACGCTGGCCCGCGCGTTCCGCGGCTGCTCGCGCCTTCTAGCCCTGCCACGTAACTACCAACGGGCGAGACGCCAGGTTCGGTTCACCACGGATCATCAAATGTCTGCCGATCACCAGCGCTGTTTCCTAACCTCCCGCGAACGGCGGGAGCACCTCGATCACGGCCGCATCGCTGAGCACTACCGCCTCGGGCGCGCGGGCACCCACGGGGGTGCCGTTGATCAAGAACGATGACCGGGCCAGGACGGCCCGAAGGCGCCCAGGGCGGTCGGCCTCCCCGGCCTCCCGGGCCTCCCCGGCCTCCCCGGCCTGCCCCGGCCTGCCCGGCGTATCCGGCCTCCCCGGCATGTTCGCTCTGTTCGGTTTTACCCCTGGCCGCGGCCAGGGCTTCGGCGAGCGTCTCCGCGGTGATCGTCTCCTCGGCGATCCCCGCCGCGTCCTTGGCCGCAGCCCAGTACCGAAGGGTCACGATGGCCATCAGAACCTCCGCGAGGGGACTGCCGCCTTCAGGCGGCATTGGAATCGCGCCGACATGTCGTGCCGCACCGGAAAACGACACCAGGTATTAAAGGTAACGTTGCGACCAGGGCCGGGCTGGGCTCTGGCCGGGCCGTCAGGGCCTGGGAAGCGAGCGGCTTCAGCCGCTTGAGCAGTCACGTCAGCTATCCTGGCTCATACGAGATCCGGGGCGGCGCCGCCCCGGATCATAGCGGGAGTCAGGGCAGCCTCCCGCGGATGACTCCGCGGGATGGAGGTGGCGGCGTTGAGCATCGTGCTCCTGCTCACTGACGCACACGAATCCGCGGCCGAGATCCTGCCCTCGCTGAGCCTGCTCTCGCACGCTGTCCGGCACGGCCCCGGCGGCCGCGACGGTGGCCGCCAGCGGGCCGGGCGCCGATGCCCTCCTGGTCGATGCCCGTCGCGACCTTGTGCAGGTCCGGCGGCTGCTGCGGCTGCTGCGCAGCGCGGAGCTGAACGTTCCGGTGCTGGCTGTGGTCACCGAGGGCGGCTGGGCCGCGGTCACCGCGGACTGGGGCGCGGACGACGTCATCCTGCACACGGCGGGCCCCGGCGAGGTCGACGCCCGGCTCCGCCTGGCCATCGGCCGCATGGCGCCCGCCGCCTCCGGCGAGATCCGGTCCGGCGACCTGGCCATCGACGAGGCGACCTACTCCGCGCGGCTGCGCGGTCACGCCCTCGACCTCACGTTCAAGGAGTTCGAGCTGCTGAAGTTCCTGGCCCAGTACCCCGGCCGGGTGTTCACCCGGTCGCAACTGCTCCAGGAGGTCTGGGGCTACGACTACTTCGGCGGCACTCGGACCGTCGACGTGCACGTGCGCCGGCTGCGCGCCAAGCTCGGCGCCGAGCACGAGGCCCTGATCGGCACCGTCCGCAACGTCGGGTACCGCTTCGTCCCGGTGAAGGGCGATGACGCGACCCGGAGGGCGGCGACGGCCAGCCGCACGCCCGGGGCGAGGGACGCGGCGGTGCGCCGGGGACCGCGGACGGCCTGAGCCAGGCCGGCGACAGGTCCCGGGCCAACGGCGGGTACGGGGGCGATCAGAGCCGGAAGGGACGCTCCGCGCATGCCGGATTCTGACCCCCCGCAGCCGCCCAGGGCCCGGACGGCAGACGCGCCGGACATCATCACCCGGGAGCGGATCACCGAGACCGAGCGGCAGGCCGTGCTCCGCCTGGTCGGCGCCGCCACCGCCGCGGACGGCGTCAGCTCCGCTGTCCGAGCACGTCATGCTGCACCTGCGGTACGGCGGCGACCCCCGTGCCCGTAACCTGCTGCTGGTCAGCGACGGCGAACTGTCCGGCTACGCGCATCTCGATCCGACCGACCCGGTCGAGGGCCCCAGCGGCGAGCTCGTCATCCACCCCGCGCACCGCCAGGCAGGGGCTTGGCCTGCTGCTGACCGCGCGCGCTGGTCGCCGAGGCCGGCGGACGGCAACTGCGGCTCTGGGCCCACGGCGATCTGCACGCCGCGGCGCGGCTCGCCGCCGCGGCCGGCTTCGAGCGGGCCCGCGCCCTGTGGCAGATGCGCCGGTCGCTGCGGCGCCGAGCTCGGACCAGCCGCAGCTCACCGCCGGCGTCACCATCCGCACTTTCGTGGTCGGACGAGGACGAGGACGACTGGATCGGCCTCAACGCGCGGGCGTTCGCCAGCCATCCCGAGCAGGGCGGCTGGACCCGTGACGACCTCGATCTGCGCGAGCGCGAGCCGTGGTTCGACCCGGACGGGTTCTTCCTGGCCGAGCGCGGACGGCAGGCTGGTCGGGTTCCACTGGACGAAGATCCACGGTCGGGGAGACGGTGACGCCCGGGACCACGACGCCATCGGCGAGGTCTACGTGGTCGGCGTCGACCCCGCCGAGCGCGGCACCGGCCTCGGCCGGGCCCTGACCCTGGTCGGGTTGCGTTACCTGCGCGCCCGGGGCCTGTCCGAGGTGATGCTCTACGTCGACGAGGGCAATACGGCCGCGATCGGGCTGTATGACGTCCCTGGGTTTCACGCACTGGGACACCGACGTCATGTTCGCCAGCGGACGGCCCGGCTGACGGCCCTAGCGAGCAGGATCAGCTCGAGCAGACCGACGCCCCGGCAACCGGCCCTACGCCTAGGACCTGATCGAGCTCGGTCCGGGTGAGCCTCCGGTCGGCTCGCGGCCACCGCGCTCAGCACGTCGGCGTACAGCTCGATTTCGTCGAGCGCCACGCGATCGTGGACGCGCAGATCGAGGTTCTCTCGCACCGCGCCCACCTCCATCGCCGAGCCGATTCGCGGGAACCTAAGAACCAGGCTAGAGGGAAATCCCATTGTCCCGCATGACCCATCGGGATCATTTCTCGGACCACCCTATGACCTGGCCTACCCAGATCTTCCCAACAAATTCGGGTACCCTAGCGGCCTTCGGCAAGAACCCAGGTCAGCGCGCTGGCCCGGCGTGCCGCCGGGCAGGCCGTGGGCACAGCGGTTTGCGGCGCAATGGCTCGCGGGCCCGGCGGGCGGTGATCCATACGGGCCCCGGCCCAGAGTGGCTACCTGGCGATTGCCGGCCCGGACGACCAGCCATTCTGGCCGATACATGATCTCATCAGGAGGCTACGGTCCTGCTGGGCATAAACCGCGCTTGACCGGACAGAAGCAGTATCTGATCGGTAACGACCCGATCTGGCCAGGCACAGGCCGATATCTCCGGCTTGGCCCGATCTGACCGGCAGGCTCTGCGCCCAGGCCGGCGCGCGGTCAGGCTCAGAAACCCGGGTCGCCCCAGGTCTCGGCCTCGGCGGCCGGGTCGCCCCAGACCGCGTCCCGGTGCCGGGCCGCGCGCGCCACGTACGAGGCGGCGGTGTCGGCCATCTGCTCGCGGTCCTCGTCGGCGACCTCCCTGATCACCTTCCCGGGCACCCCGGCGAAGAGCACCCCGCCCGGGACGCGGGTACCGGGCCGGACCACGGCGCCCGCGGCCACCAGGGCGCCGGCCCCGATCCGCGCGCGGCCGAGCACGACGGCGCCGATCCCGATCAGGGCCCCCGCCTCCACATGGGCACCGTGCACGGTTGCGCGGTGGCCCAGGCTGACCCGCTCCTCCAGGACGACCGGCTCACCGGCGTCCACGTGCAGGCAGCACAGATCCTGGATGTTGCACTCGGGGCCGACCGTGATCTCGTCGTCGTCAGCCCGGACGACCGCGCCGTACCAGACGCTCGCGGCCCGGCCCAGGGTGACCCGGCCGACCACCACCGCGCCCGGCGCGATCCATGCCTCGGGATGAACCGAGGGGACGGCTCCATCCAGCGATCCCAGCCTGCCCATCCGGTGCTCCTCCCGGTTCTGCCGCCTGCCCACCCGATTTGCGCTCGCCCGGTTCCGCGGCCCGCCGGACCCCCGATTGCGCCCGATTGCGGGCAGAGAGTACCGCCCCAGGCGCTCGATCAATCCAGACAAAACAGGATAGTCAGCCGTTTCGGTTGCGCGGAAGGGTGCTTCGGGACAAGAGTCGTGCCCGTCGATGCATTTTGTCGCGCCTGGCCCGGATCCGGTTTGCCCAGCTGCCGACGGGCCTCGATAGCAACCAAGATCGCAGATCCGGTCCGCCCCTAGCCTGCCAGCTAGTCCCTCAGCCGGCAGGCCGGGTCTGCCTGAACCACCTGACGGGTGAGCACATGAGCGAGCACACGGACCCCCTTGCCGACGCTGGGCCAGGAAGACCTCTTCGAGAAAGAGATGCGCGGCTACAGCCGCCGCCAGGTGGACGAGTTCGTGGCCAGGGCCCGCAGCCAGGCCCGCGAGGCGCGCGACCTCGAGAACAGGCTGTCCCACGCGCTCGACGACAACGAGCGGCTCCGGCTGGAGCTGTCCTCGGCTCGCCAGGCCGTCTGGACCAGCCCGCGCACGAGGAGATCAGCGAGCGGGTCGGCCAGATCCTGAAGCTGGCCGACGACGAGGCCAAGTCGCAGCGGAAGTGCGCGGCCGACGAGATCGCCAAGCTCCGCGACGAGGCCAAGCAGGAGACCGACAAGCTGCGGGCCGAGGCCAAGCAGGAGACCGACAAGTTCCGCGCCGAGGCGCAGAAGCAGGCCGAGCGCATGCTCCGCGCCGCGCAGGAGCAGGCGGAGAACTCGGTGGCCAGCGCCAGGGCCGAGGCGGAGAAGACCAGGAACGCGGCACGGACCGAGGCCGAGCGGTCGGTCGACCGACGCACATAAGCAGGCCGAGACCTCCGTGGCCAGCGCCAAGGCGCAGGCCAAGCAGGTGCTGGACGAGGCCACCGCGCGCGCGACCGCGATTCACGACGGCGCGGAGCGCCGCCTCAATCTGCTGATGTCCCGGCACACCGAGGCGATCAGGCGACTGACCGAGATCCGCGACGTGGTGACCACCCTGGTCGCCGGCGAGGTCTCGCGCGGCTCGCTGGAGGACGAGGTCGAGAAGGCCGTGGCCAACTCCATCGCGGAGAGCAAGGCCGCCGCGGGCGGCCGGCCCGCGGCCCAGACCGAGGGCAGGCACGCTCCCCAGGGCACCGTCTCCGCGGCGGCCGGCCCGGCGCCGGCCGCGCCGCAGGCTCAGGGCGTGGCGGCCCAGCAGGCGCCCACCCGCGGCCGCGTTGACCAGGGGCGGCCGCAGCCCGCCCCGGCCCACCGGCTCAGACGGCCCCCCAGCCAGCGCAGACGGCCCCCCAGCCAGGCGCAGACGGCTCCCCAGCCAGCGCAGACGGCCCCCCAGCCCGGCGCAGACGGCCCCCCAGTCGGCCAAGCCGGCCGAGGGCGCGGGCAACGGCCAGCCGGCCGAGGCGCAAACGAGCCAGGCCAGGCCGGCCCTGCCGCGCCCAGGACCGGGAACGGCCAGCGCAACGAGGCTGACGCGCCGCGCCCGTCCGGGACCGGCGAGGGCGCGCGGCACGCGGTCGGCGGGTCACGGCCCTCCGGCTCGGAGGAGTAAGCCAGGGCCCACCGCGACGGCCAGCCGGAGGCGGGCCCGAGCGGGGGTCTGGGGGTCGCCCCCCGAGGACAGCACTGTGCCAGCCGCGACGGCCGGCCGGAGGCTGGCCCGAGCGGCTGGCACGCGCGGGGTCTGGGGGGTCGCTCCCCCGAGGACAGCACAGGTCAGCGGCTGGGCAGGGCGTCGATCCGCCGCAGGATGACGCCCTCCCGCAGCGCCCAGGGGCAGACCTCAAGTTCCGACAGGCCGAACAGGTCCATGGCCGCGTCGGCCACGATCGAGCCCGCGGCGAGCTGAGGCGCACGCCCGCGGGACACCCCGGGCAGCTGGGCCCGGTGGGCGGCGGTGGTGCGCGACAGCCGTTCGGCCAGTTCCCTGACGTCGGCGTGGTGGAGCAGCCGCCGGACGTACGGGCCGTCGCTGGACGGCGCCGCCCCCGTGATCCTCGCCAGCTGCCGGAATGTCTTTGACGTGGCCACGGCGTGATCCGGGCGGCCGTCGCGCATGACCATACCCGCGGTCGCGGCGATCTCCGCCCGCACGTGCTTGCGGAGTTGCCGCACCTCGTCGGCCGACGGCGGGTCGCCGACCAGCCAGTCCCGCGTCAGGCGACCCGCCCCGAGCGGCAGCGAGACCGCGACACCAGGTTCCTCGTCCACCCCGGCCGCGATCTCCAGCGAGCCGCCGCCGATGTCCAGCATCAGCAGCCGGCCGGACGACCAGCCGAACCAGCGCCGGGCAGCCAGGAACGTTAGCCGTGACTCATCCGGCCCGGGCAGCACCCGGATGTCGACCCGGGTCTCGTCCTGGATCCAGGCCAGCACCTCGTCGCCGTTGACGGCGTCCCTGACGGCCGACGTGGCGAACGCCAGTACTTCCTGCACGCCCTTGTCCTCGGCGATCCGCAGCGCGTCGTCGACGAAGTCACGCAGCTGCATCGCGCAGTCCTGGGACAGCCGGTTCTCGGCATCCAGGTGGTCCCCGAGACGCAGCTCGCCCTTGTGCGAGAACGCGGGAACGGGGCGTGCGCCCTGATGCGCGTCCACTACGAGCAGGTGAACGGTGTTGGAACCGACGTCCAGAACCCCCAGTCGCATACCCCAGACGCTACCCGGCCGGCCGGACCCGATGCGGGCCCGGCGACCGCACCGAATCGCAGTATGGTCAGGAGTGTCGGATTCTTAGCCTCGTGGGGGCAGGAGGAGCGAATGACCGAGAGCGCGCGCGGCAGCGTCCGGGTCGAGCCAGGGCACAAGCGGGTCCGCACCTATCTGAACGGCGAGCTGGTGGCCGACACCAGGAGACCGTTCCTGGTCTGGGAGGTGCCCTACTACCCCACCTACTACCTGCCGGCGGCGGACGTGCAGGCCGCGCTGCTCCCGTCCGGCGAGACCAGGCACTCGCCCAGCCGCGGGGACGGTGAGGTGCTGCACGTGAAGGTGGCCACGGCGACCGCCGAGAAGGCCGCGCTGCGCTACCCCGGCTCGCCGCTGGAGCAGCTGCGCGAGTTGATCCGCCTGGACTGGAACGCGATGAGCGAGTGGTTCGAGGAGGACGAGCCGGTCTACACCCACCCGCGCGACCCGTACTCGCGGGTGGACATCCTGGCCAGCTCCCGGCACGTGCGCGTGGAGGTGGACGGCGTCACCGTGGCCGAGTCACGCCAGCCGCGGATCCTGTTCGAGACCGGGCTGCCGCCGCGCTATTACATCCCGCTGACCGATGTCCGGATGGACCTGCTGCGGCCGTCGGAGACGGTCTCGCACTGCCCGTACAAGGGCACGGCGACCTACTGGTCGGTGGACGCGGGCCGTGGCGTGCACGCCGACCTCGTGTGGATGTACCGGACCCCGCTGCCGGAGAGCCAGAAGGTCGCCGGGCTGGCCTGCTTCTACGACGAGAAGGTGGACGTCTACCTCGACGGCGAGCGGCAGGAACGGCCCGCCACCCACTTCAGCTGACCGCGCCGGCCTCCGGGCCGGTGCCGTCGCCGGCGGTGTCCTCGATGCGGGCGCGGGACGGGCCCCGGCGGGCCGAGATCTCGCGCGCGGCCGCCTCGGCGCCGCGCTTGGCCCGCAGCAGGTTGCCGCTGGCCAGCTTCCCGCAGTCCGCCTCGCTCCAGCCGCGGCTGAGCAGTTCGGCGATCAGCGCCGGGTAGCACGACACGTCCTCAAGACCCTGAGGCAGCGACTCGACCCCGTCGTAGTCGCCGCCGAGACCGATGTGGTCGACCCCGGCGACCTCACGGACGTGCTCGACGTGGTCAGCCACCTCGGCGAGCGCGACCGCGGGCCGGGGGTGAGCGGTCATCCACTGCTCCCGCTCGGCCCGCAGATGGCCCCGGGCGCCCACGTGCGCGGGGTCAAGACCGCGCTGCCGCATCCCCTCGGCGAACTCCCGCTCCCAGTCCCGGTGAGCCTGGGACACGAACGACGGCACGAACGTCACCATGCACACGCCGCCGTTGCCGGGCAGCCGGGCGAGGACATCGTCCGGCACGTTCCTGGGGTGGTCGCAGATGGCCAGGGCCGACGAGTGGGAGAAGATAACCGGCGCCTCGGCCACGTCCAGCGCGTCCCGCATGGTGCCGGGGGCGACGTGGGACAGGTCGGCGAACATGCCGAGCCGCTGCATCTCCCGCACCACCTCGCGCCCGAAATCGGTCAGCCCGCCGGCCGCCGGCTCGTCGGTCGCCGCGTCGGCCCAGGGCAGGTTGCGGTTGTGGGTGAGGGTCATGTACCTGACCCCGAGCGCGTAGAGGGCACGCAGGGTGCCCAGCGAGCAGCCGATGGAGTGGCCGCCCTCGGCGCCAATCAGCGACGCCACCCGGCCCGCCGCGGTGACCCGCTCCACGTCGTCGGCGGTCAGCGCGAGCTCGAGCCGGTCCGGGTACCGCCCGATCATCTCGTGCACCAGGTCGATCTGCTCCAGCGTGGCGGTGACCGCGGTCTCGCCCTGGAGCTCGGCGGGCACGAACACCGACCAGAACTGCGCGCCCACGCCGCCCGCCGCCAGCCGGGGCAGGTCGGTGTGGGTGCTGGCGACCGGCCCGGCCAGGTCGGTGGCGTCGATATCGAGCTCGTCCGCGACGCGCAGGGTCCAGGGCAGGTCGTTGTGGCCGTCGATGACCGGGTGGCGGCCGAGCAGGTCCCTGGCGGCGGCGATCTGGGTGGGTGTGCTCACATCAGCGCTGCTTTGGGTCACCGGCCCAGCTTACGGAGACCCGGCTAGTGGACGATCACCACCGCGACGACGACCAGGACCACGATCCCGATGACCCAGAGCAGGTGATGGGTCCGGTCCTTGCGCATGCCGCCGAACTGAGAGCGCCGGCCCGGGATGGCGCGATGCGCCATGCTGGCCTGGCTGAAATGCCAGCCGGCGACTAAGGCCACGATTGCCGCGATGATTACTATGGCCATCCCGCCAGTACACACCATGCGCCGATGCTTCGCACCGCGAATAATCACAGACAGTGTGGTCCGGGTAGCGCTACGGCAACTGCACGCCCGGAGGGTTACCGCCCCGGCGCCCCGGCCCGCCGGGCCGCGCGGCCGCCGATGTGAATGTAGCCCGGGCGCCCGTCGCTGAACTCGGCGAAACTGACGAGCATCTCGCCGGACTCGCCGACCGTGAAGAACGCCTCGCTGTCCACGGGGCGCAGCCGCAGCGGCGGCACCGACGGATCAGCGGACAGCTCGGCCAGCGGGCCGCTGAGCTCGCCGCGCACGACGAGCTGGCCGTCTTCCACGGCCACGTCGTACCGCACGCCGAGGCGCTCGTAGGTTCCGGCGTAGTTCTCCAGCGGCAGGCCGGGCGGCGGCTCCGCGGGCCGCGGCACCCGGGGCGTGCGCACGCCGGCCAGGACCTGGAACAGCCAGCGGCTCAGGTCCCGCCACAGGCTCCCGCCGGTGTCTGAGTTGGTGAGCAGCACCACCACGAGGTCGTGCTCGGGCACGGCCTCAAGGAACGACAGCTGCCCGATCGTCCCGCCGCCGTGGCCGATGACCCGCACCCCGCTCCAGTCGGACAGCAGCCAGCCCAGGCCCTGCGTCAGCGCCGCGTCCGAGGCCCGCGGCCGAGAGCCCTGGGTCTCTTGCATGGCCCGCACGCCCGCCTCGGACAGCAGCCGCGTGCCGTCGCGGGCCGTGCCCCCGGCCAGGTGCATGCGCGCGAACGTGGCCAGCTCCGCGGCGGTGGCCACCGTCCGGCTGCCCGCGGGGCTCTGGGCCATGGCCATGATGACCACCGGCGGCACCTGCGGCGTCCCGTCCGGGCCGGCGACGTGCCCGACCGCGCAGCGGCCCGCCAGCATCTCCTCGGCCAGCACGGTCGTGTGCCACAGGCCGAGCGGCGCGCAGATGCGCTCGGCCAGGAGCTGGTGATACGGCTGGCCGGTCACCTGCTCCACCACGTGACCGGCCAGCACGAACCCGGAGTTGCAGTACGACCACATTTGCCCCGGCCGGTGGATCAGGCCGATCTCCTTCAGCGAGCCGACGTAGCGCTCGACCGCGTCGTCGCCGCGGCCGTAATCGGCGAAGTGATCACCCTGGATGCCGCTGGTGTGGGTCAGCAGGTGCCGGATCGTGATCTCCCCGGCGCCCGGCTCGGCCAGCTCGAAGGCCGGCAGGTACCGCTGCACGGGCGCGTCGAGCTCGACCTCGCCGGCGTCGGCCAGCTGCATGACCAGGGTGGTGGTGAGCAGCTTGGTGTTCGACCCGATCTGGAACACCGTGCCGGTGGTGGTCTCGACGCCGGTGCTGGCGTTGATCACGCCGGTCGCGAACTCGAGCGCCTCCTCGCCGGTGCTGACCGCCAGCACCGCTCCCGGTACCCGGTGCTGGCGGGCCAGCGCGTCCAGCCGTTCTTGGATGTCGCCGAGCTCCGCGACCAGCGTCGTCATAGCCCGAAGCCTACGAGGCTCCGGATTCGCCCCCGAACAGGCGGTACGAACCGATCTCGTGCATCTCCGTGACCTGCGGGGGTTCCTCGCAGCGGCCGGCGATGTCGTCAGAGAACCGGCCGAACGCGGCGATGCCCGACAGCGGGTTGCTCCCGTCGTCGGTCTCGTGGGAGGCGATGTGCACGAACGTCTGCCCGTCGTCCAGCCGGAACGTCGCGTACCTGAACCCAGCGGGACGGGCCTGGTGCAGCTCGTCGTAGACGGCCCGGACCAGCTTCTCGTTCTCGCCGACCCGGTCGGGCTTGACCTTGTAGCGGATGATCAGACGTCGCATAGCTTGACCTCTCTCAACTCGGATAGAACACGGACTCTGGCTTCAGGATTTTGCGGCTTGTCTGTTGAGACACCGCGATTCCCGGGAACTGACCGATGACTTTCCGCTGCGGGCAGTGTCTGTATGTGCGGGTGGTCCCGACCGTCCGGGAAGAAGGAGCGATGCGAGGATGCCGTGGTGACACCGACGACGCTGGAGCGCGCCCAGGCGGGCGACGGGGAGGCGTTCCGCGAGCTCACCGACCCCTACCGGCGCGAGCTGCAGCTGCACTGCTACCGGATTCTGGGCTCGGTGCAGGATGCCGAGGACATGCTCCAGGAGACCCTGCTGGCCGCCTGGCGCGGGCTTGACCGGTTCGAGGAGCGGTCCTCGTTGCGTGCCTGGCTGTACCGCATCGCCACCAACCGGTGCCTGAACGCGCTGCGTGACACCGGGCGCCGCCCGCGGCCGCAGCCCACGGCCGGGCACGGTTTCGAGCCGTCCGAGCCCACCCGCCGGATCGAGCCGGTCTGGTTCGAGCCCTGCCCCGACGACCTGCTCGAGGACCTGCCGGACACCGCCCCGGGGCCGGAGGCGCGCTACGAGACCAGGGAGTCGCTGGCCCTGGCGTTCGTGGCCGGGCTGCAGCAGCTGCCGCCGCGCCAGCGCGCCGCGCTGTTGCTGCGGGACGTGATGGGCTTCCGTGCGGCCGAGGTGGCCGACATGCTCGACAGCAGCGAGACGTCGGTCAACAGCGCCCTGCAGCGGGCCCGGGCCACGCTCGATGCCCGCCTGCCCGGCCGCGACGCCGAGCATGCGCCGCTGCCCCGCTCGGCGCGCGAGCGCGAGCTCGTGGGGCGGTTCGTGGACGCGTTCGAGAGCGCCGACATCGACCGGGTCGTCGCGCTGCTGACCGACGACGCCTGGCTGACCATGCCGCCCGAGCCGCTCGAGTACCAGGGCCGCGCGGCGATCGCCGAGTTCTTCACCGACCGCGCCTGGTGGGGCACCCGGCCGATCCGCCTGGTCCCGACGCGCGCGAACTACCAGCCCGCGTTCGGCTACTACCTGGGCGACCCGCAGGCGCCGATCGCGCACGCCAACGGGCTGATCGTGCTCACGCTCGAGGGTGGCCAGATCTCCGCCGTCACCCGGTTCGGCGACAACAGCCTGTTCCCGCTGTTCGGGCTGCCCAGGACGCTGCGCCTCTAGCCGAGCGCCGCCCGTTCCAGGCCCTGCCGTCGCTATGCTCGGCCCGGCCGCAGGTCGCGGTGGCCTCGGCGTTCTCTGCGCTCCAGTAGCCGGGCAGCGCCGAGTAGTTGTGCTGGTCGGCAACATAGACATGCCCGGCGTTGTCCGCCTGGGCCAGGGCCAGGGCCGCGCTCAGGCTCGACGCCTGGCTGGCGGGCAGGTGCAGCACGTTGGCGAACCGGCGGGCCGGGTAGCGATGCACCCAGGCCGGCGGCGGATTCGCGGTGAGCGTGCCGTAGCTGCTCTCGAAGTCCGTGACGACGTCGGCCGCCGACATGTAGGACGAGGCCGGGTACCAGCCCGGATTGATCCATACCTGGGCGCCGGGAATGTGCGCGTGGACATAGTTGTACAGGCGCTGATAATAGCCGAGCTGGCTATTTTCGGCGCCGGTCGTTGCGCCATCAAAGAATATGCCTTTTACTCCGTACCACCTATACCATTCCATGGCCTCGTTCTCCGCCGCGGAGAGCGGAGCGGGCGTCATCCCGGGCGCGGCGGGATGACCCGCGGCATTGTTGGCATAGTCGGTCCAGACATAGCCAAGCACGTCGATGCCCTGCGCCAGGGCCTGCCGGACTGTGGCCAGCCTGGCCGCGCTCCTGGCCAGCCCGGGCCCGCCGCCTGCGCCGCCATAGCCCTGGCCCCAGTTGGCGATGATGTTGGCCGGCACCGGCGAACTCGCCTCGGATCCCGGCCAGACCGTGGGCCCGTAGGCCGCCGGCACGAGCTGCTCGCAGACGCCGCTGCCTGCGGCAACGGACCTGGCGTGACCGGTCGTTCCGGCCCGGGGCTCGGACCCGGCGCTGGTCCCGGCCGCACGCCCGGCGCCGACCGCAGGCCGGGAGCTGGCGCCAGTCCCGCCCGGGCGCCAGATGCCGGCGATGACCGCGGCTCCGAGCCCGAGCCCGAGCAGAATCGTCACGACGGTCACCAAAATAGGCTTGGCCTTCACCCGAATGTCCCCCGACCCCGGCAATAGCAGAAGATTGTCAGCCAAATTGCCCATTGCTGAGTCAGCGTGGGCCCGTGCGCTTCACTCTTCACCAGCGTCTTCGGCGGGTCAAGGCTCTCGCGCTGAAACACTCGGCGTCACGAAGTGCATTTCATGAAAAGGGACGGCACGGGCATCGTCTTTTCTGATGGCGGCTGAGTAGCTTCTGGCCTGGGCCTGGCGGGTGGCAGCGCGGGGCCCGGGCACGGCCCGGGCCGGATGTCGGTGGCGGCCCGTAGGCTCCGGCCATGGCCAACTTCGCGCTGATGCTGGTGCACGGCCCGGGCTGGGACACGTCGCGCCCGATCCGCCAGCAGGCGGCCTGGGCTCAGCACGCGGCATTCATGGACGGGCTGGTCGACGACGGGTTCATCATCCTCGGCGGCCCGCTCGGCGACGGCGAGCGGACGCTGCACGTGGTCGAGGCAGCCGATCCCGGCGAGATCGAGACCCGGATGGCCCAGGACCCGTGGGCGGAGACGGGGCTGCTCAGGATCGGCTCGATCGAGCCCTGGAGCCTCTGGCTCGACAGCCGGGACGCCGCGACCCGGCGCCGTGAGGTCCGCTAGCCGGCCGCCGGGCGGGCATCCCTGGTCCAGCCCCGCTGGGTCCTGGTCAGCTCGGTGAACGGCGCGGCGGCGAGGAACGCCCGGGAGCCGGCGTAGTCCTGGCCGGCGGGATCCTGGCCCTCCAGCCACACGTAGTCGAGGAGCCGGCTGACCTCGGCCAGCCGCAGCCACTCGGCCGCCTGGCCGAGCAGCCACGTCGCGACCCCGCGGCGGCGATGCTGCTCGGTGACGCAGAGGTTGCCGACATCGGCCCACCCGCCGTGCCGGGACAGGCGTTCGCCCTCCTCGAAGATCTCGACCTCGATGAAGCCGATGACCTCCTCGTCCAGGACGGCCGACAGGCGGGTGCCGTTCATGCCCACCGACCGCCGGACGGACAGCCCGGCGAGGGGCGGGCCGGCCGGGCGGGGCAGGTCCTCGACCAGGGCCAGGTAGACCACCTCGGTGTGCCCGGTGTGCGAGAACCCGGCCCGCTGGTACAGGGCGCGGATATGCGGCCACTGCTCGGGCACGCCGTACACGCCGGGTGCGGGCAACTCGCCCTCGGCCGACTGGCTGGTGACCCCCCAGTCCTCGAGCTGGCGGATGCACGCGGCGATCAGCTTCTCCGCCGCCTCGGTCGCGTCCGTCCAGCACGGGTTCCCGGCCGGGGCTTCGGGCCAGAACAGCAGCCAGTGGATCTCGCCGGCACCGCGGTAGCCAGGGCCGACGCGCTCATCCGTGCCGTACCGGAGCAGGTGGGCCGCGGCGGCCACGCGGTCGCGCTGCTCGGCGACCAGGGTCAGCCGCTCGCTCACCCACGGGTCGACGATGGCCTCGCCGGGCTGGCGCTCCAGGTTGCTGAGCACCGCGCTGACCGACACGCCCATGCCGGGCACGACGGCTGCGGCGTGCGTGTTCACCAGATCGGTCAGCTGGTCCCGGTCGTGGCGGCGGAAGGGACGCACCTCAATGGACGGCATCGGCAGGCCTCCTCGGTTGAGCCAGAGAACTCGAGATGACAAGGCCCGCTGCCGGTGCGGTACGGCCAGCACTTTAGCACCGGGGTCGGCCGGTGACGAAGCCCGCGATTTCCCCGAGCCCGGGCCGGTAACCGTCGGTGGTGTCGACCTCGAGCGACGGGACGTTCAGCGCGACCCGCTGGAACCGTTCGTGGGCCAGGGCCCGCTCCGCCGCGTCGTCAGGCCCGGGGTCCGCGTGCGCCGCCCGGAGCGGGTTCTGCCGGCTGCGGCCCAGGCTGCGCTGGAATGCGGTGTCCGCGTCCACCACGCAGTGCACGATGCGGATCCGGGCCAGGCCGCGCAGCGGTTCCAGCCGGGGCCGCCACACGTGGTCCTGGAACGCCGCCTCGGCCACCGTGGTCACGCCGGCCCGCAGCAGCAGTTCCAGCACGTCGAAGAAGACGGGCAGGGTCCGCCTGGTCAGCTCGTCGCCCGGTGCGGCCACGAAACCGGGGCTGGCCTGCACCATACCTTCCTTGATCTCGTCCCGGCAGATCGCCGGGCATCCCACCGCCTGGGCCAGCCGGTGGGCCAGCGTGGTCTTGCCCGCCCCCAGCGGGCCGCTGACCACCGCGAGCGTAGGAAGAGCAGTCACCCTTCGAGTTATAGCGGTTCGTGACCCGGCTACGGCCGCGCACGGATGTGATCGACCACGTGCCGGAACTCCTCGTCGGCGGCACCGCCGGCCGCCGCCGCCCGCAGCCAGTCCCGGGCCGCGGAGATCTGCGGGAGACCGGCCACGTCGGTGGCGAGCCCGAGATCCTTGGCCGCGAGCGCGATGGCGAAGTCGCTGTCGGCGCCGCTGCGGTAGCGGCGGACCGCGCCGGCCAGCGCGCCGGTGGCCAGGCTCTCGATGACCTCCTCGCCGGGCACGCCCATCCGGTCCGCCAGCGCGAGCACCTCGCCCAGCAGCGTGACCCCGGCCAGGGAGGCGGTGATCAGGACGATCTTGCGGGCCGCCCCGGTGCTCAGGGCACCGCAGCGGACCACCGTGCCGAACACGTTCAGGAGGTCGGCGACCGGGCCGATGTCGCCCCCGGCCAGCACGGTCAGCTTCCCGCTCGCCGCCGGGCCCACGCTGCCCATGACCGGGGCATCGACCAGGCTCACCTCGGCCGGCAGCCGCTCCCGCAGGGCCAGCACCGCCTGCGGGCCGATGGTGGACATCTCGACCAGGCAGGCCCCGGGCTTGATGCCCTCGGCGGCACCGTCCGGACCGAAGATCACCTCTTCCACGGCCCGGGGCGTGGCCAGCATGGTCAGCACGATGCCGGCTCCGGCGGCGGCCTCGGCCGGGGTGGTCGCCGCCTTCGCCCCGGCCGCCAGCAGCGGCTGGGCCCGGCCGGGCGTTCGGTTCCACACGGTCAGGTCATAGCCCGCGTCGAGGACCCGCCCGGCCATCGGCGCTCCCATGCGGCCGAGCCCGAGGAATGCGACGTTGCTCATACTGCCGATAGTGACACGAGCTCGAACGCTTCGACTGGGTCGGTGCTTGCCTTTCAGCTCGAGCCGGCCGAGCGGCCGCACCTGGGCGCGGTCGCCGATCCCCTCCCACGTCGGCCGGCTGATCACGATGTGCCCGGGCCGGGCCTGGGCCTGCAGCCGGGCGCTGAGGTTGGTCGTGTCCCCGATGGCGGTGAAGCTGCGCATGCGGGCCGCGCCGACGTGCCCGACCACGGCCGGGCCGGTGTTGACCCCGATGCGGAACCGGGGCCAGCCGGGCTGGTCCTGCGCCACCTGCATGACCTCGTCGCGCAGCCCGAGCGCGGCCCGGGCCGCGCGCAGCGGGTGGTCGGGCTGATCGTCTACCGCGTTGAACACGACCATGATGGCGTCGCCGGCGAACCGCTCGATCACCCCGCCTTCCCGTTCGGCCACGATCGGGACCGTGGCACCCCAGTAGGTGTTCAGCATCGTGATCACCTCGTCGGCCCGGTGCATTTCGGAGTAGGCGGTGAAGCCCGAGAGGTCGGCGAACAGCACACTCACCTGGCGTTCTTCGCCGCCCAGGCTGGCCAGCTCCGGTCGCTCCTCGAGCCCCTCGGCCAGCTGGGGGGAGATGTACGGGCGGAACAGCTCGTCGGTGCGATACAGCTGCTGAGCCGCCCGCTCGAGCAGCGCCACCTCCTCGGTCGTGGCCCACTCCCGCCGGAGCCGGTCGAGGATCGGCGTCAATGGCTGCTGCGCCCGCAGCGCGGCGACCAGCGCGGCCAGGGCGTCCGCGCGGCGGCGGTCGATCCGGACCAGCGTGCTATCGAGGTAGAGGCCGCCGAAGGCACCGGGCAGGGAGCGCGCGTGCCGGTACTCGTTCCGCGCCGCGAGCGCGATCGTGGCGAACGCGGTGACCATCAGCACGTGCCACTCCCACCACGCGGCGTGCCAGGTGTCGGAGAAGACCACCGCGATCATCGCCTCGGCCAGCAGCACGTACGCCACGGCCACCGCGAGCAGCAGCGTGCGCCGCTTCTGCCGGTACAGCCACCCGTACCTGACGGCGGCGAACCCGTACAGGGCGAGCGCGGGGATCCCGAGCAGCTGCAAACCCTCGGGCAGTTGCTGCGACGGGACCGACTTGCCCAGCGGCGGCAGGCCGGCGAGGGAGATCACGGCCCACGCGGCCACGACCACCCCCAGCCCGACCTTGATCCAGGTCTGCGACCGCGGGCCCGGCGCCCAGGCGCCGAGGTCGAGCGCGGACGCGGCCGCGAACCCGGAGGCGAGCAGGAGGCCCACCGGATTCGCCACCACGAATCCCTTGTTCGACCCCGGGAGCAGGATGCCCGGCGTGGCCAGCGCGTGCAGCCCGAGGAAGGCGGCGCCGGTCAGCAGGGCCATCGACACCAGGAACAGCCGGGCGTCGCTCTGCCTGCGCGCGATCTCGCTGGTGAGCAGGCCCAGACCGACGTTGAGCAGCGCGGCCAGCAGCACGATCCAGAAGTGCATCGGATCGTGGTGGTACATGACGTCCAGCTCGGGCGCGGAGAGCAGCAGGGCCAGGCCAGCCACCGGCACGAGCAGGAGGACACCCAGCGCGATCTGCCGGGCCAGCTGGACAGCCGATGACGGTCCTTGGTTTTCCGCAGCAGCTCCGGCCAGCATGGTCATCGGCGCCCCCTATCCGATGACATGCGAACTGCGAAGGGTGGAGACCGTGTGGAGGCAACGTGAAGACGCGATGCATGGCGCCTCGCGGACGCAGCGGACCGCCCTCGTTTGTTAGCGGCCGCTCCCTAACGCACGCAGCGGGACACGGCCTGGGCCGAGGTCGGGCTGCCGCGCTGACGTCCCGGGCAGCCCGGCCTCACGCCGGTCGCGGGATCAGCCGGACCCAGGCTCCAGGTAGAAGATCGCGGCGGAACCGTCGTTGCGGACGAACCCGGTGGCCTCTCCGGCCGCCTGCCGCGGGGTCGCGTTCAGGAACGAGAGGGCCTCCGGCGCGCCGTTCGGCCCGGGGAAGTCCTTGAACTGCCAGGTCTGCCTGGTGCTCTCACCGAGGCTGCCCGGCTCCAGCCACAGCAGCCCCGCGGTGCCGTTGCCGCGCGGGGTCACGCTGGCCTCGCCGGGACCCTGCCGCAGCGGCTCGTTCAGGAAGTCGACCGCGGCCTGCTCCCCGTTCGGGGCCGGGAACTCGCGGACCTGCCAGGTCTGCGCGGTGCCCTCGCCCAGGCTGCCCGGCTCCAGCCACAGCAGCCCCGCGGTCCCGTCGTTGCGGAAGTTCGCGGTGGCCTCGCCGGCCGGCCCCCTGCCTGAGCGGCTCGTTCAGGAAGCTGACCAGGGCCTGCTCCCCGTTGGGCGCAGGGAACTCCCGGAACTGCCAGGTCTGCGCGGTGCTCTCGCCCAGGCTGCCCGGCTCCAGCCACAGCAGCCCCGCGGTCCCGTCGTTGCGGAACGTCGCGCTCGCCTCGCCGCGCCCCTGCCGGAGCGGCTCATTCAGGAAGCTGACCGCGGCCGCCTCCCCGTTGGGCGCGGGAAACGCCTGGAACTGCCAGAGTTGATCTGCCATTTCTGAACCCCCTTTGTCGCGGCGCACGCACCCCCGTGGCCGGAGCTGAATGATCCCGCGCGCCAGCCCACTACTGCTCGGTCACCAACAAAGAGGCGCGCCGCGGCATCGAGATACACATCAGCACGAAACATCGGCCGCGCGCCACGCGGCCAGCCGTCAGGAACCAGGATCCGGCGGCGGCGCATCTCCGTCGTCGTCGGACGTTCGCCGGCGCAGCGGCGGCAGCTGGTACAGGCTGTCGATGTTCATCTGCTGCGCGTCGGCCAGCACCGCATCCTGCTGCTCCTGCGCCTTCCCGGCGGTCTGCTTGGCCAGCTCGGACGCCAGGCCGCCGAGCTGCCGCACGCCGACGTCGTCGATGAGCACGTGGCTCGTGGCGAAGATCGCGATGCCTTCCACCCGCCGCTCGCCGCGCTCCGGCGGGGACAGCGCGGCCCCGACCCTGGCCGTCTCGAACGGGTTCGCGGGATGCACGGTCAGCCTGGTGCGCTCGTCGAGCACCCATTTGTGAAACTTCATGACCGCCCCGTGCAGCGGCAGGTCGCGCACGTCGTCGGTGGTCAGCCCGAGCCGCTTGCCCTTGCCGAAGCAGCGGGCGTACGCCACCAGCGCGGATGACCACAGCGCCTGCGGCAGCACCGGATCCCGGTCCTCCTCGGCCGTGGTCAGCTCGGTGAGCAGACGCTTGCAGCAGTCCATGACGAACTGGAGATCCTGGATGGTGGCGGCCTGGTCGGCCAGAACCTGGGCCGACGGCGTCTCAAGCACGACCGTCAGCATCTGGTCGTCTGGCGATGTGGTGTCCGTCCCGACCACGGCTCCTTGTCCGGCTCCATGACTTGTGCCTTAATCCTGGCATGCGGACCCCCCCGCTCATGTCTCACATAGCGACGAGTCCTCGTCCGGAGAGCACACCGAGCTGCCGGCCGTGATGGGAACGCGTCCTTTCCTTAACCTTCTGTCTATCTAGTTTTCACCGCTTAGCTCCCGCTCCTTAACGTGCCGGTACGGGCGGCACGCCAGACTCAACCTCGATAGCACGGATGCGCGCTGGCTGTTGCCTGGCGCCCGGGGTCTGACACTTATAGCGCCGAGGAATGGGAGTACCTGATATGCAACGTCTGCGTATGCAGCGGGTTACGACGGCGGGACTGGCCGTCATCGGGATGGCTTTGTTCTCCGCGGCCTGCAGCTCAGGGTCGAGCAGCAGCAGTAGCAGCGGTGGCGGTGGCAGTTCTTCGCTCTCGGGGACGCTCAACGGGAGCGGGTCGACGTTCCAGCTCACCTTCCAGCAGGCGGCCATCCAGGGCTTCAAGTCGACCCAGCCCAACGTAACCGTCAACTACGGCGGCGGCGGCTCCGGCAAGGGGCGCACGGACCTGGCCTCGGGGACCGTCCAGTTCGCGGGCTCCGACTCGCCTATCCCGTCCGACGAGACGGCGAGCTTCAAGGGCAAGACCGTGCTCTATTTCCCGGTGATCATCGGCCCGATCACGGTGTCGTACAACCTGTCCGGTGTGAAGAGCCTGAAGCTCACGCCGACGCTCATCGCAGACATCTTCCAGGCGAAGATCACGAAGTGGAACGACCCGGCGATCGCGAAGGTCAACCCCGGGGTCAGCCTGCCCAGCACCGCGATCACGATCGCCCGCCGCTCCGACTCCTCGGGCACCACCGCGAACTTCTCCCTGTTCCTCCAGGACGCGGTGCCGACCGTGTGGAAGCTCGGCACCAGCTCGACCATCAACTGGCCCGCCAACAGCCGGGGCGGCGACGGCAACGGCGGGGTGGCGCAGATCGTCAAGTCCACCCCGGGGGCCATTGGGTACGTGGACTACGCCGACGCCAAGGCGTCCGGGCTGTCGTTCGCTTCGGTCCAGAACAAGGAAGGCCAGTACGTCGCTCCGGCGACGGCGGCGGCCTCCGCGGCCGCGAGCCAGGCCCAGGTCGCGTCCAACCTGACCTTCGCCGCGGTCTGGCAGCCGGGCGCCACCTCCTACCCGATCACCTACCAGTCCTGGGTCCTGGTCTACCAGAAGCAGTCCAGTGCGAGCACGGCGAAGCTGCTCAAGGCGTACATCGGCTACCTGCTCGGAGACGGCCAGAAGCTGCTCCCCAGCCTGAGTTACGCGCCGCTGCCCGCCAACATCGACCAGCAGGCCAAGGCGCAGCTCAGCAAGATTGGCTCGTGAACGACGTGAACCACCAGAACCAGATGGGCTCGCCTCCGTGAGCACTGTCACCCAGGAGCATCCGGCCGTGCCCGCCCGCGGGCTGACCGAGAAGCGGCCGCTTGGCGACCGTAGCTTCCAGGTCATCGCGCTGGCGGCCGGCCTCCTGGTGCTCGTGATCCTCGTCCTCATCGCCGTCACGACCAGCCAGCAGGCCTCGTCGTGGTTCTCCGCCGAGGGCATAAAGATCTTCTCGACCACCTGGAATCCCACGGACAACCAGTTCGGGGCGCTGGCCTTCATTTACGGCACGGCCGTCACGGCGGTGATCGCGCTCGTGATGGCCGTGCCGGTCAGCGTGGGCGTCGCCCTGCTCCTGACCGAGGTCGTGCCGCACCGGTGGGCGCGCCCCATCGTTTACGTGATCGACCTGCTGGCGGTGGTCCCCTCCGTGGTCTGGGGACTGTGGGGGATCCTGGTGTTCGCCCCGTGGCTCCAGCACATCTACACGCTCGATCGGCTCGGGCGTCACCGGCATCCCCGTTCTGGATTCCCTGTTCGGGCCGCCGGTCAGCGGGGCCTCCTTCTTCACCGCCGGCATCATCCTGGCCTTCATGATCACGCCGATCGTGACCTCGCTGTCACGCGAGGTCATCGCCACGGCGCCGACGATCGACAAGGAGGGCGCGTACGCCCTGGGCGCCACCCGCCTGGAGATGATCCGCGGTGCCGTCTGGCCGCACAGTAAGGGCGGCGTGGTCGGCGCGGTGCTGCTCGGGCTGGGGCGGGCGATGGGCGAGACGATCGCGGCCGCGCTCGTGATCGGCTCGTCGGCCACGATCACGTCGCACCTGTTCGCCCCCGGCTACAACATGCCGTCGGTCATCGCGAACGAGTTCGGCGAGGCCACCGGCGTGTTCCGGTCCGCGCTGATGGGGCTCGGCGTGCTCCTGTTCGCCTTCACGATCATCATTAACGTCATCGCCCGCGGCATCGTGGAGCGTTCCGCCCGGCGACAGAGGGGTACCTGATGGCTGTCACCGCCGAGCCAGGCCAGGTCGACCTGCGGGAGCCGAAGGGCTGGCGGCGGGCCAAGAATCGCATCGCGACCGTGCTGATGGTGATCGCGTTCGTGCTGGTGATCATCCCGCTGGGGTTCGTCCTGTTCACGGTCGTCGCCAAGGGCGCCTCGGTCATCAGCTGGTCGTTCCTGACCAGCTCGATCCCGGTGAATGTGGCGCCCGCGGACGTGGGCGGAATCGGGCCGGCGATCGTCGGCACCATCGAGATCACGGCCCTCGCCACGGTCCTGGCGGTGCCGCTCGGCATACTGGGCGCGGTCTATCTCAACGAGTACGGCGGCAACAGACCGCTGGCCCGGTTCATCGGGTTCATGGCCGACGTCATGACGGGCGTGCCCTCGATCATCATGGGACTCTTCATCTTCTCGATCTGGGTGCTGCACTTCGGCTACTCAGGCCTGGCCGGCGCCCTCGCCCTCGGCTGCCTGATGCTGCCGATCGTGATCCGTTCCACCTACGAGATGCTGAGACTGGTGCCGGACACGCTGCGGGAAGGAAGCTACGCCCTCGGGGCCACCAAGGCCCGCGTGACGATGACCGTGGTGCTGCCGGCGGCGATCGGCGGCATCGTCAGCGGCGCTCTGCTCGCCGTCGCCCGGGCCGCGGGTGAGACGGCGCCGCTGCTGTTCACCATCCTCACGGTGACCACGGTGAACCGCAACGTGTTCAGCGGCACCAACACCTCGCTGCCCTCGCAGATCTTCTCGAACGCGTCATCGCCGTATGTCGGCGCCCAGGCTCGCGGCTGGGGCGCGGCGTTGACGCTCATCGCCATCGCCTTCATCCTCATGGTTATCGCCCGCGTCGTCACCGCACGATTCGCCCGCTACGCTCGCTAGGAACGTCATGGAAACGCCTGAGCCGAACCTCGTCACCAACCTTCCGCGGCTGCAGCCGGCGGTCCACGTGGACGCCGAGAAGGTGGAGTCACCGCCGGGCGCGACTGTCTTCGATGCGCAGAGCGTCTCGATCTGGTACAGCGCCTTCAGAGCCGTCACGAACGTCTCGCTGACCATTCACGAGAAAGAGATCACGGCGTTCATCGGCCCGTCCGGATGCGGCAAGACGACGGTGCTGCGGACCCTGAACCGCATGAACGACCTGGTGGTGGGGGCCCGCGTCGAGGGCGAGGTGCACTACCGCGGCGAGTCGCTGTACGCCAAGAATGTGTCCGCCGATGGCCGTGCGCCGGCGCATCGGCATGGTCTTCCAGAAGCCGAACCCGTTCCCGAAGTCGATCTACGACAACGTCGCCTACGGGCCGCGCATCAACGGCAAGCGCAACAAGAGCAAGCTGAACGAGATCGTCGAGCGCTCGCTGCGCCGGGCCGCGCTGTGGGACGAGGTCAAGGACCGCCTGAACGCCTCGGGCCTGGGCCTGTCCGGCGGGCAGGCGCAGCGGCTGTGCATCGCCCGCACGATCGCCGTCGAGCCCGACGTCGTCCTCATGGACGAGCCCTGCTCGGCGCTTGACCCGATCGCGACGGCCGCCATCGAGGACCTGATGCACGAGATCAAGTCGCGGTACACCATCGTCATCGTCACGCACAACATGCAGCAGGCCACGCGGGTCAGCGACCGCACGGCCTTCTATTCAGTGCTCCGCGACGAAAAGAGCGATACCCGCACCGGCGTGCTGGTCGAGTACGGCCTGACCGAGCAGATCTTCAACGATCCGCACGACGATCGCACCAAGGCCTACGTGACGGGCCGGATGGGCTGATCATGCCTGAGCACCGGCAGGAATTTCAGCGTCAGCTGGAGGCTATTGAAGCCAGGGTCATCGAACTGTTCGCCATGGTCGGAGAGGACCTGCCGGGGGCGACCAATGCCCTCCTGACTGGCAGCAACGAGATGGCCGGGGTGCTGGCCGAACGCGAGAAGGTCATCAGCGCCCTCTACCCGGAGATCGAGGAACTGGTCGACAAGGAGATCCTGCTGCAGGCGCCCGTCGCTTCGGACCTGCGCTTCCTGCTCTCCGTGTCGCGGATCGTGCCCGAGATCGAGCTGTCCCACAACCTCGTCGTCCAGATCGCCTTGCGGGCCGACCACTATCTCAGCAAGGACCTCTCGCCGCGTTGCCGAGGGCTCATCGAGAGCATGGGAAACCTCGTATCCGACATGTGGCGCCAGGCGGCGGACTCGTGGTACCAGCGCGACAGTTCCGCCGCGGCGGTGCTGAGCGAACACGATGACGAACTGGACGAGCTTCAGTCCAGCCTGACCGCCGAACTTGCGTCGGGGGGGATGTCACTGCCGGTGACGATGGAGATGACGCTGGTGGGGCGGTTCTACGAGCGCCTGGGCGACCACGCCGTCAACATCGCCCGCCGGGTCGTCTATCTCGCTGGATCCCATCCCGCCCAGGGGCAGGACTGACCATCATGGGGCGCCGCCGGACAGTGCCTCGATAGCCGGCTGGCGCGGGAGCGCATGCACGGTGTTGCCGTCCCGCCCGGTCATGGTCTCCGCGGCGAACAGCGCGTTGACGATCGCTTCCTCGGTCGCGTCGATGACCGCGTAGAACAGTTCGTCGATGTAGACGTCGGAAAGCTGGTCGACCTGCACGGTGAGCGGCGGTGCGTCGCCGTGCGCATCGGCGATCTGCGTATTGGCGGTGGAGAACGCGAGCAGCATGTCCCCGCTCCAGTTCTCGCCCGCTCCGCCGGTCCTGGCGATGCCGAAGGACGCGCGCTGCGCCAGCCTGCTGCACTGCTGGGGCAGCAGCGGGGCGTCGGTGGCCACGATGACGATCACGGATCCGCCGCGGCCGGCCGGCGGCTCGAGCGCCGTGCGCCCGTACATGTGCCCGGCGTCGTCGGGGATGGGCACATCGGCGACGCTGAACAGCGGGCCGATGGCGCGGCCGTTGATGCGCAGCCGCTCCCGGTTCCCGTGGTTGGCCTGGATCAGGACGCCCACGGTATACCGCGTGGCGCCGAACGCGACCTGCCGCGACGACGTGCCGATGCCGCCCTTGAACCCGTGGCAGACCATCCCGGTCCCGCCCCCGACGTTCCCCTCGGCGACCGGCCCGTCAGCGGCGCGGCCCAGGGCGGCCACGACATGCTCGGCGCGGACGTGCTGCCCTTCCACATCGCTGAGCAGCCCGTCCCAGGTCTCGCCGACCACGGGCATGGCCCACAGCGGCGAGGCGCCCGCGCGCTCCGCTATCGCCGCTCCCACCAGGGCGTCCCTGACGGTGCCCACCGACCAGGTGTTGGTCAGCGCGATCGGGCCCTGGCCGGGGCACCAGCCAAGCCCGCGCGCCAAGGCGCGTCGATCGTACCGGGACCGCACGTCAGCGACACAACGCCGACGTGCCGCACCATCGGCGCCGGTCTTAGGCTGACGCTGGGGTGCGCCTCGCGGCGGCGGGCCGCCCCGGCCATGAACCGGCACCGCACGTCGTGGAGGACTCTGTGCTGCAGATGTTCGCGTTCTCGAACTGCGCCGTCATCGTCCGGCACTGGTTCGAGATCACCCTCAGCGATGCGTCGATGGAGCACGGGGCCCGGATCGAGGTGCGGGACCGGCCGCGCCACCCGCACCGCGGCAGCGAGTCGGCCGCTCAGCTGATCACTGTCGACCGGCCGCTGTGGCGCGCTGACCTGTTCGACAAGCTGGCCGGCCCGCCGGGGAACTACTCGGCCGCGCACTATCACCCGCACTTCGCCGGCGACGAGCCGTTCAGCCGGAACTGGGACCAGGCCCTGACCGCCGATCCCTGGTCCTGGCTCGGCGAGCAGCTGGCCAGCCTCGGCGCCGCGGCCGGTAACGAGCCGTGGCCGCTCCATCCGGCCGACGCTGCCGACCTGTGCCGTTACGCAGACCAGGTGGTGGCGGCCGCGCGCGGGTTCGCGCCCGAATTGTGCCGCTCGGCTGAGCAGTGCTACCAGCTGACCCAGGACGCCAGGGACACGGTCCAGATCATGATCAAGTACCTGGAGCGGCCCGACCTGCTCGACCGGGACTGGGTCAGTCCCTGGACGACCACGGAGTGATGGGCCGGTCCAGGCGCTGGCCGTCCAGGATCACGTCGATCCGCTCGTCGAAGAACGCGATGAGCCCGCGGACCTCGGCCGCGTCGTGCAGCGGCTCGGTGTAGGTCCAGGCGATGTCGGTGAGGCGGCGGTCGCCGGCCCCGGCCGACCAGTATGACGCCTGTCCCTTGTAGGCGCAGAAGGTCCGCGTGCTGGTGGGGGTCAGGTCGGCGCGGACGTCCTCGCGGGGCAGGTAGTACCGGGTCGGCAGCATGGTCTCGAACAGCAGCATGGGCCGGGAGGACTCGGCGAGCACCTGGCCGTCAAGCTCGAGGCGGACCTGGCGCGAGCTGGGCAGGACGTCGACGCGGTGGAACGGGTCACGCGGGTGGGCCACGTTCGGCTCGTTCTCCTCAAACCAGCGGTCGAACGCCGTGAAATCGAGGATCACGTACCCGGCGAGGTCGGCGTCGTCCGGGCGGAACCCAGCGCCGGGCCGGTGCTCGCCGTTCGCCCGCAGGTCCACCGCGTGCCCGCGGGCGGAGTGCATGGTGAACGGGATCGACGGGTCGAGCACCGGGCGGTCAGACACGTCGGGCAGCGGCTTGCCCACATCGTCCGACGGCGCGGGAGCCGCCGGGCCGGCATCCACGAGCTCGCCGCGCACGTCGTCCACGGGCACGGCGTAGGACGGCACGATGCGGCGCGGTTCCCAGACCAGCAGGGCCCGGGTGCTGTCGACGACTGTGCTGCCGCCCAGCTCGGCGCGGATGCGCTTGGCGGTTGGCTCGTGCCGCATCCGGCCGAACCCGCTCGCCAGCAACCCGCGGACCTGAGTGCTCATGACGACCCCCGTCCCCTCGATACCTAGCCCCAGCATGCCGCATGGGAGCCAGACCTCTGCGGGAGGGCAGCGTCAGACATAGTTCAGGCGCTGCAGCACGCGCCAGGACAGCCAGCCGGGCACCACCGGCAGCCAGTAGGTGGCCAGCCGGTAGGTGAGGACCGCGGACACGGCCGCGCCTGGGGAGATGCCGATGCCGGTCAGGCCTGCTACCAGCGCAGCCTCGATGGCGCCCAGGCCGCCCGGGGTGGGCGAAGCGGCGGCGATGATGGAGGCGCCCAGATAGACCGCACCCAGCTCCGCGAAACCGGCTCCCGCCCCGAATGCCTCCACCGCGGCGGCCAGGCCAGCGACATAGGCCAGGGTCACGAGCGCGGAGCCACCGAACAGCAGGGCCAGCTTCACCGGGTTCCGTGCCACCCGCCCCAGGCTGGCCAGGGATGACCGCACTCCAGGCAGCAGCTTTCTCGCCGCGAAACGGCGGCCTTGGCGGGTGGCCATGATGATGCCGATCACCGCGGCCACCACCGCCAGGATCACCAGCAGCTTGCTGCTGGACGGAAGCTTGAACGCCTTCGTCAAGCCGCGGCCCGCCCAGGTGAAGAAGATCACCAGGAGCACCACGTGGACCACAACTCCGGCCAGGGCGTTGACCCCGACGGCGGCGACACCGGCTGACGGCTCGACGCCAGATTTCTGCAGGTACCGGACGTTCAGCGCCATGCCGCCCACGTTGGCAGGCGAGACGCGGTTGATGAACGACGAGGCGCCCTGAGTCAGGACCGTGATCCAGAACGGCAGCCGGATGGTCACGCTGCCGAGCAGGGAGACGGCGCCGGCCACGTAGGTCAGCGCGGAGAAGGCGATCACCACGGGCAGCCACGCCCAGTGGGCCGACTGGATGGCGTGCCAGCTGCTCTGGACTTGCGCGAGCTGAGGAAGTACGAGGTAGAACGCGCCGGTGAGCGCGGCGATGGCGAGCAGAGTCCGGGGCCGCACACGTCGCAGGCGGGCCAGTTCTTCTGTCTTCTGGCCGCTGGCGGTGGCGGCCGCAGCGCGGGTTCGCGTCAGCAAGCCGTCGTGACCCGCGATGGCCCGACGCGTGGCGGCGGACAGGGCCAGCGGCTGCAGCAGCGGCACGGACGGCGCCACTCCCTGGGGGCCGAGAACCTCGGCGGCGCTGGACACGGCCCGGTCCTCGCCGACCAAGGTGGCCAGCGATGCGAGCAGTTCGGCCAGGTCCAGGTCCATCTGCCGCTGCGTGGCGGCCAGCTCCGAGAAACTGAAGTCGACAATCTGGGGCTGGCCCGCGCTGCTGATCATTACATTCGCGGCCCGCAGGGAACGATGGGCGATTCCGGCCCGGTGCAGCTTGTCCACTTCAGCCCACAACTGCGCGAGCAGGTCGTCGCTGATCCGTCCGGCGGGGAACTGCTCCAGTGAGCTGCCGTCCGCCCACTCCATGACCAGCAGCGCGGTATCGTCGCCGGCCCTGACCACCCGGTCGACGCTTGGCACGTGGACGCCGGCCCGTTCCGCCATGACACCGACCAGGGCCTGATGCTCAACCGCCTGGAACAGCGAGGCGGCGGGGCGCACGTCACCAACGTTCCGCAGCCGCGCGGCCCGGTAGGCCCGGTACAGCAGGTCGGCGTCGCGCTGGTCGGAGCCCAGGGCCTTGATGAACAGCCGCCGCCCGTCCGCGGCGACCGCCGCGAACGGCCGCGAGCCCTTGGTTTCGACATCGGCCGGGCTGACCGAGGCGACCGCTACTCCGGCGCCCCGAAGGGCCTCCGCGATCTCACCTGATCCCATCCGCCGGTCGGGGACGCCGAACAGCACCAGGACGGCCGCCCCCACCGTCACCCCGGTGGCCAGCGCGAGGACCAGTTCCATCGGCAGGACCGTGCCGGTGAGGACCCGGGCCACGACCACCACGAGCAGCGTGAGCCATGCTGCCCGGCGCCAGGCCCGGCTCATCCACGGCGAGGCGGCGACAGTCGCCGCTGCCGCACCCGCGATCAGCGGGGGGCCAGGGAACGCGGCGCTGGTCAGCCAGGAATCACGGGCCAGATTGGCCGCCAGGGCATCCGGATACTGGCCGCCGATCCACGAGAAGATGCCGGCCGCGGCCACCGCAGCCGCAGCGATGCCGATGGCCAGCCCGCCCAGCAGCCGGAACCGGCGGTGGCGGAGTGTGACGGCCACCACCAGAGCCGCCGCGGCCACGCACGTCACCTGCACCAGGCCGGTCAGGATCCGGCTCGCCGTCCCGGATCCGAGGCCGCCCACCACGTCCGCGGCCGGGCCAAGCAGCCACCGGGACGCCACCACCGAGGCCGTGAGCGCACCGCCGAGCACAATGCCCCCCGAGATCAGGCGGATCACATCTCCCGGGTGGCGGTAACGAGAAGACGGCAGGAGCTGGCCCATCCGGGCAGCCACCGGATGCCCAGTCATCGCTGGTCCGCGGGCAGGGCCACATCCGGGGCTGGCTCGCGGCCCGGCCCGGGTGGCCGCCGCCTGACCCACCTGCGCTGAAGCAGGCCGACCACCAGCGCGGCCAGCAGCGCGCACGATGTCCCGAGGAGAACCCCGGCGATGGCGTCGGACAGCCAGTGGGCACCAAGGTAGGCACGCGATAGCGCCATCACGATCGAGAAAGCCACGGCGGCCGCGCCCCACGCCGCGCGTTGCCGCCCGGTGGGGACCAGCGCGATAACCGCGGCGACCACGGTGACCGAGGCGGCGACGGAGTGCCCGGAAGGGAACGACGCACCGCTGGTGGCCACCAAGGACCCGGGCGGCCTGGCCCGGTCGTAGACGCCTTTCAGCGTGCCGATCAGGATCTCCGACGTCGCCACGGCCGCCACGAACGCGGCCAGATGCCACCATCGCCGGCGCAGGGCGAGGAGCCCGGCCAGCGCGATCCGCACCGGCAGCGTGATGTAGACCAGTCCGAGCAGGTTGAGGAACATGGCGACCGCTGTCACCGGCGCTGACCGGCTGGAGATCATGAGCCGGAGCCACGAGTCGTCGAGGCGCTGGATGTGGGCCAGCACGCTGCTGTCGGCGACCGCGGCGAAGGCCACCGCGGTCAGCGCCACCACCACGGCGGTGACAGTGATGTCCCGCCCCGGGGACGCCACAAGCGCGTGCTCCTGTCGTGCCGCAGCCACCTTCCGGCTCACCCCGGACATGCCGCACCTCGTCCGCACAAGGCCAGGCCCTCTGTGCTCCTTACGTATTCCACGAGCCTGGGCCGCGGCACAAAGGCCACCGCGCCGTCGACGGGTATCGCGAGCAGGGGGGACGTGCCGGGCGCGAACTTGAAGTGATAGGTGGCGCAGCCGCCGGGGAACGTGTAGAAGCGCAGGTCCGCGAACTGCGGACTGACGCTCAGCGGGCGCTCGAAGCGCCGCGTTCCTGGCTGGTCGGACGGGATCTGCCGGGCGCCGGAAACGTCGCAGGTCGCGGACAGGGAGATGGTCACCGCCCGCACCCCGGCCTGATCGGAGTCCAGCCAGAAACTGGCGTGCCCGCTGCCGATATCGGCGCCTCCCACCTGCCAGCCCGACGGGAGCGACGCCACGCAGGGCACCATCGCCGCTGACGGGACGGCCTGGGCGGCCAGGATCATCGAATGGCCGGTGCCGCACTGCGGAGCGTAAGCCCCTATGTTCCCCGCCGGGCGGAAGGCCTGGCCGACGATGACGACGGCTATGACAGTGGCGACGAGCATCGCGCAGGCCAGGCTCACCCGGCGGATGCTCCAGCGCTGCAGCACGATGGGCTTGCTGGGAGGTGCGAGGGCGCGGAACGCACCCAGCAGGTCACGCGGGTCCCGCTTCATGAACGCGCGCAGCTGCGTCGGGCTCGCCACCCCCCGGGTGGCGGCAAACGCCTCGGCGAGCTCATCCGGGGTGAAGTAACGCAGCGCCAGCCGGTAGACCCGCTCCGGATCGGTACGCACCGCGAGCACCAGCATCATGTTGCCCAGGTCGACCGCCTGCCGCCACGGTGACGGGCGCACCTGGACGAAGGCCACGTCGATCAGCAGCAGCTCCCTGGACCGGACCATGAGGTTGCCCGGTTTGATGTCGCGGTGGGCGATCCCCGCGTCCCACAGCTTGCGGATCAGCAGCAGTCCCTGGTCGATCACGTCGTCGTCGATGTCGGCCTCGCCGATTTCGACGGCGCCGGCGAAGAACTCGGTGACGAGCATGTACTCACGCTCGGGCGTGATCTCGACCACGCCGTAAGGCCTGGCCGTGCGGGCCCCGATGTCCTGGAGCAGGCGCAGGGCGTAGTCCTCATAGGTGACCAGGCGCAGCACCGTCTTGAAGGGGGACTCGTCCTCCAGGGAGCCGTAGAGGATACTGCGCCAGAGCTTGTACCAGCGGTCGGCGCGCACGTGGCCCTTGGTATACAGCTTCGCGAAGAGGTACTCGTCGGGCCCCCCGTCGACGCGCAGCCGGAGAGGCGTCGAGCCGGCCGACGATTCCAGGCCGACGGGCTTGATCTCGAGCACGGCCAGCCCGAGCTGGTCGCGCACCGCCTGCCGGATGGCTTCGCCACGCCGGCCGCTGACATCGACATGAGCGGTCCGGCCCCGGCGGTACACGACAGGGAATACCTCGTTCGGGGTGAACCAGCGGAACGCCGTGACCGGTATCGCGACCCCGAGCGCGATACCGAACAGCACGTCGTCGGGATGATCGACGGCCAGGTACAGGCGGGCCAGGCAGAACAGGGCGATGATCACGGCCACCACGATCTTGGCGTAGGTGCGCGGGCGGCCCGGCACGACCAGGCAGTACACGGCACCCATGAGGAAGATGGTCAGCGTGGCCACCGGGGGGGACGGTGCTGAGTACCCGCCCCAGCTGGCGATGATCGGCACGCCAAACGGGCGTGGCCGCGACAGGCCGCTGTAGATCCACTGGCCGGTTATCTCCATGAAGAAGAAGCTGCCCACGAAGACCAGCAGGTGCCGCCAGCGGCGGAAGATCATGGTCAGCACCACCACCGACAGCCCGATCACCGTGACCCCCCACCCGGAACCGAGCGCCTTGATCGCGTCAGCGGCATCGGTCAGCCAGGGCGTCCGCACGTCGGCGAGCAGGAGCAGGAACCAGGTGCTGGCCTGGTCGCCCAGCCGGAGCCACGGAGTACGTTCCGAGATCAGGAACGCGCTGGCCAGGATCACGACGGTGAACAGGAGCCATGCGGTGGTGCTGATGGCGAGCGGATGCGGCAGCGGCGGGGGGGCACCCGTGGGCCGGCGCCGGCGGCGGGCTCGCTGGGCGGGGGTGTCTGTGGGCAGCCCGGCCACAGCAGGCGGGGCTGTGGTGCGCTCTACCTTCTCGCTCACCGCGCACCCTGCCTTTCCGGAATCAGCCCCTGCGCGCGCAGCCAGCTGTCAGCGACGCGGCGAGGATCTTGCCTGAAGAGCTCCACCCGCGCGTCGAGGTGGCGCAGCATCGTGGTGGAGAGGCGGGCGGAAACAGCGTCGAGGGCGGCGAGCAGCCGCGGCCCGTACCGCGTTACGGTGTCCCGGCGGACCAGCGGGGTGATGTTCTCGGCTGGCTGCAGGGCGCCGTTGTCGGCCAGGATGACCAGGTGCCGCGCCGGGATGCTCGGATCGGTGGTGAACAGCAGCCCTACGCCGATCTGGCCTGAGGTCAGGGCCTGCAGGGTGAGCGGTCCGCCGGCGTCGGTCGGGGTGAAGGCCCTGAAATGCAGCCCGTAGGTTCGCGCCAGCCCCGGCAGGCAGTAGGCCCGCTCCGGGCATTCGGGTGGCCCGCCGAAGACCAGGCCCTGGGCGACCCCGCCGAGGTCAGCGATCGACCGCAGGTGATGGCGGGCAGCCGTGGCCGCGGTCACCACGATCGCATTGCCGTCTTGCGCGGGGGCAGGCTTGGCGGCCACGAGCCCGCGACCTGCCACCGACCGGGCCAGGGACCTGTAGGTCGCCGCCGCGTTGGACGTCGCGGGCTGCCTCCCCAGGCTCAGGAAATCCAGCGCCGATCCGGAGTACTCGGGAACGATCTGGATCAGGCCGTTCATGAGGGCCGGGTCGACCAGTTCGCGGGTGCCCAGATCGGGCAGGACCCGGACGGGGAAGCTCTTGGCGGCCAGGGCGTCCGCGTAGATATAGGCGAGCAGGACGCTCTCGGGAAAATCAAACGATCCCACTGTGATCGCGGTGCCCGAGTGGGCGGCCGCTTGCGCCTGAGCCGGAGGGCCCCGGTTGCCGGCGCTGGTGCAGGCTGCGCACAGCACAGCCAGCACAAAACACACCGCACCATTAACTGTCCGGCACCCCCGCATCTTCCCCATCATGCGCCTACGGGTCCCGACATACCAGCGCCTGCTGACCCATAGCAGGTCAGCACGGTCGAGTTCGCTGCCCGCCGGATGCCAGGTCCCCGCGTCGGCGTGGCGGCGGGTGCCGCGTTTCCAGCCCGATATTGGGATAGCAGGCTGACGTGGGTGATGCGCAGCCGCAGCCGCGGCAGGAACCTGAGTTACGGAGCTATGCCGCCCGAGCCGGGACCCTCACACCCCAGCAGAAGGGATTCAGCCATGGGAATGACCGATCCAGCGCCTTCCGCTCAGCCCCTGCCTTCCAGCCCGCCGAGGTCTCGCAACGGCCTCGGTGTCGCCGCGCTGGTCCTCGGGGTGGCGAGCCTGGTGGCGGGTATCTCATTCGTCTTGTTCCCGCTGGGCCTGCTGGGCGGGCTGGTGGGCCTGATCATCGGGATCATCGCACTCAGCCGCGGGAAGACCACGGGCGCGACCAACGGGGGCCAGGCCCTGGCCGGCCTGATCTGCAGCGTCCTGGCGCTCATCCTGGCGATCACCCTGAGCGTGCGCGTCGGGACCTGGGCCGCCCGCAACACCAGCGTCTTCACCCGCTTCGACAACTGCATCGCCCACGCCGGAAACCGGGCCGCGGTCTCCACGTGCATCTCCCGGTTCGCCAACGACGTGCGCTCGTAGCGATGGCGGGAGCGCCCCGACGGGAGGTCAGCCCGCGTCGGCGTCGACCCATCGGGATGCGACCTGGTCGGCCTGGCGCCGGGTGGGCGCGTGACCGCTGACCGCGGCGAGGAACGTGGCGGAGTCCAGCGCGTACAGGGTCACCGGGCCCATGGCCGTGACGGTCGCCGTGCGGGGCACGCGCCGGAGCAGGGCGATCTCCCCGAGGCCGGTGCCGCGGCCCCGGTCGCCCCGGGGCCGCCCGTCGACCGAGACCGTCACCTCGCCGTCGGCGATGGCGTAGAACTGATCGCCGTCCTCACCCTGCTTGATGATCACCTGGCCGGGAGCGGCGTCCACCCGTTCCAGCGCGCCGGCCAGCGTTTCCAGCGCAGGCCCGGGCAGGTCGGCAAAGTGCGGCAGCGAGCGCAGCAGCGCGACCTCGACGATCGGGACGGTCCGGCCCTCGTCGAGGCGCCGGAGGGTCCTGATCCCGATCAGCGCGGTGGCCGGGAGCAGGCAGCCGACCACGACCAGCGCCAGCCGGTAGCCGCCGATGTGGATGAGCAGCGGGGTGAGCCCGGCCCCCAGGGCCAGCCCGGCCATGGACAGGCCCTCGACCATCCCGAACACCCGCCCGATCACCTGCGCGGCCACCACCCGCTGCAGCATGGTGTGCGCCGCGATGACCAGCACCGCCTGGCCCGCACCGACCAGGGCCAGCAGGCCCACGACCGCGCCAACGGCGTCGAGGAACGCGATGAGAATGAGACCGGTGCCGAGGGCGGCGACGGCGGCCGCCACCACCCGTCCCAGGCGCCGGCCCATCAGGTGGGCGGTGAGGATCCCGGCGGCCAGCGCGCCTGCGCCGTAGGCGGTGTTGAGGTAGCCGACCCAGCCCTGGCCCTTGCCCAGCACCTGGATGGCCACCACCACAAACAGCACGTCGAGCGAGCCGACCACGACGTACTGCGCGGTCAGCAGGCTGACCAGGAGCCGGGGGCGGGGATGACCGGCCACCTCCCTGATCCCTTCGAGTACCGTGTTCGCGCCGGCCGGCTCGTCGGCCTCGCCGGCCAGAGCGATCCCCGATACCCGCACGGGCGCTACGAGAATGGCAGCCGCGGCGACGAACCCGGCGCAGACCGCGAACAGCACGCCGATCTGCCCGAGGCCGAGGAACAGCGCGGCGATGAGGGCGGCGAGGACCACCCCCGTGCTCTCCGCCCAGCCGGCCACCACGTTGGCCGCCGCGAGCTGCTGCGCGTCCCGGGCCAGCGCCGGGAGCATGGAGAACTGCGCGGGCCGGGTGGTCGTGATCGCCGTGCAGGCCACCACGGCCAGGCCGTATGCGACAAACGGCGAGGCGCCGACCCACAGCGCGATGGCTACCCCCGCCATGCTCAGGCCCTGCGCCACGTAGCCGCCCACCAGCAACTCGGACGGCGACCGGCGGTCCGCGAGCGTGGCCAGCACCGGGGCCAGGAAGATGCCGGGCACCAGCTGGGCCACCGCGACCAGCCCGGACGCCGTGACCCCGCCGTGGTGGAAGGCGAACACCAGCATGCCGATCCAGGAGGCGTACTCGGCGACGATGAACAGCACAAACGCCGTGGTGATACGGGCAATGGCATGATCGGCGATGGTCGCCCTGATGACGCGGGAGAATCTCCGCACTGCGCCATCCCCTCCCCCCGGATGGTCCTGACCGTACCGCCGTGCGGCAGGCCGATCAATCGGCTACCGTGAGCGCCGGCCGGTCAACCGGTGGTCAGGGGGGCGTGCCGTGGAGCATCCACTGGAAATGAACGTCGAGGCGATGCGGCGCGCGGGGTACGCGACCGTGGACGCGCTGGTGGACCGGCTGGCGAACCCCGGGGCCGACCCGGTACTGCGCCGCGCCGACCCGGCCGAGATGCGCGCCCGGCTCGGCGGCCCGCCGCCCGAGCAGCCCGCGGGCTACGAGGCAGTTCTCGCGCGGCTCCTCGCCGACGTGCTGCCCCATGCCAGCCGGACCGATCACCCCGGGTATTTTGCGTTCATCCCGAGCTTTACGACCTGGCCTGCAGCACTCGCGGAACTCATGGCTGCCGCCGCCAACCCGTACTGCGGGGCGTGGATGGAGGCGGCCGCCGCCACGCAGATCGAACTCGAGGTCGTCGACTGGTTCCGCACCTGGCTCGGGATGCCGGCCGGTACCGCGGGCCTGCTGGTGACCGGCGGCTCGGCGGCCAATCTCACCGCGCTGCTGGTGGCGCGCGAGGCCGCGGGCGGGCCCTCGGACGACAGTGTCGTGTACGTGTCGGATCAGGCTCATTCGTCCCTGGCCCGGACCGCGCGGGCCATGGGCCTGCGGCCCCAGCAGGTGCGGGTGCTGCCGACCGACGAGCACTGGCGCCTGGCGCCGGACACGGTGGCGGCCGCGGTCCGGGCCGACCGCGGCGCGGGCCGCATCCCGTTCGCCCTGTGCGCCAGCGCCGGCTCGACCAACACCGGGGCCGTGGATCCCCTCGCCGACCTGGCCGGCACGTGCGCCGCCGAGGGTCTGTGGCTGCACGTCGACGCCGCGTACGGCGGCTTCGCCGCGCTGGCGCCCAAGGGGCGGACGGCGCTGGCCGGGATCGAGCGCGCGGACTCGGTGACCCTGGACCCGCATAAGTGGCTGTTCCAGCCCATGGAGTGCGGCGCCGTGCTGATCCGCGACGGGGCGCGGCTGGAGCGGACGTTCGCCATCCATCCCGACTACCTCGACGACGCAGGCTCGCACGGCGAGAGCGAGGTCAACTTCGCCGACCGGGGCCTGCAGCTGTCCCGCGGGTTCCGGGCGCTCAAGGTCTGGACGTCGGTGCAGACCTTCGGCCTGGCTGCCTTCCGCGCGGCCATCCAGCGCGGCCTCGAGCTGGCGGAGTTGGCGGAGTCCCTGGTCCGCGGCCGGGCCGAGCTCACGCTCATGGCCCCGGCGACGCTGGGGATCGTCTGCTTCCGCCGGGAGTGGCCGGGGGCCGATGAGGCCGAGACCGAGCGCCTCGGCCTGGCCCTGGTCGATGACCTGGAGCGCAGCGGCACCGCGCTGGTGTCGACGACCCGCCTGGCCGGCCTGGCACGCGATCCGGCTCTGCGTGCTGAACCCGACCAGCTCACAGGAGGATGTCCGGCGGGTCATCGAGTACTTCGCCGCCGCGGGCCTGCCGCTGGCCGGCCCGGCGGGTCCCGCGGCCGCCGATTACCGGGCCGGCGTGGTGACGGACCGCGATCACGACGGGCTGCGCCGCGTGGCCCTGCTGTCGGGTGTGGCCGACGCGACAATCACGGCCATCAGCGGCCGGGCGGTCGCGGTCGACGTGGCCGCCGGGGATGAGGTCGTGCGCCGGTGGGATTCCGACCGGTTCTTCTACATCACGCTGTCGGGCCGCTACGACGTCTTCATCGACGACCGGCCGATCCGCACCATCGGGCCGGGTGATCACTTCGGCGAGCTCGCCGCCCGGGACTGGGGCGGCGGCTACGGCTACACCCGTCTCGCGACCGTGCGGTGCGCCGAGCCCGGCCGGCTGCTGCGGCTCACGAGCGAGGACTTTCAGTGGCTGATCGACACCGAGCCGAGTGTTCAGGCCGCGCTGGCCACGGTCCTCGCCGAACGGCTCCGGGAACGCTAGGGCGCCGCGGACAGGACCTCGCGGCACAGCTCGGGCACGTCGGTGATGATGCCGTTGACGCCCAGGCGGATGAGCTCGCGCAGGTCCTCGCGCGGATGATCCGGGTCGATGTCCTGGTAGAGCGTGTCCGCGGTGGTCCATACCGGCTTGCCGAGATCGTGGAGCCGCTCGATGAGCGGCGACTGGGGCCCGGCCCCTGAGTCCGGGCCCCGGTCGGCGAAAATCCAGGGCGGCCAGAGGCGGATCATGTCCGCGCCCGCGCGGGCGAACTGCTCGATGCCAACCCGGTCGGGCGGCTCGAACTCCGGGCCAGGGACCAGGCCGAGCGTGCGCAGGTTCGGGTTCAGCCGCTTGAAGTCCCGCAGGTCGTCCACATTGCGCGGCCCGACCAGCACATCGAGCACGGCGCCATGCTGCTCGGTCAGGCGCACCACGCGCTCATGGTCCAGGGCGGGGCTCGGCTTGATGTCGATCACCAGCTTGGTCCCGGTGCCGCGGATGACGTCCAGGACCTCCTGGTAGGTCGGCACCCTCTGGTCCGCGAACCGGGGGTGGGCATGGCTGCCGGCGTCCAGAGACCTGATCTCGGCGAAGGTCATGCTCTCGACCTTGCCCGAGCCGCTGGAGGTCCGGTCGACCGTCTCATCGTGCATGATCACGATCTGGCCGTCGGCGGTGGCGCGCAGGTCGACCTCGATGGCCGGGAACCCCCGGGTCACCGATTCCCGGTAGGCGGCCAGGGTGTTCTCCGGGTACCCGGCCACCTGGCCGCGGTGCGCGACGACGACCACGTCCCACGCCGGTGCGGCATCCTCGCTCCGGCCGGCCATGGCATCTAGCTGCGCCCGGCGCCGCCCGGCCACCGGTGCTCGTGCGCGGCCATGGCCTGGCGGGCGAGGATGGCGCGTATCTCGCGCGTGGCACCGGGCGGATACCGGTCCAGGATCGCTTCAAAATCGGCGCGTTCGGCCGGAGTCGCGTAGCCGGACAGCTCGCGCACTAAGGCAGCGCGCCGGGCGCGGGCCGCCTTCCGGCTGATGAGGTGGACGCGTGCGACGAAGATGCGCGCGGCAAGAGTCATGTCTGCTCCTAAGCTGCCACGCACCACTTTTGCCGTCCCAATTGTACCGCGCGAGACGTCGGCACCGGGCAGCGTGGCCTGCCAGTGGTCACCCGGCTCGGCCAGCCCCGGTCAGGCGGGCAGCGGCGGGCCGAGGACCTCGATGCCGTACCGCGGGGCGGCCTCCAGCCAGCGCCCGATCTCGGCCCCCATCTGCTCCTCGTCCGGCTCGGGCAGCCGGCGCTGCCCGGCCGGGCGCCCCACCTCGCCGTAGAGGTCCATCAGCCCGCCGGGCACGACGATGGCCAGGAACCGCACCGGGCTGGTCCCGGTCACCCGGAACGCGTGCGGCACGCCGGCCGGGAGGTAGATGAACGACCCCGGGCTGAGCTGGTACGTCTGCTCACCGGCCCGGTAGGTCAGGTTCCCGTCCAGCACGTAGAACGCCTCGGCCTCCCGGGTGTGCACGTGCAGCGGGGTGGCGGTGCCGGCCGGCTGGGTCACCCGGCTCAGCTGGAACCCGCCGCCGGTCTCCGTACCCGAGGCCACCTGCTCGAACAGCGAGCCCAGCGCCCAGGTCGCCGGGCTCTCGTCGCTGCCGCGCACCAGCACGGTGGTAGTCGTCGTCTGGCTGTCCATCGCAGTCCCCGCCCCCTATAATTCACCCTAAGTTATATCGGATTAATACTGGTAAGGTAGATCGTATGAGTGGTTCCGTCAAGCCGCGGCCCTACCGCTCGCCGACCCGGGAGGAGCAGGCCCGGCGGACGCGGCAGGCGATCCTCACCGCGGCCCGCGAGCTGTTCGGGGAGCAGGGGTACCCCGCCACCACGATCGCGCAGATCGCCGCGGCCGCCGGGGTCGCGGTGGACACGGTCTACGCCTCGGTGGGCACCAAGCCGGTGCTGATGCGGCTGCTCTTCGAGACCGCGATCTCCGGCACGGACCAGGCGGTCCCCGCCGAGCAGCGCGACTACGTGCAGCAGATCAGGGCCGCCGCCACCGCAGAAGACAAGATCGGCCTTTACGCTGCCGCCGTCACCGAGGTCAACGCCAGGCTGGCTCCACTGCACCTGGTGCTGCGCGGCGCCGCCGCGACCGCACCGGAGCTGGCCGCCATCAGGGACGAGATCTCGGAGCGGCGGGCGGCCAACATGCGGCTGTTCGCCCAGGACCTGGCGGCCACCGGCCAGCTGCGCCCGGGCCTGGACACCGATGAGGTCGCCGACGTCGTGTGGAGCATGAACTCGGCCGAGTACTTCACCCTTCTGGTCCGCGAGCGCGGCTGGGCCCCGGACCGCTTCGCCGCCTGGCTGGCCGACGCCTGGTGCCGCCTGTTCCTGGCCTGACGCCCGCACCCTTCTCCTGGCCCGGCGCGGCTTCTGGCCCGCGTCGCCCTGGCCCGACGCCGTACCGCACTCCCGTTTGACGTGCATCTGTATTTCGTCCTAAGCTACCTGTATTGATCCGATGGAAGTTCGGATCAAAGTTAGCCAAGGAGGACGTCATGACCACCACCACAACCACCGCGCCGCTCGCGGGCCGGTCGGCCGCCTACCAGGTCCTGGAGCGGATCTTCGACGAGGGGTTCGCCACCGGCAACGACGCGGTCGTCGACGAGGTCTGCTCACCCGACCTGGTTGAGCACCAGTTCGGCACGGCCGGCCAGGGTGCTGACGCGATCGCGAACGTGAAGGCGGCGGTCCGGGACGTGCACCGCGCTGTGCCAGATATCTCGTTCACGATCGAGGACGCGGTGGAGTCCGGCGACACCATCTGGGTCCGGGTCCGCGGCCGCGGCACCGCCACCGGCCCGTTCTTCGGCCCGCCGAGCGGCCGGCCGGTCGACTTCACCGTGATCGACGTGGCCCGGGTAACCGACGGCCGGATCACCGAGCACTGGGGCGTGCCGGACCGGTTCGCCATGCTGGCCCAGACCGGCATCCTGGACCGGCTGGCCTGACCGCTACTCGCCGACGGGCCCGCCGAGCGCCGCCAGCGCCGAGCGGGCCCACCCGAGGCTGGCCCGGTGCCTGGCGATGCCGTGCTCTGGCGCCAGTTCCGAGTGCCGCCGCGGCGACCGCACCCCCGAGCGCCGGAGCCCGTGCCACCAGCGCTTGGCCTGGCCGGTTCATAGTGGTCGCATGCACATCGTCCTGGAAACAGATCGCCTGACGCTGCGCCGGTTCACCGAGGACGACGTGGACAACCTGTTCAACCTGGCTAGCGATCCGGAGGTCATGCGCTACCTGACCGGCGGCCGCCGACGCCACGCGATGAGTTCCGGGACCAGATCATCCCGTTCCACCTGGCCGTCTACGAGCGGTTCGCCGGGCTCGGGACCTGGGCGGCCGAATCCCGGTCCACGGGGGAATTCCTCGGCTGGTTCCATTTCCGGCCGGGCCCCGCCCAGGATGTCAAGAACATCGACCTTGGCTACCGGCTCCGCCGGGCCGCCTGGCAGCAGGGTTACGCAACCGAGGGATCACGTGCCCTGATCCGCAAGGGCTTCACCGAACTCGGCGTCGAGCGCGTGTACGCGCACACGATGGCGGTCAACACCGCTTCCCGGCGCGTGCTGGAGAAATGCGGCCTGGTATTGGTGCGCACGTTGCCGTACGACGGACCGGACGTCATCGAAGGCTCGGAGCACGGAGAGGTGGAGTACGCGCTGACCAAGGCCGAATGGGACGTCCTGTAAAGCGGGGACCGGGTGATCGAGATCGGCTGTGGCACCGGGCAGGCGACAGATCGGCCTGCGGCACTGCCCGCCACTCTCGTTGGTTATCTGACCGTCGGGCGGCGAAGCCGGCCCCGGATAGACTGCGCGGATGGCGGAGATCAGCACGGAACGGCTGATCATGCGCGGCTGGCGGGAGTCTGACCTGGCGCCGTGGGCAGCGATGAACGCCGATCGGGAGGTCCGGCAGTACGTCGGTCCGCTGCTGACCTTCGAGCAGGCCTCGGCCTGGGTGCTGAACTTCCAGGACGGCCTGGACCGCTACGGCTTTGGCTTCTGGGCCCTGGAGGTCCGCACGTCCGGCGAGTTCATCGGCTTCGCCGGACTGGACACCGTGGACGAGGAGACGCCGTGCGCCGGGGTCGAGCTCGGCTGGCGGCTGGCGCGGCCGGCGTGGGGCCACGGTTACGCCACCGAGGCAGGGCTGGCCGCGCTGCAGTACGGCTTCGACGTCATGGGACTGCCGGAGATCGTTGCTGTCACCATGGCCAGGAACCTGCGCTCGCAGGCGGTGATGCGGCGGATCGGCATGACCAGCGATCCCGCCGAGGACTTCGACGACCCGGACGTCGACGACGGCCCGCTACGCCGGCATGTGGTGTACCGAAAACTACGGGACGCCCCCGGCTGGGTGGGGCGCTGAGCCCGCGAGCTGCGTGGTGTCGAGGTATCTGATCTCGTAGACGCGCTCGGCAAACTTCCAGCCGTCCGGGGTGCGCTGGTAGCGGTCGTGGTACACGGCGTAGTTCAGCTCCGTCCTGCCGTCGCGGAAGCGGATGAGCTCGCAGATGTAGGCACGGCCGGACGCGGTGTCACCCTCAAGCCTGATCGTGCCCGGGTGCGTGGTTTGCACGAAGTAGTCCAAGAGACCCTGCAGCCGCTCGACCCCGGCGCGGATCTCCTCCCGGCCGGCGAGCTCGACGTTGACGTAAGGCATCCGCACCGCGGCATCGTGTGTGAACAGCGTCGCGGCGCGGTCGTAATCGTGCATCATGATCGCGTCGGTCAACTCGCCGCGCAGCGCCTCGATCTCGACGCGATCAGCGATGGCCTGAAAGTCGCTCATCGGTTTCCTTTCTCGTCTGTGTGGCCCGTCACTGCAACTCGCATGCGCTCACCGCTGGGTGAACACGGCGTGGATGGTGAGGGTGTTGTTCATCGAGACCATGCCCATCAGATTCCAGGTGAGGCGCGTGTCGCGCCGGGTGTTGTTGGTGTCGATGGACGTCGCGGCCACCGTGACGGTGCCGCTGACCTCGCCGTCCGCAGAGACGGTGCCGTTGCCGCTGACCTCGCGGAAGACGCCGTTCACCCGAACCAGGCCCCACATGCTCGTGCTCTTCAGCCGGATGCTGGACGTGCGCGAATCCAGAACCCATTCCCCGGTCAGGGCCCCGTCCTTCAGCAGGGTCTGCAGCGGCGGTGCGGTCAGTTGCCCTGGCGGTGTCTGCATGATGGTCTCCTTCTCACCTGGAACGGATGTGAGGTGTCACCTATACGACAATTCGCGGCGGAGGAATGTGACCGATGACCGAGTCCGACTGGCCGGCGGGAGGGCTTCGGAAATCGACTCATGTCACAGCCGCCCGGGCTGTCTCGTCTCAGCCCTCAGGGACAGACTCTGGAATCAGGAAGGTGATGGTTGTGCGGGTGTTCGTGGCAGGCGGGACCGCGGTCGTGGGGCGGCGGCTGGTGCCGCAGCTCGTGGCCCGGGGCCACCAGGTGACGGCTACGACGACGAACCCGGCCAAGCTGGGCTTGCTGGAACGGCTGGGCGCAGATGCCGTTCTCCAACGCCGAGGCCAAGCGGGAGCTCGGCTGGGAGCTGCGCTACCCCTCGTGGCGCCAGGGCTTCAAAGAAGGGTTGGCTTGACTCGGGCCGAGGACGTCTCGCAGCTGCGGCCGCGCGAGGGAACTACCGGGCTGGCCGCCTGCCGGGCCGCCGCCGCATCCGAAGAGCACCCAGCAGAAGGGCACCGAGGAACACGACAATCCCGATGAACAGCAGGAAGAACAGGCCCTTCACGACCACGCCCACAATACCCAGCACCATCGCCACGATCACCAGCAGCAGAAAGAAGGCAAGCATCCGATCCTCCGCTCAATCGGGAGGCTCAGCGGCGGCCCAACCGCCGCTCACCGCCCGTACCCGGCTCGTAGGCCAGGCCGTAGTGCTTAAAGACCGCCTCTTCGTCGCCCGCGAGCAGCTCGCCGTCGGTGCCGATCGACGGGGCATCCTTCACTTGCTTCTTGTCATAGCGGACCTTCAGGTACCCCGGGCCTACAGTCGCCTCATCGAGGGGCACGAACACGAGCCGGTGCCGAGTCGGCATTCCGACCTTGACCGTGCCGAACGACGGCAGGTCGGTGCCGGTATCAACGTAGACAGCCTCCAGCTCGCCGATCTTGTGACCGTCGGCGTCAACCACGTCGTGACCGCGCCATTCCCGGATGTCAGCAGCCTCGAACACCCCAGCCTTCCTCCCGCAGCGCCAAACCGCTGCTTTGTATATGACCCTACCCCGATGGGAGCCGCAGACACGGCTCGCCAGGCCTGGCAGCTGCCGCCCGGCGCCGAGGAACCAGCGGCCTCGTGGTACTCGTCTGTCGCTGCGCGCCCCTTGGCTATCTGCACGCTGCGATGATCTTGGCGAGCGCGCTGCGGAAGTCTTCGCGGTCACGGGATGCAAGCGGCGAGAGGAGTTGGTTGAGCTCCTCGGTCGCCTCAGCGTGGAAAACGGCTGCTGCCCGGCGGCCGGTGGCGGTGAGCGTCACGCTCAGCGCACGCCGGTCACCTGGCACGGGCGACCGCCTGACAAGGCCGCGTCGTTCAGCTCTGTCCACCAGGCCGGTTAGCGCGGCCTTCTCCACGCCGAAGCACTGAGCCAGCTCAGCCATTCCCCTAGGGCCGGCGGCCAGGACGCACAGGAGCTTGGCCTGGACGGGAGTCAGATCGTGACGTCCGGAGATGCGCGCATGAATGTCCTGTACCAGGCGGGAGAGCCGGATAAGCCCGTCGGCGGTGTCGAGACGCTGGTCCGCGCCGGGGTGCTGTCTGTCCGCTCCGCGCCCCCGCCCGGCTGCCACCACGGTGGTCGCGGTTCCTTGCGCGCCCTCGTCCACGGCCCTACGGTACACGACGAGTATAGTTAATAGAACGTACAGTAAGCGGCGTTAATAACCATGACCGGACAGGTCAGACGTTTCACACGAGAAAGAGGCCCGGGATGGCTTTCACGGACGAAGAGACGGCCTACCTGCGCTCCCAGCGGCTCGCCCGCATCGCCACCGTCGCTCCCGACGGCCAGCCGGACGTGGTGCCAGTGGGGTACGAGTACGACGGGACGCACCTTTACGTGGGCGGCATGGACCCGGTGAAGACCCGGAAGTTCCGGAACGTGCAGGCCGGGAACACCAAGATAGCCCTCGTCATCGACGACCTGGTGTCCGCCCAGCCGTGGACCCCGCGCTACCTGCGTATCTACGGGACTGCCGATCTCGTCGACCGCCCGGGCCAGTTCGGGCCAGGCTCCCTATATGCGGATCACGCCCACCATCTCATGGAGCTGGAACCTGGACGGGAACCCGCTCACCCGCGACCGCGAAGTAGTCGTCCGGCGCACCGTCCATCAGGAGATCACATGAGCTTCGATACACGCGCAGGAACGCGCGGCGCCCGCCAGCCGTCAGGGCCGTTCTTCCGGTGGCTGAACAAGGTGATGTCGCGTCGGCTTCGCCGCAAGGGCGGCACGATGATGGGCTTTAACGCCCTGGTCCTGACGACCGTCGGCGCCAAGAGCGGAGCCAGGCGGACCAATCCGGTCGGCTGGTTTCCCGGCCAGGACGGCAGCTGGCTGATCGTCGCGTCGGCCGCCGGGGCGGCGCGGAATCCAGCGTGGTATTACAACATCGCCGCGCATCCCGACGAAGTCCAGATCGAGGTGGACGGCCGCACGATCCCCGTTACGGCCGAACAGCTGCACGAGGCGGAGCGTGACGAGGCCTGGCAGCAGATCACCGCCGCCGCGCCCCGGTTCGCGCAGTATGAGCAGAAGACCGACCGCGTGCTGCCGGTCATCCGTCTGGAACCCCGATCCGGCTGACCTAGCAATCCGAACGCGTCTTCCCCGTTCGTACCGCCCGGCGAGACCCGGCTACCCCAATGGGAGATCCTCCTGGGCCGACGGTACCGCCGTACGCGGCGCGCCGCCGCTTCGCGAGGAGGTTGTCCGCCCGGAGCGGACGATCAAGGGAAGGAGAGTACCCACTCCTCTCCACTTTCAATCTATAGCGCACCGGGGGGCTTGCGGCAAGACCCGGGTCGTGCCGCATAATCGCAGGCCGAGGCCAGAACCTGCGGAAATGGGAGTCGCGAAATGCGTGCGTTGTTGTCGACGTACGGGGGCGCCGGGGACGTCGAGCCGCTGGTGGCCCGTGCCTGCGTGAACCACCGGATTGCCGAGCTAGGACCTCGGATCGGAGCTGATGACGTGAACCCGCTGACTACCAGCGCGTTTGACCTTCCCGACCGCCTCGCCGCCAAGGCCGACCCGGCGCTGATCGCCGGCGACGAGCAGCACTTCGCGGCCATCGCGGAGAGCCTCGAGCAGTCGATCGCCGACCTGTCCGACCGCCTCGACGCCGAGCGCAAGGCGCCCGGCGGCATCGGCCAGGAGGCGATGGACCGGGACCTGGAGATCCACCGGCTGACCGCTCGCCTGCGCGTCCTGCGTCGCTTCGGCCTGGACCTGTGCCTCGGACGCATCGTCAGCGCGGACAACCCCGAGCCCGTGTACGTCGGACGGCTTGGCCTCACCGACAGCGCGGGTCGCCGGCTGCTGCTCGACTGGCGCTCCCCCGCGGCTGAGCCGTTCTTCGGAGCGACCCACGCCAACCCGATGGGCCTGGCCAGCCGCCGCAGGTATCGCTGGACCCGCGGCCGGATCAGCGACTACTGGGACGAGGTGTTCACCCCGGACGGGCTTGACGGGCACGCCGCGCTCGACGACCAGTCCGCCTTCATCGCCAGCCTGGGCAGCAGCCGGTCGGCCCGGATGCGAGACGTGCTCGGCACCATCCAGGCCGACCAGGACGCCATCATCCGCGCGGGATCCCGCGGCGCTCTCGTCGTCGACGGCGGTCCGGGCACGGGGAAGACCGTCGTCGCCCTGCACCGCTCCGCCTACCTCCTCTACTCCGACCCTCGCCTCGGTCACCGCCGGGGCGGCGTGCTGTTCGTCGGCCCGCACCAGCCCTACCTGGCCTACGTCGCCGACGTGCTGCCCAGCCTCGGCGAGGAGGGCGTGCAGACCTGCACCCTGCGGGACCTCGTCGCCGAGGGAGCCGCGGCAGCGATCGAGACCGACCCGGACGTGGCCCGCCTGAAGTCGTCCGCGGACCTGGTGAAGGCGATCGAGCCGGCCGTCAGGTTCTACGAGAAGCCGCCCACCGAGGGGATGACGGTCGAGACCCACTGGTCCGACATCTGGCTGAGCGCCGACGACTGGGCCGAGGCGTTCGAAGCACCAGAACCCGGTACTCCGCACAACGAGGCGCGCGACCAGATCTGGGAGGAGCTGCTCACGATCCTGATGGACAACCACGACGGCGACGTCCCGGCTGACCTGCTCCGCAAGTCGCTGCTGCAGAACCGGGAGCTGCGCACGGCCCTCAACCGCGCGTGGCCGCTGATCGAGGCGACTGACCTCGTCGGAGACCTGTGGTCGGTACCCGCCTACCTGCGCATGTGCGCTCCCTGGCTCAGCCCCGATGACGCTGCGAAGCTGCAGCGCGAGGACGCCCAGGCCTGGACGGTGTCCGACCTGCCGCTCCTGGACGCGGCACGGCAGCGGCTCGGCGACCCGGAGGCATCACGACGTAAGCGCCGGCATGACGCCGCGGTCGCCGCCGAACGCGAGCAGATGGCCCGGGTCGTCGACAACCTGATCGAGGCCGCGGACGACGAATACGGCGTAGGTCTGGTGACGATGCTGCGCGGCGAGGACTTCCAGGACGCCCTGGTCAACGAGGCCGCACTGCCCGGCACCGATCCGGACCTGCTCGCCGGCCCGTTCGCGCACATCGTCGTGGACGAGGCTCAGGAACTGACCGACGCGGAGTGGCAGATGCTGCTGCTCCGCTGCCCGTCCCGGAGCTTCACCATCGTCGGGGACCGCGCCCAGGCCCGGCACGGGTTCACGGAGTCGTGGCAGGAACGGCTCGAGCGGATCGGGCTCGACCGGATCAACCTGGCCTCCCTGAGCATCAACTACCGGACGCCGGAAGAGGTCATGGCGGAAGCCGAGCCGGTCATCCGGGCCGTGCTCCCGGACGCCAACGTGCCGACCTCCATCCGCAGCAGCGGCGTCCCCGTCGTGCACGGATCTGCTTCGGATCTGGGCTCGATCCTCGACACCTGGCTCGCCGCGCATGCCGACGGGATCGCCTGCGTCATCGGCGATCCCGCGTTCCCGGCGACGTCCCGCGTCCGGTCGCTGACCCCGGAGCTGTCGAAGGGGCTCGAGTTCGACCTGGTCGTCCTCATCGACCCGGAGGCGTTCGGCCACGGCATCGAAGGAGCGGTCGACCGCTATGTCGCGATGACCCGAGCGACCCAGCACGTCATCCTCACAGCTCCTGACGTCGCGGCCAGGACAGATAGCCAAGCGCCGGATCGAGGATGCGCTGCGCGTCGAGGACGATGACCTGACCTGGGCGCGAATGGCGACCGCGCGTCGCCGTGCACCGTGGCCAGGGAACGAGCTGGGCCACGCGTGGTCAGCTTGCTGCTGCGGCTGGGATAACTTCAATGACGGCGAACCAACGACGGTCCCTGGTGTGCACTGTGGAGCTCACCCGCCCGACGTGAGGAGCGAGACGATGGACGGTGACGCCCAGGCCAGGGCCAAGATCATGGAGCATTGGCGGGCCTCCGAGCAAGGGGACAGCGCGGCCGAGCACGCCATCTACGCGGCGGACGCGATCTTGGATTACCCGCAATCCGGGGAACGGTTCCGCGGCCGCGCGACCATTGCGGCGCAACGCGGTGGCCATCCGGCGGACCGGCACTTTACCGTGCAGCGGATCACCGGCCATGGGGACGTATGGGTAAGCGAGTGCATTATCAGCTACGACGGCGTGCCCTCCCACTCGGTGAGCATCATGGAGTTCTCCGGCGGCCTCGTCACCCATGAGACCCAGTACTTTGCCGACCCCTTCGACCCGCCCGGGTGGCGGGCAGCGCTGGCAGAGCCGATGCCGCACCGTTCAGGCTGATGCGCACGATCGCGAGAGTCCAGTATCCGCTCCAGATCCGATGCCGCCATCCAGGGCTTCCTCCGCGGGAGTTACTCCTCGCCGATGTCGGCCAGGCTCTGGCGCAGTTCGGTGATCAGCGGATCGCCATCGGGCAAGATGCGCTCCAGGCGGTCGACCGTGTCGCGCAGCAGCGCGCGGGCGTCGCCATAGCGCCCCAGCCGGCGGTACACCTGGGCCAGCCCCGCACGGCTCCGCAGCGTGTCGGGGTGACGGGGGCCGAGCACCCGCTCGAACCCGGCCCAGGCCTGCTCGCAGGCCAGCTCCGCCGCCGCCGTCTTGCCCGTCTTCTGGTAGGCGGCGCCGAGGTTGTTCCGCGCCGTAAGCGTGTCCAGGTGATCGGGCCCGAGGACGCGCTCCCGGTCGGCCACCACCCGCTTGTAGGCCGCGACTGCCTCTTTTGCCCGGCCGCTGGCCAGGTAGGAGTCGGCCAGGCCGTGACGCGTGGTCATCGTCTGCGGGTGCCGGGCTCCCTGGGCGCGCTCCCGGTCGGCCAGCGTGCGCCGGTAGAGGGTGATGGCGTCGGAGTACTGGCCCGCAGCCAGGTAGGCGGCGGCGAGCTCGTCCCGCGCGCCGAGCGTGCCGGCATGCCCGGGCCCGCAGGTCTGCTCGAACTGGGGAACCGCGCGTTCAAGGACGGTGATCGCAGCCGGGAGCTGGAGCGCCGCCACGAGGGCGTGGCCCAGGCGGCGCCGCGCCTCGATCACGTCACGGTGATCCGGCCCGAGCTTGTGGGTCAGGCTGTCGAGTACCCACTGGAACCACGGAATGGCGTCGTCCGCGCGCCCGGCCGCAAGGTAGGCGTCGGCCAGCCGCTGGCCGGCCAGCATCGTGTCCGGGTGCCCGCCGCCGAGCAGGCGGCCGCCGGTCGTGGCCAGGTCGCGCCAATGGTCCACCGCGGGTCCGGTCAGGCGGGCGCGGTCCAGGCTGTCCCCCGCCCGCACCAGCACCGGATGGCAGCCGCCGTCCCACAGCAGGTCTCCGGTGATCCGCCGGAGGGTCGCCACGCAGGATCGCAGGCCGGAAGCAGGCCAGCCGGGCAGCTCCCGTTCCGGCCAGGCCTGGAGCAGCGCGTCCGCGACCGAGCTGGCCGCCTGATCCTGCATGCCTTCGGGCATCGCGGCCCGCAGCGCCGCCTGCAGCACCGGGCTGATCCGGACCGTCGGCGGTGCCGTCACCGGCTCGACGGTCAGCAGGCCGACCTGTTCCAGCGCCGCCAGCGCCGCGCGGGCGCGCTCGCTGCTGGCCGGCACGTCGCCGCCGCCCGCGAGGAAATCGCCTGCCGCAGGAGCGGCGAGGACGGTCTGGGGAATGCCGTGCCCGTCCAGCAGCGCGGCCAGGGCCAGCAGCAACTGGGCCGATCCGCCCGGCGCCAGCTGGTCCGCCCGTCCGAACGAGAACGTCCACGTCACGGCGGCTGCCGGCGGCCGTGCGCCGGACGACTCTGCCAGCTGCTCCCGCCTGCGCACGAAATGGGCCCGGTACTCGCGGCACGACAGCGGGGAGTTGGCGATCACCGCGCTGGCCTGGGCCAGCGCGACCGGCTCCAAGTCCAGGTCCTGAGCCAGCTCGATCGCGCCGTAGCCGCTTGTCCGGGTCGTCTGACAGGCGTCCGTTCAGATAGCTGATGGCCTCGCGCAGGCTGAACGGGCCGACCGGCACGACCCGCACGCCGCTGGGGATGGCCGCCGCGTCGGCGGCAGGTCACCAGCACCCGGCCGGCCGGGCCGGCCGGCCACAGGCCGTCCAGGTTCGCCGGGTCGGCCAGGTCATCGAGTACCACCAGCCACGAACGGCTGGTCTCGCCCAGCCAGCTGAGGAACTGGGCGGCGACTGACTCGCAGCTGCTCGCCTGGTCCCGGCCGGTCGCGGCGGCCGTCGCCGCGGCGTAGCCGGACAGCACCGAGGCCCGGCTCGTGGCGTCGATCCAGACCAGCAGGTCTACACTCGCCTGACTGCCACAGCGACTCGGCGAAAGCCGCGGCGAGCTGGGTCTTACCCGACGATCTCAGCCAGTCCTGCGCATCGGGAGCCGCCGCCAGGCCGGGGAAGGCAGCCGAGGCCGCCGCCCGGTCGGGGACGAGCGCGACCGCGGCCCCGGCCGGCAGCGCGACGGCCAGGCCGGGCGCCGTCTCCGGCCTGGCACTGAATCCGTCGGCCAGCGCCGGCACCGTGCCGGACCGGACCGGCCAGGCCGGCCGGGGGCTGCGCCTGCCGGGCCGCGGCCGACGCTGCGCTGCTCACGGTGCGCTGCCCGGCCGAGCGAAGCCATGTTGTGTCCCCCGCGTCCGCGGCCACCCCGCCATCGCGGCGCCGCCGGCTGACAGCCAGCCTGCACCTACGTCAGCCCTAGGCTGCCAGTGATCAGCGCGAAGCCGGCAATCCCCGCCAGTGATCTGGACGTTTCGCGGGCACGCGCGGCGGCCCGACGCGCGGCGGCTGGCCAGCGCAGGCCGGTCACAGCTCCTGGTTGAAGACGAGCACCGGACTGGTCCGGGTGAGCGTTTCCCGGCGGAAGAAGGCCGGGGCCGTGACCCGCATGTAGATGAAGCCGAGGAGGCCGGCCAGCGCGGCCAGCGCGGCGATGATGAAGATGCCGCCGACCTGCCAGCGCAGGCCCGGCACCGTCCAGGTGGTGTAGCTGTTGGACGCGACCCAGTCGCTCTGCAGGCTGTAGAACGCCGGCCGCGTACATGATCAGCCCGCCCAGCCCCGGCAGGATGCCGCGCATCCACAGATTGCGGCTGCTGCTGGTCAGCGTGGCCCGGTAGTGCCAGACGCAGGCGAACGCGGTCAGCCCGTAGTAGAACGCGATGTACAGGCCGATCGCGGTGACCGCGTCAGCGATCGGGTTGCCGCCGGAGATGTAGTTCAGCGGGATGTACAGGGCGATCGAGATCGCGCCCATCACCACCGTCGACACCGTCGGGGTCAGGTACCTCGGGTTGATCTTGGCGAACGACTCGGGCAGCGCTCCGTAGGCCGCCATCGACAGCGTCGTGCGCGCGGTCGGCAGGATCGTGGTCTGGGTCGATGCGGCCGCCGAGCTGAGCACCATGAGGATCAGGAGGCGGGACAGCACGGTGCCGAGCCCGGACGAGCCGAAGATCGCGCCGCCGGTGACCGACAGCACGTCGAACTGGTGGGCGGGATTCATCAGCCCGACGCCCTTGCCGCCGATGCCCGCGAACGCCTGCACGGAGATGATCACGATCACGTAGGTGACGAGCAGCAGGACCGTCGAGATGATCGCCGCCCGCCCGGCGTACGGGACTTGTCCGCCGTCTCCTCGTTCACCGACAAGGCGGTGTCCCAGCCCCAGTAGATGAACAGCATCAGGACGATCCCGGACACGAACGCCGAGACCGGCAGGTGCGAAGGCAGCAGCCAGCCGAGGCTCAGGTGCAGCGATCCGGGCGGCGGATGACTGCCGAACACCCGGACCAGGGCCGTGACCGACATGACCAGCAGCAGGACGATCTCGATGGACAGCAGCGCCTTCTGGAAGTTGGCCGAGACCTCAATGCCGCGGTAGCAGATGTAGGTCATCGCGACGATCCACAGGACGCCGACCAGCAGCACCCACCCGCTGGAGGCGTTGCCGCCGATCGCGCTGTTCGGCCCCTGGACGAGGAAGAACAGGTACTGCCCGGCGACCTGGGCCAGGCTGGCCATGACCAGCACGTCGGCGGCCAGGACACCCCAGCCGCCGGCCCACCCGGTCTTCGGCCCGAACGCCCTGGCCGCCCAGATGAAGGTGGTCCCGCAGTCCGGATCGGCCTTATTCAGCTCGCTGAAGCCGATCGAGCACAGCAGCATCGGGACGAACGCCAGGCACGGCGACCAGCGGGGCCTTCAGCCCGACGGCAGCCACCACGAAGAACAGCGTCGCCGCCAGGCTGTAGGCCGGGGCGGTCGAGGCCACGCCGATGACCACGCTGGACACCAGGCCCAGAGCACCGGTCTTCAGGCCCTTGTCCCTGGGTTCCTTCCCCGGACTCAGGCCAGGACTCAAGGTCGCCACGGCTCGCCTTCCTGTTAGTCACCCCGTCGGGCTGCGATTCCGCCCCGTCGTGCCCCGGGACGCCCCTGCTCGCGACCGCTGCCGACGACTTTTCAGGCTACTGCGGATCACTGCGGACAGATAGT
>CAVUBM010000068.1:0-12126 GCA_963739645.1 uncultured Actinomycetota bacterium
CTTCCTGGGCGGGACCCGGGCCGCCGGCCGGTGCCGGGTTGGTGCTGGCGCCCCTCCGGCTGTGTGCCGTGTTCCTCGTCTGGCCTGGCGCCCCTCCTGACGAGCCTGGTATCTTCACGCGATCTCCACGGGTTTGACAGTCGGCCTGCACGGGGGACTGGTCGGATGCAGTGCGGCCCGATCGGGCCGGAGGGGGGCAGTGGGATGTCGACGGCGCAGCCGATCGACGTGCGTGACATGGCGATCGTCCACCGCACGTTCCGCAATGTGTACGAGGAATCCGCGCGGCTGGTGCGCACCGCGCCGGCGCCGTCACCGGAGCGGGTCATGTTCCTGGCCGATCACATTGATTTCGCCATCGCGGCGCTGCACCACCATCACGAGGGCGAAGACGAGCTGCTCTACCCCATGCTGATCGAGCGGGTGCCCGAGCAGGCCCCGATGACCGAGCAGGTCGAACACGAGCACCTGCTCATCAAGACCGCGCTGGACGAAGCGTCGGCCGCGTGCACGGCCTGGCGCGAACGGCCCTCGGCCGGGACCAGCGAAGCGCTGGCGGCAGCGCTCGATCACCTCAACAAGGTCGTCGAGCCCCACCTCGACGATGAGGAGCAAAAGGTCGTCCCGCTGGCCGCGGTGACGCTCACTCAGCAGGAGTGGGATGAGATGGGCAAGCAGGGGGTGGCGTGGATCCCCCGCAACAAACGGGGGATCGCCTTCGGGATGATGCTCGAACCGCTCGGCGAGGCCGACCGCGCCTTCATGATGCGCGCCTTGCCGGCCCCGGTGCGGATGCTCTACCCGCTCCTGATCGAGCGGCCCTGGAAGAAGTACGCGTCCACGCTGCGCAACGGGACCTGACCCACGCGAGAACCAGGCAGCAACTGCCAGGCCAGCCAGCGGCCGCCGTGACGGGGCACGGCGGCAATCCGGCGGTCAGTGAGCGGCGGCCGTCAGGGCGGCGTCGCGCCCGGTGCTGAGCCCGGACCGGCGGCCGCACCAGGCGGCGCACTCGCCGATCGCGCTGGCCAGCAGGTCATGGAGCATCTGGTCGGGCTCGGGGACGCACGCCTGCGCGATTCCCTCCACCGCCGCGTGCACGGCGGCGGGCGCCGAGTGCCGGCGGAACGCCTTCGGCGAGATCGCGATGGTGCCGGTGAAGCCGCGGGCCCACCGGGCCGCCAGCGGGACCTGCGCCAGCGCGGCCCGGCTCTGCTCGTCCAGCCAGCCCGTGGGGCGCCCGTCCAGGCCGGCCAGCACGCGCTCACACGCCAGCACCGACACCGCCATGACCTGCTGCCGGGGAGCAGCCGCCACCGGCAGCGCCGTCCGCGCGCACAGCAGCGCGATCCGCGCGTCAATGTGCAGATCCTCACCGGTCAGCCCGATCACCGACGGGATCAGCCGCGCCAGCCGGGAGCGGCCGGAGTCGGAGCTGAAGTCGTTGACGTCGCGGGCGAGCGCGGCCAGCAGCGGATGCGTGCAGGCCGGGTGATCACTCCACCGCTCCCCCGCCAGATACGACGCCAGCTCCATGAAACACGCGCCCTGCCGCGGGCTGCGGTGCTTGCCCCGGGACAGCACCGGGACCAGTTCGGGCAGATGGGCTTCGTTGCCAGACATGGCCACCTCCGCGGTGCCGGCAGATCCGCTATGACCAGTGTGCGCGCTGCGCCGGGCTGACTGCGAGCAGGGGTCCAGCAGCAGTGGCACCGGTGGCGCTTGCTGCTCGCTTGCTGCGGCTTAGGCGGGCTGGCTTACCCGGGCTGTGCGGGTTCCGGTGACTTCATGCCTGTTCGTCATCGGGGAACCGCCGCAGCCAGTAGTCGCGGTCCCACGGCGTGGGCTCCGGCTGATCTTCGACGGCGACGACCGGCATCAGGGACACGACCGCTATCCGCGGGATGGCCTGGGCTATCCGCTCGCGGAGCTCGGCCAGGAGCTGGCGCAGGCGCAGGCCCGAGATTGTGTCCAGCGGCTGGATTTCGGCTGTGAGCAGGAGCTGGTGCGGGCCCACGTAGACGCTGGCGACCTGGCCGACCGCGGCCACGTCGGGATCGGCAGCGAGCAGGCGACGGATCCGGTCCAGGACGGCCGGGGATTCCGAGCGGTTGGTCAGCAGTGCGCGGTTTCGTCCCGCCAGCCGCAGCCCGATGGCGGCCAGCAGGACGCCGATCACGATCCCGGCGGCCGCGTCGGGCGCCGCCGAGCCGGTGAGCTGGCGGGCCCCGAGCCCGGCGAGGGCGATCGCGTTACCGAGCAGCGCCGCGGAGTCCTCGTAGTACACGGCGGTGACCGCGGTATCGGTGGTCGAGCGCAGGTGCTGCCGGAACGGCACACCGCGCGCCGCCGCCTCCCGCCGGAGCTGGCGCACCGAGCCCAGCCATGAGGTGCCGTCGAGCAGGAAGCCCAGGCCGAGTACGGCAAAACCCAGCACGCCCGCCTGCACCTCGCCGGGGTGGAGCAGGCGCTGCATGCCTTCCCAGACCGACAGCACCCCGCCGACCACGAAGATGCCGAGCGCGGCCAGCAGCGACCAGTAGAACAGCTCGGCGCCGTAGCCGAAGGGGTGCCGGGCGTCCGGCCTCCGCCGGGCCCGGCGGAGGCCGGTGAGCAGCAGCAGCTGGTTGCCCGTGTCGGCCAGCGAGTGCAGCGTCTCGGCGAACAGCGCGGCCGAGCCGGTCAGCGCGGCCGCGGCCGCCTTGGCCGCGAACATCGCCAGGTCGGCGCCCATGGCGATGGCGACAGTGCCCAGGCTCTCACCGCCGCCCGCCCCGGCCTGGTGCCGCCGGACCGCCGCCCGGTTGCGGCCCGTGCTCGCCTTCAGCACGGCGAGGCTCCACCGGAGCATCGCGGGGACGTTGTCGGGTGGCGGGGGTGGCGGCAGGTGGGGAAGGTCCGCCGCCCGCAACGGCGATTGCTGTGGCATGAGGCTCTCCTCCTCGCTGAGATGTGCAGGGCGCCTGCTTGGCGGTCAAAGGCCACTTCGGTCCCGGCAGTGGCCTTTGGCCCTATGCCGCGCAGTAGCCGGGCGGGCGGTCGAAGGTCATGGCTGGGCGAAGAAGGACCGGATGCCCGGGGCGACGATGTCCGGCTTGCCGCCGCGGTTGGCCGGGCCGACGTCGGCGGAGCCGCCGTGGTCCAGGCCGGGGAACACCGCGCACTGGACCCGCGGGAGGGTCTGGGCGAGGGCCTCGAAGGCGGGCCGGATGAAGGCCGGGCGCTTCATGTCCCCGCCCATCAGCAGGACGTCGGCGGGCACATCGGCGAAGCTGGCGATGGTCCCGGCCATCTCGGCGAGCAGCAGCCCCTCATAACGCAGGGTCGGGGCGAGCTTGCGCATGGTGACGGTGCCGGGGGCGGCGTGGGCGTCTTCTTTCTTCATCGCGGCGTCGGTGGCGGGCACCAGGAGCCGCCGCGGCGGGTACCGGAGCGCCGGCGGGGCCAGGTCGAGCCCGCGGATGCACGTGATCAGGGCGTCGGCCACCTGACCGCGGGCCATCTCCTGGTCGAACCGGCGCACCCAGCTGGTGTAGGTGCCGGAGGTGTCCATCAGCAGGGCAGGCTCGTAGGCGGCGACCTGGCCGATGGCCGGGGTGGTGCGGGCGGCCTGCAGGGCGATCAGCGCGCTGACGCTGACCCCGAACACCTTCTGCGCGCCGGAGTGGGCCACGACGGCCTGCAGGTCCTCCACCTCGGTGCGCATGCTGTGGTCCGGGCGGTGCGGGCCGGACAGGCCGCGGCCGCGCCGGTCGGGCAGGTAGACGGTGAACTGGCTGGCCAGCGCCAGCGCGAGCTGGGTGTGGCTGCGGGCCGACTCGTTGCTGCCATGCAGCACGACCACGGGCGGGCCGTGGCCGACCCGCAGGTAGCCGATCGGGGTCCCGTCGGTGGACGCGACCAGGCCGGTGGTCATCTCGGCGATGCCGGCGGTGCTCGTTTCGGTGGCTCGGGTGGTATTCATCTCAGTCTCCTTCTGCTGCCGGGGTGGTGTTGCGGTGGAAACGGATCTGGTGGAACCAGTCGGCGGAACGGTGGTCGGGTCGTCCAGGGTGGGTGCGCCGCCCTCGGCGTGGGCGCGGCGGGCGTCGGCGAAGTAGTCGCGTGAGGCGATCGCCGACAGACGGGCGATCCCGCCGCTGTGAACCCGGACCTCGCCGTGACGGACCTGCCCGGTCAGGCAGATCCGGCGGCCGGCGCCGGCCGGGTTGGGGTGGTAGGTCTGCTTGACCTTGCCGCGGCCGGTCCAGGCGAGGTCCCAATGGTCGATGACCGTGTCGCCGGCCACCAGGAGCGTGACCGTCGAGTGGTCCAGGTCCAGGCCGAGCTCGATGTCGCCGGCGGGGATCTGTGGCGACCTCAGGTCGATCGTGACCTGGGCGTGCCGGGCCCGGAGCTGGAAGGCGCGAGCGGTGGTCCAGTTGCCCAGCCGCTTCTCTGAGGCGTGGTCGGCGTGGATCTGGACCGGGGTGATGCTGGCGCGGTTCTGCGTATTCATCGCGGTGTTCCTTCCGAGGGCGTGGGCGACGTCACAGGCGCCTCCCGTGAATGGCCGTGCGTGCCAACTGGCTCCACGGCGGGTTCAGCGCTGACCGGCTGCGACGGGGCCGGTGCCTGGCTGGTGAGGTCCTCGCGCGAGATCCGGATGGTGACGGCCGCGGTAACCAGGGCGGCCAGCGCGATCCCCGATCCGGCCAGGAACCCGCGGGTGATCCCCGCCGCGAGGGCGTGGTGGTAGATCGGGGTACGCACCTGGGCGCCGGCGAGGGAGTGGCCGGACCGCGGCGGCCGCGGCGGCCTGGCTGCGGGCGCTGTCCGCGACCGCCGTCCAGGCCACGGTGCCGAGCGCGGCCAGGCCGATTGCGCCGCCGACCTGCTGGCCGGTGTTGAGCAGGCTGGAGGCCAGCCCGGAGTCCTGGTCGTGGACCCGGGTGAGCGCGACCAGCGACAGCGGCACGAACAGCAGGCCCAGGCCGGTGGCGGTGAGCAGGCTCGAGCCGAGCAGGCTGCCGGCGTAGGTGGTGTGCACGCCGATGCGGGAGAACCAGTACATGCCGCCGCTGGTGGCCGCCGCGCCGATCAGCATCAGCGGCCGGGCGCCGGCCCGGGCGACCAGCCGGCCGGCGAGTCCCGAGATCACGACGAGCGTGCAGGCGAACGGCAGGAAGGCCACGCCAGCGCGCAGCGGACTGTAGCCGAGCACGTCCTGCACGAAGATGGTCAGGAAGAAGAAGACCCCGAACATGGCGGTCGAGATCAGGAGCATGATGACGTAGGCGCCTGAGCGGCTGCGGCTGGCGAAGATGCGCAGCGGCATCAGCGCGTGCGGGCTCCGCGACTCGACGGCCACGAAGATGGCCAGCAGCACCAGGGCCACTGTGAGCGAGGCGGCGACCCTGGGGTCGGCCCAATGGGAGACGCCACGCGGGTCGGTGCTCGCGTTGGACAGGCCGTACACCAGCAGCGCCACCCCGCCGGTGCCGGTCACCGCCCCGGGCAGGTCAAACCGGCCACGGCGGCGGCCCGACCCGGCCAGCACGAACGGCGCGGCGGCGGCCACCAGGACGCCGATCGGCACGTTCACGAACAGCACCCACCGCCAGGACAGGTAGGTGGTCAGCAGCCCGCCGGCGACCAGGCCCACCGCCGCGCCGCCGCCGCTCATCGCCGCGTACACCCCCATCGCCCGGTTACGCGCCGGGCCCTCGGCGAAGGTCGTGACGATCAGCGCCAGCGCGGCCGGCGCGACCAGCGCGCCGCCGATGCCCTGGACCGCCCGGGCGGCCAGCAGCCAGGCCTGGGAGGTGGCGAAGCCCCCGGCCAGCGAGGCAGCCGAGAACAGCACCAGCCCGGCGATGAACACGCGGCGCCGGCCGAGCAGGTCACCGGTGCGGCCGCCGAGCAGCAGCAGCCCGCCGAAGGTGACCGCATAGGCGTTGACCACCCATTCCAGGCCGGTCCCGGAGAACCCGAGCGCATGCTGGATGTGCGGCAGCGCCACGTTCACGATCGTCGCGTCCAGCACCACCATCAGCTGGGCGGTCGCGATGACGACCAGGGCCAGGCCGAGGTTACGGCGGCCACCGGCGGGCGCGCCGGCCGGCCGGGCCGGGCGGGTAGCCACCGGCTGGGTAGCGGACATGACATCCTCCTGGGCTTCACGGGCGTAGAGACCGGGTTCGGCGCCCTCTCGGGCGCCGGTGCCGTGTGGGTCTTTGGCTCGTTCCAGCGTCAGGGCGCGCAGGTTGCCGGGACATCGGCCAGCTGGCCTATATGGCGGCCGGCGCTCAACCGGCCAGCCGGGCAGTCAGGCCTGCTGGCCACCGCGATGCTCGGCCACCAGGGCTGCGAGCTGAGCGCGGGAGGTGAGGTCCAGCTTGGCGAAGACGTGTGCCAGGTGGGCCTGCACGGTCCGGCGGGAGATGTAGAGCCGGTCGCCGATCTGCGGGTTGGACAGTCCCTCGGCGACCAGGTCCGCGACGGAGCGCTCGGTAGGGGTGAGGCTCTGCCAACCGGTCTGCGGCCGGCCGCGGGTGCCGCGGCGGCCGCGGCGGATGTCCGCTGCGCGGAATACCGCCTCGGCGCGGGCGAGGTCGCGGGCGGCGTCGAGCCGCTCGTAGATGGATGCCGCCTGTTCCAGGAGCCCGCGTGCCTGGCTGGTGTCGCTCTGCCGGGCGAACGCGGCGCCCGCGTCCTCGCTGGCCAGCGCGAGTTCCAGCGGCCGCGGGCCCTGGGCAAAGGCGGTGGCCGCGGCGCGCAGGGTCTCGGCGTCGCCCTGCACCAGCCCGCGGCAGTGCAGCGCCGCGCCGGTCAGCGAGGGGATGTCCAGCTGCTCCGCGATCTCGGCCATGGCCGCGGCCACGGCCCGCGCCCGTTCCCGCTCACCGGTGGCGAGGGCAAGCCGGACGAGGTCGGGCCCGAAGGCCCGGTAGTCGAGCGTGAGCCCCAGTTCCGCGCACCGGTCCCAAGCCTCGGCCAGAAGTGCGAACGCATCGGCGGCCTTTCCCTCGGCTTCGAGCAGGAGGGCGTGCGCCCACATCGCCCACAGCGCGCGGTACCGGGGGCCACGCTCGCCCAGCTGGCCCATGGCTGCGCTCGCGGCCTGCCGGGCGCGGCTGAGGTCGTTACGGTGAACCCAGATCAGCGTCAGCGCGCAGTGGCCCAGGATGAGGCTGTGGCTCTCGCCGGTCTCGTCGGCGAGTTCCCGCGCCGCCTCGACCTCGGCGATCGCGTCATCCCATTCGCCCGCCAGGAAGCGCGTGACCGCGCTGATTATCTGATAGTTGGGCAGCTGCCAGCGGATCCCGAGTTCCTCGCCGATCCGCCGGCCGGTGTCGAGCGTGGATCTGGCCTGCTCGAGCCGGTCGAGCTCGGTCAGGATGAATCCCCGCGTGATGTGGATGGGGAAACGGTGTCCCTCCCGGCCCGGGCTCTGGTCGGCCCGCCGCACGGCGCCGTCGATGATCTCCAGCGCGCCGGCCGGGTGCCAGCGGTGAACGGTGACCAGGGCCTGGGTGGCCATGGCGACGCTGGCCACCAGCGGGTCGGCCGGAGCGGCGGACAGGGCCTCACCGGCGGTGGCCGACGCGCCCTCGAGGTCGGCCATGGACAGCCGCGCGTAGCCTGCCCATGCCTGCGCGCCCGCTCGCTCAGCATCGGTGAGTGCCGGGGATCCGGCGGCCCGCTCCAGCTCAGGCAGCGCGTCGCGGTGCTGGCTCTGTGCGACCAGGGCATAGCCGAGGCAGAGCCGCGCGGCCCCTTCGGCTTCACCCGCAGGGACACGCTCCAGCAGCGTGCTGCACATCTGCCTGGCGGCGGCGACCCGGCCGGCCCACATGAGGCTGCTGGCCTGCTCGACGAGCAGGCTGTCGCGGGCGGGATCGGCCGGGTCCATCAGCCCGATCGCCCGCCCCATGAGGTCCGCGGCGGCATCGGGCGAGGTCGTCGCCGCCTCCCGCGCGGCCCGCGTCAGCCAGGTGATGGCCTCCGCGTCGCCCTCGCCCGCCCCGCGGGCCAGGTGCTCGGCGACCTGCAGGGCCGGGGCCTGCGCGTGCGCCAGCCGCTGCCCAGCCTCGCGGTGCAGCGCGCGGCGGACGCTGAGCGGGAGATCCTCGTAGATGGCATCGCGGATCAGATCGTGGCGGAAGCGCAGGTGGGCGCCGTCGTCCTCGATGACATGCGCGCGGAGAGCCCCCGCTAGCGCGGCTGACACTTCCAGAGCGGAGCGGTCCATCACGGTCGCCAGGTCGGTGACCGTGAAGCTGGTGCCCAGGATCGAGGCGGTCTGCAGCGCCTGCAGGGTGTCGTCCGGCAGGAAGCTGAGCCGGCGCACGATCGTCAGCCGCAGCGTCGGCGGGAGGGCCATCTTCTCCACCTCGGCCCGCCCGGCAGAGGTCGTGATCGCCCCCTCCTGCGCCAGCGCCGCCAGCAGCTCGGTGACGAACAGCGGATTACCCGCGGCCCCCGACATCTCGGCCATGAGTCCCGGGCCTGGCTCGGCAGTGACGGCCTCCGCCACCAGTTCCCGCACGGCCCCCTCAGCCAGACCGTGCAGGGCCAGCCGCCGCGCCCCGGCTGCCTCGACCACAGCGACCAGCCGGTCCAGCTCCGCCACCCGCGGGGACGGCCGCAGGCACCCGACGAGGGCAACCGGCAGATACGCCAGACGCCGGCTCAGCGCGGCCAGCGTCAGCAGGCTGGATGGATCGGCCCACTGCAGGTCATCGACGCCAACCATCAGCGGCCCCGAGAGCGCCAGCTCCTCCGCCAGGTCAGCGAAGGCATCCACCACGCGAAACCGCAGCCCCGGGTCACTGGTCACCGTGATCGGCCCCCGCGCCCGGTCGCCCCCGGCCGCGAGCAGCCCCGCGATCGCCGCCCGCCGCGGATCCGGCGACGAACGGGCACACTCAAACGCGCTGGCCACCAGGCCGAACGGCCGGGATTGCTCCAGTTCCTCGGCCCGGCCGGCCGCCACCTGCATGCCCCGGCCACGGGCGTCCGCCAGCGCTTCAGCCAGCAGCCGCGTCTTGCCGATCCCGGCCTCGCCCTCGATCAGCACGACCGCTGGCTGGCCCGACGCGGCCCGGTCCAGGGCCTCACCCAGGACCGCGATCTCCGCCACGCGCCCGCGGAGGCGAAGCGCCGACGCCACGGTGCTCACCAACCGGATGCTACTGGCCATCGCCGGGCCACCACAGCTGGGCGCCAGTCCGCGGCCGGGCTACGCACCGCCCGGCAGGCCGGGACCCGCCGCCCCGGTCACCTCGTACAACGCCTTCAGCAACCCCAGCCAGCCGGTGAACCGGATCTCCCCGGCCGTCACCGGGCGGTGAGCCTGCCCGGCGCCGGGCACGACCCCGAGACGGCCGGCCGGTGGCTCGACCTGGTCCAGAACTATGCGGATCTCCACCGCCCCATCGTGCAAAGCCCAGGCCCGCCGCTACATCGGCCAGCTGGCCGATGTCTCACGCGCTGCCGCCGCCTGACGCTAAGAAGCGTCCTAGCCACCGGGACCGGGAGAAGATCATGCACCCAGTGATGCGGCAACAGCTCGCCGCCGAGCGCGTCAGCGACATGATCGCGAAGGCGGAAGCCTGGCAGCTGACCCGCCCGGCACGCCTGGCCCGGCGGTCACGGACATCCACGCAGATGACACAGCCCGGCCCGCCGCGCACGCAGACCGATACCGAACGACCTTCGGCCAGCACAGCGGCTGTCGGCGCCGGGCGTGCCCGGTGACCCCGAGCCCGGCCCTCCCACGGCTCGGCACGCCCGGGCGGGCCACCGGTGACTGTATGGTCACCCGGGGTCCGGGATACCAGTCAGGCGTGGTGCTCCAGAATCCGGTTGAGCAGGCGGATCAGCTGCTGACGTTCGGCTGGTGACAGGGGGGCGAGCAGCTCGTCCTGGACGCCGGCCAGGAGCTCATCCAGCCGCCGGAGGTGGGCGGTGCCAGCCGGGCTGATACTGATGACGTTGCGGCGCCGGTCGGCCGGGTCGGGGGCGCGGGCGGCCAGGCCGCGGCCGACCAGGTCGCTGACCGCCGCCGCGACATCGCTGCGGTCCATCCCCGTGTGGCGGCCCAGGCTGGCCTGGCTGGTGGGCCCGAATTCGGCCAGGGCGGCGAGCAGGCGGTAGTGATACCCGCGCGATCCGGCGGTGGCGAGCCGGTCGGTGAGCAGCGGGTGAGCCACCCGGGAGACCTCGCTGATCAGCCAGCTTGGCTTGGCCATCAGCATGGCCGGCCTGGCGTCCTCCCCGGTGGGCATGCCCGCAAGCCTACTTGTTTGTTGGACCAGCCAACGAAATAACGTTGGTGCCGCCAACGTTGGACTTGCCAACGATCTCGTGCACCGGGTACCGGGATCCGTGCCAAGGAGGCGGCGATGTCCACCTATCCCACCCTCAGCCCTCGCGTCATCGGCCAGGCCGAGAAGACCCTCAACGCGATCTTGGACCGGCTGCTGGCCGGGACCGGCCTGACCGAGCCCCAGTGGGTGATCCTCACGCTGGCCGTCACCGACGGCGGACCGGCTGAGCCGGACAGGTTCGCTCGCATGGTGGCCGGCGCGCTGAAGATCAGCGAAACGGAGGCGCGGGCGCGCGTCGGCGACATGGTCACCGCGCAGCTGCTGCAGATCACCGGGGAGGCCCCGGCAGTGACGGTCACCGGCGCCGGGCGCCAGCTGCACGGCCGGATCAGCGCCGCGACCGCCCAGGTCATCCAGCGGCTGTGGGACGGCCTGCCCGCCGCGGACCTGGCCACCGCGGGCCGGATGCTGGTCGTCATCACCGAGCGGGCCAACGCCGAACTGGCCCTCGAGCGGTAAGGGTCCAGCCGGAGAGTGTGGCCCAGACGGGCAGCCAGCTGGTCCGTTAGAAACCCCCTCCGCCGGAGGGGGGCAGGCCCAGGGCCTGGCGGATGCGTCCCACTTGAACCTCCACGGCGGCGGTGGTGGTCTGGTCGGCGCTGCCGAAGGAGCGTAGCTGCCTGAGCGAGGTCGACTGCGCCTGCAGGCTGATCAGCTTGATCCGCTTCTTATCGGCCTGGATGAGCACATCGGCGGCGGTACCGGCGGCGCCCGGGAAGGTGACCAGGGCTAGCTGACTGTCGAATGCGGCCTCCGTTTTCGCCTCCCTCCTCAGGTCCGACCTGGCCGCGGCGAGATCGTGGCGCTGATTGTGGGTGTAACCGTCCGCCTCGGCCGTGAGGGCCTGGTCGGCGTGGGCTGCGACGGCCGTATAGGTGCTGGCGATCCTGGCCGATGAACCCGAATAGTAAAGCAGGCCAGCCACGATCAACGCGATCACAGCCACCACGGACAGCGCTGCCAGCACTACGAATCCGGACCTGACTGACCGTGTCCCGCCGTATCCGGCATAAACATCGCTCATAAAGATCCACCTCCCGCCGGTTTGGGCCTGGTGGCTCCATAGGCTTCCAATGTGAAAATGCAGGCATGTATTCACTCAGAAACACGGCAGCCTGGGCCGGCCAGCGTCCGCTTGGGTATGTCAGCCGCCGTCCCAGTCTCCGTTCTGGTCCAGGTATGCGCCCCCTTCTTCGATCCGGTAGTCGCCGTACTCGAAGTAGAGGGCATCCGGCCGGGTGCCCACGATGACATATGCCGGTGTTGTCTCGGCGGCGAGATCGAGGGTCTCCTCGATCTCGTCCTTGGTGAAGCCTTCCGCCTGCAGGTAGCGCTGGACCTGGGCCTCTCCGTCGGCCAGTACCTTGCCCGGCCCGTTAGCCATGACGGCGCTCGGTGATGCTCATGACGCCTCCGGTTGGCTTGGGTTGCTCACCCTGGAGAATTGCGGGGCCCCGATGAGCTGGTCCTTACCGGTGCTCACCAGGGTGGGTGGTGGCGGTACGTTCCGCACAACCCCCGGTGCGCCGCCACAGAATACGAAGCAACTGCAGGGCTATCTCTGCCTCCGCGCCCGTCTGTAGACATTGCGCGCATGGATACGGTCTGTGTTCGCGAACGCTGGCGCCAAGACTCTAGCCTCGCTGAATCCGCTTATGGCGTGGTTTTGGTGTCACATTGCCTCGGCGTCATCCTTGTTTTGCTGCCTCCGCCGCCCACGCTTCCTTCTCGCCCGGCCGTTGGAGCGCTCCGC
>CAVUBM010000069.1:0-19785 GCA_963739645.1 uncultured Actinomycetota bacterium
GGCCCGGCGGCCGCCGGGCTGGTCATCGGCGCGGTGGGCACCCCGGCCGCGTTCTTCGTCAACGCAGCTTCCTACGGCGCGGTGCTCACCGGCCTCAAGCTGATGCGGCCCGGTGAGCTGCGCCCGGCCCATCCGGTGCCCCGGACCCGGGGCCAGCTGCGGGAAGGGCTGCGTTATGTGCGGGCCCGCCCGGGCCTGCTGTGGCCGATGGTGCTGATCTTCTTCGTGGCTACCTTCGGGATGAACTTCCAGGTCACCAACGCGCTGATGTCCCGGCAGGTGTTCCACACCGGGGCGACCGCGTTCGGCGTGGCTTCGGCGGTGTTCGCGGCCGGGGCACTGGCCGGGGCGCTTCTGGCCGCGCGGCGCGGCCGGCCCGGACTGCGGCTGCTGGTCTTCGCCGCGTTCAGCTTCGGGGTCCTCGAGGTGTTCAGCGCCCTGATGCCCTCGTTCTGGCTGTTCCTGACCCTGCTGGTGCCGACCGGGCTGGCCCTGCTGACGCTCAGCACGGCGGCCAACTCGGCGGTGCAGCTGGGGTCCGCGCCGGACATGCGCGGCCGGGTGATGGGGCTGTACATGCTGGTCTTCCTGGGTGGCGCCCCGCTCGGCTCGCCGCTGGTCGGCTGGGTGGCTGAGCTGTTCGGGCCGCGGATGAGCCTGGTGGCCGGCGGAGTCATCTCGGCCGCGGCCGCCGCTGTCATCGGCCTGCTGCTGGCCCGCCGCCGCGGCGTCACGGCCGGTGCCTACCTGCGGCCCCGTGAGCTGGCCCGGATCCTCACCTGAGCCACCCGGTGCGGGAAACCCGGGCATATCGGCGGGGGGCACGCGGAACCAGCCAGCGGCAGTGCTAACAATGAGACATGAGGCTGTTCGTCGCGGTGGCGGTGCCGCCCGAGGTGGCCGGCGAGCTGGACAGCGCGGTGGCGCCGCACCGGGCCGCCTGGCCTGACCTGCGCTGGACCGGCTGCGACGCCTGGCACCTCACGCTCGCCTTCCTCGGTGAGGTGACCGAGACCGTCAGCGGGCGGCTGATGCCCCGGCTGGAGCGCGCGGCCGGCCAGCGCTCCTGGCTGTCGCTGTCCCTGGCCGGGGCGGGCGCCTTCCCGGGCGCGACCCGGGCCCGGGTGGTGTGGACCGGGGTGCAGGGCGACCGGGCGGGCGGTCAGTCGGTGGCGGCGCCGGGACCACCCGCGCGGGCGCCCCGCCGGCCGAGGGAGCCAAGCGCGCGCGCAATCCTCTGGCCGGTAAACGCAGGCGTTTCGAGCCGCATCTGACGCTGGCCCGGTGCCGCGAACCGATCGACGTCCAGCCGCTCGTGGATGAGCTGAACGGGCATGCTGGCCCGGCTTGGACGGCCCGGGAGATCTACCTGATCCGGAGCTACCTGCCCGGCACCGGCCAGAACGGCGTCGGCCGCGAGGACAATGGGCGGCCCCGGTACGAGACGCTCGGCAGCTGGCCGCTGAAGCCCGCAGCGGCGCCCGGCGCAGGCCGGTGACCGGCCCGGGTGTGCCTGGGCGCGGATAGGCTGCGTGCTGTGATCCGCACCAACCGGTGGCTGCTCCCGACCGTGCTGGCGATCCTGGTGATCGGCGCGGTCATCGGCGCGCTGGTGCACTGATCCGGGCGGCCGGGCGGCCCGCGAGCGCCCAGCCGGTGGCTACAGCCGCTCGATCAGGTAGTCGATGCAGGCGGTCAGCGCCTCCACGTCGGCCGGGTCCACCGCGGGGAACATGCCGATCCGCAGCTGGTTGCGGCCGAGCTTGCGGTAGGGCTCGGTGTCCACGATCCCGTTGGCCCGCAGCGACGCGGCCACCGCGGCCGCGTCCACGCTGCCGGTGAAGTCGATGGTGCCGACCACCTGCGACCGCTGTGCCGGGTCGGTGACGAACGGGGTGGCGTACGGCGCCTTCTCGGCCCAGGTGTACAGCCGGGCGGACGAGTCGGCGGTCCGGTCGGTGGCCCAGCCCAGGCCGCCCTGGCCGAGCAGCCACTCCACCTGGTCGGCGAGCAGGAACAGGGTGGCCACTGACGGGGTGTTGTAGGTCTGCTGCCTGGCCGAGTTGCCGATGCGGCCGGCAGCGAGAAGAACTCCGGGATGTACCGGCCGCTGGCCGCGATGCTGGCCGCCCGGTCCAGCGCGGCCGGCGACATCGCCGCCAGCCACAGCCCGCCATCGGAGCCGAAGCACTTCTGCGGCGCGAAGTAGTACACGTCGCACTGGCTCACGTCGACCGGCAGCCCGCCCGCACCGCTGGTCGCGTCCACGATGACCAGCGACCCCGGATCGGACCCGGGCACCCGGCGGACCGGCATGGCCACCCCGGTGGAGGTCTCGTTGTGGGTGAGCGCGTAGACGTCCGCCCCGGTCTCCCCGCTCGGCGCCGGGTGGGTTCCCGGCGGCGAGGCGATCACGGTCGGGTCGTCCAGCCACGGGGCGGCCTGCACGACCTTGCCGAACTTGGCCGAGAACTCACCGAACGCCAGGTGCTGCGACTTCTGCTGGATCAGGCCGAACGCGGCGATCTCCCAGAACGCGGTGGTGCCGCCGTTGCCCAGCACGACCTGGTAGCCGTCGGGCAGCTGGAACAGCTCGGCCAGGCAGGCCCGGGCCCGCTGGACCAGCGAGCGGACCGGCGCCTGCCGGTGCGAGGTGCCCAGGTAGCTGGCCCCGGACGCGGCCAGCGCGGCGAGCTGCTCCGGGCGGACCTTGGACGGGCCGCAGCCGAACCGGCCGTCGGCTGGCCTCAGACCAGCGGGAATGACGATGTCAGTCACCCGGCCAGCCTATCCAGGCCGGCTGGGCAGCCCGGCCCGGCACGGCCCGCCTGCCGGGTCTGCGGCGCTCGTCAGATCTCGTCGAATACCTGGTCGGCGCCGGGCACGTCGGACACCGGGCGGGACTTGGGGCCGACGTACCGGGCACTCGGCCGAACCAGCCGCCCGGTCTGCTTCTGCTCCAGGATGTGCGCGGCCCAGCCCGCGGTCCGGGCACAGGTGAACATCGAGGTGAACATGTGCGGCGGGACCTCCGCGAAGTCCAGCACGATGGCCGCCCAGAACTCCACGTTGGTGGCCAGCACGCGGTCCGGCCGGCGTGCGTGCAGCTCGGCCAGGGCCGCCTTCTCCAGGGCCTCCGCCACCTCGGCGCGCGGCGCGCCGAGTTCCTTGGCCGTGCGGCGCAGCACCCGGGCCCGCGGGTCCTCGGCCCGGTACACCCGGTGACCGAAGCCCATCAGCCGGTCACCCCGGTCCAGCGCGGTCTTCACGAACTTGCCCGCGTCCCCGGTCCGCTCGACCTCTTCGATCATCGACAGCACCCGGGCGGGCGCGCCGCCGTGCAGCGGGCCGGACATCGCGCCGACCGCGCCGGACAGCGCCGCCGCCACGTCGGCGCCGGTCGAGGCGATCACCCGGGCGGTGAAGGTCGAGGCGTTCAGCCCGTGCTCGGCCGCGGACGTCCAGTACGCGTCGATCGCTTTGACGTGCCGCGGGTCCGGGTCACCGCGCCAGCGGATCATGAACCGCTCGACGATGTTGCGCGCCTCGTCCACCCGCTCCTGCGGGACCGCGGGCAGGCCCGGCCCCCGGGCCGACTGGGCCACGAAAGACAGCGCCATCACCGAGGCCCGGGCCAGGTCATCGCGGGCCTGCTCATCGCTGATATCCAGCAGCTGGTGCATTCCCCAGGCCGGCGCGAGCATGGCCAGCGCGCTCTGCACGTCCACCCGGATGTCGCCGGAGTGCACCGGGATCGGGTACGGCTCGGCGGGCGGCAGGCCAGGCGCGAACTTGTTGTCCACCAGCAGGCCCCAGACGTGGCCGAAGGACACGTGGCCGACCAGCTCTTCGATGTCCACGCCGCGGTAGCGCAGCGAGCCGCCTGCCCGGTCCGGCTCGGCAATGGACGTTTCAAAGGCGACGACGCCTTCCAGCCCAGGTACGAAATCCGACATCTATGGGACCTCCGTGTCCTTGTGAGCCGTCTGAGCCCGTGCCGGGGGTTTGGGCACGGTCCCAGGGGGGCGCGGCACGCCGCAACCAGGTACCAACTGGATTAAGTCAACCTTGCCGGAACCATATTCCACTATGGGTTCGCATCGTGACACATCCCACGCTGGCCGGGCGGAGTGCCCGGATGCCGGTGCCGCGGCCGGCCCGGCCATGTGAGGATCATTCCCGTGGAACCGTTCCGTCACCCGCCGCTCGACGAGGCCAGCGCCCCGGCCGACCCGATACTCCTGTTCACCAGGTGGCTGGACGACGTGATCGCCGCGGCCCTGCCCGAGCCGACCGCCATGGTGCTGGCCACCGCGTCGGCCAGCGGCTTCCCGCGGGCCCGCACCGTGCTGCTCAAGGAGCACAGCCCAGCGGGTTTCGTCTTCTATTCCAACCGCACGTCGATCAAGGGCCAGCATCTCGCCGCACGGCCGCAGGCCTGCCTGCTGTTCCCGTGGTACCCGATGCAGCGGCAGGTCATCGTGCAGGGCGGCGTTACCGCGCTGTCGGCCAGCGAGAGCGAGCCCTACTTCCATTCCCGGGCGCACGGGTCACAGCTCGGCGCGTGGGCCAGCCGGCAGTCCTCGGTGCTGGCTTCGCGGGCCGAACTGGATGAGCGTTACCACCAGCTGGAGCAGCGCTGGCCCGAGGGGACGCAGGTGCCGATGCCGGACTTCTGGGGTGGGTACCGGGTCTCCCCGGACAGCATGGAGTTCTGGCAGGGCCGGGTGAACCGGATGCACGACCGGCTCCGCTACCGCCGTGACGGCCAGCACTGGGTGCGGGAGCGGCTGGCCCCGTGACCCCGCCACCCGGCCCGGCCGGCGGGCGGTTTTGCCTGGTACGGGCGGTCCGGGCTGGCGCTGGCGGCAGGCCGGCATAGCATCAGGTGTGGAGGGAGGTCGGTATACGGTGCACGGGCTCATTGACACCACCGAGATGTACCTCCGCACGATCTTCGAGCTCGAGGAAGAGGGCATCGTCCCGCTCCGTGCGCGCATCGCCGAGCGGCTGTCGCAGAGCGGCCCCACGGTCAGCCAGACCGTGGCCCGGATGGAGCGGGCCGGCCTGGTCAAGGTGGAGGGCGACCGCCAGCTCGCGCTGACCGGCGAGGGCCGCACCCTGGCCATGCGGGTGATGCGCAAGCACCGGCTGGCCGAGTGCCTGCTGGTCGGCGTGATCGGGCTGCCCTGGGAGGAAGTGCACGTCGAGGCGTGCCGCTGGGAGCACGTGATCTCGGAGAACGTGGAGCGGCGGCTGGTGCAGCTGCTCGAGTACCCGGTCTGCTGCCCGCACGGCAACATCATTCCCGGGCTGGGCGAGCTCGGCGTGCCGGACGACGCACAGCAGCGGGCCGAGGCCGCCGGGATGGAGCCGGCCGAAGCGATGACCACGGTCGCCACCCGGTCGGCGGCGCCGGTGATGGTGCGCAGGATCAGTGAACAAGTCCAAAGCGATCCAGCGCTCATGCTTAAACTCAAGCGGATCGGGATACAACCCGGACGCGAGGTCACGCTCGCGGTTAGCGACGATGGTGTGCGGGTGACCAGTGAAGACAGGGTCGGCAGTATCACGGCGGAGTTGCCCCGCCTGGTCGCCGCGCATGTCTTCGTCACCCGCCGCTGAAGGTGGCCGGGAGACTGCGCCCGGGCGCTGCGGTCACTGGCCGGGTGGGTCACCGGCGGGGGGCGCCAGTGACTGACGAGGCAGACGGCGGGTACGAGTCGTATCTCCCGGCGGAGGCAATTCTCGGCCAGATGGCGGCGGCCGTGGTGGTCACCGACCGGAATGGCAACCTCCTGTACGCCAATCCGTTCGCCGTGACGCTGTTCGGCTTCCCGACTCCTGGCAAGTTCCTCGGGCAGCCGGTCCTGTCCATGGGGTTCACCGGTGGGGACACCGGGAGAGTGGCCGAACTGGCCAAGCAGGTCTTCCGCGGCCGGACCGGGGACGGCACGTTCGCCGCGCTGCGGGCCGACGGGTCGCGCGTGTTCGTCCGCGCCCAGGCCATGCCGCTGCGCCATCCGTCCGGGTCCATCGACGGCATCGTGATCATCGCGCACGAGGCCACCCGGCGCAGCAGCCGGCGCGAACGGGACCGGGTGGCCCTGCTGGAGCGCATCGGCGAGCAACTGGCCGGATCGCTCGAGCTCAGCATGACGCTGCGGCAAGTGGCCGAGACCCTGGTGCCGCAATTCGCCGACCATTGCCTCATCGACCTGATCCAGGGCGACAAGCTGATCCGGCGCGTGCAGATGAATACCGGCCGCTGGACGCCGCCGCCGGGCAGCTGGGCCAGAGTGGGGGATCAGATCCGCTACCCGGAAGGGCATTTCTGCCAGGAGGCGATGAGCCGCCTGGACACGGTGCTGGTCGAGAACCTGGCCGAGGTACAGCCACCGCGGGCGCCCAGCCCCGAGAGCCTGGCCGCGGCCGACCAGGTGGGCATGCGCTCGGTCGTCGCCGCGCCCCTGGTCGCCCGCGGGGGACTGCTCGGCGTGATGAGCCTGGCGCTGTCCGGGCTGACCAAGCGTGATGAGCTGTATTACGACCCCGATGACCGTGGGTTCATCAGCGCGGTCGCCAGCCGGGTGGCGGTGGCCATCGATAACGCGCTGCTGTTCGAGGAGGAGCGGCGCACCGCGCTGGCCTTCCAGACCAGCCTGCTGCCGCAGCAGCTGCCCGCGCTGGACGGGCTGGAAGTGGCGTGCCGGTATGTGCCGGCCAAGCCCCTGGAGACACACGGGCAGGGCATCCAGACCCAGGTTGGCGGCGACTGGTACGACATCATCCCGCTGTCCGCCGGCCGGGTGGGCATCGTGATCGGCGACGTGGAGGGCCGGGGCGCCCGGGCCGCCGCGGTGATGGGCCAGCTGCGGGCGGCACTGCGGGCGTTCGCCCAGGACGACAAGTCCCCGGCGGAGATCTTGCGCAAGCTCGACGAGTGGTGCCGCACGCTCAGCCCGGCGACCAGGGGAGACAGCCCGGACGGAGCTGACCCGCCGATGGTCAGCTGCACCTACCTGGTCTACGACGCGTGGTCGCGCACGCTGTCGTTCGCCAACGCCGGGCACGACGCGCCGCTGCTCATCGTGGGTGGCGAAGTCGGCGAGCTGGATATGGAGCACAAGGGCGTGCTGCTCGGGGTGCGGGGCAAGGGGGTGCCCGCGCTGCCTACCTACCGGGAGGAGACCAGGTTCCTGCCCGCGGGGTCCGCGCTGGTGCTGTACACCGACGGGCTGACCGACCGGCGGCACCGGCCGGACGGCTCCGGCACTTTTTCCGAGGACGACGCGCGGCTGATGCTGCACCAGTCGGTGCGGCGGGTGGCCTACGGCGACGTGGAGCAGATCGCGCAGGCGGCCCAGGAAGCGGTGCCCGGGGACATCGACGACGACATGGCCATCGTCGCGATCCGCACCTCCCGGATCGATCTCGCGTCGTGGGAAGGCACGTTCCCGGCCGAGCCGATCAAGGTCTCCGAGACCCGGCGGCTGGCCGAGGCCACGTTCCAGTCCTGGGGCATGGAACCCGAGCAGGTCGAGCTGACCTGCCTGCTGGTGTCCGAGGTCGTCACCAACGCCGTGCTGCACACCGCCTCGTCGCGGGCTCCCCGCCGGGCCCTGGCGATGGAAGCGGCCGGCGCCGGGGCGCCGGGTCTGGGCGCGGGGCCCGCGTGGGGGCAGGTTCCGTATAGCGAAGAAAATGCTGGCGGAGCCGGCAAGACATTCAGCCTGCGGCTGCGGCGCGGCGGTGATTCCGTGTGGGTCGAAGTCTTCGACAATGACCTGCGGCTGCCCCGGATACGCAGCGCGGCAGAGACCGACGAGGGCGGCCGTGGGCTGTACCTCGTGGACCAGCTCGCGACGCGCTGGGGATCGCGGCCGACGCGGGACGGCAAGGCGGTCTGGTTCGAGATGCCGCTGCGGCGCTGGCCGGCCAGCTGACCTCCCGCGGGCGCCGGGCGGGTCAGCCCTGCGTCTGGTACACCCACAGGGCGAGCACGGCGATGATGATCACAGCCATGGCCACCGCCCAGGTCTTGGCGGTCGCGCCCATGCCCAGGCGGCGGCGCAGCCGGACCCAGAAGAAGGTGATCAGGGCGGCGATGAACGCCAGCAGGATCAGCCCAGTCGTCATCGCGGCCTCCGCGCTCGCTCCCAGCGGCCGGCCGGGGGATTCGGCCCGAGGGCGGCCGGCCACTCATTACGAGCATAAGGCCGGCTGGGCGTCACGCCCGGCGCACAGATCCAGCCGGGCCGGCCCGGGGCCAGCCGGCCAGCGGCTTCACCTCTTCCCAGCCGGAAGCCGGCCGCCTTGGCCAGCTGGCCGATGCTGACCAGGCCCGCGACGTCGTCGATAGTGCCCATGGCTGCTGCGTCCCCGGCTCTCCCGCGCTGACCAGCTGGTCAAGTGCGGTTTCCGGCGGCCTGGCACTGACCCGTGGCAGGCATGCTACTGGGAGGTAATCTCGTTGGCAGAGGCATTGATTGCACGTTTACCGGGACGTTCAGCCCCGGCCGGCAGCGGGAGGTCGTCGTGGCGCAGGCATACATCGTGGGGGCGGTGCGGACACCGGTCGGCAGGCGCAAGGGCGGCCTGTCCGGGGTACATCCGGTCAACCTGGCCGCGCACGTGCTCCGCGAGCTGATCGAGCGCACCGGCGTGGACCCAGCCGCGGTGGACGACGTGATCATGGGCTGCGTGTCCCAGCTCGGCCCGCAGGCCATCGACATCGCCCGCAACGCGTGGCTGTCCGCCGGGCTGCCCGAGCAGGTGCCCGGGGTCACCATCGACCGGCAGTGCGGGTCCTCGCAGCAGGCCGTGCACTTCGCCGCGCAGGGCGTGCTGTCCGGCACCCAGGACCTGGTGGTCGCGGCCGGGGTGGAGAACATGAGCGTCGTGCCGATGGGCTCGACCATCACGCTGGCCCTGGAGGCGGGCATGCCGCTGCCGTTCGGCCAGCGCTGGCAGGACCGGTACGGCAATCAGGAGATCTCCCAGTTCCGCGGGGCCCAGCTGATCTGCGAGAAGTGGGGCCTGAGCCGCCGGCAGCTGGAGGAGTTCGCGCTGGAGAGTCATGGTCGTGCGATCCGGGCACTGGATGAGGGGCGGTTCGGCCGGGAGATCACCCCGGTCGCCGGGGTGACCGCGGACGAGGGGCCGCGCCGGGACACCTCGCTGGAGAAGATGGCCGAGCTGAAGCCGCTGCGGGAGGGCTGGGAGCTCACTGCGGCGACCGCGTCGCAGATCTCCGATGGCGCGGCCGCGCTGCTCATCGCGTCCGAGGACGCGGTGCGGCGGTACGGGCTGACCCCGCGGGCCGCGGTGCGGGCGCTCGCGGTGACCGGCAGCGACCCGGTGTTCATGCTGACCGGGGTGATGCCCGCCACCGAGCGGGTGCTGGCCCGGGCCGGACTGGGCGTGGCCGACATCGACGTGTTCGAGGTCAACGAGGCGTTCGCGCCGGTGCTGCTGGCCTGGTCGGCGGAGACCGGCGCGCCACTGGAGCGGACCAACCCGAACGGCGGTGCGATCGCGCTCGGCCATCCGCTCGGCGCGACCGGGGCGATCCTGGCCACCAAGCTGCTGCACGAGCTGGAGCGGACCGGCGGCCGGTACGGGCTGCAGACGATGTGCGAGGGCGGCGGGCAGGCCAACGCCACGATCATCGAACGGGTCGGCTGACGCGCGGGAAGACGCCCGGCCCGGCACGGACATGAGCTGCGGACGTTCGCTGATCGCGAAAAGGAATATGCAACTGTAGTTAGAAGTTTTCTCTAGGTGAGAAATGAAGTAGCTTGAGTTCACAGATGAACTCTCGTTATCACCTGGAGGCGAACTTTATGTTGCTGACCACGTTTGACCCCTTCACCAGGGACTTCGACCACATCGCCGGGCGCGCGTTCGGCCCGACCTGGACCCGTGCCTTCCGCGCCACCCCCGGCTCGGCCATGCCGATGGACGCTGTGCGTGGTGAGGATGGCCTGACCCTGCGCTTCGACCTGCCCGGCATCGACCCCGAGAGCATCGAGGTCACCGTGGACCGCGGCGTGCTGACCGTCGGCGCCAAGCGGACCGAGGAGCTGGCCGAGGGCGAGAAGCCGTACATCCGCGAGCGCGTCACCGGCTCTTTCTCCCGCCGGGTTTACCTCGGCGACAAGGTCGAACTCGGCTAAGGTCGAGGCCGGCTACGAGAGCGGCGTGCTGACCGTCCGGGTGCCGCTGGCCGAGGCGGCCAAGCCGCACAAGGTGGAGATCCAGACCGAGGCCCCGAAGGGCCTCACCGCCTGATCAACCAACCTGATTGCCTCCCGGGCCCGGACAGCATGCCTGTCTGGGCCCGGCCGGTCATTATGGGAGACAGCTATGCCATCGTTGCCGCTTGATGACGAGAACCTGCCCTTGTTCACCGTGGGGCAGGTTTCCTCGATGCTGGAGATCCAGCAGGCGTTCCTGCGGCGCCTGGACACGCTCGGCGTCGTGCGTCCGTCCCGGTCCAGCGGTGGCCAGCGAAGGTACAGCCGGAGCGAGATAACAGTGGTGCAGTACGTGGCCCGGCTGGCCGACGAGGGGATGACGCTGGCCGCGATCCGCCGGGTCATGGACCTGGAAGCTCAGGTCGGGCAGCTGGAAGCTCAGCTCGGCCACCTGGTGGCGCAGAACGGCGGCCTGGAGGAGCACATCGGGGAGCTGCGGGCCCGGATCGCCGAGCTGGAGCAGCGGGCCCGGGAGCTGGCTGCCGAGCGCGACGCGCTTCGCGCGGCGCTGGCCGAGGCCCGGGAGCGGGCCGGGCGCCCGGCGGGGCCGTCCCGCCCCCCGGGATAGGCGGTCCTGCGCATCTGGCGGGTCCTGCGTGTCCTGGGTGCCCCCGGCCCACCTATGCTTTGGTTTCGGCCTTCTACGGGGGTGGTGGCCATGGGCAGGGTAGTTGTCCTGGGCGGCGGGATGATCGGGCAGTGCACGGCCATGATGCTGGCCGATCAGGGCTGCGACGTCACCGTGCTGGAACGGGACGACGCGCCGGTCCCCAGCTCTCCCGGCGAAGCCTGGCAGGCCTGGGACCGGCCCGGCGTGGCCCAGTTCCGGCAGCCGCACTTCCTGCACCCGGCCGGCGCCCGGATCCTCGAATCGTGGCTGCCGGACGTGTGGGAGTCCCTGGCCCGCGCCCAGGCGGCACGGTTCAGCACGCTGGACATCATGCCGCCCTTCATCACCGACCGCGACCCCCAGGACGGCGACGAACGGTTCGTCACGAGGACCGGCCGCCGCCCGGTCCTCGAATACGCGGTGGCCAGCGTGGCGGGCCAGCGACTCGACATCCGGCGCGGCACCGCGGTCGCCGGGCTGCTGGCCGGCGCACCGGCCGCACAATCGGCGCCGCCGGTGCCGGATACCCCGCACGTCACCGGCGTCCGGCTGGCGGACGGTACGGAACTGCCCGCTGACCTGGTGGTGGACGCGATGGGCCGCCGCTCGGCCATGCCGGCCTGGCTCAGCGGCATCGGCGCCCAGCCACCCGAGGAAGAGGCGGAAGACTCCGGGTTCATCTATTACACCCGGTTCTTCCGGCCGGCCGGCGGCTCGGGGGTGCCGCCGTACCGGGCCGGGCTGCTGACCCACTTCGAATCCTTCTCGCTGCTCACACTGCCGGGAGACGCGGACACGTGGTCGGTGACCGTTTACCTCGCTTCCGGCGACCAGGCGCTGAAGGGACTGCGGCATGCTGGCCCGTGGACAGCCCTGGTCGAGGCGTGCCCGATGCACGCGCACCTGCTTCAGGGTGAGCCGATCACTGACGTGCTGGCCATGGGCGGGGTGGTGGACCGGCGGCGGCGTTTTGTCGTGGCCGGAGCCCCGGTGGTGACCGGTGTGGTCAGCGTCGGCGACGCCTGGGGGTGCACCAACCCGTCGCTGGGCCGGGGGATCACGATGGGCCTCATGCACGCCGCGGGCACCGCTGAGGTGATCCGCGATCATCTCGGTGATCCGCTCGCTCTCGCGCTCGCTCACGACGAGATGACCCAGGCCACCGTGACTCCCTGGTACCAGAACACGATCCAGCTGGACCGGGCCCGCCGCGCGCAACTGCAGGCAGCGGCGGGTGCAGCCGGGGGCCGGGGCGGCGGGTGAGCCAGCCGGGGCGGACCCGGCGGCTGGATCAGCTGGCGCCGACCCAGCGGCCCGCCTCCAGCAGGCCTTCCCGGTGGCAATGCTGTACGACGCGGACGTGTTCCGGGCGTTCATCGAGATCATCGGGCTGCTGGCGCTGCCGCAGGAGGTGCTGTCCAGGCCGGGGATGGCCGAGCGCATCATGAAGGTTGCGGCGGATCACGACGAGTTCGTCATACCCGGCCCCTCCCGCGCCGAGGTGCTGAGCATCCTGAACGATCAGGACACCGGCCCGAGCGGCCAGCGCGGCCAGCGGGGCAGCCGGCCGGGCGGCCGCCCGGCATGAGCACACCGGAGGGGCAGTTGTTGCAGGTCAACGGCATCTCGCTGAATGTGGCGGAGCACGGCGCTGGGGTGCCGGTGATTCTCCTGCACGGCTGGCCCGACTCCGGCTACCTGTGGCGCCATCAGGTCCCGTACCTGGTGGACCACGGCTTCCGGGTGGTGGTCCCGGACCTGCGCGGCTTCGGTCAGTCCGAGCGCCCGGCCGGGGTCGCGGCCTACTCGCTGCCGAACATCATCGCGGACGTGGCCGGCATCCTCGACGAGCTGGGCATCCAGACGGCTCACGTCGTCGGGCACGACTGGGGCGCGGCCGTGGCGTGGTTCACCGCGATGCTCATCCCGGACCGGGTGCGCCGGCTCGTCGTTCTCTCGGTGCCGCACCCGCTCGCCCCGGCTACTTTGCGGCAGCGGGAGATGGCCTGGTACCAGCTGCTGTTCCAGTTCGAGGGCATCGCCGAGGCGCAGCTGCAAGCCAACGACTGGGCCCTGTTCCGCACGTTCAGCCGGGGCGACGGGGACCAGCAGCGGTATGTCGCCGACCTGTCCCGGCCCGGGGCGCTCACCGCGTCGCTGAACTGGTACCGGGCCAACCTGGCTCCCCGCATGCCCGGCCCGTGGCCCAGCCTGCCGCCGGTCACCGTGCCGACGCTCGGCATCTGGTCCACCGGCGATCACTACCTGGACGGCGAGCGGATGCGGATGTCCGCGGACTGCGTGGCCGGGCCCTGGCAGTACGAGGAGATCCCGGACGCGAGCCACTGGATTCCGCTCGATGCCCCCGACCGGCTGAACGATCTGCTGGGCGACTGGCTCACCGCCGACCCGGCCTGGCCGGGCGGCAGCTAGCCGTGGGCCGTCTACGTGGCGGCCTGTCTGCTCACCGAGTCTTTGCCAATGGCACCGTCTTGCTCAGCAACGGCCGAGCCGTATTCCGGCTGGCCTGACGGCTGGTAGATGTGGGCGACCGCGCCACGGCTGGTGGTCTTCGTGCCGGTGAGCTTGAGCGCGGCCGGGGTGGTGCCGTGCTCGAACAGGCGCTGGCCATCGCCCAGGACGACGGGGTGGATAAGCAGGCAGTACTCGTCAACCAGGCCGTGCTTCATGAGTGTCCTGCACGCACTCCTTGTCAGCGGCCAGCGGATCGCCATCTCAGGGTCAGACGCTGCCGTGCCAGGGAACTCATCGCACCACCGTGCCCGCGGTCAGCAGAAGCTGCCACCCGTGCAGACCTTCAGACGTCGGCCCGGTAGAAGTTGAGGTAGGACCGCGACGGCGTGGGCCCGCGCTGATCCTGGTAGCGCGACCCGTACACGCTCGAGCCGTACGGGTGCTCAGCTGGTGAGCTGGTCCGGAACAGGCACAGCTGGCCGATCTTCATCCCGGGCCACAGCTTGATCGGCAGCGTGGCCACGTTGGACAGCTCCAGCGTCACGTGCCCGGAGAACCCCGGATCGATCCACCCAGCCGTGGAATGCGTCAGCAGCCCTAGCCGGCCCAGCGAGCTCTTGCCCTCCAGCCGCCCCGCAATGTCGTCCGGAAGCGTCACGACCTCAAAGGTCGATGCCAGGACGAACTCACCAGGATGCAATACGAATGGTTCGTCGCCGGTGGTCTGCACCAAGCGAGTGAGGTCAGGTTGTTCCACCGCCGGGTCGATGTGCGGGTAGCGGTGGTTCTCGAAGACCCGGAAGTAACGGTCCAGCCGGACATCGATGCTCGACGGCTGGATGAGCTCAGGCTGGTATGGGTCAACCCGGACCCGGCCGGAGTCGATCTGGGCCCGGATGTCGCGGTCGGAGAGCAGCACCCTAGGCAACCTACCGGGGTTGGCGGCGACCGGCACCGGCTAAGCCAGCGCTGGTCAGCGCGGCCGGTGGTTCCGGTACGATATCCGGACGACGCCAGCGTGGGCCGCCAGCCCGGGCCGGTGCCCGCGGGTGTAGTTCAATGGCAGAACGTCAGCTTCCCAAGCTGATAGTGCGAGTTCGATTCTCGTCACCCGCTCCACAGCTTCCGCCCAGCTCAAGGGCATGATCAGCAATCTGCGTCATTGGCATCAGGATGCACGCTTGCCTTTCCGTGCCCGCTGCGTGCCCGATGGCCTCCCGCGTTGCCGAAGCTCTGCCTTGGCCAGCTTGCCCATGGCGTCGGCGATGAGCTTGTCTCGCTCGGAGGTGCGGTGCTGGTAGATAAGCGCGCCGCGGGTGGTTCTGTGGCCCATGCGTTCCATCAGCAGGCGCAGGCTGGCACCGGCCGCACCCGCCAGCGTGTTACCCGTATGGCGCAGATCGAGGTCAGAGGTACCGGAGCCCTGGCAGTCCGCATCGCTAGTTGGCTTCGGATGAAGAGGCGGCGGCATCGCCGAATCCAGTCCTAAGCCTCTACTAGCCGATGCCGGCCGCCAGGTCCTCATAGGGAGGGGTCAGCTCAGCCCACCGCGCCTTGATGTCGCACCGCTCACGCCCGGCGAGATAAGCGGTGAGATTTTCGGCGTGGATCTGCCACCCGACCCCATAGGCGGCGATCAGGTCCAAAGGCATGCCGCAGACCTCGATGACCAGGATCGTCTGGTCGGCGTCGGAGGTCAGCGTGGCCTCGATGACCTCGTCGTAAGGCTCGTCCACGGCCGTGTTTGTCACCAGCAGCCGCCGCGGGGGCTCGCACGCTTCCACGCGTCCGGTGCCCTCCCACCAGCCGGCGAGATGCAGGCGGAACATTCCGCTGGGGCGGAGATCGCCTTCTACCTGGCCGAACCAGTGGCCCAGGCGGCGGGGATCGGTGAGCGCTGACCACAGGTCGTCGATACCTGTGCCGTAGCGGTCTTCGATGCGCACAATGGCCTTGCCGTCTGCCGACCGCAGGCTGCCCACAATGCGGGTGCCCGGACGTGCGTTGCTGGTCATCTGGGGCTCCTTCGCGTTCCCGGGCTGTCTCGGTGCAGAGCGTATTGATGCTGTTCCGTGGATTGGACGGCCCGGCGACCCGTAACTCATCGGCCGGGTCTTGACGGGATAGCAGACAGTCGAGTCACTTCGCATCTCGGATTGGCTTTGGGAACAGGAGGCCCACAGGCCGGAAGATCGTGCCCACTGTGTGCCCGATCGGCGGGACCACCAGGGCACCTTGCGGGTACTGACGGACAAGCCAAGGACTCGCCGAACTGCGGCGATGCTGGTCGCAGCGCTTCCGCACTCATTCCCAAGCTGATAGTGCGAGTTCGATTCTCGTCACCCGCTCCAGTTAGGCAAGTATTGAACGCTGGTCTTCCTGGCGTCGGTGAGCGCGAAGACGCGGGCGACAGTCAGCACCGCCCGCTCTGGCGCGGCCTCGTAACGTGGGTTGGTAGTGGCCCAACGTGACATCCGGATAACTGCGTCATCCGGTGAGTACAGGGATCCTGATACCTCATCGCGCCGTACGAAGGCAGTCAGCCGCCCCGCCCAGTGCGTGGTGAGAACCGGCGCATGACTCAGCCCTCTCCAGGACAGCCTGGGGGCGTAAACCTACATCTACACTGCAAGTTCTTGCTAAAATCTACAGTGTAAGTGTAGGTTTACTCCCGGAGGGATGGCATGACCCAGTCATCCGAGCACTTGGTTCGAGTCTCCGACGTAGCCCGAGAGTTGGGACTATCGCCCACTAGAATCCGGCAGTTGGCAGATGCTGGAGTCATCCCCTCGTCCAGGACGCCAGGCGGTCATCGGCTGTTCGATCTGGGGGCGGTCCGAGCGGCGATAGCGCGCCGAACGCTCCCTGAGGACCCTCTCACGGCTGCGACGGAGGCGACACCCTCGTGGCAGCATGAGCTCACGTTGCTCGGCCTTGCCGAGGATGTGATTTGGCGTCGGGTGGTTGGAGACTTGGACCTTGATAGGGAGAGCCCGGCCGGAAAGATCATGGGCTATGCATTCACTGAGATGCTGAACAATGCCATTGATCACTCAGGTAGCGATACCGCTACGATCACTTGGTGGACGGCTCCGGACCAGTGGAGCTTCGAGGTGAGGGACTATGGGATAGGCGCATATCCGAAGCTTCGGCAGGGATTGAATTTGGCAAGCGATTTCGAGGCCGTACAGGAACTTTCTAAGGGAAAGCGAACTACCGACCGGCAGCGGCACACGGGTGAGGGAATCTTCTTCACGTCAAAAGTTGTTGATCTTTTCCGTATGACATCGTCGGGCGTACGCTGGACTGTCGACAACCTCCGCGATGACACGGCGCTGGGTGTCGTGCCAATTCTCGAAGGGACGTCCGTGGTGTGCCAGATCGACCCGGAGTCGGAGCGCTCGCTGGCAGCCATTTTCCGTGAGTTCAGTCGTGACCACGCCTTCGTTAGGACCCGGCCGGTGGTAAAATTGTTCGAGATAGGCACCACTTTCGTGTCGCGCAGTGAGGCGAGACGGCTATTGGACGGCCTGGAAGCCGATTTTGATACCGTGGAAGTGGACTTCGCCGGGGTTACCGATGTTGGTCAGGGGTTTGTGGATGAATTGGTGCGAGTTTGGCCTGCGCTCCATCCTGACAAGACTGTCGTCCCCACCAACATGAACGAAGCAGTGCGGTTCATGATTGAACGCGGGTTGTCACGCGTCGAACGGCCGGATCAGCAGGGCTGACAGCGCTCACTTCTTGTGGTGTTCTTCCTGTCGTCGCGGCGGTCCCGAATCGTGTAGGCCCCGCGCGTTCTCGCGGTGCCATTAGCGTGCCATTAACCAGGGTGACGAGGGGTCAATCAGGGTCACTCGGGACCATCGGGGATGCCTGGTCAGCGCCCCTAGCAGCCGTAACCGCTGCGCTTCCCAAGCTGATAGTGCGAGTTCGATTCTCGTCACCCGCTCCACGAAGTCCCAGCTCACTCGCTGCTTCTGAGCACATCGGCCAGCCCTTGCAGGCCACAGTTCGTACCCTCATGCCATTAGCCCGGATGGATGATCAAGTTCAGCCCGTTGAGCGAAGCGAAGTCCTTGAAGTCCTTGCGTTGAGGGTCGCGAGGGGCAGGCCATAGGTCAGGGCGCACGCGGCGATCCAGGTGTCGTTGGTCTGGGCCGTCCTCGCTGGATCGCGTCTGCGGAGATTCGCCCTCAGGTTCTGGCGACATCTTCGCTGTAGGGAAGGATTATCACGCCGTCGAGCCAGTTTTGTAACGCGTCGCGGTTGCGCCGCCCCCACTGCCGCAGCTCGGTCCACTGGGTCAGTTCCCCGAGTGCGACGAAAGTGATGCATGGCTGCTTGCCGATGAGGCGAGTCAGGGCAGGTGAGGCGAGTCGGCGTTTGAGGCTGAGCGAGGAGACGTCGGTGTCAAGGATTACTCGGTCCACGACGGATCAGGCGAGGTCGGCGTGACGCATCTCGGTGACATGAGCGAGGAAGGCGTCGAGCTCCTCGTCGGTGTCGAAGATGCCATCATGAGCGAGGTCGTCGGCAGACCAGATGGGGCGAACGCCCTTGCGCCGCGCCTGTTCATCAAGTGACTCGGTGCCGCCATCGGGTGGCACCGGCGTGTCGTCCGCCCTGTTCGTCGTCACTGCCACCTCCGGTACCAGTCCATCTAGTCTCGCATCTTGCCGGATGCCACGGACAGCAGCTGGTGACGTAGCAGTGCCAGTGGATGATCTTCGTCCGTCAGGGCGAGCCCGGGTTCGTGCAAGACCACCGTGCAATTAGCCTGTAATTAGTGCCGCCTCAGGCTACGTTTGCCCGGGCGACGACCTGGCGTAGGCGTTCGTCGTAGGCGTGGTTGTTGCGCCAGATGATGTAGCGGCGGATCATGCTGGCCTGCTCGTGGTGGCTGGCGTGGTCGGTGCCGTCGAGCGCGAAGTAGCGCAGGGCGGTGAACTGGGCTTCTATCCGGTTCAGCCAGGATGAGTTGGTTGGTGTGTAGGCGATTTCGACGTTGTTCGCCGCCGCCCAGTCCCCGACCCGGCTGTCTTTGGCGGTGGTCAGGTGGGGGCTGTAGTTGTCACAGATGACCGCGATGCGGACCTGCGGTGGGTAGAGGGTGCGCAGGTAGCGGCAGAACTCCAGGAACCGGGCCCGGTTCTTGCGCGGCTTGACGTGCCCGAACATCTTGTCCTCGCCCAGCTCATAGGCGGCGAACAGGTGCCGCACCCCTTGGGTCCGGGTGTAGGTCGCGCGCATCCGCGGGCGCGGCGCCCGGCCCGCCTCAGCGCCCTTCCCGCTGACGGCGGCCCACTGCCGGCCAGGGCGGGGCTGCAGGTTGAGCGGCCCGAACTCGTCCACGCAGAAGATCACCTCCGGCTCGCCCGGGTCAGGGACGACCTCGCGGTCGGCGATCGCGTACAGGTGCTCGACCCGGGCCTTCTTCGCCTCGTAGTCCGGATCCTTCGAGCTCTTCCAGGTCTTTATCCGTTGAAAGCTGACGCCTTCCTCTCGGAGCAGCGTGCGCAGTCCCTCAAGGCTGATGTCGTTGACCACCCCCTCAGCGACCAGGAACTCCGCCAGCTTCGACAAGCTCCAGGTGGAAAACGGCAGGCCATGGTCGCCCGGCCTGGACTTGGCGATCTTCTTGATCTCCCGCCGCTGCGGCAAAGTGAACTTCGGCGGCCGGCCGCCCTTGTACTTCGGGTACAGCGAGGCGAACCCGTCGGCGTTGAAGTTGCGGATCACATCACGGACCCGGTCCTCGCTGGTGAACGCCACCTTCGCGATCCCCGCGGCGTCCATGCCCTGCGCCGACAGCAGCACCATCTGCGCCCGCCGCCACGTCACCACCGACCCGCTGCCCCGCCGCACGATCCGCACCAGCCGCCGGCCCTCATCGTCATCGATCCCACGAACCCGCAGGCGTTCCGTCACCGGCCCAGTCTGCAAGACCGCCCTGGACCTCGTCTTCTCCGGGACGCTTTCCAGCTCACGAGCTCAAAAGGCGGCGAAGCAAAGGCAGGTAAGAAGGGGCAGCGAACCTGAGCTCATCAAGCTGCCCCTCTTCGAACCAGCCGATGGCGTCATGCTCTTCTGGCTGCAGGTTCGACACGGTCCCCCGCCAGCGCCACGAGACCCACACAGTCAGGTCCAAACCAGTCTGAGGGACGACCCGGTGCAACACAGGGCCGCCATCGACACCCTCAAGCTCAGCCCCCAGCTCCTCGGCCACCTCCCGCCGGAGCGCATCTTCGGGCCGCTCGCCAGGCTCGACGTGACCACCGGGGAAGTCCCACACATCCGGAAACCACCGCCGGCCTGGCGATCGGTGACACAGCAACAACTGGTCCCCCCGACGCAAGATCACGGCTACAACGTGGTGATCCTCCATCGCCCAAGTATCCCGTAGACGGGGCAAAGGTTGTCAGACGCGGCACTAGCTAC
>CAVUBM010000070.1:0-52334 GCA_963739645.1 uncultured Actinomycetota bacterium
GGTAACGAGGGATCAGGTACGGACTTTGGCGGTGCCCGGTCCTGGCTGGCCAGCGCCTGGAGGTTCAAGCCTTCTCACCTCGTTCCACACGCGTGTAGCCTGCCGACTGAACCGCCACCGCCGCGAGCCCGGCCGCCAGAATTCCCACCCCGGCGATCCATAGGATGTGCCAGAATCCTGCGGCAACACCAACGAAGGCGCACAGTTGCGCGACCACCTGCGTGATCGAGACAAGGACTGACTTGGTACGCCGACGGCGGAAAACTTCCTGCCGGTTGACCAGTACAAGGGCAGCCAGCAACGGGATCGCCACCGAGAAGGCGACGATGCAGATTCTTGCGGACAGATCGACCGGCGCTGTCGTAAGGAACGGCTGCACCATGACCACGCCGATCGCGATCAACCCGCCATAGCCCAGGCTGTTCTGCCGGACCAACTCCTGTTCTAGCTCGGGGTCTTGTTTCACGGTCACCGCCCTCTCCTCAGAGATCTCCAAGGAATTCTGCCCTGGCGCTTGCGGGGACTGACCATCGGACCACAGAAGAGTCGCCGACCTTGTGTGGGACGTTGTCATTAGTTTGGACGAAGAGGATGTTGCATTGATCCGTCCTCCTCGTTGCTCGATGATCTCGACCGAGTCCGCCGAGTCAAAGCGAAGCCCGCTGAAGCGGGTCGGTTCTCGAGCCTGGGCACGGGCGGCGACGGCCAAGGGCGGGCAGCTACGAGGGGAGGGGGAGAAGCAGGAGCGCAGAGCGGGCCGGATCACCTGGGGCCGCTCGTATGCGGGCATGATCGCCATGCCATTAACATGCAATTAGCCAGGGTGGCGAGGGTCAGCCAAGGTCACTTGGGCTGCCAGGGACGCCTGGTCAGCGCCCCTGGCAGCCGTAACCACTGCACTTCCCAAGCTGAGAGTTCGATTCTGGTCACCCTCCAGGTTCGTAAACGGGGTCAGCCGCCCGCCCCACCATTCGGTCGTCGCGGCTGCGGGGCTGGACCACCGCAGCGCGGCCGCGCTAGGCTTCGCTGCACCGTGCTGGTGGGGGAGGAGCCGGTGACAGCAGAGCCGGAAGACCAGATGGCGGTAGCCGCGGCGGGCCGCAGCCGCCTCAGGGCGTCCCATGCTGACCGCGAGCACGTAATCGACATGCTCAAGGCTGCGTTTGTGCATGGTCGGGTTACCAAGGACGAGTTTGATGCGCGGGTGGGCCAGGCATTCGCGTCGCGGACCTATGCGGAGCTGGCCGCAGTTACCGCCGACATCCCCGCCAGGCAGCTCGCAGACCAGCCGCCGGGCAACCCGGCCCGCGCGCAGGGCCGGCCGACGATGAGCCATGCAGCCAAGGCCCGCCGATGTGTGGTCATTGCGCTAGCCATGATGATGGTGGCCACGTTCGCGCCCGGTGGTCCCGCGCTCCTCCTGTTCGCGCCTCTCTGGCTCACGGCTTTGATGGTTGCCTCCGCCCAGATACTCGCCTCGCAGCACGAGAAGCGCTCCCGTGGTCAGCTAGCGGGGCCCAGCACCTAGCGCCTGCCGCCGAGGCCGAACAGCTCCCACAGATCAACCGCGCTCCGCGACACAGCCGAATCTGGGTGAAGCAAGAGCCCCGGATCGCTCCGGACCACCGCAGGTTGGGGCTTGATCGCCGTGCCATTAGCGTGCCATTAGCCGGGGTGACGAGGGGTCAACCACGGTCACTCATGACAGCCAGGGACGCCAGGTCAGCGCCGCTGGCAGCGGTAACCGCTCCACTTCCCAAGCTGATAGTGCGAGTTCGATTCTCGTCACCCGCTCCAGGTACGTTCTTGCAGGTCAGCGCCAGTCTGTGCGACGCGACCGGTGCCATTCCAGGCAGTTGTTGATCTCCTGTGCCATTAGCCCACGGGGGCGAGCACGCACGCCTGGCCGTCGTCCTCGTCGCTGCGTTGCTCGGCCTGGACGTGCGAGTCGATCGCACTCGTGATCGTCTGGTCCGCGCCCGTGTCAGCCCCGCGTGCCCGTGGGCGCGGGCGGCGCCGGTACGAACGTCGGTGGCCTGACCTTCGCAACGCAGGCCGTGTGCGGCGCGCTCGGTGTCGCGAGGAACGACGCGAACACCCGTTGCGCGCAGCGTGACGCGAGTGTCACGAAGTGGCCGATCCCGGCAAACTGAAGGAGCGTCGAGTTGGGCAGCGTCCGCGCCCCTATCCGGGCCCAGCTCGTCGGCGTGACGGCGTCGAAGCTGCCCGCGAGCAGCAGGGTCGGGATCGTGCTCGGCGTTGCCTCCCGCTGTTCGGCGGGCGCCTTCGGAACCTTCCACACGGTGCATTCCTGGGGAAGGTACGTTACGTGCAGGGCCGGGCGGAGCACCGAGGCGGGATAGGCCGGGAACGCGCGCCGGCCAACCGACAGGATGGAGCCCTTCATGTAGGGGATCCACTCGGCGCAGCCCACGCCGAGGCCCAGCCCATAGCCGAGAATCCCAATGCCCCCGCCCACCACGTGCGCCGCGACCTGTGTGGCGATCGGGCGCGGGTTCCCGTTGGCGAGCTCGGCGATCATGGCCGGGACGTTGCGGAAGTCAGCCGTGTTGAAGGACTCATCGATGAGCCAGTTCGCAAGGCGCCCGCCGTCGAGCACCACCTTCACCGGGGGTGCGCCCGCTGAGGGTGCCACCCGTGTCGTGACCGGGTGTGCCTCCAGGCGGCGGACCAGGTTCGTGAACGTCTGCTCGATCCCGGGGCTGCGCCGCCAGCACTGAGACTGTTTCATGCACGCACGGAACAGGCGGTCGAAGCCCTCGCGGGCGTTCGGCGCGAAGAGGTTGGCGGCCACCACCTCCGGCGGCTCCACCGAATCGATCGTCACACTCCGGATGCCCTGCGGATGCTCACGCATCAAAGTCATCGCGAGATTCGTGCCGTAGGAGTCGCCGAACACGTTCCACTCGCGAATCCCGAGTGCCACGCGCAGATCCGCGACGTCAGCCGCGTTCTCGGTCGTGTTGTACGCGCCGAGGTCAGATCCCTCCGCGAGCAAGCGTTGGTAGCAGGCACGCGTCGCGGCCACGTTCAGGCGAATGGCCTGGGACCCGTCGAGCGGGAGACCGAGGGTGTGTATGAAAGCCCGGTCGACCTCTGGGCACGTCGGCGCCGGGGTTGGCGGGCCGTAGATCGTACCGCGCTGGCTGATGAGAATCAGCTCTCGGTCACGGTTGAAGCCGGCGGCGATCAGGGCCTGCGCCTCGCCTAGCGGGAAGCCGCCCGGGCCTCCGGCGAGGTACACGATCGGATCGGGCGCGGGGTGCGGCGACGCCGCCGGCACGATCCCAACCGTCAGGCGAATCGTGCGCCCGGCCGGTTTGGCCCGGTTCTCGGGCACCACGAGGAAGCCGCAGCGGGCATCCGGGGGCAGAGTGGTCGGAACAGGCTTGGTCGGGCACGCCGTCGGCACGAACCTCGGCACCGGGAGTCCCGACCCCGCGCCGGCGTTAGCGGGCGACGCCAACGGGAGTGTTGCAGCTACCACCGCACAGATCGCGATGAGCATGAACGAAACTTTGCGCATCCTTGCCCCCCGCGCTTGGATGCCTGGAGCCCCAGCATTGACATGTTCCTGACCAGCTGTCAACTGATCCATGATCATTTGACGGCACCGACGGTGCGGGTGTACCTCCAGTGCGCCTTCGATCGCGGGCCGCGGCTGCGGGAGCGGCTGAGATGCCCGCGCCACCCCGTGGAGCGGGCCGGCCACCGCTTGGTGTCCGTGGTGGTCGGCATACATGGCGGCCACGGCCAGGACGGCCAGCTGCTCCGAGCCTTCATGCGTTGTTGATGTGCTTGCCGGGCCCTGCGTCGGCCGGTATCCGTTTTCGGTCGCCTCACTACTTGCTGCCAGGCAGTGTGGGCGGGCTGACGTGTGGCGCGAACGCCCGTGAACCCTGAAGAACTGGCCCCGCTCAAGCTTTTAATCCACGGCCTCGGGCCATGACCCAGGTCCGACCCCGTACGGCACTGCAGTCCGGCAGGCGTTATCGAATGCGAGTAACTCGGCCGGAGCTCCCGATAGCGCCCGATCGGTCGCTGACCTGCTCCAACGGCCGCCATGGACCAGTCTGGCGCTAGTTCGCGACGGGAGGCAGCTGTCGTTAGGCAGCTTCATGGTGGAGCCGCGTTCGGCGAGGTCGCCGCGTTGCGCTCACATCGGTGACCGGCCGAGACTGGGAACGACCCCGGCCAGTCGAGGGGTAAGGGAGGCTGCCGTGAGCGAACTCGATCGACTGGAAGCAGCAGTCGGTGAATGCCGTGAGATGATCCGCGACGCGCACGCCGCCACCAAGGATCTCCGGGCTGCGGTACGCGAGGCGAAGCGGGAAGTGCAGGACATGGCGAAGGACGAGGTCGCCGCCCACATCCAGCGTGAGGTGTCCCGCCAGCTGGAGGAGCTGGGCGAGCGGACGCGGGAGGCTGTGAGCGCTGCAACGCAGAAGGTCATCGCCGAGTTTGACCGGTTCGGTGAATCGCTGCTCGGCAAGGAGACGTACTGGCAAACGGCGAGCGGCCGCCGTGCGGTCACCCGCCCCGACACTGATGTGGTGCCGCCCGGCATCCAGGTCGACGACAACCAGCCCGAAGAATGAAGCCTGCAACCAGGCGAATGTGCTTGGACCTTTCCGCCCGATCGGGCAAGCCGCCTTGCGGAGGGTATCTGAGGCTCGGTTCCCGCGAACCACCAGCCGAACAGGCGATTCCGGCCATCGCCGAGCGGATTGTCTGGACCGTCGTTAGGTCCGGCGATGAAGCCGTCCACCGACCCGCTCAGGTCAACGACTACAGGTCCCATGCCTGCCCTCCGATCGCCCCAGTTTGTCAGCTAAGACCGGCAACAGCCGCCGCAATCATCGTGCTCGGCTTGAACCCCCAGCGCGTAGCTGGGGTGCAAGCGACCGCCCATGCTGTCGAACCGCCGGGCACACCCGAGATAACAAACAGCGCCACGCCGCCCTGCAGGGTAGAAGCTGGTGTCGCCATCGGCAACCCGGCGACAACTGCGCGCTGAGCAGGGGACGCCCGCGAGACGCAACGGACGGCCAGGTGATCAAATCATCAGTGTGCGCTGAGATACGCACGGACCAGCAGGACGTCGTGGTCGGTGTGTATGGCGGGCACCACCCGCGCCGAGGGCGAGCGAAACGCGCCTGTTCCGTAGACCTGCTGACTCCCGGGATCCTCGTGCGCGGAACCGTCGGTGCGGGTCCAGAAGCCGTGCGGGGCGCAGGAGGGGCGACGGTTCAGGTCGCCTCCGAAGATGACGGCGCGGGCCACCGCGCGACGTGCAAGGATCGCTCCGAGCTCGGCGCACTGCAACTCGTTCGCGGCCACCTCAACGGGCTCGCGGGAGGCAAGGTGAGCGGTGCACACGTCAATGCCGATCCGGGTGCTGGCGCACAGCCACACCCGCCGCTCGGGGCCGGCTTGCGCCTCGAAAGGCTGGCTGACGGCGCTCAGGATGGATGCTTTCGACAGCACCGCGTCACCGAAGAATCCACGGCCGCCCGGTCGTCTACAGGGCAGGGGCTTGCCGTTGTAGATCACCTTCGAGAAGCGCAGGTGGTAGCCGGTCCGCTGGGCGATCAGCGCGACGTCACCGCTGCACGCCTCGTTGAACGTGACCGCGTCCGGGCGCGCTTCACGGACGCGGGTGATGGCCTCCCGCACCACGGCGGGGTATTCCACCTTCGCGTAGCAGCCGCCCAGGCCGGACAGGCACAGGTTCATCTGCATCAACGTGTAGGCCGAACCTGGGGACCGCCGCGCGGCCGCAGCCGCGGCTGTCCTCGAGGATCCGCTGCAGCCGCCGAGGGCGAGGACAAGCCCGCACCCCACCGCAACGAGCGGGACCGCAGACCTCGCCGAGTGCTCGGCGCCGCGTCGGATAATTATCGTCACCGTTCCTCGACGGTACATCCACCCCATCTACAGCAGGCAACACGCGCGTCATCCAAACCAGGTGCGGTCTACAGCTGGACGGTGCCCGACTGCGGTGAGCCCGACGCGGTTCGACTCGGAGCGCCCTTCAGCAAAGCGAGTTCGCGGCTCGCTCGTTCCGCATCTCGCCGGCCCACCTCTCCTCGATCCGGGCGAGTCGCCAGCTCGATGCCGCTCCCGCGGCGAGGAACGGGAGCGCTACCTCGGTCGCGTGTCGAATCCGAGCCCGAACAGAACCCCGACGGGATACATCTGGCCGATCACCCGGCGGTGCAGCACAGCGTGTACCTGGCGGCGTTCTGGCCGCAGAAGGGGCAATCGGCCATCGAGATGGTTGGTGGCGAGCTGCCCGGCTGGATGGCCGCCCGGGACGACGGGACCGTCGCTGTCAGCAGCGACCTGGAGGTGGTCCGGCAGACGTTGTGCGCGGACATCGACGCAGAGCGCTTCGCCAAGGAGGTGTACCCGCGCTACGTGCTGGCGTCCCTGTCGAGTGCGGCCACTCCCAGTACCCCCGCTGCTCCAGCACCCCACGACCTACATCATCTGCGAGCAGGGCCAGGCTAGCCCGCCGCAAGCCCAGGAAGCGATGTCTTCCGCCGCCGACCACGTCATCCGGCTGCCGTCCCCACACTCGCCCTTCCTGTCCATGCCCAAGCAGCCGGCAAGAACCCTCGGCGGCGCCGTCAGCTCAGCCTGATGCGGACATGTGCAGTGAGCATGATCGCCGTGCAATTAACGTGCAACTAACCAGGGTGTCCGGCGGTCAATAGCGGTACCCAACGGATACCCGGACTGACTGGTCAAGTGGCCTCAGCGGCCATACTGTGCAGCTTCCCAAGCTGATAGTGCGAGTTCGATTCTCGTCACCCGCTCCACTGCGAAAGCCCAGGTCAGCGGGGCACGCCGGACATGGTCGTCTGTTGCGTCGGCGTCTAGATGATCTCCACGGGCCATTAGCGGGCCATTACCGGACCTCAGCTGGCCTTCCCGGGAGCCATCCCGCTGCTCGCTCTGGGTGGCTTTGACGGCCTCGATGTGAGCGTCGATCGCGCTCGTGATGACCAGGTCAGCCCCTCCCGCTTCGTGCTGGTAGATGATCGCAGCACGCTCGCTGTCGTGACCCATCCGGGCCATCAGATCCTTAAGGCTCGCGCTGCTAGCCGCGGCGAAGTGGTTCCCGGTATGCCTGAGGTCATGAAAGTGCAGACCTTCGGCGCCGACCGTCCGGACGGCGTGCGGCCAGGCCGACATCTTGTTGAAGTTGCTGCGCCGCAGCGGGCCGCCCTTTGCACCCGGAAAGAAAAGATAAGCGCGTCGGCCTCTGCGCTGACGAACAGAGCTAGATGGTCACGCAGGGCCGGGACGATCGATGGTGGGATGCTGACGATGCGGCGGGCGGCTCTCGACTTCGGTGGGCCGAGCACCAACTCTCCAGTTGATCGCTCGGCGTAGGCCGCGCGCACACGTACGATGCCTGCGGCCAGGTCCAGGTCGCAGCGGCGGAGTGCTGTTGCCTCTCCCCAGCGCAGACTGGCGAAGGTCGCCAGCGGCACTAGCGTGCGGTAGCGCTGGTCATGGTCGCGATCAGCTCGGCCGTCGCTGCCCATGGCCCACAGAGCCGCTTCCGCGGTCGGTCTGATGGAGTAGATCTCAGGTGCGGTACGCAAGTTGCCGTGCCGCCGGTACCTCAGCCGATACTGGCCATCCGGCAGCCGCCGGATGTTGCCAATGGGGCGTCGCCCGACGAGTTCGGCCAGCTCGACGACCTGTGCGACAGTCAGGACGGGGCGCTCGGGTGCTCGCTCGGTTCCAGCGCCCCGGACACGGCACGGATTGCGGGCGATCTCCTCCCAGTCCGCCAGGGTCAGCCGCCCCGGGCCTGGCACCCAGCCATCCAGGCGTACCGGCCGCCGGGAGCCACGCCGTGCGATCCGCGCCACCGTCTGAAACGAGCAGCCCACCTGCGGGCCGACCTCCCGCAACGACAAACCCTTGGCGTGCAGCCGCAGCGCCAGCTGCCGCTGCTCCACCGTCAGATGCTTATACAACTGCAACCCCCTCAGCTGATCGAGAATCCTCCCGACTCGCCGAGGCCTTTGCGCTGACCGGTTGAATCCGCCGTGTTAAGCATCAGCCGAAGTTCTGCAGCCGCTTGCCGCTTGCCTAGCTGTGATCCGACGACTGATCTGCGACATGTCCACAGGTGATATGCGACACATCGAGCGCGCTACGCGGCAGAAGAGGACGCCCTGAGCCGACTGCTCCGGATCTTCGCTCGCTCTGGTGTCGGGGCGTCAGCTATGCGGGAGGCTCGGGCAGGACTGGGCGCATGAAGGTGCGTTCGTAGCGAAGCACGCAGCCGCTCTCGTCCCTGATGCGGTCAGCTTCGATGAAGTCAGGGTCTATGCCAAACAGCGCACGGTATTGCTCGTAGGCGGCGAGGCTGGAAAAGCTGAACAGCGCGAGGGCTTTGTCGCTCGCTCCTTCAGACGGCAGGAAGTAGCCATGATGGGTGCCGCCATGCAGATCGACCAGCTCGATCCATCGGCGGGCGAAGCGTTCGAACGCGTCGATCTTGGCAGGATCGATCACGTACTCGACGACGCAGGTGATCACACTGCAGCCTAGCCTCAGGCTTTCGCCCGGCAATGGTTCGAGCTTGATCGTTTAGACACAGAAAGTGCCTTTGACCTGGAAGAATAGGGCTTGTCGAGAGTCCTGTCCGCACCAGTTCGAAAGGCACTTTCCACGTGCAGCTTACCGCCCGCAGCCCGAAGATCATGGTGTCCGCTGACGGCACCGGAATCATCTCCCAGGGCGGCGGCCTTCTCCTGGCCCAGACGCTGCGGGCAACAGGCCTGGATCGTGGCCTGGACGCCGCATTGGAACGGTGGCGCCAGCCACGGGCCGTGCACAGCCCGGGAAAGATCATCACCGACCTGGCGGTGGCCGTCGCGCTGGGCGGGGACTGCCTGGCCGATGTGGCGATACTGCGGGCGCAGCCGGAACTGTTCGGGCCGGTGGCCTCTGACCCGGTGGTCTCACGGCTGGTGGGCCGCCTGGCCGCCGGCGCGCCCCGGGCGCTGAGGGCCATCCGCGCCGCGCGGGCCGCGGCCCGGCAGCGGGCCTGGGACCTGGCTGGCGACGCCGCCCCCGGCGCGGACGGCGGGCTGGTCACGATGGACATCGACGCGACGATCGTGACCTCTTGCTCGGAGAAAGAGCAGGCCATGCCCACGTGGAAGAAAACCTACGGCCACCATCCGCTGACCGTCTTCGCTGATCACGGCCCCGAAGGCGCCGGGGAGCCGCTGGCCTTCATGCTCCGGCCAGGGAACGCCGGCTCGAACACCGCCGCCGACCACATCGAGGCCACCCGGCTGGCCCTGGCGCAGCTGCCCTGCCACCTGCGGCGCCGGGTGCTGATCCGCGCTGACTCCGGCGGCGGCACCCAGGACTTCCTGGCCTGGCTGGCGAAGCCGGGCCGCCGGCTTGCTTACTCCGTCGGCTTCACCATCACCGAAGACATTCAGCAGGCCATCCTGACCCTCCCGGGCCGGGTCTGGGAACCCGCCTATGACCCCGGCGGCCAGGTCCGGTCCGGCGCCTGGGTCGCGGAGCTCACCGGCCTGCTGGACCTGGCTAACTGGCCAGCAGGGATGCGGGTCATTGTCCGCAAGGAACGCCCCCACCCCGGCGCACAGCTGCGATTCACCGACATCAACGGTCACCGGTTCACCTGCTTCGCCACCAGCACGAAGCGCGGGCAGCTCGCCGGCCTGGAACTACGCCACCGGCGCCGGGCCAGGTGCGAGGACCGGATCCGCTGCGCCAAGGACACCGGGTTGCGCAACCTGCCCCTGCAGGGCTTCGCGCAGAACCAGGTGTGGTGCGAGATCGTCGCGCTGGCCTGCGAACTGCTGGCCTGGATGCAGATGCTCGCCCCGGACGGCCCTGCCCGCAGGTGGGAACCGAAACGGCTGCGGCTGCGGATCTTCACCTGCGCGGGGCGCCTCGTCCGTGGCGGCCGCCGCCTGCGGCTCCGCCTCGCGGCCAGCTGGCCATGGGCCACCCAGATCACAACGGCGATCACCCGCCTGCAGGCCTTCGCGCCCGGCTGACCATGCGGAAACCGTCCCTGCGACCAAGGAAGGACCCCGGGGCCCGTGGAACCCCCGCCTGCCCGGCGCGACAGCCGGGCCACCAGGCTGAGCGGCCACCGAAAATGGCCACAATCCGCGGCCTCAGGCCACCCAACCAAGATCACGAAAGATGCAGGGCTAGCGCCGCCCTGTCAGCGGCCGGTTCGTTCCGGCCGGACGCGCACCCGCAGCGGCAGAAGAGTGCGAGACCAGATCAGGCCTGGGCAGTTCCCTTGGTATGAGGTAGATCGGCGGCGATCATTGGTGCCAGCCGACCGGGGTGGTGCGCCTGGAGAATCTCGAGGCGAAGTGATCTTCTGTCGCGATAGGTCTTGTCAGCGTGTTCCGCCTTTGCTCTTGTGGAATGGGGAGGCGGTAATGGCTCGCAAGAAGTCACTGTGGTCAGAGCTGCAACGTGAGCGGGAGCGCCGTCAGCGCGTGGCCCAGGCTCAGGAGCGCACGAACGAGCAGACGATAAAGCAGATAATGCGCGATCACGACCGCGCAGAACGGCAGGCCGTCCGGGCGGATGTAGCGGAGCGAAAGCGCCAGGAACAGCTCGCGCACGAGGCTGGCGCGTCCGCAGCGAAGACCATGAAGGCACAGCTTGATGCGCGAATGGCCCAGCTCAAGAGGCTTCTGACGTCCGCTCTGGGCACGCCCCCCCAGTTGTCATTCGCCATGTTGAAGCAGACGGCAGCCGTGCCGCCTTTCGAGCCAGGCGACCTCGACAAGCCGTTGCCCGTTCCGGTGTGGGCGGACTTTGCGCCGCCACTTCCTGGCGTCCTGTCTGGGCTGATGGGCGGCAAGGCCCGGTATGCACGGGCTCAGGAGGCAGCCCGGGACGCCTTTGAGCAGGCACGTGCTGATCACGCGCTTGCTGAGGACGCGCGTGCCCGCCAGTTGCAGGAAGCACGTGCAGTGCACGATTTGCGAATCAAGGCCATCGAGGCTGAGGTCCGTAAGCACAATGCGGCGGTCGATGAGCTCGAGGGCGCCTTCCGGGCGGGCGTGCCGGATGCGGTGGAGGAGTACTTCGGTCAGGTGCTGGCGCTATCGGAGTATCCCAGCGGCTTCCCGCACGAGTACCAGCTCGCCTACCGGCAAGAGCCCCGTGAGCTGGTCATTGAATACCAGCTGCCGCCCGTTGAAGTGATCCCGACCGCGCGGGACTTCAGGTATGTCAAGACGCGCAGTGAGATCGACGAGCTGGCCCGGCCGGTCAAGGAGATCAAGGAACTCTACGCCTCAGTGATCTACCAGGTCGCGTTGCGCGCCATGTGGGAGTGCTTCTCCGTCACTGTGGCCGAAGACGTGGTGGACACGGTCGTGTTCAACGGCATCGTGCCCGCGACCAATCGTGCAACCGGGCAACCCGAAGAACTCCACCTGATCAGCGCGCCCGCCAGCAGAACTGACTTCTCCCTGCTCGTGCTAGACCAACTCGATCCCGCCGCCTGCCTGAAGCACCTCAAAGCGATCCTCTCCCCACACCCCTACGACCTGGAGCCGGTCGAGCCGGTCATCGAGTTCCAGAAGGCGAAGTACCGCTTCGCCGACCCCGTCGATGCCCTAGCTGGCATCGACTCGCGGCCCGATCTGCTGAAGATGGACTGGTATAAGTTCGAGAACCTCATCCGTCAGCTATTCGAGGCCATGGGGCTGGATGTGCAGGTCACGCAGTCCTCCCGCGACGAGGGGATCGACGCCGTCGCTTACAACAAGACAGACATCGTGCACCGTTCCGAGATACTGATCCAAGCCAAGCGATACCGCAACTGCGTGCCCACCAACGACGTACGCGCCCTGGCCGGGTCGGTAGAAGAAAAGCGGGCAACAGCCGGAGTGCTCGTCACCACCGCATGGGTCAGCGGGGAAACTAAAGCCTTCGCCGCCCGCAACAACCGGCTGAGCATCATCGAAGGCGGCGAACTCAAGCACCTGCTGGCCGAGCACCTGAATCTCGACGTCCGCATCGACCTGGCCCGCCACCACAGGCGCACCACCTAGCCCCCTCCGGCGCCAAAGGGGACAGATCCAGCTCGTGCGGCGGGACGAGCGCCTCGCGGCATGTGTGGTCGACTGGGCGCCCATCTCAACGGGTCAGACGAATCGGAGTGCTGCGCTTAAATCGGTGGCGGCGCTGGATTGGTGGCCAGCATCATGAGGGCGTGCGGTGGCCTGTTCAGATTGGTCTTCTGTCCGGCGGGAGTTCTCGCCGTGGTGCCGGCGGTGGCCCGCATGGCTGATCCGCAGCGCCCTCCGGCGGCGGCCTTCGCTATCCGGGAAGCTCGTGAGGACGATTGGCCGCAGATCTGGCCGATCATTCATGACGTCATCACCGGGCAGCAGACGTTCCCTTATGACCCCGGCATGAGCGAGGACGACGCCAAGCGCGGCTGGCTGCTGGCCGCCCCGGCAAGGGTGGTCGTCGCTGCCGCTGATGACCTAGTGCTTGGTACCGCGAACATGTATGCGAACCGGCCCGGTCCGGGAAGCCATGTCGCCTCTGGCAGCCTGATGGCCGCCAGGCAGGCACGGGGCAAAGGCGTGGGACGCGCCCTCACCACCGACATGATCAGCTGGGCACGGCGAAGCAGGTTCGCGGCGATCCAGTTCAACGCCGTCGTTGATACGAACACGGCCGCGGTTCGTCTCTACGAGAGCCTCGGCTTCATCACCCTTGGCACGGCTCCGGGAGCGTTCCGCCACCCCATCCTGGGCCCCGTCGGCCTGCGCATCATGTGGCTGGACCTGCGGCATCCGGCACATGCCACCAACCGACCCCGCCCACGCCCGTATTGAACCTCAGGGGCAAACAGGAGGCATTCGCTCACCGGCAAAACCGCCAAGGTGCACCGCCCGGCCAGCGGCATGTGAGGTCGACCCAGAGGGTGATGTGAGCGCACCGGTCGAAGGCCGAAATGGGTCATTCGGCAGGTGTATGTGTCCAATAGGATCAGCGGGTGAGCGATGACATCCAGCAGGTCTTTCCCTCAGATGCTGACGAAGCCTGGGAGCGGCTGACAGATGATCCTGACGTCAGCGGGATCGAGACCGCCAGGATCGATGAGATCGGCAGCTGGATCACCGTGCTGTGGACGGCCTCTTTCATGATCGTGTGCAGTTAGGTGCCGCAGATGACGCCCAACTGAACGTGATCACCGGTGTGCCGGATCAGGACCGCAGAAGCCACTCCGGTCACCCGGGCTCCCTGGTCGGCAGGGCAAGCCATACATCACGATTAACGCAAGCTAAGCGGCATTGCTTGCGTCACTCTGATTCGCCTCTGGATCTCATCTGACCGGTATTGTCACTTACCAGCTAGTGTATGGCTCCGGCTCTGAGAGCTAAGCTCTGGAGACTGTTCAAGCGGCCGCCGCTGGCCGACGAGCTCCATGACGGGGGGCGCACCATGGGATTTGCCAATGGTCAATGCATACAAGATCAGTACGGCTATCGCTATACCCTGACTATTGACACCGCTCATCAGTATATTACAGGCACAGTGGAAGGCGGTCAGGGCGGCGGTCCGTGGATTCTGACCGGTAGTTATGTGCAGAGCTCGCCATCCGATCCATGGATATTCGAGCTCACGGTCACAAATACTCATGGCACCGGCCAGTCCGGATTCGTACCCGTCTACAAGCTGAAGGGCGTCGAACCGAGCGCCGCCTGGTACTACGACACTGGATTCGGCGGTCAGGAATTCCAGTTCGGAGCATGCACGGCGGCTGCGGCCGCGGAGGAAGCGGCCGCGGAACCGCTGCGCGCTGGAGAACGGCGGGGTGCTCGCGCCGGAGGATAACCCAACCCAGCAGCGAACCGCGGGAGCGGGGGTATTGACGGCGGGAAGCAGAGCTGAGAGCGACTTTACCTGCCGTTTCAGGGTCGCGTCTGGCCGGTTTCAGCCGCGGTGATACCGTGCGTCCCGAAGGGTGTGGGCCGCAGCCCGTGCGGCCATTACTTCGAAAGACGATTATCAGAACTGGGTGAACGCGCTTGGCGCCGCTGGGGGGGACAACCGTCAGCAAGTTATTACTTAAACATGCACCAAATGGACAATGCGACGTATCAATTTACACGTCGAAGTTGAGCACCTGCTTGTTGCGGGTACTAACCTAGACGACTTAACTTCATCCCAGCGCGACCGTGCAACGCACTCATTTCGGCACGATAGTGAAGGCTGGTTATCGCCGAGATGGGTCTGCGCTCAGGCTGGGGCGGCCCCGAAGGACGTCCCTCGGTCTTTTAGTGCGCGGTTGCCTAGTACGGCAGCAGCCATTCGGGTCGTGACCTGCGGCGGAACGTGGGAAACCTGGATCTATTGAGGCAGCCGCCTCGCGATCATGCGTGTGTGACGACAACACAATCGAGGGCGGCTGCTGCCGTCAGGATAGGTGCCGGGCTTGGCCGGCGGAAGCGGCTGAGCTGCTGGGGCTGCTGCGGCCGTGTTTCACCCGGGTGGAGCCGTGCCTGCAAGCGGGCAAGTACGCCGCCGCGCTGATGAGCCAGATGCCCAGGCGCAACGGCTGGACGATCGCCGAGCATGCCGGGGACCGGGCGCCGGATAAGACGCAGCGGCTGCTCAACCGGGCGGTCTGGGACGCTGCTGCGGCGGCAGGGGTGGTGCGCCGGTTCGCCGTGGCGGGCCTGGATCAGGCGGGTGGCCGGCGGGGCCTGGTGGTTGGCGCGGTCGATGAGACCGGGCAGGTCAAGCAGGGCGGGCATACCGCCGGGGTCAAGCGGCACTACCTGGGCTGCGCGGGGAAGGTGGCCAACGGGATCACCACGGTCCACGTGGCGTATGTGCGGGAGAAGGCCGGGCACGCGCTGGTCGCCGCCCGGCAGTGGATTCCGCGCGAGCATATCGATGACCCAGCCAAGCAGCAGATCATGGGCCTGCCAGATGATCTGGTGTTCCGCACCAAGGGGCAGCTGGCCATCGACCTGCTCGCCGAGGTCTTCGCTGATGGCATCTGGCTGGACTTCGTGTGCGGGGATGAGGTGTATGGCGCCTGCACCCGGCTGCGCGAGTACCTGGAAGGCCGTGGCCAGGGTTACGTGCTGCGGGTGCCGTCGAACTTTCACCTCACCATGGCCCGCGGGGTACGGCTGTCGTGCAAGCAAGCGGCCGCCCGGCTGCTGGCCAGCGGCCGGTCCTGGGAGACCCGCTCCGCCGGGAAGGGCTCCAAGGGAGCACGCTGGTATGCGTGGGCGTGGCTCGCCACGATCTCACTGCGGCACTACCTGCTCGTCCGCCGCCACCTGATCACCGGTGAGCTGGCCTTCCATTACTGTTACGTCCCCCAGGGGCGGCCGCTGTCGCTGTCCCGGCTGGCCCGCGCCGCCGGGCTGCGCTGGCCGGTAGAGGAGAGCTTCGAGTTCAGCAAGGGCTGCTTCGGGCTCGACCAGTCCCAGGTCCGCCTCTACACCGCGATCGCCCGGCACACCGTGCTGGTCATGGCCGCCCTGGCGATCTGCGCCGTCACCGCCGCGCTGCTGCGCCGCCGCACCGGCACCCAAGCACCACCACCAGTCCGCCCAGGCCAGCCGCCACCCGCCGACCCAGGAATGATCCCGCTCACCGTCCCCGAAACCGCACGGCTGCTCGCCAGCCCGCCGCCGCCCCGCTCAGCCGGGCACTGGCTGAACTGGCGGCGCCGCCACCAGGCCCTCTCAGCCTGGCACCACCAGCGCACCCGGCTCACCCGCGACACCGAGATAACCCAGGTCAGCTAGTGAATGGGTGCTGCGGTACTAGCCGAGGCCCTCGACCCAGCGGGCTAATGGCACGTTAATGGCATGAGGGCTCAAACGGCCCCCGAACCGATCAAGGCCCAGGCTGGAGATACATCCTCCAGCCTGGGCCTTGTCATGGGAGCGGGTGACGGGAATCGAACCCGCACTATCAGCTTGGGAATGATCGTAACGGTCAGCCTTGACCTGCCCAAGCGCAGGTCAGCACGCATCCTGACTTCCCCGCGAGTGACCGTGAGTCCCCGCAATCGACCACCCTATCGGGCACGCAACGGGCACGCTTACGCCTCCGGAGGCCGCCGTTGCAGGCTGGCGAATTTGTGCGCTGGCCTCGCGAGACGCCGCTGTTGCCGTGCTGACAGCGAAGATCGTTCCGCATATGTATCGGATCATGCTCACCGGGGTGCTGCCGCGCACTCCTGTTCTGCTGATCATCCCGGCGCGAGGGCAGGCCGGATGGCGGACTTGCCATCGATCGTTCAACGGTATATAACGTCTACATGGCCACGCGGGCGATGCAGGAAGCGACCTTCATGATCCTCACCGCGCTGGCCAACGGCAGCCAGCACGGGTACGGGATCATCACCGACGTCCGGGGCATCTCCGGCGGCCAGGTCCGGCTGCGCGCCGGGACCCTGTACACCGCCCTGGACCGGCTGCGCGCGGACGAGCTGATCGCGGTGGACCGGCAAGAGGTCGTGGACGGGCGGCTGCGCCGGTACTACCGGCTCACCCCCGCGGGCACCAGGCAGCTCGCCGCTGAGGCGGCCCGGCTGCAGGCTCATGCCACCGTGGCGCTGAAGCGGCTGGACCTGGCCGGGGGGATGGCGACATGACCGATCACGAGCACCTCGAGCGGGCCTACCGGCGATTGCTGGCCTGGTATCCCCGGGAGTTCCGGCACGAGAACGAGCAGGAGATCCTCGCGGTGCTGATCGCCGGCGCCCCGCCCGGCCAGCGCCGCCCCGGCCTGGCCGAGTCCGCGGACCTGATCCGCAGCGGCCTGTGGCTGCGGCTGTGGCCCAGCGTGCCACGCTCGGCGCGCACGGTGCGGGCCGCCGTCAAGCTCATGTACGCGGGCGCCGCGGTCAGCACCGTCAACCTGGTCATCTTGCTGGCCCTCATCGGCGACCAGAAGGGTTCGGCCAGCTGGCTGAACACGCCGTTCATCCCGGTGTCGATAGCCTGGTCCTTGGCCCCGCTCGCGCTGTGGCTGTGGATGGCCCGGGAGACCGGCCGGGGCCGGAACTGGGCACGCATCGTGTCCACGGTGCTGTTCGGCGCGGCGACGCTCGACCTGACCGGCCCCTTCGGGTCGCCGGGGATCCGGGTGAGCCTCGTCCCGGTGGTGCAAGGCTCGACTATCATCCCCGCGCTGTACTGGCTGGTCGGCGCCGCCGTGGTGTGGCTGCTGTGGCGCCCGGCCTCCCGCGCGTTCTTCCGGCCGCCGGGTTACACGCAGGCCCAGCACCAGGCACAGATGGCCGAACTCGACCATCAGGCGCAGATGGCCGAACTCGCGCGGATCAGGGCACGGCTGCCGCGTCAGGCGTGAGCCGTGTTGATCTGCGTGCCCGCGCGGGTGCGGCCCGGCGTGCGCCGGGCGGGCCTCGCCAAGGCTGAGCCCGGCGCTGACGCCGGGCCAGCGCCTACTTAGCCGCGCAGGGCACCTGAGCGCACACTTGACAGTGGCCCTTCACCGGAGATCGAAGGAGGTGCTGACGATGGGACTGACCTGGCGGGACGCGGTCTCGTCCTGCGCCATCGCAGTGATCGCCTTCACGTACGCCGTGTATATGGGAGGAACGAGCCTGCTGCTGATCTCCAGCGCGCGGGCCACATCCGCCGTGGTACTGGTCCTCGGCATCGGCTGCGCTGCCGTCGCGTCCGGCGACCTGTATACGAGACCTCAACCACGTACGGGCCAGGTCTTCAGGTGGATCGCCACCGGGTTCGGCACGATCGCGGTCATCGCTGGTCTGATCGGGCTGATCACCGGCAGCGCCCACGCGCTGCAGATCCTCGTCGTAGTCACGATCACCTGGCTCGCGACGGGGATCTTCTGGCACGTGCTCACGATCGGATCGGAGCGGAGCGATGAGCCGTCGTGACAGAGCGTGTCCTGAGGGCGACTGGTGTACCCGGCCGCGGTCCTCGTGCTGGACGTGGCGTTGTTCTATAAGCGGGCCTGCGGATGGGTGTCAGTGGCCGCGGAAGACCAGGTAGCCGGGCGCGGCGCAAGCATGGGCCACGATCAGGGCTGATAGATCGCGGAGCCGCCACTCGTCCGGCTGCCCCATGCAGGAACCAGGGCTACCCCCAGATACCTCGGCTATCCCCAGGTCACAGCCTCAATGGCTGCTGCCGTACTAGGAGAATTAGCCCAGTGAGCGCCGATCAGCCCACCCGGACCCAGGTGCATGGGCCACTGATCTGGAAGGCGTAAGCGCCGCTGACGTTGACGGTCTCGGGACCGTCGAAGTTGTTGTTGTCTGAGATGTCACTGGTGTTGGAACTGTTCAGCGTGGCGTAGTAGCACTCGTTGTCGGTCTGCCCGCCGTCGCCGTTCGAGTGGTAGGTGCCGGGCTGGATATCTTTGCCGACCACGTAGACGCCGTCCGAGCTGATCCGGGAGGACTGTAGCTGGCCTTCGGCTGCGCGGACCGCCTTGGCCCGTTGGTCGAGGGACTTCGAGCGTGCATCGAGTGCCGCATTCCGGGCTGCGTAGGCGGCCTTTGCCTTTGCGTTGGCTGTGGTGGTCGCCTGCTGGGCCTGCGCTTTCTCGGCTGAATACTCTGTCTGCAGCTTGCTTACCTGGTTTTGGGCTGCGGCGAGGTTCCGATTCGCTGTCCCCAGGTTCCGTTGCGCTGTGTTCAGCGCGTCAGCATTGTTGCTGGCCGCACTGCCGATGCCCACGCCAGCAAGCAGGGCAACGATCACGGCCGCGCCAACCGCGGTCCGCCGCCTCCATGGTCGCCGCTGCCCGGGAGGACTTCCTGAGCCGGGTTGGGGGGATAAATGTTGCGCGGATGGGGACTGGTCGGGGCTTGATGGTGGCTGGTTCACGTGGTTCCTCCCCCGTGGCTTCTGGTAATCCGACGCGAGCGGATACCGTCCGGTTGACATGTGGTGACGTGTGGTCGCACTGCAGAGATTCCTCGATGTCACAGTGGGGCGCGGCCAACTGAGTTAGAGGCCGCAGCAATCCACCGCCCGCATCGCGGACGCCCAGCGGGAAGTGTCCTCCCGGGGCCAGTGTTTCTTTAGTGAATGGAAGCGCCGTGAGCAGCTGGCGCCCCGACGTACTGCATCTCTTTGGTTACATAGCGTAGCAGGCTGCTGGATACAAGACATAGCTCCAGACGGGGCTCCCCTACCGGCAAGACACAGCCGAACCTTCTCGGCAAACGCAAGGAATTGCTGCGATCTGGACGTGTGGCCGTCGGCCATCTCCGCAGCTTGTCTGCGCGCTCACATCGGCAGTGCTGAGCACCTCCTGGGGTTGAGGCCGCGGGAGATGCCCGCTTGGTCAGGTGCCGGAAGCCATGTAGGCAGCCAGGATGTAGTTGGGGTGGCGGTCGAGGTTCTTGCGGGCCCGGTCGTAACGCATGGTGGTGCGTGGGTCGGCGTGGCGGGCGGCGATCTGGACGTCGCGTAGATTTACGCCTGCGTCCAGCATCGTCGTGACGAATGTATGGCGGAGCATGTGCGGGTGCGGCCGGGTAATCCGAACTGCGGCGGCTTCGGCCAGGCGCCGCAGACGCCGGGTGGCGGCGTGGCGGTCCATCCGCGCGCCGCGGCTGTTGAGCAGGATCGGCCCGTGAGTGCGTGTGCCTGTCGCGCGGTCGATGGCCCGGCTGACGGCCGGTGGTAGCGGGACCAGGACCACTTTGCTGCCTTTTCCGCACACGCGAAGTACCCGGTGACCGTGTTCTTCGGCCAGGTCGGCGATGTCCGCTCCGGTGGCTTCGAAGATCCGCAGGCCCAGCAGGCCGAGCATGGTCACGAGCGCAAAGTCGCACGGATGGGGAGATTCGCGGGCAGCTGTGAGCAGGGCCTCGAATTGCAGGTGGGTTCGGTGACTCCGGCGGGACTGCGGGGCGGCGGACGTGCTCAGCTGGTAAGTGTTCCAGGACGCAGTCGATGACGCAGGTCCGGTAGAAGCCCGCCGCGACTGAGAAGCGGCGCGAGACGGTGGACGGCTTGAATCGGCGGATCTCCTGCATCCACCGGATGTACAACTCCAAGTGCGGGCGCCGCACGACCAGTGGATCGAGGCTGCGCTCATCGCACCAGGTGAGGAAGCAGCGCAGGTCTGATTGGGTGTGCTCGCGGGAGGAGCCTTTGAAGCGGGCCAGGTAGGCAGCCACTGCCAGGCGCAGCGGATCAGCGCGCAGCACAGGGCGATCGGAAGGGACGGAGGCCAAGTCGGTGAAGTTCGTCATCCCCCGACACTGCGGTCCGATTCGCCTGGTCGCCAAGGTCGCAAGACCTATACCAGGCGCGGCAGAAGCGGAAGTTCAGGGAGGCTCTCGGGTCCGCGCTGAGTGCGGTCGGAATATGCTCCGATTCGGCTATGTCCGGCTGGCCCCGACGGAAAGCAACCTGGATGACTCAACGCCTCTTCGTCTACGGAACACTCGCTCCCGGCCGGGCAAACGAGCACGTCTTGGCCGGCGTGTCTGGCACGTGGGAGCTCGCGACCGTAAGGGGCAGGCTGCTGCAGCAAGGCTGGGGTGCTGAGGCCGGCTTCCCCGGCATCGTTCTGGACGAAGACGGGCCGGAGGTTCCCGGCATGCTGTTTAGCTCCGTGATGCTGAGCGGGCACTGGAAGCGGCTCGACCACTTCGAGGGTGACGGGTACGAACGGGTGCTGACATTGGCCAGGCTCCAGAGTGGAGGAACCGCGATGGCCTACATCTATGTCCTTCGCGGAATGTCAGCCGCATCGGGCACCAGCACCTCGGCATGACGAGAGGCATGATCGCGCGGCCTGCGGCAGATGAGTGTTGTGTGCTGTCGCGAATCTCCCTGGTTGCCTCATGGCGGGGTTGGCGATGCGTCGCGCCAGCTGGGCTCTTCATGATCGTCGTGGATCAGTGGATCAAGCCCTGCAGTCTTGGCGGCGTCGAAGCAGTCAGTCATCGTCGCGGCCCCGCCCTGGAGCGGATCGCAGTTCAGCGTGCAACCGACCGCGAGGTGCACCAGCTGTGGGACTCACCGTCCGCCCGCGAGATGGTCGAGGCGTACGTGAAGAAGACGCTGCGGTCCCAGCCGCCTGGAAGCATCGAACACTGAGGCACTCGCACTCCCAGCGGCAGATCCGGATGAGTCTTGTTTCTGGACGGACCTGGGCTGACCCGGGCTCTTTCCAGCCGGCACGAGCGTTGCAAACGCAGGCCAGGTGGCTCTTCAGCACCCCAGCCAGCTGGCGGGTCCTGTTTGCCTGGCTGGACCTGCCAGTATTCCCACAAGTCATGACAGCGGCCATCTGGGGCGAAGCGCAGCAGGAGGCAGCCAGGCAGTGTTATCTCGCCGTCCTCAGGGTCGTCCATCGTCGTCCACCACTCCACGGCCACGCGTCCGGCCGCGACGACCGGCCGCCCCATTCTGACCGTGACATCACGCTGGGAACCGGCGCCGCGCTGCCAGTACCGCCGAATGGCGTCGCTTCCCAGGTATGGCTCGCCGAAGACACTGGAGCGGTAGGAGGCGTCCGGGGTGAACAGGTCCACGATCTCATCAGCATCCGCCGTCTCCCAGGCCCGCCGGTAATGCTCGATCCACTCCTCATGGGTCACTAGTGCCGATCCTCCCGGGACTCACAGCTTGCCCCCAGACAGCGACCGTACCAGCCAGGTCCCCGACAGCACTGGCAGCGGCAGAATGGTGAGTTCTCGACGTAGGCGGCGATGCATAAAATCGAGCCGACTCGCTGTCCGCCGGGCTGTAGCTGGGGATCGCTGCGCAGCCAGCGACGTCAGGAGCTCGTGATGACCGCGCACCGACCCGTCGATCTGGCGTGATGGCAGCAAGGCGAATCCTCCCCGGCAGGAGGCACGCGGATCGGGCAATATGAGCGGTCCTGCCGATGCTGGGGGAGCCCGCCCGATGACTGACGATGCCGTGCGGTATGTGCGTAGCGGCGATGGTCAGGTCGAGTATCGAGTCGTCGGATCTGGCTCCTCGGTCGCGTGGGTGCGGGGACTATTGCGGGTGCGCCGCCACGATTCGTGACGGTTCACGAGTTTTCGTCGCGTCGGCCGAACTCCCTGGTCCCGTTTGGGCACGTCGGCCACCGTGATGCGATCGAAGAGACGTGGGGCCGCCCGAAGGTGGATGAAGCGTTCGCCGCTGGCGAGCCACGCATTTTTGAACGAGAATCAGGCAACGACCTGCTCTCGCAGCCGGGCACAACTGCGCCTCACTTCGAACAGGAAGCCTGATGCTAGACAGCACGCAATCTTCGGACGGGGTCATCACCAAACCCAGCAGCAAGTCCGTCCCGCAGACCATCGACGGACTGAGGCGTCTGATCGCGGATCGGGGCTTCACGGTGTTCAACGTCATCGATCACAGCGGGGTAGCCGAACGAGCTGGTGTGCAGATGCCCGACTCGAAACTCGTCATGTTTGGGAAGCCGGCTGTGGGCGCGGCGGTGATGCTCGCAGCGCCGCTTGCTGCGCTGGATATCCCGCTCAAGGTGCTGGTCTGGGAGGACAGGAACGGAGCGGTATCAGTGAGTTACAACTCACCGGGGTTTCTCGCCGCGCGGCACCACCTCGAGGGTGCACTGCGTGTGCCCTTCGACGCAGTTCAGTCGATCGTTGAGGCACTACTTGGTGCATAACTTGCGCTGTTCCGAGCGGGCGACAGCCGCTCGGAGATCGCCGCGCCATATCTGCCGATCTGTAGCCACCAACCGCGGGCCTCGATGTCGAGGTGAACAGGAAAAAATCGGGGTCGCGGTAGCGGTAGACCGCGGCAATCCCCGCCGCAGTGACCGGGCGGACAGCCAGAGCCGTGCGCAGCTGGGCGAACATACGCATGGCATCGGCCGGGGCGCCACCCGGTGCGGGGATGCCCGCCGCACGAGCAGCCGACATCCTCACCACGGCAAACGTGAGCCGCTCCAGCACCGGCGCTATCAGCAGCGCGTACCGATCTGGCGAAAGATCAGCCAAGTCAGCCACCAGCCGACCGCACCAGTCAAGTGCGAACCACCTGGGAACACACCAGATGGATTTCCCACACCTGGCGGCATGACAGTGCGTTTAGGCCAGGAGAGCTCGGGACTGAGATCTGCGTCGGTCTCACCGTTTTAGCCGGTTAGTCTGTGCGCGTGGCAGACCTGGGGCCCGTCGCCTGGCCGCCTGAGCCGATCAGGACCGAGAGGCTGGAGCTCCGTGAGCCCCAGGCCCGGGACCGTGCGGCGGTCATCGAGCTGCTCGCCTCGCCGGAGGTGGGCACCTACCTTGGTGGCCCGCAGCCGCGTGACGAGCTCGAACGCGAGTTGCCCGGGGCGCCCGAGCGGCGCCCGGGCCTTTTCGCAGTTGATCTCGGCGGGGCCATGGTCGGCCAGATCATTCTCGGGCGGGCAACGGGGCACGGTCCCCCGGCTGCTGCCGGGAAGGCCGAGCTTGGCTACCTGTTCCTGCCGCAGGCGTGGGGATTCGGGTATGCCGCCGAGGCGTGCGCAGCGGCCCTCGGCTGGTTCGCCGGCGCGCTTCCGGCCGAGCCGGTGGTGCTCTTTACTCAGACCGCCAACGTCCGCTCGATGCGCCTCGCAGCGAAGCTGGGATTCACTGAGGTAGAGCGGTACGAAGCCTACGGCGCCGAGCAGTGGTTCGGCATGTGGTCCCCGGTCACGCAGTCCAGTTGAGCTCATGCCCGACGGCATGGCGGATCCACCACGAAACCAAGCGGATCGTCCGTCACCCGCAAACAACCCCGACTTCTGAGCGGGCGACGTGCACAGTCGGCCCGCTCATCGGGCAAGATCGCCAGAACGGAACCGCGCACCAGGAGCGGCAGAAGAGTGCGTTCCTGGCGCGCCAGACTCGCCCCATTTGACGAAGTTCCGGTAAAATCGATCCACCTGTACCTATTTAGTCATCCGGCGTTCCATACGTCCGGCCCCTTCGTTGATCGGCGATTCTCGCATGGTTCCTTCAGCTTCAACTCCGTGACGGATTCAAGTGCTGGCCAGTCTCTCGATGCCCTGGGCGGTGAAAAGGCGGGAAACATATTGACGGATCCCACCGACTCCACGACACTGCTCACAAGCACAATCTGGCGGCCCGCAAAGGAGCCGCGTTTCACCGCGAGCATCTATACGCGGGGTGGGGGACGATGGCTAAGGATGCTGTGGTGCTCGGGCTGGACACTGCACCCTGGGCCTTCGCGCCGGCCGATCAGACTAGCCCGGCTCTGGCGGCACGGGAGGGTGCGCTTTTTGACACGACGCTGACCGGTGAGCGTGTTACGGAGCTGCGCATTCACGGGGTCTCGGGATCGGATGGCCCGACGATGCTGGAGCACCCAACGGCGCTGCAGGTGGCCGGCGATGCCATCGCGGGGTTTTTCCGGCGGTGGAACCCGGGCGGCGGTGGTCGGCCCAGCGTTCGCTGGAAGCTGGAGGCGTATTCGTGGGGCGGGCTGACCGAGCGGCCGCTGGCGTCGGCATCCTGGCAGCTGCTGGCGCCGTTCATGTTGTACAACCTCGCCCATTTCATGCTGCCCCCGGCGCCGCAGCCGGGCGGCGGCGTCCCTACGCAGGAGGCGCGGCCGGGCGGGGGTCACCGGGTCGCGCGTGCGGTTCTGCGGCTGCTGGCGCTGGCGGCGACCGTTCAGTTCGTCACCGCGGCCGCGACGGTGACCGTGAGCACGGTTGCCTGGCAGGCGGCCGGCCATCCCGGCGCGCTGCCCGCATGGATGGGCTGGTATACCCAGCTGTCCCCGGGTTGGCGGGTTGCCATCGCCTTGCTGTCGGTCTGCGCGGTGGTGGCCCTGCTGTGGGTGATCAGCGTCGTGACCGCTAACAAGTACGAGGCGCGGCCAAGCAGGCGCTGGAAGGAGATGGATGGCAGTAGGGCGTGGAGCAGCTGGCCGTTGGCCCAGCCCGGGTTCTGGAAGGGCATGAAGCTGGTGAGCGGCCAGCGCTTCATCCATGCGGCGGCGGCGCTGGCCGCTGCCGCGCTGCTTGTGTCGTACCCGGTTTCTGACCCGGCCTGGGGACAGCGGACGACGCTGGTGTTCGCGGCAGTCGTCCTCGCCGCGGCGGCCGTCGTCATCGCCTCGCCCGCGTCCGACCGGCACAACGTCACGATGACTGGCAGCCAGCCAGAGCAAGCGCAGGTCCGCTGGTGGCACTGGGCCCTGCTGGCCGCGGGCGTGGTTGCCATCCTGGGCGCCGCCGCAGTGAGCGGCTTTACCGACCGGAGCGCCGATCCGCAGTACCGGATGTTTCCGGGCGCGGGCGCATACCTCCTGTGGCTGCTTGTCGCCCAGCTGTCGTTGCTCCTTGTCTTCGGAGTGGTCGTCGCCGTGCTCGCGCGCCGTGCGAGGGCGGCGGGAGACGACGGGTTCCGGCCCTATCTGGGCGGGCGCCTCGCCGCGCTGATCGCGCTGCTGGCCTTCCTGTTCGGCGGGCTGCTGACCGCCGCCCTGAACCTTGGGGTGGCCGGCCTGGTGGGGACGGCGCTGCCGAGCGAACTTCTTCTGCGACCCCCGGCACCGGCCAACAGGCTGTACGTGCCCTGGCCGGTGTACGCATTCGGGGCAGCCGCCATCGGCATGCTCGTCGGCGCCTTGGTGGTGGGCCTGCCCCTGTATCTGAGGTACCGCGGGAACTGGAACCTCTTCAACCGGTCCGAAGGTGCCGACCCGCAGGCCGATAGCGCGGGCAAGCCCCTTGTGGCCGGCGATTACGGCCGCGATGCCGCCCTCGCCGCCCCTAAGAATGGCGAGAAGGTCGCGAAGGCGTGGGCGGTCGGGCTGATAGCCGACGACGCCGCGCGCGCTGTGGCATGGCTGGCGGGCGGCGGACTGATCGTCTTGCTGGCAGTGGAGATCCTGGCGCTAATCGCGGACGCGCAGTCGGCCCGGCTGCACGTGAGCGTCGGCTGGCTGCATCAGATCGTCTCGGTCATCAGCCTCGTCACGGTGGCGCTGGCCGTTTGGCTGGTCGGCCTGCTGCGCGCCGCGTATACGAATCCCTCAGAGCGCAAGACCATCGGCGCGTTGTGGGACGTGGCGACGTTTTGGCCGCGGGCCGTGCACCCGTTCGCCCCACCCTGCTACGGCGAACGGGCGGTACCTGAGCTCGTCGACCGGGTTCTGCTGCTCATGGGCGAAATCACAGACGGCGAATACTTTCCCGGTCAGCAGGCCCTGGCCACCGAATACCGGCTCACGGTGGAAAGCGGCCCGGTTCTGCTGACCGGTTATAGCCAAGGCTCGATCATCGCTCCCGCGGTCGCCGCGCAGCTGCCGCAGGAAGTGCTCCAAGGGCCAGGCTTCGCACTGCTGACGCTCGCCTGCCCGGCCCGGAGACTCTATGGGCGCGCGTTCCCCGGCTATTTCGGCAAGCAGCACCTCGAAGAACTCCGCGGCCTCCTCACCCATGGTGGCCCTGATCGCTGGCGGAACGCCGTGCGCCGCAGTGACTACATCGGCTCGTGGATCTTCTCTCCACCCCCGCCGGTGCAGGATAGAGAATACCTAAAGGAGCACCCCGACCAGCTGTGCTGGGACCCAGTGATCCTCGCCCCGGACAAACAGCCCACCTCGCCGCCGATTCACCGGCACTCCGGATGGTGGCAGGACCCGCGCACCGACGAACTTGGCTCCTACCTCGTAGACCTGCTGGAAAGCGTGCCACCCGCTGGCCCGCCTCCCACACCCGCCCTCAGCGCCCAGCAAGGAACATCGCACGGCACCCCAAAGCCGGAACCAGAGCGGGAACCGCAAGGGAGCCCGCCGACCGGCGCGCACGGAGCGGAAAACGACCTGACCTGACTCGCTGAGATTGGTCCGCGGGCCGCCAGTCCTCCGGGGAATGCGCCGCAAGAACACACCCCGGGCTAGCAGGAGACCCGAGCTGCCGCTATGGGGCCCTCCGAAGGCCAAGCCGCCAAGCAGTGAACCAACGTCAATGCGGCAGATCCGGACATTCTGGTGCCCGTAGGGGGCATAGATAACCATGCAAGCAGTCGGGCGGTCGGAGTGGGCAGGTTGTACTCATCGTCGTCCTCAGTTGTGCTCAAAGGGCACAGTGGGAGGTCGTAAATAAACCATAGCCGCGAAGAGCGGGCGCCTCCGGCTATGCGCGGCTGGTCAGCTGGGCTTACCTGTGAACCCGGCGCGAGTGAACATGCGGGGGACTGTTTCCCGCCCGAAAGGGTGGCGGCGCGGACGAGAAGCACCAACCGGACGCGGGGCTGGCTGATGTTTCATTTGGCGTGGTTGGCCAGGGAAACGCTTGAGGTGCGACCGCTGGTCCGGTACGTCGCCAGTGCCTCGGTGACGTTCAGGCGAGCTAAGGCCCGGGCCAGGTGTTGGTGGCGAGCCTCACGCCCGCCCAGCGGCGGCGCTGGGGCAGGTGATGCAGCTACCCCTCTCCCTCCTCGTGCCGGCGTAGTGCGTTCACGAGCTTGCGCCAGCCCTTTGCGATCTGCTGCCCCTTCCAGGCCTGCGCCTCCGCGATCCCTGCCGCCGCCTGTTGGAGATGTGCTGGCGTCTCGGCCGCAGGGGCGGGCGCCTCAGCCGCCTGACTCTCGTGCTCCCGGTTGGGGCCGTCCTCGGCCGTGGTCATGAACGCCGAGACTACTCGGTTGATCGACTTCCCGTGTAGTTCGTTCTAACGGCTATCCGTAGGAAATACGCGGTAGCTAGTGCCGCGTCTGACAACCTTTGCCCCGTCAACGGGATACTTGGGCGATGGAGGATCACCACGTTGTAGCCGTGATCTTGCGTCGGGGGGACAAGTTGTTGCTGTGTCACCGTTCGCCAGGCCGGCGGTGGTTTCCGGATGTGTGGGACTTCCCCGGTGGTCACGTCGAGCCTGGCGAGCGGCCCGAAGATGCGCTCCGGCGGGAGGTGGCCGAGGAGCTGGGGGCTGAGCTTGAGGGTGTCGATGGCGGCCCTGTGTTGCACCGGGTCGTCCCTCAGACTGGTTTGGACCTGACTGTGTGGGTCTCGTGGCGCTGGCGGGGGACCGTGTCGAACCTGCAGCCAGAAGAGCATGACGCCATCGGCTGGTTCGAAGAGGGGCAGCTTGATGAGCTCAGGTTCGCTGCCCCTTCTTACCTGCCTTTGCTTCGCCGCCTTTTGAGCTCGTGAGCTGGAAAGCGTCCCGGAGAAGACGAGGTCCGGGGCGGTCTTGCAGACTGGGCCGGTGACGGAACGCCTGCGGGTTCGTGGGATCGATGACGATGAGGGCCGGCGGCTGGTGCGGATCGTGCGGCGGGGCAGCGGGTCGGTGGTGACGTGGCGGCGGGCGCAGATGGTGCTGCTGTCGGCGCAGGGCATGGACGCCGCGGGGATCGCGAAGGTGGCGTTCACCAGCGAGGACCGGGTCCGTGATGTGATCCGCAACTTCAACGCCGACGGGTTCGCCTCGCTGTACCCGAAGTACAAGGGCGGCCGGCCGCCGAAGTTCACTTTGCCGCAGCGGCGGGAGATTAAGAAGATCGCCAAGTCCAGGCCGGGCGACCATGGCCTGCCGTTTTCCACCTGGAGCTTGTCGAAGCTGGCGGAGTTCCTGGTCGCTGAGGGGGTGGTCGACGACATCAGCCTTGAGGGACTGCGCACGCTGCTCCGAGAGGAAGGCGTCAGCTTTCAACGGATAAAGACCTGGAAGAGCTCGAAGGATCCGGACTACGAGGCGAAGAAGGCCCGGGTCGAGCACCTGTACGCGATCGCCGACCGCGAGGTCGTCCCTGACCCGGGCGAGCCGGAGGTGATCTTCTGCGTGGACGAGTTCGGGCCGCTCAACCTGCAGCCCCGCCCTGGCCGGCAGTGGGCCGCCGTCAGCGGGAAGGGCGCTGAGGCGGGCCGGGCGCCGCGCCCGCGGATGCGCGCGACCTACACCCGGACCCAAGGGGTGCGGCACCTGTTCGCCGCCTATGAGCTGGGCGAGGACAAGATGTTCGGGCACGTCAAGCCGCGCAAGAACCGGGCCCGGTTCCTGGAGTTCTGCCGCTACCTGCGCACCCTCTACCCACCGCAGGTCCGCATCGCGGTCATCTGTGACAACTACAGCCCCCACCTGACCACCGCCAAAGACAGCCGGGTCGGGGACTGGGCGGCGGCGAACAACGTCGAAATCGCCTACACACCAACCAACTCATCCTGGCTGAACCGGATAGAAGCCCAGTTCACCGCCCTGCGCTACTTCGCGCTCGACGGCACCGACCACGCCAGCCACCACGAGCAGGCCAGCATGATCCGCCGCTACATCATCTGGCGCAACAACCACGCCTACGACGAACGCCTACGCCAGGTCGTCGCCCGGGCAAACGTAGCCTGAGGCGGCACTAGTTCACGCTGGTGGCCGTGGTCCAATTCCACGAGTGAACATGCCGTTCAGCGCATAAGCATGCATGCCGACAACGCGCGCTTTTCGGCAAGGTCGGACGTCTTCAAGGCATCGAGAACCGGTGGAGACGCCCGGTCGGCCCAGGTGCCGGATGCCATATAGGCGGCCAGGATGTAGTTCGGGTGGCGGTCGAGGTTCTTGCGAGCTCGGTCGTAACGCATCGTGGTGCGTGGATCGGCGTGGCGGGCGGCGATCTGGACGTCCCGGAGGTCCACGCCCGCGTCGAGCATGGTCGTGACGAAGGTGTGGCGGAGCATGTGCGGGTGCGGCCTGGTGATTCGCACGCCAGCACTTTGAGCCAGGCGCCGCAGGCGGCTGGTGGCAACGTGGCGGTCCATCCGGGCATTGCGGCTGTTGAGCAAGATCGGCCCGCGGGTGCGCGTGCCGGTCGCGCGGTCGATGGCCCGCCCGACGGCTGGTGGCAGCGGGATCAGGGCAACCTTGGTGCCTTTGCCGCACACACGCAGCACCCGGTGACCGTGTTCTTCGCCGAGGTCGGCGATGTCGGCTGCGGTGGCTTCGAAGATCCGCAGGCCAAGCAGCCCGAGCATCGCGACCAGCGCGAAGTCGCACGGGTTAGATGATTCCCGGGCCGTGGTCAGCAGGGCCTCGAACTGCAGGTGGGTAAACCCCAGGGTCGGTGACTCCGCAGAGACCGCGGCCCGGCGGACGTGCCCGGCGGGTGAGTGCTCCAGCAGGCCGTCGATCACGCATGTCCGGTAGAACTCGGCGGTGACTGAGAAGCGCCGTGAGACGGTGGAGGGCTTGAACCGGCGGATCTCCTGCATCTACCGGATGTACAGCTCGAGGTGCGGGCGGCGCGCGGTGAGCGGGTCCAGGCCGTGTTCGGCGCACCAGGCCAGGTAGCAGCGCAGGTCGGACTCGGTGTGGTAGCGGGAGGCACCCTTGAAGCGGGCCAGGTAGGCAGCCACCGCCAGCCGCAGCTGATCAGAGAGCAGTACCAAGTGATCGGACGGGACGGACGGCAGTTCACTGAAGGTCATCATGCCCAGACACTGCGCCCGGATCCGTACGCCGCGAAGCTGCCCCGAAACGGACAGGGCGGCGGAAGACTACGGTCACGAGCCGATCGTCATCAATCAATCAATGGTCCATCGCCTGAAGGCGAGGAAAGGCCGACTGGCGTCCCGGCGGGCACCAGGCCGGGGCTTGGGGCAGGATGGGCGGGTGCTTATCGTGCGCGCGACCAAGAAGCTGCTGGACCGCATCGGTCCGGCCGACCTTGGTGAAGGGGAGCAATCCACCACCCTGATGGGCCAGTGGTATGCCACCGCTGTCTTCTGGAAGCCCCAAGTCGCGCTGTTCGTCAGCGAACCGACGCTGCTGCCGGTCCTGATGCCGCTGGCTCCCGCAGCGACCCTGCTGGCGAGGTTCCCGCAGCAAGCCGCCGCACTGCTCGCTGCGCACGGAACCCCAGACGCGGTCATCGATGAGGAACTGCGGCAGATGCGCGACCGTCGCCTCGCCAAGACCGCGAGCCGCAGCGTTATCGGGATCATGAATGAGTTCACCGTCCTCGCCGGGGCCTACCGTGGTGACGCCCCGGTAACGGATCTGCTGGCCCTTGCGTTGCGCCTGGCGGCCACGCCCTGCGGCCCTCTCTACAGCAAGCACGTAAGCCCCGACCGCGAACTGGACGCGCTGCTGCGCTCCGTCGCCCCTCCAGCTAGTTGACCCCGCCCGACGCCAGCCACGCAGATCGCGGGATAGTGCGGTCACGGCATCTGCAGGCTCAGGGCAGGGCGGGATCTGGGTGCCCGGACAGGAAGCGGTCCGCGGAGCCGTCGTCAATGAGGGAGTTACCAGCCAGCCATTGCACGGCCCGGCGCCTGGCCCGGGTGTCCCGGAACGCGAACCACCCTGGCAGCAGGTCCGGGTAGTTCTCGTGGAGCTCGTCTTTGAAGCGTCGGAAGGCTCCCTTACCCTGGATCGAACGTGCCAGCCTACGCGCGGCACGTTCGTCGGTTATCCCATCGGCGAAGTCGGCCATGTCCTGGTACCAGACCCAGGATGGCAGCGGGTCGATGACGACCAGGTCCAGCTCGTCGAGGTCGACCGGCGTCTGGCCGTCCACGCCGGTGTCGGCGGTCCAGAACGCGATCTCTCCCGTGTCCGGGTTGATCAGCCAGTGGTGTTCGTAGTCGGTCTGGTCGGCCAGCGCGTTCGCGATCTCCTCCAGATCGACGCTGCTCAGATCCAGCACCCGGCCAGGATAAGCCTCTCCCGCCGCCCGCACTCAAGGACTGGAACGAGCGAGCAGCGGCATGACAGCGCGTCCTGGGACCGTGGATGCACAGGGCTGGATATCGTCTTATGGGTGGGCAGCGAGGCCGGTGAGGATCAGCCACAAGACGGCCACGACGAGCATGTGCGGGTCCGGCCGTATGATCCGCAATGGCCTGCCCGATTCGAAAGTGAGCGGCACCTGCTGCAGCAAGCGATCGGCGAGTTCGTGATAGGTGGCATCCACCATGTGGGCAGCACGGCTGTTCCCGGACTGGACGCCAAGCCGGTCATCGACATCCTGGCCGGGGTCAGCGACCTGGACAGCGCGCGTCGATGTATCGGCCGGGTTGCCCCGCTTGGCTACCTGTACGCCCCCTATCGGGCCACGGAGATGTGTTGGTTCTGCAAGCCGCACCCCAGCCGACGCACTCATCACCTGCACCTGGTCCCTGTTACCTCTGCTCGCTACCGTGACGAACTGCGGTTCCGGGACTACCTGTGCTCCCACCGCCGGGCCCGCGCCGAGTATGCCCGTCTCAAGCACAGCCTCGCAGAGCGATTCCGCTGGGACCGGGACGCCTACACGCACGCCAAGACCGCATTCGTAGAGGACATTCTCCGCCGCGCTGGGGGCACCGGGTAACGCCTGGGAGCGGCATGTGAGCGCGTGCGTAAGCGGTCGGGTCAGAGGTTGCACCGGACGCGGCGAGGGGTATTGATCGGTTCACCAGGCCCGGGCAGCCGCGGTGACTAGGTCGCCATCGTCGGCTTAGCGGATGACGGGAGTTCACAGCGATGGCGCGCTTCAAGGACAGCGTGGTGATCAACCGGCCGGTAGAGCGTGTGTTTGCGTTTGTCAGTGACTTTGAGAACGACCCACCGTGGAGCGGGGTGGCCCAGGTGCGCCGGAGTCCGGTGGGCCCCATTGGTGTCGGCACGACTTTCCGGTTGCGCCAGCGGTTCCTTGGCCGCAGTATCGATATCGTCATGGAAGTGGTCCGCTACGAACCAAACCACGTGATCACGGTGAAGACCACCTCCAGCAGATTCGTGTCGATGACGGGCACGCGACTGGTAGAGCCATCGGGAAACGCGACGCAGCTCACTTTTTTGGGTAGCGGGCACACCCACGGCCTGCTGAAGCCATTGGAACCGCTGTTTGCGATGGCCGCTGGCGGGCACCGCTTGCGCGTTCTGCTCGGGCGGCTGAAACAGTGCCTGGAGTCCCAGCCTTGACGGGCTTTCCGAAGTCGGTATCAATATCCGCGTCCGATGGCTGGGCTTGCGCGACGCAGGTCGAGTGACCGACCACCCAGCGGCAGGCGGGCGCGCTCTGTCGGTGGCAAAAGAGTGCGTCTCCGGTGCAAGCGATCATGAATAAATATCCGACTCGGGGCGGCCATTCGGCGGTTGACGGACCTCTGGTGGAACACCAGTGCGCGCAAATAGCCTCCGTTCTGCTCCGCAATCGGGAAAATGGCCATGGCCGGTGCAGTTGCGCCGAACAGGTCGCTCTGCGTGCCCGGCGTTGACCGGATTTGCCAATGAGCACTAGTTCGCTTGGAGGCGGCGGTCCTGGAATGCTTCGCTCATGTCCTTCCCCCCAGCGACGTCCGCCGAGGACGTCATCGATCAGCCATCCCGGGCCCAGTTCGGAGCATCCCTCGATGAGCACCGCAGGGAGCTCAATAGCTGCCTGGATGGGCTGACCGAACAACAGGCGCGCCGATCGCTGGTGCGCTCCAGACCACCTTGCTGGGCCTGGTGAAGCACGCGACCTTCGTCAAGAAGGTCTGGTTCGATGAAGCTGTCACCTGCCGGTCACACGCCGAGATCGGCATCCCCGCGACCCCGGACGAGTCGTTCATTCTTCATGACAACGACACCATAGTCACCGTCCAGCAAACCCACCGCCAGGCATGCCAGGCATCACGCCGCGCGACGTCATTCCTGGGGCTGGACGACATTGTCCGCGGCAACCGGCGCGGGCCGCTCCCGCTGCGCTGGGTGTACCTCCACATGCTGCACGAGTTGGCTCAGCACTGCGGCCACGCAGACATCCTGCGGGAGCAACTCATCAACGAGTAGCGCATCAGGTGTCCGCACCTGCCGCATTGGGTGTGCCGATCATGAATTGGCAAGTGGGCTAGGCGGCGGATCAAAGCATCCGGAAGGCGGGAATGAATGCGGGGCCGACCTGTTCTCGAATGATCACATCCGGATTACGGTGGTGGAATCGGAGGAGGAAATCATGCCAGAGGTCGGAGGCGAGGGAGTTGAACAGCTCGCCGGCTACTTCGCGCAACTGTCGGAGCGTCAGGCCGCGAACGCGCGGATCTTGCTCCAGGAGATCGAACGGCACCGCAACGAAGCCCGTGAGCAGGGCCGCAACTTCGCTGCCCCCACCAGAGACCAGATCCTGGACCGGCTGCAGAGCGCGCACAGCCCGTTCTTCATCGGGGTGGGGTGGGGTTTCCCAACCCCCTCACCCGGAACGTTCTACCTGGAGACTGACATCTTCAACCCCGACCCAGTCGACCAGGACGCTCTGTTCGTTCACGTCTTCATTGGACCAGCAGGCCTCGTGGCAGACGCCGGACAGGCCCTTGCACTGGTGGATGCGCGGTTCCCAAGGCTTACCGAGCCTGGGTGGCCCGGGCTCGCCCTCAACCCATCTGGCTCGGCGCAGCTGGACTTCCACATCGAGATCCCAGCCGGCATCGAGCCAAGCAACTACCTGGTAAACGCATTCCTTTTCCAGACCCCCCTCTTCTACCACGGGTCAAGCGGATCACCACCGCTCGATCATCTCATGGTCCCCTTTGGGGTAACCTGACCAGGCCACTGGGCACACCCAAGAGGTGTTCCTTCGCATGGCTCAACCGAAAGCGCAGCATCCTGATTGAGCTGTGACAGATCCGACAAGTTGTCTCACCCGGTCCGCGCATATCTGGCCATTCTGCGCCGGTCAGTTGCTGCCAGCTCATCACTGGACGCCCGCGCGTAGTCGGCGATCGGCTTGCCCTGATAACGAAATAACGCAGTCGAGTCGGCGATCATCGCGGCCATGAAACTTCGATGGAATATGCCAAGCAACGCATGAGTATGCGCTTTGGCAACGCCCGCTATTCGGCAGGAGTGAGCATTCGGATGCAGGAGAGAGGGCTGTTGCGCCGATGGAGCTCTTGGTGTCTGAGCTGCTGATCGTAAGAAACAAGATACGTGTAACCTGCTTCTGGTCCCGGCATAGACGATAGTAGGCGGCTCCGAGGGCGCCTGTCCGGGTGGCTCAGCCGGCTGCGTGAAGGTCCAGAAGGGCGGCGAGGTTGGCCGGCGGGACGCGGTAGGGCGATTGCTCGCCTTCGAAGAAATGGTGGGCGCCTATCAGGTGCTCCAGCAGGCCGGGGCCGTGTTCCTGCTGGCCGGTGCGCAGGTTCTGGATCGTCCAGTCTAGGGACGCGAACCGCGGGCCGCCGGCGGCGTCGCACTGGCCCCGGTGCGGGCTGGCGGCCCAGGGGCAGAGCTGGAAGCCCTTGAAGACGGTGACGGACACGTTGAAGCGCTGATCCACCGTGATCCGGCGGCAGGGGCTGCCTTCGGCGCGGCCGAGCAGGTCCGCGAGGGCGCCAGCGAGCTGGGTGTAGGACAGGCCCAGGTCGCGCATGGTGGCTTCGTCGCGAGCCAGCACGTCGGCCAAGCGCTCGTCGGGGCCGAGAAATCCGAGGCGGGACAGTCGTCCTGGACGCATCCATGGCTCGACCTCGCCAGCGTTCTGCGACGCTGCTGTCACTGCCGGGCTCGTTCCGGCTGCGTCCTGATCTGGGGGTCCGGTGGCATTATCTCGCCGACGTCGTTCGCGGCGGCTGGCACCGCTATCACGTTTCGGCGGCGCAGCCGCTCGTCAGGCGACCGGAGGGTACCCAGCACGACGTAGGCGGGCTGAAGGAATTCTTGCGCCGAGTTCCAGCCGTCCTCGAAATACCCCAGCCGAATCTCATGGATGTCGAGGCGGGCGGCTCTGTCGGCACCGAGATGGCGCCTGATCCGTTCCTCGAGCCATTCGCGCGGGCGAAGCGACTCCACCTCGCTGTGCACGCCGACAATCGGGCGCCAGATCCGGTCGGCGCCTGTCACCTCGCCGTCGGCGCCGATGTAGACCATGATGTGGCCGCCCGGGCCATCAGCGGGAAGGTCGTCGATCACCCGCCGCAAGACCACGCCGACATCGATGACGCGGTCGTCCGCGGTGGTTCCCTCGCGATCGGCCAGCCCGACTCGCAGCCGGGTCACCCTGGCCACGGCTAGCTCACCGGCCGGGGCTAGTTCCTGCCGCCGGACGAAGTCCTGGGCTACCTGCACGGCATCATCATCGCCGAGGTCCACGGTCCCGCCGTGGTCGGCCTGCCAGCGGGCCAGGTCCCGAAACCGGATGCCGCCGGATCGCCGGTAGATTGTCACCTCACGGGAGCCGTGCGAGTACGTCACTGTCGCGGCGGACGACCGCAGCACGCCGTAATTGTCGGCCGGCAGGCCGAAACGCAGTCCTAGTTCCGCGACTGACGATTCCGTGAACCCGGTATCGCCGCAGCGGTAGATCTGCAGTGGCTCAGCCCGGTCCGGCCAGGGTAGGCCTTCAGTCAGCGACATCGTCATCCCCCTTCAGCTCCGCCACTTCCACGCCAGCCACGACGTATTCGTGACCGCATAATCACGCCAGTTGAGCGTCTCGTTCTCGCGGCGGTTGACCGCTTCGTCCTGTGTACCGCCCGCCGCGATGGCAATCGAGTTGTCGCCGGTCCAGAACGAGTAGGCGCGGTCCACCCACGACGTGGCGATGGTGCCGCCGCCGCAGACATCACCGGCCACATCCGACCCCAGATCCGCGGTCCACCAGGAATCCGCGCTGGTGCCCAGATAGCCCATCACGATGTGAACCCCCTGCATGGGACCAAACCACACCCCGCCGACCTGATCCGCAGACGTGCCCAGCACCGCATCGCAGCCGGCGAAGATTATCCACTTCAGCGACCCGGCCCCCAGCCGCCACTCATCGGAGGCGCTCAGGCAGAACCGGTTCTGTGAGGCGAACGCAATGAGCCTTTTTCATCCGGCTGTCTCGTAAGACTGGAGGACGTGGATGGCCTTGGCGAGTTGCCCGGCGCGCCAGGGGCAGCAGCGGAGTTTGCGCAGGATCCGCCAGGTCTTCAGCTGGGCGTTGGCCCGTTCGCCCGGAGCGCGGAGCCTGGCGTGGGCACGGTTGGCCTGTTTCTGTGAGGCGGGCTTGTTCCGCCCCCGGTAGGGCGTGATCGCTGGATCACCGGCGCCGGTGTAGCCCTTGTCCGCCAGGACGATTAACCCGGCGGCGGCCAGCTCGCGCAGGATGCCCCAGATCCGGGCGGCGGTCAGGTCGTGGGTGGCACCGGGCAGCGGGCCGGATACCCACAAGATCTCACCGCCGGGGCTGGCGATGACCTGCAGGTTCATCCCGTGGCGGCGGTGCTTGCCCGAGTAGAACGGCCGGTCAGCGGCGAGACGGTCCACCGGGATCAGCGTCCCGTCGATGACCACGAACGCGAGCCCGGCGTTCTTCGCGGCCCGCACCGCGGTGCGCAGGCTGGGCGCGCGGGCGGCCAGCAGGCGCACGGTCTCGGTGACATACCGCCAGGCCGTGGCCGTGCTCACCCCGAACCCGGCCGCCAGCTCAGCGAACGTCTCGCCCTTACGCAGATGCGCCAGCACCAGCAGCGCCTGCTGGCCCGGGTTCAGCTTGCGCCAGCACGAGCCGATCTGCCTGCGGTGACGGCGGATCACGCCAGCGGCGTAGAGGAGGGTGGCACGCGACAACGGCAGCGCAGCACGGTAGAAAAGCATCGAGGCCCCTGGGCAGGCGAAGGGTTGTGGTGATCGCTTCATCTACCAGGGGCTTCACCCTGCCCCAAGCCGACACGCCCGCCTGATCAGCCCCTTCGCGCACAGACCCAAGATCAGGATGAAAAGGGCTCACTGTGCAGGACGTTGTCCCAGTTACCGCCGTGACTGTCGAACATGCAGAAATGGACGTTGTCACTCCAGTTGAGCGAGTCGCCACCGAAGCCCGGCGCGGTGAAGTCGGTCTCCCAGGCATTGTCCTGGCCCCAGTCGAACACCTGGATGTGCCCATGACCTCCCATGGTGTTATAAAAGCCCTCGGCCTGGTCATCGCAGTAACTCAGGTTCGCCTGCTTGCACCTGTCAGAATGGAATGTATCGACCCATTCCACCCCCACGCGGACCCTGAGGATAAACGCCATCACGCCTCCCAACCCGACCCACGCGCCACGCGGCGCCCACAGCCGACGTCGGCGGAGATCTTGCCCGCTCGTCCACGGCACCCCTCTACCGACATAGAGGACACCTAGCCCAGCCTGATACGGCCCACCTTGAAAAATCCCGCACCATGATCTGAACCGTGCAAGCAGATCCATGGCGCTCCGGCGCCCGGGTTAAGCCTCCCGCGGCAATTCGCGATCAAGGAGCCGGCCCAGCCTGCGGACCTGGCTGGCCGGCGCTTCCGATCCCAGCGCCGCACCCACTATGGGTAGGCGACTTCCGCGGCAACGCCGCAGCGTGGCCGCCCTGTCAGCGGCAGATGAGGGCACCTCACGATCCTGGGCTGGCTATCTTTCAACGGAGTTAGATGGCAATCGCCGGGTCGGCGGGTCGGGTGACCTCCAGGTTCAGCTATGCTTTTCAGTGGGGCGATGGAATTGCCCTGAGAAATACCTCGAAAGCCTCAGGGCCAACGTGGGGATTGCCAGCAAAAGGATACTGCATATCCTTAATCAGGATGAGGCAAATCGTGATCAAAGCCGTGATCGCCATCACCATCCCGATATGCACAGCCCTGCTCTTCACCCCGAAGAGAAGGCAAAACGCAATCACTATGACAGCGCCAAAGATCAGCGCCACCCAGATGGGCTCCGGTACCTCCTCGGTCATCGCATCCAGCCGGTCCCTCCGCGCTGCGGTCAAGCCGTTTACGCTCACTACTGCCTGCTCATAAAGGACCTGCTGCTGGTCGGTGCGGGGAGAGAACCGGAAGACTCCGGCGCGGATCTGGGTCAGCAAGTCTTGCGCTTCGGGACTGCTCTTCCCCTCATTCATCAGCGGCCATTCCTTGTCTACAACAGTATGCGCATATTTCAGGGCCAGATCCTCGACGGCTGGTCCTTGAGGCGCAGGAAGGCTGCGCGCAATCCAGTAAACGTTGGACAGCTGATCGGCTTCGGTATAGGTCGTGGCGTGTGCGCTGCTGAGGGTTTCCCACCCCATGATGACCACGAAGGCCAGCAGCACGGCGTACAGGACCGCAACACCCGCGAAGATGAACCCCGCGACGTCAGTGTGCTCCTGCCGCTTCTCAGGCGCCCAGTACCGGTGAACGAGATACACGCTCAACCCCGAACCAAGCAGCGCCCCAAGGAAAATCCAGAGGTTGGGCAGGTTCATCGCGTCCCCCCAGGACCGCGGAAAGCCTTGTGATCAGCCAAGGGCATACTAGCTGTGGCCAGCCAGCTGCCGCTCCTGGCCAGTCCGCCTCCTGGCCGGTTTCCCCATAACACAGGCCGCACCCTCCGGAGCGGTCTCCCCACGGCTGGTCATACCCGTCCACAGCGCAGCCGTCTCATCCTGGCCTGACTGATCCACCCACGACGATAAATCCCACCCGGAGACAGACCAGGAACTGGTTCAGCGCATTGAGACGCTCCGGGCCAGTCCCGATCCGGGCCGTCGAGTTCCCCGGCATCGACTAGCCGGTGCAACGCCTGCAATGGATCGATGGGAAAGGCGAGCTAAAGGTAATGGATCGTGTCTCGCTGCACCCGCAGGGCAGCTACCGTCAGCCGCCGGCCAAACTCGACCTTTGCAAATAACGCGCTGGCCGAATCGAGTGCAAGAGACGCACTCAATTCGGCATGACAGGGCTGTCGACGGCGCGTGAATACTGACCCCGGCGCGGCATGGCAGGTTCTAGTCAACGTCGCAACACAGACGGATTCTCGGAGGCTAGCAGCGCGGCGAATAGTTCGGCTGGTGCCCGGTCGTTCAGGACGTGCCGGGGCCGGTTGTTGAGCTCGTTTTCGACGGCCAGCAGGTGCTCCGGGGAGTGGGTGCTCAGGTCGGTGCCCTTGGGGAAGTAGTCGCGCAGCAGGCCGTTCGTGTTCTCGTTCGAGCCGCGCTGCCAGGGTGAGTGGGAGTCGCAGAAGTAGACCGGCGCGCCCAGTGACCGTGTGATCGTGCGATGGCGGGCCATCTCAGTGCCCTGGTCCCAGGTGATCGACCGCAGCAGGGCTGGGGGCAGGCCGGCCATCCGGGCTTTCAGCGTGTCGTGCAGGGCGTCGCCGTCGCGCCGGGGCAGGTGCAGCAGCCGGACCATCCTGGTCTGCCGCTCGACCAGCGTGCCGATCGCCGAGCCCTGGTCCTTGCCGACGATGAGATCCCCCTCCCAATGCCCTGCCTGCGAGCGGTCATCAGGCTGGAACGGCCGCTGGCCGATGGTGAGCATCGGCTGCTCGAACCGCGGGCGCCGCCGGCCGGCGTGCTGATGCGCCCGCCGGTGATCACGCCCGGTGCGCAGCGGCGAACGGCGGTGCGGAACCAGCGGGGACGGCCGTGACAGCGGCGATCCGGGCTGGTAGACGGCCTGGTAGATGCTCTCGTGACACAGCCACATCCCCGGCGCGTCAGGGAACCGCCGGCGCAGCTGCCGGCTGATCTGCTGCGGGCTCCACCGCTGCGCCAGCAGCTCGCCGACCACCTGCCCTAACTCAGGACTGGTGTCGACGCGTCGCTGATGGTGGCGGGCCCGGCGGGCGGCCGCGCAGCGGTGAGCCCCGAACGGCCGGTAGCGCTGGCTCGCGGTTGCGTTGCGGCGCAGCTCCCGCGAGATCGTCGACGGTGCCCGGCCCAGCCGGGCAGCGACCTGCCGGATGCTCAGCCCGGCGTGACGCAGGTCGGCGATCTCGATCCGCTCGTCCTGCGACAGGAACCGGCCGCTGATCTCACGCACGCCCAGCCGGTCCAGCGCAGCCACGAACCCGGTCACCTGGCCGTGCCGGTAGGTCTTGTAACCGCGCGACCAGTTATGGCCCGCCGTCCGCGACACCCCGGCCTCGCGGGCCGCCGCCATGATGCTCCACCCACGCGCCCTCAGCTCCATGAACCGCTGGCGCTTGGCCGACTGCGGACGCCGCCCCGGCCCCTTCTTCACACGACGCAACGATGACAACACAACCCCCAAGAATCTCAGAAGTTGTTGCGACCGTCGCTAGAAACCGCCATGCCGTCAGGGGGTCAAGATTCAAGTGCCGTTGACAAGGGCGCTCGGCGGCAGACAATCGGCTGCCTAGGTTGTGCCGGACCGTGTCGCGCATCAGCTGGCGGACATGTGGGCGCATCTGTTGCCGGATCACACAAGAGCTTGCCGAGCTCCTTGCGCACACCGGTTGAACGCGCCCGGATCGGCCTCGGTTGATCCTTGACACGCCCTAGTACGGTAGCGTCCCTTCGTGATCTTTGGCGTATCGGGGGTGAACGGCGCAGCCACTACCAGCGCAGACTCGCCGCTGAACTTGGCCCATAACGAAATGACGCTGCCGTACTAAAGAGCCCGGCACGCGGCCCGCGCACGCGGGTGTACCCGCGCTCGTGCGTTGTAACTTCCTGGCCAGGGATCCCCTAATCCGCGCGGTCACCGCGTGATCATGCGGGGTTGTGTTGACGAACGATGATGGTGCGGTGGCCGCTGGCCACAGCGTAGACCCCGCCAGCTGGCGGGTCCTGTTCGATGAGCTGATGTTCCTGGTCGCGGGCCGGTTCGGCCGGGTAGAGCCGCGGCGGACCGCACGGGAGTTCGTGCTCGGGCTGCTGGCGCCGCTGGAGCGCAAGAACTGCTGGCTGGCGGAACAGGCCGGTCATCGTGATCCGCAGGCGATGCAGCGGCTGCTGCGGACCGCCGTGTGGAACGCTGATGCGGTCCGTGATGACGTCCGCGCCTTCGTGGCTGCCCAGATGCCCACCTCCAGCACGGCACGGTATCTCTGCTCGGCCACGCTCAACTCCCACAGTATGAGCGGGAGTTGTCAAGCAACAAGCGAAGCCAAAGCGTCAAGCATCAAGCGGAATAGGGCTTCTGCCTCTGCCTCTGCCTGGCTTCACTTGGGGCTTTACGTTTGGGTCTCGCTTGATCCTTTCCGTGCCCTAGACGGTCATGGTTGATCGTGCTGGCCCGGTAGTGCGGGACCTGGGTTGGTCAGTCTTGTTGCCAGGTGACGGTGAAGTGGTCGATCTGGCGTATGGGGACGCTGGCGGTGATGTCGGGCGGGGTGAGGGCGGTCAGGCCGGGCAGGCGGGTGAACAGGGTGCTCAGCGCGACTTCGCCGTGGAGTCTGGCGAGGGGGGCGCCGAGGCAGAAGTGGGCTCCGGCGGCGAAGCTGAGGTGGGGGTTGGGTTCGCGGCTGATGTCGAATCGGTCGGGGTCGGGGAAGGTGGAGGGGTCGCGGTTGGCGGCGGCCAGGAACAGGAGCCGCGGCTGCCCGGCCGGGCAGGTGACGCCGTGGATGTCAGCGTCGGTCCGGGGGGTTGCTCCGGTGAAGGTCGTCGGGGTGATCAGCCGCAGCATTTCCTCCACGGCCGCGGGCCAGCGCCCGGGATCTTCCTGCAGCGCGGCCACGGCGCTGGGGTGGGTGCAGAGCAGGTGGGTGCCCAGGGTGAGCAGGGTGGTGGTGGTCTGGTGCCCGGCGAGGACGAAGAAGATGCAGTTCGCGAGGAGGTCCTGGCGGTCCTCCCCGTCTGCGTGCCGGGCGGCCAAGGCGGTCGTCAGGTCATCGGCTGGTGCTGCGGCGCGCCGGTCGAGCAGCTCGGCGAAGTAAGAGAGCATCTGCTCGGTCGCGTCGTTGGCGCCCTGGACCGGGGTGCGGTCGCTGTCACGCTGCCGGGCGAAGCCAAGGTTGAGGGTGGCCAGCGCCGCACCGAGCCAGTCCCGGTCCTCGGGCGGGACGCCGAGCACATCGTTGATCACGGTGAACGGCAACGGCCGGGCGAAGCCGCTAACCAGGTCCATGCTCCCTGCGGGGGCTGCCTGATCGATCAGCGCGGCGGCCCGCCCGGCGATGATGGCCCGGTAACGCTCGACCCGGCGGGCGGTGAACAAGCCACCGAAAGCGTCCCGGACGCGGCGGTGCCGGTCGCCGTCCAGCCGGATCATCCACCGGCGGAGCAGCTGGAATGCCGGGTCCGGGGAGGGCGGGATGGCCGGTGCCGCAAACCGTGGGTCGCGCAGCACGTCGCGGACGAACGGGTACTGGCAGCCGGGCAGCGGCGAGCCGCGCAGGATCACGTGCGGGTCGGCGCTCCCGGCCGGGGAGAACAAAGCACCCATCAGGTCGAACTCGGTCCCGGCAGCCGTGGGCGGCTCGGGGGGAGTGTTCATGAGGTGCACAGTAGCCCGGTTCCGCCATCAGCGCGGATGGCGTGGCTGCTGGGTGGCGTAGGCCTTGTAACGGTGGATCTCCCGGCCGCTGGTGCGGAGCACAGCGGCGACAGTCTGGCCGTCGATATCGAGCTGGAATGTGTGGTCGTCGGCGGTGACGGTGGCGGCGGTAGTCCGACACAGACTTCCAAGCTGGCGCTAGTCGCCCCTGCCCGTGTCCTTGCTATGCGGGAAAGCTGCCGGACCGCTATCACTGTGTTCCTCGGTGAGGTGCCGGCCGCGCAGTAGCGACCAGGCACGCTGCAACGACACCACCAGCGTGATGAGCAGTATGTAGGCGAGGCTGGGCAGCCCGCCGCCGGCGTGCGGCTGGGCGATCAGGACCGCGCCGTAGACAGCCTGGGCCCCGTAGGCGGCCAGCGTGATTGCCAGTACGAACCAGTTCCGTGCGGTGTGCAGCCGGTTGTTCATCCGCATGATCCCCACGATGCTGATCACTGCGAGGACGATGGCGGCGAAACCAACGTTCGTATCGGGGATGAGCGCCAGCACAGCGACCGTGAACGAGTTGACCAGACCGATGAAAGCCATGATGGCCAATGCTTCGCCAGCGGCCCGCGCTTTGCCGCCGAAGCAATCGTCCCGACGCGGACCTGGCCAGCGTGGACGTGGTCGGCCTGTTCGCCCACCATCTGCAACTGCTGGGCACCCGCCCAGCGCACTGGGCGACACAACCAATCCGGTGAACACGACGGGGCGGAATCAGCGTCGGCGGCAGTGACCCACGGGTTTGACGGTTCGGTGTCTTAGCTGCGACTCCACTGGTCTAGGTAGTTGTCCCCGTAGCCTCCTTAGCAACAAGCTGCGAGCGCTCACGGCTACCAGCGGTCACTTGGAGCACTCACCCGGCGGGTCAGCAGGAGCATCACCTGCCGGGCCGAATCCAGCAACCACGGCCGGACCGCATCTACGGCCGCGCCTGCAATGTGCAGGCGGTCGCGATATAGAGGACCATGATCCGGAACATGCATGGAATGATCTTGCTTAGGGCACGCTCGCAGTTAGCCGTTGCCCACGTCAGTGGTCGAAATCGCCAGGTCACCGTAACGGCCTCCGGAGCCGTTAACGCATCCGGAAGCAGCCACGCGAGCAGCAACGCCGACGTACCGGATCGGACAGGCGCTCACCATCTGAAACACTCCGGCGCTGGTCACCCGAACCACTAGACGACCTCGGACGGTTCCGACACTGATCGAGCCCGTCTCTTAATTCGCGGGTCCAGCCGTGCCCGCTGCGTGCCCGACAGGGGGAGCACCCGCGGGTAATCACGGTCACTCAGAGACAGACCACCAAGATCCCCGCAGGTTACGGAGTCAGCAGGTCGCAGCGCTACAGCGCCACAGACTTCCCAAGCTGATAGTGCGAGTTCGATTCTCGTCACCCGCTCCACGCAGGCCCGGCTCATGGATTGCTTCTGGGTCCACCGGTCAGCCCTCGCAGGGCATAGTTCGTATCCTCGTTCAATTAACGCGTCTGGATGATTAAGTTCAACCCGTCTTGCTTCGGCGAAGTTCTTGAAGTCCTTGGCGTTGAGGGTCGCAAGTGGCAGGACACAGGTCAGGGCGCATGCGGCGATCCGGGTGTCGTTGGCTGGTCTGGGTCGGCCTCGCTGGATCGCTGCCGCGGAGATCCTCCCCCGGGTTCTGGCGACGTCCTCGCTGTAGGGAAGGATGATCACACCGTCGAGCCAGCTGTCTAACGCGTCGCGGTTTCGCCGTCCCCACCGCCGCAGCTCGGCCCACTGGGTCAGTTCCCCGAACGTGACAAAGGTGATGCACGGTTGCTTGCCGATGAGGCGGGTCAAAGCAGGAGCGGGCAGTCGGCGCTTGAGGCTGAGCGAGGAGACGTCGGTGTCAAGGATTACCCGGTTCACGACGGATCAGGCGAGGTCCGCGTGACGCATCTCGGTGACATGAGCAAGGAAGGCGTCCAGTTCCCCGTCGGTGTCGAAGACGCCATCCTGAGCGAGATCGTCGGCAGACCGGATGGTGCGAACGCCCTTGCGCCGCGCCTGTTCATCGAGTGACTCGGTGCCGCGATCCGCTGGCACCGGAACATCGTCTGCCCTGTTCGTTGTCACTTTCACCTCCGCTACCAGTCCATCTAGTGTCGCACCTTGCCGGATGCCACGGACAGCAGGTCACGTCCCGCGGCGTGGTGTGTGAAGACGGCACCGCGTGATTCTCGGTCTGGACTTTAGGCGGTAATGGCGGTCAGCGTTACCTCCTCGGCCGGGCTGGTCCCGGCGATGGTGAGGCGGGACTTGGCGAGCACGTCGAGGCCGATGTAGCGGCGCATCTCGGTCCACTCGTCGTGCTGCTCGGCCAGGACGGCGCCGACGAGGCGGATCAGGGCGTCACGGGCGGGGAAGATGCCGACGACGTCGGTGCGGCGGCGGATTTCCCGGTTGAGGCGTTCTTGGGGGTTGTTGGACCAGATCTGGCGCCAGATCGCCTTGGGGAAGGCGGTGAAGGCCAGGATGTCGGCGCGGGCAGCATCGAGGTGCGCGGCCACTTGGGGGAGTTTGTCCGCCAGTGCGTCCAGGACCCGGCCGAACTGGGCATGGACAGAGTCGCTGTCGGGCTGGTCATAGACCGAGTGCAGCAGCGCCCGGACCCACCCCCACGCGCTTTTCGGCGTCGCCGACATCAAGTTCGCCGCGTAATGCGTTCTGCACCGCTGCCAGGACGCGCCAGGCAGCGTGGCGCCGATCGCCTCAGTCAGCCCGCGGTGCGCATCAGAGGTTACCAGGGCAACGCCGGACAGACCGCGGGCGGTCAGGTCCCGGAAGAAGCCCAGCCACCCGGCGCCGTCCTCGGCAGAGGTGACGTGCAGGCCCAGAATCTCCCGGTACCCATCAGCGTTCACCCCGGTCGCGAGCAGGGCGTGCACGTTCACCGTCCGCCCGGCCTCGCGGACCTTCAGCACCAGCGCGTCCGCGGCCACGAAGGTGCAGGGCCCGGCGTCCAGCGGCCGGGTCCGGAACGCCTCAACCTGCGCGCCGGGATCTTTGGCCATCTCGCTGACCTGTGACTTGGACAGCCGCGTGATGCCCAGCGTCTCTGCGAGCTTCTCCATCCGCCGCGTGGAGACCCCGAGCAGGTAGCTAGTCGCCACAACCGTGACCAGGGCGGCCTCGGCGCGGCGGCGGCGCTCCAGCAGCCAGTCCGGGAAGTAGCTGCCCTGGCGCAGCTTCGGGATCGCCAGGTCAATGCTCCCGGCCCGGGTGTCCCACTCCCGCCGCCGGTAACCGTTGCGGGTGTTCCGCCGCTCGTCGCTGCGCTCGCCATAGGCGGCGCCGCAGACCGCGTCCGCCTCCGCGCCCATCAGCGCCTCAGCGAACGTCGTGACCATTGCCCGGAGCAGATCCGGGCTCGCCTGGGCCAGCTGCTCCTCCAGCCAGCCCGAAACATCGATACTGGGTCCTGCGGCCATCGCGTGGCTCCTCATCCTTGAGATCTTTGACCGGAACTCAATGAGGATCACTCGGTGGCCGTCTCACATCACGACGCCACGCTCAGCAGCGGAACATCGAACACCACATCAGCGGACGTAACTGCCCAGCAGCTGGTTACGTAGCAGCACCAGCGGGTGATCTTCCCCCACTAGGGCGAACGTGCTGCGGCCCGAGCAGGACCTGGGGTGAGGCTGGCCGCTATCAGGCCGCACCCCAAGTCTCCCTGATCGTCATCTCGGGCGCGGCCTGCGTACCTTTCCGAACACCAGGTAAGCAATCCCGCCGAACGGAATCGTGAGCCCTATGCCCATGCAGAAGATCGCCCATACCCACTTGGGCAGGTAGCGCACTTCCTCCGCCCGGGCGAGGTCAACCTCGCAGAACACCACAAACCCGGCTGCGAGCACAAGCACGGGAATCAATACGAGGGCCTTATTCAACGTGGTTCTCCAGAGCGGTCCGCCAGTTCCCCAGTCTGGCACAGCCAGTCATGACATGGCCACGCGCGGGACAGCCGGGACTGTCCAGTTCCCGAGTATGATCACCGCACAATTAGCGTGCAATTAGCCCCGGTAAACCAGGGGCAGTCACGGGCACCGGCGGTGCATGGTTCTGGCTGGTCAGCGGCCCCAGTAAGGCGGATCGGTCGGATTCCCAAGCTGATAGTGCGAGTTCGATTCTCGTCACCCGCTCCGAGTGCGGAACCCCGGAGCCAGGGTAGGTCACCGCCAGCACCGCATCCGAGTGCGCGCACTGGCTGCGGTAATAGCCGATGATCTCCGCTGGGCCGGTCGCAGACGAACGCTGCCTACGGGTCATGGGGGGCAGGCCCTCATCCCAGGGCAGCTCTGCATCCGAGCCGGCCACGACCCCTGGAACCAGTGCCGCTCGGCACCGCCCAGGTGCTCGACCAGCCGAGCCGGCGTCCAGCCCGGTGGGCACGACCGAAGGTCTACGAGCTGACTGAGGGGTGTCAACGCAGCAGGAAGAGACCTGGGACAAGTTGTGGCACCTGTCGGCGGTACCGGGGGTACTGCTCGGGGAAGGTCGCCAGCATCAGATGCTCCTCCATGCGGATCTTGACCTCGAACAGGATCAGGCCGACCGGGAAGAGCACGATCCACTGACCGATCCCGCTGAGCAAGGTGGCGCCAAGCAGCATGCCGAGCACGCCGGTGTAGATCGGATGACGTGTCACTGCGTACGGCCCGTGAGTGCGGAGCCGGTGATCATCTTTGACCTGGGGCGCCAGGCTCCACATGGTGCCGAGCGAGAACCGGGCCCACAGCGTGAACATGGTCGAGGCGGCCAGCACGGCGAGTCCGAGTACCCGGGGCCACAAGGCCCCCACGGCCAGGCCGTCAAAGTGGCTGCGGCTGACAACCGCCAGGCCTGCACACGCCACCGCCACGACAATGAGTGCCGTCAACCCTGGCTGGCTCCGCGTCCGCTCGCGCGGAACATGAGAGGCGTTATGCACAGTACGAAGGGCGTTGTATAGCGCACCGGCCACCCACACGGCCACCACCGCGCCGGCACACACGGCAATGCCAACCGCTGCGAGCATGTGGGCCACCTCAGTCTCGGGGAGGTGCGGAGCGGGTGGCTGTCATGTTCAGGTAACCGACCCAGAAGAGCAGCGCCGCCGCAACCAGCAGCAGCGTTGCCCACAAGTAGCCGTCTGAGAGCAGAAGGCCGCCAAGGAAGACCAGCCAGATACCCACGGCAAAGCGCACGCCTGCACAGACACGGGGACGGCGGTAACCCCATGGCGTGAGCAGAAGTCTGTTAAGGACGGATCGCGGGGGAGTGGAGTTGTCAGTCGGTGCGTGCATTGGGATGCCTCCTGTGACCTGCCGTGCCTGGCTACCCTGGGCCCCACCGATCACGCTACGCTAGTAATTTGAAACTAGCAATATATTTCTAGAATTAGTCAACGATGGACTCCTGACCTTCTGTGCTGGCCTCTCATCTGAGCTGCATCATTCATGCCGATCAAGGCATGGCGCAGGGCCTCGGCGGGCGTCTGGAGCCTCCAGGGGGCCGGTCCTGGATGTAGAGGTCGTAATACGGATCTTGAACCGAACTGCGTGAACATCTCACGTAGACTGGAAGACACCCACTCCGAGTCACCAGAGGCCCACCCGGAGGTACAAACCAGGACCAGGGCCTGCGACTCGCAGAGACTCGCGTGATCGTCTTCAGCTCATGCGGTCAGCAGCGGGCCGGCATCGCAGGGAAGAGAAGATCATGCCCGCGATCAAGGCAACGAGCACCGCACCTCGCCAGCGCACCTCACCACAGAATGGGCTGCCTGAGCTTGTGCCATATGTTTACGGTCAGCAGACGCGCCGTAATACCTATGCCGCACGTATAGCCCGGCGAAATGTCCAAGGATGGTGGCAGCCACCTGTCGCGGTGTACAAGCAGAAGCTCACTCAGACGCAGGTAACAGGGGAGAGGCGGGCGCAAAGCGTCCCCGAACCACACCACGTCGGCCCATGATCGCCGGGCCATTAGCGGGCCATTAACCAGGGTGGCCTTGAGTCTCCGCTGTCCTCCGCATGCCCGCTACGTGCCCGATAACCCGGGAGTTCGAGGTCAGTCACCGCCGCGCTGCCTTGCCCGCTTCGGCTCGCGTTTGGCCATCCTGTCCAGCGTGACGGCGATCTCCTTGTCCCGCTCCTGGCGGGTGTGCAAGTACAGCCGTGCGGCCCGCGTCGAGGAGTCGCCCATGCGGTTCATCAGCTCCGCGAGGGAGGCTCCCGTTTCGGCCGTGAACGTGTTACCGGTATGGCGAAGATCGTGCACGTGAGTCCCGGCCGGGAGCCCTGCCTTGGCCAAGGCTCGTGCCCATAGTTTGGAGAAGTTGCGGCGGCGGAGCCCAGCCAGTTCGCCCCACCACAGGTTGCCGAACGTGGCCAGCAGCACGAGCGCTATGTACCGCGGCGCGGTCGCGTCGGCCAGGCGGTAGACCTCGGACACACTGAGCACTGGACGTTCCGCGCTGAACTCTTTGTCAGCTCCAGTGATCTGGCGCTGGATTCCCGGATTCTTGTTTCGCACAGCGGTGTTAAAGATCGCCCGCAGCAGCCAGTACGCCTTGACAACTGTCACTGGACCGAACGGTGGGCTGGCCCTCGCCCCAGCCAAACAAACGGCGGCAGCTGAGTTCTTCGCTATGAACTAGCGACGGGACGTCTATAAAGTCATCGGGGGCAGTAGGATCTTCTGTAGATCTCATACGTCAGGAGGCGGGGATGCGGTACCCCTGCCCCTGACGGCTTCGCTTCGCTGGATGTAGCGTTGGAGGTTCGTTGATTACTTTTTTTCCGCTGTTTGAGTGGATGCAGGACACCGACCACCCGAACACTTGGTCGCGGAACAAGCTCGCGATGAGAAGCCTGGCTGCGGGGCGGACGGCCGAAGCGATCTCGCTGTATAAGGGGGCGCTCGCCGACTGCAAGCGGCTGCTGGGCGCCGACCACCCGATCACCCTGACAACGCGGAACAACCTCGCGATGGCCTACCAGGCTGCGGGGCGGACGGCCAAGGCGATCCGGCTGCTTGAACGGACGCTCGCCGACTGCGAGCGGCTGCTGGGCGCCGACCATCCGACCACCCTGACAACGCGGAACAACCTCGCGATGGCCTACCAGGCTGCGGGGCGGACGGCCGACGCGATCCCGCTGTATGAGCGGACGCTGGCCTACTGCGAGCGGTTCATGGGCGCCGACCACCCAGATACGAAAGCGGCGCGCGAGGGTCTGGCTGCCTTGACGAGCGAGCCGGAAAGGCACAGTCACATATAGGCGCACGTCAGCCCGACGGGTCAGGTCAATCGACTGGTGGGCGTGTCCCCGAGATGTCCCCGAACCGCCGTCAACAGCCAACGGTCGCCAGCAGCAGAAACCTGTGAACCTGAAGCTCATACGTGCCCTTAGCCCGCGACCAACGCACCAGGACACACTCGTAATGCGTAGCTCGCTGAGCGGTGACTGACGGTAATCGTCGAGATCGGCAGCATCGGCATACGGGACGACGTCCGTGGGAAGGACATCGAGTACCCGATTCGTGCCAAACCTCTTCAAGGACATCCTCGTGAAGCGCAAGCTCAACCTCGCTCTGTGGATCGTTGCCGGAATCCTGGCCGTTGCCTTCCTCGTCAGCAGTAGCACCAAGCTGTTCGTGCCCAAGGAGAAGCTGGCCGGTATGGGCGGCGCCGCCTCGAAATGGGTTGAAGACTTCAGGCCCGGTGCCCTCAAGGCCATCGGGGCCCTCGAGTTCCTGGCTGCGGTCGGCCTGATCGTGCCCGCCGCGCTCGGCATCGCGCCGGTTCTGGTGCCCCTGGCTGCTACAGGTGCGGTGTTGCTGTTTGTTGGCGCGGTGATCATGCGCCTCCGCCGTGGCGAGAGGGCAACGATCATCCCCGACCTGGTCTACCTCGCCATGGCCGCCTTCGTGGCGTGGGGTCGCTTCGGCCCAGGATCCTTCGCTGACCGGGTATCTCACGGTCACTCGCGGACAGCCAGCTTCCCAGCTCAGGACAAGTGAAAGCCCGGAAGGCCCCGATTCCCAGCTGGACCGGCCGATCTCATCAATCACGGCCTTGGGGTACTCACCGTCGCCGCCGGTTAGACGCGCAGCGGGTTCGGCGGAGCGACGACCCTCACGTCTTCGCCGAGGAACTCGTTATACAGACCGCGAAAGCCGGATGCATCAGCGGGCGCGCCCGTGGACGAGAACAATGGTGGGATTAGCCATTTCTGATCACCTCGCTCCAATTGGATGAACGGTCCACGCGCATCCGGTGACGTGGGAAGCAAGAGCACGGGTGACCTGGCGCGCGCACAGCAGCCTATGCCCAATGTGTCGCGGCTGCCGGTGGGTAGAACGGCTGCCATGAGCGACAAGCCCGTTTCTGGGACCCTTCCATACCAGGGGGAGCAATGGCGCGGCGGGGGCGTTCCGGGCAGGTTTCGTGGTTCTTCCTCTGCCCTCGGTGAACCCGGCCCCGAGCGGGTCACCAACCCATGTCACGCGACCCGCGCGACGATGGCTGGGTCGCGCCTCTATGGTGGACCGATGGCATCGGTCAAGCAGTTCCAGGTCACCTTCGACTGCGCAGAACCTGAGCGCGTCGCTCGTTTCTGGTGCGAGGTGCTGGGGTACGTCGTACCGCCGCCACCGGAGGGGTTCGGCACCTGGGACGATTTCGATCGCTCGCTGCCGCCTGAGCAGCAGGGTTCATGGTTCGCATGCATTGATCCCTCAGGTGTGGGCCCGCGACTGTTCTTCCAGCGCGTTCCCGAAGGCAAGGTCGTCAAGAACCGGCTGCATCTTGACGTGCGGGTCGGCACCGGGCTCGTGGGTAAAGAGCGCGTGGCCGCGCTTGAGGCCGAATGCGCACGGCTGGTCGCGCTCGGCGCGGTACGCGTGCGACTACTGCCTGCCGATGACGACAACGAGTCGTGCCTGGTGATGCAGGACATCGAGGGCAACGAGTTCGATCTCGACTGAGTGGCCGCGAACGTGAACTTGTCGTCGGACTTCCCGCGCCACTACCGCGCATCACCGGACCTTCATCGACTGACTCACTCACCAACGTGCGACCTCACGTCGCAACCT
>CAVUBM010000071.1:0-5267 GCA_963739645.1 uncultured Actinomycetota bacterium
CCGCCGGGCAGCGGCGCGGTGAGATCCGGTCGGAGTGGCGCCGGTGACTGTGGCCAGGTTCGGAGTAGCGCGGCGAGGTGTGCGCTGATCAGCGGCGGTACTTCGCGGAGGCCATAGACCGGCATCCGAGGGTGGAGCGCGCCTGCCCCGATCAGACGGGTTCCCAGCGGAGCCCGTTGTTATCTCTGCAGATGATCTTCTCGCCGTCCCCGGCGACCCCGGTCATGCCTGCGTCCGCGTGCGGGCAGAACTCGCCCGGCTCGTAACAGTTGCCTGAGCTGGCCCGTGGGTAGCAGCCAGCGGGCTGTGGCGCTGAAGCCGCCGACGGGGGCGGCGACGGGGCAGGTGATGGCGGGGCTGGTTTTGGCCCGGGCGGTTTCGGCAGGTACCGGCGGCACAGGTCGCGCTCGGCGAGCCGGGTGACTGCCGCCTGGTGGGCGGTTACGGAGAGCTGGGCGACGACATCGCCCTGTCCTGCCCACTGCCGGGCTGCCGGTCCCGCTGGTACCGCCCGCCGCACGAGCCTGCGGGCTGAGCGCGGCGGATCAGGCTGGCCCGGTCGTCGCCGTGGGCGTGGATGGCAGCGATGTCCCCGGTGGGCACACCGTGGATGTGAAAAGCAGGCCACTGGCATGTTCACGCTGGACCGCAGCGGGTAGTTCGGGCGCTCGCTGCGCCTTCGGGAGCGGTGAAGCGGCCCGCGCCAGTTACGGGAGCGGACTCGAAGCTTCAGCTCCTTGTAGTGGGGGGCCTGGCGCGGGCCGCGCCTGCCAGTTACCCCGGATTGGTTTTCGTATGCGGGAACTAATGGATACCTTGCTGAGCTGCCAGTATTAGCTGGGATGGCGGTTGCTGGCGGAACGAAAGAGCCCTCCGGCCAGTAACGGCGGGAGGGCTCCCCAGAGTTGACCCTGACCTTTTCTGTCAGCCTTCTGGTAGAGAGAGCAGCGCGGTTCCTGTGGGATGGAGCCGTTGACGAGGGACCGCAAGGTGCTGTGATTGCCTCACGGACGGGCTTCGAGCACCAGGTTGAACGGGGTTTCTGTGGCCCGCCGGAATCGGGTGAACCCACCCGCCGTCACCACGTCCCGCAGGCGTGCCTCCCCCGCCTGGGCGCCGAGCGCGGTACCAACCTCTTGCGACAACGACGCTGGGGTGCAGATCAGCGTGGACGCCGAGTAGAACAGCCGGCCGACCGGGTTGAGATTGTCGGCCGTGTCGTCGTTGGCGAAGGGCTCGACGATCAGCCAGGTGCCGTCCGGGGCCAGCGAACTCAGCACGTGGCGTGCCGCGCCCGCCGGGTCTCCCATGTCGTGGAGGCAATCGAAAAACCCGACGAGGTCGTATCCCGTGCCCGGGTACTCGTGGGCCGGCGCCACCTCGAAGCTGACCCGGTCGTCCACGCCGGCCTCCGCGGCGGCCTTGCGAGCTGCCTCGATCGAAGGGGCGTGGTAGTCGAAACCGGTGAAAGCCGACGTGGGGAATGCGCGGGCCATGATGATCGTCGAGGCTCCGTGCCCGCATCCGACATCGGCGACCCGGGCGCCGCGGTGGAGTTTGCCCTCGACATCCTCGAGTGCCGGGATCCACGACGTGACCAGGTTGGCCACGTATCCGGGCCGGAAGAATCGCTCCGTGCCGCAGAACAGGTCATCGTGGTGCTCGTGCCACCCGAGCCCCTCACCGGTGCGGAACAGGACGCTGAGACGATCGACCGCCCGGGTAGCGGCCAGCATGGCCTGGAAACCCCCGATAACGCACGCCGGGCTGCTCTCGTCGGTGAAGGCTGTCGCCTGCTCCTCGGACAGCGCGTACCGGCCGTCCACGTACGTGACGTAACCGCTGGCGGCCTGCCCGTTGAGCCACTCGCGGACGTAACGTTCCGCACAGCCTGCCGCAGTGGCCAGCTCGGCGCTGGTCAGCGGGCGGCCGGCGTCCGCCAGATGCCGGTAGAGGTCGAGCCGGTCGCCGAGGACGACGAGTGCCCCGGTAAGGATCGCCCCGAAGTCCCCAACCGCCTGGTGGACGAGGCTCATCAGCTTGTCTTCGTTCATCATGCTGTCCCTTCTCGAGTGATGGCTGCGGTGGGATCAGTGACTGGTGAGGACGGCCTGGACCCTGCGCAGGAGGGGCCGGGTACGGGTCCCCGCCGCCGGGCGGGCGGCCCGCGCAGTGCGGGCCTGGCGGTGCCGGCGCGCGTGATCGAGCAGGTCTCGCTGGTGCTCGGCGGCGAGCTGCTGGGCCATTGCCGGGTGGTACATCATCTTGGGCCTCCTCGTTAGGGTGATCTCCCTTCACGATCGGGCTAAGGTCCCGGGCCGGCATCGGGCGCCAGACCTCAGATTCAGCTCAGCGGCCGCCGGAGAACTAAGGGGGTCCGCCCGATCCGGCGGCCACCCCCTTAGCCGCAGCATTGATCATGTGAAGACCCAGACAGAAGGCTCGATGAGCCAGAATGACCTGGTGACTCGGGCACGCACGGACGCTTTCGTCGGGCGGCGGGACGAGCTGACCCAGCTCGCGTCGGCCCGCGCCGAGGTCGCCGGGGCAGGTCGCGGGCGGCTGGTGGTCGTGGCCGGCGACGCCGGTGTGGGCAAGTCCCGCCTGGTGCAGGAGTTCCTGGGCAGGGCGGGCCAGGACGGGTGGACGACCGCCATCGGCGGGTGCGTTGACGTCGCCGCGGGCGCCTTGACCTACGCTGCGCTGATCGAGATCCTCCGGCACCTCGACCGCCACCTGGGCCGCGATGTCATGACAGAGGTGGCCGGAGCCGGGATCGATGACCTGGCCCCGCTGCTGCCTGGGCTGTCCGGCAGCCAGCCGGGGACGGGCGGCCTCTTGCTCGAGCGGATGCTGGATTTCCTCGTACGTCTCGGCGACGTGGCGCCGGCTGTGCTCGTGGTGGAGGACCTGCACTGGGCCGACAGCTCGACCCGGGATCTGATCTCGTTCCTGGCCCGCAACATCCATGCCGCCCGGGTGCTGCTCATCGTCAGTTACCGCGCCGATGACCTGCACCGCCGCCACCCCCTGAAGTCGCTGCTGGCCGAGCTCGAGCGCGGCGACGCCACATGGATCCGGCTGGCCGGGCTGGCGCGGCGGGACGTCGCCGACCTGGTGGCCCAGGCGGCTGACGCGGCCACGGCGCCGGACGTGTCGCTACTGGTCGACCGGACCGGTGGCAACCCGTTCTTCATCGAAGAATTGCTGGCCGCTTCGACGCCGGTGATGTCATTGCCCGAAGGACTCCGCGAACTGCTGCTCGCCCGGCTGCACCACCTTCCCGACTCGACTCTGGCCGTACTGCGCCCGGCATCCGTGCTGGGCCAGGGCTTCGCCGAGGACCTCCTGGGCAAAGCAACGGGCCTGCCGCTACCCGAGATCGAGGACGCCCTGCGCCAGGCCGTCGATCACAACATCCTCGGTGCCACCGCGGGTGAGCTGCGATTCAGGCATGACCTGATGCGCGAGGCCATCTACGACGACTTGCTGCCAGCGCAGCGTCATCGCCTCCATCTGGCCGTGGCCAGCGCGATCGAGGCAGACGAGACGATCATCGATCCGCCCGGCGCACGGTGGGGTGTACTGGCGCTGCACTGGAAATCGGCTGGTGACCGGGTGCGGGCCCTGGACGCGTCAATCCAGGCTGCCCGGTGGGCGAGCCAGGTAGGAGCGCCGTCCGAGGCGGCCGACCATCTGGAAACCGCCTTGACGCTGTGGGAGCAGACCCCGGCCCGCCCGGATGGAACGGACCGGGCCGCGCTGCTGGAGCAAGCGGCAGAAGCCCGCTTCTTGGCAGGCCAGGCGCTACGGGCGCGGACCCTGGCCGATTCCGCAGTCACCGAGCTGGCCGACTCGCCGGACGTCGAGCGGGTGGCCCTAGCCTACCTGCAACTTGGCGTCTACTCCCGGGTGGCGGGTGAGGCGGTGGCCAGCGCGGAGGCATTCGAGCGGGCCGTGAGCCTGCTCGCGGACCGTCCGCCGTCCTCAGCCAAGACCTTCGTCATGGCCCGGTACGCCGGGTTCCTGATGGTCGGCCAGCGGGTCCGCCAGGGGCTGGTAGCGGTGGACACCGCGCTCGATCTGGCGCGCGGCACGGGATCGCGCCGCGATGAGGCCCACGCGCTGTGCAGCAAAGGGGTGCTGTTCGCAGAAAGCGGCCGGCTGGCCGAGGGGCTGCAGCTTCTGCAGGAGTCCCGCGAGATCGCGCGCGAGGCCGGAGAGGCGGACGACCTTGCCCGGGCGTTCCAGGACCTCACCTACGTGCAGCTGTTCGCCGGACTCGCGGCGGAGGCCATGGCCGCCGCCGACGCCGGGCTGCAGGTGGTGCACAAGCAGGGCACCATGCTCTCGGCCGGCATCAGCATCTGCGAACACCAGGCCGAGGCGGTTGTCCGGGTTGGCCGGTGGGACGAGGCGCTCGCCCTGCTCGATGCCTTCCCCTACGACGCACTCGAAGGCTCCACCCTGGTCAGTTTCGCCGCCCCCCGCTTCGACGTATTCCTCCGGCGCGGTGAGCTCGACGCAGCAGCACGCACGCTGGCGCCAGCCATGGAGCGGGCGGCCGCCATGGACGACGCCCAGTTCGGGGCCAACACCCGGATCCGGGCCGCGGAACTGGCTCTCGCCACCGGCCACGCCGATGAGGCCCGGGCGCACATCTCGGCTGCGCTGGCGATCTCGGACCGCTGCGACGACATGATCTACGCGCCGAAGGCGTGCCGCGTCGGGATCTCGGCCGAGGCCGCCTGCCCGGCCCCCGACCGCAACACCGTCGAGGCGCTCATGGCCCGGCTGTCCGGCATCGAAGCCATGGTGAGATCGTTCGGCGGCCAGCTCCTGGCCGAACCGGCCGCATTCGTGGCGACGGCCCGCGCCGAAGCCCGGGAGCTCAGCGACGGCCCCCACGCCGGGGCCTGGCACGCCGCCACGGCGGCGTGGGACCGCTGCGGTGACCAGTACTGGGCGGCGGTGTGCCGGCTGCGGACCGCGGACGCGATACTGCGTGCCAAGGGCGACCGGGGCGTCGCTGCCCGGCTCGCCGCTGAGGCGCTGGCTGCCGCTCAGTCACTGGGCGCGGCGCCACTCGTGGCGGAGCTGGAGGTGCTCAGCCGACGCGGCCGGCTCGGGGCCGGTCCCAGCCCGGCCGACGCCCTCCGCCGGCTCGGCCTGACCGGGCGGGAGGCCGAAGTCCTCGACCTGGTGGCTGAGGGGCGCACCAACCGCCAGATCGGGGATGCCCTGTTCATCAGTGACAAGACGGTCAG
>CAVUBM010000072.1:0-8233 GCA_963739645.1 uncultured Actinomycetota bacterium
CGACCGGTCCACTGATCAGGCCGGGCTCTCTTCCAGTGCGATGGCCTTGGCTGCCTCCCCGACGCCCTTGGTGGCCAGGTCGAGAACGAGCTTCTTGCCGGGGAGGTAGGGCAGTGTCCTAATAGCCTAGTTCTGCAGCCAGATCTGCCGGCGATTCTGCGGGATGAACCGTTTGGTGTTCCCGATCGCGATCTGCTGGTTACGAGCCACGAAGTCCCGCATCCGGCGCTGGTAAGCGGCGAAGGCAACGCCGTGGTCGCCCTCGGCCGCCTGCAGTGCTCCGGCCAGCACATAAGCCCCGACCAGCGCGAGGCTGGTGCCCTGGCCCGACAGCGGCGAAGGGCAGTAGCCTGCGTCGCCGACCAGTGTCACCCGGTGAGCCGACCAGTTGTCCATGCGGATCTGGCTGACGGAATCGAAGTAGAAGTCGGGGTCGCGCATGGCCGCGAGCAGCCGCGGAATCTCCCAGCCCTGCCCGGCGAACGCGGCTTCGAGCAACTTCTGCTGCTGGCCGATTGTCACGGTGGTCGTAATCGAGGAGCGGAGAGGCGAGGAAAAGATGGCCCTCGCCTCGGTGTTGTCCCTGGCGCTGGTAACCGTTACCGACTTGCCCGGGGAGACGTGGATCAGCTGCCAGTGATCGAGTCCCATGTCGTTGCGGACAGTGAAGACCGACAGGTACATGCCCAGGTGCCGGACGCGGGACGATTCCGGCCCGAAAGTGAGCGCTCGCAGCGTGGAGTGCAACCCGTCGGCGCCGCTCCGGGCGGCCTCATACAAAATGCTGACCAGGTCGCCGCGCACGATCTCGACGTCCGCGGCGTCGACGACGCCGAAGGCCGCGTTCATGCTGGCCAGATGCTTTCCGGTGGCGCTGACCTCGTGTCGTGGACATGTCTGTCCCCTTAATGGTCACGAGTCTTGGGCGGGGTGCCAGTCCTGAAGATTTGCGCCGGAGAAAGCGCTGATCCTCGCGGTGAACTGGTCCACTGCCTGGTTGACTGCGGCGGACCGGATGGACTCGAACATGTCGAAGTCGTGGTGTGCGCCGGGTAGCTCGGCGTAGAGGACCGGGTGGCTCGATACTGCGCGTGCCCGCTCCACGAAGGCGCGCACGTCCGCTGCTGGTATCAGGTCTTTCTGCCCGTGCACCACGAGCATGGGCGGCATGTCACCGCGTGGCGCGAGGCCGCCGTAGTAGCCATACCGGCAGATCAGGCCCGCGATACCGGTCTCGCCCTCGGCCACCGCCCGGACCGCCAGGTTCGCGCCGGCCGAACTGCCGGTGACGAACAGTGTGCCGGGCTCGCCGCCATAGTCCGCGGCGTGGGCCCGTGCCCAGGCGATTGCGGCGCGCACGTCGGCCACCTGGCCGCCGAGTGTCACGTGCGGCTGCAGCCGGTAGTTGGCGCTGATGCAGACGAAACCACGCCGGCTGGTCAGGTGGCGGATCAGCGGCCGTGCTTCGCGGGCCTTGCTGCCGGAGTAGAAGCCGCCGCCATGAAAGTGCAGCAAGACCGGCGCGCCGGCCGGCCGGTCGCGGCGATGGTACACGTCCAGCGTGCGGCGCGGCCCGCCACCGTAGCCAAGGCCGCGCACCCGGACCACGCCGGGCCGGCCCGGCAAGAACGGGGCGCGCAGAATACGGCCCCACGGCCGCCCCGGCTTACCGGCGTTGCCCAGTGCCGCGTGCGCACGCAGCGCGCGGCGCACTACCACCACCAGGCCGGCCAGGGCGAGCAGCGCGACAATAGCGCCGGCCGCACCGGCCGGCGAGCCGAGGTCACCGTCGGCCAGCGCGAGCACGGTCGAGGCGAGCAGCCAATACCCCACGATGAACGGCAGTTCGCTGACCACCAGCGCAGGGATGGCGGAAAACGAGCCCAGCCTGGGCCACCGGGTGAGCGCGCACGCCACGCCCCAGGACGCGACCGCGACCGCCCACCAGTACCCGAACGGCATCAGGAACTCCCCGCCGTGCGGCGCCACACACGCGTTGGCTGCTGGCCGAGCGCGATCGGCCCGGCGCCGCGCGCCCTGACCCGCTCGACGTTCATGGGTGACCTGCAGGTCCCGGTCACCTTGTGCCCGTGCTCGATGAGCTGGGAAGCGAGGCGGGCGCCGATAGCGCCGCTCACCCCCCCGGCGGAGACTCGCATCGTGTGCTCCTCAGTATCGGGCAATACCCGACGTTATGAGGCGGCGATGCGACGGGCGCCACCCGAAAGTTGACATGGCGGGTGGAATCCACCGATGCGGTCACTGCGAGTTTCTTAGTCACCGCTGACCTGCACGCTCACCGCCTCCAGCGATCCTTCGTGCCTCTACTGGCAAAGGCCCATCGCAGCCGCGAAATATCGTATTACGATATGGTAGCTGTACATCGGTCATCATGCGAACAGCCAGCCATGCCGGGCCACCGAATAAATCATGCCGGACCACCGAATAAATGGAGAACCAGCACGTCGTGACCAGCTCTGTCGCCCGAGCGGCGGCCGTCGTCATCCCCGCAGCCGGGGCCTACTGCGTTGAGCTGGTGGGGCAGGACCCCCGGCTGGTAGTTAGCAGCTGGCTGCGAGCACATGGAGTGTTCCCGGCGGGGGGTGGCGGGCGTTGAGTCACGGTGCCGGGCGCGTGGTCGCCCGGGACGGGGCGGCCAGCTTGCCGCCGGACTCCGCCGCCTACAGGGCCGGGCTTCAGCGCCGCCCGACTGGCGCGCCGCCGCCGCTGCCGCACCCGGTCAGCATCAGCACGGCGGCGTGGCTGGTCGGAGTGGCGATGGGCCTGGCTGGGTCGTTCCTAGCCTTGCAGCACACGCCGTGGCTGCGGATGGATGACCGGGTCAGCGCGTGGGTGCTGCGGCCCCTGGCCGGGGTACGGACGCCGTGGCTGACCGATGTGGCCAACGGGATCAATGCGGCGGGCTCGGGCTGGGGGGTCACCGTGCTCGGCGTGTCGGTAGTCGCCCTGATGGTCGCGTTCCGCCGCTGGCGGCACCTGCTGGTGTTCCTGTTCAGCCTGGGTTTCCTCAAGACTGCCTGGACGTTTATCTACTTCGGGTTGTCGCGGCCACGGCCGTACGGAGTGCCGGTCATCGCCAGCTGGGGCGGCTATTCGGGCGGGTCGCCGCCGGTGGTGTTGCTGACGATCTTCCTGATGGGCATCGTCTTTTGCCTGGCCGTCCCGGGCCGCACCCGGACCTATACCACGGCGGCGGTGGCCCTGGTGATCGCCGTGTTCTGTCTGGCTCGCCTGTACCTGGGTGTCGATCATCCCGACGATGCGGTGCTCGGCGCGGCGCTCGCCGTGGCGATCGCGGTCACCGCGTTCGGTTTCTTCACCCCGAACGAGGTGTTCCCGGTCGCCTACCGCCGTGGCCGCACCGCACACGTTGATGTCACCGGCCGGCGGGGGAAGCGATCCGCCGGGCCGTGCACGACCAGCTCGGACTGCAGGTGGTGGAGATCCAGCCGGTCGGCCTGGAGTCGTCCGCGGGCTCTACCCCGCTGCGGCTGCGGGTCGAAGGTAGTCCGGATGAGTATCTCTTCGCCAAGCTCTACACCAGGGATCATGTCCGCGCGGACCGCTGGTACAAGGTGGGGCGGACCATCCTCTACGGGTCCCTGGAGGACGAGCACCCTTTCCAGACGGTGCGGCGGCTGGTCGAGTACGAGGACTACGCACTGCGCCTGCTGCAGGACATTGGGGTGCACACGGCCCGGCCCTGCGGGATTGTGGAGATCACGCCCGAGCGTGAGTACCTGCTGGTTACCGAGTTCTTCAAAGATGCTGTCGAGCTCGGCGAGGCCCACATCGGCGACTCGGTGATCGACCAGGGGCTGGCGCTGATCCGCAGGCTGTGGAACGCCGGGATCGCCCACCGCGACATTAAACCGGGCAACTTGATGGTCCGCGGCCAGGCGCTGCTGCTGATCGACGTGGCCTTCGTGCAGGTGCGCCCGTCGCCGTGGCGGCAGGCAGTTGACCTGGGCAACATGATGCTGGTCCTGGCGGTGCGCACCGACCCCCAGCGGGTCTACCGGCGGGCGCTGGCTTACTTCACCGAGGCAGAGCTCGCGGAAGCGTTCGCCGCGACCCGCGGGGTCGCCAGCCCGGCGCAGCTGCGCGCGTTCATGAAACGGGACCCGCGCGACTTGCTCAGCGCGTTCCGCGCCCTCGCCCCGCAGCGACCGCCGATTGTGCTGCAGCGCTGGAGTGCCACACGCGTCGCCCTGGCGGCCGCACTGCTCGCCCTCGCCGCCGTCAGCGGGTTCTCTGACGTGAAGGCTTTTTCCCCGGCCGATGACCTGGGCGCCTACGCCCCCCGCTGCGGCACCGGCCACTCGATGATCCTGGCCGCCCAGGCAGTCCCGTCGGCGGCCGAGCTGCCCTGCATCGCCGCGCTCCCGCCAGGCTGGAGTACCGGCGGCGCGGACATCGCCAGCGGGAAGGTTACTTTCTGGCTGAACTCTGATCGCGCCGGGCCGGCGGCCATCACCGTGACCCTGACCACGGCCTGCGACACCTCTGGCGCCCGGCAGATCCCATCCGACCAGCCCGGCACGCGGCGGTTCGAGCATCCGCTGAACCTGCTGCCGCAGTTCTCTGACCTTCGCTTTTACACCTTCCCCGGCGGCTGCGCCACCTACCGGTTCAGCTTCGCGCCCGGCGCATCTCCGGTGCTGGCCGACGCCGTGGGCAGCGCCCTCTCATTCCAGCCCCGGCCGGCGCTCGTCGACTTTGTCCAGCGCACCGAGGGCATTGCCTTGTGCGGGCGAGGTGTCAGGTGCCCGGGATGAGCCGGGGGCAGGACCAGTGCGGGGCACGCAGCCTGCCGCTGGCCGCGAGCAGCCTGGCCATCAGCCCGGAAGGGGAATGGGGTTCCTGGTTACTGTGGCGTCCGCGCGCCGCCCGCCGCGTGGCGGCCGCGAGCGGTACGCTCAGGTGATATGTCACGTAACGGCAAGACCACACCGGCGCCTGCCGGCGGGTGGCTCGACGGCGAGCAGGAGCGGGCGTGGCTGGCCTATATCCGGGTCCAGCTGCGTCTCGCGTACGAGATGAACCGCCAGCTCCTCACCGGTAGCGGCATGTCACTACCCGATTACGACGTGCTGACGGCGCTGAGCGTCGCCGACCTGGGGCGGATGCCGATCACGGTGCTCGCCGCCCAGATCGGCTGGGAGCGCAGCCGCGTGTCTCACCACGTGCGGCGGATGAGCGCCCGGGGCCTGGTGACATGCGGCCTGTCCGCCGCCGACCGGCGGGTCACTGAGGTGACCCTGGCCGCGCGTGGGTGGCGGGCTCTGGAGGAAGCGGCGCCCGGGCACGTCGATCTTGTCCGGCGCCTGTTTTTCGAGGGACTGCCGGAGGGTCTCGTGGGGCCGCTCAGCGAGGCACTGGAAAGCGTGTACGCCAACATCATCAAACAGGGCTCGCTCCCACCGCCGGTCGACTGGCACCCGGCGGAGGGCTGACGAGGCCCCGCCCCTTCCGCCTCGGCCCCGCGCTGGCCGCTAAGACCACCGCTGCCGAGCCGGGCTCGCTGTCCCGGCCGTCCCTGCGGCATTCCCGCCTGCGGCCGACGGGCAAGTAGGTCCCTGTAATCCGGGTGATGGTGTACCCGCCCCGCTCAGCCGCCAAGCACCCGCGCCCGCCCGCAGGTGCCCGCGGGAGAAGGCAAACAGTCCCGGCGCGCCAGCCGGACCTGCCCCGCCACCTCCGGTCCCGGGACTCTGGGGAGCCGGCTAGGGCGACCGGGCCCCGCCGGCAGTTCTTCCAGCCGATAATTACGTGACGTATCACGTTGACAGTTACGTGACATATCACGTAACTTGCTGAGGAGAAGGGGACCGGCCCCACGGGGCCGGGACGCGTGACCACCGGCCTGGGGGAGCCTGGACATGAGGCAGCGCAACCGCGATGCGGCCAGGCGGGGTACCGATGCCTTCACCTCCGGGAGCGGCCAGGTCAGCAGGCCGGTGCCGGCACGGTCGCAAGGCGCGACCGGTACAGCAGGAAACAGCGTGCAACGAGCACGCTGACGTTGCCGTCTGCGGCTCTTCCGGGGCCGCCATCAGGAAGGAACTGCCATGCCCAACGCGGTTGTGATGACCAGGTACGGACCGCCTGAGGTGCTGAAGTGGGCCGGGGTCCCGGTGGCCGAACCGGGTGAGGGACAGATCAGGATCAAGGTCAAGGCGGCCGGGATCAGCCCGACCGATCTCGCCCTGCGGGCCGGCTATCTCAAGGCCATCCCGCTGCCCCCTAACGCCGTGCTCGGGTTCGAGGCAGCAGGCACCGTTGACGCGGTTGGGCCCGGTGTCAGCGGCACGTCCACCGGCGACGGCGTCACGGCCCTGCTGTTCAGCCTGGGCGGTTACGCCGAGTATGCGGTGGCGTCGATCTGGACCCGCAAGCCAGACACCGTGTCGTGGCTGGATGCCGCCGCGCTGCCCAGCTCGGCCGAGGCGGCCGTCGGTGTCCTGCGGCAGCTGGACGTCCAGAGCGGTGAGACTCTGCTGCTGTTCGGCGGCGGCGGATCGGTCGGCATCATCGCGACGCAGCTCGCGGTCGCCCGGGGAGTCACGGTGATCAGCGCGGTCGGCGAGCACGACGAAACGCTCGCCCGCGAACTGGGAGCCACGCCGGTGCGCTACGGCGCGGGCGTGGCCGGCCGGGTCCGCGCGCTGGGCGCGGTGGACGCTGTGTTCGACGCGGCCGGCCGGGGTGTCCTGGCCGACGCGATCGCCCTGGTCGGCGGGCCCAAGCGGGTCATCACCCTGTCGGACCCGGCCGCCGCTGGCTTCGGCGTCACGCTCTCCGAGCCCACGCCCGACCGTGCCCCCGGTGCCCTGGATGAGACGATCGCCCTGCTGGCCGACGGCCGGCTCCGCCTGCGCGCGCACAAATCCATGCCCATGCAGCAAGCCGCCGAGGCCCACCGGCAGCTGGAAAGCGGCAACGTCCACGAGCGCATCATCCTCACCCTCAACTAGCGCGGGCGGCACAGCGGCGGCCAGGCCAGCCGCTCATGACTGCCATCCGGACCCACCGGGACGTCCGGCCGGCGAGACCAGATGCGGGCGCTCAGCCGGGCGAGCCGAGCCCGGCTGACGGCTCCGGCCCGCGCGAACTCCTCCGTCTTCAGCGCAGTGTGCGGAATGCCGCGCGCAGCTCTGCTGAAAACTGTTGCGGTTGTTCCCACGCGGCGAAATGGCCGCCCTTTTCGGCTTCGTTGAAGTAGATCAGGTTGTGGTAGGCCTGCTCGGTCCAGCTGCGCGGCGCCTGGACGTACTCGTCGGGGAACACTGTGACTGCCGCCGGGAGGGACACGTCGGCGGCGGCGTAGAAGTTTTTGCCGGTTACGGCCAGCTGCCAGTACAGCCGCGCCGCGGACGTGGCCGTGTTGGTGAGCCAGTAGAGCGAGGTGTTGTCGAGCCAGTCATCGCGCGTGATGGCGCCGTAGGGGTGCCCGCCGAATAGTCCGGCCAGGTGCTCGTAGGTGCCCGTGTCGTGGTCCATGAGCCAGGCCGCGAGGCCGACGGGGGTGTCGGCCAGGCTGTAGCCGATCGTTTGCGGGCGGGTGCCCTGGATGACGCCGTATCCGCGGTGATACGTCGCGAACGCGACTTGTTCATACGCGCGCTTTTCCGGGTCCGACAGGTCAGCCGGCGCAGCATCGCCGTTGCGGATGTGGCCGAGCATCTCCAGCGGAACCATCTGCGCGAAGTTGACGTGGATGCCGAGCAGCCCGCCGGGGGCCTGGCGCGCCATCGCGGCCGAGATCGCGGTGCCCCAGTCGCCGCCCTGGGCGACGTAGCGCGTATATCCGAGCCGCTGCATGAGCACCGCCCACGCGCGCGCGATGCGGTCGGGGCCCCAGCCGGTGGCGGCGGGCTTGCCCGAGAACCCGTAGCCCGGTAGCGACGGAATGACCACATCGAACCCGTCCGAGGCGCTCCCGCCGTGTCCGGTGGGATTGGTGAGCGGTTTGATGATCTTCAGCTGCTCGATGACCGAGCCAGGCCAGCCGTGCGAGACGATCACTGGCAGCGCGTTCTGCTCAGGCGACCGGACGTGGATGAAGTGGACGTCGAGCCCATCGATGCTGGTGATGAACTGCGGCAGCGCATTCAGCTTCGCCTCGCATCCGCGCCAGTCGTAGTCCGTCGCCCAGTAGTTCACGAGGTCCTGCACCGTCGCGAGCTGCACGCCCTGTGACTGATCACCG